>NZ_LHUL01000001.1 GCF_001276985.1 Clostridium botulinum
TTTTCCCATTCCAAATAAATTCTTGATATATACAAACACCCTTCCAATTTATACAATCACAAAATTTTTTGCCAGATAACTGAGAACATAATATACAATCTCCCGTTTCAGCTAAATGACAAGGGCATGTTTCCTATGTTAAAATGCGATATCTTGGATTGTTTTGGAAAAAGCGGTTCTATTTTTTTTTAGAACCTATTAAGTTAATTCTAAATTCTCCAGATTCACCATTCCACTCAACATTTTCTAAAGCACTTTTTAAAAGATTTCTTTTTTCTATAGGATCTGTAATATCATCTATTTTTTTATTGAAGTTTTCTAATATCTTTATATATATTTCTGTGTCTAAGGTAGCTTGAGTTACTTCATTAATTTTTAAAGTTTCATTAGAAAGTTGTAACTTAATATCATTAATTTCCTTGTTAATGTTAGTTACTTCATTTAAAATTATATTAGAGATATTTTCATCATCAACAAGGGAAAGTTTTTTCACAAGGTTGGAAACAGCTTTCTCTTTTTCTTTTAGTTTACTTTCTAATATTTCAATATTATCTGTATCAGCTTTTTTATTTTGAACTAAAGCTTTCTTAAGATTTTTTATAAGTAATTCTTTATTATACAATTTAAGTTGAGTTATAACAGCAGAATCTGCTTCATCAGTTCTAACATTTTTATTATCACATTTATGGCCATAAGAATTATCTTTTTTACCACATACATAATAACTATATGTAGTTCCAGGATTTTTTTTGCTTTTGTGGCCAGTTTTTATAAGAAGATTGCTACCACATTTTTCACACTTTATAATTCCAGAAAGTAAACCTGTAGATGTAGTACCTTGTCTTCCAGAACTCTTAATTTGTTTTTCAGATTGTTGTTGTAATTGTTGTTGGATTTGTAGCCATTTATTATCATCAATAATGCCTTTGTGCTTTCCAACTGCAGCAATCCATTCTGATTTATCTCTTTCTATTCTTATTTCTTTAGTTTTATTAAAAGTTAACATTCCATTACCGTTGGGAGTCCCAAAGACATTTATATTTTGTGATTCTAAATACTTAAATATATTATCAGAACTTTTTACATAAATAGGAGAAGTAAGCAATTGTTTAAGTGTATTTGTAGAGAAATCACCACCATTTTTACCTCTTATATTGTTTTCTAAACAATATTTTCTTACTTGGCTCATACTACCCATTTCTAAATATTTATCATATATAAGTTTAACAATTTTTATTTCCTCTTTATTTGGGGTTAGTTTCATCATTTGACGTTCTTTACCCATATCATCAATATAAATTTCTCTTTTAGAATCAAATCCTAAAGGACATTGACCACCAAGCCATCTGCCTTTTTTAGCTATTTGTATCATTCCAGATTTAACTCTTTCGGCAAGTCTTTCTCTTTCCATTTGTGCCATAGCTGCCAATATAGAAATCATAAATCTACCAGCAGATGTTGTAGTATCGTATGGTTCAGTAGCACTAAGATATACAATACCCAAATTATCTAATTCATATAGGAAGTTATGCAAATCTCTTGCAGTCCTTCCCACACGATCCAGTTTATAAGTTATTACATAATCTATTTTTTTACTTTTAATTAGATTTACCATATTAGTAAAGTCAGGCCTATCTGTAGTTTTACCACTCCAACCTTCATCTTTAAATATTTTAATTTCATAATTTTCATTAGCAAACTTATAATCTATAAACCTTTTACAAGTATCCACTTGGGCTCCGATAGAATCCCCTTTACCTGTAAAAAGAGATTTACGAGCATATATGGCTATTGTTTTCATAAGTAATCACCTCATATACAATTTTATATTTATTAACTTAAAAGGTAAATATGCAAAATAAGGTATAAAATAAAAGTCCATAAAATATGGACCTTTATGCAGATTCTACTTTTTCAGATTGTTCTAGTTTTAAAGTTTGTCTATATTCTTCTGCTTGAGCCAGTTTAGTAAATTGTACTATTTTATTATGTTTTATTTTAACTATTTGCTCTATCTCTGATAATGATACTTTGAAGAATTCTTTTCTTGAATTAATCTTATTTACTCTTTTAGTTTCAAATTCTTTATGTAATTCATTTTCTAAAGCAGGAGCATCATCACTAAAAATCATTGCATGTACATCAAAAGCAAATGGAACAGAAGCGCTGCTTAATTCTGATATTCTATCCATAGGTTCCAATCTTCTAGTCATTCCTATCTTATATACACTTTCACCAAAAGAGCCTACATTGGATATTATATAAACATATCCAGCACGAGTATTTTGCTCTCTATTTAAAACATCTTCTTTATCTTTTTCTAATAGTGCTAGTTTATCTTCTAATTCTTTTATTTTTTCTTCTAATTTTTCTTTTTTATCAGGAGTACAGTTTTCTAACTGAGATTTAAATTTAGCTAATGCTTGAGAAAAATGCTTTTCTTCTTTAGCTATTTTTTCTTTCATAGCTTCTATTTCTTTTATTACTTTAGCTTCTTCTCGCATACGTTCTTTAAGAGCTCTTTGTTCTTCTTTTTCTTCTTGTTTTTTTCTTTCATATTCATATGCTAAGTATAGTTCTTCAAATTTCAATTTAAGATATGTATGAGAAATGGTAACTTTAGTCACTCTGCCTAATTTATTCATAGTATTAAATGCAGAATTTAATCTTTTTTCACATGTCTGTATATTGTTAAATTTTACTTTTAAAATAACATTATCACATTCTAAGTTAAAAGATCTTAAACTTAATTTTATCATATCGTTGGTCATCTTTTTTCCTTCAGCTTTACTATCATTAACAGTCCATTCTATAAAAGATACAGCAGTTTTATTTTTTACCATTTGTTTTTGTTCCGCTCTTATTTTATCTAGTTTATTTTTATATAGTTCAGAATTTTCAAGATTATATTTTGGATTATAGAATCCAAATGATTGCATAAGCTTTTCTTCTTCTAGAACTATTATGTCATTATTTAAGCTAGCTATATTATCATTTAATTTTGAAATAGCTTCAGATTTTTCTTGTATTTCAACCTCACGCTTGAATTTTTCTGAATTAAAGTCATTTAAAGTTTTTTCTTTTTCTTCTAATAGTTTGGATATCTCTAATTTGAGATCTTTATATTTTAATTGATCTAAATTATATTTAATATTTTTTAAATTTTGATTTTCATTTTCAAGTTCGTTAATTTTATTTTTATAATCTTCAATTTCCTTTTTTAATTCTTTAGTTTTAAAAATATCTAAAAAACCCATTTTAAAAATCCTTTCTTTATATAAGTTATTATTTTAATGGACAGGTGCTCAAAGGCTCTCTTAATGGTCAAGTATTATATAATTAGATTTATTTCAACATTATGCATAAATAGAAAATATTTCTGAGGTAATTAAAAAAATAATCAAACCTTAAATTTAAGTTTGAGAAGTTCTAATGGAATACTTTCTGCAGCAGCAATTTGGTCTAGTGTATATCCCAGATATTGATTTAAAGTTTTATCTTGGAGTAAGAGTTCAATAGCGAACATATTAGCTTCTTTTTCATATCTATTTTTAACACAGAAAGTGTTTTCTTCTAAAAAAACTATATTAAGTTTGCTATGTAAAATGGCATGTCCTAATTCATGTGATGCAACAATAAGCTGATTATGCTCATCTAAGTTACTATTAATATAGATTATCCTATTTCTTTTAAAGTATTGGTAAAAGCCATTAATATTATTATCTAATGGCTTTTTTATAACTATAATCCCTAGTTCATCAGCTATTTCAAAAGCATTATTTGTATTGTATTTTTTTATAAGTGTACTAACCTGATTTTTTATAATTTTATTCAATACATATACCTCCCATGATTTGACCATTAGTCCTATTATTCAGGAGTTATTTATTTTTCTTATATTTATTAGGAGTATATTTTTTATTTCTTTCTTTGGCTATTTCCATGCCAACTTTCATAGCATCTAATATACTTTGTATAGCTTCTGGTGTAGCGAGTTCACCATTTAGCATCAATCCTTCTGCATTCCCTAATTTTTCTTTTGTTTCATTTAATATTTTTTCTATTTCTTTTTCATCTTTTTTAGTTAATGATGGGACTTCTGTATTATCCATATTTCTAATGTCTGATTTCCCTAATAAAAAATCTATTGATACATTAAAATAATTAGCAAAAGCATTTAAGGCCCCTATTTCTGGTATTCGTTTATCATTTTCATATTGGGAGACAGCGGATTTGGTAAAACCATAATGATATTTTTTATTAAAGTCATCTATTAGTTCTTGTTGATTTAAACCCTTTTCTAATCTTAGCATTTTAAATCTTTTGCCAAATGTAGAAGACATATTTAAACACCTCTTTCATTACTATAATTTTAAAACAAATTAACACTAATAGAAACAAAGTTAACAGCAAAGGTATAATTTTTATAAAAATGTTTAAAATAAGTATTGACAGTTTTGTTTGTGTTAATTACAATAAGAGTATAAAGTTAACACGAACAAAACAAAGGAGGTGATTGTATGGCTAGTACTCAAATTCTCAAAGGATTAAGAGCACAAAATAATTTAACACAGCAAGATATGGCTAAATTAATTGATACATCAATACAAACTTACAATAGAAAAGAACTTGGCAAACGTGAGTTCAATCTTACGGAAGCTAAAAAAATAGCAGATTATTTTAAAAAAAGTGTAGATGAAATTTTTTTTACAGAAACGGTTAACATAAATAAAACTTTTTCTAATACTGCTTAATAATAGTTTATGTAGTTCTTTAAAAATTACATTAGTGAACAAAAGGGAGATGAGGAAATGGGGAACGAATTACAAGTTTTTAGATTCAAAGGTCAAGCAATAAATATTCTTACTAAAGAAGATGTTAATTTTGAGTTTGATGGAGATTTTCTTATTCATGGTAAACAGACAGTTCAAAATTTAGGCTATAGCGAAAATTCTAAACCATTAAGAGAACTAGAAGAAGATGAAAAATATTTAGTTAAGAATTCAGATGTGCTAAAACAGCACTACCGAAAATTAAATAATGCAGGAGAAATATTTATAACAGAAAGCGGACTTTATTCATTAGCATTTAATAGTAAATTGCAATCAGCTAAAGAATTTACTAAATGGGTTAAAAAAGAAATATTACCTTCTATAAGAAGACATGGAGCATATATGACAGAAAATGTTTTAGATGAAGTTATAAATAATCCTGATTTTGGAATTAAACTTCTTACAGAACTTAAGAAAGAAAAAGAAGAAAAGAAGAAGTTACAACTACAAAATAAACAGAAAGACCAGCTAATAGGAGAGTTAAAACCAAAAGCAGATTATACAGACAGAATACTTAAAAATAAAGGCTTAGTTACAACAACCCAAATAGCTAAGGATTATGGCATGAGTGCTCAAGAAATGAATAAGTTGCTTCATGATTTAAAAGTTCAATATAAACAAAGTGGCCAATGGCTCTTATATAGTAAGTATCACAACAAAGGATATACACATTCTGAAACAATAGATATTGTTAGAAGTGATGGAACACCAGATATAACTATGAATACTAAATGGACACAAAAGGGTAGATTATTCCTTTATAACTTACTTAAAAGTAAAAATGTATTACCAATAATAGAACAAACAGCTGAAAGTGAAATAGCCGTGGGGAGGGAAATATAGATGGATAAAAAAGAAGAAAATAAATATAATATTTATCCAACAGTATTAGAGTTTGAAAAAGATATAAAAGATGGCATTACTGAATCAACTGTAGCTAAAGAATTAGTTGATTCTAGAAACGCCATACATTTAAAAATAAATATCAACAGAAATGATTACACATTAGAAGATATTGAACATACACTTAAAGAACTTTTTCAGAAAGTCCTTCAATACTTTTATGAATAGATTCTAATGCATCAAATTCAGTTTTAATACAAGGTTTATCCATAATAACACTTTTTCTATGTGATAAATCAATTTCATAGTTATCAGTAAAAACTTTACCAAGTGTTTCATATGTAACAATTACACTAAAATTTTTATCTGGATAATTTCTAAAATCAAATAAGGATTTAACTGATTGACCGGGTGCTAAATAAATATTTTTGCACTCAGTAATTGGAGAAATTCCAATATTGGCTGAAGTTTTAGACCAATTTAATGGAGGATTTAATTTTATTGAAATTAATTTGCCAGAAGATTTACCAAAGTTTTTAATTATAAGAGAATAAAATAAGTCATTTTTAAATTTATCAATATAAAAAGTTATATAAGCTCTACTTTCTTCAAATCTAGCTATTTTTAGTTCTCTTAAGTTTCTATAAGTAAATATAACAACAATTATTGAAGTAAGTGAGGTTATGAAATCAAAGATAATAGACAAAAATTCCTTATTGTTGATAATAAAATTTAACATAAATATCACCACCTTTCAAGTGGTATTATTCAACAAAAATGTAAAAATTCCTTTAGGAGGTAACAGTATGGAAGATATAAAGGTATCTGTTACGCAAGAGAAAAGAGAGGAAACGATAGATAAGATATTAGATCTTGTAGAAAAAGAATTTAAAGGAATAGATGTTACAGCAGTATTCACTAAAAAGCTGTTAGAAGACACTGTAAGAACTTTAGAAAACAAATGTATGGAAACATCACTTAGATTTATAAATAAAGGGGTAAATGAGGGGCACTAAACCAATAGGAGGAAAATGAAATGTTAGAAAATATGAATGAGTTTAGATGTCCAAAATGCCAAAAATTATTATTTAAATACAAATTAAAAGGAGAACTAAATATAGAAATTAAGTGCACAAGATGTAGAACATTTACTAATACAGCACTAAATAAAAATAATTTTAACAAATAGGTACGATATTTCATAAACTGAATAATAACTAAGTAAAGAGAGGAGGAGAGCTATGGCTAAAATTAAAAAAATTATAGTGAACTATCCAGAAGATCCAAAAGTAATGAAAGAAATACAAGATGAAGCTATGAAAATATTAGCTCGAGCCTTAGTTAAAAAACATCCTCCAGAGGTTATTGAAGAAATTATAAAAAAATTAGAAGAGAGGTAGCAAAATTCATGGCAAAAGGTGCAGAAATAAAAAAAGTAACTATTAAAATTCCAGAAGATACAACAATAGAAGAAGTAGAAAGAAAAGCTTGTGCTGCTTATGCCAAGATTTTATCCGAGATGTATCCTCCAGAGATTATAGAGAAAATCATAGAAGGACTAGAAAAAGAATAACTATATAGATAAGCAAGGCTGAAAAGCCTTTTTAAAAAATTTTACTACAGCAAAAATGCATATACTTCTCTAGTTTATGTATATGCTAGAACTTCTTAAATAGTACCAAAAATAAATATTAGGAGGAAAAACAATGGCTAAATTATATGAGTTAACTCAAAATTATAACAATCTTTTGGAATTGGTAGACAATCCAGAAGTACCAGTAGAAATGCTAAAGGAAAGCTTAGATAACATAGGAGAGGAAATAAACACCAAACTAGAAAACGTGGCAAAGGTAATTAAATCTATAGAGATAGATGCTAAAGGTTTAAAAGAAGAAGAGAAGAGGTTAGCAGATAGAAGAAAGTCTCTAGAAAACAGAATAGTAAATTTAAAAGGGTATGCTGAAAATTCTATGAGAGCCACAGGCATTACAAAAATAAAAGGTAAGGTATTTACATTAGGTATACAGAAAAATACCCCTAGAGTTGAGATAACAGAAGAAGAAAGCATACCAGAAGAGTATTTTGAAATTGAAAAGAAGTTAGTTAAAAAAGATATATTAGCTGCACTTAAAGAAGGAAAAGAAGTTCCAGGGGTAGCTATAAAACAAACAGAAAGTTTAAGAATTAGATAGGAGGAATAAATAATGGAAAACCAATTAGAAACAGTTCAAAACAATCAAGTTACTAGTCTTATAGATAGTGTAGATATAAGCACTATACAGGGGACTATGCAAAAGATAGCAACATTTCAAGCAGTAATTCAAAAAAATTTAAAAGATGGTCACGATTTTGGAGTAGTGGCAGGAGCAGGAAGCAAACCAACACTTTTGAAACCAGGTGGAGAAAAAATATGTATGATGTTTGGACTTAATCCTGAGTATGAATTTTTAGAGAGAACAGAGGATTATAAAGATGGATTCTTTGCTTATAACATAAAATGCACTCTCTATAGGAATGGTAATCCGGTAAGCCAAGGAGTTGGAAATTGTAACAGTATGGAGAAGAAATACAGATACATTAATTCAGATACAGTGCCAGAAAATATAGATCCTAGTACAGTAGAAAAAATAACTACTAGGTATGGAACAGTTAAATATAAAATACCCAACCCACATATAGCAGATTTAGTTAATACTATTTTAAAGATGGCTAAAAAAAGAGCGTTTATAGATGCAGTGTTACAGGTAGCAAGCTTAAGTGATGTATTTACACAGGACCTAGAGGAAATGCAAGAGTTTTTACAACAAGAGCATGTACAAAATATTGATGAAAATAGTGCTAGGAACATTAAAATAAACTTTGGTAAAAATAAAGGCAAAACTTTAGGTCAGATAATGAAAGAAGCTCCTGACTATATAGATTGGCTTATGAAAAATGCAAAAGATCCAGTAATACAAAAAGCTTGCAAAATATTAGTAGACAAAGGATTAAGTAAAAAAGAAGACATAGCAGAAACAAAAGAAGAAGATCTGCCACCATTCCTACAAGACCAGGAGGTATAGCTATGAATAAAAGCGATAAAGAAGCATTAGTATATCGTTTGAATTGGGTTCTAAAATATGCGGAAGAAGGAAAAATAGAGCATCTAAAAAATGAAGTGCAAAGTATCATAAATGAGGTAGAACACTATGATTTAGTAGTTCCATTTTAGAAGTGAGGTGAGAGCGTGGATAATTCTTTTAAAACTTTAATACAAAGTATAAATGCACAACTGGCTGTACTAAATGAAAATGGATATTCAATATATGATATTGAGAATCCAGAATACTTTATAAGTAGTGTGAAATATGACAGCAACAGTGATGAAGTAGTATTTGAAACTATGGAAGATGAAAGCAAATAGGTGCTCTGCAAAGCACCCACTTGATTAATGTTTCTATAAAAATTGGATAAGAGCTCTGCAAAGCTCTTGTCCCTTAGTATAACACACATATCAATGGTTTCTCAATATAGTATATGGACAAAAGTAGAAAAATATACATGGGGGATGGAAGGAATGAAAAGAAGAGAGGTTTTATGGCAATTAGACAGTTTGATAGATAATAGCAAAAGCCTAATAACAAGTGATGGTGACTACAACTCAATATGGAAAGATGATATAAAAGCTTTAAAAATAGCAAAGAAGGCAGTAAGTAAAGAGTATAGATATAGATTCTTAGCTAACTTGGTTTTAGCAATAATAGTATTAATAATATTTGGGAGTTTTGTGGCAATGTCTTACTTTATGTATAAATAGAATAACAAAAGAAGGTGATATAATGGCAGTTTTTAGAGTTATTAAGGATAAAGAAAATCCTTATGTAATGTTAAATAAGTACTTTGTTTATGATGGTAGATTAAGTTTAAAAGCTAAAGGTTTAATGAGTTATTTTCTAAGTAGGCCAGATAATTGGGAGTTCTATAGTTCAGAGATAGAAAAAAATTGCAAAGATGGAGAAAAGGCTATAAGAACAGCAATAAAAGAACTTGAAACTAATGGGTATATAAGAAGATTACTTAAGAGAGATTCTAATGGAAAGTTAATTGGAGGATATGATTATACAATATATGAAATACCTCAAAACATAAAAAGTGATGAAACTACTTGTACAAAAGAAGAGCCGAAACGACAAAATGCCTATTCGGCGAAATGCCTATCTGGCGAAACGCCTATTAGGCAAAATGGCGGACTACTAAATAATGATATTAAACTAAATAAAGATATTAATAGTAGTAGTAATAGTAGTAAAGGAAACATGGAAGTATTTAAACACTTTGAAAAATGTAATTTTGGATTACTATCACCAATGATTATAGAAAAGATAGCAGCAGATGTAGAAATATATTCTAAGGAATGGGTTATGAAAGCAGCAGAAATATCAGATGAAGCAGGTGTGCATAGATATGACTATGTTAAAAGCATATTGGAAAGATGGAAAACTAATGGAGGAATTAAAGAAAAAAAGGAAGTGAAAGGTGATGCCAATAGAAGAAATTATAAAAAGAATACAGGAGAGAGCAAAAGCAAATGGGGAGGATACAAAGCACCAACTCCAAAACTTAAAGGAGAAACCGATACAACAGGACTTATATGATCCATTTGAAAAAGAGAAAAATAATTGTACAGAATGTGATGGTTCAGGATGGATTATGGAAGAAAGAGAAGATAGTCAGCCTATTTTTAAAATGTGTAAGTGCCAACAAGTTGAGAAAGCTAAAAGATTATGGAAAGCTTCAGGGATTAATCCAGAGCAGTTTAAACAAACTTTTGGAACTTATATTCCATATAACGATATAACTGAACTAGCTAAAAATACAGCAATTGAGTACTATAAAAATTTTGAAAATATAAAGGATTTAAAACGTAATAGCATAGCTTTTATAGGTCAAGTGGGTAGTGGTAAAACACATTTAAGTATAGCTTTAGCAGTAAATTTTTTAGAAATTAAGAAAATACCAGTAGTATATATGCCATATAGAGATGTGGTTACTAATATAAAACAAAATATGTTAGATAAAGAATATTACATTAAGCAACTAAGTAAATACCAGTTAGCAAAGGTCCTTTTAATAGATGATCTATTTAAAGGTAAGGTTACTGAATCAGATATAAACATTATGTTTGAAATTATAAATTACAGGTATCTTAATTATTTACCAATAATAGTTAGTTCTGAATTTACTGCAGATACGCTTTTAAATTTTGATGAGGGTGTTGGAAGTAGAATAATTGAAATGGCAAAGGATTATACAGTAGAGATTACAGGAAAAGAAAATAATTATAGATTAAGAGCATAAGGGGGATAAAAAATATGTGGATTAGAAGTAAATGTAAAGATGTTTTAGTACATTGTGAAAATATAGAGGTTGATGGAGTAAGTGTATACGGTGGTCATTACTTTTTAGGAGAATATGATACAGAGCAAAGAGCAATGGAAGTACTAGACATGATAGAGGATAGGGTTATTAAAGGAAATAAGTTTGATGATATATACAATGGGAAAAGAACAACTAGGGATTTTGTATTTCAAATGCCACAGGAATAGGAGGTTTAAGGATGCATAATCAAGAGATTATAGAAAAAATAAAAATACAATATAAAAAAGGATTTACACAAAAACAGGTTGGAGAAAAATTAAATATCACTCAGAGCAAAGTATCGTATTTGATGAAAAAATACAATATAAAATCAAGAAATAGTGTATGGACACAAGAAGAGGAAGAATATTTACAGAGACGTTATGGTAAGACAACACTTAAAAGAATAGCTAAAAAACTTGGCAGAAGTGAAACTGCTGTAGAAATTAAGGCTGGAAGATTAGGACTTTCTAGTGCATTAGAAGCTACAGGAGAATTAACAGCAGCAGAAATTGCAAATGTGTTTAAAATAGATGCTCATGTAGTTGTTGATAGATGGATAAAAGATAGGGAATTAAAAGCACAATATAAGGCAGTTAAATTCACAAGAAAGTTTTGGAGAATAAAAATAGAAGATTTTTGGAGATGGGCTGAGGAGAATAAAGAAATAATTAATTTTTTTAAGTTAGAAAGAAATGTATTAGGTAAAGAACCTAGTTGGGTAGACATAGAAAGGAAAAAAGATTTCAAAGAAAAGCCTAAAAGACAACATCAATTTTGGAATGAATTAGAGGATAGAAAATTAAAAAACTTATGGAAAAGTTCAAAAAGTATAAAAGAAATAGCAGAAATTTTAAATAGGAGTTCAAGTAGTGTTAGACATAGATCAAAAAGATTAGGTTTAAAACCTAATAAAAAGGTGAATATACCTTGGACTAATGAAGAAGTAAATACAGTGATAAGAATGAAAAAGAATGGAGCATTAGATAAAGAGATAGCATGGGAGTTAGGAAGAAGTACAGGGAATATATCTTGGAAGAGAAAAGAGCTTATAAAGCAAGGAAAATTAAATTGGCAATATAGAAGAATGGAGGCTTAAGATGATAACTGTATTAGTTAAAGAAATAGAGAAAGAAACACAAACATTGAAAGAAGAAAATACAATTTTAAAGTTCCTTCTAAAGGAATGTGTAAAGAAAAGTATGGACTATAAGGAATTATTACAAGAAAGCTTGGAATTATTGGACAAGTATCAGGAAGAAGTATCAAATTTAAAGATAAGAGCTAATATGTGGGCAGATGAAGTAGCCAAGCAGTATTTTATAACTGAAGATTTAGACAAGGCTTTAAGAGCAGTAGGAAAAGAAATAATGTTATATGAATTAAATAAAAATAAGGGAGAGATGTAACTATGAAAAATACAGGAATAGTAAGAAAGATAGATTCATTAGGAAGAATAGTTTTACCAAAGGAGCTTAGAAAGGCTTTAAACATTAAAGACAATGAAACACCATTAGAAATTTACACAGAAGGAGAAGAAATAATTCTAAAAAAATATGAACCAGCGTGTATATTTTGTGGAGAAGCTAAAGAGGTTATAAACTTCAAAGGTAAAAATATTTGTAAAATCTGTTTAAAGGAGTTAGGCAAATAGTGAGTATTGAAGATTATGTGAATTTAAAAATTAAAGAAATGGTAAATGATGCACATAGAAATGCAATAGATCATGGGTTTTGGGAAGAAGAACAGAATATAATAACTAAAATGTGTGTAAAAGAATTTGAAGATGAGGAAATTAAAGCCGTAAAAAGAGCATTTATGTGTCAAAGATTAATGCTTATAGTGAGTGAAGTATCAGAAGCAGTTAATGCATTAAGAAAAGATGATAAAGAAAATTATGCCGAAGAGCTTGCAGATATAATTTTAAGAACGTCTGATACTTCGTTAGGAGATACAGTTGATATTGAAAAAGAGATTAAAAAGAAAATGAAAAAGAATAGGAGTAGACCATATAAGCATGGTAAAGTATTTTAGATAACTAAATACTGTAGGTATAGGCTAACTATGGGCATATTTATACCTATAGTGTATGAGTATAATAAAACACTAATACATAAAGGAGAACAATGTTATGGAAAAAATGATTAACTTAGAAACTTTTGCTGATGGAGCATTAGCAGAAAAGGTAAATATGGCATTAAAGGAGGTGTTAACAAATATAACTGATCCAAATACATCATGGAAGACTAAAAGAAAATTAACACTAGACATAACATTTAGTGCTGGGGAAGATAGAGAGTTAGCAATGCTAGATATAGTTGCAAAGACTAAATTAGCACCAGCTAAACCATTAAATAGCAAGATAGTCATAGGAACAGATGGAAAAGGTGGAATTTTAGCCAGTGAGTTTAAGAATCAAATTCCAGGACAAAGCACTATGAGAGTTGATGAAGAAACTGGAGAAGTGCTAACTACTGCAGAAGAAAAAGAAGTAGATCTTAAAGGAATCAAATTAGTAAAATAATAAAAATAAAATTGGAGGAATGAAAAATGATAAACAGAGAAGCTTTAGAATACTTAGTAAATTTAGGAGAGAAAAGGGACCCAATTATTCAACTAGATCAAGGAACTTTTTCAACAAAAGGATTAGATAGGGTTACAGGACCATTAGCAGATACATTAACAGTATCAACACTTACAGGATTAGTGGATTATATAAAGGCCAATATTGATATATTGCCAGAGCAGCTATTAGTTCAAGTTAAATCATATGATGAAGTTAGATTATATAGTCCTTTAAATCCAGATAGAGAACGTGAAGAGTATATAAGAGCAGAGGCTATTTTACCAAACAACATTTATTATGACAGATTTATAGGCACAGAAGAATTTAACATTATGCTTCAAAGTTCATTTGTAGATATAGGAGATAAAGAGGTCCTATTAAAATATACAGGTTTAATAAAAGATGAAGCAGTAAAAAGCACAGGTGATGATGGTGTATCTCAAGCAGTAACAATTAAAACTGGTG
The DNA here is from genome assembly GCF_001276985.1 of Clostridium botulinum. GTDB lineage: Bacteria > Bacillota > Clostridia > Clostridiales > Clostridiaceae > Clostridium_F > Clostridium_F botulinum. The sequence goes on from NZ_LHUL01000001.1 coordinate 14,104, forward strand.
TAGCAAGTGTAGGACAAGCAGTAGTGCCTAATCCAGTAACATTAGCACCATATAGAACATTCCCAGAAATTGAACAACCTTTAAGTAAGTTTATATTCAGAATGCAACAAGGACCTAAAGCAGCATTATATGAAGCTGATGGCGGGGCTTGGAGAAATCAAGCAATGCAAAGTATAAAAGCATACCTACAAGAAGAATTAAAAGGAATACAAAACATTAATATAATATCTTAACAAATATGGACAGGCAGTAATAAATAAACTTACTGCTTGTCCTATAAACAAAGGGGATGAAAATTTGGAAGAATATAAACATTGTGAGGTGTGCGGTAGGTTATATCCAGAGAAACACCATATCGTTTTTAAAAGCCAAGGAGGACTAGATTTCCTTTTAAACTTTAAATATTTATGTGTAGAACATCATAAGGGGAAAAACTCCCCACATATGTGTAAAAAAATAGACCTGAAGTATAAGAAAGAACTCCAAGCCAAATTAAAAAATGAATTAATCCAAGATTATTATACAGAAAATGAACTAATTAAGATACTAGAACTTAATAGAAGACAAGTTAAAAAGATGTGTAGAAAATTTTTATTATACAAGGAAGGACATAAAACAGAAGATATTATAAGAAGGCTAATGGGCAGTAAATTGTATTAAAAGGGCGGTGCTGAAATGTCTAATAGGGAGAGAGCTAATAAAACTTATATATTACTTCAGCAAAGAAAGAGAAATAAGAAAAGAAGAAAAGAACAGGATTATATGTTACACGCAATGGAGAACCTGGATAGAACCTACAAGAAAAATTATAAAGGCTTAAAAAGGAGAGGTCAAATTTGAGGTGGACAGAGGAACAGTATCAGGATTACCTCAAAAATAGGGGTCAGAAAGTAGAAAAACCTAAGATTAAGAAAAAACAAAAATATAAAAATAAAGGTACCTGGATAGATGGAGTATTTTTCAGAAGTCAATTAGAAGCTAAAAGGTATTGCCAACTTAAATTATTATTTCATGCAGGAGAGATAGCAGGGTTTGTGTTACAACCACAATTTGTATTACAGGAAGGTAACGGAGAGAATAGAGCAATTACTTATAGTGCAGACTTCTTAGTTTTAAATAAAGATGGAACATATATAGTTGAAGACACTAAAGGTTATGAAAGCGAGCAATGGAAAAGAACATACAAACAATTTAAGCTTAGATATCCTGGAATAGATTTAAAGATACTAAAGGAAGTGTAGATATGACACCAATAGAAATAATGCAAAAGATAGAAACATGCCAACAGGCACTAACTAGAGGTAATACAGAATTAAAAACTTTAGGAGTAAAGAAAGCAAGAGCAGAGCATGACTATAAAGTAGCTCTTAGAAAAGAAATGCTTAAGTTAAGAAATATAGACAAGTATCCAAGCAATATGATAAATGACTTATCTAAAGGTAATGATAAAGTTGCAGAATTAAGGTTACAAAGGGATATAGCAGAGAGTTCATATTATACAGCAATAAGTGCTATGGATAATTTAAGGTTAGAGATTGAAACTCTTAGATCATTACTAACATGGCTAAGAACAGAGCTTAAGAATACGTAATGTGAAATAATTACGCACTTTAAAGGGAGGAGAAAAAAATTGAAAGAAAAACTTACAAAAGTTTGGCAACTATGTGAAACTAAACAGTTAGCTGAGATGTTTGAGAAATATATGAAAAGTATCGGAGTAAGAAAATATGATGGAAGAAGAAAAGATAATAACAATACTTATATGACAGATGGTAACTGTACTAGATGGAATAGGGTTCAATGTTATTATCATAAGGATTCAGTTAAATATTCAAAGGAAAATCTTGTAATTGTGCTAAGGAAAAGAGCTGGAAACTATTTTATTATTGAGAGAAAAGGAATAAGAGCTTTTGAAGTTGATCATAGCGGTATAAGTTGCTATGAAGAAAATCTATTAAATGAAATTATGAAAGAACATAAGCCTTTATTCGATTCACTAATAAAATTAGTTGGTTAGTCACAATACAAAGATTATATCCATGAGTGAATTTATTATGTAGGAAGGAGAATACAATGAAAATTTTATATGAATGGGTAATAACAACTAAACCACTTAGGATTAAAAAAGAAACAATTAAGAATGTAAAAGAAAAAAGAGATGGAAGTATTATGGATAAAGGGGATTATTGTACTTATGGCTTTAAAGAAAATTTAGGAAAATATAAAATCAATACCTCATATAATAACTCTTCTAAAATTGATTGGATTCAATATATAAGTTTAAAAGATGATTTTGATTTAGAAAAGGTAAAAGAAATTTTATTGAAAGAAATAGATGAAAATATGAAAGAGCTTCAGATAAAAGAGGATAAAATAAAAGAATTAAAAATTGATTAAAGTCGCATTCCAAATATAGGAGGGATAAGATGTTAATTCATTGTGAAAATAGCAATTGCAAACATTATTTTGAAGATAGTTGTATGAAGAATATGAACAAAGAAATGATTAGTATAGATAACACTGGAAGATGTGTAGATTTTGAAAAAGGTGTAAATGAGATTTATTCAGAAATAGACAATAGTAAAAGGTGTGTTTTAACCAAAGAGGAAGTTTTAAAAATGCTTCCAGATAAGGATTATATTCATACTTTCAGAGATAGTGCTATATCACTTATTGGGGCTGATTGGAGTAAAAAAGAAATATTAAAAGCCATAGAAAATTATGAGTTTGAGCTAACTGGACAACAGGCAACAAGTATGGGGCATGGAATAGCTTTTCAGGATAATAATGGTTGGGTGTTTGTTGAAACCAAGTAATTCATAATGCAAATATTTAATATAAAGGAGTGGAATTTATGTTTATATTAAAGTTTAGCAATCAAGATTGTTGGATAGCTCCATGGGAAGGTGATCCAGGAAGAACACTTATAAGAGATAGTGCAAGAGAATTTAAAAGTAAAGCTGCAGCAGAAAAGTTTGCTAATAAAATTATAAAAACAAATAGTTATAGAAAATTTAGCTTAGTAGTTGAACCTAAATAGTCACAATTCAAAGATAAGGTTCAGGATCATAAATAAAATTTAAAAATGCCTTTAATGGCAATATAGGGAGGTATTTATATGTACAGTTCAAGTGCAAAGAATGAAGTTGTAATTAAATTAGTAGGCAAGCTGTCTATGGAATTTGAGGGAATAGACCAGTTAAAGGTTAGAAGCATAGTAGAGGAAGTTTTATATAAATACAGTATATTGCCAGAGGAGACAGGCCTTATAAGTAGCGATATAGAAGAAAAACTACAAATATACTTAGCATCTAAGAAATTGGATGGCTTAAGTATAGAAACATTAAAAAATTATAGATATAACTTAATAATATTTGCAGATTATTTAAGAAAACCTTTAGCGTCTATAGAAACAATGGATCTAAGGATGTTCCTAGCAGCTAGATGTAAGAATATGAAGCAAAGTAGCGTTAACGGACAAATATCCATTCTAAAAAGTTTCTTTGGCTGGCTTACTGATGAAGAGTATATACCTAAAAATCCAGCTAAAAAATTGAAACAAACAAAGGAGCCTAAAAGAGTTAGGAAGCCATTAACAGAAGAAGAGGCTGAATTATTAAGAGAAGCTTGTGAAACGGACAGACAAAAGGCATTGACAGAGTTCTTAATATCTACAGGATGCAGACTGGATGAAGTTTTTAAAGTAAATAAAGATGATATTAATTGGCACGAAATGAGCCTATTTGTAGTTGGTAAAGGAGATAAGGAACGAAAAGTTTATTTCAATACAAAAGCCAAAATTTTATTAAAAAAATATTTATTTTCAAGAGAAGATGATGATCCAGCATTATTCGTTACATCCAAAAGACCTTATCATAGATTAGGGAAAAGGAGTATTCAAAGAGAATTTAAAAAGATAGCCAATATGGCAGGAATAGAAAAGTCAATACATCCTCATTTGTTTAGGCACTCCTTTGCAACCTACAAGATTAATAGTGGTATGCCAATGCCAGTTATACAGCACTTAATGGGTCACGAGAGCCCAGCAACTACTCAAATTTACGCCCAACTATCAGAAGAAAATGTCAAATATGAATATAAGAAAATATCATAAAAGGAGGTTCAGAGTGATTAAAAAGATTAATAAAACAGCAAAAATAAAATATATATCAGTAAAAAAATCAAAATGCTACAACAAAGAATTAAAATTATCCTATAAGCAACTAGAAACAATAGTAGAGATGGGACAAGATTAATTAAGGATACTAGAAGAAAAGATTAAAGAGATAGATGAAAATAAAAGCTATAAATTAGCATTATATAATTATAAAAAAGAAGAAATATTAGAAATAGTAAATTATATAGCACAGAATATAGGATACTGTAAAGAAGGCAAGATTAAAAAGAAAGATGATGTAGGATTAGACCCACTTAGTGTAGCAAGTATTTTAAATAAGGATAAGTAAAACAAATTAAATAGGTGTAGGGATTAAACTATGTATTTCTACACCTTAACTGTATTAGTGTAATAAAACAATAGTATAAAGGAGGGTTAATCATGGAGGCATGGAGAGAAAAATTGGACAAGTTCTTAGATGGAGATTTAAAACTATTTGAGGAAGACTACAAGATTACTTATCCATGCGTTTTGAAGAAAGGCAGAAAAAGAATAAAAGCAAAGATAGATTTTCAACATGGGATAGTCTACAACCTAAAGGGGAAAGAAATTAGGAAGGTGAAGGCGATATGAGAGAGATTAAATTTAGAGCATGGGATAAAGAATTTAAGAAATGGAGCAAAATGGCTTTAGAATATGAAATAAAAGATATTAATTATTATACTGATTATGAATGGTGCCAATATACAGGCTTAAAAGATATAAAAGGAAAAGAAATTTATGAGGGAGATATATTACACATAGAAATAAAAGATAAAACAATAAAAAATAAAGTTATAGCAAGTAGTAATGAAGTTGTAGAATATAAAGATTGTAAATTTGGTGTTGTGTGGGGATGGCATAGAGATTTTATAGGATTAGATGGATTTTATAATGTAACTTTTCAAGTCGTAGGGAATGTATATGAAGATCCAAAACTATTACAGGAGGAGAAGTATGAATAAAGAGGAACTAAAGCAATTAAGATATATAAAAAGTGAAATAGAAGCAATTAAAAAGCAACTTTCAGATTTAGATTATACAGTTGCAACTGACAAAGTAAGAGGATCTAGTTGTCATTTTCCTTATGTGCAAAGAAGTTTTACTATCACTGGTGTGGATTACGAAGAATATAACAGGAAGGCAGAAAGATTGCGAAGAAAATTAAATAAAAGAATAAAAGAGCTTATAGATTTAGTTGAAAAAACAAATGAATTTATAGAAGATATAGAGGATAGTATAACAAGGCAGATTATAAGTTTAAGATATATAAATGGACTAACATGGGAGGATGTAGCAAATAGTATAGGCGGGAATAATACTGCGGATAGTGTAAGGATGTTATGTAATAGATTTTTAGATAAACTTTAAACATGTTCGCCATGTTCGGTTTAAACATGATAATATGATATTAAGCAAAAATATATAAAGCAGGGTCTTATCGTACAAGGTAACTGCTAAAATAAAAAATATATAATATATTGTGTTATATGTACTAAAAGCACTTAACTATAAGGTGGGATAGGTGATTCGCTCCCCACTAGAGGTTAGGTGCTTTTTACATACCTGGATAAGTTCAGGAGATTATATTCATATACATAGGAGAGTAAATTATGAAACTAAATAAAAAAGAGTACTGCAAGACTTTTAAAAGAGGTAGTAATGGATTTTGTAAGCATTACATGGGATGCAAAGTAGATTTAGTTAGTTGTGCAAATGAATGTGAGGTAGGTGGGATAGGTGAGGATAGAAAAGATATTAAAAACACAGCAACCGAGCACACATAAGCAATTAAATAAAAATAGAAAACAGAATAAGAAAAAACATAGGAGAGGTAAGAAAGAGGACCTCTCCTTTTCTGATGTTATGGATTTGATGCAGCAGGACAGTTATTACAGGGGTAGAGGTGGGAGAATAAAGCAAAGAACATGGGGAAAATAGAGTAAGTTACTTAAATATAATTATGTAAAGTAAAATTAAAAGTAAACTAAATAACATAGAACAACATTTTAAAATCACCTAAAAATAGACAATATAAATAGAGGTAAATCTCCTTAAATGTAGAAATATCTACATTAAAAGGAGAGATAATTATGAATGAAATGATGAAAAAAGGATTATATTTAGTTGCAAGTACAGGAATTAAAGAAATTACTAAAGAAATTACTAATATATATATTAAACCTAAAATCGAATGTAATTTTAAAAGTTTAAAATTACATAAGAGATTTGATTTAATAGAGAATAATTTTAATGAATATATGGAAAGAATGTATAATAATTATTTATATATGAATACTATAGTATTTAAAAATCAGCAAAAGACAATAAATGATTTATATATACCATTAACAGTTGTACAATCTAAAACAATACGAAATTCTCATAGATGTGAAATATGTATTAATGAATATAGGGATAAATTTATACCTACATATAAGAAAGTTTTATTAGTGGATAATGCTGGAATGGGGAAATCAACAATAATAAAATATTTATATTTAAGTGCAATAACATATAAAAAAGGAATACCAATATTAATAGAGTTAAGAAGATTGGATAGGAGTACTTCTATAGTTGACTTTATTATGAATGAAATTAATAACATAAGAGATTGCTTAAACAAAGAAGATTTCTTTAATTTAGTAGAAAGGGGCGATTTTATATTTTTCTTTGATGGATACGATGAAATTACAGAAGAGTCAAAACAGAAAGTTACTGAAAATTTACAAGAATTTATTTATAAAACTTCAAATAATATGTTTATAATATCATCTAGGGATGAAAGTGAACTTAGTTGTTTTGGAGATTTTCAAAGATTTGATATAAAGCCTTTAGAAAAAGAGGAAGCATATGCATTAATTCGTAAATATGATAATGATGGAGAACTATCAAAGGAACTTATAGAGAAACTTGAAAATGAAAAAAATCTAAAGATAATTGATGAATTTTTAGTGAATCCGTTAATGGTTTCATTGTTATATAAAGCATTTGAATATAAAAGAACAGTTCCATATAAAAAGCATATATTTTATAGACAAGTGTATGATGCTTTATTTCAAGATCATGATAAGTCTAAAGGTGGAGCATATGTTCATCCTAAAAAAAGCAGATTAGATATAGATGATTTTCATAGAGTTCTAAGAACTATAGGATTTATAACATTAGTTAAAGGTATTACTTATTCAAAAGAGGAATTTACCAATATTATAAAAAAAGCTAAAGAAATTGCTATAGGAACTGAATTTAAAGAAAGTGATTTTATAAATGATGTTATATATTCGGTACCTATTTTTGTAAAAGAAGGTATTGAATATAGATGGTTACATAAATCATTTCAAGAATACTTTGCAGCTAGTTATATCTGCTTTGATTCAAAAGAAAAGCAAGGCAAATATTTATTGCAAATGATAAGTAAAGAAAAAATACAAAAATATTATAATGTTTTAGATTTTTGTTATGATATGGATTATAAGCAGTTTAGAAGAATAGCTATTTATAATGTCATAAATGACTATATAAATTATTATAATAATGCTTATACAAGTGATAAGTTTAAAAATTATAATCCAAGATTTTTAGATACTAGAAAGAGTATTATGTATGTTTATAAAGATATTAAGATAGAAAATTTTTTTGGCGGCTATAAAAAAACATCTTCAGAATATAAAGCAACCATTGGAATTGTAAATGATGAAAATCTTAATAGTGGGACAGCTATTAGTTTTAAGTATGATTATACAAATAGTTTGTTGAAGCTATTATTAAGTAAACAATCACGAATTATAAATCAAATTTATGAAAGAAAAATTATTATACCTGAGTTTATAAAGAATAAAAATGAAAAATATATTATAGATGAAAATCCTAAAAGTATATTAAATAAAAATGAGAAAAATTTTAATTTAACTACCGAGTTTTTATATAATATAAGTTGTTTATTACATACAAACTTTGAAACTAATCAGCTAATATTTGATTATGATGAATGTGTAAAGTTAAAAGACAAGATAGAAGATGAAATTAAGAGTGAAGAAGAAGAAATATTGCTATAGATATTTTAATAAATTAAGCAGTTAAGAATAGAATTAGGTTATCTTACAAAACAAAAATTAGTAGCATAAATGTTATAAAAAGAAGGAAAACCTCCTAAAATGTAGAATATAGTCCTTGATAAGGAAAAATTTACAACATTATTTTTAGGAGGAGAAGGTAAATGAGTTCTATAGGAGTTTCTGTTTATGCATTAAGTATGATGAATAAACAAACAAATGAAGAAATTAATCTAAATGATGTAAAAGGAGAAAATTTAATTGATATATTTATAAATTTTATGGATGATAATAATGAATTGTATACAAATAAAAAATCTATGGAAAAAATTTTCAAAACAGAAGATTATGAAGATAATACTTATGAAAAGGATAATTTGGAGTTATTTAGATATTCAATAGGAAGATTAAAGACAGGTGCATATGGATATTCAGCTGAAATAGTAGATGCAAATACTGGAGATATTAATTATAATAGAGGTATAGCTGATGCAGAGGTTATGCCCTTCTTTTTTTATTTATGTGTCTCAACTTCAGAAACTAATAGAGGAATACTATTACTTGAGACTAAGGGTATTTATGGAGTAAAAACTATATTTTATAAATGCTTTCAAGAATATTTAAATACAAATTATAAAGATATTAAATTAAGCATAAGAACTATTACTCCTATAACATATGTAGATAAATATTTAAGGCATGGAATATTACAAAAAATAAGATTTATAAGATATAATGTACCACATGATACACTTAGACAGTTAGGGATGAATAATGGAACAGAGCAAGTTTATGATGAATATATAATTCATAAACCACTTGGATTTTTAGATGAAAGAAGATTAACTATAAGGGAATGCATATTAGGTCAAAGTTCTATTAATAATGTAATAGAAATAGATGGATTTGAATATGAAAATATTAAATTAGAATTTAAATTTGGGGGCAAGAATAAAACCATTAATTTAAGTAATATAGAAAATATTAGTGTAAATGAAGATATAACAAATAAAGTTACTCTGGAAAATGGGCATCCTACAAAGCAAAGTATCACACCAGTACTAGAAAATATAGCTGTAGACTACTTAAATGAAATGGGGTTAATATAAGTAGGTGAAAATTGATGAAAATATTAATAAATCCTATATTTTTATTAGGAATATGTTTTTTAATATTAATTATTGTTAAATTAATATTTAAACTAGATTATATGGGAAATTTAGAAATTATTCGCTATCATATTAATAATTTTCGTAGTAAAAATAACAATAAATTATTGAAAATTCCCTTTTTTATATATTTTATTTTACCATTAATACTTGCTGTTGCAGTTTCTAGGATAAAAGTACCAGATAAAGATATAGTAGAAAATATAACAGTTGTACTTTCAATATTAACATCAATGCTATTTACAATTCTTACTCTATTAATTGATTTTAAGGGAAAACTGGAAGAGCGAACTAATAGCAATGGACCTAAAGTTATTCGTCTGAAAAACTTAATTAGAGAAATATATTACACAATTATGTTTGAAATAATTGTGTCAGTATTACTATTATTATTAACGTTTATATTTATGATGACAAATCAAGCAAGTTATATAATAAGTGTTATTATATATTATTTATTATTTTTATTTATTTTTAATTTGCTAATAGTTCTAAACAGGATTTTTAAAATATATGAAGAGATTTTAAAGTAAATAATAAAAGTTTGTAATAAATATATAATCTTATAAGCTAAGAGCTCTTAAATAGGGCTCTTTTTTATATACAAAACAAACAAAGCAACTAGCAACGAGGTGGTGGTATGGAAAATATAAGAGGACCAGATTGGAACTTAATTAAAGAAGAATATTTAAAGCTGAATGGTAATGTAAAACTCAAAGAGTTTGCAGAGAAATATGGTGTTAAATATTCTACTTTAAGAAGTAGAAAGAATAGAGAAAACTGGGATAGTGAAATAAATAAAAATGTTGCAACAAAGAGTGCAACGCAACAAAAGAATGTTGCAACAGAAAATAAGAATAAAAATAATAATAAACAGCCTATTGCAGAAGAAGTAAAAGAGGTATTAGAAAATACTGAACTTACTGATAAGCAAAGGCTCTTTTGTATTTACTATATAAAAAGCTTTAATGCTACTCAATCAGCTATTAAGGCAGGGTATGCTCCAGATAGTGCTCATGTAGAAGGTAGTAGACTGCTAAGAAATGTTAAGGTAAAAGCTTATATTAGAGAGCTCAAAGGAAAAATGACAGAAGAAATATTTATAGATGCTATGGATGTATTGAATAAGTATATAAAGATAGCATTTGCAGATATAACAGATTACCTAACATTTGGGCAAAAGGAAGTTACTGTTATGGGGCCATTTGGGCCTGTTAAAGATGAAGAAGGTAATGAACTTACTAAGGTAGTAAACTATGTTGACTTTAAAGAAAGTAATATAGTAGATGGCACAATAATAAATGAAGTAAAGCAAGGTAAAGATGGAGTATCTATTAAATTTGAGGATAGGATGAAAGCCCTAGATAAGCTATCTCAATACTTTGACTTATTCCCTGATAAATTTAAGAGAAAGATAGAAGATGAAAAAGTTAAACAAGCTAGAGAAAAACTAGAATTAGAAAAATCAAAAGTTAATGGTGATGAAACCGAGGTTGAAGATGATGGATTCTTAGATGCACTAAATGGCAGAGCTGCTGAGGTATGGAAGAATGAGTAAGAAAAAGAAAAAAGAAAAGGCCTTTAAGTTTAAATCTTTTTCAGACAAACAAGTTCAAGTTCTTACTTGGTGGACTGAGACATCACCAGTAAAAGAGAATGATGCAATAATTGCAGATGGCTCAGTAAGAGCGGGTAAAACTATAGTAATGTCATTATCTTTTGTGATGTGGGTCAACACAACTTTTAACGGTGAAAATTTTGCTTTATGTGGTAAAACAATTGGGTCTTTAAGAAGAAATGTTGTAAAACCACTTAAAAGAATCTTAAAAGGGAGAGGATATAAGTGTAAAGACCATAGAGCATCTAATGAAAATTATCTTACTATATCTAAAAACGGTAAAAGTAATGATTTTTATTTGTTTGGTGGTAAAGATGAAGGTTCACAGGATCTAATACAAGGTATAACATTAGCAGGCGTTTTATTTGATGAAGTTGCATTAATGCCACAAAGTTTTGTTAATCAAGCTACTGCAAGATGTTCAGTAGAAGGAGCTAAGATGTGGTTTAACTGTAACCCAGATGGACCATATCACTGGTTTAAGATTGAATATTTAGATAAGCTAAAGGAAAAGAACGCTGTGCATTTACATTTCACTATGGATGACAATTTATCTTTGAGTGAAAAAGTAAAAGAAAGATACAAAAGAATGTACTCAGGTATATTCTATAAACGTTATATCTTAGGTTTATGGTGTTTAGCTGAAGGCATTATATATGACATGTTCAATGAGGACTTTCATAAGGTTAAAACAATATCTAGAAAGTATGACAAATATTATGTGTCAATAGACTATGGTACTCAAAATGCTACTGTATTTCTTTTATGGGGATTATGTAATGGCAAATGGTACATTATAAAAGAATACTATTACAGTGGTAGAGATACAAGCTTACAAAAATCAGATGTTCAATACTCCAAGGAGTTAAAGAAATTTTTAGGAGATATAGTTCCAGTAAAAATAATAGTGGATCCAAGTGCAGCAAGTTTTATAAAACAATTAAGAGATGATGGATTTAAGAACATATTAAAAGCTAAGAATGATGTATTAGATGGGATAAGAACTGTTGCTAGTGCTTTAAGTATTGGTTTATTTTATGTTAATGATATATGTAAGGAAACATTAAAAGAGTTTAGCTCTTATGTGTGGGATGCTAAAAAACTAGACCATGGAGTAGAAGAGGTATTAAAAGAAAATGATCACTGCATGGATGCATTAAGATATTTTATATATACAGTTCTTAGACATGATATTGAAGAAGGATATGATGAAGAAGTATACAAAAAAGGAAAAGGTGTTGTTAAGAAGACAACTACTGATCCATACGGAAGGAAAGGAGGTACAGTATTTTAGTGGAAAAACAAGCAAGAACTATAAGAGATACATTATTAAAGTTACCGGATAATGAAATAGCTGAAAGAAAACGTGTATTTACTGATTACTATTATTACAAAGGAAAATCTATAGACTTAGAAAAAGCAAAACAAAATCCAGCACTATATGGTCAGAATTGGCCAGTAGATGATAATGTTGATTATAGCCCCACACAAGATATAAGAAATAAAGTTAAGCCACTTCTTAAGAAACAAGCTAGATGGATGTTTGGTAAGAAGCCAACATTGATATTTAAGGCAGATGATTTAAAGGATAAAGAGCAGTGTGAAGAACTAAGAAAATTTATAGAAGATGTATTTGAAAACAATAATTTCTGGAACAATACTAGGAAAGCATTCTTAGAAGCTACTATTAAAAAGAGAGTACTTCTAAGAGCAGAAGCTAATCCAGGAGAACCAATTGTAATTAAGTATGAGAGTATAGAAAATTTTTATTATAAAGAGAAGAATGGAAGGCTACTAAAAGCTATTTTCTTTGAAGAAGATGAAATGAATGTCTATAAAGAAGAAGATAAGGACAAAATTTATTACTTACATACTTATTATTACAAAATGGATAAAACAATTGGTACACCTCAAGCTTGGTATAGAAAAGAAATTTACAAGAATACAGATTTAATAGAAAAAATTGAACATGACACAGGATTTTCTACTATACCATGTTGGTTAATCCGTAATGGTGGTGAACTAAACAACACATTCGGTGAAAGTGATATTACAGATTTAAGAGATGCACAAAATCAATATAATAAAAGAAATAGTGACTTTGCGGATGCTTTAAGATTTCAAATGTTTGGCTCTGAAAGTATAATTGATGGTAATGAAGATGATGTAAATAGATTAACTATAGCTCCTAATGCAGTACATGCAATAAAAACTAGAGATGAAGCGTTAGCAGAAGGGAAGCAAGCTACTATTCAGAGACAAGAATACAATATAGGTAGTAGTTCAGCACTGGATTCTTATCTTGATAGAGCAGATAGTGATATGAAAGAAACGTTAGATATGCCTAAGATAAGTGATTTAAATAATATTCCATCAGCAAAGGCTATGATTTATTTATATAATGACTTAATTGCTAGATGTGAAGAGAAATGGAATGATTGGGAACCAGTATTTAAAGATTTGATAGAATATGTTATAGAGGTTTCAAAGCATTGCTATTGTGGCTGCTTTAAAGAAGAATGGAAAACTTTAAAATATACTACTATATTCATGCATAACTATCCATTACCTTCTGATGAAGAGGATAAGAAGAAGCTTGCACTTGATGAAGTTGAAAAAAATGCTAGATCTATTAGAAACTACATGAAAGAGTTTAGCAATGAAGAAGATATAGAAAAAGCTCTTAGTGAGGTAATAGATGAAGTATCAAGATTAAATGAGGCTAGAATGGCAGACTCTTTTCAAAAAGCCATAAATAGTGAACTAGATGAAAGTATAGATAAGACTGGTGATGAATGATGAACTTATATCAGCAGAGAATTTTAAAAGGTAGAAAGCAATTTCTAAGACTTCTACAAGATCAGGAAAAAAAATTATTAGATATTTATGAAGAGGCCAGCAAGCAAATATCATACAAGCTATCCAAGGTTAGGGCAGGAAGTTTAACTGCTAGATATTTAAATGAATTAGATAAATCAATTAATAGATATGTATTAGAATTAAGAACTAATTTAAGTAAATCTATTAAGGAGAGTATAAAAGCAAGTTCTCAGATAGCAAGTTCTGTACAGTTAAGTTATTTAGATGCAATAGTTCCTGTGCAAGATATAAAGAGTACTTTTAATAAAATGTTTACTCAGTTGCCCTCTAATATTACTAAAGAGCTTATAAGTGGTAATTATTATTCAGATGGCAAAACATTAGATCAAAGGCTTTGGAATATAACAAATAAAAACTCTAGAGACATTGATACTCTTATAAAAATTAATGTGGCTAAAGATGTTAATGCTAGGGAATTAGCTAAAGAACTAGACAAATATATTAATCCATATAAAAGAATTGAAGCTAAAACTTTAGAAACTGGGATGAGTAAAAATGTTTCATATCAAGCACAAAGATTATCTAGAACTTGTTTAACACATGCTAACACTGAAACATATATACAAGGTTCAAAAATGAATCCTTTTAATATAGGATTAAAATGGAATTTAAGTCCTAGCCATTATGAAAGACAAGTAGCCAGACATGGTGAAGATATTTGTGATGAGTATGCAACACAAGACAATTACGATTTAGGTGCTGGAATTTATCCGGCTGATAAATATCCAATAGCACATCCTAATTGTCTTTGTTATCCTACTCAAGAAAATATATCAGTTGAAAAGGCTAGAGATGAATTGATAGCGTGGGCTAATGGAGAAAGCAATCCTAAACTAGATAAATGGCTAGAGAGCTATGGTCAAGAATATGGCATAGCAATATAGGAGGTATATATGAAAGTAATATGTGATAACTGTAAAAGAGAGTTTAATATGGCACAAGATAAACTTAAGGAAAAGTATTTGGGAGCAATGTATACAGAAGTATATTATGAATGTCCTAAGTGTAATAAAAAGCATTTAGTGTGTGTTATGAATACTAAGTGTAGGAGACTTAAAAGAAAGATTGAAATAAAAAGTTTAAGAAAATTTAAGGATACTAATGATGTGGATAAGGTTTTAGCTGATAAGGATATAGATAATATTCAGAAGGAGTTTAAAACAGAGATGGATAGAATTAATGGAAAATAAATGAAGTGCATTGAAACTATCTAAAAGTACTCATTAAGTAAATTGTTATATTTTAAATTAACAAAAATAACAAATGTATTTAAAAATGTTCATTATGCAAAAAAGAATTCTCAAAGAAAGTTTTAAGTATTGTCATATATATATACTAGAGTTAATAAAAGAAGCTGTTCTTGAAATATAAATCCAGGAACAGCTGATTAAATATTTAAGAATGATAAAAAGTGCTATAATTACACTGGTTATTGTATTAATTTTTATCTTCAGTATCTATATGATTCACAGATTCATTTATGCTGTCTAATAAATTAATAACTTGAGATTGGAATTGGTTATTTTCCTTTACTGAATTAATAGAATCTATTTTATCTGAAACTTGAATTAATAAAGCGAATATACTTATTAATAATGGAATTAAAAATTTCCAGTCTATTGTTTTTGTTGGACTTAATTTATTTACGATAACTTGTTCTTCTGCTAAAGTATCATCATTATTCTTAGTATCAGTAAAATCCTCATTATTAAAATCAGTAAGTTCTTCTTGAATATAAGTAGAAATATCATAAATTGAATTTATTATTTTATCTGAGTTATATACGGTTTTATTCATATTATCATATTTATATATATTTAATAAATTGTTATAAATGTTATTTATATTTTCAAATTTATCGATAAAAACTTTAGATAATTTATTAAAAGAGTCTGTTTGATTAGTAAGAGCTTGAGAAATTTTATTAAATTTGTTTTGTTGGTCAATAAGTGCTTGAGGAATATTCATTGAAGCTTTATTATATAAATTCATTTGAGATTGAATTTTATAAAAAGGTTCTGATATAGATGCAACTGAATTAATTGTTTGTTGTGCAATAGTTAAATTGTTATAAATAGGATTGTACATTTTATAAATTTGATTATTAATTTTATTTTGTCTTTCTATAAGTTTATCAATTTTGGACAAAAAATTCACCCCCTTTTAACAAAATTTTACCATATTCAAGGGAGGTGTACAAATTTTTTAAGTCTTAGAAATAAGGCTTTATTTTTTCGCCTTTTTAGATTAATTACAGGCGCTAAAGAATAATTAAGAAAACTCTATTCGTGGTTCAGTGGCACGTTAAAAACTGTAATTAGAGATTAAGGAGGAATTAGAATAATGGCAAAATTAAAAGATATTATAGGAGAAGAGTTATTTAAACAACTTCTAGAGGATAAACAAAAGGAATACAAAGATAAGGATTATGAAGATGTATCTAATGGTTCATATATTCCTAAATTAAGATTTGACCAAGTAAATGAACAGGCTAAAGAATATAAAAAGCAGGTTGGAGAGAGAGATGCTCAACTTAAAAACTTAAAAGAACAATATAAAGACGTTGATGGATTAAAAGAAAAAGTAGAGAAATTAGAATTAGATAATAAAACACAAAAAGAAAATTATGAAAAACAATTAAATGATATTGCTTTTAATAATGCTTTGGAAAAAGGATTAGGTGCTTTTAATATTAAGGATAAAAAGCTAATTATGGCACTTATAGATAAAGAAAAATTAAAAGTTGATGGGGATACAGTTATAGGTCTTAAAGAACAGATAGAACCTCTTAAACAATCACATGATTTCTTATTTGAAAAAGAAGTTAAAGGAACAGGTGCATTCAATACGGGCGGTAATAGTGATCTAGGATCAAATAAAACTAATTTTGCAAGTGAATTAGGAAAACAAAGAGCAGAGACCATGAAGGCAAAAAGTTTAACAGACTTTGCTAAATAAAAATAAAGGAGTGATAACAAGTGAGACAGTCAAGTCATACAATAGGAGCTAAACAAAATAAATTAAGATTAATAGCTGGAGATCATTTTATTTCATTGCCTATTAAAATAAGAAAAGGTGATGTAAAACCACTTTTAGATGAAAATGAGGTGCTTTTAGCAGGTACTTTAATTACTAAAGATGGTAAGAAAGTAACTTCAACCTCAAGTGAAACAGATGTATTTGGTGTCGTATATCAAGATATATCTTTCAAAGGTTCAATGTCACCAACAGCAAATAAAGATGATGCAACAGAAGTAGTGCCAGTATTTGTCCATGGTACTTTATATGAAAATGCAGTTAAGTTTAATTCAGATGAAGCTATTAAAAAAGTCGAAATGGCAGCATTAAACCAAATAATTTTTGGAAAGTAAGGAGGATTAGAGAATATGAATTTAAATGACTATATAAATTCTAAAAACATAGCTCTTTATATTAAGGAACTACCAGTAGAACAAACAATAGATAAAGCTTTATTCCCAAATAAAAAGGTTAGTGGAACAAAGTTAGAAATGGCTAAAGGTGCTAAGAAAAAACCAATAGCTTTAAGAATGAGTACTTTTGATGCAAACACAAAGATGAGAGCATTAAGTGCTGATTTAAATGTAAAGTCAACGGAAATACCTTTCTTTAAGGAAGGCATGGGGATTGATGAAACTACAAGGAGAGATTTACAAAATGCAATAGGAGCAAATAATGAAAACTTTGTAAATGCATTATTAGGACAAGTGTTTGAAAACTATTCTAATTTAGTGGATGGAGCAAATATAATTTCAAAGAAAATGAGATCATCAGTAATTCAAAATGGTTTATTAAACTTTACTTCAGATGATGGAGATATTGTAGTAGATTATGGAGTTCCATCAAATCATAAAGAGGTGTTAATAGGCGAGGATAAATGGACAAATCCTGACGCTGATATTATAGGAGATATTAAAACATGGCAGAAAGCTATCACAAATGACCAATATGCAAAGCCTAAAACATTATTATTAACTGAAAATACTTTTGATAGTACATTTTTAGTTAATAAAGCTATTACTAATCACATTAAGAATAGTAATTTGAATACTTCACTAATATTAAGCCAAGCAAATTATATTCAATTTGTTAAAGAAGTACTTCAATTATCAGTTGTATTTTTAGAAGATGCTACATACATTCCATCAGAAGGTGCCGATTCAGTTCCATATTATGCAGATGGTAAAGTAACACTTATGAGTGGAACAACTTTAGGAAACACAGTTTATGGTACTACACCAGAGGAGTTTGATAAACAATCAGGATCATCTAAATTGGACACTTACATGGTTGATACAGGAATTGCAGTAACAACAATGGTAAAAGAGGACCCAGTTACTGTAGATACAAAAGTAAGTGTAATGCCTATAGTAAGTTTTGATAGGGCAGATGAAGTATTCTTTGCTACAGTATATTAATTAGAGTAGTCAGTTTGGCTGCTCTTTAGTTTTATATAAAGAAGGGAGAAATTAAATTATGGCCAAAGCTAAAACAGAAAATCTAGAAGCTACAGAAAATGTTAAAGATGAAAATATGGAAGAAGAAAAAGTTTTTAAAGCAAAAGCAATGCAATGTATAAAATATGCAGGTAAGCATATTAAAGTTGATGAAGAATTTGAAGTTAAGGAATGCGATTTAGAGGAGCTAAGGAAATATGCAGAAATAGAAGAAGGTGAATAAGAATGACACCTATAGAAATATTAAAGTTCAATCTCCAAGAGCGACAGTATCCTTATTTTGAAGATGTAGAGATAAATGTACTATTAGAAACAAATGAGAATGATATAAATAAAGCAAGTTGGAAAGGGTGTTTGTTCAAAGCAAACGCTGATGATGCTGTAAACATGGGACCACTTAAGACAGAATCAAATAGAGAGTATTGGTTAGGACTTGCGGAGCAATACAAAAGTGATCATGAAAGAAGTTTATCTAATAGTGGAACTACAACAGGTTATAAAACATCAATGAGGAGAGTTGATGGCCAATGATAAATGAGGAAAGAATGAAATTGCAGGCTAAGAAAAGCATAGCTAAAAAACCAACACATATAATTCTTATGAGAAATATAAAAAAAAGTAACGGTATGAGGGGTGGCGCAGAAAAGCCCAATAAAGTAGCAAAATTAGATATATTCCTTGATGATACTAAGCATAATTTAATTTTAGATAATGTAAAAGAATCTGGAACTGTTAAAAGAACTAGAGGTATTTCAATGTTTGCAGTAACTGAAGGAATAGAAATAAAAGAGGGAGATTACTTTGAAGCTAATGGTTATAAATATATAGTAACTTATCCAGGAATGATTATTAAGGATGTCTATAATAGCGATTTGGAAGTGATTAAGAATGGCTGATGGTTGTAAACTAGAAATGCATGGATTAGATGAAGCTATGAAAAAATTAAAAGAATTTACTCCAAAGCTTAAAGCAGCTCTTGCACTAGATGCTCAAAATATAGCAATGCAGATGGAAAAATGGGCTAAAGAAAATGTAGTATGGACAGATAGAACAGCTCATGCAAGGTTATTTTTAACATCTACTGTAAAATGGACAAATACAAATACATTAATGGTTGCATTAAGCCATCAAGTAGATTATGGAGTCTACTTAGAATTATGCAATGAAGGTAAATATGCTATTTTAGAAAGAGCAATACAAGAATTTGCTCCACAATTTATTGGCGGTTGGAAGAAAATAGTCCAATCAGTAGGAGTGATTTAATGACAAGAAAAGATATATTTGATTTAATAGATCCTTTATATCCTTGTTATGCAATAGGTGAACATGAGGGAGAATGTATAGAGCCTTATGTAGTTTTAAAATTTGAAAATCAATTAGGAAGCATGAATAACAGTCAATGTGGTTGGCAGTTTGTTCATGTTTTTTTATACGCTCCTTTAGGAGATATAACTGTACTTGATGAAATGTTAGATAAGGCTCAGAAACCTTTAAATGAAAAATTAGAATTTACAGGTGATATTACACCAGAAATTATAGAAGATGAAAAGAAAGCTTATTTTAGAAGATTAAAATACAAAATACCGAAGGAGGTAATTTAATGAGTACAACAGGAGAAATTTTATATAATGTTAAAAAGGTTATTCTAACACCGCTGGATAAACTAACAGGCTTACCAGCAACTGATATGGAAAAAATAAATATAAAATGTGACAGTGAAATAGAAATAGACCCAGAGATAAGCCAAGGGCAAGAGAAACAATTAAGAGACGATGAAAGAATATTAGCTACTGCAGGTACACCAGATTTGCTGTATGGATATAAATTAAAGCTTAAGAATACAACTCTTGAATTGGCTGTAGCAGCTCTTATAGAGGGTGGGATAATTAGATATGATAAAGATGATTCTACAAAAATTATAGGATATGATACACCAATGCTTTCAGAAGGTTCTAAAATAAAACCTTTTATGGCAGAAATATATGCAGAAAATTACGAAGGAGAAGATGTAAAAAATTATGCTAAAATAACATTTAATAAATGTACAGGAAAAGCATTTAAAATGTCTCTTAAAAAAGATTTTTATGCTCCGGAATTTGAAATTAAATGTAGAGAAAATACTAAAGCTAAATTACCTATAAAGTCTATAGAATTTGTTGATTCATTACCACAAGACACAGAAGAGGGTAAAAAAGAATCCAATATTACAGATAATCAAGAACCTTAAAATCGAGAGCTATAGTAGGCTCTCTTTTTAAATTAAAATTTTAGGAGGAATTAGCATGGCAGTAACAAATATAGAGGAATTAAAAGCTAAAAAGTATATAGAAGTAGAATTACCTGGATGGGATGTAGAAGATACATTTACAGTTAAATTACAAAGAGTTAATTTATTAGATTTAGCAGCTAAAGGGAAGATACCAAATCCACTTATGGGACCTGTAATAGATTTATTCCAAGGCAAAGGACCAGGAGGAAAAGATGAAGACAGTTTAAAAACTGTTAATGAACTTGCTGAACTATTTTGCGAAACAACAATGGTTGAGCCAACATTTAAAGAAGTTCAAGAAGCTATAGGAATGACAGATGAGCAGAAAATAATAATATATAATTTTGTAGTACACGGGGTAAGAACCTTAGAACCATTTCGTAAAAAGTCAGAAGATAATAAGTCTAATGACAATGGTGAAGATGTATCATAAGACACCAAGTGAGATACTAAAAATAAATGATGAATATATAGCTTATTGTCTTGATGAAGCCATGACAGAGTTTATATATAGAATAGAGAATGGAGAAAAACCACGATTTGAAATTAAAAACAAAGATAGAAAAGATAATCCAGGATTAAAGATGCTTTTAGGGTAGGTATTCCAATATTGTAATATATATTATATAATTGATATATATTTACATATTGGAGGAGATTATATGAAAAATTCCAAATTTGATAATGTTGTTATTGTATTAGCAATTATAGCTATAATATTTACTTTAATTAAAGTAGGTTTTAATTTAGTTGGAGGTATATTTTCGGTAATTATATTAGGAATAGCTGGTGGGATTATGCAAGAAAATGATAAAAACAAAGCTAATGAATATTTGGCTCATAAATATGATGAAGAATGCAAAAAGGATAGATAATAAAAAGAATCACTTATGTGGTTCTTTTTTTATACCTCAAAATAGGAGGTGAAGAAATATAAGCATTGATTTAGGAAGTGTATATTCAAGTATAGATTTAAGATTAGATAAATTTGAAAGCTCTGTATCAAAAGCGATACAGGGCTTTTATAAATTGCAAACAGGTGCAGAAAAAGCAAGTTCTATAATGGATAAATCAGTTTATACTGCGGTTTCTAATATAGAAAAATCATATAAACTTTGGGAAAATGCTAATAAATCAAGTGGTAAAAGCTTAGAAGATAATAGTAAAAAAATTGAAGTATATAAGTCTAGCATGAAACTGTTAGATGATGAGATTAAGAAGTCTGAAAAGACTTTAGATGACATCGGTAAAAAGTGTGGTGAGAACTCTAAGGAATATGAAAATTATAAGTCTCATGTATTAGATCTAAAACTGAAGCACTCAGAATTGTCCCAAGAATTGGAAAAAGCTAGTAAAGCTACAGTTACTGTAGCTGATAAATTAAAAAATCTTGATGAAGGTTATCAAAAAACAAGTACTCAAATAAGCAACTTAGAGAAATCTTATAAACTTCTTGATTTAACTCAAGAAAAAAGCGGCAAAGGTATATTTGATAATTCTGAAAAGATGAATAAACTAAAAAAAGAAATGTCTTTACTAGATAGTGAAATAAAGAAACATGAATCTCTTTTAAAAGAAGTAGAACAGGAGTATGGTAAAGATTCTAAAGAAGTTGAAGAATATAAAGGCAAAATACTAGATTTAAAAATAGCTCATGCAGAACTTGGCTCTGAACTAAAAAAGACAGAAAAAGAAGCTACTACTTTTGCTGGTAAACTAAAAATACTAGGGAATGAATTTGAAAAGATAGATAAAAAATATGAGACATTTGATAAAGTAGGAGATACACTCCAAGGTATAGGTAATAAACTTACAACTCATGTTACTCTTCCTATTGTAGGCGCTACTACGGCGGCAACTAAGTTCGCGTTTGATTTTGAAAGCGGTGCTGCTAAAGTTAGCACTATTGCAGATACTACAAAAGTACCAATAGAGACACTTAAAAAAGGAGTAATAGACCTTTCTAATAAAACGGGAATGAGTACTAAAGAATTAAACGAATCTTTATATCAAGCTATTTCCGGCTCAGTAGATACTGCTAAAGCAGTTGATTTCTTAGATGTAGCAGTAAAAGCTGCAAAGGGTGGCTTTACAGAAACATCCACTGCAGTTGATGGGTTAACTACTGTTTTAAATTCATATGGATTAGAAGCAGATAAGGCCACAGACATTTCAAACCAGATGTTAATTACACAGAACTTGGGTAAGACAACTTTTGGTGAGCTTGCAAGTGCTGTAGGTAAAATTACACCAATAACAGCACAATTAGGAGTAACAACAAATGAATTATTCTCTAGTTTAGCTAGTACAACAGCACAAGGTCTTGCTACAAGCGAATCTGTTACTGCTTTAAAGGCTGCAATGTCTAATATAATAAAGCCTAGTAAAGAAGCCGGGGAGGCGGCAGAACAATTAGGTATAGACTTTTCTGTTTCAGCTTTACAGAGTAAGGGCTGGATGGGATTTCTGCAAGATGTAAAGAAAGGATTATCTAATGCGAGTCCTGAATTTGATAAATTGAGTAAAAGCATGAGTGATAATGCTCATAAAATGTTAGAACTAGAAAATGCGGGTAAGAAAGGTACTAAAGAATATAAAGAATTAAGCAAAGCACAAAAAAATGCAAGCAAAGATTTAGAGAGAATGGCACAGGCAGCAGATTCACCAGTAAGTGCTATGGCTACTATGTTTGGTTCAGTAGAAGGATTAAACAGTATTTTAATGTTAACTAGTGAAAACGGGATAGCAAAATATAATGCATCTATGCAAGAAATGCAAACCAATACTACTGCTTTAGAAGATGCTTATAATAAGATGGAGCAATCTACAGAAGCTAAATTTGGAAAGGCCATGAATAAAGCTAAGAATTCTCTTATGGAATTAGGTATAAAGGCACTTCCAATTGTAGAAAAAGGAATAAATTTAATATCACAATTTGCGGACCGAATGAATAAGTTAAGTCCCGCTACACAAGAATTTATAATAAAAACAGCACTTGCTAGTGCAGCATTAGGACCATTTATGAATGGAATAGGTGGTGCTGTTAAAGGCATAGGTTCTTTGCTTAAAATGGGGAAAAAGGTAGGAATATTTTTTGGATTGTTTAAGGAAGCTTCGACTGTTGCCACTGCAGTTGAAGGCGTAGGTACAGCTGCAAAAGTTGCTGGAGGTTCAGGAGGACTTGGCTTATTTGCAGGTGGACTTGGAGCAGTTGGTAGTATAGCATTACCAGTAGCGGCAGGAATTGTAGCAGTTGGAGGAGCTATATATTTAGCACATAAAAATACACAATATTTAAATGATAGCTGTATAAAAAGTGCTGAAGATATGGGAGTTATGGAAACAGCAATGGCTAGACTTAATGGACATACGGTTTATACTAATAAAGAATTAGAAAGAATGAATGTAAAACATAGAGAGTGGAGCAAAAAAGTAAGCCCAGAATCCCAAAAAGCTTTAGATAATATAGCTAACAAAATAGCCAATTACAATATGGAACTTAATGGAGCTGCTAAACTAGATAAATTAGCGGATGAGGAAACTGGAAGAAACCTTAATGCTAAACTGGATGATATATGTAACAGTGCTATTAATAAAATAAAATCTAAGCAACCTGAAATACAAAAAGTTTTAGAGGATAGCTTTAAGGCTGATGGATTAGATGCAAATGAGAAAAAAATATTGGACTCTCTTAATAAAAGTGGAAATGACCAAATAAAAAAAGTGCAAGAGTTACATGCGAGAATATTAGAGTTGCAAAAAAAAGCTAGTAAAGAAACTGGAACTGTAAGGCAAAATACATTAAAAGAAGTTGAAAAATTAACTCAACAAATTGGAAATATAGAAATGAAAAACACTGTTAAATCTAAGGAGGAACTTTTAGCAGCTCAAGCGGATTTTAATGCTCGCATGAAAAACTTAGATATGAAAGGAATATCTAAGTTGATGGAATCAAAGGCAAAAGCTAGAGATGGTGAAATAAAGAAAATAAAAGAAAATTATGATAAGCAAATAGAATATTTAAAATTGTATTCTAAAGATGCTGATAAGGAAACACAAAAGTTAATTGAGGATAAAATAAAACAATTAGAAGGTGCAAAAGAGAAAGAAATAGGTGTCGAAAATGAAAAATATAAAGGCTTTTTAAATACAGCATTAGAGCAGCAACCATTATTATTGCAAAATATAGATGTGCATAATGGTAAAATGTTAAATAAACAAAAACAACATAACCAAGAAGAATTAGTTGAATATGTAAATAAGATGGATAAAATGGATGGCATAACCAAAACAGGATATTATCGAATCAAAGACAGAGTAACTGGTCAAATGCATAATTGTTATGTAGAAGTGGATAAAACAACTGGAAAAATAGTAGGTTCTTGGGATTTAAGTACTGGTAAGATATATGGGAATCCTATTAAGGCAAGAGAAGATATAGACAAAGATTTAAAGAATGGTGTTCCATTCCAAAAAATTGAAGGTAAATATTATAATTCTAAAGATAATGTTTGGATTAATGCTTTAAAAGCACGATGTGAAAAAAATTATGGTATCTTTGATTGGATATATGAAACTTATAACGCTATTAAAAGTACTATAGGAAGTAATCCAATAGTTGTAGGTACCTCAGCTAGCAAAATAGCTAGTATAGGAGAGAAATGGACAGGAACAAGCTATTTTGAAGGTGGTTTAACTTGGGTTGATGAGGATGGATCAGAATTAATACAATTACCAGGAAAAGGGGCTAAACTAGTAGATTTACCTAAAGGGACTAAAATATTCAATAATACACAATCTAATTCTATGAAACAAAGGTTGTCTAAAAAGCAAGTGAAAAACCAGAAAGGGTATGCTGCAGGTACAGATTTTGCAGAGGCAGGAATACATGAAGTAGCTGAGGACGGTTTTGAAATAGTAGCATCTAGGCAGTATAGATTATTTAATGGTGGAGAAAAAGTATTTAATAATCGAGAATCTAAAAAGATATTAACGTCATTGTTAGGGGATAATAAGGCTAATAATAACCCTGAAAATATTGCAAAAGAAGCCATGTCGGAGGCTAAAGAAAGTGTAGCTGTTAATCCTCGAGTTGGTGTATCAGAGAGTGTAATGAAAGATAGATTAGCAAGACAGCTAAATTGGGGAGCTAATAGTAAAAAGGAATATCAGAAGTATTTGGAGTTCATAGATCAATTAAATAAAGAAGAAATTGAAAAGAGTAAGGAATATTTAAAAGAAGATTATGATAATAGATCTAAGAGCATAGAAGATAGGCTAAGGATTCTTAAGAATGAAAATTCTATAGAGTTGCAAACAGAAAAGTCAAAAATAGATTCACAGATAGCCTATTATCAAAAGTTACAAAAGAATACTAAAGATAAAAGTGCTAAGGCTAATTATGCTAATCAGATAGCTGCTTTAAGACAGTATCAGAAACAAGTTTTGAATACTACTAAAGCGAATCAGAAAGCACAAGTTGATAGCTTAGAGCGTTCAAAAAGGGCGCTTAAAGAATATTATGACGATGGTATGAAATTACTAGACAAGAGAGAAAAAGAAGTTAAAAAATCTCTTAAAGTACAAGAGAATTCATTTAATAATATATTGAATGAATTCAATGAGGCTATAAAAAGGTTAGGTATTGATACTAAAGATTTAAATCAAAATTTATTAAATCATCAAGCTATAGTTATTCTTCAAGGAGAAAAAATAAAAGAGCTTGAAAATAGATATAAAGAATTAGCGAAGACTTTTGGACATACAGCAGAGGAAACTGTAAAAGCTAAGAAATCATTAGAAGAAGCAAAAACTGAACTAATTAACATGAGCAACGCAGTGGATGATGCAAAACAAAAGATTATAGATGCTCAAAAAGAAGCAGATAAAAAAGTATCTGATAGTATTAATAATATGGTTGATAGAATTAAGTCAGCATTAAAGCAACGATACGAAGATGAACTAAAGGCACAAGAAGATCACATAAACAAAGAATTAAAGGAACTAGATAGATGGAAAGATGAATCCATAAAAAGAATAGAGAGCTTTTATGATGCTAAGATTGAAGCTATAGATAAACAACTTCTAGAAGAAGATAAAGCTGATAAGAATGCAGAAGAACTAAAAAAAATAAATCAACTCGAGACAGCATTAGAATATGAACATAATCAATTCAACAAAATTGAAATTCAAAAGGAGCTTAATAATCTTCTTAAAGAGAGAGAAAAAAGACTTCACAAAGAACAACTCCAGGAAGAAAAGGAAAAGTTACAGGAACAAAAAGAAAACGAATTAAAAAATATTAACTCTATATATGAAAGCAATAGACAAAGTTTAGAAAAACAACTTGAAGATTTTAGGAGCTTTTGTGCTAAAAAAACCAATGATGCAGCACTCCAGGCTGAAGCCGAAAGAATTATAATGGATAATAATCAAAAGGAAATTATTGAATTATTGCATTCTTATGAAGAAGCCTATCAGCAAGCGGGACAATCACTTGGAGAAAAACTTGTAGAAGGTTTCAAACCTAAGATCCAAGAAATAAAAGACATGATCGATAGCATACAGGAAAGCTTTGAAGTTGCTAGAAATTCGGCTTTAAATTCAATGGCTGCTCAATCTTCGGCAATAAATTCAATTCAACAGTATTCTAGAAATGTAACTTCAAGCACTATCGATAACAGAAAAAGTGTAGTTAACCATAATAGTTTTACTTTTAATAGCCCTAGTGCTATTGCTCCGTCAGAAATGAGAAGAAATATGGAAAGTACACTAAGAAACTTAAATTTTAGTATGTCCTAAGGAGAGATAGAAAGTGCAACAAATTATATTTAAAAATGAAAGGGGACAGAGTATAGAATTAGGCAACTCTGCCCCTTTCATTCTCATTAAAATTGAAGGTACAGGAGGATCTAAAACTACAATATTAACAAGTAAATCTCCTGGACAGGATGGTAAGACACACCATGGAACTTTTTTAGATGAGAGAATTTTACCAATAGAGGGAGCTATAGTAGGAGATACTGTAGAAGATATGTATAGAAAGAGGCAAAAGCTTTGTAGTATATTTAATCCTAAGATAAATGGTACTCTTACCTATATCAATAATGCTAGTGAGCATGTTATAAATTGTATTGTAGATAGTTCTCCAACATTTAGAGAACAAATAGATGATATGCAAGAATTTTTAATACAGTTTTATTGTCCTAATCCTTTATGGATGGATTTGATAGAAGAAAAAGAAGAAATAGCTCTTTGGGTAGGAGATTTTCATTTCCCTTTAATAATCCCAGAAGAAACAGGAATCATTATGGGACATAGAATAAGTAATTTAATAGTCAATGCTAAGAATAAAGGGGATGTAGAATGTGGAATGAGGATTGAATTTAGAGCATTAGCCACTGTAGTTAATCCTTCTTTATTTGATGTATATACCAGAAAATATATTAAAGTTAAAAGGACATTGCAAGCTGGAGATAAGTTAGTTATAAATACATCTTTTGGTAATAAAAGAGTAGAAATGATAAAAAGCAATGGAACTAAAATAAATGTATTTAATTATATAGATTTAGCAAGCGAATTTTTACAGCTAAAAGTTGGAGATAATTTATTAAGGTATGATGCAGAAAAAGGATTGGATAACTTAGAAATGGCTTTATACTATAAGCCACTTTATATAGGAGTGTAGTTTATGAATAAGGTACCAATTAGAATTATAGATAAAGATTTTAACTTACTAGGTGAAATAGATGACTATGAATCTCTTATATTTATAAGAAGATTTAGCCGAGTGGGAGAATTTGAACTTCACATAAATTTAGAAAAAAATAATGTAGATAAGCTCCAGGAGGATAAACTAATCCTTTTAGGAGCTTATTTTAATAAAGTAGGAATTATAGAGTTTATGGATAAATCTACGAGTGAAGATGGTAAAGAGCAGTTAGTTATTAAAGGAGCTACTTTAAAGGGGAAAATTAAAGACAGAACAACAGTACCACCTATAGGACAAGGATACGACAATGCAACAGGCTCACAGGAAACTATAATGAAACAATTTGTAAATAATAATGCTGTAAATCTAGCAGATAAAGATAGAATTATTCCTAATTTAGTTATTGCTAAAGATAAACAAAGAGGAAAACAAGATGCATGGCGTGCTAGATATGAAAACTTAGCTGATAAGATTACTGAAATAGCTGAATATAGTAATTTAGGTTGGGATATTACATTAGATACTGACAATAATAAATTTGTATTTGATGTAATAGAAGGAAGAAACCTTACTGCAGATCAAGAGCAACTGCCACCAGTTATATTTTCGGTTGATTTTGATAATATAAAGAATAAGCATTTTGTGAAGAGCTTACTTAATTATAAAAATGTAGCTTATGTTGGAGGAAAAGGTGAAGATGAAAAAAGATTAATACAACAAGCAGGTAATGCTAAAGGTTGGGCAAGGAAAGAAACTTTTATAGATTGTAGTCAGGCTGATGATATTACTGAACTGAAAACTATGGGAGAACATAAGCTTGATGATTTTAATATAACAGAAACATTTGAATCTAGTGTAATTTCTTTCGGTTCCTTTAATTATATGCAAGATTGGGATTTAGGAGATATAGTAACTGTAATAGATAGAAAATGGGGCATTACTTTAAATACAAGGGTAACAGAAGTTAAAGAAATTTATGAGGTAGGAGGATTTAACTTAGAATGCATTTTTGGAAATAATATTCCTACTATTATAGACAGCATAAAAAGAATATCTAAAAAGGAAGTGAGATAATGGAGAAATCAGGTTTTTTTAATGCTATGAAAGTAGGTGATACATGGGATAGGGTATATAAGGCAGAAACTTATGCGGAGTATTTTGCTAGTTTTATTGGGAATGGTGTGTTTCCTAATCCATCTACAAATTTACAGGTAATAGGAACGGATAAAATGCAGGTAATAGTTAAGCCAGGCAAGGGTTGGATTAATGGCTATAAGTATGAAAACACAGATGATTTAATTTTACCTATAGATGTTGCAGATGGTGTATTGCATAGAATAGACAAAATAGTATTGCGATATGATGTTGTTGAAAGAGAAATAAGAGCAAAGATAAAAAAAGGAGAGTTTGCTAGTGAACCTAAAGCACCGCAATTAACCAGAGATGCTGATATGTATGAATTAGGCTTAGCAGATATAAAAGTTAATGCTGGATCTATAAGTATAACGCAAGTTGATATAACAGACTTGAGATTAAACAAAGAAGTTTGTGGAATAGTACATGGTACTATAGACCAAGTGGACACAACCACTATATTTAACCAATATCTTGAATGGTATAAAAATATAACAGGGAAAACAGAACAGGACTTACAAGATATAAAGGGAAATTTAGAAACAGATTTTAATATATGGTTTAATGGAGTTAAAAATATACTAAGTGGAGATGTAGCAGGTAATTTATTAAATTTAATTAATAAAAATAAAGAATCCATAGATACAATACAAAATAATGTAGATGAAAAAATTGAAACAGTTAAGTCGGAATTGGTTGATATTACGACAGATAATAAAAGATTAACTAAAGACAAAACAATCACAGGAGCTATAAATGAACTTTTTATCTCTGCCAGTAATGGGAAAAAATTAATATCTGATGTTGTTGGAAATCCATTATTGGCTACAGATACTTTCCAACAACAGAATGATAAGATACAAAGTCTTAAGAATGCTCTTGTTAGTAATCTAAATGTCAAAGGACAAGTGAGCAGCAATGCTGAAAGCTTAAAGAGTTTAATAGATAAGGTATTAAATATCAATACAGGTAGGAAATCTGCAAGTGGTAAGCAAGATCAGAAGAATCTTATAAATGGTATAATTTTAGAGGTTAGTGACTTGGATTTCAAGCCTTCAATAATTTTTCTATATGTTAGCTGCCATACTAGTTATTATATTGCTTACTCAAACTCATCAGTGAGTTATAGATACTGTCACTCTGATCAAACTTATCCATATTACAGCACAAACTTTCCACTTTCCATTAAACCTGATGGTTTTAGGTACGAACACCTTAATACCAACTTTTGGGATATTAGTTGGCTAGCTATAGAATAGGAGGAGAGATATGCAAAGAGGAAGCTTAATAATCTATGACAATACAGGTAAAATATTTTTAAATACGGGTGATGCAGAAGGTGATGTACTTCCACACACATTACCAGATGGTTTACCCTATATAATTACAGAGTTTGGGGAGCTAAATAACAAAATTGTAAAAGGTATAGATGTAGAAACTAAGGAATTAATAACAGAAGATATTCCACACATAGAAACGCAAGAAGAAAGATTAAAAAGAGAAAAGCAAGAATTAGAAAACCAATTACTTTTGCAAGCAGACAATAATTTAGATGGAGGTATTTTATAATGGAAGTTAATATGGTAATAGTAAGAATATGTGCAGAGAGAATAACAGATAAAGGATTAAATCCAAAAACACAAAAAACTTATGTTTTAGATGATGTGACAAATACAGATTATAGAAAAGCTATTGAGGATTATATATTAGAACATACACCAGAAGTTTAAGTCACAATAGATAAAGTGCTAAGAAATGCTAAAACAGTTTTAATATTGTTTTTTCTTAAATTTACTAGTAAAATATAATAAGTTTATAGGAAGGAAGTGTATAAGTTGCAAAATTTTAAAAATTATACAAATGAGCAATTAATAGAGAAATATAGAAAGTTAATAGAACTTTGTAAAGAGAAAGAGTATAATTTAATGAACTCAGGTGGATTTAATAAAGAAGAAATTAAGAGAGAATTGGAGAACTTTAGAAATGAAAAGTTTTCTGTAGTAAATGAAATATCAAAACGAAATATAAAACACTTAGTATAAAAAGCAATTAAAAGAATAAATTATAACTTAATTTAAACGGCACAGTTAATAAAAAGATTGTGTCGCTTTTGTAAATAATTAAATGTTTTTAGGAGTTCACTAAACAGAAAAGTAAAGCAGATTAATTTTAAAAATAAAACAAAGAATGAGGAAGGTGAAGAATAATGCTTTATGAAGATAGCGTAAATTTAGATAATTACTTTTTTGAAGCTGATGGGTTGGGGAATATAAACGTTTATAAAGCTGGTACTATGGAGTATGTAGACTTGATTCATGTAAGCTATAGATATGACCGATATAAGTTTTTAGACAATTGTAAAGAATGGATACGTAAAAAAAATGAGGAGCTTTATATCTAAGTTTTTTTAAAAAATAGTTGTATCACAGTATTCTTAATAAAGCGACGCAAATTTAATTTTACGTCGCTTTTGATAAAAATTACGACACATAATTGAATATAAAGTAAGCATAAGTTAAGAC
This sequence comes from Clostridium botulinum, assembly GCF_001276985.1. GTDB lineage: Bacteria > Bacillota > Clostridia > Clostridiales > Clostridiaceae > Clostridium_F > Clostridium_F botulinum. Next base: position 46,090 of record NZ_LHUL01000001.1, read on the forward strand.
TATAGATAGTCTTTTTTTATTGCTTAAAATGAGGTGAAAATGTGAAAAAAAATTTAATTAATATATCTATGATTAATTTTATATTAACACCAATATTATATCTATGTATATTAATGCCTATTTCGATATATTTTAAATTGTTAAATTTAATCCCTATAGCTATGCTTATACACACCATATTATTTTGTGGATCAATGATTAGTTTGGAAAAAAATAAATAAAATGAAGGATTTTACAATCCTTTGTCTAATAATATTTAAGGCAGAGGAGTGTGAATGAAGTGTCAGAAAATATAAAAGAAATATTTGTTAGAATTGAATATTTAGAAAAATTAATTAATAGTACGCAACAATGGGTTATTTTAACGTGGGCAATCTTAGGGGTTATTGTAGCAGTTCTATCTATAACGATAACCATTCTTGTTAAAAAATGGGTAGATAAAAAAGTGGAAGAAGGCTTAATTCCTATGAAAGAACAATTAATTAAATATATAAAAGATAATCCAGAATTTTATACTAAGATAGGAGAAGATATTATACCTGCTGAAAGATTAAAAAACGACATATGGCTTTTAGAAACAATTATTAGATTTGATGAAAGTAAGGATGTAACTTTCCCACCTAAGATAGAATTGTATTATCGAAATATAGATAAAGATTTAATAAGAATAAATGATTATTCTATAACAAGAGAATATAAAGAGTATAAATTAGGTAAAAATGATTTTATAATTAACTTTAAGAAACCACAAGATATATCAAGTGATTATAAAGAAAGAATATTACATTATAATATTATTTGGAAAAATAATTTTTATAAGTAAAGTATCTAATATAAAAAAATCTAATTAGAGCTTACACAATGTAAGTTCTTTTTTTACAAAACGATAAATAAAGCGACACAATTAAATAATTTATAAAGGCAAAGTAAGGACCATAGTAGGTCTTTTTATTTTGCCTATTTTTATTAAGAAAGCAGGTGCAGGATGAATAAAGAAGATATTTTTAACACTATAATTGCAGGAGCAGCAACATTATTTACTTATATATTTGGAGTATGGGACACACCTTTAGTTGTATTAATTAGTTTTATGGTTATAGATTATTCTACAGGTATGATATCTTCAGCCATAAACAAACAATTAAATAGTAAAGTAGGATTCAAAGGTATATTAAGAAAATGTACAATATTATTAGTTTTAATAATGGGAGTGTTATTGGATAGGCTTTTAAATGATGGAACATGGGTTTTTAGAACATTAATAGCATATTTCTATATAGCCAATGAGGGATTAAGTATAATAGAGAACATAGGAAAATGTGGAGTAGAATATCCAAAGGCAATGCAAAATGCATTAGAACAATTAAAGGAAACTAAAGAACAGGACAAATAGTCTTGTTCTTTTTTAATTAATTTTATAGGAGGTTTTTACATGAAAGGTATAGATATTAGTATGCATAATAATAATATTAATTTTGCACAAGTTAAAAATGCAGGTATCAATGTTGTTATTATTAAAGCAACCGAAGGAGTAGAATATGTAGATCTTTTTTTAAATCAGCACTATCAAGGTGCTAAGGCTCAAAATCTTAATATAGGGTTTTATCACTTTATGTCAGAAAAAACTAGTCCAAGCCAGCAAGCTGTGGACTTTTGGAACGCTATAAAAGGGAAACAGTTTAATGTAATACCTTGTTTAGATATAGAAACTAACAACATGGGAAGAAGTTCAAAAGCAATTTCAGATAGATGTATAGAGTTTTTAACAAAGTTTAAATCCTTAAGTGGATATGATTGTATGATCTACACTGGTGGTTATTTTGGTAGAAATAATTTAGATAGTAGAGTAAAGAAATACAAGGGCTGGATTGCACATTATGGTGTAAATTCTCCAATGACTACTGGATTTACAGTAGTGGGACACCAGTATACAGAAGATGGTCGTATAAATGGTGTAAACACTAGAGTGGATTTAAATAATTTTGAAAATGATATTTTTATTGGGAAAGCTACAAATGCATTAGAAACAAGAGAAATGAAAATACAAAATATGTTAGTAACTATAGGTTATCCTATAGGACCTTCTGGAGTTGATGGAATTATAGGTAATGGAACTATCACAGCTATAAAAGCCTTTCAGAAGGATTGTAACTTAACTGTAACTGGCAATGTAGATACTAAAACATGGAATAAGCTTGAACAAGAATATAATAAAAAATTAGGTATAAAGCCAAATAATAAGGAGGAATTTGATATGGATAAAGTTGTATTATATTTTGGACCTTTAGACGCTTTAAGTGCGGTATTGGTATCTCAAAAATATCAATGTCCTATGATGCTTAAAAAGGACTTTGAAGATAAAAAATTAAAAGCAAAAGAAATGATAATTATAGGTGGTAAACCTGGAACAGACAGATATGATTCTTTTAAAGATGCTGCTAAACTTTTATAAATAGTTTAAAGGTACTCTCGTTTAAGGGAGTACCTCTTTTTTATTTTTATATAAATTGTTTGTATAGCAACTAATATAGAAGTAACTATTATGAAAATAATCATAGAAAATTGATTAAAATTAAGTATACTGCTAAGAATAATAACTAAAATGAAATAATAGATATATACCATATAATTGAATATAAGTAAAAATATTAATTGTAGATTATGACATTTTTTGATATACTTGAGTTAAATAACTTGTCCATAATTTACAATTAACATATCTAGGTGGTGAATTGATGGGTAAGATTATGAAATTTTCAAATTTAAGGATGGGGGAAAAGGGTATGGCTACTATATTTGACGTGGCTAATTATTTTATATCACAATCACGGATAGAGGAGGGCAATATAGTTACGCCTTTAAAATTACAAAAATTATGTTATTATGCTCAAGCTTGGAGCTTAGTTTGGGATGATAAAGAATTATTCAAGGAAGATTTTGAAGCTTGGGCTCATGGTCCAGCTAATTATAATTTGTTTGATAAATATAGAGATTATAAATATAATATAATAGATGAAGTAGATAGTGATTATTCGGAAGATATTTTTAAAAAAGATCAAAAAGAAACATTGGAAGCAATTTGGCGTGATTATGGAATATATGAACCTAAATATTTAGAAGAATTAACTCATCAAGAAGAGCCGTGGATTGATGCTAGACAAGATTGTGCTCCTGGAGAAATATGTTCTAACATAATAACTAAACAGTCAATGAAGGAGTTTTATAGCAAATTTTTAGATGGCTAAAAAGAGAGTTCCTTCAAAAGCTATAGGCAATAAACAAGCTAAAGTGCCAGATAAAGCTACACGACTTTCTTCAGGTTCTACTGACAATATGAAACCAGTTTTTTCTTTTAAATTTTCTGATTCTAGCAGATGGAAATTATCTGACTGGAACAAAAAAGAAATAGATGATTTATTTAAATGCTTTAAAACAATAGAGAGTTTAACTTGGAATCAATTAAGAAAACATCCCGGTCTACAATATAAAGCTATAAATAATCCACCTGATATAGCTAAGTTAAATGTTTCAGAAGATGTAACTATATGCGAAATAAGAGTTTGCAAAGTAAAGAGAATCCACGGTTTTAGAAGTGATAATGTATTTTGTGTTTTATGGTTTGACAGAGAACATGAGGTATGTCCAGAGGGTAAGAATAGATTGTATGGATGATAATTTCTTTATATATTTAGGTATAACAATTTTAAAAAATAAAAATATATAAGATATTAATTTTAAAGGTACTTCTGTAATGGAAGTACCTCTTTTTTATTTTTTGTATAAATTAAAGGGAAATCATTGAAAAAAATAGAAACATTTATAAAATATTATACTTTAGGAGGATGATTAATGAATGATAAATATATAGTAGATTTAAGACATTTAGTGGATCTAAATAAAACAAAAGTATATATAGAAGTAAGCAGTTGTTTAGAATATGAATATCCAACAGAGGGGATGAACTGGTTATATCATTTATTAAGTTATGTACAAAATCATATTAATGAATTTCAATTTAAAGAGATAAAGGCAAGTGTATTTAATAATTTACTGAAAAAAATAGAAGAGAATAAAAATTATTTATATGAATTGGACAATTATATAGAATTTGCTAATGAAAATTTTAAAAAAGATAAAGGATGGACTCAAGATAATGCTACAAGTATTGGCTTGCCAAAAGCTTCATTTAAGATAACTATTGAGGAGTTAATAGAATTTTATAAAAGTTTAGAACAACTTGAAAGATACTATGATATGTTAAAAGAAAAAATAAGTATAGGATGGACGTGTAACAAATATTTTAAAAATATAGAAAATATAAAAAATATGTTAGAAAAAAGATTAGCATTTGCAATGATTAAAGTGGTTAATAGGAAATTTTGCACTTAAATATTCTTCTATACTTTGTATGTATTATAATCTTTTTTATTTACTAATAGCTAGTTATAAAATTTTAATAAGTGTGGTATGAGGTTGTTAAATATTAATAATATTTTCAGGAGGTTTAATTATGAATGAAGTAACTTTGATTTTACCAAATGATATGAGCATTTTAGAAGATAAATATTCAGAAGCATTAGCTGATGCATTAGTAGAAATGCTAACAACTGAAGAGCTTGAGTATTTAATATCAGAACTTGAAAAGAAAGCTATATAATAACAATGCAGCAAAAGTATTAAATCTAAACGAAGAAGAAGGTAGGTAAAAAATGAGCGAAGAAATGAAAAGGCTTTGGAAAATTCTTAATGAGCGTTATGGAATCCATAGCATGGAGCAATTGAATGAAGAAATGGCAAAAACAGAATTAGACATAGGAATATTTACCATGCCATTTACCACAAATAACAGTGTAGAAGATAACTAATACTAAAATAACTATTTTATAATTATAGTCACTTAAAACAATAAAATATGAATAATTAATAAACATTAAAGAAAAATAAATGATTATATTAATGTAATAGATTTTAAATTTATTTATAGGAGGTAATCATGAATAAAAAAAATATAAAAGTAAAGGTAATAATGGGGGAAAATACTCCAAATATAATAACAGAGGCGCTTCTAAAGCTATATGATAACAATGCAGCAAAAGTATTAGATCTAAATGAAGAAGAAAAACAATCTTAGACATATAGATAAAAAACTCTAGAGGGTTAACTTTTAGGGTTTTATGTTTATTATCTAAAGGAATTTTTTAACATTTATAGAATATTAAATATAACGGCTTCCCAATAGGTTAATTATAGACCTCCTTGCTTAAGCAAAAAGAACCCTAATAAATAGGGTTCTTTTTGTATGGAATTTTCTATATTGGTGTTATGTTTTGGTAGTACCACTTTTGTATTATTTCATTGAAAAATGATGTAAAATGTATGAATATTTGGGAAAAATTATAAAGGAAAAACTATATAAATGTAGAAATTATATAATAAGAATCTGTTAAGTTAAAATGATTTAACAGATAAAATAATATAAAGGGGGATGACTAAATGAAAAAAATTGTAATTGGTCTTTTAACAGCATTGATACTTGGGGTAAATGTATCTAGTGCTTATGCAGCAGAAAGTTGCCCAAGATGTGGTGCTACGGTTGGGCGAGGAGAAAATCATAAATGTTGCGATTATTTAGGTCATGATTTTAAGCCATTTCATGATTTCCATGGCAAACTAGTGTATATGGCGTGTCGCAATTGTGGTTATACCATACCATATGATAATTGATTTTAATAACGATTACTAGATAAAAGAAAAAAGATTATTTTTTTATTATTCAAAGGAATTTTTTACATTTGTAGAATACTAAATATAAGATTTTCTATAAGGTATTGACCTTCTCCAAAATACAAAAGAACCCCAATAAACGGGGTTCTTTTTGCGTGGATTTATATATATTGGTATAGTGTCTTGGGCTGTTTTTATTATATCCAGATATAATAAATTTAATCACACATAAAGTTGTTACATAATTTAAGCATTATTAGAAATTTCCTTATTTAAAAAGATCCCATTGCTGAATATGAAATGGGATCTTTTTATTAACTATTTATTTTTACAATGTTGTTTTTCTATGAGAATCATCTATTGTGTTAACTTTGTTGAACTCATTTAAAAAATCTTCATATAAGTTTTCCCTATGTCTTTGGCTTTGACCTGTTATGATTTCAACTAATTTACAATGGTCTACAGCATTTCTTATGATAGTTCCCATATCTAAATTATCATTTGGTGATTCTAAATAACTAAGTTCACCCATAATTTTTTTACGTTGATTTTCAGGATATTTTGATATAGTATTTTGATAAGCTTCTATTATAGATTTTGGAGCATCAACAGGAGGAAATCCACAAAGAGTTTTTTTGAAATCCTCATAAGAAACTCCATATAAAAAATCAGTTTGCATATAGTCATCAAATATACGTTTTTCAAAAACTGTCATTTCTTTATAATCACATTTTTTTGGCATACCCTCGTCGCCCGTATATTTTGGTACATAATCAGAAAGATATTTTTCAAATTTATTATCTTCAGATTGATCATTCTGTTCTATATTATTTTTTTTATTGTTAATATTTAAATATCGTTGAGAATTGATAATATTATCTATCATAATTCCACTCCAATCTAATCAAAATTTTGATGCTAATATAAATTTTATATGGATAAAATTATAAACTATTCTTTAATTTCATAATCGATTGAAGTTACTTTAACTTGATAATAAAAAGAGTACCATTTTATTATCAAAAGTTATTTTTATTTTTACAATATTCTATTTTCTATAAAGTTATCTACTTATTTTTAGTTGGGTGTTCTTTTAAACATAGTTATATATTCAAATATAACATAAACAACATTATATATAGCTTTATGAATAATTAGTTACACTATCTATTTATGTATAGTAAAAATATAGCTAATAGTTATATACCTAATTATCTAAATAGATATATACAAGCTAAAAAAGGAAATTTAGATCTTTTGAAGAATAATTACATATACTGGAATGGGGTGGTATTTTCTATAGTTATTAATTTATTGGAGGAATAGTTTATGGGAAAGTTAATTGATCTGGCTGGAAACAAGTATGGAAGATTAACAGTTATTGAAAAATACGGTATTGATTATAAATCTAATTTAACTAAGTGGAAGTGTTTATGTGAGTGCGGTAATGAAACTGTAGTATATGGTGTTAACTTAAGAAAAGGTAAAACAAAATCATGCGGATGTTTAAATAAGGATATAGTTAAAGCAAGAATGACTAAACATAATTTATTTGGTACAAGAATATATAAGGTATGGGCAGATATGCTACAAAGATGTAATAATCCTAAAAATCCATATTATGATAATTATGGTGGCAGAGGTATAAAAGTTTGTGATAAATGGATAGCGCCTGAGAATTTTGTTCAATGGGCTTTTTATAATGGCTATAATGAAAATTTGACTATAGATAGAATTGATGTAAATGCTAATTATTCTCCTGAAAACTGCAGATGGATTACTATTAAAAAACAGCAAAATAATAGAAGAAATAATATACTTTTTACTATTAAAAACAAAACAAAAACTTTGGCTGAGTGGTGTAAAGAATATAACATGAATTATGGTGCAGTATATTATAGAATTAAAAAAGGTTGGAATATCGAAAAAGCATTGACAACACCAACAACTTAAGAAACAATAGATTTTAAATATTTGAGGTGGAGTATGGCGGTTAAAAACAATCTTAGAATTATACGCATGAGAGAATATATGATGGATCCAGGAGAATTTTCTAAATTAATAGGAGCTGATATTAAAAATTATAATAATTGGGAAAGTAATAGGAGTAGACCTAGATTAGAAATAGCTTTAGAGGTTGCTAGAAAATTAAATAAGAAAGTAGAAGATATATGGTACTTAGACTAGTGCCATATTTTTTATTTTGAATAATACAAATAATTTTATTAAATTCCAAATAAATTGGAAACTTTTACGCCAAGGGTGCATAGGATATATTAAAAGACAACAAAGAATACAGTTTAAACATTGTATACAGTTATATTTCCTAATTGTACTAGAAGATTTAAATGTATAAATACAATGTATCCAGGAGGTGACAATGATGGCAGATAGGTTAAGAGTTGTCTTAGAATTTAGGAAAAGTGATCTAGATGAATTACAGCTATATGGCAAATTATTAAAATTTAGTAATCCAGCTGCAGTAGTTAAAGACATTTTAAAAGGCACATTACCAATAAAAATTTTATATGAGGAGGATTAAATAATGAATTTGGAAATGAGATTAAAAAAATGCTATTGTAACAACATATGGTTAATTATAAGCAAAGCGAGTGGTATAAAGTAGAACTTTTTTATAACAACCGATATTATCGATTTTTCGATGTATCTTTAAAAGAATTAGAACGGAATAGCTTAAGTTACATGAGAAAACTTAACAGAAGATTAAAAGTTAAAATGATGACGAGAGGAGAGGTTGCATGGCTGTAAAAGTACAGCTCTAAGCTTTAAAAAGAGATAAAAATAAAGCCTGTCAGAAGGCTAGACTTATCCCATATTCACTGCTTAATATTTCGCTCGGTTAATGAGCTATCACTCTTTAACACTCGCTACACATTAGCAGTGTATGCAATAATTTTTAAAAAGTTTACTAATTTTAATTAAAATCTAGATTATTTACAATATATTAATATTTATTTACAGCATATAGTTTTAAGCAATTCTAGAACAACATAAGTAGAAGAACAAAAAAATAAAAATTCCATTAATATCAGATCCCTTCATAAAATTATATCTTTATTTTTACCAATTTAATCAATATTATTCGGGAGGTTTATATGTTTTTTAATAAAAAGAAAATTTATACATTTGAAGAAGGCTTAAAAGTTATAAAGAAAACTAATGAAACTAAAATAGAGAAATTAAGTTGTACAATGGTAAAAAGACTCAATGATGAAGGTGTTTATTTAAAAGAAGGAGATAAATTATACAATACATTAGCTTTTACATTAGGCGGATTAATGTATGTAGAAAAGGTTATAGCGGTTCCTAAAACTGGAATAGCTAAATTAGATCAAGGCGGTTGGCGATTGGTAGGAATAGCGCAATCGGTTATATTCTGGGCTTCCATGATTTATGCATTTAAAGCACTGCTAGAATTAGCTGTTAAAGGTGAGGGGACATGGAAAAAAGTAGGAACAGGATTTTTAATATGTATAATGAACTATTTAATACCAGAAGGGTTCCAATTAATTAGAAGTATTTTTATGTAGGAGGTAACAAATGAGCGTACAAGAATTTTTACAAGGCAATATAACTAGTCCTTTTGATATATCTAATTTTGAAATTGTTAAAAGCATAAATGAATTTAATGCCAATACTAAAGCTTTCTTTGAATCTATATCTAATTTTATATATTATACAAAACACCCTAAGGAATTTTCAGCGGTTGTTTGGGTGAGTGTTGTTAAAAATAGTTTTTGGATATGTATGTTTATATGTCTTTTTAGTGTTATAGCTTACATTATAGGTTGGAAGAAGGGCAAGTTATGGGCAAAAGGAAGTATTATAACTTACATTATAATAATGATGTTTAATAGCGCTTTATAAGGAGAAAACTATGTTTGATTTTTTAAAAAAGGAAAAAACTTATAAAATGAGTGATTGGTTTGAAATAGTAAAACCCAAATATTCAGTATTGCATATTACACCAGATACAAGTAATCGTAATTACGATACTGAACTTATTGCTAAAACAATAGCGAATATGTATAGGATGCCATATCAGAGAATAATGAAAGAAGTGAAAAATAAAGGTTTTAAAGTTGTATATAAATTGCCTGCAAAGATTTTATTTCAAATTAATATTACTAAAGAAGATTGTACTTTTTATATGGTAGTACCTAAATTATATAAAAACTTATTTATAGAAAAGTGTACAGAAACATGGAAAAGAATAACTGTAAAAGAAGTTGATACTATACTAATGGATGAAAAAGAATTTAATAAATCTTTAAAATACCAATTGTATTATGAAAAAGAAGACGCTTTAAGTTTAAAAGTTAATAAAAAGACTAATGATCCATTGAATAACATACTGAATGTAATAGATATTATGGAAGAAGAAGATAAGATAGACGTTTTGTATAATTTTATTCCTGTTAATCAAAGTAAGTGGAAAGGTAATTACAAGGAAACTATGAAAAAAATACAAGCAGGTTTTCCAATAGATAAAGAAAAATTAGATTTTATGGTAATTCTTAAATATATAGGCATAGCCGCAATAAAGTTTATAGACTTTTTATTTGACGTATTTAATGATGTTGTTGGTGATGGAACACCTAGAACACATTCTGAAATTGCGATTACATCTATAGATAAATTAACTAATCTTTCAAATATAACAAGAAGAAAAGAAAATGCTGTAGTGCTAGATACACAGTTAGTAGTGTCCAGTGTTAGTAAAGACAAGTCAAGGCAACAAAACAATGCTTTTGCGGTATTAGAATCTTATAAAAATATTGGTCAAGACAATTCGCTACAATATAAAAAGATTAAAAACAAAATAAAAATAAATCCAACTGATTATGAATTTAAAGGAATTGATAAAAATAGAATGAGTACATTAGAATGTAATAATTTAATACAAATTGCAGGAAGGGAATTATTGCAAAGATTTAAGATTAATACGAAAATAGATGTGCTAGAACATCCTATTCCAGAAGAATTACAAAGTGGATATGTTTATTTAGGGACTTCAAACTATAAAGGAAAGAAATATGAAGCATATATGAGGGATGAATATAATTTCGGTAATTTAGCATTATTGTTATTAAGTCCACAGGGTGGAGGGAAAACAACTTTTATTGCAAATATGTGTAAAAATGCAAATGATAAAAGAGAATCTGTAATAATCTTAGATTATATTAAAAACTGTGAATTAGCTAATACAGTAAAAAGAAGTGTAAGAAAAGAAGAGGTAATAGAATTGGATTTATCTAAGAAAGAATGTTTTCAAGGGCTAGGGTTTAATGAAGTTAAATCAGAAGGTGAAGATGAATTTACAATGTTTAAAATGGCTAATATGAAAGCAGAGCAGACAATGTCTTTTATAGATGCTATAAATACTGATGGATTACCTTTAACAAGTAAAATGCGAAGGTATTTAAGCGCAGCAGCCAATCTTGTCTATATTCATGATGATACTTCTATAGGTGATGTTATAAAGTGTCTACAGGACTTTAAAAAAAGAGATTATTATATCAACCATATAAATAAATTGAGTGAAGATGGTGAAAATTACTTTTCTGATATGATAACTACATTAAAGGAATTGGATGATATTAAAGAAGAAAAAGATAAAAAGACAAAAGAAGTAATAAGCAGAGAAATAGTAGGGACAAAAGAAAGTAAGATAGATGGAATTTTAGATAGAGTAAATCTTATTCAAGAAAATATATACCTTAAATATATGTTTAATATGAGTTGTAGCAATAATATAGATTTTGTTGAAGCTATGGCTCAAGGCAAGGTAATTCTTATTAAGATGCCAGAGGATTCATTTAATAATCAAATGGTCAAAAACGTACTTGTTACTTTTTTTACTTCTAAAATAGTATTGGCTACAAAGTTAAGAGGAGCACTTCATGAAAAACCTTCTAGATGTAATGTGTTTTATGATGAATTATATCAGGCACCTACTGCAGAAAATGTTATTTGTTCAGTATTATCTCAATTAAGAAAATTTGGAACTAAGATCATTATATCAGCTCACTATATGAATCAACTTATTCCACAACTCAAGAATGAAATTAAAGCCAGTGGAGCTTCTTATATGTTGTTACAAGGAGCGGATAAAAAGAATTTTGAAGAACTTAGGGAAGAAATGAATCCTTATGAACTTGAGGATCTTTTAAACTTAAAACAATTTCATAGCTTGAATCTAATAAAATATGAAAAAGGTTATGCTAAATTTATAACTAAATTACCTAAACCATTAAATTAGGAGGATATATGGTTAAATATATAATAATGTCTTGTATGATAGGATTTACTGGCAATAAACTTTTCAATAAAAAAGATAATAGTAATAAAAACTCTATGAAATGGGGATGTATAGCGGGTAGTTTATTGATAATTATATATGTGATATTTTTAAACTTATAAATAGGAGCCAGTTAAGGCTCCTTAGTTGTTAATTGGACTAATTTATTTATTTTTTTATAATATTGTCTACTTATATTTTTACCATTTTCCCATCTAGTTATAGTTTCATATGTAGTATTTAATATTTTAGCTAATTTAATTTTAGAAAGATTATTTTTTAATCTATAATTTTTTAGTACATTAGGATAATCCATATCTAAAAATTCATAGTATTCATCATAGAAATACTTTGTTCCTATGTTAAATAATTTAGCTAATCTTATAGACAGTTCCGGTGGAGGACATAGACATCTGGTTTCGTAATCTTTAATTAAATACCTACCTTGTTTTTCGCTTAAGCCTAATTTGAGAGCTAAATCCATTTGTGACCACCCCATTTGAAGCCTATGAAATTTTATCCATTGACTAGTAGAGTTAGGTGTTGTATTATTAATTTTACATTTATTTAGATAAACTATATATTCTTTCCAAAAACTCGTACTTTTATACATGATGGACATGTTTCCTATGTTAAAATGCGATATCTTGGATTGTTTTGGAAAAAGCGGTTCTATTTTTTTTTAGAACCTATTAAGTTAATTCTAAATTCTCCAGATTCACCATTCCACTCAACATTTTCTAAAG
>NZ_LHUL01000010.1 GCF_001276985.1 Clostridium botulinum
ATATTTATATATTAAAATTAAATATAATCATGTATTTTTTCATCAAAAAGTAATATAAAGTAATATAAAATAGTACAATGTACTATTTTATATTACTTTATATTACTTAAAAATAATTCATTTTTTATAAATAAAACTGTTGAATGTTGGAAGAAAAAGCGGTAAAATAAAGACAAGTTTTTTTAAAATAAAATAAAAAAGTCCTTCAACTCTTATATATCGTACGGGAATACGTTATATAAGCCAATTCAATTATGTACGGGAATACATAAAAGAACGTTAGAAAGACCTTATAATTACTTATTCAGTTAATATACTGATTATACATAATTATTAAGAGATTTTCAAGCATTTTTTAGTATAAACGTACTAAAAAATGCTTTTTTAATGTTTAAAAATAAATAAAAATAGACAAGCCTTATTAATCAATATATAAGTGGTTAGAGGTGGTTATATGAAAAGAGTGAAAAGCTGTAAAAAGTGTGAATTTTATAATGAAGATGAAGAGTTTAATTGTACAAACTTTAAAATGGTAATTCTTGATTTTAATAATGCACGTAAATGTATTTATTATAAAGAGCGTATGGGAAAGAGGAAGCGTTGTAAGACCTGTATGTATTTAAAATATAGTTATATACCACATATAAACAAGTATAAGTATGTATGTGTAAAGACAAGAAAAATACGATCATATACGCAGCTAGTGTACTGTAATAGATATAAGAAAATAAATAGTAGTTAGAGTTAAATCGTGTTGAGGAGTATATCACGTAAAAACAAGCGACCGACTAATCAATCGGTGCTGTTGCCGTTAGAGGGTAGGAGAACTTCTCAGAAGAACATATGTAAAATTTTAACATCGGTTTGTGACTGTCCTAGTTGGGGGCGTAGGTGAAGGATTGTGATAATCCTAGTTGGTAATACTAGACCTGAGCGACTTTGAACCTATGACGTTGTAATGACGTGGATATACGGATACCTTTGATTCCTATACGGATTAAAAGAAGTAAAAAGTATATTTCCTTGTGCTCGAATACAGATTATATTCGAGCACAAGGGGGGGAAAGCCATTTTCCTTATCAAGCCTTCCAGATTAAAATTAAGATCGTTTAAAGTCAATATATAAATCAAAAGTTTTTAATCAAATGGGCTTGAAGGGGTAAGAGTATAGGTAGTTTATACTAAATATAAAGTTTTAAATTATAATTAGTATTTAAATACTATAAGAAGAGATAATAAAGGTGATGATAGATCTTACGGAAGCAGAATAAGAATAACTATTATTTTATCATAATGGTTATTCTTATTTAATTTGGTTGAAATTAGATAAGTGATGGAGTAGAATCATAGTAGTTAATTATGGTATGCAAGCTCCCCGAATGGATAGCCACTAGGTGGCTTTCTCATTCAGAGCTTGTGAGGGGATACCCCTTCAAACCCCTATTTTTTAACATTGGTTTAAAAACCAATGTATTTATAATTTAATTATTAAGGAGGTCAAAATGAACAAAGAAAAAGCTGAAGAAATAATAGAAAGTGTACAAGGAAATATAAAGCATTCAGATATGATACTAACAGACGATGAAAGAGCTCTTTTGATGGAATATGCATTAGGAAATATTACAAGAGAAGAATATATTGAAAAAGCACTAGAAGATGTACAAAAGGATAATATTAGATATGACATTAAAGAAGAAAAGATATTAGATAGTGCTATTAATCTAAATGAAAATTATAAAGTTAATAGAAAAAGGAATAAACAAATAGTTATAAGAGCTACAGAGAAAGAGTTTAACACTATAAAAAATAAAGTTAAAAAATCTAAGTTAAGTCAAAATGAATATCTTTTAAAATGTGCATTAGATAAAAGAATATTAGTAGTAGATGGATTGAAAGATTTAAATATAGAGTTAAAAAGAATAGGTAATAATCTTAATCAATTAACTAAATCAGTACATGAGGGTAAGGCTAATTGTTCAAAGGAACTATTAGAAATAAATGAGGAGATGAAAGAGGTATGGCAGTTATTAAGGCAGTTAACTCCAAAGGCTCCTTAGATGGAATTATTAAGTATGTAACTAGGGAAGAGAAGACAGAAGAAAAATTAATCAGTGGAAAAGATTGTAGTCCTTCAAATGTACTTGAAGAAATGAAAGCAACTAAGGAAATATTTAATAAAACCACAGGAAGGCAGTATAAACATTTTATTCAAAGTTTTGATCCAAATGATAATTTAGATTATATGAAAGCTAATAAAATAGGTTTAGAATGGGCAGAAAAGAATTTTAAAGGCTTTGAAGTTTTAATAAGTACCCATAAGGACAAAGGGCATATACATAATCATTTTGTAGTTAATTCTGTAAGTTTTGAAGATGGTAGAAAACTTAGATATAGCAATAAAGAATTACAAAATTTTAAAAATGTAAATGATCGTATATGTGAAAAAGAAGGATTAAATGTAGTAAGAGAACCAAGCAAAGATATAACAAGTTTTAATCATAATAAATATAAAGTAATGGAAAAAGCCTTTAATGGTACAGGAGAAAGCTATCTTTTAAATACAGGACTTGAAGTAAGTAATTCATTAAAGGTATCAAAAACAAAAGAAGAGTTTATAAAATCCATGGAGGAAAAGGGTTATAAAGTTAACTGGAAGGATACAAGAAAGTATATAACTTTTACAACTCCTGGAGGTAAGAAAATAAGAAATTCAAACTTACAAAAGACATTTAAAAAGGATAAATTTACCAAGGAGGGTATGGAAAATGAACTTCGATACAATAGAGAAAAAGAAAGAGAATTCAATTTTAGAAAATCAGGCATTTCAAAAACTTCAGGAGATAAATTTAATGCAAAAGATGGGACTGGAGAACAGTTTGTTGAAGGAGTCCTTGGCTCAATCACACGAGAAATTGCAGGAATTGAAGCAAGAGCAAAAGGAGAGCCTAGAGAAAATAAAAGAGATACAAGACCAGGCAACAGAGAAGATAAAAGAATTGAAGACAAGCAACGAACTATTGAAAGAGATCATAGAGGAAGAACTAAAGATATTAGTAGATAAATCAAATAAAATACTTAAAGGATTATCCATAAAATTAGATAAGGTTTATAAGGTTCATATAGAACGTATAGGAACAGAAACAGAAAAAAAGATACAAGCCCTCAATGAGTTACAGAAAGAGGCTGAAAATCGATATGAGAGTTATTATAATAGAAAAACAATAATAGATTATCTAATCTATATAAATTTAGCAATAACTCCTATATTATTTTTTATAATAATATATATTCAATTTTTTAAGAAATAAACGAACGGCGAGGTATTGGTATAACTTAGTTATAGCAGAGTTAAAATAGAGTAAATTCAGAGTAAAAATGGAGGCAAATAGAACTCATATGGAGTTTAAATAGAGTAAAAACAGAGTTAAAAAAAATCTTAAAATGATAGCACTTTTTTAAGATAGAAATATAGTTAGCACAGCTAACTTACCACTTACTATTTAGTAAGTGGTATCATATTTCCCTTATGCTCTTTTTTTATTTAAATCACAATTATACAAAATTTATAAGTATTATATGTTATTTTATAAGTTTGTCAAAAACTATATTAAGTAAAATTAATGCTTATATGTAAATTAGAGAAGTTGTAGAAATATTATTATCTATAGTAATGCAAAATTTATTTGACAATAAGATGAATATGTATTACAATTGGCAATATATAATATATATAAATTAACCAAATGAAACAATTTAGGAGGAGCAAATTGGAAAATAAGAAAATGAAAATAGCTAGAGTGGAATGTGATTTTTCTCAGCAACAGCTTGCTGAAAAAGTAGGGATAACAAGGCAAACCATTAGTATGATAGAAGCAGGAAAGTATAATCCATCTCTTAAACTATGTATAGGAATATGTAAGGTACTTAATAAGACATTAAATGATTTATTTTGGGAGGAAAATTAAAATATGAAATTATTTAGTAACAATGGTGATGAACGAACACAATCTCAATTACAAAAATATGGGTATCAAACGGTTATTTTAATATTAATTTTATTAATAAGTGATGTAATTGTAAAGATTATTCTTAACAAAGGCTTTCAAGAATATAAATCTAGCTTTTTTATATTTATAATTGGGTTATATTATTTTGGTATGAAAATCATTTTGGGAAAAATAGTAGTAGAGCCTAGAGAAAAAGGTAAAGTTTTAATAAAAAAAAGATTTATATCTTCTGGACTTGGAGTTGTTATAGTTACTATATTTAATATAATATCAAAAGAGTCTATTAGATATATTATTTTCAATGGATTAGTTTGGTTTGTACTTTTATATATTCTAACTATATTAATTTCTAAAATAGGCAATCAGAATACAAAGTAAATGTGTAAAATTGTTAATTAATTAAATATTAAATGATTCTTTAGTTAAAAGAAGAAATAGGATAACCGAAAATTATTTTTAGTAATTTTCGGTTATCCTATTTCTTAATAAAGTATAAGTATTATATTTTATTTTAAGCGATCACTTATAACATAATCAAGAGCTCCAAAAGGTGCTCCATAAACTGCGCCAAGTATAGCACCAGGAGCTCCCCCAAAGCCAGCACCAGTCAAAGCACCAGTTACAGCACCTTTTCCTGTAGCATAAAGAACTCCACCAGCAGTCATTCCTCCATTAATTTCTTGTAATTCATTTAGATTAATATTTTCCATAATAATCCCCCTATTATAATATTTTGAAAATTATTATAATAATAACATGTAATTCAATACAGTTCAACAATTTATTTGAAAATAATGAAAATAAAACTATGTTATTGTATAATAATTTATGTATTACATATAAATTGCAAATTAGATGTATAAAAGAGGTGCCAAATGAGATATTTTTTCAACAAATACGTATGTATAAAGCAACATGATTATAAAGATTGTGGTGCTGCTTGTTTAGCTACCATATGTAAGCAATACGGTTTAAAGTATCCAATATCAAAAATAAGAGAGGTTGCAGGAACGGATAAGGAAGGTACAAGCGCCCTTGGAGTAATTAAGGCCGCGGAGGAACTTGGATTTACTGCTAAAGGTGTTAAAGCAAGTAAACCAGAGGATTTATTTAGTGAAATACCTCTTCCATGCATAGCTCATGTAGTTATAGATAAGACCTTGCTGCATTATGTAGTTATATATAAAATAACAGAAAAGGAAATTATAATTGCAGATCCTGGTAGGGGAATTATTAAGTATAATCCTCAGGAATTTTTTGAAATTTGGACAGGAGTACTCCTTATTATGACTCCTACTGTAAAATTTGAAAAGGGAAATAAAGAAAAGGGTTTGTTTCAAAGGTTTTTTAAACTTATAAAGCCTCAAAAAAAGCTTTTAGTAAATATATTTTTATCATCTATCATATATACCATACTTGGAATTATAGGAGCTTTTTATTTTAAATTTATTTTAGATGATATTATACCTAATAATTTAAATAAAAGTCTTCATATGATATCTATTGGAATAATAGTTTTAACTCTTTTTAAAGTATTACTAGGGGCCTTTAGAACACAGCTTTTAATTTATTTAGGGCAAAATATGGACATACCACTAATGCTTGGATATTATGAGCATGTTATAAATCTTCCAATGAACTTTTTTGGAACTCGTGAGGTAGGAGAGATTATATCAAGATTTAATGATGCATCTAAAATAAGAGATGCTATATCAGGAGCTACCCTAACTATGATGATAGATAGTCTTATGGTTATTATAGGTGGAATATTTTTATATACTGCTAATAGTTTATTATTTGGTATAACCATAATTCCAATTGTATTATACATAATTATTGTTTGGGTTTTTAATAAACCTTTAGAAGAAGTAAATAGAAGTGTTATGGAGGATAATGCAAAACTTACTTCATACCTTGTAGAATCATTAAATGGAGTAGAAACTATAAAAGCCTTTAACGCTGAAGGGGAAGTTAATTTAGAAACAGAAAAAAGATTTATATCCCTTATAAAAAGTGTATTTAAAAATGGTTTTATAAATAATCTTCACGGATCAATAAAGGGAAGCGTTAAGGCTGTATTTGGTGTAGTTATCCTTTGGGCTGGAACTTATCAGGTTTTAAAAGGAAATATGTCTATAGGACAACTTATAAGCTTTAATGCATTACTTGCATACTTTTTAGATCCTATAGAAAATATAATAAATTTACAACCACAGCTTCAAACTGCAGTTGTAGCAGGAGAGAGACTTGGAGAAATATTAGATTTGGAGCTAGAGAAAAGTATAGATGAAGAGAAAAAGATTAAACCTCAATCTTTGTTAGGAAATATAGAATTTAAAAATGTAGATTTTAGATATGGAACTAGAAAGCTTATACTTAAGGATATAAATATGAATATAAAGTCTGGTGAGAGAATTGCTTTAGTTGGAGAAAGTGGATCAGGTAAAACTACATTAGCAAAGCTACTTATGAATTTTTATCAATGTGAAAAAGGTGAAATATTAATAAATACATATAATATAAAGGATATAAATATAGAAACCTTAAGGGATAAAATTGCTTATATATCTCAAGAAACTTTTTTATTTAATGGAACTATAAAGGAAAACTTATCTTTAGGGAATCCCTATATTACATATGAAGAGATTATAGAAGCATGTAAAAGGGCACAAATACATGATTTTATAAATTCTCTTCCATTAAGATATAATACATTGGTAGAGGAGAATGGTTCTAATTTTTCAGGTGGTCAAAAACAAAGATTATCTATAGCTAGAGCAATACTTAAAAAACCTGAAATATTAATAATGGATGAGGCTACAAGTAGCTTAGATTCTATAACAGAGCGAGCTATAGAAAATACTATGAATGAATTTAGTGAAGGTATAACAACTATTATAATAGCCCATAGATTAAGTACTATTAGAAGATGCAATACCATATATGTTTTAGATAAAGGTGAAATTATAGAGAGAGGATCTCATGATGAATTAATAAATATTAAAGGTAGATATTATAACCTTTGGAAGGATCAACTTCCCTTTGATGATGTTAAACTTGAAGTCGCTGCATCAAAGGATAAGGGAGGGATTAACTAATGAAGGCAATAATACAAAATATTGATGAAATGAAAGATAGTAGAGAAATATTAGAATCAAAACCTCATCCATTTACAACTATTTTTATTTATATATTACTTTTAATATTTTTAAGTGCTTTTATCTGGTGTTGGCTTGCTGAAAAGGAAATAGTTGTAGATGTACAAGGTGTAGTTAGACCTAATGAAAATATTCATAAGGTATCTAATCTTTTAGGAAGTAAAGTCTTATCTGTAAACTTTAAAAATGGCGATAAAGTAGAAAAAGGAAAGGTTTTATATATTTTAGATCATAAAGAATTAGATGTTCAAAAGAGTTCATTAGATAAAAGTAAAAAGGACTTAGAAAAAGAAATAAGTAATTTAGAAAAATTAAAAAAGAGTATATCAGATAATAAAAATTATTTTACGGATAGTAAAGATGAAAAAGAGTACTATGATAAATATTTAAATTATGAAAAAAGTAAAAAAGACCCCGACAACAATAAAAAAGTAGTAAATTCACAAATAGATAATTTAAATTCTAAGATAAACAATTTAAATTTATTAAAAAAGTCAGCACAAAATAATACTAATTATTTAAGTTCTGGTACTTCATATTATAGCCAATTTAAGGATTACAAAATAAATGTAGAAGGCTATGAAAAGAATATAACAGCCTTAAATGATTCGTATAATTCTTTAAAGAATAAAAAGGTAGAGGAAGTTTTAATAAATGATGCAAAAGTTAAATTAGAGGAGGCTAAATTAGAACTTACAAAATATAAAAATCAATTTACATTAAATATAGAAAATGCTATAGAGGAATGTAATGATAAAATAAAAGATTTAAATAATCAAGTGTCAAGTAATGATGATGCAAAAGAAATAAATGAGGAGAAAATAAAAAGTTCTGCTTTAGTTGAAATTGATAATTCAATAAAGTTAAGTAAACAAAAGCTTGAAGAAATAACAACTAATTTAAAAGTTGTAGATATGAATATTGATAAATGTACTATAAAAGCTCCTATAGATGGTATTGTTGACATAAGTACTCCTATTAAAACAGGTGATTTAGTAGGCGAAGGACAAGAAGTTTTAAATATACTACCATCTGAATCAAAATATAAAATAGATCTTATGATACTAAATAAAGATATAGCAAATATAAAAAGGGGTACTACTATAAAATATGATTTTCAGTCTCTACCGTATAAAGAATATGGATATTTAGATGGTAAATTAGAAAATATAAGTGTTGATTCAAAATTAGATCCTAAAAGTGGAATAAGCTTTTATACTGGCGAAGCTTCTATAGATAGTAAGCCTTTATATAGTCATAAAGGAGAAAAGGCACAAATAAAATCTGGTATGGTATGTACTGCAAAAATAATAACAAGAAAAGAAAAAATGCTTTATTACTTATTAGAAAAGATAAATTTAAAAGATTAAATATATAACTGTAATGTAACACAATGGATAGTGTATTACATTAGATTGAATAGGATGTAAGTATTGAAATATCAATACTTACATCCTATTTTTTTATTATTCTACTGGGAAAGTGTTTACGGGAATGTAACATATTGTATTTATATATATCATCATATGTATTATAATGTATGTAAGAGGTGATAAAATGGAATTGGTTCAGCCTATAAGAGACAAGGAAGTTATAAATAAATTTAAAAATGAATTACTTAAAAATGGCTATAGGGATTATATGTTGTTTGTGATAGGAATAAATACGGGATTAAGAATATCAGATATATTAAAGCTGCAGGTTGAAGATGTAAAAGATAAAACACATATAGTTATCCGAGAGCAAAAGACAAGTAAAAGGACGCGTGTTCTAATAAATTCAATGTTAAGAGAGGATATTGAAAAGTATATAGAGGGTATGGATAATACAGAGTACCTATTTAAAAGCCGTAAGTGTCAAAATAAGCCTATAACGAGGGTACAAGCCTATAGAATATTATCAAATGCAGGAAAGCGTCTAGGAATGGCGGAGGTTGGCACACATACCCTTAGAAAAACATTTGGCTATTGGCATTATAAACAATATAAAGATGTTGCGATATTACAAGATATATTCAATCATTCAGCACCAAGCATAACATTAAGGTATATTGGAATAAATGATGATGTAAAAGATAATACCATAGAAAATTTTTATTTATAGAGTAGCTAAAATGCTACTTTTTATTTATTTAAAATTAATTATAAAGACTTTTATAAAAGTAATACTTTAGCAATATCATTGTAATATATTACCAATTAATATATTATTAAAGTAATACTTATGTATGATAATATAAAGGTATTACTAAAGTATTATAGGGGTGATTATATGGATAGGGCAGATTTTGATAAGTTAGAAGTCCAGGATCAGGTAATTTATATAAATAAACAATTAGGTGAAGGGTCTACACTTAGAGAGATTGCAAGTAATTTAAATATAGCACGTAGTACATTAAGAGATAGATTTAAAAAGATAGGATATATTTATAATAAAAAATTAAATATATATTCAAAAATTAATAATGAGTATGACAAAAATAATACTAAAGTATTATATAAGGAACCTGTAAAAGAACAAAATACACTTGAAATTGAATCATACAAAAGTAATACTATTGTAAGTAATAATGAATCACAGAGTATAAAAGAATTTAATAGTTTAAAAAAAGAAGTATTAGAATTAATAAATAATAAGGATATCATACTTGAAATGGTTAAGGATTACAAAAGTAATACTAAAATAATAGATATACCTCAGTTAGATATAAATAATTTACCAGTAGAAATGCAAAAGGATATAACAACTAAAAGTATAAAAGTATATAAACCTATATATAATTTATTTAATAAATTGTGTGAAGAATATTCTAGTATAAAAAAACAAGATTTAATTAGTTTAGCATTATATGAATTTTATATAAGATATAAAAAATAATTTAAGTTCATATAAAATATTGATTTTACTAGCTTAATTAGAATATTAAATTATATTTATATATTAAAATTAAATATAATCATGTATTTTTTCATCAAAAAGTAATATAAAGTAATATAAAATAGTACAATGTACTATTTTATATTACTTTATATTACTTAAAAATAATTCATTTTTTA
>NZ_LHUL01000011.1 GCF_001276985.1 Clostridium botulinum
CCACGCCTTAGAAGGGCGTTGCTCTATCCATCTGAGCTAAAGACGCATATTATGGAGCGGGTGAAGGGAATCGAACCCTCGTAACTAGCTTGGAAGGCTAGCACTCTACCATTGAGTTACACCCGCACTCTTTTGGTCGGGGTGACAGGGCTCGAACCTGCGACCTCATGGTCCCAAACCACGCGCGCTCCCATCTGCGCCACACCCCGATATTAAAGAGTCTCTCGAGTTATTATTCATTTTGCCGTTTTCCTGTTTGTTCTTGCAACTCTCAACGACATAAACTATTCTACATCATATAATTATATTCGTCAATACATTTTTTTATTTTTTTTTATGTTTTTTAAAATTTCATTATATCTTTTTTATAATAGGCACTACTTTATCTCCCTCAATACCTATAATAGCAACACTTCTAACTCCATTTCTTGGAAGTGTAGGGCTACCAGGGTTAATAAACCATATCCCATCTATATACTCTATTTGAGATACATGAGTATGACCAAATAGGGCTATATCAGCTTCTAATTCTAATGCTCTATATCTTAATTTAGCTAAGTCATACTTCACATCATATCTATTTCCATGAGTTATAAAAAATCTTTTCCCTCCTATATTTTCTATTAATTCAGATGGAGTTTCTTTTGAAAAATCACAATTTCCTCTTACATTTATAATTTTCCCTTTATAAACAGAAGACAACATTTTTACATCCTCTACATTATCTCCTAAATGAATTATTAAGTTTACATTACCTAAACTATTTACAAGAGAAGTAGCATCTCCTATATATCTATGAGTATCACTAATAACACCTATTTTCAAAATTGCCCCCCCTTATCTATATATATTTTTCTAATTCGCATTTTAATTTTCTAAAGGCTTCTCCCCTATGACTTATAGAATTTTTAGTTTGAGAATCCATTTGTGCAAAGGTTTTTTTATACTCTGGTATATAGAATAAAGGATCATATCCAAATCCATCCTCTCCTATTTCCTTTTCTCCTATAACCCCATTAATTTCACCTTGCACTCTTATTACATTATCCTTATCTATTATAAATACTATAGAGCAAACAAATTTAGCTTTTCTCTCTTCTACTTTTTTACCATCCAGTTCTTTTAATAACTTTTCATTATTTTTTTTATAATTTCCATGCTCCCCTGCAAATCTAGCAGAATAAATTCCTGGAGCTCCATTTAAAGCATCTACCATAAGCCCTGAATCATCTGCTATTACCATATAGTTAGGCAAAATTTCATATATAGTAGCTGCTTTTTTATAAGCATTTTCCATAAATGTATTGCCATCTTCTTCTATATCTATATCAATACCTGCTTCTTTCATCGATAAAGCATCTATATTAAATTTTTTTAATATTTCTTTTATTTCTCTTATTTTATCTTTGTTATTACTTGCAACAATAACTTCTTTTTTCATATGTTAATCCTCCAAACAAATTAAATATTTTATTTATGTATCACTAAATTGCCCTTGTATAACATATTATAATATAAGAATTAATTTATGGTAGGTGTGTTTTTTGAAATATATAGGTCCTTTTTTAAGAATGAATACCTTAGATCCAAGTAATATTTACTCTCAGATGAACTTTTTAGCTAAGGAATCTCTACAAAACATAATACTTCATTCCAATTGTGGTATTTGTATGCCCTTTAGTGAATTAAAACTAAAGCATGATTTTGCTGACCCCAAAAATTTTAGCTCTTGCACACCTTTATTGTGTGTCTATAAAAAAGCTAACCCTAAACTTATAAATTCAAATAAAAAACTAACATGGAATGATGGTAAATTTAAAAAAGAAGTAAACATATTAGGTAATAGCTTTATGGTTTTATCCCTTCTTCAATTAATAGAATATTATGAACAATTTAAAGACAAGGATAAGAATTTATACTCTTATACTAAATTATACAATAAATTGTGTAAAAAACAATTAGAATTCTTTGCAACTTATCTTAGAAATGAAGAAGGAGTTTTTGTTAATAAGCTAGATGCATCAGATAATATATTATCTGATATAAATTTCAAAGAAAAAAATAAAAAATTTAATTTTTCAAATCAATGCTTTTTAATGTGTGCTTACTATGGTACATCTTTATTAGACAAAGATGATTATTGTTCTAATTATAAAGATTTTTCTTTAGATATACTTAATATGTTTTTAGAATATAAAGATGAACTTTATACTCTTTCCACAGACGAAATATCCAAATTATGTTTAGGAATGAATATATTTTATAAATATTCTAAAAATGATGATAGTAAAGTATTATTACTAGATCTATCAGAACTTTTACAAGAAAAATTAAAGGAAAAAGATTTAAATACCGAAAAAAAAGTTGATACTCATTGTTTAGCTTATATCGACTTTATGCTTACCTTTGATAATTTAGGAATATTAAAGTTCAAAAATCTAAGTAAAAGAATGTATAAATCATTAACAAAACTATATAATGATAACTTAAGTATGTTTATTAAAAATACAGATAAAAAAGAAATAAAATATTCCTGTGATGAGTTAATATTATATCTTTTAGTATTACTTAACGAGTATAAAAATGATAAAGAAAATTATGATAAGAATCTATTGCTTAAGTTTTATAAAAATCAAATAATAAATTCTGGAATAATACTAAGTTGGCCTGAGGAACCTACATTAAATAGTATTGAAAGATACAAGAACTTTTCTTTAAAATCAGAAGATTTATTAGATGAAAAGTGTTTTAGAATGGGATCTATACCATCTCCTGAGGCTATTGAAATAGCACCAGTACTAGCTAAATATGTAGAATACAATACAAAGAAACAAGAGTTTACTAATTGCAGAAATTCTTTTGACAGTAATAAAAATTTCTTCCTATGGTTTTTAACTTTATATACACTTAAAAATTAATATGAGGATATTGCAATGCAATATCCTCATATTAATTTATTTTTTGGATATAATAAACATACATCAATAAGTACAAGCATTGGTAATAAAATACTTTATAGGAGGGCTTTGTATGAATATAACTTGTTCTGAAAAATGTAAAAATAATAAAAATGGAAGATGCATATTAAATTACATCAGTCCCTTTTTAAGTATTCGCGAAGAAAACGCTAATTGTGCTTATTTTCTTCCTATTAAATCATCTAAAAATAAAACCACTATAAAATAATATTAATTATAGGGTGCTAAGGTTATTTTCTTTATAATAACATTACCATCTATGGTAATATATTGCCCTTGTACCCTACTTCTTTTACATAACATATCATAAAAAAAACAAACAGGTATTGTATACAAATCCTTAGCCAGAACATCTTGTGCTTTATTGATATATTCTCTCTTTTTCCACATATTATCTTCTAATTTAATTTTATTTAAAAAATCTTGGTATTGCAAAGAATCACTAGTAAAGTTTAAGAGGAAAAATAAAGGATCGTTATTTTTAGCTTTATTTCTAACAAAGGCTAAGTCATAATCTCCATTTTTAATTTTCTGTTCTAATTCATTCTCATCCTTGCAATTAACCAAATTAAGATTTATATCTAAACTCTCTTTTAATTCCCCTATTATACTATTAGCTATTTTATTAGAAATAGGATCTTCTATTGATATAATTTTTAAATCCTTCTTTTCTTTTTTATATTCACTTTTATCTAAAAATTCTTTTGCCCTTTGTAAATTTTTATTTAAACTAAAATAATTTTTACCATAACTTATATCATCATTTTCTGCTATATTATTTGGTACATAAGCAATGGCTGGCACTGATTTCCCATATAGTAACTTCGAACACATATCCTCCCTACTAATACAGCTATCTATTGCCCTTCTTAAGTTTAGATCTATATAATCTTTTTTATTGAATATTATATTCCCTGTTTCTAAAGATAACTTTTTAGATATTAATCCTTCTTTATTTAAATTATTAATTTCAGCTATAGGAGGATTCATAAACAAGTCTAATTTGGAAGTCTTTAAATGAGCCAATGCCTCTTCACTGTTTTGTATAGATTTAAGCACTATTCTATTAATCTTTATATTTTCTTTATCCCAATATTTATTATTTTTGTTAATTGTTATTTGGTCTTTCTCTATTTTATTTATACAAAATGCTCCTGTATATGGTATTTCATTAAAACTTTTTTTATAATTTTTGTTTTTCTTATCTATTTTTCTTAATTTATATTTAGGCTTAGAAAGAGTACTTAAAAAATATGGATCTTTATTATTTAGTCTTATTTCTAATATATTATCTTCTTTAGCTTTTATAGCTATGTTATCTAGATTTCCATTAGTTAAGTAGTCCTTAACTCCATATACAGAATTTAGTTCATTGAATCTTATATTATTTTCCTTACAATATATAAGAATATCTTTAAAAAATTTTTCAAAATCCCTAGCTACTATTTCCTTCCCATTGCTCCAAAATAAATTATCCTTAATATAAAATTTATAATCTATACCATCTTTACTAACTTCCCATTTTTCTGCCAATTCCGGAACAATGTTATTATTTTTATCTAACCCTACCAATCCATCAAATAGACTTAATAATAAGTCCTTCTCTCTTTGTGAACCGTCTTCTAGCATAATTAAATCCTTAGGCATAGTTTCTATATTATATATTAAGTAATCTCTTATTCCCTCATCTGAGGTGACTTCTTTGTTTTTTTCTACACAACCGCTAAAAAAAATTAATGTAAAACTTAATAAAAAACATATAATCTTTTTCATTTTATCCCCCCGCTTTGAAGAATCATATACTATATTTAATTATTTACACTTATAGGTTAAAATAAACAACATTTTTAAACTTTACATATAATTCAAACTATTTTCCATAAAAAAATCCCCACATTTTTATGTGAGGATCTTTTATTCTAATATTTACATTTTATTTGCTTCTTCACTTACTAATTTATTTACTATTTGAGGATTAGCTTTTCCTTTTGTTTCTTTCATTACAAGACCTACAAGGAAACCTAATGCTCTTTTCTTTCCATTTTTGAAGTCTTCTATAGATTGAGGATTATTCTCTATAATATTTTTAACTACTTCTAATATAGCACCTTCATCATTATTTTGAACCAAACCTTTTTCTTCAACTATATCTTTAGGATTTTTACCTGACTTAAACATATCATCTAAAACTTTTTTACCTATATTATTAGATATAGTTCCAGCGTTTATTAATTTAATTAGCTGGGCTAATTGTTCAGGATTAAATTTCAAATCTTTAACTTCTATAGCTTTTTCATTCATAAGTCTTGAAATATCACCCATTAACCAGTTAGAAGCAGCTTTTGCATCTTCACTCTTTAGGGCAGTTTCTTCAAAAAATTTAGCCATATCCATTGTTAAAGTTAATACCATAGCATCATATTTAGGTATTCCAAATTCATTTACAAATCTTTCAGCTTTTTCATGTGGTAACTCTGGTATAGTTTTTCTTACTTCTTCTATCCATTCATCTGAAATATTTAATGTAACTAAATCTCCTTCTGGAAAGTATCTATAATCATTAGCTTTTTCTTTGCTTCGCATAAGCACTGTAACAGAATTAGCTTCGTCCCATCTTCTTGTTTCTTGCTCTAAAATTTCTCCCTTTGTTACAGCTTCTACATGTCTATCATATTCATATGATAAAGCTTTTTCCAATGCTTTAAAAGAATTCATATTTTTTATTTCTGATCTTACTCCAAATTTTTCGCTACCTTTAGGCATTACAGATATATTACCATCACATCTTAAGGAACCTTGCTCCATTTTACAATCTGATACTTCTATTGAAGATAGTATACTCTTTAATTTCTCTAAGTATTTTGTAGCTTCTTCTGGAGTTCTTATATCTGGTCTTGATACTATCTCTATTAATGGTACTCCTGCTCTATTGTAATCTACCAATGTTCCCGCATTAGTATGAAGTAATTTTCCAGCATCTTCTTCCATATGTATTCTTTCTATGCCTATTTTTTTCTTTTCACCGTTTTCTAACTCTATTTCAATATATCCATCTCTACATATTGGAACTTCATCTTGAGTTATTTGATAATTTTTAGGGCAATCTGGATAAAAATAATTTTTTCTATCCATTCTACAAACTTTGTTTATAGAACAATTTAAAGCTAAACCTGCCTTAATTCCATACTCTACTACCCTTTTATTTAATTGAGGTAGAGAACCTGGTAATCCTAAACATATTGGACAAACATGAGTATTAGGTTGACCACCAAATTCTGTAGTGCATCCACAATATATTTTAGTATTTGTTGAAAGTTCAGCATGAACTTCCAATCCTATAACTGCTTCAAAATCCATCTATGTTTTTCACTCCTTTGTTTTTAACTATATACTTAAAAATCCGCTCTCATTTTATGAAAATCTACTGATTGTTCATAATTATATGCTAAATTAAATAATACATCTTCTTTAAAATAATCTGATATAATTTGAAGCCCTACTGGAAGTCCATCTATCATACCACATGGTAATGATATAGCTGGTACTCCTGCTACACTAATTGGAACAGTATATATATCTGAAAGATACATTGACATTACATCGTCTTTCTTTTCTCCTACTTTAAATGCTGTAGTTGGAGATGTTGGTGACACTATAGCATCAAATTCTTTAAATACTCTTTGGAAATCGTCTTTTATAAGTTTTCTTACTTTTAATGCTTTCTTGTAGTAAGCATCATAGTATCCTGCTGATAATACATAAGTTCCAAGCATTATTCTTCTCTTAACTTCATCTCCAAAGCCTTCACTTCTAGATTTCAAATATATATCTTTAGCATCTTTAAAGTTTTTTGATCTATAACCATATCTTATACCGTCAAATCTAGCTAAATTTGATGAAGCTTCTGCACTAGATATTATGTAATAAGCTGATAGGGCATAATCCATTAATGGTAGAGAACATGGTTTAACTTCTGCTCCATTTGCCTCTAATACCTTTATAGCTTCTTCTACAGATTTTCTTACATTCTTATCTAATCCATCTCCAAAGAACTCTTTTGGAATACCAATTCTTTTACCCTTTATATCTTTAGTTAAACTTTTTTTATAATCAGGAACTTCCTTATCTACTGTTGTAAAATCCTTTTTATCTAATCCCGCTATAACTGATGTTAGCAAAGCACAATCCTCTACATCTTTTCCCATTGGACCTACTTGATCTAATGTAGAACCAAAAGCTACAACCCCTGATCTTGATATTCTTCCATATGTAGGTTTTAAACCAACTACTCCACAAAAGGATGCAGGTTGTCTTACAGAACCACCAGTATCTGTTCCTAATGATAAAGTAGCTTCAGATCCTGCTACCGCCACTGCAGATCCACCTGAAGATCCACCTGGTACTCTTTCTAAATCCCATGGATTTTTGGCTAATTTAAATGCACTATTTTCTGTAGATGATCCCATAGCAAACTCATCCATGTTTAATTTGCCAAGGATTATTCCTTCTTCTTGTTTTATTTTTTCTGTTACATGAGCATCATAAGGTGAAGTATAACCTTCTAATATTTTAGATGCACAAGTATTTTGCATTCCTTTTACATTTATATTATCTTTTATACCTACTGGTATACCTGATAAGGCTTTTAACTCTTCATTTTTTTCTATTTTCCCATCAATTTCCTTAGCTTTTTTTATAGCTTCTTCCTCTGATACATATAAGTATGCTCCTAGCTTATTGTCTACTAAATTTATTCTATCTAAAAAAGCTTTTGTTATTTCTTCTGCTTTAACTTCTTTATTTGAAAGCATATCTTTTAATTCGTGTGCTGTTAATTTAGTTAAATCCATTTTCTTTCCTCCCTTTTCCAGAAAACAAAAGAATTATTAATCTATAACTTTAGGAACAATTACATATTCTTCTAAGCTTTCTGGTGCATTATCTATAACTTCTTTTAATTCCATAGACTTTTCTACATTATCTTCTCTATATTTGTTTTCAATATAATATGGGTTTACTACTATATCCACATCATCGGTATTTAATTCATCCAATTTTTCCATATAGTTTAATATTTTGTTTAAGTCATTTACAAAACTATCTTTTTCTTCCTCTTTAAATTCTAACCTTGCAAGTTCTGCTACATATTCTACATCTTTTTTTGAAACTGACATTTTATCCCTCACTTCCTTATATAAACATTATTTTTTACCTTATGAAGGCTAATATTTTTATTTTACCACAAATATATATTTTTTACATAGAAATAAAAAAACTGCCTGTAAAAATTAGGCAGTTTTTTATTATATTATATAACTTCTCCAAATACTTCTTCTTTAATCATTTTTTCTTCAGAAATACTTTTTTTTCTGAATAACTTATCTACAACTATAGCTATAGCTCCATCTCCACAAACATTTGTAGCTGTTCCAAAACTATCTTGTGCAAAATGTATAGCTATCATTAATCCTTGCTGTGCTGGATTAAACATAAGCATATCTTTTAATAACCCTAAAGTAGCATATACCCCACCGCCAGGTATTCCTGGTGCTGCTACCATAGTAACCCCTAACATAAATATATATGGTATCATTAAAGCCGCTGTTGGCGCTTGACCTGACATAAGCATTATACCCATAGCTCCTAATACTAAAGTTATAGTATCTCCTGCTAAATGTATTGTAGCACATAAAGGTATTACAAAATCAACTACATCATCCGATAAATCATTTTTCTTAGCACATTGTAAATTTACAGGTATAGATGCTGCTGAAGATTGAGTTCCTAAAGCCATCATATATCCTGGTATCATGTTTTTTATGGCTTTAATTGGACTTTTTCTTGAAACAGCATAAGCTACGAAATATTGTAATACTATATAAGCTATTTGAAGCGGTATTATTATCAAATATACTGATGAAAATGTCTTTAATGTTTGGACTATTTCCCCAGAAGCTGTTAATTTTGAAAATATACCTGCTATATGAATGGGAACTAATGGTATTATTACATTTTTAACTATTATTTCAACTATACCTTTAAAATCCTTTGTAACTTCTAAGAGATTCTTTCCTTTTATATAAGGAATACAGATTCCTAAAACAAAGGCAAGTACTAAAGCTGACATTACTCCCATAATAGGTGGTATATCTATTTTAAAAAATGGTTCTAAATATACCTTTGATTTAAACATATTGCCACTATTCTTAATTAGTCTTGGAAGTATAGATTGACCCAATAAGAAAGCAGCCATTCCTCCTATTATAGTAGATAAATAAGCAAATAATACAGTAATTCCTAATAATTTTCCTGATCCCTTTCCTAAATCTGCAATTCCTGGTGCTACAAAACCTACTATAATTAATGGTATACAGAAATTAAGAAATCCTCCAAATAAGCCTGAAAATGTATTTAAAGCCCTAACAACATGATACATGCCTAAGGTCTTAGATATCATTCCTATTAAAATACCAAATATAATGCCTAAAACTAATTTAGTTAAAAGACCTAATCTTTTCATTTTACTCCCCCCGAGTTCATATGTATTTATATTGTATACATATGTTTTTCATTTAAACGCAAATTTATGATAACATCTGATTTTATATTTGTCAATATTTTTGTACAAATGTATTTATAATAAAGACACAAACATTTTATCTGATTGAAAAATAATTAATATATAGATTAGAAATATATAAACTATTAAATTTAAAATAACTTAAATAACAATGCTTATATATGAGTATTTAAAGTATTCAATATTCTCATTTACTATAATAAAATAATTTATTAATATCAATGCGTAAATAACTATTAATATACTTTCATATATATGAAAAATATATTAGCTACAGCAAGAAAAATACAAACTAAAGAATAGAATTTATCTCTTATTCCTTTTGAAAAATCTAACATCTTTACAGCCCAAACAATCATAGTAAAAAACATACACCATTGAAGCGTATAATAACTATCAAAATATTTTATATATGTAAATTGATATATAGTAAGTAAGGTTGCTAGTAATGCTATGGTTGTTATTATAACCATTATCCAACCTAATATATTTATATACTTTCTCATTTTTATCCTCTCCAAATTCTTTGAGCTATTATTATAAATTAAACCAATTAAATAATATACCTTTTTTCATTCATTGTAAATATATGCTTCTATAATGTTATTATTTAATTTTATTAGAAAATTCTTCTTCGTTGATTACTTTTACTCCTAATTCAATTGCTTTTTCATATTTAGATCCTGGTTTTTCCCCTACTAAGACATAGTCTGTATTTTTACTTACACTACTAGAAACTTTAGCTCCTAAAGACTGTAATTTATCTTTTATTTCCCCTCTGCTATAATTATTCAAACTTCCTGTTACAACTATAGTTTTATCCATAAAAGGATTCTCATCAATTCTTTCTTCTTCATAATAAGGTTTTACACCCAAATTTAATAATTCTTCTATGTTACTTATAACTTTTTCGTCTTCAAAAAAATCATATATGCTCTTAGCTACTATTTCTCCCACATCTGGAACTTCTACTAATTGTTCTATTGTTGTATTCTTTATAGATTCTAAAGTTTTAAATTTCATTACTAAATCATTTGCAGTCTTTTTACCTACATTAGGTATACCTAAAGCGTATATAAAGGATGCCAAATCACAATTTTTGCTATTTTGTATAGCATCTATAAGATTTTGAGACTTTTTATCCTTAAATTTTTCTAAAGTTAATAGTTCTTCTTTTTTTATCTTATACAAATCTGCTATAGATTTTATATCTAATTTTTCAAAAAGTTGTTCTGCAGTTTTTTCACTGAATCCTGCTATATTCATAGCTTCTCTACTAGCAAAATGAACTATACTTTTTACCATCTGTGGTTTACAAGATAATGTATTCTCACAATAATAATGTACTCCATTTTGTACTAGATGGCTATTACAATAAGGACATCTATCTGGTGCCTGTATTTCCTTGCTTTCCTCTAAAGATTCTTCTACTACTCCCATTATCTCCGGTATAACATCGTTAGATCTTCTAACTAAAACCTTAGCACCCAATTTTACATTTTTTCTCTTAATATCATCCATATTATTTAGTGTAGCTCTTTTTACTGTAACTCCGCCTAGTTCTACGGGTTCTAATAAAGCTGTTGGAGTAACTCTTCCGCTTCTTCCCACATTCCATTCTACATCTAGAAGCTTTGTAGTAATTTCCTTAGCTTCAAATTTATAAGCTATAGCCCATTTGGGGAATTTTATAGTATACCCTAATATCTCTCTTGTTTTAATATCATCTACAACAATTACTGCTCCATCTATATCATAATCTAGTTCTCCTCTTATTGATTCTATATATTCAATTTCTTTTTCCACTTCTTCCATGTTAGTACATTCTTTAATATACTTATCCTGAGGCAATCCCATATTTTTTATAAAATTCATCATTTCTCTATAACTTTTAAATTCGGGACCTTCATTATAACCTACATCATAAAAAAATGCGGATAAATTCCTTCTAGCAGTTTCTTTAATATCTAAATTTCTAAGAGCTCCTGCTGCTCCATTTCTTAAATTTTTTAGTGGAACTTGAGCAGCTTTATTATATTCTTCAAAAGCTGTTTTAGTCATTATGGCTTCTCCATGCACTTCTATAACGTGGTTATTTTTTATTTTTAATGGAACTGTCTTTATAGTTTTTATTTGAGCTGTTATATCTTCACCTATAATTCCCGTTCCTCTTGTAGCACTCTTTATTAAAATTCCATTTTCATCATAGGTACAATTTACCGTTAATCCATCAAATTTTTTAGTAACTATATATCTCAACTCTGGTAATTTATCTTCACTCATAGAATTATATTGCTCTATAACTTTTAAATTTCTATTATGCCACTCTATTAACTGCTCCATATTTTGGGCTTTATCCAAACTCCAGAGTCTTCCTTTGTGAGTATATTTACTAAATTCACCTAATATTTTATCACCAACCCTTTGGGTTGGTGAATAAGGTAATGTAACTTCAGTTTTCTTCTCCAAAATTACTAATTCATCATATTTCAAGTCATATTCTTTATCAGATATACTGGGATTATCTAATACATAATACTCATAGGCATACTGATTTAATTCTTCTACAAGTTCCTTCATCTTTTCTAACTTGTTATCCATATATATCCCTCCTAAACCGCTTCAATTGGCGCCATACTAAGCATTAATATTTTAACACCTCTACGGTCAAAAGCAATAGTTAACTTTATGTCATCCGAAACCTTACTCATACTAACTATAGTTCCTATTCCAAAATCTTTATGCTTAACCTTTAAACCTACATTAAGCTTATTAGAATCCACATTATTTTTAGGTATATTATTTAAGCTAGGTGATTTATAAGAATTAATACTATTTGTTTTTTGTGATCTTATACCAAAATTTTTATGCAATACTTTATCAGTTGCTACTTCTCCAGTAATATTTACGTTATCTTTTAAATCTTTGGATATCTCACTTACAAAATCTGATAAAGCATAGGCTACGGTTCTTCCAAATACTTTTCTAATTTCTGCTGAAGTTATATATAACTGTTCTTTTGCTCTTGTTATAGCAACATAACACAGTCTTCTAGACTCTTCCATTTCTTTTGGATCTGACAATGATTGTGTTCCTGGA
Source organism: Clostridium botulinum (assembly GCF_001276985.1). GTDB lineage: Bacteria > Bacillota > Clostridia > Clostridiales > Clostridiaceae > Clostridium_F > Clostridium_F botulinum. The sequence continues at coordinate 12,658 of NZ_LHUL01000011.1, forward strand.
AATATTCCATTTTCCATACCTACCATAAATACTACAGGAAATTCTAATCCCTTAGCACTATGTACTGTCATCATAGCAACACTATCTGAATTTTCATCATAATTATCTATATCTGTAACCAATGCTACTTTTTCTAAAAACGCTCCTAAAGATTTATCTTCTGATTCTCTTTCAAAATCTGCTGCTGCGGAAACTAATTCTTTCAGATTTTCTACTCTACTTACATCATCTGGATTCTTAGAATTTTTTAATTCTTTTAAGTATCCTGTTTCTTCTAATATTTCTTTTATAAGAGCAGATACGCTTATCTCATCTTTTTTTCTTATAAAGCTATTCATTATACTTACGAACTTTTTGATAGATGTTATACTTCTTTGAGACAATGTTAATATTTGATCCGCATCTAAAAGCACGCTATACATACATTCATCCATTTCATTTGCAAATTCTTGAACTTTTTTTACTGTAGCATCACCTATACTCCTTTTAGGAACATTTATTATTCTCCTTAAACTTATATCATCTAATGGATTGTTTATAAGCTTTAAATAAGCCATTAAATCCTTTATTTCTTTTCTATCATAAAACTTTAATCCACCTATTAATCTATAAGGGATATCTCTTTTCATAAACACATCTTCAAAAATACGGGATTGGGCGTTAGTTCTATATAAAACTGCAAAATCATTAAAAGATCTTTCACTATCCTTTATTATTTTTTTGATTTCGGAAGCTACAAATTTTGCTTCATCTATATCAGAATATGCTCTAAATACTTTTATCTTGTTTCCATTTTCATTTTCAGTTCTTAAAACTTTATTTTTTCTTTGAGAATTATTTTTTATAACCTCATTAGCAGCATTTAATATATTACCCTTTGACCTATAATTTTGCTCTAATTTTATAACCTTAGCTTCTTTATAATCCTTCTCAAAATTTAATATATTGCTTATATCTGCCCCTCTCCATTCATATATACATTGATCATCATCACCAACTACACACATATTTCTATGAACTAAAGCTAATAATTTAACTAATTCATATTGAGATTTATTAGTATCTTGATATTCATCCACCATTATATATTTAAATTTTCTTTGGTAAAATTCTAATACATCTTTATTTGTTTTAAATAACTCCACAGTTTTATATATCAAATCATCAAAATCTAATGCATTATTAGTCTTTAATTTTTTTTGGTATAAAATATATGCATCTGCAATTCTATCTTTTCTATAATTTCCATTAGAAATTTTTTTAAATTCCTTAGGTGATATTAAATTATCCTTTTGATTGCCTATGGTATTTATTATTTCTCTGTCTGTGATTTCTTTATCATTTATATTCAATTCTTCCATACATTGCTTAACTAAAGTTTTTTGATCATAAGTATCATATATAGTAAAATTTTTATCATAACCTAACTTATCTATTTCTCTTCTTAAAATCCTTACACAGCTAGAGTGAAATGTAGAAACCCACATTCCTTCTACCACATCCCCTACTAAAGCCTTTATTCTTTCTTTCATTTCTCCAGCAGCCTTATTTGTAAAAGTTATGGCCAAAATTTTAGAAGGATATATATTTAAATTTTCTATCATGTGGGCTATTCTATAAGTCAAAACCCTTGTCTTGCCTGAACCTGCTCCTGCGAGTATTAGTAAAGGCCCATCTATAGTAATAGCAGCTTCATATTGTTCTTTATTTAATTTATTTTTTAAATCCATTCCATCAGCTCCCTAAGTTTATCTGTTTTACCTCTTCTTAATATTATATCATTTTAAATATTAGTTAAACATTCTTATAAATTTAAAATGTGCTAGTAAAAACTAGCACACAATAATTTATTCTATCTATTTATTCTCTATTCTATTTAATACTATTTTATAGCCCTCACTTCCATAGTTAAGACATCTATTTACTCTGCTTATAGTAGCAGTACTAGCTCCTGTAGCCGCCGCTATTTCCAAGTATGTAATTTTCTTTCTAAGCATTCTAGCTACTTGGATTCTTTGTTCTAAAGCTCTTATCTCATTAATGGTACATATATCGTCAAAAAACCTATAACATTCTTCTTTGGTTTTTAAACTTAAAAAAGCCTCACATAGAAAGTCCATTTCTTCGCTTTCTAATTTAGATTTATACTGATCCATATGTTTCAGCTCCTTATCCGAACTCCAATTTATTATTATACTTTAATTCTATCACGTATTAACATATTAATCTACAAGATCAAGTGAATATATAATAATAAAAAAATAAAACAGCCTATTGGGGTTATAGGCTGCTTACAATAAATAAAAAGGGGGCTATTTATTCTTTTTACTTATCCTTGCATAACCTATTATAATGAATGAAAATGATAAATGCAAGATTTTTTTGCAAATTTTATTGTAAACTTTTTTTAAAATGATGTTTTTATATTCATAATATTTTAATATTTTTTACATTTATAGATTTTTTAATATAGATATTTCTTCATCTGTTAATTCCCTATATTGACCCTCTTCTAAGCTCTCATCTAATTTTAATGGTCCAAATTCTTCTCTTTTTAAGTAAATAACCTTTTTATCAACACTTTCAAACATTCTTTTGACTTGATGAAATTTACCTTCATGTATAGTAACTCTTACTTCTGATTCCTCATTAAATGATTTTATTATTTCAAGCTTTGCAGGAAAACATTCATAACCATCATCTAATATTATACCTTTCTTAAATTTCTTTATATCTTCATCAGTAACCTTTTTATTAATTTTGGCATAATATATTTTATCCACATGCCATTTAGGAGATATAAGTCTGTGATTTAACTCTCCATCGTTAGTAAGTAAAAGTAAGCCTACCGTATTTTTATCTAATCTACCCACGGGAAAAGGTTCAAAAATTCTGTCTTCATCTTCTAACAAATCTATAACAGTTTCATCATAGTTATCAAAAGTTGCAGAAACTACCCCTTGGGGTTTATTCATCATTAAATAAATATATTTTTTATAAACTAATTCTTTTCCAAATACAAATATTTTATTTTTTTCTGGATCTATTTGCATACCATTATCTTTAACAACTTCACCATCAACATCAACTTGCCCTTTTTTAATCAAAGCCTTAACTTCTTTTCTTGTACCATATCCTAAGTTGGCTAGTATTTTATCTAAACGTTCCATGAAATTCCTCCTAGTTTTGATTATTCTATTATTAGTATTACCATTATAACAAATTTAAAGGAAAGTGCAGGGCACTTTCCTTTTTATACTCCATAATTTTTCATTATATTTTTTACATAATTTCTTGTTTCACTTGGCAATCTATTTATATCTGAAGGGCTTTTCACACCTCTCCACTGGAGGGTTCCAGGACCTGCGTTATATGCTGCCAAAGCTAACTCTTTTACGTTTCCATGCATATCTAGCATTTTCTTTAAATATTTTGTTCCCCCATCTATATTTTGTTCTATATCGAAGGGATTTGTAACTCCTACTTCTCTAGCAGTACCTGGCATAAGCTGCATTAACCCCTTTGCCCCTGCACTTGATACGCAATTAGGATTGAAATCCGATTCTTGCTTTATAACTGCCATTAGAAGTTCTTTGTCTATACCATATTTTCTTGAAGCTTTTTCTACAGCGCTATCTATAGTTATATTACCAGTTCTAACTTCAGATTTTATATTATTTATTTCTCTTCTCGCATCTTCTAATCTTTGTCCTGCTCCATAATATTTATTTCCACTATTTGCTGCACTGTCTAATGATAATATATCATTTGAAGCATTAATATCCTTATTTTCCATGGCCTTTAACAAACTATCTAAAACTATTTGAAAACTTGATGAATCTCCAAAGGATGACTTCATTATCTGTCCCATCAATTGCATTTGTAGCATCTGTTGTAATACCATTTCACTACTGTTCACTTTCATAAATCCACCACCAATATTAAACATATATTTAACATTATCGTTCATCTTTCTACTTTATTTACACTTTAAATTTAAATATATCATAATCTTCATAAGCACACTTTAAAAAGCTACTTTTGGATAAAACTAATACTTCATATTCCCCTTCATTAAAAGGCATAAAGGTATAATATTTCTTTCTGCTATAATCTTGGACTAACTTCCATTCTCCTTTATTCATAATATAAAATTGATAAAGAACTGCATTTCCTCCCTCACTATCTACGCTAAAAGTTACAGTTTCATTACATTTTATATCTGTCCTGCTAGTTTTTATTTTTGTGTTTGTTATAGGTAATGCTTCCCTTACATAAAATTTAACTTCTTTTTTAGAATCATAAATTTCTTCGCTTTCTTTATTTTTAGCTAATACTTCTATAGTATAAGCCCCACTACATTTAGGTATATATTTAAAATCTTTATTTTCAATATAATCTGTTTCTTCTACTTTTTCATTATTTATTCTTAAAATATATTTTATTAAATTATCCTTTGTATTTTGAATAATAACCTTTAATAATATCTCATCTCCTACTATATAACTAGTCTTTACTGGACATATAACATAATCAATTATAGCTGGTATATAATTATGACTGTTTATATAAGCTATATAATGAGAATCATATTCTCTAGATGAATATTTATGTTTGGCTAAAACCTCTAATTCATATGTACCTGTTTCTTTTGGTATAAATTTAGCCCAATTACAAGTACCAAAATCTATTTTTTCTTCTTCTTTTCCATCTTTTTTTATAGAAAATGCATATCTTACATTATTCCCTCCATTACTTATAGCTCTTATTTCTACTTCTTCTCCTTTTAAAACATGTTTTCCTTTATCTAATATTACTTTTTCAATTTTTATAGGTTCCTTAATATATTCTAAATTTATTGTATATTCTATAGAAGACTTATCATCAAATTCATTTTCACTGGAAGAATCTTTTACCCAGGCCTCTATAGAATATTTACCTGGAATAGAAGGTGTCCATGTATATATATTATTTCTTATGTATCCAGAATCCTCCATGTGCTTACCCTTTATTATAAACTTATATAAAAGTTCCTTACCACCTTCTGCATTTATTTTCAACTCTATAGCAGTATCCGTCATTTGAGGTGAATTTAAATTAGTTGTAAATTTTCTTATAACAATATCTCGATAAGCTTTAACCGTAAATTTTAACATAGCTCTATCATCAAATTCATTTTGAGAATACATATCCTTAACTAAACATAACAATTTATAATCTCCACTATCTTTTTCTATATAAGATACTACATTATTACTAGAATAATCCTGTATACATTGTTGTGTCCCATTACTATCTATTTTTATAAATTTATATAGTATATCTCTACCTTCTTCATAAACTGATTCTACTTTAAAAACTAAGTCTTCATCACATATTAATTCTTTAGTTAAGCAATTAAAATCAACTATTTCTACATTGTCTATAGAATTAACTTTAAAAGCTACTTTGAAAGAATCATCATAATCTTTAACAGATTTTAAATCTTTACATTCAACCATAAGTTCTTGTATGCCTGGTTTTTTTACTACAAGGGATATGCTATTTTCTGTAGAATAATCCTTTATAAGCTTCCAATTATCATCTTCCTTAAGCCAATATTTAAACATTAATGGAAATTTATTGCTTTCCACCACTGCTTCTATTCTTTCTCCCATATTGAGAGTATCTTTATTTAGATAGACATTTCTTATAAAGTTTTCCTCTGCTTCTCCTATCACATAATCAAATTTGCTAATAAAATCAAAGGGTTTAGTACTATCTTCTCTTTTAGCTTGTACCATTATTATATATTCGCCCTCTTCTTCAGGTATCCAATTTATAGTATCATTAAAACCAAAATCATTAACAGTATTCCACGTACCTTCTTTGCCTATTATAAATTTATATAAAATTTTTTTATTGTTTTCTATAAAAGCTTTAATTCTTATGCTAGAATTTTTTTCCTGAGGACTTTCCTTATCAAAAATAATATTTAGCTCTTCCATTATTACATCATCCTCTCTTAAAAACATTAACAAATACATTATACTATAATACCAAATTTTGTAATAGTATTTTATTCTATTTATATTATTATATCACCTTGGGAATAATTATTATAAGGAGGTTGATGATTTTATGAAAGAAATAGATAGATATGATGGAGACTATCCATATAAAAAATCCTCTGTTTTTACTGGTAAATCAGAAAAAGGATATCCTATAATAGAAAGATTAAATAACGGATTAGTTTTTCCTGAAGGACCCCAGGAAAGATTAGAATTTAAAGATATGAGAATGGATTAATATTCCATAAAAATCAGAAAATATTAAAATTTAAAGGTGTAAAATAAGGAATATGACTATAGAATTAAAATAGGATGTCTCAAAATTAAGGCTATTTTGAGGCATCCTCTTCTTTAATTAAAATCTTATATAAATAATTTATAATGATATATTTATATATTTTTTATTCAATTATTAGTTTTATAAGATTTTTCTCTAATCTAGTATCATCTTCTGAACCTCTTTTTTTATGAGTGGAAGTATTTTTTATGCCTGCTCTTCTCATTTTTGCACTTATATGTCTTTCAAATAACATTCTATCTATATTGTTATTACTAAATATATACCCTTTAGGATTTATAGATTTAGCTTTTTTCCCAAGAGCCATGGCAGCCACTCCAAAATCTTGGGTTATTATTATATCATTTTCTCTAGTTTCATTTATTAGAGCCATATCTACACTTTGAAATCCATGATCTACATATTTAATAATACTATAATTGCTATTTATAACATGGTTTATATCACAAAACATCATAACATCTATTTTATATTTTTTAGCTACTTGTTCTATTATGTTTCTTCCAGGACAAGCATCTGCATCTACTAATATTCTCATAAAAATTTTATTACTTCAATCTTTCTTCTAATGTAGCTTTCATATTTTCATAGCCTGGTTTTCCTAGAAGAGCAAACATATTCTTTTTATATGCTTCTACTCCTGGTTGATCGAAAGGATTAACACCTAACAAATATCCACTTATTCCGCAAGCTTTTTCAAAGAAATACACTAATTGTCCAAAATAATAAGCTGAAAGCTCTGGAACATTTAATACCATAGCTGGAACACCACCATCATTGTGAGCTAAAACAGTACCTCTTAATGCTTGATGATTTACATAATCCATGTCTTTATCTGCTAAAAAGTTAAGTCCATCTAAATTTTCTTTATCTTCTTTTACTATAATTGATTTTCTAGGGTTTTCTACATTTATAAATGTTTCAAATATATTTCTTAAACCTTCCTGTATATATTGTCCCATAGAATGTAAATCTGTTGAAAAATCTGCTGCCGCTGGGAATATTCCCTTTCCATCTTTACCTTCACTTTCTCCATATAATTGTTTCCACCATTCTCCGAAATAATGTAGGCATGGCTCAAAATTAACTAACATTTCTGTAGTCTTTCCTTTTCTATATAGAGCATTTCTTACTGCTACATATCTATACACATGATTTTTTTCTATATTATCTGAAGAATATTCTTCTCTAGCATCGGCTGCACCTTTCATCATTTCGTCTATATCTATTCCAGACGCAGCTATAGGTAATAATCCTACTGGAGTTAAAACTGAAAATCTTCCACCTACATCATCTGGTATTACAAAGGTTTCATAGCCTTCTGAATCAGCTAAAGTTCTTAAAGCACCTTTAGCTGCATCTGTAGTAGCAAATATTCTTTCTTTTGCGCCTTCTTTTCCATACTTGTTTTCTAATAATTCTTTAAATATTCTAAAAGCTATAGCTGGCTCTGTAGTTGTACCTGACTTAGATATTACATTTACACATATATCTTTATCTTTAACTAATTCTAATAAATCAGCCATATAAGTAGAACTTATATTGTTACCTGCAAAATATATTTGTGGCACTTTTCTTTGGTTTTTATCTAAATTATTATAAAATGTATTTGATATCATTTCTATAGCAGCCCTTGATCCTAAATAAGATCCTCCTATGCCTATAACAATAAACACATCACAAGTATTTTTTATTTTTTCTGCTGCCTTTTTTATTCTTGCAAATTCTTCTTTATTATAATTTATAGGTAAATCCATCCAACCTAAAAATTTATTTCCTGAACCTGTTTTTTTGCCAAGAGTATTATCCATTTCTCTTATTATTGATTCTAAATATTGTAGTTCATGCTCCTCCACATAAGGTTTAGTTTTTGTCAAATCAAGACTTAAAGAATTTTTCATGCTTAATACCTCCAATGTAATTATTTACATTTTAATATAAAAAGCTGTTGAAGTAATTCAACAGCCATTTTTTCATTATTCTATTATCTTCTGAATCCTCTATTGTTGTTTCTTTCTTGTTTTCTTGCTCTTCTGCATTCTGGGCATCTTTGTGGTTCGTTTTCGAATCCTTTTTCTTTGTAGAATTCTTGTTCTCCTTCAGTGAAAACGAATTCCTTTCCACAATCTTTACATGTTAGCGTCTTATCTGCCATTATATGATATCCTCCTTTATTTGGGATTTATAACCAGTGAAAAAGAACATACTTCCCAAATTCAAGGGGATATACTTCTTTATATTACCAGTTTAAATCTCACATGATTTTATTATTTTAGTATATTATAACAAAATATTAATGCCTAATCAATAGAAAGCACCTTTATTTTGTTACATTTTATTCCATGGTTCCAATGATTAATAATATTATATTATTAAACCTCTAGAAAAATTATTTTTTATTTAATTATAATTTAGTTTACCCTATATACATTGTATAATTCCTAATCTCAAAATTATTTTATCTTATAAATTTTTTTCACATAAAGGTTCTAGTATTTTGCTTATAACATCAAATAAGGATACTTTCATTTCTTCTATAGGATATGGTTCATCCAATATTATAGAACTATAACAGACTGTTCCTGTTAGTTCTATAATCATAAATAACCTTTTCTCAAATTCCTTCTCATCTATTTGTTGTTTAATTATTATATTCTTAAATATATCTCTTATATCAGTAATTTCCTTTGTTTGACTAGAATTTAATAGGGCCTTTCTAAATATACCCCAGGATAAATTCTTATGTATAAGTTTTAATAATCTTTTATTATCTTTAAGATATTCTATTATATAATCTGTAAAGCAAAGCACTGACTCTATAAATTCTCCCTTACCCTCACTCATAGTATACTTCAATGCCTCCTTGATTATACCTAAACTTTTCTTTATTATTATTCTATCAATAATATCATATTTGTTTTTAAAATATAAATAGAAGGTTCCCTTAGCTACCCCTGCTTTTTTTACTATATCATCTATAGAAGTATCATTTATACCCTTTGTTATAAAAAGTTCATAAGCAGCTTCATATAACTTTTTTTCCTTTAATAATTTTTTTTCTAGGAACTTTCCACTAGAAGTAGATTTCAGCTTAGATTCTAGAACCATTTCAAGTCCTCCTAACTCATTATTGACTTAAAGTCATTTTTCCCTAATTTAATTATATAACTTTTTCTAATAGTATCAATAGGTTTTTATGTTTTTATATGAAAGAAATTTACAGAAACTAATTCCATCTTATAATAAATTATGCTATAAATAATTATATATTAATAAGTTTAAAGAAATCAATGTTCTTGTGATTAACAATGATCTAATTTTTAAAGGGGGATAAACACATGAAAAATATTATTTTAAAGAATGGGAAAAAAGCAACTATAAGAGAAGCTAAAAAAGAGGATGCTCAATTTATGATTGATTTCTATAATATAGTAGGTGGTGAAACAGATTTTCTTTCCTTTAGTAAAAATGAATTTAAAATACCTTTGAAAGATTATGAAAACTTAATAGTCTCTGCTAATAAACAAGATAATTCAATAATATTATTAACTATAATTGAAAATAAAATAATAAGTATAGCATCAATTGAATCCACTTATAAAAATAAAGGAAAGCATGTAGGAACTCTTGGAATAGTTATAAATAAAGATTTTTGAGGACTAGGCCTAGGTACCCAAATTATGAATTACCTTATAGGTTGGGCAAAATCAAATGGTATAACTAAAAAAATAAATCTTGTCACTAATGAAAATAATCCTACAGCTATAAGATTATATGAAAAGTTTGGCTTTGAAAAAGAAGGAATATTAAAAAAAGAAACCTTTATTAATGGTGTTTACTATGATTTAATTGCCATGGGACTTTTTATTTAGATACTTATTACTTTATTAGAACTAAATTTTAAAAGCAAACAAGATGATTTCTGTATTAAACAGAAATCATCTTGTTTTAATTATATCCATATCTATTATGTAACTATCTATTTCTTCTTTTAAATAATAAATAAAATTATACGAACTTTAAAGTAAACTTTATTTTTAATATGTTAACAAAGCTCTCCTAATACACTTATATGAACAGTCCCATACTTAATTATAGATTATTTAATACTGATATAATTTATTTATTTTGTTATATCTAATTTTAACAAATAATAAGAGCATTTCTGCATTGGACAAGAGTCATATTATCTAAGTTCCATTCATATCTATAAGTACTATAATGTTTAACTTTCTGAAACAAAAGGATTAATTTCTAAATTAATGTATATTTCGCAATATAAAATATTCAATCTCTTAAACATTAAATTGTATATCAAATTAATATTGTACATCAGAAGGCTTATGGCTTTTAATATATTTTTTATTAACTTACACTTTAAAAATATATTTAAATTCTAAAGGGGGAAATATTTTATGAAAATACTAATGTACAGCGTGCGTGAGCACGAAAAACCAGCTATAAAAAAATGGCTAGAAGCAAATCCTGGAGTTCAAATTGATTTATGTAATAATGCTCTTTCTGAAGATACTGTCTGTAAGGCAAAAGAATATGATGGAATTGCAATTCAGCAAACAAATAGTATAGGTGGAAAAGCTGTTTATTCTACCCTTAAAGAATATGGAATTAAACAAATAGCTTCAAGAACTGCTGGGGTAGATATGATTGATTTAAAGATGGCTTCAGACAGCAATATTCTTGTTACCAATGTTCCAGCTTATTCTCCAAATGCTATTGCAGAACTTGCTGTAACTCATACAATGAATTTGCTGAGAAACATTAAAACTTTAAATAAAAGAATAGCTTATGGTGATTATCGTTGGTCAGCTGACCTTATAGCTAGAGAAGTAAGATCTGTAACAGTTGGTGTAGTAGGTACAGGCAAAATAGGTAGAACTTCTGCCAAGCTTTTTAAAGGATTAGGGGCAAATGTTATAGGTTATGATGCTTATCCAGACAAAAAATTAGAAGAAAATAATCTCCTTACTTACAAAGAATCATTGGAGGATCTTTTAAGAGAAGCTGATGTTGTAACTCTGCACACACCTCTTCTGGAAAGTACTAAATATATGATAAATAAGAATAATTTGAAATATATGAAACCAGATGCTTTCATAGTAAATACTGGTCGTGGTGGAATTATCAATACTGAAGATCTTATTGAAGCCTTAGAACAAAATAAAATAGCTGGGGCTGCACTTGATACTTTTGAAAATGAAGGATTATTCTTAAATAAAGTAGTTGATCCAACTAAACTTCCTGACTCTCAACTTGATAAATTATTAAAAATGGATCAAGTTTTAATAACTCATCATGTTGGTTTCTTCACTACTACTGCAGTTCAAAACATAGTTGATACTAGCTTAGATAGTGTTGTAGAGGTTTTAAAGACTAACAATAGTGTAAACAAGGTAAATTAAAAATTATCTTTTTTAAAAAATGAAAGCGTTTTCAGGATTTATTAATCTTAAAGTAAATAGAAAACGCTTTCTATTACCATTTTATTATTTTCTTAAATTTTAAAATTGAATCTAAATATATTTAATATACAATATCTTTACAAATTTATTTTTAACAATTCATTTCCATACTAAAAACGCTTAAAATTACTTACATACCCTCTGATTTTTACAAGTTCCTTTTAATTCAAATTCTTGCAAGTTCATAAGAGTAATTTCAACCATATTTGATACAGCTTCATCTGTATAGAATCCTAAATGAGGTGTAATAACTACATTTGGGAAACTCTTAAGTCTTTCTAATGTATCATCTTGCATGATTTCGTTCATTTTATTATTATGGAAAACTCCTTGTTCATATTCATAAGAATCTAAGGCTGCTCCAGCTATTTTACCAGATTTTAGCCCTTCTATTAAAGCTTCACTATCAATTAATGCTCCACGTGCTGCATTTATTATGAATACACCATCTTTCATTTTAGCAATACTTTCTTTTCCTATCATATGGTAATTATCGTCTGTCAAAGGTGCATGTAGTGTTATTATATCTGCTTCTTTGAATACTTCATCTAAGGATTTATATTCAATATATTTTTTAGCTTCTTCATTTTCAAAAATATCGTAACCTATCATCTTTTTCATACCAAATCCTGAAAAACCTTCAATTACTTTTAAACCTATTCTTCCAGTTCCTATAACTCCTAGAGTTAAGTTTCTTAATTCTACCCCTATTAATCCACCTAGTGCAAAATTATTAAGTTCTACTCTTTTTAATGCAAAAGGGATTTTTCTTGTTAGGGATAATGCAAGTCCTATAGTAAACTCTGAAACTGAATTAGGAGAATAAGCTGGAACATTAGCTACATTTATGCCAAATTCTTTTGCAGCATCAAAATCTATATTATTTACTCCAGCAGTTCTAGTTGCTAAGTATTTTATACCACAATCTTTAATCTTTTCTAGTGCCTCTCTGTTACAAGTATCATTTCCTAAAATTGAGATACCATCATATCCTTTTGCTAAATGAGCCACATTGGGACCAAAAGAATCTGGTATTAAATCAACAGTATGTCCATATTTTTCAGAAAATTTTTTGAATGAATCAACTTCATCAGGTCTTACACAATAAGCTAAGATTTTCATAATTTATACCCCCCATTGTAAGTTTTCTTTTTCATAATTTTCTATCAAATTCAGCCTATCATATTGTTTAATATTTGTCAATAAAAATGATATATTACATTATTTTGGTATAAATTTAAAGTTTAAAAATTATTTTGTCTTATAATATTTATTATTAGGATAACAGCAATTAATATTATATATTCTCAGTAATACCTGTTAGTTTAAGTATTAACTCAAGCAATACTAGGGATTTTTTTATTTAATATAATATTAAGACATTTCAAGATATTGCAACATATTGCAAGCTTTGACCATTTTTATTGCTATATTTCTACTTTTTTAATCATTTAAGGGGTTTGTGCATAATTTATAATATCGTTAAACTATTATTAAAGTAATATGAAGATATTACTTTAATAATTGATTTCTTTTCCCTAGTAAACGTTTAACTTTTTTCATTTTTTAAAGGACTATTATCAGCGTTTAATTTTTTAGAAAATGGATTAAAGATTAAGTGCATTATAAACTTGGTAGAACTATATAAGAATTACTTATATCAGATCTTAAAAAAATGAATCTTTTGTTCTCACTCTTAGAAACTAAACATATTTTTATAGATATAAAATATGCTCAAGAAATATTTACAGAAATGTAAAAAAGGCATTATAAAATCAAGCATATTTATAAGAATTTCAGTATATACTATGTGGAAAAATGAAATATTTATTAAGAATCTTAATAAATTTATATAATATTTATCTATTAATTAAAGGACTTTATTATATCAAATATATATAAAATATAAAAAGCAGGCTTTTTAAAGTCTGCTTTTTATATTTTATATTCACCCTTATTACATTCACTTTTATATTCACTTTTATATAAACTCCTTGTCTTCTTAAATCCAACTAATATTATTGGTATAACCACTACAAATATACAAGCGTATCCTAGGTATTTATACCCTTTACTTACAATAGCATCTAATCCTAAGGCAGATACTACTACACATAATATCATTAGAATTAATGTTATAACAAAATCTCTTTTTACTCCTGGCTTCATAGGAAATTTTTCTCCATATCTTGCAACTACAGAAAATGAAAAGGAAACATTAGTGCTCATAACTGCAAGTAATACCATTACCACATATAAAAATAACAATACAGAGGATCCAACTTTATCTGCCACAAAATAATTTGGTAGAGTCTTCTTTATTGACTCTGGATATGCAAATAATAAAAATACTATTCCTAAAATAAGTAATGCATTTAATATTGTACCTAAAATTGCTGCTTTTTTAGATTCTTTCTTACTTTCTATACCTTCACAAACAGATACAGCATTCGCAATATTTCCAGCTGATTGAAATCCAGTATATACAACAGCCATAACTATAGCTTTTATTGGTGAAACATCACTAAAGGATTTAGCTTTCCAGTTTCCAGCAAAATCACCTTGTGAAGAAAGTAATCCAAGCACCACCATAGCTATTAAACAAGCTATAATAAATATTGTCATAACAGTTGATGCTGAACGTACTAAATTGGCACCATACATTGACAAGAGTATTGTAACTACTACTAATATTATACTTCCTACAGTTATAGGAAGGCCTGTATACTCATTTAGAACTGCTGCTCCTGTGGCTATACATCCTCCTACAACCATGAGAACAGTTGCCATAAATGTAATTTCAAAAAATGTAGAAAAAACTCTTTCATATGGATGAAATAAGTTGTCAGTTAATTCTCTAAAATTTTTTGCCTTTGTTAAACGAGTATATTCTACAGAATAATAAATACAAAGACCCATTAACACCATTGCAATAATTGGAGTTATAAATGCCCATTTTCCGAATTCACTGTAAAAAACAGCTGTTTGCTTGCCTGAAGCTACTCCAGGCCCACAATGTGCCCCAAACCATACACTGGCGATTCCTAAATATATAGGAATACTTGATTTTTTTTGTTTTACTTCATCTGTCATGTTCTTTTCACTTGTTGACATCCTATCTTCTCCTTTCAAATTAATGTTTTCTATTATTTCATAATAAAATACTTTTGCTTATATTTTATTAATTCTTCATTTTAAAACTAGTAATCTTAAAATTGTCCTAAAAGTAAACTTAGATTGTTATTTTTTTAACTATTTATTAAAAATATATACAAGAAACAAAAGGAGGAAAACCTCATTTTGTTTCTTGCAAGTAAATTAATTAACCTTCTTAGTCTTCTTGTTTAATTTTTTTCACTTCTTCTATTAGTATTGGAACTATTTCATATAAGTCTCCAACAATTCCGTAATCAGCTATTTCAAATATAGGTGCATTTTCATCTTTATTTATAGCAATTATTATATCAGAATTTGACATACCAGCAACGTGTTGGATAGCTCCTGATATACCACATGCAATATAAATAACAGGTTTTACAGTTGTTCCAGTTTGTCCAACTTGATGTGAATGTTCTATCCATCCTATATCAACTGCAGCACGGCTACTACCAACTACTCCACCTAATAAATCAGCTAACTCTTTTAATAACTTAAATCCATCTGGATTTCCAAGTCCCTTACCACCAGATACGATAAAGTCTGCATCAACTAAAGAAACTTGTTTTTTAGAAGACTTGATTATCTCTAAAACTTTAGTTCTAATCTCATCTTCACTTAATGCTACTTTTATATCTATTATTTCACCTTTATTGTCTTCATTGTATTTTGCTTTCTCCATAACACCAGGTCTTACTGTAGACATTTGTGGTCTATGGTTCTTACATACTATAGTTGCCATTAAGTTTCCACCAAATGCAGGTCTAGTTTGTTTTACGTTTTTCGCTTCAGGATCTATCTCTAATTTTGTACAATCAGCTGTAAGTCCAGTATCAACTCTTGCTGCAATTCTAGGCGCTAAGTCTCTTCCAATATGAGTTGCACCAAATAAAACTGATTCTGGCTTATATTGATCTATAGCATTTGAAATCACTGTAGTATAAGCATCTGTTGTATAATTTTCTAATTTTTTATCATCCGCTACATATACTTTATTTGCTCCATACTTTATTAATTCTTCTGCTAGTGATCCTACATTATCTCCTAATAAAATTGCAGATAAATCTGTTCCTATTTCATTAGCTAATTTTTTACCTTCTCCTAATAATTCTATTACTACTGGAGTAAGTTCTCCTTGTCTTTGTTCAGCGTATACCCATACACCTTTATATTTACTAATATCCTTTTTTACAACTTTCTTCTCTTCTTTTTCTATTGCATCAAATGGGCAAGCTTCTACGCAGGCTCCACATATTGTACATTTTTCATTTACTTCTGCTAATCCGTTAACTACATGAATAGCATCAAATGGGCATTGCTTTTCACATATACCACATGCTTTACATTTTTCTTTAATAATTTTGATAGCCATAATAAACCTCCCAAAACTTAAATATAGTGTTTAGATTGAAGTGCTGATACTAATTTTTCTACCTTTTCTTTAGCTGTTCCTTCTAATATAACACCTTGTGATTTTTTATCTGGCGCGAAGGATCTAAATACTGAAGTTGGAGAAGCATTTAAACCTACTTCATCTGGAGTAACATCTAAATCTTTAATTGTAAATATCTTAATATCTTTCTTATATGCGTCTACTATACCTCCAACTGTCATATAGCGAGGTTGGTTTAATTCACTAATAGCAGTAATTAATGCTGGCATAGACTTAACTTGTACTCTCTCATAACCATCTTCTAATTGTCTATCTACAATCATTGTTTTATCTTCCTTATTGTACTCAAAGCCCATAGCATAAGTCACTTGTGGTATATCAAGTCTCTCTGCAATTTGAGGTCCAACTTGAGCTGTATCTCCATCTATAGCTTGTCTACCAGCGAATATTAAATCATAATCGCCAACTTTTCTTAAAGCTGAAGCTAAAGCATTAGATGTTGCCCAAGTATCTGCTCCAGCAAAAGCTCTATCTGTTACTAATACAGCTTCATCTGCTCCCATTGCTAAACATTCTCTTAACATATATGAAGAAGATGGTATACCCATAGTAATCACAGTAACCTTTACATCTTCGTATTTATCTTTTAATTTTAAAGCTTCTTCTAGTGCATTAGCATCATCCGGATTTAATATAGCAGGTACACCTTCACGAATAAGAGTTCCTTTTACAGGATCGATCTTTACTTCATTAGTATCTGGTACTTGTTTTACACATACAACTATCTTCAATTTCTCCACTCCTTACTTTAAAAGATTTGATGCGATTACCATTTGTTGAACTTCAGAAGTTCCTTCATATATAGCAATTACTCTAACATCTCTATATAATCTTTCTATTTTATAATCTTTTATGTATCCATAACCACCATGGATTTGTAGTGCGTCATTTACGATTTGTATAGCAGATTCAGCAGCAAAATATTTTGCCATAGAAGCTTCTTTATCTGCCTTTTCTCCACAATCCATTTTATAAGCAGCATTATACACTAATAATTTTGCCGCATTTAATTTTGTTTCCATATTAGCCAATTTAAATTGAATAGCTTGGAATTTTGCTATAGGTCTATTAAATTGCTTTCTTTGTTTTGCATATTTAACAGCTTCATCTACAGCAGCTTGTGCTATTCCTAAAGCTTGAGAAGCAACTCCTATACGACCAACACTTAAAGTCTTCATTGCTGTTATAAAGCCTTTATTTACTTCTCCAAGTATATCAGATTTATGAACCTTTACATTTTCTAGAATAATATCACTGGTAGGGCAACCAATCATTCCCATCTTGTCTTCAGGTTTACCAAAAGACACTCCCTCTTGTTTACTATCTACTATAAATGTAGTAATTCCTTTTGTTCCTTTGCTCATATCTGTTTTTGCAAACACTATGATATTATCAGATATTGGCGCTCCTGTAATAAAAGTTTTTCTTCCATTTAATATATAATAGTCTCCTTCTTCTCTAGCAGTTGTTGCAAGTGCTCCTGCGTCTGAACCTGCACCTGGTTCTGTTAAAGCAAAAGCTAATGTTTTTTCTCCTCTAATCATTGGTTTTAAATATTTTTCCTTTTGTTCATCTGTACCAACTAGTAAGAATGGTGTGCCAAGCAATGAATTTGGTGATGATAAATATATACCAGCTACACCAGATGCTCTTGATATCTCTTCCATTATAGTTACATAGGCTCTATTATCTGCTCCAGCTCCACCATATTCTTTAGGCATTTTTATTCCAAAGAAACCATTTTGGGCCATTTTTTTCACAATTTCTTTAGGGAACTCGGCAGTTTTATCTACTTCATCTGCAATAGGCTCTATTTCCTGCTCTGCAAAATCTCTTGCTAATTTTCTAATAAGTTCATGTTGTTCTGTGAAAAACATTATATCCCTCCTAATATATTAATGAATTTGTTAATTTATATAAACATTGATTTCCCTTCATCTATCCAAAGATAACTTTTTTGAAAAATAAATATTATTTTATAAAGAGAGAAGAGAAATCAATGTTTCAATTAATAAAGTTTACAGTAAATTTTGAAAACTTTTATTAAAGTGTTTCTGAAAAAGCTTGAATTGCAGTTCTAGCTTGTTCATAATTTTTCATTTGCATATCAGTTTCTATTAGTACATGTGGAATACCTGCTTCTTCAAAATCCTTTTTCATTTGTGGATAATCATATTCCTCTGGGTCACAGAATTTTGTCATGAAAAATATAATCCCATCTGCTTTTCTCTCTTTAGCCATTTCTACTATATATTTACCCCTTTTCTTTTCAGGGTCATATAAAGTACTACATTCTCTATTAGCAAATTGCTCAGCTAACCTATCCATTGGTGTGGCTGCCTCTGGTGTTAAAGTTCTATATTGTCTGGATTCATGTGCTATATCATCACCAACTATAGCTATATTGTTTTCTTCTAATATTTTAAGTAAATCTTCTGAATCTGCTATTATACCTGTAGTTATAACTCTCTTTCCTTCAAATGGTTTTGAATCTATAGTTTTAATTTCATCCATCAATTGTCTAACTTTTTCAGTATGTTCTTTCTTATCCATATAATAAGCAGACTTCATAACATAATTACGTTTGGTTGGTGTTATTACATCTGGATATTTTGATGCTAACATTGAAAAGTCATTCATTATTTTTCTGTGTTCATCATATACTTCTATAGCCTTTTCTAAAGATTCATCTGTTATTTTATTACCAGAAATCTTTTCTAGCTGTTCAATATTCATCTTGTATTGACTTTTTAAAAATTCTTTTCCAGCTTCCATTTTTCTGTTTTGTGGAACTGTTACTGGTATAAAGTCAATATTTTCAACTGTTAATTTAAAATTTTGTCCCATGCATTTTAATGAGTCACAATAATTTGGAATCATCATACCGGACAACATATCATATTCCCCATTTAATGCATTTTCCAATGTTGTTTGTAATATTGAGCAAATAAATGCTGGGAAATATGTTTTAGCTTTTGAAAGTTCTGTATTGCTTCCCCATACACCTACTGGAAACATTCCAGCAGCTAATACAAGTTCTTCAGGAGTATATAATGGCATACATCCTATAGCCTTTTGCCCAGTTTTTTCTATATGCTTCATTATATATTTTTTAGGATGGTCTATAACATCCTTAAAGTCATTAAAGAATTTATCTGAATTTGACATCTTATTCAGCCTCCTTTTTAGCAACCATTACTTCATTAAGTCCTTGAATTCTAGTATCATATTGTGCTTCTGAGAAATTTCTTGGGTCTGCTTGATCCCCATCAAATGATACTACAGGAATTCCGGTCTCCTTTTCTAATCTTCTTCCTAGCTCATATAAAAATCCACTCCACAGTTTACAGCTTCTGTTTATATGAATAACAGCACCTTCTGTATTAGTGCTTGTAACAGCATTTAATCTCATCTTTAACGCATTTTCAAAACTAATTGAATTAGGAACTTTATTGTAAGCAGCCATTAATTCATCTGTATTTTCATATATAACACCAAAAGCTTCAGCATACACAGTTGCAGTTACATTCATGCCATATTCACTAAGTTTAGTTAATTTATGTCTCAAATATGGCCAACAGGCAATTCCTTCAAATAATATACGTTGTTTTTCTTCTCCTCTATAAGTGGACTTTCCAGTCTTTACATTTTCCTCATATTCATCTGCTAACATCTTAAATGCATCTGCAGCTTCTTGTGTACCCCTTGCACAAACTGCTACAGCCATATGGTTAAATAAATCGAATCCACTAAATGGTGAAGGTTTATATTTTGCATAGGATGCTGCTCTTAGCCATTGTTTTGCACTCTCTTGAGATATCTTCATAACTTCTTCAAATTTATCTTCATCCCATTTTTTCCCTGTTATTTCTTCTAACTGTTTTATTGCATTATCAAACTGAGCTCTTATATATTTAATTCTATCCTGTGAAATAGTGTCTTCAGTATTATATGGTATATCTATAAGAATCATTGGTATATCTAAAGTTTTTGCTATATGTTCATACCATTTAATCATTTGATTACAAATGTTATTACAGCAAAGTACAAAATCTGGCATAGGTATTGGTTGATCTTCACTATGACCTATGTCCATAACAGCTAAATTTACTCTTGCATAACCACATACATCATTAGAAAATCCCATAGCCTCAGCATGTTCACACATGTTTTGTCCATTTCCTCTAGCTGCTACAGCTGCTGCATGATTTTCTGGATAAACAACCTTTATCCCCAATGTTGTAGCTATTTCTTGTGGGAAGTTGGATGCACACCAACCAACTTTTTCTCCCCTTTCTTTTGCTTCGAGAGCCTCTTTATAATGCTTTGCAGTAATCTCTCTAAGATAATGCTTTGCTTTTTTTTCTTTTACTTCCTTATTTCTATCACTCATGTTTTTAGCTCCTTTCTTTTTGAAAACTTTCATAAGCGTATAGACTTGCTCCCAATGCTCCATTCAATTGGGAATTTTCAGATATATAAATGTCTTTTCCCAATTCTGCTTCCATTGCCTTTACTACACCTATATTTTTAGCTACTCCTCCACTCATAACTACTAATTCTTCTATACCATTTCTCTTTGCAAGGCTAGCTACTCTTGATGCTACAGATTTACAAATTCCTGCTATCAAATCTTCAGTTTTAACTCCTCTTGCAAGTTGAGAAATTACTTCTGACTCTGCAAATACTGTACAGGTAGAACTAATAGTACAAGGATTTTTGCTTTCTAATGCTTTTTTTCCTAGCTCATCAACTGGAATTTCTATTACTCTAGACATTACATCTAAAAATCGTCCCGTTCCTGCAGCACATTTATCATTCATTATGAAATTTAAAAGTCTTCCACTATCCGCTAATTTTAATACTTTAATATCTTGTCCGCCTATATCAATAACTGTTCTGGCTTTATTGTTATCAAAATAGACTCCCTTTGCATGACAACTTAATTCAGAAATTTGTTTATTAGCAAACTCAAAACTATTTCTTCCATATCCAGTAGATACAATATAATCTAAATCTTCAATAGATAATTTTGCTTCTCTTAATACAGAATCTATAGCTCTTTTGGGGCCGCTTGTTCCGGCCCCTACATTTATTACTGCCTGACTTACAATTTCTTTTCCATTTTTTAATACTACTGTTTTTGATGCAGTTGAACCTATATCTACACCCATAGTATAAATATCTGCCATTATTTTTCCTTCCTTACCATAATATCTTTATTTTTTTCTAATTCCTGAATATCTTCTTCTGTGTATCCCATTTCTTTTAAAACTTCTGCAGTATTTTCTGCTATCTGTGGTGATTGCTTATACTCCGGCAATCCAGCTTCTTTAAAGAATACTGGAAGTCTTACTAATGCTCTTTCATTTCCTGTTGGATATTTCATCTTGTATAAATAATCATTTGCCCAAGCTTGCTCATCTTGTAGTAAATCTTCCCAAGTTTGTGCAATAGCAAATGGAATATCCGCTTCTCTAAATATTTTATCCCATTCATCCTTTGTCTTTGTAACCATTTGTTCTTCAATTATCTTATATACTTCTTTCGCACGTCCATCTTTTAAATTTTCTATCTTGTTGTATCTTTCATCTCCAACTAAATCTTCTCTACCTAAAGAAGTCATAAATCTATCATAGAAAACATCATATGGTGGCATACATACTTGAACAAAATAATCATCCTTAGATTTATATGAAACTATAAATGGGTTTGGAGTTTCATTACGATTTATCGGATATACTAAACCATGACCTGTATATTGAGCAGCCTGTATCATAATACCTAATCCATACATAGCGCTATGCATTAAACTTACTGTTACCTTATCTCCTTTTCCTGTTGTCTTTGCTTTATATAAAGCTCCTGCCATACCTGCTGCTAAAAACATACCTGCTTGATGGTCTCCAAGTCCTGGAACAACATTTGGAGGCACAGTTCCTTTTTCATAAAGAGTACCTGAAACACCACCTCTAGCGAAAAATGCAGTATAATCAAAGCCTGGAAGATCCTTATCTGGGCCCTTTTCACCATAACCAGTTATTTGTGCAAAAACTAGCTTAGGATATTTTTCTTTTAGTGTTTCATAATCTAATCCTTGTTTAACTAAAGCCTTTGTTCTCCAATTAGTTAACAATATATCTGTTTCTTTCAACATTTCATGTAATATCTTTTTACCTTTTTCACTTTTAAGATTTAACACTATTGCCTTTTTATTTGCATTTTCTAAATCGTAAGTAGTATTTTCTTCTTGACTTAATGGTCTTCCTTCTGATGGAGCTGTATATCTTAAAGGATCTCCTGCAGGCGATTCAATTTTTATTACCTCTGCACCACCATCAGCAAAAAATCTACCTGCTGCTGGAGCAGCTATAAAATTTGCTAATTCAATAACCTTTACTCCACTAAACATATTTGCATTGTTTTCCATAAAAAAGCCTCCTTAAATAGATTTATTATTAATTTAATTTATTTATTATTAATTTAAATAGATTGTCTTAATTCAAACTTTTTTTCAAAGCATTCTTTTAGTTCGTGTCTCTTAATCTTACCTGTGTCTGTTAAAGGAAATTCATCATAGAACTCTATGTATTTTGGAACTTTATAATGAGCTAAGTTTTGAGAAATATATTTTTTTATATCCCCTTTGGTTAAGCAACTTTCTGGCTTAAGAATAATACAGGCTACAATTTCTTCTCCATATCTTTTATCTGGAACACCTATAACTTCTACTTCAGAAATTTCAGGATGGGATAATAACTTTTCCTCAATCTCATGCGGATTTATATTTTCTCCACCTCTTATAATTATATCTTGTATTCTACCAGTTATATGATAATATCCCTCTTTGTCTACAAATCCCAAATCACCAGTATGAAGCCACCCTTCTTTATCAATAGTTTTCCTAGTTAATAAATCATTTTTATAATACCCTTTCATCACATTAAATCCACGTACATAAATTTCTCCAACATTATTTACTGGTAACTGTTTTTTAGTATCCATATCAACAACTTTCATTTCCACGAAAGGTAAGGGTTTACCTACACTGTTATATTTCTTATCAATAGAATCTGTCTTTAAAGTTTGGGTACATCCAGGAGAAGCCTCTGTTTGTCCATACGCAATCTGAATATCCCTTATATTCATTTTTTCTATAATGCCATCTAATAGTTCATCTGTAGCATTTGCTCCAGCTAATATTCCTGTTCTTATAGTTTTGAAATCGTTTATATCCATGCTATCATCTTCTAATACTCTACAAAACATTGTAGGGACTCCATGTAAAATAGTACACTTAAATGTTTTTATTGTATTTATTAATGGAGCTATTTTATAAGATTCTACTAGTACCATAGAACATCCTCTACCAACAGATAGAAGTATTCCTACAGACAAGCCAAAGCAATGGAAAAATGGAACAACTAAACATAGCTTGTCTTTATTTGTAACACCTAAAGCCTCGCCAGTTATAAAAGAATTGTTTATAAGAGAATAATGTGTTAACATAACACCTTTTGGAGAACTGGTAGTTCCAGAAGTAAATTGAATATTAACAACCTCATCTGGTTTTACGTCATTGCAAATTAAATTAAATGTTTCTTCTTTTAAACTTTTTCCTAAAAGAATTAAATTGTCTATTCCTGTATATTCTGGACGATTTTTCTCCCCAAAATAAATGAAATATTCTATTATTTGTGGTATCTTACATATTCCTTTATCATATCTTTCTTTAGCTTTTTCAATAATATCTACATAATTTGTATTATAAAATGATTCCATAAATGCTATAGCTTTTGCATCGGCTACCTCTAAAATTTTTTCTACTTCTTCTAATAAATAGTTAGTATTTAAAGTAACTGTACATACCCCTATTTTGCTTGCTGCTAAAAAGATATAAACCCATTCTTTTTTGTTAGAACCCCAAAGCACTAAGTTATCTCCTTTTTTAAGTCCTAATACAATCATACCTTTGGCTATATCATCTGTGATTTTATCAAGTTCACTCCATGAAATTCCTTCTGGCATTTCTAAAGATTGGATAGCAACATCATTCGGGAATTTTTTACAAGTTCTTTTAAGATACTCTCCTATAGTAATATTATAAAGTCCCATAACTACACCTCAGATTCCTTAAATTTATTAGTAGAATATTATAAAAAAAATATTAAAATATAGCATGATGGAATATAATATCGTATCATAAGTTTTTCTGTCAAAAACAGATTATCATATCGTTTTATTTTTGTCAATTTAATTTGTAATTTAATAGAACGAATAAATTAAAATTCCAGTAAAAAATTCATTTTTACTGGAATTTCTAATTTTTACTTCTTTTTCACATTGCTCTCCAGCTCCCTATTTTTATAGTTTGAAGGAACTTCTAGTGTCTATTTACTTAGATTCCATCTTATGTTCAACATGAATTTTTTTGTATAAATTTTATCAATTTTACTTTTATATTTAAGCCATATATTTCAAAACTATCTGCCTATAATTTTCCATAAAACTTTAATATCTCTATAATTGCTTTTTTCATTACTATTTTATTACTTTTACGATTTAGCAGATCAACGTAGGTTAATTATCAAAAGAGTTTTCATGTTCTAAGCTTTGGGATTTATTTTTTTTCCCAAATATAGTGAATAAAATAGCCAATACTATAGCTGGTACAATCCATGGAAATCCCGCTTCAAAAAGAGGTAATTTTTTCACAAGCGCCATTGGACCATTTAAAATTCCAAATGCACTATTTATATTTATAATTAAACTAACTAAAAATGCTCCTATTACAGCACCAGTATAAGTTAAATTATTAGGAATGTGTCTATCAAATAATGTCATTAATATTAAAACAATCATAACTGGGTATACAGTAGATAAAATTGGTACAGCTATATTGATTAATCCTTCTACCCCTATTACAGATAAAAATAAACTACATAATACTACAGCAATACTAACAGCTTTGTAAGAAAGCTTCCCATTACTTACACTATTAAAAAAATTAGCTGCTGTAGAAGTAAGTCCTACTGCTGTAGTTAAACAGGCTAAAGCTACTGCTATGGATATAGCTACAGCACCAGCATTTCCGAAAAGTCCATATACTAATTTTAATAATAGATCAACTCTACTAATATCTCCGGTAAAAATTCCACTTCCAGTAGCTCCTACAAATGTAAGACCTCCATATACCAATAATAATAGAACTCCTGAAACTAAGCCTACCCTAATTGTCATATATTCTTGTTCTTTTCTATCTTTATATCCTTTTAAAATTAAATCTGTTAATACTATTCCAGCCATTAATGATGCTCCCAACGCATCCATTGTTTGATACCCTTCCTGAAAACCTATTAAAAAGTATCTATTAGGTTTTGTTGCTACTATTGGCCCTACAGGTGTTACTATACTTGCAATTACTATGGCAGCTAGTATAATTAATAACAATGGTGTTAAAATTTTACCGATATTATCTATTACATGCCCCTGATTACTTACAAATATATAGGTTAACACAAAAAATATTAGTGATATAACTATGATCGGCACACCAGGTGCTACTGGTTTTACTGCTATTTCATATACAGTAGCCGCTGTTCTAGGAATAGCAAACAACGGACCAATAACCAAAATACAGACAGCTCCTAAAACCTTTGCAAAGCCTGGACTAACTCTCTTACCTAAGTCTTCTGCTTTCCCCCCTACTTTAGCTGTTGCAATTACACCTAAGATCGGCAGTACCGGATCTGTAAGTAAAAAACCAAAAGCAGCTAGAGCCCAATTATCTCCTGCGGCCATTCCTAAACTAGGTGGAAAAATTAAGTTTCCTGCTCCGAAAAAAATTGCGAATAGTGCGAATCCTTGTACAAAAATATCCTTTCGTCTTTTTTGTTCTGACATTTTTCACACTCCTTTTTTTAAATTGTTTATTCTTTATCAATGTATCACATAAATAAATTGTAGTCAATATAGCAACTATTCAGAATTTCAATAAAATTTAAAATTGTATAATACATTAATTGTTAACTCTTATAAAATTAGTATATAACCCTCTTAAAATAATGATCATGACTAACTTTTTAAAGCCTAATTTATCAATACTTTAAAGATAAATTTAAGTAAAAATTAAATTAGGTAATTTTTGAATATACTATTAAATTTTACAAGTAAAAAATAAGTTTTTAATTTATCAATATTTTTTATATTATTTAATTTTATTTATAATACTTTTTTATTTATTAAAATTCTGGGAGAAATTATTACAAAAAAATACAAAGTGCTTTCAATTCACTTTTATACAAGTAAATATTGAAAGCACTTTTTATATGATCTAAATATTAACTTTACTAAACTTTATTTTATTCCCATTCAATAGTTGCTGGTGGTTTTGAAGTTACATCATAAACAATTCTGTTTACTTCTTTAACCTCATTTACTATTCTTCTTGATACTTTATCTAATACTTCATAAGGTATTCTTGCCCAATCTGAAGTCATTGCATCTGAAGATGTAACAGCTCTTAATGCTATTGTATGGCAATATGTTCTTTCATCTCCCATTACTCCTACTGACTGTATATTTGGAAGGCAGGCAAAATATTGCCATATCTTTTCTTCTAGGCCTGCTTTAGCTATCTCTTCTCTGAATATAGCATCTGCTTCTCTTGTAATAGCTAATTTTTCCTCTGTAACCTCACCTAATACTCTTATAGCTAAGCCTGGTCCTGGGAATGGCTGTCTCCATACTAATTTATGTGGTATACCTAATTCTTCTCCTACAGCTCTTACTTCATCTTTAAACAATTCTCTTAAAGGTTCTATTAATTTGAATTCCATATCTTCAGGTAATCCACCTACGTTATGATGACTTTTTATAGTAGCTGATGTGTTTGTTCCACTTTCTACTATATCAGGATATATAGTACCTTGAACTAAGAAACTTATATCACCTAATTTTTTAGCTTCTTCTTCAAATACTCTTATAAATTCTTCTCCAATTATTTTTCTCTTTCTTTCTGGATCTGAAACTCCCTTTAATTTTCCTAAAAATCTATCTTGAGCATTAACTCTTATTAAATTCATATCAAATTGATCTTTAAATATTCTTTCTACTTGGTCTCCTTCATCTTTTCTAAGTAAACCATGATCAACAAATACACAAGTTAATTGTTTTCCTATAGCTTTATGAACAATTACTGCTGCTACTGATGAATCTACTCCACCTGATAGAGCGCATATTACTTTTTTATCTCCTACTTTTTCCTTTATAGCTTTTATTTGCTGCTCTGCAAAAGAACTCATACTCCAATCACCTTTTAAAT
Organism: Clostridium botulinum; assembly: GCF_001276985.1. Taxonomy (GTDB): domain Bacteria; phylum Bacillota; class Clostridia; order Clostridiales; family Clostridiaceae; genus Clostridium_F; species Clostridium_F botulinum. The sequence goes on from NZ_LHUL01000011.1 coordinate 40,418, forward strand.
TACATACGTTAAACAAAAAGTTCTTAAGCATTTTTTTGCCAAATAAAGTATGCTCTACCTCTGGATGAAATTGAACTCCATATAATTTTTTTTCTGCATTTTCCATAGCTGCACAAGGGCACTCATCTGTTGTTGCTATAATTTTAAATCCCTTTGGAACCTTTGAAATATAATCTGTATGACTCATCCAGCATTGATCTTTCTCTTTCATATCCTTAAACAATAAACTACTATTATCTAAATTTACATCTGTTTTACCATATTCTCTTTTTTCAGGACTTGTTACTTCACCTTCTAAGCTATGTGCCATAAGTTGATCTCCATAACATATACCTAAGACTGGAATACCTAAATCAAATAATTCTTTTTGAACTCTTGGTGCATTTTCTCCATATACACTATTAGGACCACCTGTAAATATTATTCCCTTTGGTGCTTTTTCTTTTATATCTTCTATAGAAGTAGTATAAGGTACTATTTCACAATACACTCTATTCTCTCTTACACGTCTTGCTATTAACTGATTATATTGACCTCCAAAGTCAACTACTAATACTAATTCTTTATTCATATGTGCCTCCTTTTATTGATTAACGCTATAATTTGGCGCTTCTTTTGTTATTGAAATATCATGAGGATGACTTTCTCTTATCCCTGAAGATGTTTGAATTACAAATGTGGCCTTTTCATATAAATCATTCAACGTAGCAGAACCTAAATATCCCATACCTGAACGAATACCACCTAGCATTTGATATATAGTTTCCATTACTGATCCTTTAAATGGTACTCTTCCTTCTACTCCTTCAGGAACTAATTTTTTGTTATCTTCTTGGAAGTATCTATCCTTACTACCACAAGCCATAGCAGCTAATGATCCCATCCCTCTATATACTTTGTAACTTCTTCCTTGATATATTTCTGTTTCTCCTGGTGCTTCTGCACATCCTGCAAACATTGAACCCATCATAACAGCTTTAGCTCCAGCAGCTAGTGCTTTAACTATATCTCCTGAATATTTAATTCCACCATCAGCTACTACTGATATACCATATTTATTTGCTTCTTCAACACAATCCATAACTGCTGTAAGTTGAGGCACTCCTACACCTGCAACTACTCTAGTTGTACATATAGAACCAGGTCCTATTCCGATCTTTATACAATCTGCTCCTGCATTTATTAAATCTCTAGTTGCTTCAGCTGTTGCAACATTTCCTGCAATAATCTGAATATCCGGATATTTTTCTTTTATTTTCTTTACACCTTCTATAACTCCTTTAGAATGTCCATGGGCGGTATCTACTGTAATTATATCTACTTGTGCTTTTACTAAGGCGTCTACTCTTTCCATCATATCCTTTGTAACTCCAACCGCTGCACCACATAAAAGTCTTCCCCTATAATCTTTAGCGCTATTAGGGAATTTTTTAACTTTTTCTATATCTTTTATAGTAATAAGTCCACGTAAATTATTATCTTTATCGACTAAAGGTAATTTTTCTATTTTATGTGATTTTAATATATCTTTTGCTTCCCCTATAGTAGTATTTTCTGGTGCTGTTATAAGATTCTCTTTAGTCATAACTTCTTCTATCTTTTTTTCATAATTATTTTCAAATAATATATCCCTATTAGTTATTATTCCAACTAGTTTTCCTTCTTTAGTTATAGGTACTCCAGAAATTCTGTATCTACTCATAAGATTTAAAGCATCTTGTATGGTATTATTTGGTGCAAGATAAAAAGGATCTGCTATTACTCCATTTTCTTGTCTTTTTACCTTATCAACTTCACTAGCTTGCTCAGCTATAGTCATATTTTTATGTATTATTCCCATACCGCCTTCTCTAGCCATAGCAATAGCCATTTTAGACTCCGTAACTGTATCCATTCCGGCACTCATAAGAGGTATGTTTAATTTTATTTTTTTAGTTAGATTTGTGCCTAAATTAACTTCCTTTGGTAAAACTTCTGATTTATTTGGAACTAAAAGAACGTCATCAAAAGTATATGCTTGTTTTATTATTTTTGCCATTTAAATCATCCTTCCTATAAAATTATAAAAAAAACACATTAATTACCACTGAAACTATAAGTGAAAATTAATAGGCCTTTATTGCAGCATTATTAATAATCACTCATAGTCGAAAATTTATGGTTTTCGGTAGATACTCCCACCCTTATTATGGGGATATATGAGTTGACTTTGAAAATATTGATGTTTTTATTGCATTTTTAGACAATTATGAATTTTTTCATTCTTTTTATTAAAAATATTTGTTAGTATTATACTTCATAAAAAAGATAAATTCAATAGTAATTTCATTTTTAATTTGCAAATTTTATTTTTCACATTAAATATTTATCTTATTATTGAAAATCTATTTAATATTATTATAAAATCTATTTATATCTACTATTTAGTATTGTAAATTATATATGTTTTTATGTAAATTGAGAAAGGGGTTATTTTATTGATTATATTTGAAAAAAACTACAATAAGATATTTTTAAAGTATGTAAGAAGAGCTATAGATGACTATAATATGATATCCCCAAGAGACAAAATCGCTGTAGCTGTTTCTGGTGGTAAAGATAGCATCTTCTTGTTATTTTGTTTAAAGCTAATACAATTAACAGCTATAAAAGATATTGAAATAGTAGCTATTCATGTAGACTTAGGCCTAAATATGGATCTAGAACCATTAAAAATTTTTTGCAAGAAAAATAGCATAGACTTAGTAATAGAAAAAACCAATATTGCAAATGTAGTATTCAATGAAAGAAAAGAAAAAAATCCATGTTCCCTTTGTTCTAAACTAAGAAAAGGTTGCCTTGTAAGAGTTTCTAAATCCATAGGTGCCACAAAAATAGCTCTTGGTCATAATTGTGATGATGTAATAGAAACTTTATTTATGAATGTTTTAAAAATTGGTAAATTTGGGTCTTTTAGTCCCCATATAGATTACAAAGATAAATATGTACATATAATCAGACCTTTAATATATTTAAGAGAAGATCTTATTAAGAATTTGGTAAAAAAACACAATTTACCTGTGGTTAAAAGTACTTGTCCTGAGGATAAAAAGACTACTAGAGAAGAAATGAAAAATTTAATGTTTAAGCTAGAAGAAACTTACCCTAAAGCTATAGATAGACTTATGACCTCCCTATGTAATATAGATATGAAAAATCTTTGGAAACAAAGAGATAATAATTTTTAATAATAAAAATGATATCATATTAACTACAAAAATAAAAATAAGAAACTCTATATAAAGAGTCTCTTATTTTTATTTTCATTAATACATTCCATCCATTCCCATTCCTGGCGCCATTGGTGGTGTATTTTCTTTTTCTGGAATATCTGCTACTGCAGCTTCTGTTGTTAAGAAAGTAGATGCAATTGAAGCTGCATTTTGTAATGCTGATCTTGTAACCTTAGTCGGATCAACTATACCAGTCTTTAGCATATCTACATATTTATCATTTAAAGCATCATATCCAACGCCTGCTTCAGTAGCTTTAACTTTTTCAATTATTACTGATCCCTCAGCACCTGCATTATTAGCTATTTGTCTTACTGGTTCTTCTAGAGCTTTTCTTATTATATCTATTCCTAATTTAACATCTATAATATCAGAAGTTAAATCAGCAATTTTAGGTATAATATCTATATATGCTGTTCCGCCACCTGGAACTATTCCTTCTTCTACTGCTGCTTTTGTAGCTGCAAGAGCATCTTCTATTCTTAATTTTTCTTCTTTTAATTCAGTTTCTGTAGCTGCTCCAACTCTTATAACAGCAACTCCACCTGCTAATTTAGCAAGTCTTTCTTGAAGCTTTTCCTTATCAAACTCTGAAGTTGTATCTTCAATTTGTACTCTTATTTGAGATACTCTTTCTTTTATAGCTACTTTATCGCCTTTACCATTAACTATTGTAGTATTTTCTTTAGTAACTTTCACACTGTCTGCTGTTCCTAACATATCTATAGTAACATCTTTTAAATCTCTTCCTAATTCTTCAGAAATAACTTCACCACCTGTTAAAATAGCTATATCTTGAAGCATTTCTTTTCTTCTATCTCCAAATCCTGGTGCTTTTACACCTACACAAGTAAATGTTCCTCTTAACTTGTTAAGTACTAATGTACTTAAGGCTTCTCCTTCTATGTCTTCACTTATTATTAATAATTTTTTACCTTGTTGAACTATTTGTTCTAAGATAGGTAATATTTCTTGTATGTTGGATATTTTCTTATCAGTTATTAAGATATATACGTCATCTAATACTGCTTCCATTTTTTCAGTGTCAGTTACCATATATGCACTTACATATCCTCTATCAAATTGCATACCTTCAACTACTTCTAGGTCAGTTCCCATAGATTTTGATTCTTCTACAGTTATAACTCCGTCATTTCCTACTCTTTCCATAGCATCTGCAATAAGTTTTCCTACTTCTTCACTTGCAGCTGATATAGCAGCAACTCTAGCAATATCTTCTTTTCCATTTACAGGTTTAGAAATAACTTTTATTTCTTCTACAGCCTTTTCTACAGCTTTTCTTATCCCTGTTCTTATTTGGATTGGGTTAGCCCCTGCTGTAACATTTTTTAATCCTTCTCTTATTATAGCTTGAGCTAATAATGTAGCCGTAGTAGTACCGTCTCCTGCTACATCATTTGTTTTAGTTGCAACTTCTTTTACAAGTTGTGCTCCCATATTTTCATATGGATCTTCTAGTTCTATTTCTCTTGCTATTGTAACACCATCATTTGTTATTAATGGTGATCCAAATTTTTTATCTAAAACAACATTTCTTCCTTTTGGTCCAAGTGTTACTCTTACTGTATCAGCTAACTTATCAACACCAGCTTCCATTGATCTTCTAGCTTGTTCCCCAAACAATAAACTTTTTGCCATTTCTCATACCTCCTAAATAAAATATATAATTAACCTTCAACTACTGCTAATATGTCATCTTGCTTTAATATAGTTACTTCTTCGCCTTCAATTTTCACTTCATTACCGGCATATTTTGAGAATAATACCTTATCCCCTACTTTTAATTCCATCTTAACTTCTTTTCCATCAACTAATCCACCAGGTCCTACAGCTATTACTTCTGCAACCTGTGGTTTTTCTTTTGCAGCTCCTGGTAATACTATTCCGCTTTTTGTAGTCTCCTCTGCTTCTACTCTTTTAATTACTACTCTATCTCCAAGTGGTCTAATGTTCATTTAAACCCCTCCTTAAAATATTTTTTTATATTTTAAATAATTACTACCTTTTATTTGTTAGCACTCATTAATATTGAGTGCTAATACAATTATTATAATAGGCAATAGTGTTTATAATATCAAATTTGAAATAAGAATTTAATAGCTTAATTATAGCCATCTTTTTAATTTATAATGCTATATATCGATATTTTGCTATTTTAGTATTATTTTCTATGTTTTTTATACATTTGTATTATTATCATAAAAATATGTTTTTTATACTACTTTTGGTATAGAATATACATATATATTTTATAGTTAGGAGATTCTATTATGATATTAAAAAATAAAGAATTTGTTATAGATATACTACTGTCAATTATTTTAACTATTATTTTTATAATTGTTTCCGTAAAATTAACACTTAATTTTAAAATTTTATATTATTGGGATATTACAAATTTATCTATAATAAAAAATACAGATTTGAACACAAAAGAAATAAAAGAAAACTTTAATTATCTGATCTATTATTTGAATTCTCATAAAAATATTACATTCTGTCTTCCTAGTTTACCTTCATCTGAAGAAGGGATAATCCATTTTAAAGATGTTAAAAATATATTTAATTTTTTAGATAAGTTTTTATTTATAAATATTTTTATTTCTATACCTATTATATATTATAAACTAAAAATAACCAAAAATGTTAGCTTTTTAAAGTATTCTTCCATCTCAACTATTATTATTCCTTTATTACTAATAATTCCATTAATCTTAAACTTCGACAAAGGTTTTACCTTTTTTCATAAAATTTTTTTCTCTAATGACTATTGGCTATTTGATCCTAACAAAGATCCTATTATAAACTTATTACCTGAAACTTTCTTTTTTCATTCTGTTTTACTTATACTATTTTTTATAATATTTTTTTCTTTAATTTCTTACATATTGTATAAAAATATGAGAAGATTATAATTTCCTCATATTTTTCCCTATTTTTTTTATTATTTTTTCCCCATTTAATACTCCTATTATAAAAACTAAAGATGATACAACACCTACTATTATCAAAATAGACTTATTTCCAGTATGAATATTTGCTCCAAAATATGCAGATGCTAAAACTCCTGGTATTCTACCTAATGTGGATAAAATAAAAAAATCTTTAAATTTAATATCTGATATACCACATATATAACCTAATGCATCTTTAGGTATTCCTGGTATTAAATATAATAAAAATACTATTAATTTTATACCTCCTATATTCAACATTCTATCAAAAAATTTTAAATCTTTTTTAGAAATTATTTTATGAACTAAAGGTCTACCATATATATGAGCTAATAAAAATACAAAAACACTTCCTAAAGTAATCCCTATAAGAGAATATACACTTCCTAGCAAAGTTCCGTATATATATCCTCCAGCTATTTGCATTACTTCTCCTGGTATAAAAAAAGCTACAACTTGAATTATTTGAAATATCAAGAACACAATAATACCATAACTGCCATAGGACAGTATAATATTTTTAATATTTTTAGGATCTTTTAATACTGCAAAATTTTTATAATATATATAACCTATAAAAATTATAAATAAAACAAATAAAGATAATATTATACTTCCTTTGTTATCAATTAATGTTTCTTTAATAATATTTATATTTTTTTTTATATATTTTTTTATACTTTCCAGCATAATTTTTCCCCTTTATTTATAAAATATTATTTTTTATTATTTATATAAATAATATCATATTTTTTATTTACAAATTAATGCTTAATAAATTTTACTAACTCTTTAAGCGTCTAAGAATTATATTAAATAGCTTTTGTTAAACTGCAATAAATTATAAAAATAGATGTATAAAAATACATTCCCATCGAAATTTTTTAATTTTTATTAAAAGCTTTATCTAGTAATTAAATATGCAAAAATTATGAAATCTACGTATTTATATTTGATAATCTCATAGTTTTTGCATATTTAATTATAATCGTGTATATTATTAAATTAATATACAAGCTTTTCGATATATTACAAAATACTTTTAAAAAAATAAATATAGCTATAAAAATAATTTAAAATACTTTATTTTTATAGCTATATTTTAACTAAAACTACTTTTTATTTTAATTCTATATTTTCTGTTACTTATGCTTATGCATGTTTACTTTTTCAAAATTTTCTACTTTTTTATTTGTTATAACATCTTTGCTTTCAGATTCTTTACTAAATTTAATTAATTGGCCTTTAGCTTTCATAAGTGAAGTCATAGTTGCTGGGCCTCCAATACATCCTCCTTCACACATCATTCCTTCTACAAAGTTAAATGGAATTCTTCCTGCCTTAGCCAACATAAGGGTTTTCTTTATTTCATCTTTACCACTAACCTTAGTTGGATTAAATTCTATATCTATTTCTTTAGAATCAATAAAGTTTTGTATTGCAGCTGTAACACCACCACTTTGAGCAAATCCTCTTCCAAAAGTTGAAGCATCTTGAACTGGATCTTCTTCACATTCAGAAGGCTCTATTTGTAGTGCACCTAAAAGGGCCGCTATTTCTTCAAAAGTCATAACATAGTCTACTGCATCCTTTAATTCCTTTCTTAGAACTTCACTCTTTTTAGCAGTGCATGGTCCTATAAATACTACATATGAATCTTTATCCATCTCTTTTATCATTCTTCCGGTAGCTACCATAGGGGATACCGTAGTAGATATATTTTCTGCTAAATCTTTAAATTGATTTTCTATATAATTCACAAAGCCTGGACAGCAAGATGTAGTCATACATTTTTGTCCCTCTTTCATCCTTTCTACAAATTCTTCAGATTCACTAAATACTACTGCATCTGCTCCACAAGCAGCCTCTACCATATCTTTAAACCCTGCCTTTGTTAATGCATTCTTTACTTGTCCAACTTTTACTTGTGGACCAAATTGCCCTGTGATAGCTGGAGCTACTACTGCATAGACTTTCTTCTTTTCTTTCAATAGTTTAGCTATATTAACTATATAACTCTTGTCTGAAATGGCTCCAAATGGACAAGCCGCCATACAGGCTCCACAGTTAATGCAATTTTCCTTTTCTATCATAGCTCTTTTATCATCTGGATTTATTTCTAAAGCTCCTGTAGGACATACTTTCTTGCATGGTCTCATAACTTCTACTATAGCATTGTAAGGACATACTTTTTTACACAATCCACATTCTCTGCATTTATTTTGGTCTATATAGGATTTACCATTTATTCGAACCATGGCTTTAGCTGAACAAACTTCCATACATCTATGTTGTATACATCCCCTACAAGCTTCTGTTACTCTAAATCTATTTAAAGGACATTGATCACAGGCAGAAGCTATTACATATATTATCTGGTCATTATCACTTATGCTCTCTAATTCATTTGTTAAGTTATCATCTGGCTTAAAGCCAGCTGCTAACTGAGCTCTTTCATATACCACCGTTCTTTCTCTATAAACACAACATCTGTATTCCGCTTGTTTTTCATTTAATATTTTATACGGTATTTTCAACATTTCTAACTTATCCATATTGTCTTCAATAGCTAACTGCGCAACTTCTTTTAAAACTAAATATTTTATTTTCTTTAGTTCAGTTTCAAACTTTAACATCAAGCATCCTCCATATTTTCAAATTTTATATTAAATATTATTTTGTAATTTATACATATATTTTACATATGTAAAATATACAAAAAACTTAAAATTCTAACCACATAGATTATATCAAAAATTTTAATTTATTTTAATATGCTATTGCTTCCTATACTTCAATTTATTAATATTATTCTTGATTAACGTCAATTTTGTTTTCTCTTGCATAATAAAACAAATATTGTTGAGCAAATCCTGATAATTCTCCAAATTTCTCCCTTCCAAAATCCCTTATTTTTTTTAGGGATACATCAGGGGCTAGATAGAAATATTGCATAGCCCTCTTAACCCAAACATCTACTGGAAATGCAGAATACTTTTCCATAGAAAATAACATAACACAATCTGCAACTTTAGCACCTATACCACTATAATTTTGTAGCACTTTATGACATATATCATCTTGTTGATTCTTTATCCATAACATATCATACTCTTTCTCATATTGCTCACATTCTTCTATAGAATTTTGGTATATTTTATTTACAGTATCTTTTATATATTTAGCTCTAAAACCAACACTACATGCTTTTAATTCATCCTCTGTTGCATCTTTAAGTTGTTCTACTGTAGGAAAGCTATAATATATGTTACCTTTATACTCTATAGGATCACCCCATCTTTCACTTATATTTTTTATAGCTTTTTTAATCATTGGTATTCTATTATTAGCAGAAATTATGAAAGACACTATTATTTCAAAAGGATCTTGTTTTAAAAGCCTTATTCCATGTCCAAATTCAACAGACTTAGCTAATATTTCATCCTTACTTAATATATTCTTTATTTCACTATAATCTCTATATAAATCAAAATATTCTGCCCAAATATTTTTAAAATCCTCTTCTGTAGCATTATGTAATATTACATCATTATTTGCTTTTTCTACTTCTATAACCTTTCCATAAGCTACTCCTATATAAGAACCCTCTTCTGTTTTGTACCATCTGAAACATTGACCACATTCAAAAATATGTGCTAATTCAAAGTTTCTTACATCTTTAATAACTATACCATCTGTATAATTTTCTATATAATTAAAATCCATATAAATCATTCCTTATAAATAAATTTTTATACTTCTTAAATAGTATATACTAAAATTTGAAAATAAATAAGCTGTACTTTAAATATAAAGTACAGCTTATAGGTTATAACTAATTATACATATTTGTCAATATTTATTATAAGATAATATTATTTATCACTTAAATATTCATCTATAGCTTTAGCAGCTTTTTTACCTGCTCCCATAGCCAATATAACTGTAGCAGCACCTGTTACTGCATCTCCACCTGCAAATACTCCTACCTTTGTAGTAGCTCCTGTTTCTTCCTCAGCTACTATACAGCCTCGCTTTGTACTTTCTAATCCCTCTGTTGTGGATGCTATAAGTGGATTTGGAGATGTACCTAAAGACATAATAACACTATCTAACTCTATAGTAAATTCTGAACCTGGTATTTCAATAGGTCTTCTTCTTCCTGATTGATCTGGCTCTCCTAGTTCCATTTTAATACACTTCATTCCTTTTACCCAACCATTTTCATCCCCTAAAATCTCTACAGGATTAGTTAGCAAATTAAGTTTTATTCCTTCTTCCTTTGCATGATGTACCTCTTCTACTCTAGCTGGTAGTTCTGATTCTGATCTTCTATAAACTATATATACTTCGGCTCCAAGTCTTTTGGCAGTTCTTGCAGCATCCATAGCAACATTTCCACCACCAACTACAGCAACTTTTTCTCCTACTTTAATAGGCGTATCATATTCTTCTTTAAAGGCTTTCATAAGATTAGTTCTTGTTAAAAATTCATTAGCAGAGAATACTCCGTTTAAATTTTCTCCTGGTATCCCCATAAATTTTGGGAGTCCTGCTCCGGAACCTATAAATATAGCTTGAAAATCTTCTTCTTCTACTAAATCATCAATAGTTACAGTTCTTCCAACTATTACATTAGTTTCTATTTTAACTCCTAATTTTTTAACATTGTCTATTTCATGCTTTACTACTGTATCCTTGGGTAATCTAAATTCTGGTATACCATAGACTAATACGCCACCTGGTTCGTGTAAAGCTTCAAATATAGTAACATCATATCCTTTTTTAGCCAAATCTCCTGCACAGGTAAGCCCTGCAGGACCACTTCCTATTACAGCTACTTTTTTATTTTTCTTTTCTTCTGTACTACTTAAATCCACGTTATTTTTTCTTGACCAATCTGCTACAAACCTTTCCAATTTGCCTATAGCTACTGGTTCTCCCTTTATTCCAAGAACACATTTACCTTCACATTGAGTTTCTTGAGGACACACTCTTCCACAAACTGCTGGCAATGCACTATCTTTTGCTATTGCCTTAGCTGCTTTTTCAAACTCTCCTTCTTTAATATGTTCTATAAATTCTGGTATATTAACGCTTACAGGACACTTTCCAACACACATAGGCTTTTTACAATGAAGACATCTTTTGGCTTCTTCTATAGCGTCTTCTTCTGTATATCCTAAACAAACCTCATCAAAGTTTGTAATTCTCTTATTAGGATCTTGTTCTTTTACTGACACCCTTTTCATTCTATCCATTATTTATCACCATCCAATCCTACATGGCATACATGTCCTTCTGCTTTTTCTTGATCTTCTAATAATTTCTTTCCTTCTTCAGTTTTATACATTTGTTGTCTTCTAATAGCCTCTTCAAAATCTACTAAATGTCCATCAAATTCTGGACCATCTACACAAGCAAACTTAGTTTGTCCACCAACAGTTACCCTACAGGCCCCACACATACCTGTTCCATCTACCATTAGAGTGTTTAAACTTACTATAGTTTTTATGTTGTATTCCTTTGTAAGTAAAGTTACAAATTTCATCATAATCATAGGGCCTATTGCCACTACATGATCATAGGTTTTTCCTTCTTTATCAATTAAGTCTTTTAATAAATTAGTTACAAGTCCTTTATATCCGTAAGAACCATCATCTGTAGCCACATAAACATTACCTGCTACTTTCTTCATTTCTTCCTCTAATATTAAATGTTCTTTTGATTTACATCCAATAATAACATCTGCTTCTATTCCATGATCACTAAGCCATTTTATTTGTGGATATACTGGTGCCGCACCAAGACCTCCTGCTATAAACACCATTTTCTTTTTCTTTATATCATCTAAATTTTCATTTACAAAATCTGAAGGTTGTCCCAATGGTCCTACAAAATCTCTAAAGCTATCTCCTTCTTTAAAAGAATCCATTTTTTTTGTTGAAGAACCTATAGCTTGAATAACAATAGTTACACTACCCTCTTCTTTATCATAATCACATATAGTAAGAGGTATTCTTTCTCCTTTTTCGTCCATTTTGACTATAACAAATTGTCCTGGCTTTGCTGACTTTGCTACTCTTGGTGCTTCAATTTTCATTAAAAATATACTAGGTGCAATATTTTTCTTTTCTAATATTTTGTACATAATAATTATTCCCCCGTAATTATATTCTTTATTTATAATATAATTATAACATAATTATTATATTTTTTTATCCTAATTAAATAAATTGTATATGCTTATACCTGTATTAAGCAACATAAATAAGACCCTCTTTAACAGGATTGAAGAGAGCCCTTAAAAGTTTTCAATTTTCATTTGGTTTGTTAATACAATAACAAACCAAATCTAAAAATAAATAAAATTTAATATTTTTACTCAGTCTTATTTATTAAGCAAGTCAATGTTAAAAGACTATCACTTAAATGTACATTTTCTACTACTACATCCTCTGGAACTGACAAATCTATAGGTGCAAAATTCCATATGCCCTTTATATCATTTTTAACAAGAATATTGGCTACCTTTTGAGCATTATCATGGGGTACACATATTATACCTATATCTATATTGTTTTTTTCTAGATAACTAGATAAATAATCAATATCTAATATTTCTATTTCTCTTATTTTTAATCCTATTAATTTAGGATTTGTATCAAACATAGCTTTTACATTAAATCCTAATTTTGAAAATCTAGTGTAATTTGCTAATGCTTGCCCTATGTTACCTGCTCCAATAATTATAATATTGTAAGGATTATTTAGCCCTAATATATTACTTATCTGATGATGTAATTCGCTAACATTATACCCATATCCTTGTTGCCCAAAATCCCCAAAACAGTTCAAATCTTGGCGTATTTGAGATGCAGTAAATCCTATTTTTTCACTTAATTCTTTTGAAGATATTCTGTCTACATCATTTTTTAATAATTCATACAAATATCTATGATATTTAGGTAATCTTCTTATAACTGCCATTGAAATATTTTTTTTCTTATCCATATTACACCTCTTAATATCATATTTTTACTAATATTATTACCTATATTGTATCATATAATTAAATATTATACACTAAAATTGCTGGATACTATAGTAATATATTATATTATTGAAGTAAAAAAATCAAATCTACCTATATAATACTACAAAAAAAATGCAATACATAGTAAAATAGTACTTGTTAAGGATGGTGAAATTAATGGTTGTATTAAGTTGTAAAAACATTTCAAAAGCTTATGGTGTTGATTTGATTTTAGATAATTTAACATTTAACATAAATGAACATGATAAAGTTGGTTTAATAGGTGCCAATGGTGCTGGTAAATCCACTTTATTTAAAATTCTTACTTCTTCTTTAGAGCAGGATAGCGGAGATATTTTTATAGATAAATCTAAATCTTTAGGGTATCTTGCTCAACATCTCTCCTTAGATTCTAATAATACTATTTATGAAGAAGTGTTAGATGTTTTTCATGATCTTATAAAAATGGAAGAAAAACTAAATAAATTAGAAAAATTAATGAATGAACCCTATGATAAAAACAATAAAGAATATCATGATAAAATCATAAAAGATTATACTACCTATACAGATTTATATATAAATAGAGGTGGTTATACTTATAAAGGTGAAATTCATCGAGTACTAAGGGGTTTAAGTTTTGAAGAAGAAGATTTTAATAAACAAATAAATATATTAAGTGGTGGTCAAAAAACTAGAGTAGCCCTTTGTAAGCTCTTACTTCAAAGCCCAAATATATTGCTTCTAGATGAGCCTACAAATCATTTAGACTTAACAGCTATAAATTGGTTAGAAGAATATTTAAAAGCCTATAAAGGTACCGTACTGATTATATCTCATGATAGATATTTTTTAGATGAAATTACAAACCAAACCTTTGAACTTATAAGCGGTCATATAAATTGTTATAATGGTAACTACTCTAAATTTATAGAACTTAGAAAAAAAGAGTATGAAGTAAAATTAAAAGCATATAATCTTCAGCAAGCTGAAATTAAAAGACAAGAGAAAATAATAGAAAAATATAGATCTTTTAATAGAGAAAAAAGCATAAAAGCAGCTGAAAGCAGACAAAAATCTTTAGATAAAATTGAAAAAATAGACGCTCCAGATAAATTACCTAAACCTGTAAAAATAAGTTTTGAAACTCAAATAAAAAGCGGAAATGATATACTTCACGTAGAAAATCTAAGCAAAAGTTATGGAGATATGACTTTGTTTGAAAATGTCGAAATGGATATAAAAAGAGGAGAAAAAATCGCTTTAATTGGAGATAATGGTAGAGGTAAAACCACGTTATTTAAAATAATAATGGATGAAATTCAAAGCAACTCTGGAACAAAATATATAGGTAAAAATGTATTCATTGGCTATTATGATCAAGAACAATCTGACTTAAATGAGTGTAATACTGTATTAGATGAGGTTTGGGATGAGTTTCCTGAAATGACTACTACAGAAGTTAGAAATGCTTTAGCCGCATTTTTGTTTACTGGAGATGATGTATTTAAAGAAATATCTAAACTTAGTGGTGGAGAAAAATGTAAAGTTAATTTATTAAAATTAATGCTTTCTAAATCTAATTTTCTTCTTTTAGATGAGCCTACTAACCATTTAGATATAATGTCTCGTGAAGCTTTAGAAGATTCCTTATTAAATTACGATGGTACAGTTTTAGTTATATCTCACGATAGATATTTTCTAAATAAGGTTATAGGAAAAATCTATGAACTAAATATAGATGGTATAAAAGAATATTTAGGTAATTATGATTATTATATTCATAAAAAAATTAATCCTAATAGATTTGACTATGAAGCTATAACCTCTGAAAATTCAAAAACTAAAACTCAAATACATCAAGAAAGAAAAAAGAAAAAAGAAGAAGAAAAAAAACTAAAACAAGAAAAGCTTAAAATGAAAAATTTGGAAAAGGAAATAACAGACCTAGAAAAAGTAGTAAATTCCCTTCAAGAGCAACTTTGTCTTGAAGAAGTATATTCAGATTCTACTAAAAGTGAAAAAATAAATAAAGATATAATAAATAAGCAAAAATTAATAGAAGACCTTTATTCAGAGTGGGAAAACTTTATGGAATAGTATTTCTTAAAATAAATTTAGTTTTAACACCGCAAAGATAAAAAATACACGTAATAAACATATGAATAAGCTTTAGTAGTTTTTAATCTGGCATAATTTAAATTGACCTAATTCCTCACAAAAGGTTAGGACATAAGAGTGAACCCAAAGATGGTGCCTTTCTTGGGTAGAAAATTTTTAATGGAGCCATATTTAGAACTTCTTAGCAAAATAAATTAGTTTATGAATGGATTTTTTATCTTTGCTATACTAAAATTAGATCTATTTTGATACATCTCATTATTATAATTTATTTACTCGTAATTATAAGCAATCTGCTCTACTTTTTGCTATATTTAATCTATATCCCTAATATTTCTTTTACTTTTTTAACATTATTTCTACTAACAGGGATTTCTGATTGTTCTTTATCATTCATAACTAGTTTATATGTTCCATTAAACCAAGAGTACAATTCTTTTATATTGTCCATATTTACTATATAACTTCTATGAACCCTAAATAAATCTGTCTTTTTTTCTATTTCTTTTAATGTATTGTGAGTTATATATTCTTCTGAATTTGTCTTTACATAAGTTTTATCCTCCATTGTATAACAATAGTAGATATTTTTTGTATCTATTAATATTATTTTACCTCTATATTCGCAGGGAATCTTTTTAAGTGTTTTTTCTTCTTTTTCTAATTTATTTAATATATCACTTATCATAACTGGAATTTCTTCCTTATATTTTTCATCTATTTTTTCCTGCAATCTTTTTATAGTTACACCTATTCTCTTATCATCAAAGGGTTTTAATATATAGTCTAAAGCATCTATTTCAAATGCCTCTAGAGCATATTGTTCATATGCTGTTATAAATATTATATTTATATCTTTGTTAAATTCTTTTATTTTTTTCGATACACTTATGCCATTTTCTGTAGGCATATTTATATCCATAAACACTACTTCTGGTTGTATCTTTTTAACTAATTCATATCCAACATCTCCAGTCATAGCCACATCTACTATATTTAAAAAATTATATTTAGATAAAACATACTTAAGTTCTTCTATAGCTGGCTTCTCATCCTCTATTATAATAGCTCTAATTTCTTTCATCTAAAACACCTCCTTAGGTATACAAAACATAACTTTTGTTCCTTCATTTAGTTTACTTTCTATGCGTATGAAACTTTTTTCCCCATAGAGTAATTTTAATCTTTTATTAACATTTGAAAGTCCTATCCCTGGCCAACTTTCCACTACATAGCTAAGTGTATTTTTATCCATACCTACTCCTGTATCTTTTATTACAAATTTAATTTTATCTTTTTCATCTATTGCAGTAATTATTACTTCTCCCCCCTGTGGTTTTATTAGTATACCATGTTTCATAGAATTTTCTATTATAGGTTGAAGTACAAATATTGGAACTTTAGCATCTAAAAGCTCTTCTGGTATATTAATATCTATATTCAGCCTTTCTCCAAATCTAGCCTTTTCTATAGCTAAATAAGACTCTAAAAACTCTATTTCATCTTTCAATATAATTTTTTCATCTTGTCTTTTTAGGGTTTGTCTAAAATAATTTGAAAGGTTCAATATAAGCTCCCTGGCTTTTATAGGATCAGTTCTACAAAAAGATGCTATGGTATTTAGTGTATTAAATAAAAAATGTGGATGTATTTGATTTCTTAACATTTTTAATTCTGCCTTTGAAACTTCTTGAGCTAATTGATCTAATTCATATAATTCTATTTGAGTAGCCAAAAGAGCACTTAATTCTTTAGCAAAATCACTAAAATATTTATCTATACTTTTATAGGACTTAACTTGTATTCCTATTACAAACTTAAACTTATCCTTATCTGTATATATCGGTATACAATAGAATAATTTTTGTTTATTATTATCTTCAAATTTTATTAACTTATAATCTTTGAAATCAAAATATTCCTTTACTCTATATTTTAATTTTTCCTTATTTAATTCTTCTCCATTATAAGAAAATATTCCCCCATTTTCAGCAATAAATATACTTTTTAAATTTATTGATTCATATATTATTGAACATACTTTATCTAAAATTTCTTGATTAAATCCACTTCTTAAGTAAATAGAAGTTTTTTTGGCTATATTAAGAGCTTTTTGAGATTGTATAGCGCCAATTTTTTTATAATGTTCTTGAGTATTATTTATAATATTTATAAATATACCCACTCCAATAGAATTTGTTATTATCATTGGTAATGCTATAACCCTTTCTAATTCCAAAGCAGCCTCATAAGGTTTTGCTATTAATAAAATTATTATCATCTGTAATACTTCTGCTATTATTGCTGCTGTAACACCCGTTGAAACATCTAAGCCTTCATCCTTTGTAATTACATTAGCTATGCCTCCTACTATACCTTCTAATATGGTAGATATAGCGCAAGAAAGAGCTGTAAACCCACCTAAAAAATACCTATGAGTTCCCCCTATGATTCCAACCATAATTCCTACTAATGGTCCCCCTATATACCCAGCTACTATAGCCCCTATAGGTCTTGCGTTAGCTAATGCATAAGGTTCTATATTAACTCCAGTATAAGTTCCTAATATAGATAACACACTAAAAAAAGTTATAATTATTAACTTATATTTATAATCAGATTTGTTTTTAATAAATTTATTAAAAGTTTTAGTTTGACTATATAAATAAGCCGCTATACCAATTAAAGACATACTTTCTAATAATTGTATATATATCATAAATTTCTCCTGTTAAATTACATTATTATAAATAATTTATTAAATATTCTTTAATAAATTATACAATAAATAAATATTTTTTCTATGGTAATTTGCTAAACAGGTAATTTTTTTTACAATTCAATGTGTTTTTATGGCCTTTTATAAAAATATTATTAATAAAAATTTAATAATATATTATGATTTAGATGTAATTTATAATGCAATATTGTAATCGATTAAATTTAGTAGGAGGTAATTTTATGATATCATTTTTTCTTTCATTAATAGCACTTATTGTTGGTTATCTAATTTATGGTAAAATAGTAGAAAAAATGTTTGGAGCAGACGAAACAAAAGAAACTCCAGCAATTAGATTAGAAGATGGAGTTGACTTTGTTCCAATGCCAGCTTGGAAAATTTTTATGATTCAATTTTTAAACATTGCAGGCTTAGGACCAATCTTTGGAGCAATAGCTGGTGCACTTTGGGGACCTGCCGCATTTTTATGGATTGTTTTTGGTTCTATTTTTGCAGGTGGAGTACATGATTATTTTTCAGGTATGTTGTCTGTACGACATGATGGTGCAAGTATACCAGAGGTAGTTGGTAAATATCTTGGACCTGGTTTCAAGCAATTTATGAGAGGTTTTTCAGTAATACTTTTAATTCTTACTGGCGTTGTATTCATAATAGGCCCTGCTGGTCTTTTGAATACCTTAACTGGCTATAATAAAGTTATATGGATATATGTAATATTTATTTACTATATTCTTGCAACTATGCTTCCTGTAGATAAAATTATAGGAAAAATATACCCTATATTTGGTTTGTGCTTACTTATAATGGCCATAGGCGTTGCTACTGGTTTAATAGTTCAAGGATATCATATACCAGAAGTAACTTTATCAAACCTACATCCTAACAAGCTTCCAATGTGGCCTTTAATGTTTGTAACCATTGCCTGTGGAGCTATATCTGGTTTTCACTCAACTCAGTCTCCATTAATGGCTAGATGTATAACAAATGAAAAGCAAGGAAGACAAATATTTTATGGAGCAATGATAGCTGAGGGAATACTCGCTTTAATCTGGGCTGCTGCTGCAATGACTTTCTTTGGAAGCACTGGAGAACTTGGTAAGCAAATGACTGCTCATGGAGGACAAGCTTGGGTGGTAAACACTATTTCAAATTCATTACTTGGGAAAATAGGTGGAGCCTTAGCTATACTTGGAGTTGTTGCCTGTCCAATAACTTCTGGTGATACAGCTTTTAGAAGTTCTAGGCTTATAGTAGCTGACTTCTTAAACTATGAACAAGGACCTATAAAAAATAGATTAGCAATAAGTATACCTCTATTCGTTATAGGTTTTGTATTAACAAAAATAAATTTTGATATTGTTTGGAGATACTTTGCTTGGTCAAATCAAACTTTAGCTATGATAGTTTTATGGACTGCAGCTGCTTATTTACACAAAATAAATAAATCTCATTGGATGGCTACTATACCAGCCGTATTCATGACTGCAGTTTCTATAACTTATATACTTGTAGCTCCAGAAGGATTTAAACTTAATCCATCAATTGGATATCCTATGGGTATCGTAGTAGCTTTAGCTGTCCTAGCACTATTCTTAAAGAAAACAGCTTCTAGAAAGAGTAATATAAGCATAGCAGAATAGTATAAAAAGAATGTCTCAAAATAAGTTTAATTTTGAGACATTCTTTTTTATTATTCAAATAAATTTATTATGTTGTTGAATTTATCCTTGTTTTCTTTTATTTTATCTTCGTTTCCAATAACACATATATAATTTTCTTTCATTAGATCTTTAATAACATCACTAAAAGCTTTTATAGTCTCTTTATTAGTTGATAATATATCTTCTCTTTCCCTTTGCCTATCCTCATAGGATATTTTTCTCAAATAATTTTCAGTGGCTCTTACTCCTTTTGCAGAAGGCGTTAAAGGAGTATCTAAATCAGAAATAGTTCCTATAATATACTTTGTCATTTCTCTATCTTCTGGATTAAACTGAGAAACATATTTAAATGCTTCATCATAAGCTTCTATAGTTTTTATTAAATTAGGGTCTCTATAAGATGCAAAGAACATATTACCGTTCTTTATAAAAGATGCAGAAGCACCATAAGCTCCACCCTGAACTCTAATTTTATTCCATAAATAATCATAATTTACTATAGTTCTTAGGACTTGCATACTTCCACTATATTTATATCCTAGTTTTAGGTAATTATATCCCTTAGCTACATACTGAACTTTAGAAGATGTTGAAAAAGCTTCATTGCTATTATCAAAATCAAATTCATAATTATTATATTGTAATTTTTCTTCTTTTAAACTATCATATAATATTTTAAATTCTTTATTTACTTCACTAAATTCTTCCTTTTCTCCAGTAACACTTACTAATAAGTTTGTAGAATTAAATATTTTATTGAATACATTTTGTAAATTTTTACTTACATCTTCAAATCTATCTTCAAAATTTTTTTCTATGTCTACAATAAATTTATAGAATTCTACTCCTGATAAAAGTTCATCATACTTACCATAGGATGAGAAATATGAGAATAACCTTTTAACTGCTACAGTATGCCCTTTATCAAACATTATCATCTCTAATCTTGATTTTAATTCTTGTATTATTTCTCTTAATCTATTCTTTTCATGAAATTTAGAGTTAGTTAATATTTCTGATAATAATTTCATAAGTTCTTTAACATTACTAGTTAGACATTTAGATTTTATAGTAAACATAGCCTTATAATCTTCATGGCTTTCTTTTTGACTAAAGATTTCTGCATTATATCTAATCCCGCCTGTACTTATATTAACTTCATTAGATAAATCTTGATAATTATAATTTTCTGTACTTACTTTGCCGAGAACAGCTGATAATAATCCTATATAAGGTATTTTTTCTTTTTCTACTGCTCTTGTATTAAAATATAAATTTAAATATGAAATTTTATTAGTAAATACATTATGGTATAAAGTTTTAATACCTAAAATATTTTTTTCTTCTAAAGGAAGTCTTTCTGCTTGTTTATTTATATCTTCTATAGAGAGCAATGGAATCTTACTTAAGTTTTCCATAGAATCCTTTTGATTTTGTCTTTCTTTTAACTTTTTAGTTTGTTTTATTAATAATTCTAGTTCTTCTTCTGTTAAGCTTTCTTTATAGTCTTTTAATTTTTTTCTTATGTTTTCTATTCTACTTTCCTCAAGCCCTTTTTCTGGTTTTACTAAAAGTACTGAATAATGATTGTTATCTAAAATATATCTTTGAATTAAGTCCTCAAAATAATTAGAGTTTAACGCAGATTTTACTTTTTGTAGTACATCTTCATATTTTAAATGCACTGTAGGCTCTTCATCATAAAGCCAACTTTCCATAGATTTTATATTATATATTAAACCTTTTGGATATCCTTGATAATCTGCTTCTCTTAGACTAAACTCCTTTATATTTATTGATGATTCTATTAGCTTTTTATCTATGCCTTCTTTTACTAGATTTTGAAGTGTATTAAATACTACAGATTTAAATTCTTCTACCTTATCAGCATTAGAATTTTTAACTATTATGCTAATTGTAGATTGAAGTATACTATTATCATAAACTCCAAATACATCCTTACCTAATCCTGCATCTAATAAAGCCTTTTTTAGTGGCGATGATGGTGTTTCAAGAAGTATGTCTTCTAAAATCTCAAAAGCTAAATATAATTCTTTATCTATAGATTTACCTACTGAAAAATTTAAACTTAAATAAGTTTTATCTTCACTTTTTTCTTCTTTAGATATAGGATATTTAATTTCCATATATTTAGGATCTTTAAATGTTTCTTGAGGTTTTATTTTTGAATCTACTTCTTGTTTATCAAAATCTTTCAGATAATTTTCGTCTATAAATTTTAATTTTTCTAATATATCTAAATCTCCATATAAGTATATATAACTATTAGATGGATGATAGTATTTTTTATGGAATTCTTTAAAATCTTCCTGTGTAAGATCTGGTATATAATCAGGGTCTCCACCGGATTCTACCCCATATACAGTATCTGGCAATAAAGACTCTTGTATTTTTCTAAATAGTATAGATTCTGGTGAAGAAAAAGCTCCCTTCATTTCATTATATACAACACCCTTATAAGTTATATCATCATTCTTATTTTCTATCTCATAATGCCAACCTTCCTGCATCATTATTTCTGGATATTTATATATATTAGGATATAATACTGCATCTAAGTATACATCCATTAAATTTGTAAAGTCTTTATCATTTGTGCTTCCCACAGGATACATGGTTTTATCTGGGAAAGTCATAGCATTTAGGAATGTGTTTAAAGAACCTTTTATTAATTCTACAAAGGGTTCCTTCACTGGGAATTTCCTTGATCCACATAAAACAGAATGTTCTAATATATGAGCTACACCTGTACTATCCTTCGGAGGAGTTCTAAAGCTTATAGAAAAGATCTTATTATCATCATCATTTTTTATAAAAAGTAATTTAGCTCCACTTTTTTCATGTAAAAATACTTGGGCTAAAGAATTAATCTCTTTTATTTCTTCTTCATTTATTAATTTAAACCCATTATAAACTTCTTCTAGTTTTAAATTCATAGCATTTTTCTCCTTTCTAAATTTACTATCTATGCCTATTATTTTATATAGTGATATTAATTATACCATATATTTCTTATGGTATATATTTCATTAAAGTTCTTCTGAGATAATTATATGTTTAACAAATATATTCAAATCATTTACATTTTTAAGTTATAATTTCATAATTTTATTTAATAATCATCATGAATATACCAATTTTAAAATCTTGCATTTAATTTTCTTTAAATTTTTATTGTTAATGTTTTGACATAGTGTATTTTTTGTTGTATAATAAGTTTATAAGATAGATGAATAAAACTAGTAAAACCCATTATAAACTTCCCATAGTAAAAAGCACCGCTTCCCCAAGCAGTGCTTTTTTTTTATTTATCTAATTATTCTAATTCTAAAAGTAGTTGCCCTGACTTAACTTGATCTCCTTCTTTTACTAACAAACTTCCTACTACCCCTGACAAACTAGCCACTATATTAGTTTCCATTTTCATAGCTTCTATTACAATCAAGCTATCTCCTTCTTTTATTTCATCTCCCTTATTTACTAAAACTTTTATTACTGTACCTGGTATACTAGATCCTATATGTTTTTTATTTGCAGGATCTGCCATCTTTGTGCTATTAGAAGTTATATTTTGCGCCATTAAACTAGATTTATCTTTTATTCTTATTTCTCTTCTATTCCCATTTATTTCAAAAACTACTGCTCTATTCCCCTCTGAATCTACTTTTCCTATTTCAGATAATTGAACTATAAATGTTTTTCCTTCTTGTAGCTCTATTTCAGCTGTTTCTCCTTCATATAATCCATGGAAGAATACATCACTACCCATATGACTTAAATCCCCGTATTCCTTTAAAAAGTCTAAATACTTATCAAAAACCTCTGGATATAATGCATAACTTATAATATCATTTTCTGTTGCATCTAAATCATGCTTTTCCTTTAAATGTTCTCTTATTTTTTCAAAATCTTCTGGAGGCAACATCTCTCCTGGTCTACAAGTTATAGGGTCTTCCCCTTTTAAAACTAACTTCTGCAATTTTTCTGGGAAACCACCCATTGGTTGACCCATCATTCCTTTAAAATATGATACAGCTGAATCTGGGAAAGCCATTTTTTCAGCTTTTTCATATATATTTTCAGGTGTTAGATCATTTTTTACCATAAAGATAGCCAAGTCTCCAACCACCTTTGAAGATGGAGTAACCTTTATAATATCACCAAGCATTTCATTAACTTTTTTATACATTTCTTTTACTTCTTCAAATTTATGACCTAATCCAAAGCTTTCTACCTGTGGTTTTAAATTAGAATATTGTCCTCCAGGTATTTCGTATTTATATATTTCTGCAGAACCTGATTTTAATCCTGACTCGAATTGACTATATACCGGTCTTACAGCACTCCAATAGTCTGATAATTTCTGCATATCTGTTAAATCTAGTCCTGTTTCCCTATCTGTGTTTTCTAATGCTGCTACTATGGAATTTAAGGCTGGTTGACTTGTAAGGCCTGACATACTATTAAACGCAGTATCTACAATATCAACTCCTGCATGGGCTGCCATAAGTACTGTAGCCACACCATTACCTGTAGTATCATGAGTATGAAGATGTATTGGGATAGATATTTCATTTTTTAATGCCTTTATAAGCTTAACTGCAGCATATGGTTTTAATAAAGCTGACATATCTTTTATTCCAAGTATATGTGCTCCTGTTTTTTCTATATCTTTTGCTAAATCCACATAATATTGCAAGCTATATTTATCTCTATATTCTTCTAATATATCTCCTGTATAACACATACAAGTTTCTGCTACTTTATTTTGTTTTAAAACCTCATCTGTGGCTACTTCCATTCCCTTTAACCAGTTTAAGGAATCAAATATTCTAAATACATCTATACCTGAATCTGCAGACTGCTTTATAAATTTTCTTATAACATTGTCTGGATAATTTTTATAGCCAACCGCGTTAGCCCCTCTTATTAGCATTTGAAACAATACATTCGGTATAGATTTTCTTAGCTCTTCCAGTCTAGTCCAAGGAGATTCTTTTAAAAATCTATAAGCTACATCAAAGGTTGCTCCTCCCCACATTTCCATGGAAAATAAATCTTTTCCAAGCACTGATTGAGCCTTAGCTATTTTAAACATATCTACACTTCTCATTCTTGTGGCCATAAGAGATTGATGAGCATCTCTCATAGTTGTGTCTGTCAAAAGAAGCTTATTTTGAGTTTTTATCCAACTCACTAACCCCTCTGGACCTTTTTCGTCTAATATTTGTTTAGTTCCTTTTAAACTTAATCCTTCATCTACTATTGGTATTGTAGGCACATCAAAATCTTTCTTTATACCATGGGTTTCATTTACTACCTTTTCACCTATGAATTTTAATATTCTAACTTCATCATCGGTTTTTGATGTTATATCAAATAATTCTGGATTCTTTTCTATAAAATTAGTATCACATTGTCCTTTTCTAAATTGTTCATGATTTAAAACATTTATTAAAAATCCTATGTTAGTTTTAACACCATCTATTTTAAATTCTTTTATAGCTCTTATGGACTTTCTTATAGCATCGTTAAATGTTCTAGACCAGGATGTAGTTTTAACTAATAAACTATCATAATATGGGCTTATAACAGAACCTGTAAAACCATTCCCACCATCTAATCTAATACCAAATCCTGAACCTGTTCTATAATCTTCTATTTTCCCTGTATCTGGTGCAAAATTATTAGATGGATCTTCTGTAGTTACCCTACACTGAATAGCATATCCTCTTGTTTGTATGGATTCTTGAGATTTTATGCCTACTTCTTCTGAATCTAATTTGTATCCCTCTGCTATTAAAATTTGACTTTGAACAATATCAATTCCTGTAATCATTTCTGTAACAGTATGTTCTACCTGTATTCTTGGATTCATTTCTATAAAATAGTGATTTCCTGTAGTATCTACTAAAAATTCTAATGTACCTGCACTTCTATACCCTACAGTTTTAGCTATTTTTAAAGCATCATTACATATTTCTTCTCTCTTTTTCTTTGGTAGGGCAAAAGCTGGTGTAAATTCTATAACCTTTTGATGTCTTCTTTGTATAGAACAGTCCCTTTCATATAGATGCACTATATTTCCATGCTTATCTCCTAATATTTGAACTTCTATATGTTTAGGATTTTCTAAATATTTTTCTATAAATATATCATCTATACCAAAAGCCTTTTTAGCTTCATTTTTTGCACTTTTAAAGGAAGATATTAATTCTTCTTCTGTTCTAACTATTCTCATCCCTCTACCGCCACCACCAGCAGCTGCCTTGAGCATTATTGGATATCCACAGTATCTTGCAAATTCTAAAGCTTCTTTCTCTGATTTAATTGGTTTTTGAACTCCAGGTATAGTAGGTACCCCTGCTTTTTCTGCAACTATTTTAGACTTTATTTTATCTCCTAGCTTTTCCATCATTTCCGCTGTAGGCCCTATAAACTCTATCCCTGCTTCTCTACATTTTCTTGCAAATTCAGAATTCTCTGCCAAGAAGCCATAACCTGGATGTATCGCATCTACCCCTTTTTTTAAAGCCAATTGTATTATTTCCTCGATATTCAAATAAGCATCTATAGGACCTTTATTTTTTCCTATAAGATATGCTTCATCTGCCTTGGTTCTAAATAGTGAGAATTTATCTTCTTCTGAATATATCGCAACAGTTCTAATGCCTAATTCATGACATGCTCTAAACACTCTTATTGCGATTTCACCTCTATTTGCCACTAATACTCTTTTAAACTTGTTCATTATTATCCCCCTTTTTGTAGATATTGTGCCTTATTTTTAACTGCATTACTTTCTAAATTATAGATATACCTTTACATTATATATAATTTATAAAATTTTTTCAATTGCATATTTTTTTTATTTTTCTTTCATTTAATATTTTAGGTTATTACACTTTATAAAAATGTTAAGATATTTAAAAATTTACTATCATATTAACATAAACCTAATATAATAATATAATAATTTATTATATTATTCAATGTTATAGTAGTATTTTTTCATTTTTTTTAACTTTTTATTAATCATTTTTTAATATAAGTAGTATTATAATATTAATATTTTAAATCCAATATATCTAAAAAAAGACTTCCTTATAAATAAATAATAGTAGATTTTTATTTTATTCTATCATTTATTTATAAAAGAAAGTCTTTATTATTATATAAAATCTTACTTATATTGAAAGTTTAATAGTTTCTATCTTTCTCCAAGTTTCAAATTTGGTACAGCATTTATATCTAAAGAAGTCCTTCTTCCCTTAATATACTCAAAATAAGCTGCGCTTCCTATCATAGCTGCATTATCTGTACACAATATAAAAGGTGGTATTAACACTTCTATTCCTTTTTTCTTACACTCTCTTACTAAAGTCTCTCTTAGGCAGGAATTAGATGCTACTCCTCCTGCTACTGCTATTTTATCTACTTTTTTACTCATACAAGCCTTTATAGTATTGTCTACAAGAACATCTACCACAGACTTTTGAAAAGATGCTGCCACATCTGCTTTATTTATTTCTTCTCCCTTCATTTCCTTCTTATTTAAATAGTTTAATACTGCTGATTTTATTCCGCTAAAGGAAAAATCTAAAGTATCATTATGAAAATTTGCTCTTGGAAATTTTATAGCCTCTTCGTTTCCTTCCTTTGATATTTTATCTATTTTAGGTCCTCCAGGATAGCCTAACCCTATGGCCCTGGCCACTTTATCAAAAGCTTCTCCCGCTGCATCATCCCTAGTTTCACCTAACACTTCAAATTCACCATAATCTTTCATATAAACTATAAAAGTATGTCCTCCTGATACTACTAAACACATAAAAGGTGGCTTTAAGTCTTTATATTCTATAAAATTTGCACTTATATGACCTTCTATATGATTTACTCCTATAAGAGGCTTCCCTGTTGCAAAGGCTAGCCCTTTCGCATATTGTAATCCCACAAGTAGAGCTCCTACTAACCCTGGTCCATAGGTTACACCTATAGCATCTATATCATCTAAAGTAAAATTTGCTTCATCTAAAGCTTCTTGTACTACTGCACTTATAACCTCTATATGCTTTCTTGAAGCAACTTCTGGCACTACACCTCCAAATTTTTCATGGGTGCTTATTTGTGATGCTATTATATTAGATAAAACTTCTCTACCATTAACAACTACTGCCGCTGAAATTTCATCACAGCTACTTTCTATAGCTAAAATATTTATGCTTTCTTTCATATTTCCTACTCCTTTTTATGTAATTAAATATATATTAACTATGTAATTTATTATTCTTTTATAAATCTAAATTACATTATACTTTATTGAATTTATATATTCAAATATAGTTTTGACATAAAAAATTAATAAGTTACAGTTCAAATAAAATCCAATTTATTAAGTCTAAATTTTTAATCGAATATGATATAATGAAATACAGAATAGTAAAAGGAGCTTAAATATGAAAAATTACGCTAAAGTAATAGTTGAAGGATCACCTATATCTAAATCTAATTTTAAGTTATTTAATTTGCAAGGACGAGCTATAATGCCCTTAAATTCAGGCAAATATCACGATAGATATGCAGTATATGAAGAAAAAATAGCTTATGAGGCAAGACTTCAAAATCCTAACACAGTATTGGGAGAATCATTAATTGCAGTATTAAAAGTCTATTATAAAAGCGAAAAAAGACATCCTGATACAAATAATATAACTAAAAGCATATTTGATGGAATAGAAAAAAGCGGTATTATAATAAATGATGCTCAGATAAGAAGATTAATAATCGAAGAATTTTATGATAAAGAATTTCCACGGTTTGAATTAGAATTATTTGCAGAAAGTATTTTTAAAATGGACTATACTATTATAAAGAAAGAAAATACAGATAAGCCAATAAATTATTCTCCGCCTCCAAATAAAAAGGTTAAATTTAATAAAAATAAAGATAAATCTATGTTAGTAGCAAAAGATAAAATGGTATGTGAAATATGTGGTAAATCTATAAATAAAAATGATATTGTAACAGCAAATAAACAAACGGTAATAATATGTAAAAAATGTCTAACAAAATTATTTTAACAGGCTATGTAGTCAGATTTGTCTAAAAACAGATTCCTTTATATAATCCTATTAAGAAAATATAAATTTTAATACGCTACATAAAAAGAGGCTATCTCAAAATAAAAATAGCCTTAATTTTAATATAATAAATATAAATAATACATGTAATAAACATATACATGAGCTTTAGTAGTTCTTAATTTGACGTAATTAAAAATTTTTGTAATTCCTCACAGGACGTGAGGAGCCAGTAGTGAAGCCAAGGAAGGCGCCTCTACTGGGTAAAAAATTTTTAATAGAGTCAAATTTAGAACTTCTTAGCAAAATGAATTGCTTTATGAATGTATTATTTATATTTACGGTTTTAAAATTAAGGCTATTTTAGCTCATCTTTTTATTTTATCCCTATAATTATCTTTTTTAAATCTTTATAGCTTAATAATTTATTTTTAGATATTTTTATGTTAATAATATCTCCAGGTTTTATATTTTCATTCGAACTTAATTTTTCTTTAGCTTTATCAAAATAAATATAAATATTCTGATTCTCATATAATTTATCAAATTTTAATTTTAACTGTACATCTTCTTTTAAATTATGTAAATTTATAAAATTAGGTAACAAATATCTTATACCTTTATCTGCCCATAATCCTACTCTTTCACCTTCTAAAAAGCTTTTCCCTTTAATATATTGAGAAGCATTTTCTCCTACGCTATACCCCTCTTTTGTCACATTATCTGCAGTATCATATACATGTAGAACATTACCACAAGCAAATATGCCTTCTACCATGGTTTGAAAATTTTCTCCCACCTTAGGTCCCCAGGTAGATTTATTTAATTCTATGCCTGTTTTTCTTATAATTTCACTATCTCCCCTAAGTTCTACAGATAATACTAGAGTATCACAAGGTATATACATTTCCGTACCTGGTATAGGAATTCTATCTTCATCTACTCTTGCTATGGTAACTCCCTCAACTCTATCTTTTCCTTTTATATTTACAACAGTATGGCCTAACTTGAGTGGTATATCAAATTCATCTAAACAATTCACCACATTATTTTCTGTTCCATAGCAATAAGGCATAATTTCAACTACAGCTTTTATATTTGCTCCTTCTAAAGCCATTCTTCTAGCCATTACTAAAGCTACATCCCCAGAACCTAATATAACTACCTCTTTGCCAGGCATATACCCTTCTATATTTATAAACTTCTGTATCGAACCTGCTGTATATATACCTGCGCACTTACTTCCTGGTATATTTATTGCTCCTTTAGGTCTTTCTCTACATCCTGAAGCTAGTATAATAGCTTTAGCTTTTATACCAAACATTCCATCTTCAGGACTAACTGCTTTGATAATCTTATCCTTATCTATAGATAAAACCATTGTATCTGTTTTATATTCTATCTCTAATCTATTTATTTCATTTATCAATCTTTGGACATATTCTGGACCAGATAAATTTTCTTTAAATACATGCAATCCAAAGCCTGTATGGATGCATTGGTTAAGTATACCACCTAAAGAATCTTCTCTTTCTAATATTAAAATATCATCAATACCTTTATTCTTAGCTGAAATTGCAGCAGCCATTCCTGCTGGTCCTCCGCCTATAATTACTAAATCTATTTCCTTCATTATTAGACCCTCCAGCACAATGCTATTAATATAAATTTAGATTTAATTCCTATATAATTTTATCATATATATCAAAGAAAATAAAATTAAAGTAGAACTGCTATTTTCTATAAAAACTTATTTATAAATATTTTAATTATTAAGCCTATGTTTTGAAAGACGATTAAAGGCTTAAAAACTACAAATTTAAATTATGCACATGAAAAAGCCAGTAATCTTTACGATTACTGGCCTTCTTAATGGCAGGGGCACGAGGACTTGAACCCGGAACCAACGGTTTTGGAGACCGCTACTCTACCAATTGAGCTATACCCCTAAGACAAAAACTATTATACTATAGTTTTTATATTATTGCAATACATTTTTATTAAAAATATATTCTTTTTCCACAATGTGGGCAATATTTAAAAGAACTATCTATTTCTTTTCCACAACTATTACAAATTATTTTACTATTATTAGCACTTGGATTTTCACTATATATTTCCTCTAAATCAATATTATTAAGAGTTCTATCCTCTCTAACTCTATCTAAATTTTCCTTTGATATGGCATATATAGTATTACAACATCTAGATTTTAAATAATACTTTTCTCCCCACTTAATAAGTGGTATAAAGAAAAAATGAAAAACATTATAGGTTTTTATAACAGTGTATCTACTTAAAATATCACATTTTTTGCAAACCAAATTTTCAAAATCCTCCACTTCTTCTTGTTTTGTATTTATACCGAATATACCAAAGAAGAACATAAATCTTCCCCTCTCAAACTAGTTATTTTATTAGTTTTAAATAATATAACTTTAACTCAATTCTAATGTTGCCAAAAATCATTCCAATCATCATTGGTATCCATCCTTTTCCAGGTTTTAAAACTGCCGAACTTACTTCTTATAGGTATACCAATACTTAATGGAAATATAAACAATATAATAATAGCATGACCCAAACCTAAAAAGACCACACTTCTTATTACTTCATAAAAAGCTACACCAATTAATATAGAAGTCATAGGAGACACTTTTGATTTTAAGAATCTTTTCCCTACATATAAACACATTGATGTGAATCCCATAAGAAAAGTTATTAAGAACACTATTGCTACTATTGGAATCAATATAATGCCTACTATACTAAATAATAAAGTAATCAACAGCATAAAAATCAATATTATAGTACCATATCCATAGATCAAACTTTTCCCAAATTCCTTATCTATAGCAGATGCCATTCTCATTTCGTTATATGGCATCAAGTTATATGCTATAATGCACAATATAAACAATAATATAGTTGATATTACTCTACTATAATCAAATTTAGTGCTTTTTATATTTCTATTACTATTTATAAAAGGCATCTTGCTTTTTTTCAATCTTTCTTTTATAGTTCCTGTTACAATTCCTTTTGATCCTTTTGTAACTCTTCCACCTATAGCTGCTGCATCCCCTGCAACTTTACCATTTATATATACATTTCCACCTATAGAAGTTACATCTCCATTTACAGTTCCATTTACATATATATCTGCTCCTATACTTATAACATCAGCATTTTCTACTTTATCTTGCTTAATATATATATTTTTATTAAACTTAACTACCCCTTCTATAATCATATATGTACCATTTGCTTTAACATTCCCCATAGGAATAAGTAATACAAGTAATAGTACACCTATTATGTAGGAGTATATTTTTTTCAATACAAACACCACCTTTTATTTAAAATTACTTTTTAGTAGTGATATGTTATACTGTATCATATCCTCATATAAAATATCATTGTCATAAATTTTCAGTAGTAGAGGTTTTACCTTGTATTTGTCCAATAACTTTTCATTATTTTTTAATATATCATTGCTACTGGATAAAAGTATACATTTTTCTTTATTCTTTTTACATATATCTTCTACTTCTTTTTCATTAGTTATTTTATCTTTTTCATCTCTTTTAATTTTTAAAATATTTAAATTTAAATATTTTATAAAATAATCTAATTTATCTTCATCAACTATAAATACAAACTCACTAGTTTTATCTGATATTTTACTAAACTCCTCTTCATAACCTTCAATTCTTTTTAACATATTTGAAAAATTTTTTTCATAAAAATCTCTATTACTAGGATCCTTATCCTGTATAGCATTTTTTGTATTAGATAAAACTATTTTATAATTATTCAAATTCAAAAAATAATAAGGATTATCTTTTAATACTTTATTTTCAAACTTTACTTCTTTTTCGTAGGGTATTAACTTAGATCCTCTGGACACATTAACAACACCTACTTTGTTTTTATCCAATTTTGATAAGAAATCATCAATCCAAGGTTCAAAACCAGCTCCTACATAAAAAAACAGATCCTTATTACTCATATTCTCTAATGTATCTTCTTTTATCTTATAATTTATTAATTCTTCTCTATTTTTAAATATATATTCTACATAGTGCTTATCTTTTACTATTTCCTTTATTATGTTATATAAATTTTTATCTGTAGTAACTATATCTAAATAAACTTCTTTTTTTATATTCTCTTCCTCATTATCACTAGTATTTGGTTTTGAACATCCAAACAAATTTATACATACCATAAATCCAATTATAAAAATAATAGCTTTTTTCATAAATACACCCCTGTAACATATACATTGAAATATATGTATCATCTAATAACATTATATTATATTTTACATAATAGATTTTTTTATTGCAAATTTTATATACTATTTTATTCACTTTAGCTCATTAAGGGAATTATATTTATTATTTGATGTAGCTATGTTAAAATAATAAGGAAAATTTAGTATTGAGAGGTTTTATTATGTATATAAGCATGGATAAAGTTTTAAGATCTATCTCTATAGCCTTAGACCTAGCTGAGATGAGTTCCATAGGAACCAATAGTATAATAGAAGATGTTACTAATATCGATTACTCAAAGGACATGCTATATATCTTTATGTCTAGCTAAAGCTCTAAATATAAGTGGTACTCATTTAGAAGAACTATATGTTTCTTCCCTGCTCCATGATATAGGTGCTACAAACTTTCTCTCTAAAAGTCATTCTAGTAATGAATTTATTTTAGGACATTGCCTTACTGGTTCGGAAATAACTAAATCCTTCCCTATTTTTAATAATATATCTAACTTTATACTATATCATCATGAAAATTGGGATGGAAGTGGTGCTCTAAAAATTAAAAAAGATCATATTCCTGTTCAAAGTCAAATAATAAGATTAGCAGATCTAACAGATCTTCTATATAGCGATGATATACCTTCCTACTCACAAAAAACACATATAACGAGTTGGATTAAAAAAAATAAAAATAAGATCTTTTGTCCTGAAGTTGTAGACGCTTTTTTAGAAGTATCTTCTACAGACATGTTTTGGTTAGATTTAGAAAATACCAGCTATTTAAAATATGTTTTAGACAAAGTTAGTCCTATATACGATTATGAATTAGATCTATATAAATTCATGGATATAGCTTATATATTTTCAGAAATAATAGATAATAAAAGTGCTTTTACTGCTGAACATTCTAGGGAGATTGCAGAACTCTGTTATAAGGTCGGAAAAACCATAGGATATGATGAAACAAAATGCATAAAGCTTAAAATAGCTGGTCTTCTTCATGATATAGGGAAATTAGCTATACCAAAAGAAATCTTAGATAAAAATGGCTCTTTAAATAAAGATGAATTTTCAATTATAAAATCTCATCCTTACTATACTAACATAATATTAAATAGATTCGGTGAAATTGGTGATATCGGATTTTGGGCATGCAATCATCATGAAAAATTAAATGGTAAAGGCTATCCTAGGGGATTAAAATCAAAGGACTTATGTGAAGAAGATAGAGTTATAGCAGTTTGTGACATATATCAAGCTCTAATAGAAGATAGGCCTTATAGAGAAGGAATGGATTTTAATAGAGCTTTTTCTATATTAGATAAAATGGTATCAGAGGGCCTACTATGTGATAAAGCTGTATATTACTTAAAAAAAGCTATAACACAAAAGAACTAAAGTTGTTTTTCGTCTATCTTTGTGCTATAAATATTTTGAGGTAGGATAAATTAAGATATGAACTATATAAAAATTTAGTGGTTATAATATTTTACTTTTCTATTAAATATTATAGCTACATTATTCGAGGTGATTATATGGAATTTATAGTTGACTCTATAAATAAAACTATTGATATAGGTAATTTTATAGGGCGCCATTGTAATTCAGGTGATATTTTATGTCTAAATGGAGACTTAGGTGCAGGTAAAACTCACTTATCTAAAGGAATAGCTAAAGGATTAAATATTAAAGATAATATAACTAGTCCAACTTTCAATATAGTAAATGAATACGATGGAAGATTAAAATTATATCATTTTGATGTTTATAGAGTAAACGATCCAGATGAAATAGAAGCTATTGGATTTGATGAGTACATATTTGGAGAAGGTATAAGCATTATTGAATGGTCTGATTATATAGAAGACCTTATTCCAAATGAACACATAGATATAAGAATAAATAAAATACCTGAAAAGGGAGAAAGCTATAGAAAAATAACAATAAATTACTATGGCAATAGATATGATTATATAAAGGAGCTAAAAATATGAAAATACTAAGTATAGATTCTGCTACAGAATGTGCTAGTTGTTCTGTATTAGATGAGGATAAATTATATGGTGAAATAAATTTTAACTATAAAAAACAACACTCTACCATATTAATAAGTATGATAGATACTTTACTTAAAAGTATAGATTGTGACATATCCTCTATAGATGCCTTTGTTATATCTAAAGGACCTGGTTCCTTTACTGGATTAAGAATAGGTACTGCTACTGTAAAAGGATTAAGTCAGGGTACAAAAAAACCTTTTGTTTCTGTATCTTCCTTAGATAGTCTAGCTTTTAATTTAGCTTTTACAGAGGGGATTATTTGTCCTATATTAGACGCTTTAAGAGGAAACGTTTATACATCCTTATACAAATTTGAAAACCATAAGTTGAGAAGATTAACGGACTATAATGTAATATCTATAGAAAACTTAATAGATATACTAAAATCT
This sequence comes from Clostridium botulinum, assembly GCF_001276985.1. Lineage (GTDB taxonomy): Bacteria > Bacillota > Clostridia > Clostridiales > Clostridiaceae > Clostridium_F > Clostridium_F botulinum. Next base: position 76,052 of record NZ_LHUL01000011.1, read on the forward strand.
AAAAATGAACCTATAACCTTCATTGGCGATGGAATTTTTAAATTTAAAGATACCATTTTATCTAATATGGATAATGTAAAATTTGCTCCTACTCATTTAAATTTAGCTCGCTCTTCATCTTTAGGTGAACTTGGATTACATTTATTAAAAGAAGGGCATAAAGATGATATATATACTTTTTCTCCTTTGTATATAAGAAAATCCCAAGCTGAAAGAGAATATGAAAAAAAAATAGGAATAAAAGATCATGAATAAAAAAGATATAATTGTATTACCCTTTTCTCTAGAACATATAGATGGAGTAATGGAAATAGATAATTTAAGCTTTTCTGTTCCTTGGAGTAGGAATTCTTATGAAACAGAATTGAAAAATAAATTTGCAAAATACATAGTTGTTTTAAATAAAGAAACTAATAAAGTTTTAGGTTTTGCAGGAATGTGGCTTATAATAGATGAATGCCATATAACTAATATAGCAGTTCATCCTAATTATAGAGTATTAGGCATAGGTAATATTTTAATGAATGAAATAATAGATATTTGTAAAGAACACAATCTAACTGGTATAACATTAGAAGTTAGGGAATCTAATACAGCTGCTAAAAATCTTTATTATAAATATGGATTTAAAGATAGCGGTATACGAAAAGGCTATTACGCAGATAACAATGAAAACGCATTATTAATGTGGAAAACAGATCTATAAATATAGTTAAGAAATATTTGTTACATACTCTGAAGCTTTACATATATATTTAACACAAATAGGGTATCTCAAAATAAAAATAGCTTTAATTTTAATATAGTAAACATAAATAATATATGTAATAAACATATGAATAAGCTTTAGCAGTTCTTAATTTGACGGAATTAAAAATTTTTGTAATTCCTCACAGGATGTGAGGAGCCAGTAGTGGAGCCAGGTCTGGCGCCTCTACTGGGTAAAAGATTTTTAATGGAGTCAAATCTAGAACCGCTTAGCAAAATGAAGTGCTTTATGAATATATTATTTATATTTACGCTTTTAAAATTAAAGCTATTTTAAGATAGTCTCTTTTATTCACTACTCTACAACTATTCTGTTAAAATTCTTTTTGCCTCTTCTAATCATTATTCCATCTTCTGTCACATGTTCTTCTGTTACTACTAAATTCATATCTGTAACTTTCTCATCATTTAAATAAAGACCACCCTGCTTTATTAGTCTCCTGGCTTCACTCTTAGATGGCAATATTTCACACTTAACTAATAGATCTACTAATAGATTATTTAAATCATTCTTATCTATATAAGCTGTAGGCATATTTCCTAAATCTTTAGCATTTCCACCGAATAAAGCTTCTGCAGCAATTTTAGCTTTTTGAGCTTCTTCTTCTCCATGTATAAGCTTAGTAACTTCAAAAGCTAAAACCTTTTTAGCTTCATTTATTTCTGCTCCTTCTAATGATGAAAGTCTTCTAACTTCATCCATTGGTAAGAAAGTTATTAGACGTAAACATTTTTCTACATCTGCATCTGCTACATTTCTCCAATATTGATAGAATTCATATGGTGATGTTTTTTCTGGATCTAACCATAGGGCACCACTTTCTGTTTTACCCATTTTCTTTCCTTCACTATTAGTTAAAAGAGTAAATGTCATACCATAGGCTGATTTGCTTTCTTTTCTTCTTATCAAATCTACACCTGCTAATATATTAGACCATTGGTCATCTCCACCTAATTCCATAACGCAGTTATATTTTCTATTTAATTCTAAGAAATCATAACCTTGCATTAACATATAATTAAATTCTAAAAAAGATAACCCTTTTTCTAATCTACTCTTAAAACATTCTGCTGTTAACATTTTATTTACAGAAAAATGAACTCCTATTTCCCTTAAGAATTCTATGTAATTTAAATTTAAAAGCCAATCTGCATTATTAACCATAATAGCTTTATCTTCTGAAAAATCTATTATTTTTGCTAATTGCTTTTTAAAACAGTTACAGTTATGCTCTATTTGCTCTTTTGTCATCATCTTTCTCATATCTGTTTTACCAGTAGGATCCCCTATCATTCCTGTTCCTCCACCTACTAATGCTATAGGTCTATGTCCAGCCTTTTGCATATGAGCCATAACCATCATTTGAAGGAAGTGACCTACATGTAAGCTGTCTGCTGTAGGATCAAAACCTATATAAAAAGAAATTTTTTCTTTACCTAAAAGTTCTCTTATTTCTTCTTCATGTGTTAATTGTTTTATATAACCACGTTCTTTTAATATGTCATATACATTACTCAATGTTCATTCCTCCTAATATTAGTTCCTTTTTTTAGTATATATTGAAAGTTATATTTTATCAATATTCATATAAGCAATGTTTTACATAATTTAAATCTTAACATAAAAATTATTAGTTATTTTTTCAAAATTAAAGCTATTGAAGATCCCCTCATCAATAGCTTTAATACTTATTATATATAATTATTTTTTATCTATATAAACTAAAAATTGTTTTCAACTTTAATAATCTTTATGCTACATACTTTTTTATAATCTCAGGTATATCCTTCTCTTCATTTATACTTATAAAAAAATTCACATTATATTGTTCTCCAATGTCTTCTAGGGCATAAAATAATTGTGCCGCATTACATACACTCTTAGTTACAATATCAAACAGCCCATCAATATATACGCTTTCAATATCATAATCCTTTGATAAAATGCCGCACAAAAATCCATAAAAGCTCTCGCAACTATTAATTTTAAACTCAGAGCTATCAATCAACCTTATTTCACTATTCAGCTGAAACATAGCACTATTATCCTCATCGATATAAACAATATTGCCTTGTCTAAACTTAACCTCCTCATTAGCCATATTAATCATAGCCTTTGTTTTTCCTGATCCTCTCTGATCACAAAAAACTTGAATCATCTTTACCACCCCTTTTATAATATTTAGGTGAACTCCTTAATTTAAATTATATAGTAATTAAAAATGTTTTTCAATAATATTAGGAATATTTTAAAAATAAAAAATAGTCTAAAATATTACATTTTATAATATTTTTTATCTATTTTTCTTATAAAATTTATTTATTCCAGGAAACATAACTTTAAAACAATTTTCTTTAAAGGAATTTATAAAAATAACCTTACCTTTTCCCCTAAAGGCTTTTTTCATCCTTCTAAATCCATTACCAGATTTAGTAAATCTATTTTTATCGTCTAAAGATATTAACTTTTCATATATCCACATATTCCTTTTTAGTGCATTAAAAGAACTCATATTATTATCTCTTAAAAGGCACCCAGGACTTATTATACTAATACTTTTATAATCTATTAAAACTTCAATTTCTTCATAAAATATAGAATAATCCCTATATAGTACTGCATTATTTATAGCCTCACATACGGCGTCTATAGGATATGATCTTGGTAAAATATTTACCAAGATATCTCTAGACTTATCTATAATATATAATAAATCACCTTGAATTATATTAACTCTATTAAATTTTTTGTTTATATTATTAATTATTTTTACTCTATTATGGGACAAAAATATATTATTTTTTTTAGAAAATATAAGTAATCCCCCTAAAGAACCTATAAATTTACCTCTTTCCTTATCATAATGTATTATAGATGCCTTTTCCATCATATCTATTCTATTATCATTATTAACCAACACACCTATAGCATTAAAATACTTATCTACTAAAGATATATCCATATCTTTTTCATCACTTTTAACTATAGAACATAACTCAATATTTAAACTTAAGCTATCCTGAAGGGAAGATATAATCTCCTCTTTTCTCATAGTATCTGTAGTTGATCCTCTTCTTATATAAAAGACTCCATTTTCTCTTGTTTGATATGGTTTTTGATCGCTATCATATATATTAATAATAGCTAATTTTTTCCCATGATATTGTAAGACTTCTAAAGATACTGGTACAGGAGGATCTATTCTTGAACTTATAATCTGTTGAATCTGTTCCTCTGTAAAATCCATATTATCTATACCAACTATGTTTTTTATTTTATCCTCTATGCCTATAATAATATATCCCCTACCACCCTTAGAATTGGCAATAGCAGAAACATCCTTCGCTAACTCTTTTTTACCACTCTCCGTATTAATATCTATCATCTGTTTAAAATCTAATTTTAGCCCTTCATTTTTTTTAATTAAATTAGCCAATTTTTTTTCATCCATAACATTACTCCTAAAATACTTATAGCTGATAATACATTATATACATTAAAGCCTATTTATATATTATATTCTAATTCATTTAATTTAATATTTACAGAGTATTTTGAAAACAATTCGTAAAATAAGGAAGTTGCGAACGCAACTCCCTTATTTTATGCTTTTCATTAGACTTGATTTTTTTAATGCTTTTCCTAGCGGTAAAGCTATTACAATTCCAACTACAGCTTGTGCTATATTTGATGGTATATCCTTTAAAGCTATTAATAAGGCTTGATTTAAAGTAGCACTTTCAAGCATTATAAATCTAGTTATTACGGCCCCTGCTAAATAGTAAGCAGCTACCATCCAAATTCCCGCTAATACAAATCCCAATAATTTTGTGGATAAATTTTCATGATTTTTTTTGTTTTTGTATATTATTGTTCCAGCTATAAACGCCATTAGACCTTTTATTACTATTGTGAAAGGTGCCCAAATTAAGTATCCACTTATTATATCTGCCATTCCCATTCCTATAGCTGATGATAGGACTCCTTTTTTTCTTCCTAAAAGTACTACTGATAAAAGTACTATACTATCCCCTAGGTGGGTATATCCAGCATAGGTTGGAACTTTTATAGTAAATGTAACAACACATATTATTGCTGCCATAATGGCTACTTGTACTATATCTAATATATTAGTATTATACATAATTTTTTTATGCTCCATTATAATCCCCCCCTCCTTAAAATTCACTTTATATATAGTATATGAAGTATTTATATTTTTTTAAAATGTATGGGTACATTATTTAAATAAATTTTATTATTATAGGAAAAGCTATATTTATAAATAAATTAAAAGTATAACTTATCAAAGGAGATGACTTCATGAATTTCTTAAGATGGATAGCATCTATTATTCTTATGTTTTCTCTAATATCCTTTTTATTTAAACTAGGTGGTATTTTCATAAATTCTCTTCTATTGCTTGCAGCAACAATTTTTATAATTGATATCCTTACAGAAAGCGAAAAAATAAAATAATTATATATATTGCAGTTGTTATTAATCAACTGCAATTTTTAATATGAATATATATAAAGTATTTATTAATTTAAACTTAAATAAATATTTTTGTATATACATTTTTTTGTACATATTATATAATTTATTAATGAAACATTAATTTTTTTAATTTTTTTTAAATTTTTTAGTAATGAAAGGAGAATATCATTGGCTAATAATAAAAAAATATCTTTCTTTATGAATAAATGTAAATCAAATCCCATTTTACATTTCTTGGACAAGTATTATTCAATAATTATAGGTATTATAGCTTTATTTTTATTTATAAGATCTATAAATATACCTAATTTATCTCAAGATTATAAGTTTTATTTACTTTTACTAGCCATTGCTACTCTTACAGCTTATAAGGAAATTAGAAGAGATGTAAAAATAGTACCTTTTTTAATACTAGCAGTCCCTTTTTTATTCTTTATAATGTATATAAATAAGCATGGGTATGAATTTTGGGGAAAAATGTTAAGTTGGCAAATAAGTAGGGATATAGTGGTAGATCTTAACCCATCCTTTAAAAATATACCTTTTAACGATGCTGGTTTTGCACGAATTTTTCAAACAGAAACTCTTACTTGGTTTTTTAGATTGGTTTACAATAACGGTTTTGTTATACCTGCTTTAATTCCTATGTATAGAGCAGCTTTGTCTAAGGATTTTAGAAAAATGATGCGATATACTTTATCTGCCCACGTACTTCAAGTTTTCTTAATAACTCCATTCTATTTAATGTTCCATCTACAAGAAGTTTGGTATGTAAATGGACATCCTGATGGTTTAGCTAGAAACTTAGGTCCTCAAGCTGCTGCTGGAGTTACTTTGAATTGTTTTCCATCCATGCATACATCTATAGCTTTTGCTATGTTTTTGGTTGTGTTACATGAAAAAGATAAAATATTTAAATACATATGGTCATTTTTTTGTTTATCTGTAGTTTACTCCACAATGTATCTAGAAATTCATTGGATTATAGATGTATTTGGAGGGATGGTATTAGCTTTTGTAACTGTAAAACTAGCAGACTTTATATTAGCTAAGGGAAAGATTTTATTAAAAAATGCACTAAATAGGTTTTATTATAAAAAGCCTAAGGAAACTGTATGTTTGGATAATGTATTAATGGGAAATTCTACGTCACTATATTAATCTAAAACAAAAGAAATGAGGCTTAAATTTAAGTCTCATTTCTTTTTATTATTTAAAAATATTAACTTAGATATTTAACTATTTAAATTTAATTCTTACCTATATCTGAAAGTACTAATCCCTCATTATGCTCCAAAGCCCAGCTTATAGCCCAATCACTTTGGAATAATAGTAAATCTCTATCTTTTAAATCTTTTACTATCTTTGTATCACTAGTTATACTTAATTTTTCTGCTTCTTTTTCTGTTTTCTCAATCCATCTTACATATTTATAAGGTACTCTTTCTAATTTTATATCTACATTATATTCATTTTTCATTCTATATTCTAAAACTTCAAACTGAAGAACACCTACTACTCCAACTACTATTTCTTCTATTCCTATATGAAGTTCTTTAAATACTTGTATTGCCCCTTCTTGAGATATTTGAGTTATGCCCTTTATAAATTGTTTTCTTTTCATAGTATCTATAGTTCTAACTCTAGCAAAATACTCTGGAGCAAAAGTAGGTATACCTTCAAATCTAAATTTATCTTGAGCAGAACATAGAGTGTCTCCTATTCTAAATATGCCTGGATCAAACACTCCAATTATATCTCCTGCATAAGCTTCATCAACTATTTCCCTATCTTGGGCTAAAAACTGTTGTGGTTGAGCAAGCTTAACTTTGTTTCCGCCTTGATAATGGTAAACTTCCATGCCTTTTTTAAACTTACCAGAACATATCCTCATAAAAGCTATTCTATCCCTATGGGCTGGATTCATATTAGCTTGAATCTTAAATATAAAGGCAGAAAATTTATCACTAAATACATCTATTTCTCCAATATCTGATTCCCTTGATAACGGTGGTTGTGTTAAATTTAAAAACTCTTTTAAAAATGGTTCCACTCCAAAGTTGGTTAAAGCACTACCAAAAAATACTGGTGTAAGTTCGCCGACTCTTACCTTTTCTAAATCAAAATCATCTCCTGCAATGTCTAAAAGTTCTATATCCTCTTTTAATTTTTCATGTAAATCTTCACCTATTAAATCTTTAAATACATCATCATCTATATCCCCTGATAAGGATTCTACTGCTGTTTGACCATGGTTTCCACCATTAAAGGCTTGAATTATCTTTTTATTTCTGTCATAAACTCCTTTAAAGCCTTTACCTGATCCTATAGGCCAGTTTATTGGGTAAGATTTTATACCTAATACACTTTCTATATCCTCCATAAGTTCAAAGGGATCTTTACTTTCTCTATCCATTTTATTTACAAAGGTAAATATAGGGATTCCTCTTAAACTACATACATGGAATAATTTTTTTGTTTGTTCTTCTACACCTTTGGCAGCATCTATAACCATTACCGCACTGTCTGCTGCCATTAAAGTTCTATATGTATCTTCACTAAAATCTTGATGTCCTGGAGTATCTAATATGTTTATACAATATCCCTCATAATTAAACTGCATTACAGATGAAGTTACTGATATTCCTCTTTGTTTTTCTATTTCCATCCAGTCTGAAGTGGCATGTCTTGACGCCTTTCTAGCTTTTACAGAACCTGCTAGCCTTATAGCTCCTCCGTATAATAATAGCTTTTCTGTTAAAGTAGTCTTACCAGCATCTGGATGTGATATTATAGCAAAGGTTCTTCTTGTTTCTATTTTTTCTCTTAAATCAGCCATTAAATCACTCTCCTTTTTTGCAATAAATATTTATTCTCTAGCCAATTAACATTGAAACTCCACCTACAAAATAATATAAGAATAATTTTTGTAAATATTGATTAAAATACTTTTTACATGAAGCCTAATATAAATCAACTTTGAGCTCAATATTATAAAAAATTCTATAAGCATTATGAAATAAAATAGAGGATGTCTAATGAGCTACATCCTCTCCTATTAGATCAAAATTATATATATAGTATTTGTATAAATTATGTACATAATACTTCAATAAAACAAGTTAAATTATATCATTTACACAATTTATTTTCAATAAAAATACATTGACATAATCTCTCAACCTCTTAAAATCAACTACTAATTGAAATATAAACACAAATAAAATTTCTAAAAAATTTGCAAATATTAAAATGTAAACAATATCACTATTACCTATAAAGTTGATTTTAATTACAAAATGATATAATATTTTTATATTATAACTAATATGGAGGTCATAATATGTATAAATTAATAGCATTAGACATGGATGGAACTCTTCTTAATAATAAAAAAACTATCTCTAGAGAAAATAAAGAAGCTATAAAGGCTGCTATATCCAAAGGATCTAAAGTAGTTTTAGCTACAGGAAGGCCTCTTAAAGGTATTGAAAAGTATTTAAAAGAATTAGATTTAATCAACAATGGTGATTATGCTATTGCTTTTAATGGTGCTTTAGTTCAGGAAACAAAAACAGGTAAAGTTTTATATGAAAACAATATGACTAAAGAAGATCTAAAAATATTATATAAATTAAGCAAAGAATTAGATGTAGATATTCACTTCTTAACTATTGATGAATGCTATACACCTAAACTTAATGTATATAGTCAAATAGAAACTACTCTTAATAATATACCTTTAAATATAATAGATTTTGATAATGTACCTGATCATTTAAAAATAATAAAAATAATGTTTGTCGGTAGCGAAGAAAAAATAACTGAGATAATTAAGCTAGTACCAAAGGAATTTCAAGAAAAGTACAATGTGGTAAGAACTGCATCTATTTATCTAGAATTTTTAAATAAGGATACAAGTAAGGGTTATGGTATAGAAAGATTATGTAATATTTTAAATATAGATAAAAAGGAAGTAATATGTGCTGGTGATGCAGAAAATGACATACATATGATAGAATATGCTGGTCTAGGAGTAGCCATGGAAAATGCTTATCCACAAGTAAAAAAAGTAGCTAACTATATTACTAAAAATAACGAAGATCATGGTGTTGCACAGGTAATAAATAAATTTATATTAAATAAATAATTAATAAAATTACAGACTATAAAAAACAAAAAGTTTTCATAAGTATAATGAAAACTTTTTATTTTTATAAAAATTTATCCGATGACTACCCGCTCTAAAGCCAAGAACTCTGTTTATTCTACCTTGGTATAAATCCTATCTTTTTTTGCATTTTTCTTAGCATTTTATAGGATACTTTATAAGCTTTTTCCGCTCCTTCTTTATATATAGATTCCAAGTATTCTTTATTAGTTAATAATTCATTTACCTTGTTTTGAATTGGTTCCAATTCTGAAATTATAGCTTCTGCTACATCATTCTTGAATTGAGCATATCCTTTTCCTTCATATTTCTTTTCTATATCTTCCATAGCCATACCAGTTATTGTACTTAATATTGTCATTAAATTTTTAATTCCTGGCTGATCATCTGTATATTTAACTATTCCTAAACTATCTGTTACACACCTATTAATTTTTCTTCTTATAGCATCTGGTGGATCCATAATTAATATATATGAATTTTCATTATCTGATGACTTAGACATTTTTTTAGTTGGATCTTGAAGATCCATTATTTTAGCTCCAGCTTCTGGTATATATGGATCTGGCATTTTAAAAGTTGGACTATATAAATTATTAAATCTTTGAGCTAAGTCTCTTGTTATTTCTAAATGTTGTTTTTGGTCTTTACCTACTGGTACCAAATCTGTATTATATAATAATATATCCGCAGCCATTAGAACTGGATAAGTTAATAACCCTGCACTTACAGATTCCCCATAGCGTTGAGATTTATCTTTATACTGAGTCATTCTAAATAATTCTCCTATATATGTGTTACAGTTTAAAAGCCACCCAGCTTCACAATGAGTAGGTACATGTGATTGTATAAATATAGTATTTTTATCAGGATCTATACCTGAAGCTATATATATTGCTAATACCTCTAAAGTTCTTCTTCTTAAATCTTTAGGTTCTTGTCTTACTGTTATAGCATGTAAGTCTACTACGCAATAGTAACAATCATATTCATCTTGTAGCTTAACCCAGTTTTTCAATGCACCTAAATAATTACCTAAAGTTAAATTTCCGGAAGGTTGAATTCCACTAAATATAACCTTTTTATTATCTTCCATACCTCTACCTCCATTTATTTCATTTTAAAAAAATATATAAAAAAACCCTATAACAAAAGTTATAGGGCGAATTATCGCGGTACCACCTATATTCAAGAAACTTTAAATCTCTCCTCTACGAATATAAAATTCTATCTTTATAACGTAAGACTTACGCCTAGAGCTACTTTTATTTCACTTAGGTTTTCCGGGGCCCATTCAGTCTAATCATAACTACTGTAATTCCACCCTCTACAGCTCTCTTTAAGTTTGTTTTTAAACCTACTTTTTCCCTTCTTAAAATATTAATATGTAAATTTTTTATATTAGTACTCATTAATATTTAAAATACTAACTTGAAATTATTCTATAATTATATTATACATTATTTAAGTACACTGTTGTCAATGATTGAATTAAAAACTATTTTTTATTATTCTAACCAAATGTACTAAAATTATTATCAAAATTATAAATAAAATTTATTGTTAATTCACAAAAAATATGTAAAACCCTATTTATCTATAATTAAATAGGGTTTTGTTTAATTGTTAATACAAAACATTTTTTAAATTATAAAACTACATTTAAGATCTTTAATAAATTTCATACTCCATCTTAAATTATTATATTTTATTTTTTCCATAGGCCATGTATATTGCAATATCCTCTAACCTTTACTACTTCTTCATCTAATTTAAATTCTGCTTCTGGTTTTTCTCCTGGTTTTAAATATTTTTTATAAACTTTGTTTTCTGTAATAACTTCTATCCATTCTATATAGTGTTTTTCTTCCATTGGATGTTCTTTTTCTCCAACTTTTACTTTAACCCCATTCTCTATTTTTTCAACTACTGGAACATGTTTCTCTAATGCTGCATCTGTTGTATTTTCTTCCAATAGCCTCATAGGCTTACCACAGCACACTAATTGTCCTGCTGAAGCATGAACAACCTGTACCATATTACCACATACTTCGCATTTGTATACTTCGTTTAATTTTACCATAAAAATTCCCCCTATTATTTAAGTTTTTATATATTATATGATTTCTCTACTTATTATATTTTTCCTTTTAAAAAGAAAATATTTCATAAACATTTAATATCAGTTAATAATCCATTTACATAATTATTTTTATTATTAGTGGAATAATAAATTATATAATCATTTTAAAAGGAGTGATTTAAATGGATGAAAAACCTTATCTTCCTAAGGAAAGAGACTTTTTAGAACAAGACCCTAAAATAATAAAAACTATGTCTCCTACTGGTAAAACCCATTCTAAGTTGCCTGATAATGTAAGAGATCCTATAGTATGTAATAATATAGCTTGGCCAGAATTTGATTATACTTCAAATGAATTAGGAGAAGATGACATATAAATATTCAAATTAATGTTTAATCTAAAAAACTATTATAATAAACAATAAACTTTATAGTGAAAACTATACAATAAACAAACAGATCTTATAAAGAAAACCCTATTTAGTTATAATTTTTATTTAACTAAATAGGGTTTTCTTGTTGGTTAAATATATTTGATTTAAAAATCATTAAATTTTCCATAACTATTAAAATTTAAATAAATATATTTTTATATTATAACCTTTATTTCATGAGTACCTTCTTCAAATATTGGTATAATATTACCCTCTTTTAGTTCACCATCTATCCAAAGTTCTTTTTTATTTTCCCTAATAACTTTTATATTATATCTACAGTTTCCTCTATTGTAGACTATTTCATATTCACTCCAATCTTTAGGGATACATGGATCTACATAAAAGCCATCTTTCCCTTTTAATTTTAACCCCAATATTCCTTCTATACCTGTTCTGTACATCCAAGAAGCAGCTCCTGTATACCAGCTCCAACCACCTCTACCTATATGAGGTTCTACATCATATATATCTGCAGTCATAACATAAGGTTCAACTTTATAATTTTGGCAATTAAAATAAGATTTTGTATGATTTATAGGGTTTATCATATTAAATAAACTCCATGCCTTATCTTCCATTTTTAATTTAGAAAAAGCTAATACTACCCATATTGCTGCATGAGTATATTGTCCTCCATTTTCTCTAACACCAGGTAAATACCCTTTAATATATCCTGGTTGCAAAGTTGACTTGTCAAAAGCTGGAGTTAAAAGAGCAATTATTCCTTTATCCTTTTTGATAAGATTCCTTTCAACAGCTGCCATTGCCTCTTTTACTCTAGATTCTTTACCTGCTCCTGACAATACAGACCAGGATTGTGATAGGGAATCTATGGTACACTCTTCATTTTCTATAGAACCTAAAGGAGTTCCATCATCAAAATAAGCTCTCCTGTACCAACTTCCATCCCAGGCATTCTCTTCTATATTTTCTTTTATAAATTGTAAATATTCTTCATATCGTTTCATATTTACAGTATCTTTTTTATAATCGCATATATTTATGAATGACTCTAATATAGTATATAGAAACCATCCAAGCCACACACTTTCTCCTCTACCTTGATTTCCTACAGTACTCATTCCATCATTCCAGTCACCGGAACCCATTAAAGGTATATTATGTTCCCCAAATTTTAAAGCTCTATTAATAGCTCTTATGCAATGTTCATATATAGTTCCTTTTTCACTAGATACAGAGGCTACATTATATCTCTCATCTTCTCCTTCTCTTAATAGAGGTTCTTCCAAATAATTTGAACTTTCCTCTAGAATACTGTAATCTCCTGTATTCTTTATATAATCTATAGTTACATAAGGAAGCCATAATAAATCATCTGAAAATCTAGTTCTTATACCACTTTCTACTACTGGATGCCACCAATGTTGAACATCTCCCTCTTTAAACTGTCTTGAGGAACTATATATTATTTGTTTTTTGGTTATATCTGGATCTATATAGCATATTGACATTACATCCTGAAGCTGATCTCTAAATCCATATGCACCTCCTGATTGATAAAAAGCTGTTCTAGCCCATAGTCTACACACTATTACCTGGTATAAAAGCCATCCATTTAACATTAAATCCATACTCTTATCCGGAGTTTTTACTTTTATAGTCTCAGTAATCTTTTTCCAATAATTTTTGGTATTATTCAGCTCTTTAAATGCTATTATTTCATTATCATACTTATCAATATTTTCTTTTACAGCCTCTATACTATCTTCCGCTCCTAATATAGCTATTAATACTTTTTCTTCATTAGGCTCTAAGGTTATTTTTGAATTTTCAGCCATACAAGGATCGATACCCGCACCTACTTCATTACCTAATTTTTCATAGTTTAATGCTTTAGGCTTTTCTATTGTACCTTCAATCCCTAGAAATTCTTTTCTATTCCCTGTAAAGGATTCTTCTTTTCCTCCCACTATTTTTAAATATGCCGTGGTTTCTTTAAAACTACTATTATAAGGATTTCTAGAATATATAAAATTATCTTTATCTAAATAGGTACTTATATATGGTGAGCTTAACTGCTTAGATACCCCTAAAACTGTTGAAGCATAATAAGTAACGGATATTTTTCTTTTTATATCAGTATTATTTTTAAGTTTTATTAGAGATATTTTACAGTTATCTCCTATAGGACAATAACTTGTGATTTCGCCAATTACACCCTCCCTATAATGTTTAAAATTAGAATATCCAAATCCGTGATTTATTATATACTGACCTTCGTCTCTTATAGGCTTAGGTGTAATACTCCATATTTCTCCTGTGACTTCATCTCTTATATAAATATGTTCACTTTCTCCATCTACTACTGGATCATTACACCAATTAGTTAATTTATTCTCCCTGCTATTTTTATACCAGCTATATGATGAACCACTCTCTGACACATGAAATCCAAAATTACCATTAGACATTACATTTATCCATGGTAATGGAGTATTGTTATAATCTTTTAACACTATGGTATATTCATTATTCTCTATATCAAATCCACCTATATCATTAAAATACTCTAATTTTGGTACTTTAAACTTATATGAATTAGCAGTATATTTCATCTCTTTTTTTTCTAATAAATTTAATTCCTTGCTTTTGTTATTACCTGTATCTATTTGTTCTGCTATAGAGCCTTTGTTACAGTCTATATATAGCCTACATATAGCCTTCAATAAATCCAAATCATCTTCCTTCATAGTGGGCTTATTAAATAAAAATACACCTGCTGATTTATTTATATTGTTCATTAATCCTAGGCTATTTACTAAATTTAATATAGAGTCTTCTATTGGCTTCATATAGGAACTTTCTTTAGTATTAACTATTATTAAGTCTACATTTATATTCTTCATTCTCCAGTATTTATAGGTAAGTAATAATTGTCTTACTATATCTATTCCACTTTCTTTATCTAAAGTGACTAGAACTATCGGATAATCCCCTGATATTCCATAGGCCCAAAGATTTGATTGACTTAATTTTATATATTTTATATATTTTTCTCTTTCCTTTATATTTCTATTTATAAATAATATATTAGATAAAATATATTGATACATATTAGCCGCAGTAGATCTTATACCTAAATGTTTCATTTCTAGATTACTATGACTCCAAGATAAATTAAATGCATTTTTTACATTATCTATATTCCTATATTTCTCTGCTATTTTTACACCTTCTTCTTTAGAATTGCAAAAAGCAGTTGTATAAGCTACTGTACAATTTTCTTTGGCCTTTAATCTTACTCTAGTTCTTATACTTATAATTGGATCTAATACTGGTCCTATAGAACCTTTGAGATTAGTTTCATTGTCCATAGCCTGTGGATTATATAAATTTCTTCCTCTTCCTATAAAATCTATTCTGCTAGTTTCATATTGAAACCCTCCAATTTGATTACCTTCTACGGCTACAGTTTGCATTAACCAAGGTGATATATCCTTTTCGCTCCTTTTTCTCCTATTAGCTAAAAGACAGAAAGGATCTTCTCTTAATTCCGTTTTTACAAATAAATTGCTAAAACTAGGATGAACTAAATCTGTATTATAATTTGCTAGTGTAGCCTCACAATAACTAGTTACTTCTATTACTCTGTCATGGTTACTATTATTTTTTAAATTTATACTTCTTATTTCTGCATCTTCTTCTTGAGAAACTGTAACATGAGCTTCTGTTGTTATATTACCATCCTCTCTTGCAAAAATAATTTTATCACTATAAAATTTGACTTTGTAATGTTCTCCTTCAGATTTACAAGGTTCATAAGTAGCACTCCAATAATTATTGGCATTTATATTTTTTATATAAAAAAATAATCCTTTAGAGTCAGAAGTTGAATCCTCTCTCCATCTATAGATAGTAATATCATCTTTTTTACTATATCCTCCACCTCTATTAGAAAGCATTAAAGAATAACTTCCATTAGACAGTACTCCTACTCTAGGTATATCAGTTTTTGCTGTATTATAAATTCTACTGTATTGATCAATATCATGGAGCTTTAATTCTGTGTTATATTTTTTAATACTTCTATCATATATAATTCTATTATTTTCTCTTTCTTGTAATAATAGTTCTGTGGCTTTAACTTCTGGTTTATTGTGAAATCTATTTTGAAGTATATTATTATTAAGAGTATTATTTAAAGCCATAAGACTCATCCCTTGATGATGTACCATAAAAGATTTAATTATAGCTTTACTCTTTCCTTTAGGTATTCTATTTTTAGTATAATCTACAGCCTCGTAAAATCCATATTTATCTAATAGCTCACAATCTATTAATCTATTTATATTTTTAATACTTCCAATTACATCTTTTTGCAATGCTAATACAGTCGAATAGGGTGATATAACTAAATCCTTGGACAATCCTCTTTTTATTCCTATACCGGGTACTCCGAAAGCCATATATTGATAGTTTTTATCTCCATCAAAATGATAAAATGCAGATTCTGATATTCCCCAAGGTATCTTTTTATCCTTGGCATATAATTGCTGTCCTTTTATTACTGATTTATAAGTTTGGTCTAATAAAGTACCTTCGTAATTCTTCATTATTAATAAAGGCATAAAATACTCAAACATAGTTCCACTCCAAGAAGCTAGCCCTTTTAATTTTTTGCCCATATAAGTTATAGCTCTACCTAAAGTTATCCAGTTATCTTGTGGAATATCTCCTTTTGCTATAGCAATAAAACTTGCTTGCCTAGCTTCTGAAGCTAATAAATCATAATAAGAATTTCCATATTCTCCTGAATCTATATTGTAGCCTATAGTAAATAATTTTCTATCCTCATTATATAGAATTTTAAAATCTGTATTTTTAGCTAATTCATCCAATTTAAAATTTAATTCATGTATATTCTGTATTAAATTTTTAATATTTTGACTACTAATATTTAAATTCTTTATAAAATTTAAAAGCCATTCTCTTTCATAATTATCATCCGTTTTTATTTGTTCTAGATTTTTAATAATACAATTTATTTTATTAGGCATTTTTTGTATAGGTACCTTTGTGACAAACTCTCTAATCTCTTCTATTACATCTTTACATATACCTATATTTTCTATTATTTGGTCTTTCCAAGGAATTAACTTTTTAAATTCTTGAAGAGATTCATTTAAAAAATCATATAGTTTTTTATTCCAATAAAATTTATTTATATCTACATTAAAATTCTCCAGTTCTTTTTGTTTGTTCAATATCTTTATAAATATGTTATTTATAAAAACAATATCTGGCTGCATTTCTTTTAAAATAAACATTATATTAAAATAAAAATTATCTATATCTTCCTCTTTTTTTAACTCTTCATTAGCTAATTCCAGTAAGCTTAATAGTCCATCAATATTTTTCTTGCTTAATAACGGTTTGTTTATTATATCCTTTAGAGATTCTTCTGTAAGCCATAAGTATCCTACTAAGTTTCCACTATCTACTGCAGATATATATCTGGGATTTAGTGGTTTACCAGTTTTTATATCATACCAATTATAAAAATGTCCCTCATATTTATCTAACTTATTCATACTAAATAATATGTTTTCTAGCCTATTTATAACATTTTTTAATGTTATAAATCCTAAGTCATAGGCCACAATATTGGAGGTTATTCCCATTCCTATATTAGTAGGAGATGTTCTATAGGCTATTCCCTTATAAGGCTCTTCTTGATAATTATCTGGTGCTAACCAATTGGTATCCTCACAAACAAAATCCTCAAAATAAGCCCAGGTTCTTCTAGCTATGTTAACTAATAATCTTCTATTATCCTTATTTAAATATAATTTATCTTTCATATCCCGACTTACATAGAAGGCTATATAAGGGCTAATAAACCAAATTATACAAGCAGGCACAAGTAATATAGCCAATTCATTAGATTTTCTTATAGAGAGATAAAGTATAAGTAAGGCTATTAAACTACCTACCCACATACTTTTTATATATCCTTTTAAATCTCTTCTTGATGTTTTTTCTGCCTCTTCTGCCGTTTGCCATTCCAATAAATTCTTTTTGCTTATAAGAAGCCTATATAAAGTTCTTATTATAGCATCTATCATCAAATATGCTCTATGTGGTATAAAAGCAAATATCAAAAAGAATTGTTTTAATACATTTTTAACACTGTATATCCTACCAGATAAACCAATTCCCTTACTTGGAAAAATAATAACCTCTGAAATATTAAACAATATAGGTGCTACAACCGAAAGAAATGCTACTGTAATCATTTCATTAGTTCCATAGTGACTGAATAATGATATTAATATAAGTATGACTACAGATGGTGCCAACAAGCTTCTTCTTAGATTATCAACTATCTTCCATTTTGATAATCTATTTATAGAAGTTCTTTTAAATATCCAAGGTATAAGTTGCCAGTCACCTCTAACCCATCTATGTAGTCTTTTGCAACTTGAATTGTAATATGCTGGATATCCGTCTACTAATTCTATATCTGTAACTAATGCTGTTCTAACATAGGATCCTTCTAATAAGTCATGACTTAAAACAGAGTTCTCTTTTATTTCTCCATTGAGCATAGTATTAAAAGTATCTACATGGTATATTCCTTTTCCCGTAAATATTCCCTCTTTAAACAAATCTTGATAAATATCAGATACAGCCGTAGTATAGGTATCTAATCCTACCTGTCCTGAAAAAATTTTTGAAAATAAGGTTTTATTAGCATCCTCTACACCAATACTAACTCTAGGTTGCATAAGTCCATATCCATGAATTACTGATTTTTTCACACTATTTATTATAGGTTTATTAAGTGGATGCTCCATGGCCCCTATTAGCCTTTTAGCCACATCTCTTGGAAGTTTTGTATCTGCATCTAGTGTTATCACATATTTAACTTTTTTTAAAATATTTATATCTCCACTTATAATGTTATAGCTAGTATTTTTTTCTCCACGTATAAGCTTATTAAATTCTTCTAGCTTGCCTCTCTTCCTTTCCCATCCCATCCATATTTTTTCTTTTTCATTATATTGCCTATATCTATTTAAAAAGAAAAATATTTCTTCTCCTTCTTTGTAATACTTATTATTTAGCTCTTTTACTTCACATAACATTTCTTTTATTATTTCTTCGTCATTTTTTTCTTTCTCACTTTTGCTATCCTTAAAATCCCCCAAAATAGCAAAATAAATATTATCTTCTTTGTTAGCTAAATAATATACTTCCATCTCCTTTACTAATTCTTTAGCTCTCTTTTTACTTCCTATTAAAGTAGGTATTACAACTACCGTTGAAGATTCCTCGGTTATGCCATTTCCAAATTGTAATTTAGGTATGAAATCTGGCTTAGTTAAATTATTTAAACTCCAATTGAGTATTGATACTATAATTTCACTACTAGGTATTAAAAATACTATAAATTGTAGCAGCATTATATATGCATTTTTATATCCTATAGATTTAATAATTAAAAATTCAAATAGAGCTGTAAAAACTATTATACTAGTTACATAAGATCTAACTTTATTTTTAATTAAAAAATCTTTTATTTTATCTTTTCCTTCACTTTTTACACCTAATACTTTTTTAAGTAATCTAGCTCCTTTTTCTTCAACTATATAATATCCTACATGTTTTTTATAATTATCTTCCTCAGTCTTAACTTCAAATTGCTGTGCACACTCTATACTTTTTTTAGCTATGTAGCTCTCTGGAAGCTTTAATTTTCTTGAAAGTCTCTCTATTTTATTTCTATAAAAATCTTTAGATGGAAAATCCATATCATTGTAAACTTTTAAAGGATCTTCTTTTAATATTTCTTCAATTACGCTAACATTTGAAAATACATTTTTCCAATTAATAGCTTCTATATGTCTTAATCCATTTATGCAATTGCCCATAACTATTTGTTGTTTAGATTGCTTTCTATATCCTAAATTTATTATATTGTTTATGTTTTTTTCTTTTACTTCTAATTGTTCTTGTATAAATAAATTTAATTTTTCATCTTTTATTCCATTGTCATTTATTATATTTATAAATGTTTCAATAAAGTAAGGACTAATATTTATGCCTTTATCCTTTAATTCATCAATAGTTTTTTCTAAGTCTCTATTGTTGTAATCTTTAATTATTTTATCTGCTAATTCTTCTCCTCTTTTTCTTTCTCTTTGTATATATGTTATTTCTTCTGTTATTATAGATATCTTTTGTATTAAAGCTATTCTCAACATTATAGGCAAAGCCCATACTTCAGAACTAGTTAATACATTGTTTTTTTGATATTCGCTCATAAATGTTATTATAAAATCTTTATCCATATTTCCACGAAAATTGTGTATTATAGCTAAAGCTAAATGATACACTCTAGGATAGCATTTCATTATACCTTTATTTATAACAGGCAATTTTACATAATGAGAAGATGGCATATTCTTTTTTATATCTTTATATTGCTTTTCTATAAGATATATATTGTCTAATAGCCATTCTCCAGCAGGTACAGTCATATTTATATCTTCATCTAAAGATACTATGTATTTATAATTGTTCATTATTCTCTCATAACTTTTATCTAAACTTTCTAAAACTAATTTTCTACATTTTCTATTAGATACTATACTATGAAATTCTGAAATATCTTCTGCAAATTGTTCTAAATCCTGTTTATCTTCGCCCAAAAATATATTATTTATGTCATCTATTAAACTTTCTTTGTTATCATTATTCTTATATATTAAATATATTAAATATATTAAAACGATTAATATAATTAAACTTACACAAATTGGTATAAACACTGTCATAAGAATTCATCCTTTCCTTATCAAGAGTATGCCTAATTTAGTATTTCCAATTAATATAAAAATATTACAATTTAAAACTAAGCTATAAACAGTCACTAATTACAGTGCCTTCGGTTACCAATATTCTAAATTAATATAAAATTATAAAATTCATTAAATAAAAAAATCTTATTGAGTTGGTTCAAATTCAACTCAATAAGATTTTTTATTTATCATTACTAAAAAACATTTATTTCAGTAACTATATTGTTTTTGATAAATATTTTACACTTCATTTTGTATTAAATTTTCATAGCTTTGTCTTCTACATACTAATTTTGTTTTATCATTATTAACAAAGACTACAGATGGTAATAATGCTTTATTATAATTACTTGCCATAGAATATCCATAAGCTCCTGTATTTAATATTGCGAGCAAATCATCCGTTTCTACTATTGGTAATTTTACATTATCTATAAGTATGTCCCCTGATTCACAACATTTTCCCACTACTTTTACTTCTTCTAATAGATTATCTAAAGCCTTGTTACATACTACACATTCATATTCTGATTTATATAATGCAGGTCTTATATTATCAGTCATCCCTCCATTTACAGCTATATATTTAGCTATATTAGGGATTTCTTTAATAGAACCTACAGAATACAATGTAACTCCTGAATTACCGACTATAGATCTACCTGGCTCTATTACTAGAATAGGTTCTTTAACTCCTATCTCTTTTGAATAACTTTTCGTTTTATCTAATATAATTTTGCAAAACTCTTCTATTTTTTTAGGTTCATCCCCCTCTTTATAATATATTCCAAAACCCCCACCTAAATCTAGTTCCTCTATATCTATATTTAGTTCTTCATTAGTTCTTTTTATTAACCTAAGCATTATTTCTATTTCTTCTTCATAAGGTTTTGTTTCAAATATCTGAGAACCTATATGACAATGGAACCCAACAAATTGTATGTTTTCTAATTCAGAGGCTTTTTTTACTGCTTTGATAGCACCATCATCTATTAATGTAAATCCAAATTTGGAATCTATTTGGCCAGTTCTAATATATTCATGGGTATGCGCCTCAATACCTGGAATTATTCTTAAAATTACTCTTTGCTTTATATTTTTATTTTTACAGATATTGTTTATCTTATCTAATTCCTGAAAATTATCTGCTACAAAGGTTCCGACCCCTAAATTTATAGCCATTTCTATTTCTTCTATAGTTTTATTATTACCATGAAAATACACTTTGTCCATAGGAAATCCACTTCTATAAGCAGTAAATATCTCTCCTCCTGATACTACATCTAAAGAAAGCCCTTCTTCTTTTATTAAATTGCACATAGCCTTAGTAAGAAAAGCTTTTCCTGCATAAGCTACTTTGTTTTTTTCTTTATCAAATGAAGTTACATATCTTCTACAATTATCTCTTATAAGAGTTTCATCCATTACATATAAAGGTGTTTTAAATTTCTTAGCCAAGTCTAACGTATTTATTTCACCTATATATAAATTATTGTTCTTTATATTCATACTTCCAAAAAGTTTCATACTCCCACATCCTATTTATAAATTAAATTCTTTTACTACTAAATTTATAGCATTTATTTTATCCCTTACATTTATTGCACAAGTGATTCTTATTTCTGAGGTTGTTATCATTTTTACCTTTATATTATTATCACTAAAAATTTTTAACATTTTAGCTGCTACACCGGATGTATTTTTCATTCCTATTCCCACTATAGAAAATTTAGTTAAGTTTTCATCAATTTTTATTTTATCCTTTGAGGCATAATTTCTTATTATCTTCATGCCTTCCTGTAAATCTTCTTTTGGTATAGTAAAGGATAGACTTATTCTACTATTTATAGGTGCTGTTTGGCTTATCATATCTACATTAATCTGCTTTTCTGCTAATTTACTAAATATATCTGCTACTATGTTTATATTTTCATTTATATCTTCCATTGTTATTGCAACATCATCATCACTAGTTGCTAATCCTGTTACTGATTTCATTTCCATATTCATATTATTCATCCTCCTAATAACTGTTCCCTTGATATTACTATTACTTAATCCTACATAAATTGGTATATTATATTTTTCAGCTAATTCTATAGATCTTGAATGCATCACCTGTGCACCTAAGCTAGATAATTCTAACATTTCTTCATAATCTATATAATCTAATTTTTTAGCTCTATCATATACTCTTGGATCTACACTATATATTCCATCTACATCTGTGTATATTTCACATATAGCATTATTTAGCTTTGCTGCTATTGCTACTGCTGAGGTATCAGACCCCCCTCTACCTAAAGTTGTTATGTTACCATCACAATTTATTCCTTGAAATCCTGCGACAACAACGACCTTTCCTTCCTTTAAGCTTTTATCTATCTTTTTTTTATCTATATCATTTATTAAAGATTTTCCATGTTGTCCATTAGTGCTTATATTGATTTGATAAGCAGTATAACTTATAGCATCTTCCCCTAGTTCCTTAATTGCCATAGATAAAAGTGAAGATGATACCATTTCCCCTGTAGAAATTAATGCATCTAATTCTCTTTTATCTGGTACATTGCTTATATCTTTAGCTAAATTTATAAGATTATCTGTAGTGTGTCCCATAGCAGAAACAACAATTACTATATCATTTCCTTCCCTTTTTCTTTTTACGATGAATTTGGCTACGTTTTTTATCTTTTCTACAGTTGCTACAGATGTACCTCCATATTTTTGAACGATTGTTGCCATATAAATACCCCCCTATTTATAAATAAAATATTTTAAATGTTTCTCTAAAATTTAATAAATACTCTAACTTATGTATTTTATAAAAATAAAAAATAATGCAACAAAGGAACACCTTTGCTGCATTATTTCAATAATACAAATAAATAATATGCAACTTCCGTGTACCTATGCAGCTCTCCACTTTTTCAAGTGACAGCCCTACACATATTTTGTGCAAAGCCAGAAAAAACTTTTGCCAAACCTTTTCCTTCGGCCATAATTCCTTTTTTTATTCCTCAAAGTCTGCCGACTAAGAATAAATACTATTAATTACAGCACCTCTCCATAAGTAGCTTTCATTTAATTAAATTTTTACTAGTTTAACATGAATTATGAAATAAATCAATACTTTTTATTTAAATGTTAAAAAATTCTACAAAGGATTTTATAGCATAAACTTGATCCTCTACTCCTCCTAACTCTCTAATAGAATGCATGGCAAGTAATGCTGTTCCTATATCTACTGATGGTATGTTTATATGAGTTCCAGATATAGGGCCTATAGTAGATCCCCCTCTTTCGTCAGATCTATTTACAAACTTCTGTACTGGTACTTTAGCTCTATGGCATATTTCTTCATATACAGAAGAAGAATAGGCATCTGAAGTATAACTCTGACTAGCGCTAATTTTTATAACCGGACCATTATTCATAATAACCTTATTAGTAGGATCTGATTTTTCACCTACATTGGGATGTATAGCATGGGCCGAATCACAAGATATCATAAATGATTTTGAAAGGGTTCTAAAGTACTCTTCTTTATTTTTATTTAAACATAAGGTTATCCTTTCTAATGTTTGAGACAAAAATGGTGAATCTGCTCCTTGTTTTGTTGCACTTCCTACCTCTTCATTATCAAAACATACCATAACTTTTGTAGATTTATTATTGGTGGAAGAAAGCAACGCCTTAAGGGACGCATGCACCATAGATAAATCATCTAATTTACCTATAGATATAAATTCATTTTTGTCTCCAATTAGGCATCCCTTTTCAAATTCATATAAGACCAATTCAAAATCTAATATTTCGTCTATATTAACATCAAGTTCTTTACATATTATATTAGCCAAATAATTTTCTTTTTCTAATTTATCCTTAACCATTGATATTATAGGCAACATATCTTTTTGTTTATTTAACTCTACACCCTTATTTACATTTCTATTCATATGAATAGCTAAATTAGGAATTATAAGTATAGGTCTTTTTATATTTATAAGTTTTATTTTAGGTTTTAATGGATTTTGCCCTTTTAAAACTACTCTCCCTGCTAAAGATAAAGGTCTATCCATCCAGGTATTTAGTATAGGTCCTCCATATACTTCTGTATTAAGTTTAATATAATTACCCTCTGCAAAAATTTCCGGAGCAGGCTTTACTTTAAAAGTTGGTGAATCTGTATGAGAGGCCACTATTCTAAAACCTGAATTTTCTATTTCATCCTCCCCTATAAAAAATGCTATTATAGCAGAATGATTTTTAGTAGTAAAATATTTGCCACCTTTTTTCAACTTCCAAGCTTCACTTTCTTTAATCTCTGTAAAGCCTTTCTTTGTTAATACATTTTTTAAATTATGCACTACATGATATGGAGATGGACTATCATATATAAAATCTATTAATTCATTAGATATCTTTATTTTATCCACA
Source organism: Clostridium botulinum (assembly GCF_001276985.1). Taxonomy (GTDB): domain Bacteria; phylum Bacillota; class Clostridia; order Clostridiales; family Clostridiaceae; genus Clostridium_F; species Clostridium_F botulinum. The sequence goes on from NZ_LHUL01000011.1 coordinate 101,277, forward strand.
TAAAACACCTACTTTTCATAATATTTTATAAGCTTATTATATCAAAGTATATCAATATATTATATGCTATAAAATATTTTAATATAGAAAACTTTACTAACAAATATGTTATAATACAGTTTATATTGAAATATAGTAGGTGATATTATGTTATCTAAACTTTTAGTAATTAAATTTGTAAAAGATTATAAAAACATTAACCATAAAGAAGTTAGAGATTCTTATGGATATTTGGCTAGTATAATTGGTATTCTAACAAATATATTTTTATTTATAATTAAAATTTCTGTAGGATTAATATCTCACAGCATTGCAGTTACAGCGGATGCTTTCAACAATCTATCTGATGCTGCATCATCTATAATAACATTTTTAGGCTTTAAATTAGCCTCTAAACCTGCAGATAAAGAACATCCCTTTGGGCATGGTAGGATTGAATACATATCTGGACTAATTGTATCTTTTATAGTACTTTTAGTTGGGCTTGAATTTATAAAGTCTTCCTTTGATAGAATAAAAAACCCTTCTATAGTAAAATTTCAATGGATACCATTTTTATTAATATTATTTTCCATTGTTATAAAACTTTGGCTTAGCCGTTTTAATAAATATATAGGTGATACTATTAATTCTGGTGCACTTAAAGCCTCTTCTTTAGATGCATTAAGTGATGTTGTAACCTCTTCCTCTGTTGCCTTATCTTTATTGTTAGCTAAGTGGATTTCCTTTCCTATAGATGGATATTTCGGAATATTAGTTTCTTTATTTATAATATATTCTGGTATTTCACTTATAAAAGAAACTTTGGATCCTTTATTAGGTGAAGCTCCAGATAAAGAACTAGTATCTGAAATAATAGAAATGGTTATGAGTTATGAATTAATAATGGGAGTTCATGATTTAATAGTACACAATTATGGCCCCGGCAGATGTATGGCATCTATCCACGCAGAAGTTCCTTCAAATGAATCCATTGTTAAGATTCATGAAGTTATAGATAAAGCTGAAAATGAAATATCTAAAAAATTAGATCTTCTTCTAGTTATTCACATGGATCCTATTAATGTAGATAATAAAGAAGTAGCTTATACTCGTAAGGAAGTAGTTAAAATTTTGGAAGGATTTAATATAATAAAATCTATGCATGATTTTAGAATGGTTGGAGAAGATGAATATAAAAACCTAATATTTGATATAGTGATAGATCATTCTTTTAAGCTTACTTTAAAATTGGAAAATCAGCTTAAAAAAGATATAGATAATTGTATAAAAAAGTTACATCCTAAATACAATACAGTTATAACCATAGATAGAGATTTTTATTAACTTAACTTTTATTATCTTAATTTTTTTATTTCATATATAAATGCTCTAAAATCTATATATGCTAACTTTCATTAGTATACAAAATTATGTTTTGTGCATATTATATATAGTGATTTTAATTAAGGAGTTGATTCTTTTGATAAACCAATCAAAACACTTCTTTGCTGGTGGTAATACTGCTGAAGGTTTCTACTCTCTTTTTAATAATATAATAGATATTAATAATGCTAATAGAATTATATATTTAAAAGGTGGTCCTGGCACCGGAAAATCTTCTCTAATGAAAAGTATCGCTGATTTTTTTATAAAAAATAACTATACTGTAGAATTTTTTCATTGTTCTTCAGATAGTGATTCTTTAGATTCTATAAAAATAAAGGAATTAGAGATAGCTATGGTAGATGGAACAGCTCCCCATATGCTGGATCCTAAGGTACCTGGAGCCATAGATAAAATAATAAATTTAGGTGATTTATTAGATGAAAATAAATTAAAGAAACATAAAAATGAAATAATAAAAATAAGTAATGAAATAAGTGAAACCTTCAAAAGAACCTATAGGTACTTAAATGCAGCTAAAGCCATCCATGAAGACTGGAGTACTTTAAACTGCAGTGCTAAAAACTATGATAATCTATATAAATTAGAACAAGAATTAAAAAATAACTTATTTAAAGAAAATATATCTAATGATTTTAAAGGAAACAAAAGACACCTATTCATCAGCGCTATTACTCCTGAAGGAATAATAAGCCACACAGATAGCGTATATATTGATATGAAAAATATATATGTTTTGAATGGAACTCCGGGAACTGGCAAAATAGAAATATTAAATAGTATAAGCAACGAAGCTGTAAATAGAGGCTTCCTTGTTGAATATTATCATAATCCGTTAATTCCAAATATGCTAGAACATATTGCAATACCAGAACTCAATTCTGCAATTGTAACCTCTAATGAAATTAACAAACAATTTTTAGATGGTGAGCAAATATATATGGACAATTTATTAGACTTATCCATTTTAAATAGTAATAGAACAAAAATAAATGAAGATAAAGAATTATTTTATACACTTATAAATAAAGCTACAGATATACTTCATTCTGAAAAGAAACTTCATGATGATCTAGAAAAATATTATGTAAATAATATAGATTTTTCTAAAATTCCACAAATTAAAGAATCCATAATTGAAGATTTTTTAAGTTTTAAAACAAATTAAGTTAATTATAGCTTCCTTAGTATCCTCCATTAATAACTAATTAAAATTATATATGAAGTTAAAAATATCTTATAAATTTAAATATAATTCGGAAAATTTCACAAGAATAAAGAACTGCTAATTCCTAAGAGTTTAATTTTTATAAACCTTTAGGAATTAGCAGTTCTTTTTATTAATTTTATTTAAATATCATTAATTACAACTTATGGTGTAATATTTTTGTACAAATAGTCCCCATTATTAGTAAAAAGTTATCCACACTGTTTATAATTTTTTACCTTCTTTGTGTACAACTATCATTTCATGTAAAGCTCTTGTAGCCATTATATATTTTAAATTTTCTCCTATATTATTATCATCTAATATTAAAATAGTAGCATCAAATTCTAAACCTTTTGATAAATAAGATGGAATTATTATCTTACCTCCAGAATAAATTATATCTTCTCTCTCTATTAAATTAATATACATTTGCTTTTTTAATTCTGATCCTATAACTTTCCCCTGTTCTAGTGTAGTTGTTATAATTGCAATATTTTCATACCCTTTATTTTCTAAATAACTTAAATAATAATTAACCTTATCTATTGCTTCCCTTGAATTCTTTACTGTTACTTCTTTTACAGGGTCTCCTTCTCTCACCAAAGGAACAATTTTATTTGTTTTTAAATGTTTATTAGCGTACTCTATAATCTCTTTTGTTGATCTATAACTTTTATCTAAATTAAAATACTCTACATCGACTCTATTAAAGACAGAATCTAAGCATAACATAGGAACTTCATCCTTGCAAGGTAATGTTCTTTGATTAACATCTCCTACTATAGTTATAGATTGACAATCTGTAAGTTCTTTTAATACTACAAACTGTAAAAATGAATAATCCTGTGCTTCATCTATTACTATATGTTTTATTTCATTCCTATATCTTAAACCCTCTAATTTTATTTTTAAATATAATATAGCTATAATATCATCTACAGTAAGCTTATTGTTATTATTAAACTCATTATATATATCCAAAACCTGTGGATTATCTAACCATACTAATGATTTCTTTAACTCTATAGATTTTCTCACTATGTTTCTTATATTATTTTTTCTTTCAAACTCTAAATTATTTTTATTTAGTTGTAGTTCTTCCTCTGATAATTTTTTTAGTTTTTCTTCATATTGTCTTTGAATTTCATAAACTTTTTTGTTTCTCACATCTCTTATTTTAGAAAATACTATTCTTTTTATCTTCCTACTTCTTTTAAATAAAGGCATATATTTATAATAGGAATGAAGCATTTCGTCTATTTCTTTTTTATCTATAGCAACTTCTTCCATTAATATTACATCTTCTGTAATAAATATGTTTCGTTCTAGATCTTCCATAAAACAATCTAAATCTTCCATATATGCTTTAGATTGTTTATATGCTATATCTTCTATAAATTCATTATCTTTTTTTATAAATCTTTCTATATAGTTATCATATTCTAGGAAATTATTTGTAGGTAGCAAGTCTTCTATAAAATCCTTAAAGGTAGTTTGTTTAACTCCATTTTCACCTAGACTCGGTAACACTTCTGATATATAATCCACGAAAATATTATTAGGTCCTAGTATTAGTACTTTATCTTGTATTTGGTTCCTATAATTATATAATAAGTATGCTACTCTATGAAGAGCAATGGTAGTCTTACCACTACCTGCAACTCCATTAACAATCATAGCTTTGTCTTTAGGTTGTCTAATTAAGTTATCTTGCTCTTCTTGTATAGTCATAACTATATCCTTTAATTTTTCTTTGGTATTTTCACTTAAAATCATTTGAAGAACTTCATCTTTTACATCTAAAGCAGAATCAAACATACCTTTTAATATACCCTTACGGATAACATATTGCCTTTTAGATTTTACATCTACCTCTATTTTACCATCTGGTGATTCATATGCTATATTTCCTAATTTCCCCTGATAAAATATTTGGCATATAGGAGCTCTCCAATCTACAATAAAAGGTTTATAATTACCTGTCTCTAAAAATCCGTATCTACCTATATAGATAGAATCTTCATCCCCTTCATCTATAAAATTAACTTTTCCAAAGTAAGGATTCTGTTCTAAAATTGTGAGCTCTTTTAGTTTTTTATCCGTAAAACCATAAAGCTTTTCTTTTAAGTATCTTTCATGATCAAAGTACTCTACTACTTTATCTTCATCATTTTTATCTTCTTCTAAAAATTCTTTCCTATATTCTACTATATCTTTTACTATATCTTTTCTTTTATCTAAATATATTCCTGTTTCTTTTCTTACTTTATCTATTATAAAATCTAAATATTCTCTTTCCATACTTAGTTCTATATATTTATCCATGGAATTATTTATCTGATTATTATCCATAAACCTCTCTCCATTCCGGTTTATTCTTCTATAGGTGATTTATCACTTGTTTCCTTTGTATCCATTACAAGTTCATCTACAGCCTTTTTATCTAATATTTCATCCTTCATTTCATTTTCATTATTATTTTTAACTAACACTTCTTCCTTTTCGTCTATTTCTGTTTCATTTAACTCAGTCTCATCTTCACCTTTAATTATTGCCATAAATTCATCTCCCATAAGGGTTTCTTTTTCTAATAATTTTTCTGTTATTTTATTTAATAATTCTTCATTTTCTTTTAGCATTCTTTTTGCTTTTTCATGACATTCTTTTATTATATTCAAAGCCTCATCATCTATTATAGCAGCTGTTTCTGCACTACAATTTTGAACTGGTCTTCCATCTAAGTATCTATTTTGAACAGATTCTAAAGCCATCATATCAAATCTATCAGTCATACCATATACAGTAACCATACTTCTAGCCGTTTGAGTGGCTCTTTCTATATCATTAGCCGCTCCTGTGGATATCGAATTAAATTTAACTTCTTCTGCAGAACGACCACCAAGCATAACTGTTATTTTATCCAGCATTTCCTCTTTATTTATTAGATATTTATCTTCTGTTGGAAGTTGCATAGTATAACCTAATGCTCCCATAGTTCTTGGAACAATAGTTATTTTGTGTACTGGATCTGTATTAGGAAGCAATGCTGCTACAAGAGCATGACCAACTTCATGGAAAGCAACCTGCCTTTTTTCTTGAGGAGATAAAATTCTATCTTTTTTCTCCTTACCTGCAATAATAACTTCCACTGCTTCTTCTAAGTCCTCTTGTATTACTTCCTGTCTACCATTTTTAACAGCTCTTAATGCTGCCTCATTTATTATATTAGCTAAGTCAGATCCTACTGCTCCTGGAGTACTTTTTGCAATGGATGACATATCCACTTCTTTTGATATTTTTACTCCCTTTGAATGAACTTTTAATATATCTTCTCTTCCCTTTAAATCTGGTCTATCTACTATTACTCTTCTATCAAATCTACCTGGCCTTAAAAGAGCTTTATCTAATATTTCTGGTCTATTAGTAGCAGCTAATATAACAACACCTTTAGATGAATCGAACCCATCCATCTCCGCTAATAATTGATTTAGGGTTTGTTCTCTTTCATCATTGCTACTCATAGCATTATCTCTACTCTTACCTATAGCATCTATCTCATCTATAAATATTATACAAGGAGCCTTTTCTTGTGCTTGCTCAAATAAGTCCCTCACCCTAGCGGCTCCCATACCTACAAACATTTCTACAAAACTAGAACCAGATAATGAAAAGAAAGGAACCTTTGCTTCCCCAGCAACTGCCTTAGCTAATAGAGTTTTACCTGTTCCTGGAGGTCCTACAAGTAATGCTCCCTTAGGTAATTTAGCTCCTATTTCTGTATACCTCTCTGGCTTATGTAGAAAATCCACAATTTCCACCAAGGATTCCTTGGCCTCATCTTGACCTGCTACATCTTCAAAAGTAATTCCTGTTTCATTTTCTGCATATATTTTAGCTGTGTTTTTCCCAAAGGACATAACACCGCTACCCATTTTTTTATCTAATTTTCCAAATAACATTCTACCTATAAACATAAATATTATTATAGGTATAACCCAGTTTACAATAAAACTTTTTATGGCTGAATTCTCTTGAGGAACACCACCATATTTCACCTTAGAATCATCTAATTTTTTTACTAAATTAGGGTCATATATTGACTCTGTGTACATTACTTTCTTTTTTTCGCCTTTATTAATCTTAGGATGAATTATTATTTTATCTCTTGTTAATTGAACTTCTTCTATTCTATTTTCATTTAAATATTTTACAAATTCACTGTATTTTATATGATCAGACTTTATGTTTGTAACATAATCATTAAGCATATATACTATTAATGCTACAGCTATAGCATAATAAGCAAAATACTTTATTTTGTTCTTGTCAAATTTATTATTTTTAGACATAATTTTTCCTCCATTTTATATTAAATAAATTTACGCCCTAAATACATAGTATATTCTATCATAATTATAAAAAAATAAATATAACTTTTCTCCCCTATAAATACTATTACATTTTTATTATTATTGCCATATTGTTATTTGGAATAATCTTAAATTTATTATTAAATATTTGTTACTAAAAATATTTAATAATAAATTTAAGACAAAATTATGAATATTATAACTACGCATACTTTTAATCCCATTTAATTTACCATAATATATATGTATGTTTGTTTATAATATGTATATGATTTGTTCCACAAACAAAATCATGTACTACCATAAATTTTTATAAATCCCTATAGATAAATAAAAGATATGAGCAAATATTATATATTTATCTCACATCTTTTTTATAAATAACTATAAATATTTATAAATATACTATTTGGCTAATTCATATATAGCATGCCCGTATATTTTGGCATTTAACACCAAGTTTTCTAGTTCTATATATTCATCTTTTTTATGAATTACATCTGGTTCTCCAGGGAAAAGTGGTCCAAAGGCAACCATATTAGGCATTTCTTTTGCATAAGTTCCTCCACCTATAGCTAGTAATTCTGGTTCTTTTCCTGTTTGTTCTTTATATACCTTTTGTAATGATTTTATTAATTGGTGTTCTGCATCAAAATATAAAGGTTTTTGATCCTCAAAATTTTCTACTTTTATTCCTGTTCCATCTATCTTTTTATTGAACTTTTCCATAAGATCTTCTGATTTATATGTTACAGGATATCTTAAATTTAATGACATTCTTATTTTATTATTTTCCATAGAAATAGTTCCTACATTAAAACTTAACTTACCTGATGGTTCATCTTCTAGCTCTACACCAAAAGTTTTACCATCAGTTTCATTTCCTACATTATTATTAAAAAATCTTATGAATTGTAATTCATCACAATGACCTAATGGAAGTTCTGCTAAAAATTTAAACATTTGCATTATAGCATTCTTACCAATCTCTGGTGTACTTCCATGAGCGGATAGTCCAAAAGATTTAATTACTACTAAACCACCTTTTTCTTCTGCTGTTAATTCTATCCCATTTCTATTAGCACAATACTCTAAAGATCTTATTATCATATCTGTATCTGGACATTCTATACCAGCTTCACAATAATCTGGCACCATATTAGATGCTTCTCCACCTTTAATATATTTTAATTTAATAGCTTTACTACTTTTTATTTCTAATTTTTTTACTACATCAAATATTGTAATTCCTTTTTCAGCATAGATTATTGGATACTCAGCATCTGGAGTAAATCCAAGTACTGGTGGTTTTTCCTTTTCTAAATAATGTTCTATTTCTTTAGAACCTGTTTCTTCATTTGTTCCAAACAAGATTCTAACCTTTTTAGATAAAGGAAGTTTTGATTCTTTTATGGCTTTTAAACCGTAAAGTGCTGCCATTATAGGCCCCTTGTCATCTGTAGTTCCTCTACCATACATTTTTCCATCATGTATTTCTGCTCCATAAGGTGGATACTTCCATCCATCTCCTTCTGGTACTAAATCCAAATGACCTAAAACACCTACATATTCATCACCTTCACCGTATTCAGCATATCCAACATATCCATCTACGTTTACAGTTTCAAAACCTAGCTTTTCACTTATTTCTAATGCTTTTTCCAAAGCACTGGCTACGCCTTCCCCATAAGGTTTACCTTCCTTTGCTTCATCTTCTATACTCTTAATTTTAACTAATTCTGCAGTAGAGTCTATAAGATCATCTTTTAGCTCTTCTATTATTTTATTTATCTCCAAAAAATTACCCCCTCAATATATAATGTATTTTCATATTACAAATACATTATACCTCTTTACTTCCAAAATTTACACCATGATTTACAAATATAAAAGTTAAAACCCACTATATAAAAGGTATAGAAAAATCATTGATTCCCCTATACCCTTTAATTTTCTAATATTTATTTTATAAAATCTATTAATTAAATAACTTGTAATTAATATGCTCTTCCCCAGTAAACTAAATTTTTAGCTTTTTTACCACAACATACACAAGTGTCTGAAACAACCTCTTGTTCAAATGGCATACAACGAGATGTAGCGCCAGTTACCTCTCTTATCTTATCTTCACAAGCTCTATCTCCACACCACATTGCTTTAATAAAACCTGGTTTATTTTCAATAGTATCTTCAAATTCTTCCATATTTGTTGCTACATAAGTTTTTTCATCTCTAGTTTTTTTAGCTTCTTCTAGCATTGAATTATGGATAATATCTAACATCTCTTGAACCTTTATTTCAATTTCGTCCAATGAAACTATTGTTTTTTCTCTATTGTCTCTTCTTACTAACACAGCTTGGTTTTTTTCTATATCCTTTGGCCCAATTTCTATTCTTAGTGGGATACCCTTCATTTCATATTCACTATACTTCCAACCTGGCATCTTATCGCTATCATCAAGTTTAACTCTTACAACCTTAGCCAATTTTTCCTTTAATTCTTTCGCTTTTTCCAGTACTCCTTCTTTATGTTGAGCAACAGGAATAATCACCGCTTGAGTTGGTGCAATTCTTGGTGGTAATTTTAGACCACTATTATCACCATGGACCATTATTATTGCTCCAATTAATCTTGTAGTTACTGCCCAAGTAGTATAGTGTGGATAATCTAACTTCCCATTTCTATCTGAGAACTGAATTGCAAATGCCTTTGAGAAATTTTGTCCAAGATAGTGTGAAGTACCTGCTTGCAGTGCCTTTCCATCATGCATTAAACTTTCAATTGTGTACGTATCATCTGCACCAGCAAATTTTTCCTTATCTGTCTTTTTACCCATAACCACTGGCATTGCTAACATATCTTCACATAATCTAGAATACATGTTTAGTATCTTAAGTGAATGAGATTCTGCTTCTTCTTTTGTTTCATGAATTGTATGACCTTCTTGCCATAAGAATTCAGTTGTTCTTAAAAAAGGTCTAGTTGTCTTTTCCCATCTTACAACTGAACACCATTGGTTATAAAGCTTTGGTAAATCTTTATAAGATTGAACAATCTTAGCATAGTGTTCACAGAACAATGTTTCTGATGTTGGACGAACACATAATCTTTCAGCTAATTCGTCATCTCCACCATGAGTTACCCATGCAACTTCAGGTGCAAATCCTTCAACGTGATCTTTTTCTTTTTGTAATAAGTTTTCAGGTATAAATATTGGCATAGATACATTTTCATGTCCATACTCTTTAAGTTTTGTATCTACATATTTCTGTATATTTTCCCAAATTCCATAGCCATTAGGACGAATAATCATACATCCTCTGATACTTGAGTAATCAGCAAGCTCTGCCTTTTTTACTATATCCGTATACCATTGTGCAAAATCTTCATCCATTGGTGTAATATCTTCAACAAATTTTTTATCTCCTGCCATATTAAATTCCTCCCTAAAATTTATTTTTTTGTAAATAAAAAAACTCCTAATCCCTATACAGGGACCGAAGTTGTGTCGGTGGTACCACCCTTGTTAACATATATAAAATATGTTCACTTTTATTGATAACGGAATTTTTCCGCTGTATCCTACTTAAATTCAGTACAGAACTCGGAGGCTGGTTCAAAACTTAGCTTTTAGGAATTCTCATCTTACATCCCTCTCTGTAAAAAGCCTAGGAATTTACTATTCCTCTTCTTTGCTATAAAATTATTTAATTTTCTAAGATTTAATTATTATAATAAGTTATATTACAAACATTGTCAATAGCTTAACTAAGTTTAATTTTTATAACTTTATATTTATATTTAATCCTATGTTTTTTATTATTTTTGTAAATAATAATATTATTATTTACCATTTCGACTAATTATAATCAAATAATTTTATTTTATCCTTTCTAGACAACATTTTTATTTCACATTCCCTTTTCATAGCTTCTCTTTTTGTATCAAATTTCTCAAAATATTTTAAAACTACTGGTCTTCTTGCTCTTGTATATTTTGCACCTGTTCCTTTATTGTGCTGACCTATTCTTCTTTCAATATCCGTTGTCCATCCTGTATATAAAGTTCCATCCCTGCACTCTACGATATAAACATATGACATATAAAACAATCCTTTTCTCAATATATTCTACATCTTATATATTCTACATTTATAATAAAATTACTGCTTAATGTATTATTATTTTCTATAATTATTATTTCTTTACCTGAAATTTTAAAACTTAATTCTAATTCCAATATATTATTTTCTTTCACTTTAAAAACCTCTATAAGCCTTAATAATAAAGGAATATGACTTATTAACATAACAACTTTATAAGAGTTAATACTCATATAATAATTTCATTAACCAATTCTTCATCCCTCAGTCCCAAAATTATCCTCCCTCCATAAATAATACGATATAGCTCTATAAAAAGTTTAAATTTGATTATCTTATTTTTAAATATATAATTCCACTCATTTTTTCTAAAGTTTAGGTGATATCAGCATCTATACGACATAATATTTTTAAATAGCTAAAACTAAAAATTTTAAAATATCTTATCTTTACATAATCTAGAAATAATAATAATAAAATAAGATTTTGCTCCATTGTAAACCAAAAAATCTATAAGGTAGACCTTTTAGAAAGACCTACCTTATAGATTTAATTTCAATCATACTTAATCTCTTATTTATAAATTAATTAATGCAACAGTTATTAGCTGTTTTTATAGCTTCCTCTAAAGTTTTTATAAATCTATTTTCCCCTAATCTTGAAACCATCCCCATATTTTTCATAACTCCCATAGGTTGAGCTTGTACTTCGGACATAATTAATTTTATTTCCTCTTCTATACATAACTTTTCTATTTTCTTTAACTCACTATAGGCTGTAACATCTAGTACAGGCATATTTTTCATTCTTAATATTACTACCTTTGATTCTGTGTCTAAGCTTTCTATTGAAGATAGAAAACTATCTATACCTGCAAAAAATAATGGACCATTTATATCATATATTAATATTTCATTACCTATTTTATTTGTATGTATACTTTCTAAGCTTAATCTTTTAGAACAATAATTTTCATCCAATTCATTAACCTCTATAGCTAAGGCCATTCTTCTCATAAATAAACACATGGATATGAATATCCCTACTTCTATAGCTATTACTAAATCAAATATAACTGTTAGAAAAAATGTTGCTAATAATATTATTACATCACTTTTTGGTGCTTTTAGCATAGCTTTAAAAATTCTCCATCCACTCATATTATAAGATACAACTATTAATATAGCTGCTAAAGTAGTCAACGGAATATACTTTGCTAAGGGCATAAAAATTTTCATTATTAATAATAATGTTATAGCATGTACCATTCCTGCTATAGGAGTTCTTCCCCCATTTTTAACATTAGCTGCTGTTCTTGCAATAGCTCCTGTAGCTGGTATTCCACCAAACAAAGCTGATGCAATATTCCCAATTCCTTGGGCTATTAGCTCCATATTTGAATTATGTTTTTCACCTATCATACTATCTGCTACCACCGCAGATAATAGAGATTCTATAGCTGCTAAAATAGCTATAGTAAAGGCTGGCTTAATTAACTTTTGTAACGTAATGATATCTACTCCTGGTAATTTAGGTAGTTCTATTTTAGATGATATTTCTCCAAATTGACTTCCTATAGTTGCCACATTTAGCTTTAAAAAATAAGCTATAAGAGTAGATAGTATTAGTGCGACTAACGCTCCTGGTACTTTCTTACTAAATTTAGGCCATATTATTAAAACTAATAAAGAAAAAATGCCTAAACTTAAAGTTTGCCAACTTAATGTTCCTATGTTAGATATGTACATTGACCATTTTGGTAAAAATTCTGATGGTACTTTATTTATTGCTAACCCTAAGAAATCCTTAACTTGAGTAGAAAATAGGGTAACAGCTATCCCTGCTGTAAATCCAACTGTTATTGGATAAGATATGTATTTAATTAAAGAGCCGAATTTTAACAACCCAAAGATAACAAGTATTATCCCTGCCATCAATGTGGCTATTACAAGTCCATCTATGCCATATTTCTCTATGATACCATATATAATAACAACAAAGGCTCCTGTAGGTCCTCCTATTTGAACTCTACTGCCTCCTAAAAATGAGATTAAAAATCCTGCTATTATGGCTGTAATAAGTCCCTTTTCTGGGGATACTCCCGAGGCTATACCTAAAGCCACAGATAATGGTAAAGCTATTATTGCTACTATAATACCAGCTATAAAATCTTTTATTAATCCTTCTTTGGTTAATCCTCCCTTTTTGCATTTTAATATGTCTAAAATTTCTGGTTTTAACATTTATTTACCTCCTTGTACTCAACTATTATTATACCGCTTTATCAGTGTGAATTCTTTTTTATAATAGGTTGCATTTGTACAAGAATTTAAGTATATAAGAGGTTTTTAATACTATTTATCATTGTTAACAATTTATTAATTTTTTTATTATGATTTTTAAATAAAAAAGAAAGGTCCCCTTTTCCTGAAAACCCTTCTATACTATATATGCTATTATAATTTTATTATAATTCCCAATCTTTCATTTTTCATTACTGCATATAACTCTCCACCATGAAGCTTTACTGCTTCTAAAGCTATAGAAAGCCCCAGTCCTGCTCCTTTATTACCTCTTGATAAATCTTTTTTATAAAATCTTTTAAATAAAAAATCTAACTCATCTTCCTTTAGAGCTTCTATAGGAGTATTCCAAAATTCCATTACTATTTTATCTTTATTTTCATATAGATTTAAACTAATTTCTGTTCCTTTATGGCTATATTTTATAGCATTAGATATTACATTTTCTAATACTCTCATAAACTTATCAACATCAACCTCTTTATATAAAGATTTTTCAGGAAAATTCATAGACACACTAATTTTATTTTCTTTTAGTTGAGGATAAAATCCATCACTTATTTGGCGTAAAATCTCTTGAAGATTTATATTTTCTTTATTTAGTTTAACATTTTTCCATTTTAGCGTTGAAAATTGAAAAAATTCATCTATAAGAGTCTTCAAATATAAACTTTGTTCTTCAATAGTATTTATATAACCTTCCCTCTCCTCTTCTATATCATATTTCTTCTGCTTTAAAAGATTTAGAAACCCTAATATAGAGGTTAATGGAGTCCTTAAGTCATGGGATATATTTAATAAAAATTCTTTTTCATTTTCCTTATTTTCTTTTATTTTTCCTCCCATATCATTTAATGCAATTGCCAGAGATGTAAGCTCATTATTATATTTTAATGGTATTTTATCTTCAAAATCTGATGAATATAGCTTGTTTACTCCTTTTTTAATAGATATGATATACTTTAACCTTCCCTTTGCAAGTATGGCAAAAATAATCATAAATGCAAATAAACCCGTACACATTATAATAAAATCTCCATCTATAACAGAATCATTATTTATTACTATATATAAGTTATCACTTATTTTTTTTGTTTCTCTAATATTTATAATAATATTATCATCATATCTTTTTAACTCTAGTCCTTCTTTTATTGTAGATTTACGTATAGTATACATATTTTCTTCATTATTAGAACTTAGTATTTCCCCATTAGAATTAATAATATAAACTAAAGTTTTCCCTCTAAAATTATATGGAAACTCTTTTTTAAGCTTTTCATCCATTTTATGTGGTACTTTAAGCTGATTTATATTTCCTTTTATGACCCTATCTACACGCCTTCCAACAGTTTTCTCATATTCTTCTATTATAACCTTATCCTTAAAATGTTCTGGGAATAAAAATTTATTAATATTATACGATGAAATATTTAGACTCCCTAAAACCATCATCATTCCAAAAATTGTAATTATTAAAGATATAACAAAAAGTAGCATCAGTTCTGTTGTTAATGCAATTCTAAGCTTCCTTTTCAATCTTATAACCCACTCCCCAAACAGTTTTAATGTATTTTGAGTTTTTTACAGTATCACTTAGCTTTTCTCTTAAATTTCTAATATGGGTCAACAAGCTATTGTCATTTTCTAAAAATTCTTGTCCCCATACCCTTTCATATATCTCACTCGATGGAAAAATTCTTCCCTTATTTCTAGCAAGCAAAAATAAAATGTCAAATTCCTTTGGAGTAAGCTTTATTTCATTTTTTTCTTTATATAATGTGTGCTCTTTTAAATTTAGTTCTAAATCCTTTACTTTTATAATATCCTTATTTTCTTCAGCTACACTTGTGCTAACTCTTTTAAGTATAGCGGACACTCTTAAAGAAAGCTCCACTAAATCAAAGGGCTTTGTTATGTAGTCGTCACATCCAGAAATAAAGCCTTTAATTTTATCTTGCTGACTATCTTTTGCAGTTAAAAATATAATAGGAATATTGGTAAGTCTTCTTATTCTTTTAATAGCTTCGAATCCATCTAATTTAGGCATCATTATATCCATTAGAATTAAATTAAATTGTTCACTTCTTATTTTATCTAAAGCCTCTTCTCCATTATAAGAAATCCTTACATCATATCCTTCTTTAATTAAAAATATTTGTAAAAATTCTACTATGGTCTTATCATCATCTACTATTAATATTTTATAACTCAATTAGCACTCCCCCTTACATATCCCATGTAATTATACCAAATAACACTTTGTACTAAAAAGAAATATATCCCTGTGCCAAATAAGTTATTTAAAATGCATCACATATAGCAAAAACTTCTTTGTTTTCTAAAACTTATCTTTATAAATTTATAGTATTAAAAAACTTTTCCAAATAAGAGATTCAGAATATTTTTTAATAAAGCTCCTCTTTATTACTTCAGAGTAGTAATGAACTACTTCATATGAATAATTTGAGACATCTACTTATAATATATCTCTTTTTACAAAAACAAAATTAGATATTAAATAGCAGATTATAGTCCAAGCTATGAGAATAATTATAATAAAAGGTACATTTACAAATTCTAATCCAATTTTCCTAATTATTTCTCTACTAATTACAAATTCTCCAGTACTATAAGTTGAGAATACGTAGGGCATTACCTTATGAATTGCTAAGTTTCCTCCCCCTGCACCATCTAATTGCCTAACATTTAAAACAGATATTATTGCAAATAATATAGCACTAATACTAATAGAAGTTGAACTTTTTTTAGTTAATGTAGAAATCAATAAGCATAATGATACAGTAGCCATTATAAATAGCATATTTATAACTTCACTAAATGCCGTTAATTTTAAAATAGAATATATTTTTAAACTATTCAAATCTGGTTTTATTCCTAAACCCGTATTTGCAATTAAATCCTTATCAGCAATATATCTACTATAAAAAGATACTGGCTCTTTAAAAGATCCAAAACTAAATACTGTACCCAAAACTAAAAATGCTAATATTTTTACAATTAAAAATGATAAAATGCAAGTTAGCACTGAGGCCATAAACTTTGAAAATAAAACTTTTTGTCTTGAAACTGGTTTTGTTAAAAGAAGTTTTATAGTAGATGGATTAAATTCTCCTGATACAGAATCAGAGGTCATTATTGCTATAATTACTGAAATAATTAATAGTCCTACAAGAACGTTTATTTTAGGAATAACGTTAAATGCAGTTATCTCATAATCTGATGTAGGCTTAATATTGTTATTTAGATAATAATCATTTACTGCTATTTGCTGCTTATATTCACTTATTTCTATACTCTCACCCTTTTTCTCTGATTCCTTTAACTGTTCTTTTAAATTATTATTATCTTTTTCAAGTCTTTTTTCCCAATCTACATTTTTATTTTCAATTTGAAATTTTAAATCTTTATTTCTTCTTTCTATAAATTTTATATTTTGGTCTATTTCACTTTCTCTCTTTTTAGATATATTCTTATCTTCTTTTTGTTTTTGCCAATACTCCAAATTTTTTTGATTTTTACTTAATGCGATTTCAGGTTTAGAATTTATTGTATCCTTACACATTAAAACACTCATGCATGCATATAAAGCAAAAAATATGCTCATAGCAACTATATACTTTCTTGATAGTATAATTTTTTTTATTTCATTTTTTATTAATTTCATATCTTTAAGCACCTTCCTCAAGTATTTTCATAAATTTATTCTCAAGGCTACTTTTAACCCTGCATATATCATCAACATTTATATTATTTTTACCTATTTCTTTTATTATTTCAGAAAAATTTTCTGGGCTTATTTCAACAACAATAGAATCTTGTCCTACATTAATAATCCTTATAAAATCTAATTTTGAAAATGCATTTTGTATGTTTCTTATTTCATTAGTAGATATTTTTAGTCTTTCAGTATCAGAAGATTCCTCCGATACTGATTCTATTGTCTTTATAATTCCATTATCTATAATTGCGAAACTGTCGCACATTTGCTCAATTTCAGATAAAATATGAGATGATACGAAAACTGCACTATTACTTTTTTTCGCTGCATACTTTACTATATCTCTAAATTCATGTATCCCTATAGGATCTAATCCGTTTGTCGGTTCATCTAATATTAATAACTTTGGATTTGATAATATAGCTTGACCTAATCCTAATCTTTGTTTCATTCCCAAAGAATATTTCCTAACCTTATCATTGATTCTACCTTTTAATCCCACTAATTCTATAACTTCATCTATTCTTTCTTTGCTAATATCTCCATATAAATCTGCATAAAATTTTAGATTTTGCATTCCTGTTAAATCATTATACATGTCTGGATTTTCTACTATACATCCTACGTTTTTTAATGCTTCTCTTCTATCCCTTTGTATATCATGTCCCATAATCTTAATATTCCCCTTAGTTGGAGCTATAAGGCCTACTAGCATCCTTATGGTAGTCGTTTTTCCTGCTCCATTAGGTCCCAAAAAACCAAATATCTCTCCAGTTTTCACTGAGAAACTAACACCTTTAATTATTTCTCTTTTTCCAATCTTTTTATGAATATTTTCTACCTGAAGAACTTCCATCTTTTCCCCTCCACTTTAAATTAATATAAATTTAGAAATTATTACTATATATTTAATATACCTAATAAAACTAAAGTAAAAAAAAATATAAAATAAAGAAAATATAAAGATTATAGAACAGCATTTAAAGATTAACCCTGTCCAAATTTAAGGTAGTATTAAGGTAAAATACACCTTTATGTAATGTTCAAATGATAACCTAAAAATGAATAAATAGCTTGGGGTTTGAAAAAATTTTAAGTATTTAAAATAAAAGCAAGTGAAACTTAAGATAGGAAAGGAAGGTGAAAGCCCTTAATAAGTTTACTAAACTAATAGTATATTTAATTTTTGTAGCTTTTATATAAGGGTTCTTTATGGGAAATAGCTTATTTTTATTTAGTATAATAATTTTATTTATTGGATTCTTCTTCATGGGAATGAGTAAATTATCTTTTAAATGGAGAGCTTTTACAAATAAACCAGCTTGGAATGGAGCTACTATACCATTCCTGATGATAGGGCTTGTATTTTTTATAATTGGATTAATATTAGTATATATTTTTTATCCATTCAAATAGTAAGAGCTCCATAAGGAGCTCCTAATAACTTTTTTATTTTTCTATAAACTATAAAAATAGGATACATAAATATAATTTTTTACCATATAAAACTATTACTGTTAATAATACTCTATTATCTTGTAACTAATTTCTATAGATATGCCACATTGCATTATTTCTACCTCTAGCAAATACATCCGTTCTATTTGGGCCCCAGGATACTGCAGCTGGATCAGAGGTTATATTTCCTCCAATTCTTGACCAGTTACTCCAACGAGATCCGTTCCAAGACATGGTCATCAATTGATTGTTCGATCCCCTAGCAAATACCTCCAATCTATTAGGTCTTCTAGAAGAAACAGCGGGACTGGAAGTTAATCTTCCTCCAAGGTCTTCCCATCTACTCCAACGAGATCCATTCCACCATAAATGATAAAGACGATTACCTTGGCCACGTGCAAATACATCAATTCTATTATTTCCCCAAGACACAGCTGCCGGTGAAGAGTTTAATCTTCCTCCAAGACTTTCCCACTCACTCCATCGAGAACCATTCCACCATTTATGCCAAAGGGCATTGTCTGTTCCTCTTACAAAAGTATCTATTCTATTAGGTGCCCAGGAAGATGCGGCTGGTGAAGATATTAAAACTCCTCCAAGGCTTTCCCATTCACTCCATCGGGATCCATTCCACCATATATGCCACATAGCATTATCTGTACCTCTAGCAAATACATCTATTCTATTATTTCCCCAAGATATAGCTCCAGGAGCAGAAGTTAATCTTCCTCCAAGACTTTCCCATTCACTCCAACGAGAACCATTCCACCATTTATGCCAAAGAGCATCATCTGTTCCCTTTACAAAAGTATCTAATCTGTTAGGCGCCCAGGAAGATACTGCTGGCGCAGAGGTTAAAACTCCTCCAAGATTTTCCCAACGACTCCATCTGCCACCGGCTACAGGAGGGGAAATTATGTTTGCCTGCCTATTTAAAGATCTAGCATCATTACAATAATCTTCTTCAGTCTCATTATAATCTTGAAAGTCATTAACACTTCTCATCTGTTCATTTAAAAATGGACAAGTAAATTGCTGCATACAATAAGGAAAATAAAAAAATGGATTCTTATTATACATTAGGAACCTCCTTACATTCTTGTTCCTGCCTAAACAGTCATCAATTATATTTTATGAGTAAAAGTAAAACCTGTTACAATTTAATCAATAATCATTTTTAAAATAAAAATCCTATGTTTTTATCAAACATAGAATCTTTTAGTATTTGTTCCAATTTATCATAACTTTTGTTACACAAATCCTAATTAAATATGCCTGGTATGAAAAATATGTTAAAAGAGCCTCCTAAGAAGCTCTTAATTAAATAAACTTGTTTTTATTATTTAAACAATTTTTCAGATTACAAATCAACTATAAATATAATATTTACTATAAACATAAATAAATTTTAAATATATAAAATAATACTTTATATAATATTACACATTATATAGTAAATCCAAACTTTTCCCAAGGCTGCAAATAATCAATAAGGAATATCTCCTCATCTGTTATTCTTCCTACGACATTAGTTTTACCTGAATTTTTCATATCTTTAAGGGCAATTTGTAATTCCCCTGCATATCTTTTATACAATGAAGATTCTATCAAAACATCTCCTCTTTTAATGTCTACAGTATTAAAAGCTTTAAAATTATAATCTTTGTATTTAACCCTACTTTGAGTAGATCTTACCAAGTAATCAGATACATCTCCTCTATTAAAATGAAATTCATCAAGGATTATTCTTTTTTCAAGTTCTGGGATTTCATCTACAAGATTAACTTTAAATTCTAACATGTTTTTGTTAATTCTACTTAATACTTTAAGTTCTTCCTCTGAAGCAAATGCATTAGCAATAATAACATCATCTATAAATCCTGTAGCAAATAAATGTTTAGCTTGAACTTCTATAGGTAATTCTCTATGCATTTCTAATGTACTTAATCCTTCTGATACAGGCCATGGTCCATATTTTGCTTCTTTTGAACTTATAAATGCCGCCGTTCTTATTCCCAAATCCTTAAACTGTTTACTGCACTTTAGGAAATGATTATAATTTAATCCCGTATATTTATGTGGATAAAAATTATGACAACCTAATATATTTTCTAAATTAGGCTTATATGTTAGAATATTGTCTATATACTTTGTACCATTACTCATATTGAGTTCTATTTTTATCCCATATTTATTAAAAGACATTATAGATTCTTCAACCCCACTAAATCCTAAATCTAATCTTATGCCATAAAATCCTATATCATTAAAAATGGATAAATCTGAATAGGAAGTTTTAAGTCTTTTGAATACCTCTGGTTCAACATCTCCTACAACTTCCATTCCTTTTTTATTTGCAAATTGAACTATATCTTTAAACTTACTAATCAACTGATCTACCTTCATTTCTTCTGAAGATATTAAACATGTAAAAATTCTTTTAAATCCATACTTTGCTGCAAGCTCTATATACTCTTTTATTTCTTCACTATCTGGGTTTGATGGATATACAGATATCCCTAATTTTTTCATATAATTCCCTCCAAATTTTATTATAGGTTATACGCTCTTATATTTTTAAAGAGTTAGTAATAACTACTATTCCTAATTTTTCATCTTTATTATAAAACTCATCTCTATATATGGAGATGAGCTCTATATTTATATAAATACAATTCTTAGCATAAGATAGAGTTTTGGAACTCTACCTCATAATTAGAATATATCATCCACGGTTATATTCAAACTATTGAACAATATAGTATTATTGGTAAATATAAGATAAAATTTGGCTTTTTATTAATTATTTAAAAATCAATCTAAAAACAAAACTTACGTTTATATCTCCTTTAAATACATGTAATAGGCTCCTTTAGCAGATGATACATCTTCTTGTACTATTTTTATTTCTCCTATATTAGACAGTAAATATTCCTTAAAAGCTTGTCTTAAAACTTTAGCTTTTTCTATAACACTTCCCTTTATTCCTATTGAACATTTATTTTCAAAATTTAATCTTTTATATACTCGTTCTGTTATTACTCCAAGAGCTTTTCCTTCTTTTTTTAATATAGCTATTGCATTTTCCTCTCCTTCTTCTGCTAGCTTGGATATTAACTTGGTTAGGGAAGCTATTTTATCTTTTGTAGAAGAGTATACAAATGCGCAAATCTCATCTGTATTTGTTATATTTAATTCTTTTAAAATCTCTTTGTGCAATCTACTTCTTTCCAGATTTAATTCTTGTTCATGAATCATCCTTCTTAGCGCTTTTATAGCAATAGAATATCCACTACCCTCATCCCCTAATAAATGTCCCCATCCACCACATTTATCTTTAATATTATTTCTAATTCCTATACATATGGATCCAGTACCAGCTATAGTTAATACACCATCTTCACCTTTTAAAACTGCTTTTAATGCTAATTCTCCATCATTTATTACCATCACATCTGTATTAAAATTCTCTTTTATATTTTTTTCTATTATATATGCATTATTAGCTACTTCCATTCCGGCCGCCCCAATATATATCTTTTTTAATCCTTCTTTACTAAGTTTATTTATACAAGTCTTAATTGAATCAAGTATATTATTTATAGCTTCTTTTTCATTCAATACTAAGTTACCAAATCCAGTAACTGTTTTTATTAATTCATGCCCCCTTAAATCATAAGCTATTGCTTCAGTTTTTGTTCCACCTGCATCTACTCCTATTACATATTCCATATAATAGCCTCCTATAATTAATTATAAGAATTTAATAAATATATTTTATTCTTATTAGCTTATAATCTCATATAAACTTCAACTAATTCAATTGCAAGATCTTTTAATGTCATAGTAGTCATTAAATGATCCTGAGCATGGATTAACAATAGTGATATTTCAGCCTTATTACCGGCAGCTTCTTCCTGGATTAAATTAGTCTGGTAACTGTGGGCAAAACCTAATTCCTCGTTAGACTTTTCTATAGATTTTTTAGCTTTATCAAACTCACTCTTTTTTGCATATTGTATTGCTTCCATTGCATAAGTTCTGGCTTCTCCACTATGCGTTATAATATTAAGTATCATCTCTTCCATACCGAACTCTCACCCCTGTTCTTATTTTCAAAAATATCCTTTTCATATTTATTTATAATACTTTTTTTCTATATTCTTTACATTCAATTTTTCTTGTATAGTTATAAGTATAAAGAAAAAATTAAATGCTACAAATTAAACTTCCCTTCTAGTTATTAAATATCTTTGAAAGGATATTTAATAGCAACAATATAAAATAATTTAAGATTACTTATTTTCTTGTAAAATACCCCAAATTCTACTATTTATTAATTAAATCTAATGCAAAATTTAAAACTTTTTCACCATTCATAGTCCCGTAGTCTATGCTATTTATAACATCTACATTTATTCCTTTTGTCTTTACTTGATCTCTTACTTGATTCAACAAATATCTTACTTGAGGTCCAAGTAAAATTACATCTACATCATCAATGTATTTTTTTAATTCTGCTTCTGGAACAGCATTTATTTTAACATCTATCCCATTTTTTATGGCTACTGCATTCATTTTTGTTACCAGTAAGCTAGTAGACATTCCTGCACAACATACTAATAAAATATTTTTCATTTAAAGTCCCCCTTTAAACACTCTCATAATTATTACTATATTATATTTAAAGCAAATTGCATGCCAACTATATATCTAATGTAATTAAGTGTTTGCAACAAAAAAGTGTGTATATTTAATTACACACTTACACTATTACTAATAAACATCTTTAATATATAGGCTCTTTCGCTATCTCCTATAGATATATTATAAGCCTTTTCTATGTTTATAAAGTTTTTATCTACAACTTTAAATTCTTTTTCATATTTAGCTATATACTCTCTTAAATTTTCAAAATTATTTTCTAATCCCCCATTTTTTATCTTATCTATCATAAAACTAATATGAAGTATCATTCCTATCTTAACATCATTAGGAATCTTTACATTTAAGTCTTTCTCTATTCTTTCAATGGCTTCTGTTACAATTTCAACTAAACTATCTGAATCCTTTAAATTTATATGATCTTGTATGGAGTTTTTTATTTTGTGAAAATATCTTTCTTTATCAATTAATTTTTGTAGTACATTTATCCCATCTCCACTTAAAATTTCTGCTGCTGATATAAAAGGTATATCCTTTACAAAAATATTTATTGTTCCAACTATTGCAATAATTTTATAATTCCCACTAAGACTTTCTACATTAGTTACAAAGTCTCTTTTCTCTAATATATTAAGAGGTATTATTTCTAATTTTGAATTTTCTTTTATTGAACTTAATATTATATCCTTTATCCTTTCTGCCCCACCATGGCCAGTAAAACATGCTGTTATTATTAAGAGTTTCTTCAAACCTTTAGGTTTGGATTTTTCTTTTGCTATATCTTTAGATTTTACTTGAATTCCAAATTCACTCAGTTCTTTACAAGAATTGTATATATAATCTAAGCCTCTTCCTAGCAGAGATTTTCTACAAGCCTCTATTACTATCGGAGTACTTACCATATCTATAGTTTTTATTTTCACTCCTGTTTCTTCTGAAATCATAGAACCAAAATTATTAAGTGAACCCATATCTACTAATAACAGAACCCCTTTACCGACATCTAAATCTTTAATCTTAAGCTTTGCAATTTCGTACATATCTTCTGCTTTCATACTTAAGGGCATATCTAAAGCTTTTGCGCAATCTTCCCCTAATAACTCATTTGATACCTGAACCATACTGCTAGCCGTAGCCTTTCCATGCATTATTACAAGTATGCCTACTTTTTTCGGGTTATTTACAATATTCTCATATTGATTTGAAGCTAAAAACATAGACAAATATCCTATTTCATCTAAAGGAGTTTCTATATTAAATCTATCATCTATTATTTTGGCTATCTCTATTGCTACCATAAATTCATTTTCATATTGGGATCTTATAAAATTTAATTTAGGATGATATATACTCCGCCCTTGTCTTATTCTTTCAACACTTTGTTGTAGATGTAACGCTAAACCAAAATAAACTTTTTCGTCAAATTCTCTATTTAATTTTTTTTGAGCTACATTTAAAATTTTATCCACTACATTTACTATATCATTACCTACTACTTTTGTTATTTCCTCTTTTCTAAAATTTTGTGGTAAATCACTGATATATTTTTTAAAATGAGATTCTATATCTATATTCAATATATCATTTATATCATTTTCATTTATTCCTTTATTTTTTAATGCAATAAATTTTTTTTCAATTAAATCATAAAAATAATTGTTTTTATTACATTCTTCCGATTGATTTAAAAAATTATCTTCAATATTATTATCATAATAAAATACTAATATATCACGCTTTTCATTCAATAAACTATTTATCTTTTCCCTATATTGTTTAATTTTCATAAATCCTCTTTTTACATTCCTTGGTAAATCACTTTGTTTAATCAATATATATTTTAAATTTTTACTCTTATAATCCAAAAATGCCTTTGCACAAGATAATTGTATGTCACTCTTTAACTGTCCTATGTTATTTGGACAATCATATAACAAAAATGATATTAAAGCATTTTTATCTATATAAATATTTTTTTCTAGCCTTTTAGATTCCATAGTTATAAATTTTTGAATTAAATAATAGCGTTCATTCATGGTACGATCTTTTAGAACTGGAATATTTATTATCATAGGCACTCTTCTTGCAAATGTTTTCAAGAGATAGGATTGAGGATCTTCTGTAGTTGCAGTAATAATCTGCGATTTAACTTTTATTAAATTTTCTGTATCCCCTAATTTTCTAAAATATCCCTTATCTATGTAAGTAAATAGTATCTCTTGACCTTGAGGAGATAGTCTATGGATTTCATCTAAAAACAAAATTCCTCCATCAGCTTTTTTCAATAATCCCTCTTTTTCATTTTCTGCTCCTGTGTAAGCTCCTTTTTTAACTCCAAATATTTGTCCTACTACTAATTGAGGATTATCAGCATAATCTGCACAATTAAACCTTATAAATGGAGCATCTTTTTTTATCACTTCAGACTCTTTAGCAAAATTATACATAAGCTCTGCGAACATAGATTTACCTACACCAGTTTCTCCTAATATAAGAGTATGAAGACCATTAGGAGGATAAAGTATTGCAGCTTTTGCTTGCTGTATTGGTACATTAAGACTCAAATCTGCTCCTATCATTCTGTCTAAACTATTTTTTTTATTAAATTTATTTTCACTATTTTTATATCTTAATGAGCGATATAATACAGGCCTTCCCTGTATTTTTTCTATTTTTTCATCTTTAACTAACTGATTAAGGTATCTGCTCACATTAGCTCTATTCAAATGTATATATTCACTTAAACAAGCAGCTGAAATACCTTTTCCTCTCTGTGACTCCATTTCAATTAAAGACTGGTAAATTTCATCAAGTTTACTCATTATCTCCCCCCCTAATTACCACTTTTATCTAATTATATTGTAACATATTAAATTTATGCAAAAATGGAAAATATTTAAAACCGTATGCATCATTGCATACGGCTTTTATTATAACCAAATGTTGTTAAATTGAATGTGTTTTCTCTACCTCTACTGTATTTTTTTGGTCTTTCTTTGTAGCTATGCGAACAAATGGTATATATATTATTATGCTGACTACCATACAAATAAGAGCTGTAATTCCGCCCCTTAGTGAATTTGTTGATATAATGGCTCCTAATATTGGTGGTGTCGTCCAGTGAGCCATTACTACAACTTTAGGTGCAAACCCTATAAAAGTTAATACATATGCAATCACTCCAGATGCCAATGGTGCTAGTATAAATGGTATAAAGTATATTGGATTTAAAATTATTGGTAAACCGAATATAACAGGTTCATTTATATTGAACATTCCTGGTGCTATACTTAGATTTGCAATAGTCTTTTGTGATTTGCTCTTTCTTCCAATTATGAATATTGCAATTAATAAAGCTATAGTGGCACCTGATCCCCCCATATTTACGTAAGAATCTAAAAATTGACTATTTATTATATGCTCAGGATTAACTCCATTCTTAAATGCTCTTACATTAGCTTCTGTTAATGGTAACAATACCGCATTTATAATTGGTGCAAGTATATTTGAACCATGTAAGCCAAAAAACCATAAGAATTGCTGTACTAAAACTAAAACTAATAAACCACCCAAACTTCCCATTACACCTTGCAATGGTGCCTGTAATGCTGAAAATAATGCTTTGTGTATATCTGGTATTCCTATTGCCCCGAAAATTTGCTTTACTGCTGCTGTAATAGCTAAAACTATAATTGATGGTAATAATGCTGCAAAAGATTTTGCTACTGCTGGTGGAACTCCCTCTGGCATTTTAATAATTAATTTTGGATTCCCTGCTAATTTAACAAAAATTTCTGTAGCTATTAATGCAACTATTAATGCAACAAATAATCCTTGGCCCCCTAAAAACTCAAGTGGTACTGCCCCTCCATCTTTTGTTGGCTTATATAAAATTAATAATGCAGATAGAGATACAATTCCCGCTGATAACCCATCTTTTTCATAGGATTTAGCTAAATGATAGGATATAGTAAATACTACTAATAATGACATTATAGCGAAAGTACCATTCCAGACTCCATCACCAAAATTTTTCCAATTAGCAGGTAATAACCAATTCATAAAATTTTGATATGGTTTCCATCCTAAATTATTAAATAATACTGCAAAAGCCCCTGCCATAATAATTGGAGTAATTGTAGCAAAACCATCACGAATAGCAACTAAATGCCTTTGAGAACCTATTTTAGCTGCTATTGGAACAAAATGCTCTTCCATCCAGTCAAAGAACTTTTTCATTTCTAACCCTCCCCTTTTTCTATACATATTTTTTATATATTTATAAATAATTAATAATAGTAATCTATTTTGAAATGATCGTTATTTAAAATTTTCTTCTATAAGTTCTTTAAACTGTGGTAAATAATCCTTATGAGCTATCATAAGTTCATCTACCAATGTCTTTGCAAGCTTATCTGATTGAACTAAAGGATTTACAGTCAATGCTAATATCGCCTTATAATAATCACCAAAAACTGCTGAATCTACTACTAATCTCTCAAAGGTTTTTATCTGTTGTATAAGTCCATTTATTGCTATTGGCAATTCCCCTACTGCTATTGCCTTAGGTCCATCTCTTGTTATCATACATGATATTTCTATAGCAGATTCATTTGGAATGCCTATTATAGCTCCATTATTTCTTACATTTACTGGTTGAATATCTTTTTTATCATTATATATTGAACATATAAGCCTACAAGCTGCATCACTATAATAGGCTCCTCCTCTTTTCTCTAACTCAGGAGGTTTAATATCCAAATTTTCATCTTTATAAAGTTTAAACAACTCTTCTTCTACTTTTTTAACAACCTCTGCTCTAGTTTCATCTTTAGAAAATTGTTCTAGTTCTTCTTTTAGCATATCTTTTGTTTGAAAATAATATCTGTGATATGGACATGGCATCATTCCTAAAGCTTTTATAAAATCTTTATTCCATGTAAAATCCGGTACATTTTTAACTATTTGTTCTATACTTCCATCAGCTAATAAGTTAATTAATTTATCTGTAACCTTTACCCCATCTACATATACTTCTTTTCCGAACACCATATGGTTCAATCCTACAAAATCCATCCTTAGTCTTTCATGTTCAACCTCTAAAACTTTTGCAGCTGCCTTCTCCATACCTATAGGAACATTACAAAGACCTATAACTTTTTTATTTTTTCCATATCTTAATAATGCTTCTGTAACCATACCTGCTGGATTAGTAAAATTTATCATCCAAGCATTAGGGCACAATTTACTCATATCCTTATCTATATCTAGAATTACAGGGATTGTCCTTAATGCTTTAAACATTCCCCCTGCCCCATTAGTTTCTTGCCCTATAACACCATGATTTAAAGGAATTTTTTCATCTTTTATTCTTGCATCTAAAAATCCTACTCTTATTTGTGTTGTTACAAAATCAGCATCTTTTAATGCTTTTTTCCTATCTAATGTTAAATGTATTTCCATTGGTATTCCTGCTTTTCTTACCATCCTTTTAGCCAAATTCCCTACAATCTGTAACTTTTCTCTTCCTTCCTCTATATCTACTAACCACAATTCCCTAACTGGTAACTCATTATACCTCTTTATAAATCCTTCAACTAATTCTGGTGTATAACTTGATCCCCCACCTATAGTTACTATTTTTATGCCATTATCCATAGAACACACCCCCAGTGTTTTATATGTACACTATTATATATAGCAAACATCATGCCAATACCTTTTTATTACCAAATCCACTTGTTCATGTATTGTATAAGCTTACACACTCTAATAACATACTGTGTAAATCGATTACACTCTTTTAATTTTTTAACTTATTTTGTATTTATTCACTTATATATATTATTGTTTTCAACACTCTTCTGTTTTGACGAATTACTTGAGGTTGCTTTTTCATTTAGTTATCTATTGATAACCAGAACTTTCAATATGCTAATCAGGAATATTTTTATATACATAAAAAACACAGTCACATTCTATATAATGCAACTGTGCTTTGAATACCATAAATTTATTTTAAATCTTCTCCCCATACGTATATACAATCTCTTCCATTTTCTTTAGATTTGTACAAGGCCTTATCCGCATAGTTTATTAAATCTTCTATTTTTTCTTCTTTCTTTGGGATGATACTAGCAACACCAATACTAACCGTTTGATATTTGCTAATATGTGAATATTCTCTTTTTATTTTTAATTTATTTATTTCTTTTGAAATTTCTACTGCTATGACTTCTAATTCTGAAGTCTCCACCTTATTTAAAAGTACAATGAATTCATCTCCTCCATATCTTCCCACAATTCCTGAATATTTCTTTGCTACATTAATAATACTCTTACCTATTTTCATTAGAACTTTATCTCCTTCAATATGTCCATAATTATCATTGTATTCTTTAAAATAATCCACATCTATGAATATTATAGATATATGCCTCTTATTTTTCTTACTATTATCAAATTCATCTTTGAGTTTTTCCATGAAACTTCCTCTATTTAATGCATAAGTTAAAGAACATATTGATAGTTTTTTTATTTTATTATTAGCAGAATAATTTTCTTTGCTTAGCTTAATTATTTTTATTATTGCAATTATACTAATGATTATACTAATTCCAACTATACTATATATATTATTATTCGCAAGTCTTAGATAGTGTCTAAGGTAAATATCAACTCCCATAACCCCCATAAATCTGCCATTATTATCATAGATTGGAGCATATGCTGTCAAATAATTGCCCCATTTATCTCTATTAAAAAAATATATAGCTTTTTTATTCTTACAAACCTTAATATATTCATCATTAATGATAGTATACCTATCTTTATCTAAATATTTTCCATTAGTCATATCCTTATTTCTTTCAATATCATTTATTACAGCATCTAATAAGTAAATAGCTTTAAGTGGAGTTCCTTGTGATTTATTATATAAATTTTCTTCATCTTTCTCCACTTTATATTTTACTTGAGAACTTGGTATAACAGACATAATATAAATATATTTTATATCCAAATATTTCATTAAATATCTTGCTCTATATTCAAATTTTATATTTGTGTCATCTTTTATAAGTTGGTTCAAATCTAAAGAAATTAGTCGATTAAATTCATTTTTATCTATATTAATATCTTTAGCAAAATCTGTTGCAATAAGTATAGCTTTTTCACCTATATCTTTTTGAATATCTGAAGAAATTTTTAAATAAAAAGCTTCTATTAATATAAATACTAAAACTACATAAATAATAACTCTGATTTTAGTATTTTTTTTATAGAATAAATATTCATAGAAGCAATTTCTTAGTTTAGTATAAATCATTCTATCGCCTTCTACCCATTTTCATTATATTAAACTCCTGTCTTTTGCTAATAAATATATTGTCTAGCTGATTTCATTCTTTAAACTTTCCTACCCTTATTTTGTTAACAGCTATCTATAATCTATAGATAACTAATAAAAATAAAATTTATTTATATATATTTACATTTGAACTAATAACCTGTATTATTAATTAGGCAAAATAAATATTTTGTACAATTATATGGAGGAAATTTGCTATGCCAGAAAATTCTAACAATAAGATGAAGTACTTAACACAACAAGAAGCAATTAGACTTTTTAATGCAATTATATTTTCAGATAATTCTCATGCCGTTAGGGATTTAGCATTGTTTAGAGTAGCTTATAGATGTGGTTTAAGAGCCTCTGAAATTTCTCTTAT
Organism: Clostridium botulinum; assembly: GCF_001276985.1. GTDB lineage: Bacteria > Bacillota > Clostridia > Clostridiales > Clostridiaceae > Clostridium_F > Clostridium_F botulinum. The sequence goes on from NZ_LHUL01000011.1 coordinate 132,244, forward strand.
AAAGTTAGATGATTACAACGCAGATAAAGGAGATCTTTACTGCAAAAGATTAAAAGGTAGTAATAACAATACAATAAGACTTGATGCTACAACTAAAAAAGCTCTTGATACATATATAAGGGATTATAAAATATCCTGTAATTCTGAAACATTGTTTAAAAGTCAAAAAAACAATCCTATTTCTCGTCAAACTCTAGATTATTTAATGAAAAAATATTGTAAAATTGCTAATATTAGTGATAAAAGCAAACATCATTTTCATACACTTAAACACACAACTGCTGTTCATTTAGCAGAGTCCGAAATGGATATTAAAGAGCTTCAATGGTGGCTTGGACATAAGTCTGTTTCTAACACTGAAATTTATTTTCAATTTACTACAAAACAGCAAGAAAAAATGTATATGAAACTTGAAGAAACAAGCGAAATGGTATAGGCATTGTTATATTCCACATATTTATAATGTAAAAAGTTATTCATATTTTTAATATATTTGTACTAACACTGAGCTATTCCCTTGAAGATATAAAAAGCTTTGACATTTTGTTCTCAAAATCTCAAAGCTTTTCTTTAATTATTTAATACTTGATAGCTTTCCTTAAGCATAGGTAAAACCTCTGGAATATATATTACAGCGTTGTTTATTTAATTATTTATACAATATACTCTAAATGTTTCAAAGGAACTCTTCACTGTACACCTATTTAGAGATAATTTATGTCATTTTTAAATCCAAGGTGGTAATATCAATCAATTTTACCTCTCAGTATTTCCTTGATTTCCACCTTTTTAAATATTAAGTTTTCTTTTAAATAAGCTACTATTTTTCTAGGATCAAAACATTTAGAACATGTAAATATATCAATTCCTATATAAGCATCTTCCGGCCATGTATGTATTGTTATATGTGATTCTGAAATGATTAATGCACCACTAAACCCTTGTGGATGGAACTTGTGAAATGCTTTTGCAACGATTTTGGTATCCAGTGCCCTTGCTAATTTTTTAAGCATTTCTATAATATATTCTGTATTTTCTAACTGGTCAAAATTACAACCAAATAAATCGATTACCAAGTGATACCCTGAATATTTCAAAATTAAACCTCCTTCCAAATTTAATTCCATTGTTAATTGTGTTGTTTTAAAGTTGTATCTTAAATTTTGTAAAAATTGATATCAAATATTGCATCATCTTGAAAAGAGAAGATTGAAATTTCTTTTTCAAATACTGTAATTATATATAAAGCATTATTTGTAACTTTTCTTATCACCATTTAATATTTGCTTTTTGCTAACCATATTGAAGAAATGGTGGCCACAAATTGTACAACCGACAGTTTTTAATTCTTCTATTGTACTGTAGGTATCTTCTAAGCTAACATAATGTATAGTGTTACAGTTCTTGCAACTGTATTTTCGACGTGTTTTTTTTATTTCTCCTGTGTATATTGGAATATTAAATTTTTCCCCGATAATTGGAGATCTTGCGGCTGAGGTTGTCTTTAATAAAAACATTTGGCTGCTATTTCCTAAAATACCTGCGCCTTCATAACGATTAAATTGGGGCATAATTCTTAACGCAGATAGGCCTAATTCGATAAACATCTTGTGAATTTTCAGCATTTCTTCTTGTGATTTATGAGCGTAGGATAAGAACACATTCAAAGAAACAGAATTTTTTAGGCACTCCAATCCTCTTGATAAGAATAACTTCATTCCTGATAATGTATACGGAGGATCTGTGTAAAAGCAATCCATTTTACTAATATACTCATTTGGGATTGAGTTACGGAAATCAATATTGTAGCAATTAATAGGTAAGTCATATAGTTTTGCAATTTCACAAATATAATCTAATATTCTTTGATCACTGTCTAAAACATAGATTTTAGTTTTACAGAGGTTCATGTTGCCGCCATATAAAGTATGCAACATCATTCCTATGGAAACGCTAATCAAATCATCATCCCCGACACAGAGAATATTTTTTCCAATCAAACAATTATTTTCAAGGCATAATAGAGCTCTTTTTATAGCAGTTTCCAGAGTACATTTAGATTGGTCAACAGATACATCTGCCTCTGGCCTGTTCTCAAAGATATTATTAAGATCTAATGATAATCGCTCCATTACCTTGTCAACATGATTAATATTTAATGTTTTATATAACTTTATATTAATTCCTTTATATCCCAATTCATTTTCAACAAATTGTTTCCCTTTAAGACTCAAGTGAATACCTGTTGATTTTTCTAAAAGCTTAAGTTTCAACGCTTCATTTTTTATTGCTGTTACCAAAGGGACAGGAATATTGTTCAGTATGGCATAGTCTTTGCTGGAATATCCATGGGCAAAATAGAAGTCAATCAACAATTTCTCTATTGCCTGTCGTCCTTCTTGAATTTTTACATTTTGATAAATTATATCTATATAGTTATTTCTCATTATTGCACCTACCACTTTTTATAATTCTTTTTTAACCGTACATATTACAAAAAATTCATATTGTTGTTTCGCAATCATACTGTATTGCAACACTAGCTTTTAATAATATATCCATTCTATTTATCATTCCCCTATCAATTTAATAGGTACTACCATATTTTATTACTTGTAACTGTTTATATAAGGGGTCTTACTCATTTTTTATTATAACAGATAACCTGCATATTACTTGTCTACTCTTTGCTTGACAATCAAATAGGAGTCTTCCTGCTAATTGAGTAGCCAACTTTCTACAGCATCGTGCATACCGTTTTCTAATACTTTTAGCAGTTAAAATACTATTTTCCTCCCTGACTCCTTGCATCACATCAGTAAACACTTTAGGGTTGACTTATAGTTTTCTTTACTGTATGTGTTTGCCACTACAAACAGTACTCGGGACTTTCACCCGTTAGATTGTATCATGTTGAACGCACACAAAAAGCAACATAGGGAAGTTTCCCATGTCGCTTTTCTTAAAATTATAAACTAGATTTTATTTTTTTAATAACTTTATATATGGTTTTTGGAGATAAATAATACATTGATGCAAGCTCTTTTACAGAAATCCCATTGTTATATTTTTTAAAAATCTCAATGTTTCTCTTACTGATTATTTCCTTGCTTCTATTAACTTCCCCCCACATTTTTTGATTGCCGTCTTTGCGGGGAATATAAACATATTGTCCATCAACATAGTTTTGTATCTCATTTAACAAATCAACTGGAAATATTTTGTTAGCTTGTTTGTAGCCCATTATGCTTCCTCCTAAAATTTCTTAGGTTCGAGCAAAGGCTATTTCATTCATTCAGTTGTATGCAATAGCCTTTGCTATGCATAACGTACCGGGGAAAATGTACCTAGCATACTGATAGTGCACTCCTTTCGTTACTTATTCCATTGATTATAATAGTATTTTATTATAGTGTCAACCTGAGTTGCTGAGTTCAATGTAATCGTAGCATTCGGGCCACTGACCAATAGGGACACTCAATAACTATAGTTTTTCAGTGCACTCCCTATACTCTGTATCTTTTTTCTGGCGAAGTCCGCGATGTAGTTTGCTGTTCATCTGCATACCGGGACCGCCACCCAGCTTTCTTTGCTCATACTGAGTGAACGAATTGTTCTGTAATGCTGATTTGTTAAACAGTTCTGATGCCTGTTGTGATTTTTAGCGGAACATTCTGTTGGTTCTGCTAATATACACAATTACGCTTGGTAATTTATAAATAATCCTCAATGGGAGTTTTTATATAACATTTTTCAAATACTTTTTGAAATCTGTAGAAAAGCGAATCGGATTAGTCGTATCATATTTAGTTTTTCCATCAATAACTGCTTTTGTCATAAGTATAAATTTTTCTGCTCCGTCTGTTGAGAATCCTGCCTGTATTAATGTACTTTCCCATTCTTCTGGTAACAGTTGCTGTAAAGTGACATCCCTATTCAATACATCTTCAAATATTTTTGCTATATCTGAAGAACTATAAGAGTGGGGTCCAGTTATTTCATATATTTTTTCCTGCGGAGTTTCACAAAGCATTACCTTTGATAAAAATTTCGCAACATCTGATGGAGCAATCATAGGCAACTCCATTTCAGGTGGGAAAAAAGTTGGCAGTATTCCATGTTCCTTAACCAATTCTAAATATCCACGCCAATTACTAAAATAATAGGTAGGCCGAATAAAGATTTGTTCAATTTTAAGATCGGAGAAGGCGTGTTCCAACATATAAGATGCTACCAGATTACCTGTTTCAGATTTATGCTGTGCACCCGCAGAAGATAACCCAACAACTTTGGTAATTCCTGATGATAAAATAGCCTCTCTATAATTATTTATAATCATTTGAGTTTCGTTTAAAAAATTTTCACATTTACGATTTTCAGGTGTTAAAAGGAAAACTGAACTTCCCCCATGAAAGGCCTTTTTTAAGGCTTCTACTTCAAAAGAATCTGTAATAAAAACCTCAACACCTTTATTTTTTAATTCTTGTGCTTTAGAATAATTCCGAATAACAGCTTTTACTGGTTGACCTTTCTCTAAAAGATTATCAACAAGCATTGTCCCTATCTGTCCTGTTGCTCCTAATATTATATTCATATTATACCTCCAGTGCTTTATTAGCATAAAATTGAAATCGCAAACATGGAAAATCGCGTGAACGGTGATTCTATCTTGCTACCCAGCTAGTGCAAGTCCAAATTAACTATGTACTTTGGGTTCAATGGAGCTTGCGAATACTATTTTGCGCAAAACAGCGCCACCATTCCTATGTCTACGTATTGAATTTTCGCTATCAAAATAGTAAAATATATTTAACCTAGTTATATATTAACATAGTAATTCAATTCGTACAACTTTAAGAAAGGTGATTATATGAATTTTGATAATGAAAAATATATACATATATTGACGTTTAATTTTGGCAAGTCAAGTGAATATGGATGCCCGGTGTTTTATTCGCTGTCTATAATTTCACCCTGCAAGCAATGTTCAATTCCTATCTATTGGTTAATTCAAAAATGAAATGAGGCATTTCCATCCCTCGGTATTTCTTATATAACTGTCCCTTTCAATCATGTCAATTCTTTTAGGAACTGCGATAGAAGACTGGTTCATCGACCTAATATCACAGACAACCTTGGGCGCTTTCAAAATATTAGACGCATAGTCTGCCATTGTTTTTGCTCCCTCAGTTGCATATCCGTTTCAATAATATTTTCTCATCAAGATATATCCTATTCCCCAAACTTCTTCATGGTCTACGGGCTCTCTTAAAAGGCCAATTCTGCCTACGGCTTCCTGTGTGAGCTTATTTATAGCTAACAGATAGATATTTGTTATATACTAATCACTTTTCCTCTGATTTTTTACACAAAATAGACGCTCATTTCTGAACATCCAGGCATAAAAAAGAGATACCATTTTCACAGTATCTCATAACCTTTAATTTTATTCTATTATATCTCCACACTCCATATCAATAACTACAGAAACGTTAATATATTTTTTTAACTGTTTATTTCGGATTTTATCCCCATCATTTGTAAAAATAAAATAGTTGACGAAGTACCTAAAATTAAGGATTTCTACATAGTTTTTCTTTGTAGCAACACACAAGTCTCCACGTGACTTGTCTGTGGGAACATATCTACTGGTTGTACTTCTCTAGTTTCATAACCTAATCCATTTAATATACCTAAATCTCTAGCCAAAGTTCCTGGATCACAGGATACATATACTATTCTTTTAGGTTTTGTAGCTGCTATAGCTTCTAGTAAGGTTTTTTCGCAGCCTTTTCTTGGTGGATCTACAACTACCACATCTGCTTTTATACCTTTATCTATTAAATCTGGTATAACTTCTTCTGATTTTCCTACAAAAAATTCTGCATTATCTATCTTATTTTCTTTTGCATTATCTTTTGCGTTGTCTATAGCTTCCTTTATTATTTCTACTCCGTATACTTTTTTAGCTTTCTGTGATAAGAATAAGGATATAGTTCCTGTGCCACAGTAAGCATCAAATACTATTTCTTCTCCTTTTAGATTTGCAAATTCTAAGGCTTTTTTATACAATACCTCTGTTTGTATTGGATTTACCTGAAAAAAAGATAATGGAGATATATTAAATTTAAACTTATCTATATAGTCAGTTATGGTATCTTTTCCCCATAATGTAATACACTTTTCTCCTAAAATCACATTGGTTTTTTTAGTATTTATATTTTGTATTATACTTTTTATATTTGAAAATTCTTTTATTACTTCATTTATTAATCCTTCTTTGTAAGGTATTTCCTCTTCTTTATTAGTTACAATAACTAACATAAGTTCTTTATTTTTAAAAGCTTTCCTTACCATTATATGCCTTATAAACCCTTTTCCTGTTTCTTCATTGTAGGCAGATATATTATGTTTTACCATCCAATTTCTTATTATTTGTATAATTTTATCTGCTTGCTCATCTTGTATAAAACATTCTTTTACATCTGCTACTTCATGAGTTCTTGATTTATAAAATCCTATTTTTATTTCACCTTTTTCAAATCTTACAGGCATTTGAATTTTGTTTCTATATCTATACGGGTTTTCCATGCCAATAGTATCTTCTATTTTTATTTTATCTATATCTAGTTTACCTATTCTTTCTAGTGAATCTATAACCCTCTGCTTTTTAAACTCTAATTGAGCCTTATAACTATAGTGTTGAACTTGACATCCTCCACACTGTTTATATATAGGACATACAGATTCTACTCTATTTTCTGATGTTTTGTTTAACTTTATAATCTTTCCGAAGGCGAAGTTTTTATTTACTTTAACTATTCTTGTTAATGCATTTTCTCCTTTTATGGCTCCTGGAATAAATACTGTAAAATCATCAATTTTACTTACTCCTTCTCCTTCAAATCCAGTGCCTATTATGTCTAAATTGTATTCTTTATTTTTTTCTACAGGTATATTTTTTTTCATACTCTCTCTCCATTTATGTAATTTTATATCATAACAAAAACACAGGATAAATAGTAACAATTAGACTATCTATCCTTAGGCTCTTTCCAATATATAAATTATAACAATATTTCAAACAAATTTATAATTATTTCATGAATTTATTTTAATATTTTTATATACTATTTCTATTTATATGATTTAAAATAAAATTTTATAATTAAGAATTGTAATGGATATTTTAAAATACAGTTTATTCTTCTCTTTTATAAGTTGAACAAATAGTTTCACTGCTATTTCTTGTTCTTATTTCATCTCCATTTATCTCTATGGCATCTGCATTACATCTTCTATCATTATTATGAACACAACTATAAACTTCACAATTAACTTCCGGAACCATATTGCTTTCCTCTGTAAAAATATCTTTAAATCCTTCTGTTAGATTTGTATTATGAAATCTACTCATAGTTTCGATAGCTCCCTTTGCTGCAAAAGTTTTGCATTGACTATGAGAATCATTATTCTCTACCTCTATAGAATGTGCTGTGCAACGCCCTTGTAAATTATTTATGCAATTTTCAGCACTACAGATTAATTTATCCATCTAACTACCTCCTAACAAAAATATATCTTTAGTTTTTGTTAATAAGGCTTTTGTATTCATAATATATAAAATACTTTTATTATATATGCCTATGTTAAGAGAATTCTGCAGCATAATCTATAAAGTAATTTATAAAAAAATTTTATTACAAAAAACAAAAAGAGCACCATGAAGGTGCTAAAGAAGATCAGTTGCCTATTATTCCCTATTATTTTATTTTTGACACATATCATATTATTATACAATATATTATATAAAACTTTCAATAAAAATAGTATACTTTTTTAAAATTTTATAAAAATGTTATTTTTATTTTACAATAAACTTTATTCTTCAAATTCTAATCTTACTCTCTTTAACATTTCTATTATAGGTAAATCATAAGGACATCTCTTTTCACAGGCTCCACATTCTATACAATCCTTTGCCCTAGCTTCTAAATTGAAATATCTCCCATCTGCCCAATCTGGTAATCCATACCTAACCTTGTAAGCTTCTAATACAAATATTCCTGGAATATCTATATTTTTTGTACAAGGAGCACAATATCCACATCTTCTACAAAATTTTGTTCCTAACTCATTAAATATTTTATCACATTCTATTTTCTCTTCCTCTGTTAAAACTATATCTTCATTACCACATACTGAATTTTCCTCTACTTCTTCTAAATTTGCCATACCTGGTATGGCTGTAGTTATATTTTTATTACTTAGTACATACCTTAAAGCTAAAGTTCCATTATTAAGAGCTCCACCTGCCATAGGTTTCATATCTATTACTCCTATGTTTAACTCCTGTGCTCTTTTAAACAGTTCTTTCCCTTGTCTTTCTACTATATTATAAGGATACATAATAGTTTCAAATTTTCCACTTTCTATAGCTACTTTGAGTACATCTCCACTATGTGATGTAATTCCTATATGACCTATCTTTCCTTCTTCTTTAAGTTCTTCTAATACTTTATATGCTCCATCTTCACTTAATATTTTGTTGTAATCTTCTAAGGTTTTCACATTGTGAAATTGATATAAATCTATATAATCTGTTCTTAAATTTTTAAAACTTGTATTTGCTTCTTTTATCATAGAATTTCTATCTCTAGCCATAGATTTTGTAGCTATAATCCATTTATCTCTTCTTCCATCTAATGCATAACCTATATATTCTTCTGAAACTGTATAAAGTCTTGCAGTATCTATAAAATTCATGCCCAGTTCTTCTGCTTTGTGTATAACCTTAGCTGCTTCTTCACAAGTTATCTTTTGAATAGCTATACCTCCAAAAGCTACCACAGAAACTTCTAACCCAGTATTACCTAACCCCTTATACTTCATTGTTATTCCTCCTTAATATCTAGTAAAGAAAATTATAGATTACTTAATACTTTGGTGTCAAGAAAATAAAATTTAAGAGCCCGAATAGAAAGTTTGATTTTTCTAAATGGACTCTTTATTTTAGTATATAATTTTTATTATATTTAAACTATATTAGCTCTTCCGTTGTATACTATTCCTCTTACTGTATCAAGTGTTACATATGTTCCTGTTTTTAAAATATCCATAGCTCCACCTGCATTACATATAAATGGAATATCCCTTGCTATGCATTCTATAGCTAAGTGTGATGTTATTCCACCTTCTTCAGCCACTATGCCTGATACTCTATCTAAAATAGTCATATATCTTCTATCTAAATTTTTAACTACTAATATGTCATCTCTTTCAACTATATTTTCTGCTTCTGAAGGATTGTTTACTATCTTTACATTCCCATAAGTTGGTCTAGTTCCTGAACCTCTTCCTTGGGCTAAGATATCTCCTACTATGTGAACTTTTAACATATTAGTTGTTCCTGAGTAAGACACTGGTATTCCTCCTGCTATAACAACTAAGTCGCCATTTTTAACATATCCTTCTTCTAAAGATTTATTAACTGATTTATCTATAAGCTCATCTGTAGAATTAAATGTTTCCGTTAATAGTGGTACTACTCCACAATTTAATGCTAACTTTCTAGCAACTATTTCATTTGGTGTTACTGCTATAATAGGGCATTGTGGTCTATATTTTGATACCATTTTTGCAGTATGCCCACTTTGAGTTGCTGTGATTATAGCTGTAGCATTTAATTCTGATGCTGTAGTACACGCTGATAAGCTTATAGCATTAGGAACATTTAATATATGACTTTCTCTCATTTTATTTAATATAGCATCATAATTTAATTTTGCTTCTGCTGTTTTAGCTATTCTAGACATAGTTCTTGCAGCTTCTACCGGATATTTTCCATTTGCTGATTCTCCGCTTAACATTATGGCGTCTGTTCCATCAAATATTGCATTGGCTATGTCTGAGGCTTCAGCTCTTGTTGGTCTAGGGTTTCTCATCATAGAATCTAACATTTGAGTTGCTGTAATTACAGGCTTACCTGCTTTATTACATTTTTCTATTATTCTTTTTTGTACTATTGGAACTTCTTCTATAGGAATTTCGACTCCCATATCTCCTCTAGCTACCATTATTCCATCAGAAAATTTTATTATTTCATCTATATTGTCAACGCCCTCTTGATTTTCTATCTTAGAGATTATCTGTATTTCATTTCCACCATTTTCTTCCAATATTTTTCTTATAGCTAATACATCAGAGGCTTTTCTTATAAAAGATGCACTTATTAAATCTACTCCTACTTCACATCCAAATTTTAAATCTTCTATATCTTTTTCAGTAACTGCTGGAAGTGATACTGAAACTCCTGGAACATTTACTCCCTTATGATTTGAAACAGTTCCTGAATTTTTAACTACTGTATGGATTTTATTATCTTCTACTGACTGAACCTCTAGCTCTACTAATCCATCATCTATCAGTATTTTATTTCCTTTAACTACATCTTTATATAGTTCATCATAAGTAATAGAACATTTTGTTTCATCACCTACTATGTCTTCTCTACAATATATTGTAAACTCTGCCCCTTCTTTTAATTCCACTTTATCCACTGAAAAATTACCTGTTCTTATTTCTGGTCCTTTGGTGTCTAACATAATAGCTATGTGTTTGTTATGTTTTTCTCTTAATTTCTTAATCATCATCATTCTTTCTTTGTGTTCTGGATGTGATCCGTGAGAAAAATTGTGTCTTGATACACTCATTCCAGCTTCTATTAATTTTGATACAATTTCTTCTGTCGAGCTTGCAGGACCTATTGTAAATATCATTTTAGTCTTTTGCATATAAAACGCCTCCTCAAAATCTAAACTTTTACATTATTTGGATAAAATAGTTGCTATGTCATATAATTCTTGGTCAAAACTTCTTTCTACTGCTAAAGCTTCATCTATATCCATATCAATTATTTTTCCATTTTTTATACCAACTACTCTTGAAGATTTACCACTAATCAATAATTCTACTGCCTTATAAGCCATTCTTGAAGCTAATATTCTATCCATACAAGTTTGGCTTCCACCTCTTTGTATATGTCCTAATATTGTAGATCTTGTTTCTATCCCTGTAACCTCTTCTATATATTTTGCTAGTTCATTAGCTCCTCCAACACCTTCTGCTAATAAAACTAAGTTATGCATTTTCCCTTTTAATTTTCCTTGTAGTATTTGTTTGCATAATTTATCTGCATTATACTCTTTTTCTGGTATTATAATACTTTCTGCTCCACCAGCTACTCCTGTATATAATGCTATATCTCCACAATTTCTTCCCATAACTTCTACTACACTTACTCTTTCATGAGAAGTGGATGTATCTCTAAGCTTATTTATAGCATCTAAAACTGTATTTATAGATGTATCAAAGCCAATTGTATAATCTGTATAAGCTAAATCATTATCTATAGTACCTGGTAGTCCAACAGTATTTATTCCTAACTTAGATAATAATTGGGCCCCATGAAAAGAACCGTCTCCACCAATTACAACTAATCCATCAATACCAAAGGCTTTTAATATTTTAGCAGCTTTTTCTCTTCCCTGCTCTGTTCTAAATTCTTCACAACGAGCTGTTCTTAATATAGTTCCGCCTCTTTGTATTATATCAGATACGCTATGAGTATCCATTTCAAATATTTCTCCATTTATAAGTCCGTTATATCCTCTTTGAATTCCCATTACTTTTAAACCTTTTTCTAAACCTGTTCTAACTACTGCTCTGATAGCAGCATTCATTCCTGGTGCATCTCCACCACTTGTTAATACAGCTATAGTTCTCATATGATAAATACCTCCTACGACCACTGGGACATTTGTAGTCCCACTTATATTATAAACCTAATTATATTCTGCTTTGTATATTTTCAATTATAACATAACTTATGTTTTTTTAATATATGTTTTTATTCAACTTTAGTATATTTCAAAATAATTCTCTGTTAAAAATTTATAAAAAAATATTAGAAGAAACACTTCTTCTAATATTTTTCATTTTATTTAAAAAATTATACGCGATACTCAATTAAAGTATTTTTACATTATCTTCTCCAAACATATTTCTCAAGTTATCCATTAATTCCCTGCTTCCATTTACCCAAAGTTCTCTATCAATTCTAAACTTTTTTCTTTCTTTATTTGTACAAAAGTATACAGGTATATTACCTTTATGTTGCAAAAATACACCCTTTATTTCTTGTAACTTTAGTTTTATATCCTTTTTTTCTTCTACTAATATATATAATTTTTCAGAATTAATTTTTACAAGAGGCTCCATAAATTCACAAATTAACTTTGGTTGTTCATCCTCTCTTAAACTTACTCTTCCTTTTAATAAGACTACTTCATCTTCATTTATTATGTTTCTAGCCATATTAAAAATTTTAGGGAATACTATAACTTCTATACTGGAATATAGATCTTCTAATACTATAAATGCCATCATATCATTATTTCTAGTTAATTTCTTACTTACGTGAGTAATCATACCACCTACTACTACTTTATCTCCGTCTTTTATACTGCTTATAGTATCTACCAAGTTTCCTTCTAAAGATTCCTTAGGAATAATATCTGATATAAGATGACTTGTTTGAATTTTTAATGTTTCTTCATATTCTTCCAATGGATGACCGGAAAAATACAATCCTGTCATTTCTTTTTCCATTTGAAGTATATATTTTTTGTCAAACTCCTTTATATTAGGATATTTTATATCTATACTACTTTCTTTGTTATCCATAATATCCATAAATAAATTAACCTGACCTTCTATATTATTTCTTTTCTGCTTTTGTATACCATCCATTATTTTTTCAAAAACAGCTAACATTTTAGAACGATATACCTTTAAACAATCAAAGGCTCCTGCTTTTATTAAACTTTCTACTAACCTTTTATTTATAATTGAGGTATCTACTTTATTGAAAAAATCACTTAAATCTATAAATTTGTCCTTTTGTTCTCTAGATAAAACTATATTATCTATACCCTTTTCTCCCACATTTTTTACTGCAGTTAATCCAAATATTATTCTATTATCTTTTACTGTAAAATTACTATAACTTTCATTTATATTAGGAGCTATTATTTCTATTCCTAAAGTTTTTGCAAAATTAACATAAAAAGATACCTTATCATTATCACCCTTTACACTATTTAGCATAGCTGCAATAAACTCTGTGGGATAATATCTAATCAAATAAGCTGTCTGAAAACCTACTACTGCATAAGCTGCTGCGTGGGATTTGTTAAATGCATAGGAAGCGAAATCCATCATAGAATCAAATAAACTATTAGCTACATTTTCATCTATACCATTATTTATACATCCTTTTACACCTTGATCTTCATTACCATATATAAAATTTCTTCTTTCCTGTTCCATTACATCATGTTTTTTCTTAGACATGGCACGTCTTACCAAGTCACTACGTCCCATAGAGTATCCTGCCAAATCTCTAACTATTTGCATAACTTGTTCTTGATAAACTATACAATTGTATGTAACGGACAATATAGGTTCTAGTTTTTCTGTTTGATATTCTATATTTAAAGGGTTATTTTTATTAGCTATATATCTTGGTATTTCAGCCATAGGGCCTGGTCTATATAAACTTATTCCTGCTATTATATCTTCTAGGGAATCTGGTTTTAACTCCTTCATAAAGGATGTCATTCCAGCAGACTCTAATTGAAATACTCCTACAGTTTTACCCTGTCCTATCATTTTGTAAACTTCTTTATCTTCAAAATCAATATTATCTAAATCAATATTTATTTCTTTATTTTCTTTTATAATTCTTACAGCATCTCTCATAACAGTAAGAGTTCTAAGGCCAAGGAAATCCATTTTCAAAAGTCCTAGTTCTTCCAAAGTGCCCATTGTAAATTGTGTTACTATACTTTCTTCATTTCTTTGAAGAGGTACATAATTTACTAAGGGCTGTGATGCTATAACTACCCCTGCGGCATGAGTAGATGTATGTCTTGGAAGCCCTTCCAAAGCCCTTGCCACATCTATTAGCTCTCTAACTCTTTCTTCGTTATCATAAACCTCTTTTAATTCTGGATTCAACTCTAAAGCTTTGTTTATAGTTATATTTAGAACAGTAGGTATCATTTTAGCTATCCTATCTACTTCTGCATAAGGATAATTCATAGCCCTTCCTACATCTCTTATGCAGGCTCTTGCAGCCATAGTTCCAAAAGTTATTATTTGTGATACATTTTCTTTTCCATACTTTTCCACAACATAATCTATAACTTCTCCTCGTCTTTCATAACAAAAATCACTATCTATATCAGGCATAGATATACGATCCGGATTTAGAAACCTTTCAAATATTAGATTATATTTAATAGGGTCAATTTTAGTTATTCCTAAAGTATAGGCTACTAAAGATCCTGCTGCAGATCCTCTTCCTGGGCCTGTCATTATTCCCTTTTCATTAGCAAATCTTATAAAATCCCATACTATTAAAAAATAATCTACATATCCCATTTGTTGGATTATAGATAACTCATAATTTAATCTCTCTATTAAATCAAAAGCTTCTTTATTTTCATCCCCATATACTAAAACTTCATCAATACTAAAGGGTTTATCTATAAAATCTTTAAGTACTTCATATCTTAAAAATAGTCCTTTAAAGCATATTTCCCTTAAGTATTCATAGGGATCTACCCCTTCTTCTAGTGGAAACTTGGGTAATTTTGATTCATGAAAATTATAATCAAAATTACATTCTTCTGATATTTTAACCGTATTTTCTAAAGCCTCTGGTACATAAGAAAAGGTTTCATACATTTCCTCTGGTGATTTTAAATAAAACTGATCAGATGGATATCTCATTCTATTTTCTTCCTCTACAGTTTTACCTGTTTGTATGCATAACAATATATCATGGGATTTATAATCTTCTTTTCTTATATAATGGACATCATTTGTAGCCACTAAAGGTATATCTAAATCCTTAGACATCTTAACTAATGTTTCATTAACCTTTAATTGCTCTTCCATACCATGATATTGAAGTTCTAAATAAAATCCTTCTTTAAAAATATCTTTATAGATTAATGCTACTTCTTCAGCTTTTTCTAAATTTTCTTTTAATATGTTAGCTTGAACTTCTCCTCCTAAACATGCACTTAATGCTATTAATCCTTCACTATGATCTTTTAAAAATTCATGATCCACTCTAGGCTTATAATAGAATCCCTCTACAGATGCCTTTGATACTATCTCCATTAAGTTTTTGTACCCTATTTCATTCTTTACTAGCAATACTAAATGATGGGTTTCATTTTCTTTGTCTTGTTGTTTTATGTACATAGACTTTGATGCTACATATATTTCACAGCCTATTATAGGCTTTATTCCTTGTTTTATCGCTTCTTTATAAAAATCTACACATCCATACATAACTCCATGATCTGTAATAGCAATACTTTTCATACCAAACTCTTTTGCTCTCTTTATAAGATCTGATATTTTTGCCGAAGAGTCTAATAATGAATACTCTGTATGTTGATGTAAACTTACCCACTCTGGCTTCTTCTCATCAAATTGATTTTTTCCCATAGTTAATCTCCCTTCTAAGGAAATATAAACTTCAAACCGAATTTTTGCTCTTTGTTATTTTATTATAATCTTAAACCTTATATAACTCAAACAAAGAGAGTATCTCACAACAAAATAAATTTCGAGACACTCTCCTTTGCAAAATATTATGTTATTTTTATTTTAAATTCCTTGTTTTAATTCATCTGCAATCTTCTCTATTCTTCTTAACCTATGATTAACTCCTGATTTTCCTACTGGTGGATTTAGCATCTTTCCTAATTCTCTTAAGGATTCATCAGGATATTTAATTCTTAGCTCTGCTACGTCCCTTAAATTTTTAGGTAATCTTCCTAATCCTATTTCTCTTTCTATAAACTTTATACTCTCTACTTGTCTTACAGCAGCATTAACCGTCTTACTCAAATTAGCAGTTTCACAGTTTACCAGTCTATTAACATTATTTCTCATTTCTTTCATTATTCTAACATTTTCTAACTCTAATAATGAGGCATGAGCTCCTATTATATTTAATAAATCTACTATTTGCTCTCCTTCTTTTAAGTAAATTATATAACTATTCTTTCTTTTTATTACTTTAGAATTTAAATTATACGAATTTATTAAATTACTTAAGTCTTTAGCATACTCTTCATTATGAGTAACAAATTCTAAGTGATATGTTTTTTCCGGATTACTTATACTTCCTCCACCTAAAAAAGCCCCTCTTATATAAGCTCTCCTGCACTCATCACATTCTATAATACTCTTAGGTATGTTATAATCTAAACTAAATACATTTATAGTTTCTTTAATTATACCAACTTCTTTTAATAAGGATTTTACTCCTTCTTCTTCAGATATTAGTATAATATATATATTATTCTTTTTTAAAGAATTGTTTTTCTTTATCATTATTTCTGTATGGATACCAAAATGTTCTTTTAAAATTTTAAAAACTAATCTAGCAATAGCTGCATTTTCTGTAGTTATTTTAAAATTAAATTGTTTATTAGTAAATAATAATGTACCACTTACCTTCATTATTGCTGATAATTCTGCTATGGCTTCTTGTTTATTTACTTCTACATGTTTACATACTTCATTTTTTACTTTTAATGAAAAAGACATAGTTCTCTACCTCTGCTTATTTTTATTTTCCTTTAATCTTTCTGACAAATAGAAGTACTCTATTATTTTCTTCTTATCATATAACAATTTCTTTTCCATTATAGTTTCTATCAATATGGAAGCAAGTTTTTCAGAATTATGTCTTATCAATTCATTTTTAACTTTCAAGAAATTGCCTCCTATTACATCTACATTTAATTCTCTTATCTTTTCTTCATCAATTTTTACTAACTTAGATTTTTTCTTCTTATATTTTTCTTCTAATTCTTTATCTATTTGACCTACGTTAACTATTACATAGTCCACCATTTTTCCATGACAATGTTTATTTATAGTTTTTATATGATCTGAAACAGTAAAATTATCTGTTTCTCCTGGTTGAGTCATTATATTTGATATATATATTTTAGGAGCCTTTGTCTTTTTTAAAGCTTCTGTGATATCTTTTATTAACAAATTAGGTATTACGCTGGTATAAAGACTTCCAGGGCCAAGTATGATGGCATCTGCTTCTTTTATAGCTGTAACAGCCTCAGATAGTGCCTTAGCATTTTCTGGCTCTATAAATACCTTCTCTATTTTACTATTATACTGAAGACTCTTTTCTGGTATATTGGATTCTCCCTCTACTATCATGTTGTTTTTCAGCCTAGCTTTTAGCACTATATTCTCTAAAGTTACTGGTACAACTTTTCCTGTAACAGCCAAAACCGAACTAACTTTTTGAACTGCTTCCTCAAAATTATTAGATATTCCATCCATAGCAGCTAAAAATAAATTACCAAAACTTTGGTTTTTAAGTCTTCCATCTGTAAATCTATATTGTAAAAGTTCTTCCATTAAAGGTTCTGTATCTGATAAAGATAATATACAGTTTCTTATATCTCCTGGAGGTAACATGCCTAAATCTTCTCTTAATTCACCAGATCCCCCACCATCATCTGCAACTGTAACAATAGCTGTTATATTAGAGGTATAATATTTAAGTCCTCTTAACATAGTAGATAAGCCAGTTCCTCCACCTATAGCAACTATTTTAGGACCCTTAACTAATAATCTTTTTTCATATATTAAATTTTCTAGTTTTTTAGAATCTAAGGATATGTTTAAATATCCTTTATTCACCAAAGCTATTATTGCTTTCATGCCTTGAGTTACAGATATATATAGTACGAATACTCCAGAACCTATTAAGAATACATAAAAAGCTATATAATAATTGCTATAAAATCTGTTTCTAACAAATTCTAACATACCAAACACTATTAAAAGTATACCCATAATAGCTAACAATACCCATCGTTTAACTTTTATACCAGGCCTTAACCAGTCTATAAGCTTCATAGCTTCTTACCGCCTTTATGAATATCTTCATTTATATCTCTATGATCTATGTTTACTTTATGTCCCTTTGATTTTAATCCTTCATATATGGCATTAGCAATAGCTACTGAACGATGTCTACCTCCAGTGCAACCTATAGAAATTATTAATTGTCTTTTACCTTCTTTAAAATAATTTGGTATTAAAAAGTCCAACATATTCTCTAATCTATTTACAAACTTATTTGTTACATCAAAGCTCATTACATAATCACTTACTTTTTTGTCTTTACCTGAATATTGTTTAAGTTCCTTTATATAGTAAGGATTAGGTAAAAATCTTACGTCAAATACTAAATCAGAATCTAAAGGAATTCCATGCTTAAATCCAAAAGACAATACAGTTATAATAAGTTGATTTTCTATTTGATCATGTTCTCCATATATTTCATTTATAGCTTCTCTAAGTTCTCTAGTTGCAAGTTCTGAAGTATTTATTATATTATCCGCCCTATCCTTTACTTCACGCAACCTATTTCTTTCCATAGATATACCATTTAAAATTCTTCCATCTGGTGATAAGGGATGTTTTCTTCTAGATTCTTTAAACCTTTTTATAAGAACTTCGTCAGAAGCATCTAAGAATAAAATTTCGTATTTATATCCCTCTTCTTTTAAATATTTTAAACTTTCGAATAAATCATCGAAAAATTTTCCACCTCTTATATCTATAACTAAAGCTATTTTTTTAATCTTACCCTCTGTTTGATAACAGGCTTCCGCAAACTTTGGTATTAATGTTGGTGGTAAATTATCTACACAAAAAAAACCTAAATCCTCTAAACTTCTTATGGCCTGAGTTTTTCCTGCTCCTGATAGTCCTGTAACTATAACAAACCTCATCTTTTACCTCCCTTTGACATTAAGGAATATTATTTTATGTTTTATTTAATTATATCATATACCTATTTAACAATAAACTAGGGAAGTCATTTGTTAAGACTTCCCTTATTTGTTATATTCTAATTGTTTTCCTCTCCAATTATTCTAACTTCTGTATGAAGATCTACTTCAAACTTTTCCATAACCTTATTTTGTACAAATTCTATAAGATTTAATATATCTCCTGCAGTAGCTCCTCCCTTATTTATTATAAAGCCAGAATGTTTTTCTGAAACTTGAGCCCCTCCTATAGATTCACCTTTTAAACCTGTATCTTCTATAAGTTTTGCTGCGAAATGTCCTTCTGGTCTTTTAAAAGTACTACCTGCTGATGGATATTCTAAAGGCTGTTTTTCCGTTCTTCTTCTATTTAAATCCATTATTCTATTTTTTATAGTATCATATTCACTATTATGTAATTTAAAGGTTACTTCTAAAACAATATAGTGATACTTTTGAATAGCACTCATTCTATATCCCAAATCTAATTGTTCTTTGTTTAATAAAAATACATTTCCATCCTTGTCTATAACTTTAGCACTTTCTATAACTTGAGATATTTCTCCATTATAAGCACCAGCATTCATTGTAACTGCTCCGCCTACGCTACCTGGTATACCACAAGCAAACTCTAGTCCACCTAAATTACTTTTTAAGGCTTCATTACAAATATTAGTTAAAGGAGCTCCACTTTGAGCTATTACTCTATCTCCTTCTACTTTTATATCACCTAATTTTAAAAACTTAATTACTACTCCTCTTATTCCACCATCTCTTACTAATAAATTTGATCCATTTCCTATTATATAATAAGGGATACTATTATTTCTACATAATATAATACTATCCTTTACTTGTTCTAAAGTTGTAGGTGTAATTAATAAATCTGCTGGTCCTCCAACTTTAAATGAAGTATGTTTTTTCATTGGCTCATCTATTAAAACATTATTATTTCCAACTATATCTTCAAACTGCATGATAAAATTTTTATATTGGTTCATAACACATTCTCCTTGATTTTTTTATTACTAAATTAAATACCCTTATTAGTATAATGTATGCTTAACCCTTAATCAAGATTTAAATCCTTTAACTTTCCTTTATTCTTTAAATATTTTAATATTTTATTCTCCTCATTATTTATAATAAGTTCCTCTGGCATACCTATCTCTTTAAGCATATTGTCTGCTTTAGGGAATCTACCTATTTGAAAACAAACATGCGAATCACTGCCTACTATAATATTTACTTTATGCTTTTTGCATAAATTTGCTACCTTTTTGCAGGTTTCTTCACTGCCCTTTCTTGAAACAAAAGAACCATTATTTATTTCTATTAATACATTTTTTTCTTTAGCCTTCTTTACTACTACTTCTTCATTTATTGGGAAAGAAGGGTTGCCAATATGCCCCAGTATATCTACATAGGGATTCTCCATAACATTAATTAATGCCTCTGTATTTTCTTCCACACTACCAGGTCTTATGCAAACATCATGTAAACTAGCTATAATTACATCTAATTTTTTTTGAGTAAAATCAGGAATATCTAGCATCCCCTTAAAATCTATAATATTAGCTTCGCAACCATGTAATAAAGTTACTCCTTTTAATTTTCTAGGCATAACCTTAAAATTATTAAAATAAAATAGATTAGGTCCTCCTGGCATACTTGGCCCGTGATCCGTAGTACCTAAAACTTTTAGGCCTATATTAGAAGCTTCTTGTACATTTTCTAAAAATGTAGTGTATGCATGCCCACTTACTATTGTATGTGTATGTGTATCTACTAAATATCTCACTTTAACCCTTCTCTCAATAATTTTATACTTTCTAGTAAAAAACAATTTTTATTTAAAAAATTCAAGCACACACTCAGCTGACTTCTTATCCATAGATGGTATGCTTAAAAGTTCTTCATAGGTTGCTTTTTTTATGTTATCTATACTTTTAAAATTAAAAAGCAAATCTTTTTTTCTTTTTTCTCCTATATTTGGAATATCATCTAACAAAGAGTGAAAACTATTTTTTCCCCTTAAACTCCTATGATAACTTATAGCAAACCTATGAACTTCATCTTGTACCCTAGTAATAAACTTCATAACACTTCCATATTTATTTATAATTATTTCCTCTCCGTTATAAATTAAACCTCTAGTTCTATGTTTATTATCTTTAACCATACCACAAACGGGTATATCTATATTAAAGGCATTTAGAACCTCAAGTGCAATATTTATTTGTCCCTTTCCGCCATCCATTAATATTAAATCTGGGAAAACAGAAAACTTTCCTGAACTAAACTCTAACTTTCTATCCTGTATAGACTTTATTTCACTTAAACCATGCTGAAACCTTCTGGTTAATATTTCCTTCATGCTTTTGTAATCATCAGCACCCTTTACCGTGTTTATCTTAAATCTTCTATAATCACTAGGTTTCGCTCTTCCTTTTTCAAAGACTACCATACTGCCTACAGAATCAAATCCTTGTATATTAGATATATCAAAGGCTTCAATTCTTATAGGTTCTTCTTGTAATCTTAATATATTTTTTAAATCCTTCAAAACATTATCATATAAAGCCTTTTCTTGTAAATATTTTAATTTAAAATTTTCTAATGTGGTTTTAGCATTTTTTTCTACTAAAACTAATATATTCTTCTTTTCCCCTTTTATAGGAATTTTAATTGTAGATTTACTTTCCTTTTTTAATGTAAGCCACTGCTCTAGTAATGCTTCATCTTCTATGTTAGGCACATATATCGTTTTAGGAATATAAGCGGTGCCTCCATAAAATTCTTTTAAAAAATTAGAAATCAATGTAGAAGAATTAGTATCAAAAGTATCTTCTATAATAAAATGTTCCCTTCCAACTATTTTTCCATTTCTTAAAAAGAATACTTGAAAACATGTATCCTTTCCATCACTATATAATGATATGTAATCTTCATTGTCAAAATTATTTAAAATTATTTTTTGTTTTTCACCTATTTTTTCTATTATATTTATTTTGTCTCTTAACATAGCTGCTTTTTCAAATTCTAAATTTTCCGCTGCTTTTTCCATGTTTAATTTAAAATTTTCTACTATATCTAGATGTTTTCCTGATAATAATTTTATAACATCATCTATAGTTTCTCTATACTCACTTTTTTTTATATACTGAGCACAAGGAGCTTTGCATAGTCCTATTTGATAATTTAGACAAGGTCTTATAGCCTTAGCTTCCTCTACTATATTTTTCTTGCAAGTTCTTATTGGGAAAGTCTTTTTTATTAATTCTATAATATCTTTTACAGAACTTCCATCTACATAAGGCCCAAAATATTTACTTCCATCCTTTGTAACCTTTCTTGTAGAAATTACCCTTGGAAAGTCCTCAGCTAATGTAACTTTTATAAAGGGATAATGTTTATCATCCTTTAAAAGAATATTATATTTTGGTCTATATTTTTTTATTAAATTACATTCTAATATTAAAGCTTCTATTTCTGAGTCTGTAATTATATACTCAAACTCTTCTATATTTTTCACCATAGCCTTAACCTTTTCAGAATGTTTTTGTGATTTTTGAAAATATTGCCTTACTCTATTTTTTAATATTTTTGCTTTCCCTACATAAATAATTTCCCCTAAATTATTTTTCATTAAATATACTCCAGGTTTATCTGGTAGGTTTTTTAATTGGTATTCTAAATCAAACACTTAATCACTCCTATTATTTGGGAAAAATTATTGGTAATTTATATATTGTAAATATTAAAACTGAAGTAGTTAGTATAGTTTCTATTAATGTCGCTATTTTAGAATTGCTCTTGTAAGTCACAGGAAATTTAAATTTCTTCTTGCTAAAGGGATACAGAAGTGGCACCCCTCTATTGGTAGCCATGTCGCATAAAATATGACTGCCATAACCAATGAAAAGATAATATACCATATAATGTATATTGTACATATTTCCTAAATAGCCTGCTATAAATGCAAATATAATCATACCAAATAAACTATGAGTAAGACCGTTTCTATGAGAAGATATGGCTATTACTATTAGCATTATAGCTAAAGCCTTTAGGGCAGGTTCTCTTGTATAGAGATAGTCATACCAAAATACTAAAACACCGCTACAACTATAAAAAGCTATTTTTGAAGTCTTATTCTTAAAAAGTAGTATATATTTATTAAATATACTCTTTGGGTGATCTATATCTGGAAGTAAAGAGGATATAAAAACTACAAGCAAACCCAAATAACTAAAGTTTCCTGGCAATCTACTATATATAGATAAAAACACCGCTATCCCTACTCCCGCATGTGTTTTACCTTTCATAAAATTCTCCTCTATATAAAATATTTTAATTTTTTTATTTAATTCTTTTCTTTATTTCTTATATTATATCATTAAATTGCACTTTTTTGCCCTTTATTTGCAATTTTCGAGTAAATTTAATGGTTCTAATAAAAAATTCTAAAATTAAATAAATCTTGTGAATTACACAAGATTTATTTAGTGAAATTATATTTTATTTTCTATAGCATTAACTATTTGGCTATCAATTATATCTGCTGCATTTAATAATACATCTTCTATGGTTTTAGGCTCAAAATTACCAAACTCTCCATGATGAGATAATATAGAATAACAAATATCATCTAATTCCTCTTCATCTAAAATCTTTCCAACTTCACTGTTTATTTCATTTATATAAGAAGCTCCCATTACTAAATGATCCATCTTTATAGGTTTTCTTCTTATTATGCCCTCATAATCATATTCTTTAATTTTCATTATGTCATGAACAATAGCCTTAAGCATTAGCCTATCTTTATTTATGCAATTCTGTGCACTCATATAAAATGGATTTGTTATATAATCAGCTATTATATTTTCTATAGTTTTCATAACTCCTACGGTATGAAGAAATAATCCTCCTCTTTTGTTACCATGAAATTTTTCTGCAGCAACACAGGTTATAAACTCATTCCATCTTTTCTTATCATATCCCATAGCTCCAGTAGCTGCTATAGCTATTTTTTTATATTTATCTTCTAAACTATTTATAGTTTCATTAAAATAATTTATTAAGTTTTTAGGTATATCATATTCTGGTACAAAATCAGAATAATTTATACTTTCTTTAAATACATTTATAGCTGGATTTCTTATTTGCATATTACCATTAAATATAGCAGCTACTCCTTTTACAGCTACAACAGAATTTACTTCTAATAAATTATTTAACTGTTCATATTTGTCCCATACGGGGAAAGCTATTGTTCCTGTGTTGTCTTGTAATATTAGTAGTAGATAAGGACTACCATCTTTCTTATAATTTGTCCTTTTATCATTAACTAAGGCATTAAATTCTACTACTTCACCACTGTTTTCACTAGTTATATCTGCAATTTTCATATGACTTTATCCTTCACCCCTATTTTATTATTTGCTCAACGCTGTACTCATTACTTGTGAAGCTATACTAGCTGCAGCTATACCACCTTGACCTCCGTTTTCTACAATTACTGCTATAGCTACTTGAGGATTATCATAAGGTGCAAAACCTACAAACCAAGAATGTGCTGCTGCTATTCCCTTAATAGATTCGCTATAATCTGCTGTTCCAGTCTTTCCGGCCACTTGAATACCTTCTATACTAGCATTTCTTCCACTACCTTCCTCTACAACACCTTTCATAAAATCTTTAACTATTCTGGCATTATTTTTACTTACTATTTCTCCATTAGATTCTGGTGGAATAGTTCTTATTAATTCTCCTTTGCTGTTTAAAACTTCTTTTACTAAATAAGGTTTCATCATAACCCCGTCATTAGCAACTGTAGCTCCAACCAAAGCCATCTCCATAGGAGTTACTAATACAGAACTTTGGCCTATTCCACTTTGAGCTATACTTCCTTTTTCATAGCTCTTTAAAGTTGGAAACTTACTACTTTCTATAGCTATACCATCTGTAGGAACTTCTTTATTAAAATAAAATTTTTCTGTAGTACCCTTTAATCTTGAATTACCTAGTTCTAAGGCTAAACTACCAAACACTACATTACTTGAATGAACAAAGGCACCTTTTAAATCAAGGCTTCCATAAGATGCTCCTCCATAGTTGCTTAAGGAGTATCCTCCCCCTAAATCTAAACTACCATTGTCTTGAAATGTTCTATTCATTACCCCAGACATATTTTCTAAAGCAGTTAAAGCAGTTACTATTTTAAAAGTAGATCCTGGAGGATACAACCCTGCTGTAGCTCTATTTATTAGGGGAATATTCTTATCTTTATTTATACTTCCCCATATTTCATCTAATTTATTAGGATCATAGGAAGGCTTAGATACCATTCCTAAAACTTCTCCTGTTTTTGGATTTAATACAACTACTGATCCCTTATTGTCCCCTAAAGCATCATAAGCAGCCTTTTGAACTGTATAGTCTAATGTTGTTTTTAAATTATGTCCTACCTTTTGTTCCAACTTACCTTTATTTTTAAAGAAAGTTGTTAAATCATCTTTTATATCTGTTGACATTAATTCTTTATCATACTTTTTTTCTAGCCCTGTTAGTCCATACTTTACATTAATATATCCCAACACATGAGCAAACATAGAATTACCAGTATATTCTCTTTTTTGCAATTCACTGTTTACTCTTTCACTCTTAGTTAGTGCTTTCATGTTTCTATCATATATAGTTCCTCTTAACACTTCATTTCTTTTTACCCATAACCTTCTATTATAAGTACTATCTACTATTTTAGGCCCAACTACTATTTCAAAATAGGTTATATAGGTTATAAGTCCCATAAAGCATATTAAAAAAACTAATAAAACTTTTTTTATATTATTTGAAATATCCTTCATAATTTTATCTACCCTCTTCTGATATCTTTTGTAATATACCTAAACAAATATAAATACTCATCATGGAACTTCCTCCACGGCTTACTAGAGGTAATGTTATACCAGTAAGAGGAATCATATTTATAACTCCACCTACTATTACTAATACTTGAGAAGCTATCATAGCGCTATACCCTACTGCTAAAAGTCTTGAAAAGTTATTTTCCGCATGAACCGCTGCTCTCATACCTCTATAAAATAAAAGAAAATAAAATATTATTATGGCAAACCCCATTAGTATTCCTAATTCTTCACATATAACTGCATATATAAAATCCGTAGTATTTACTGGCACATATTCTGGATGTCCAAGTCCTAATCCAGTTCCACTTAATCCTCCAGATGCTATAGAAAGCATAGATTGGACTATCTGATAGCTTTTCCCACTAGCATAAGGCCATGGATTTTTCCATATAAGCACCCTTGTCTGAACATGATCAAACAATTTATAAGATATAACTGATCCTGCGCCAAATAACCCTAAACAAGTTAATACATATTTTAATTTAGAAGTAGCTATATACAACATAGTTATGGATATACCAAAAAATATTAAAGCGGAACCCAAGTCTCTTTGCAATACCATAAAGCCTAAACACATCATAACTACTACAGCTGGCTCTATTAACTTTATAAATTTACCATCATAATCCTTTAATGAAGCAGCTAAATAAGCTACTAAAAATATTTTTCCAAACTCTGATGGCTGAAAAGCAATACCACCTATATTTACCCAGTTCTTTGCTCCATATGTTTCTTTCCCAAATAAAGTTCCAAGACCCATAAATAAAATAGTAATTATTAAAAATAAATACTTGTATTTATCAAACCTTTTTAGATCTGGCAGTAAAACTACCATTAATATAAAAACTGTAACCCCAATAGCAAACCATATTATCTGCTTTATGGAAGTACTTACATCTATTCTGTAAAGCATAACTATGCCTATAACTGATAGTATACTAGAAAAAATAAACATATATTTATCTCCATCGGAGAAAAATTTTCTTATTATAAAATAGGAATATCCTATTAATAAACAAGTAACTGCAGCTATTATCATAGCTCCTTTATCAAAAGGTTGTTTTAATATAGCTAAGTTCAAAAAGCATACTATACATAAAAAATAAGTATATCTTAAAAGTCTTTTTTCACCCTTTATAGAGTCCATCCTTCTCACCATCCCACATTTCATGGATTTTATCTTATCCTATTACCTTAAAAACCGTACCACCTATTTTGATTAAATCTCCCGGTGATAACTGATTTTTTCCTGTAATATTTTTATTATTTAATAAAGTTCCATTTGTACTATTTAAATCTTCTATTATATGCTGAGTATTTTTACTGTAAATCTTTGCATGATGTCCTGAAACGTAAGGGTCATCTAATATTAATATATTATCTGGTTTTCTTCCTATAGTTATACCTCCTCTAATAGGTATAACAGCACCTTTTCTTAATTCAGATTTATTTATAGCATGTATTATTTCTAAACCAAAGGTTCTTCTACCAGTAGGTCTTCTTTTTTTATTTCCGCCTTTCATATCTTTATACATTATTTTTAAAGCCCAAAATATTATAATATATACTACACCTATTATAACTATTTTGAAAATTAAACTTAGTTTACTTAAATCCATACTATCACCTTCTTTACCTTCCCTGTTGGTATATTATGCTAAAATATTTGTATTTAAAGGACTAGCACCTATATGTTTATATGCTAGTCCCAAATAAATTATAACATCTTTTTTAAATATTGTCCTGTATATGAGTTACTAGCTCTTGAAATTTTTTCTGGAGTTCCCTCTGCTATTATAGTTCCTCCCTTTTCTCCGCCTTCTGGTCCTAAATCTATTAAATAATCCGCATTTTTTATAACATCTAAATTATGCTCTATAACCACTACAGTATTACCTGAATTTGTTAATCTTTGTAGTATACTTATTAACTTATTTACATCCTCCATATGAAGTCCAGTAGTAGGCTCATCTAATATATAGAGAGTTTTTCCTGTACTTCTTTTAGATAACTCATAAGCTAATTTTATTCTTTGAGCTTCCCCTCCTGAAAGTTGTGTAGAGGATTGACCCAATCTTATATAGCTTAAGCCCACATCCATAAGAGTTTGAAGCTTACTTTTTATACGTGGAATATTTTCAAAAAAGTCTAGAGCTTCTTCTACAGTCATATTTAATACATCTGATATATTCTTCCCTTTATATTTTACTTCTAAAGTTTCTCTATTATATCTTTTTCCTTTACATACTTCACAAGGAACATATACATCAGATAAAAATTGCATTTCAATTTTTATAATTCCGTCTCCAGTGCAAGCCTCACATCTTCCACCTTTGACATTGAAACTAAATCTCCCTGGTTTATATCCTCGCATCTTAGCCTCTTGAGTATTTGAAAAAACTTCTCTTATAATATCAAATACTCCCGTATAGGTGGCAGGATTGGATCTTGGGGTTCTACCTATAGGGCTCTGATCTATATTTATAACCTTATCTACATTTTCTATGCCAGTAATCTCCTTATGTTTACCTGGATTATCCTTTGAATTATTTAGCTTTTTATGAATACCTTTATATAATATTTCATTAACTAGGGTACTTTTGCCTGAACCTGAAACTCCCGTTACACAAGTAAATAATCCTATAGGGAATTTAGCGCTTACGTTTTTCAAATTATTTTCTCTAGCTCCCTTTATGGATATATAATTACCTTCACATTTTCGTCTTTCTTTAGGTACTGATATAGTTCTAACTCCCTTTATATATTGTCCTGTTATAGACTTTTCGGTATTCATTATATCTTCTAAGGTTCCTGCTGCTACTACTTCTCCACCATGTTCACCAGCACCTGGACCTATATCAACAATATAGTCTGCTTCTCTTATGGTATCTTCGTCATGTTCTACAACTACTAAAGTATTCCCTAAGTCCCTTAAATTTTTTAATGTTTTTATAAGTCTATCATTATCTCTTTGATGAAGTCCTATACTAGGTTCATCTAATATATATAAAACCCCTACTAAACTAGAGCCTATTTGTGTAGCCAATCTTATTCTTTGAGACTCTCCTCCAGATAAAGTTGATGCATTTCTAGATAATGTAAGATAATCTAAACCTACATCTATTAAAAATTTTAGTCTACTGCGAATCTCTTTTAGTATTTGATTGCTTATTATTTCCTCTTTTTTAGATAACTCTAAAGATTCTATAAAATCAAGTTCTTTTTTTATGGACATATTACAAAACTCAAATATATTTTTATCTGCTACTGTAACAGATAAAGCCTCATCATGAAGTCTTGCACCTTTGCATTTTGGACAAGGATTATCACTCATATATCTTTCAATATCTCTTTTTATATAATCAGAATTAGTTTCTATATATCTTCTTCTAAGATTATTTATAACACCTTCATAAGCATGATTTAATTCCATGATTCTATTTTCTTTTTTATAATTTACTTTTATTCTTTTTCCATCTAGTCCATATAAAATAATCTTTACTATTTTAGGATCTAATTTTTCTATAGGAGTATTTAAATCAAATTTATATTCCTTTGACAAAGCTTTTAATATACTAAAAGTCCATGAATCTTCCTTTAAACTACCACTGCCTAATGGAATTATTGCTCCCTCTACTATACTCTTACTTTTATTCGGTATAACTAAGTCCTCATCTATTTCCATTAAGGTACCTAATCCATCACATTTATCACACTTTCCATAAGGGGAGTTAAAAGAAAACATTCTAGGAGCTATTTCTCCTATACTTATATTACAATCTACACAAGCAAATTTTTCACTAAAAAGCATATCCTCTTGTCCCACAACATTTATTATTACTATTCCTTCTGATAGCTTTAATGCAGTTTCCATAGAATCTGCAAGTCTACTTTCTATGCCTTCTTTAACTACTAATCTATCTACTACAGCCTCTATGGTATGTTTTTTATTTTTTTCTAACTTTATTTCTTCCTCTTCTAAATCTACTATATTTCCATCTATTCTGGCTCTTACATACCCTGATTTTATTATGTTTTCTATAGTCTTAATGTGCTC
Source organism: Clostridium botulinum (assembly GCF_001276985.1). Taxonomy (GTDB): domain Bacteria; phylum Bacillota; class Clostridia; order Clostridiales; family Clostridiaceae; genus Clostridium_F; species Clostridium_F botulinum. The sequence goes on from NZ_LHUL01000011.1 coordinate 162,192, forward strand.
ACCTTTTCTTCCATTTATAATGGGAGATAACACTTGTATTTTAGTCCTTTCCTCCATAGTCATTATTTTATCTACCATTTGATCTACTGTTTGTTGAGTTATTTCTTTTCCACATTTAGGGCAATGAGGTTTTCCTATTTTTGCATATAGCAGTCTTAAATAATCATATATTTCTGTCACAGTTCCAACAGTTGAACGTGGGTTTCTATTAGTGGTTTTTTGATCAATAGATATGGCCGGTGATAACCCTTCTATATAATCTACTTCTGGTTTATCCATTTGTCCTAAAAACTGTCTAGCATAGGCAGATAAAGATTCTACATATCTTCTCTGTCCCTCTGCATATAAAGTATCAAAAGCTAATGAGGATTTACCAGAACCAGATAGGCCTGTAAATACTATATACTTATCTCTCGGCAACTGAAGATTTATATTTTTTAAATTATTAACCTTAGCGCCTTTAATAATAATTTTATCCTTCATTATTTGTTATTACACTCCTTAAAGTTCTGTTTCTTTATCTTTTTTTAATTTGTATATTACATCTCTCAAATGAGCCGCTTTTTCAAACTGTAAATTTTGTGCTGCCTCTTTCATTTCTTCTTCATATTTCTCTATTAATTTATCTATATCATTATTATAAGATTTTAATGCTTCATTTAAATTGTCATATTCTTTTCTTTCCTCTGCTATATCACTTATTTGAATTACTTCTCTTATATCTTTTATTATAGTTTTAGGAACAATTCCATGTTCTTCATTATATTCCATTTGTATTTTTCTTCTTCTATTAGTTTCTTTTATAGTCTTTTCCATGGATTTGGTTATAACATCCCCATACATAATTACCTTACTTTCAGAGTTTCTTGCTGCTCTTCCGACAGTCTGTATAAGAGATGTTTCTGATCTTAAAAATCCCTCTTTATCTGCATCTAATATTGTAACTAAAGCTACTTCTGGTATATCCAATCCTTCTCTTAGTAAGTTTATTCCTACTAAAACATGAAATTCTCCTTTTCTAAGATCATGTATTATTTTCATTCTTTCTATAGTATCTATATCTGAATGTAAATATCTAGTTTTTACTCCCATTTCTTTTAAATAATCAGTCAAGTCTTCTGCCATTTTTTTTGTTAATGTAGTTACTAGAATTCTAAATCCTCTTTTAATTGTTTCTTGTATGCTAGTATATAAGTCGTCTATCTGTCCCTTTACTGGTTTTACAATTATTTCAGGATCTAAAAGTCCTGTAGGCCTTATTACTTGCTCTGCTGTGTTAGTTGAATATTCTAATTCATATTTTGCTGGTGTAGCACTTACAAAAACTACTTGATTTAATTTATTTTCAAATTCCTTAAAGGTAAGAGGCCTATTATCATAGGCACAAGGCAACCTGAATCCATATTCCACCAAAGAATCTTTTCTAGATTTATCTCCTGCCTGCATAGCTTTTACCTGTGGCAAAGTTACATGACTTTCATCTATAAAAAGAAGAAAATCCTGTGGAAAATAATCTAAAAGGGTCTGAGGTGGTGTTCCTTTTGCTCTTCCATCTAACACTCTTGAATAATTTTCAATGCCTGTACAGTATCCAACTTCTCTCATCATTTCTATATCAAAATTAGTTCTCTGCTTTAATCTTTGAGCCTCTAATATTTTATCCTGAGATACTAATTCTTTTACTCTTTCTTCTAGCTCTTCTTCTATATCTTTTATAGCAACTTCCAGTCTATCCTTTGAAGTTGCAAAGTGAGATGCTGGGAATATAGATATATGTTTTAACTTAGTTATAGTTTCTCCTGTTAAAACATCAAATTCTTTTATTCTATCTATTTCGTCACCAAAAAATTCTACTCTTACTGCTTTGCTACTAGATGAAGCAGGAAAAATATCTAAAACATCACCTTTTACTCTAAAAGTACCTCTAGAAAAATCTATGTCATTTCTTTCATATTGTATTTCTACTAATTTTTTAATTATTTCATCTCTATCCTTCTCCATACCTTCTCTTAACGATATAGTTAACTTTTTATACTCTTCTGGATTACCAAGTCCATATATACAAGATACAGAAGCAACAATTATTACATCTTTTCTTTCAAATAAAGCTGATGTGGCTGAGTGCCTTAATTTATCTATTTCATCATTTATAGATGCATCTTTTTCTATATATGTATCACTTTGAGCTACGTATGCTTCTGGTTGATAATAATCATAATAAGATACAAAATATTCTACTGCATTATTAGGAAAAAACTCTCTAAATTCTGAGCATAATTGTGCTGCCAGTGTTTTATTATGAGCTAAAACTAAGGTAGGCTTTTGAACTTTTTCTATAATATTTGCCATAGTAAAAGTTTTACCTGATCCGGTCACGCCTATTAAAGTTTGAAATTTTTCTCTTTTTTCTATGCCTTTAGCAATAGATTTTATAGCTTTAGGTTGATCTCCTGTAGGATTAAATTTTGAAATTACCTTAAATTGGTTCATCTTATTCATCCTTATCTTTGTTTTTAATTTTTTCTAATATGTCTTGAAATTTTTCACTTTTAACTTTTATTACAGATGTATTTTTAGGTACATTTTTAGGTACAAATACAATACCTAACTTTTCGTAAGAAGTTAACATTCGATAATTTACAGTTTTTAATCTTCCTACATCATTTTTTATCTTAAATGATATATGTCCATACATTTATCCTATAGATTTTACTATATCTTCCTCACTATCTATCTCTTTGTCATTTACCTGTAATAATAAATCTCCACTTTTTATACCCATTTTATTTGCTACAGAATCTTTTGCTACATCTAATACCATAATACCTTCTTCTGTGCTTATATATCTAGGTTCTCCCTTTAATTCAAAATATTTTTGTATATATAACATAGCCTCGTGACCTACTGGAGCAAAAATTAATACAATTACTTTAAGTAATGTATTCATAACTGCTAATCTTGAAAGCATAAAAAGTACTAAACTATATATTATTATATATAGTCCTGATATGAATTTTTTTTCTTTTCTAGTTTTGGTAAAAGTAACGGCATTATAACCAATTATTCCATAAAAGGATGTCAACCCCATAATAGCTGCATTAAGTACACTTAATGGTAAACCTGATTTTAGTAAAGGCCACCAATTAGGCATAGGTACTCCACCTTGACTAGTATTTGAAAGAGCTTGGTTATTAAGCATAAGCATAAAAGCTATTGGCAGTATCCAATATCTTTGGAGTACAAATCCTCCTATTATCTTATCATCTCTATTTGTAAAAACAGGAACATATCCTCTATCTCCATCTATCATAACTAATATACCCTCAACTAAGTGTAATATAGCAACCATTGACATTAAGGCCGGTATATCTATATTAACAAAATTTAATTGTGGCATATTTAATAATTTAGCCATATTTAAAAGTATTAAGCTAATAATTCCCAATGCAGCTCCAGAATAAGAAAAGCATATAAATCTGGGATTAAATATCATAAAAAACATAGATATTAAAAATATTAAATAAATTGCTGAATCTTCACCAAAAAATATTCCTAAATAGGACATAATTAAACTAGCCACAGTTCCTGCAAATATTCCTAATACTACTTCAGATATTGTTAATTCAAAAGCTGTAGTTACCTTTTGGCCTATTATCATTTTTTGCATTATGATAGTCTTTCTATTCTTTCTATATAAAATCAATGATAACAATAATAAAACTATTACTGAATAAGGCTCTATCAAGAGATAGGCTACCGCCTTTAATGTAATTAGTAATATGTCCATTAAAAAAAATTCCCCTCTCCATAACTATGGTTTAGTTAGAAAGTCTAACTAAACCATCTATATAAAAATATAAAGATCAAATACAATATTATCTTATCTTTGATTTTGCAATATTTAAAGCTTTATTAAATTGAGGATCTACTTTTCTATCATATTCTTTCTTTCTTAACTCCTCTGGATAATCTATTTCCATATCTGGAGTTATTCCTTTATGATTTATGTTTACACCTTTAGGTGAATAATATTTTGAAATCGTAACTTTAAGGGCCGTATTATCACCAGTCTCTATTATAGTTTGAACTACACCCTTTCCAAAAGTTTTCTTTCCTATAGATGTGGCTACATTATAGTCTTTCATGGCTCCTAAAAATACCTCCGAAGCACTTGCAGAACCTTCATCTACTAATATAGTTACTGGAAATCCTATAAAATCTCCACCTTTAGATTTATATTCTTTTTTGCTTCCATATTTATCTATAGTTGATACTACAACCTTTCCCTTTTCTATAAAATTAGAAGCCATATTAATACATTCATCTAATAGCCCTCCTGGATTTCCTCTCAAATCTAATAATAAAGATTTCATACCCTTATCTTTTAAATCATTTAAAGCATTTTTAAAGTTTTTTGAAGTATTTTCATCAAACATACTTACTTGTATATATCCTATATTATTATCAATCATTTCTGATTTTATAGTAGGTATATCTATCTTTTTTCTCTTTAGTGTTACTTCAAAACTTCCTTTTTCTTTTCTATATAATTGTAACTTAACATCTGTGCCTTCTTTTCCCTTCATTATGGAAACAGCCTTTTCCAACTCTTTTCCTGATACTGTTGTATTATTAACTTTTTGAATTTCATCCTTTGGTAGTATTCCTGCCTCTTTAGCCGGAGATCCTTCAAAAGTAGAAGCTACAATTATTTTATCATCTTTAGCTTGTATTTGTATTCCTACCCCACTATAATTACCTTCTGTTTGAGCATTAAATTCTTTGTACTCTTTAGCATTCATAAATACAGTATAAGGGTCATTTAAAGATTCTGTCATTCCTTTTACTGCACCTTCTACCATCTTACTTTCATCTATTTTACCATCGTAATACTTATATATTTGATTTCTTATTAAAAACATCTTTTGATATTTTAATATATCTTTATATTGGTCTGCTCCAATTATAACTTTGCCATTAGGCAAATATAAAGAAACCAAATTTGTACCTAAAAATGTAAAAATATTTGTTACTAATACTATAACTACTGTCCATATAATCCATTTTTTATTTTTTTTCAAATTACCCACCTCTTTGTTTAGCCTTAATATATATTAGTAATATATAAGTATTATATATTAAATAATACATTATTACAGAAAATAAAAAATTAATTTTAAATTAATTTTTTTATTTATAAAACTAGCATGCACCATTTATAAGAAAATATTTAGCATATTTCTTATGTTGTGCATGCTCTCTTATTTTAATGTTTACTAATATATAATAATTATACTGATAAAAATTTTCTTATAGATAGTATACTTCCTATGGCTCCTATTACTATTCCAACTAGAACAAAAATCCATAGTACACTTGATAAAACAACACTTGGATTTAATAAACTTACAAATATTAGTCCAACTGATGCCTTAGCATATGCTGCTTTGTATCCATAGTATAATAATACAATAGCAATAATAGCTCCCAAGATACCTATAATAATTCCTTCAAATACAAAGGGCCATCTAATAAACCAATCTGTAGCTCCTATATATTTCATTATTCCTATTTCTCTTTTTCTTGAATATACTGTGATTTTTATAGTATTTCCTATTAAGAATAAAGATACTCCTATAAGAATCAAAAATAATACTACTCCCATCCATTTTAATGTATTTGTTATTTTAGTTATTTTATCTACTATCTCTTTTCCATCTTTTATTTGGTCTATTCCCTCCATATCCTTTATGGACCCTACTACCTTTGAAACTAATTCTGGCTTTTCTACTCTTACTATAATTGAATTTGGTAATGGATTCTCTTTTTCTAAACCTTCTGCTAAAGATTTATTATTTTCTCCTAATTGCTTCTTAAATTTTTCAAGTGCATCTTTTTTACTTTCATAGGTTACTTTTTCTACTCCAGCCACGGAATTTATTTTATCTTTTATTGCTTTTTCTTGTTCAGTTTTTATATCATCTTTTAATACTATTGTTGCTTCTACTTTTGACTCAACTTCTGTAACAGCTTGTTTCACATTCATTATAGAAAGAATGAATACTCCTAATATAAATAATGTGGCTGCCACAGTAGCTATAGAAGCCGTACTTAAAGTTTTATGCCTTCTTAGCCCCTTTATAGAATCTACAACGAAATATTTTAATGTACTAATCTTCATATCCGTATACACCTCTTTCTGTATCTCTAACTACTGTTCCTTTTTCTATAGCTATAACTCTTTTTCTCATTTTATCAACTATATCTTTTGCATGAGTTGCCATAACTATAGTCGTTCCAGCATGATTTATATCATTTAATATATCCATTATGCCAAGAGATGTTTCTGGGTCTAAATTTCCTGTAGGCTCGTCAGCTATTAATATTGATGGATTATTTACTATAGCTCTAGCTAAAGATATTCTTTGTTGCTCTCCACCTGAAAGTTGATGAGGAAAAGCTTTATATTTATTTGAAAGGCCTACCAGTGATAAAACCATAGGAACTTTTTTTCTAATTTCTTTATGACTAGATTCAATTGCCCTCATTGCAAAAGCTACATTCTCATATACATTTAATGATGGTATTAATCTAAAATCTTGAAAAACTACACCAATTTTTCTTCTATAATGTGGTATTTGTTTTCTTGAAAGTGCTGTTACATCTGTACCATTCACAATTAACTTACCTGAAGTAGGTTCTATTTCTCTTAGTAAAAGTTTTATAAAAGTTGATTTACCAGCACCACTAGGTCCAACTAAAAACACGAATTCTCCTTTTTCAATATCTAAGTTTATATCTGATAGTGCATACTTATTTCCGTTGTATATCTTGCTTATATTTCTAAATTCAATCATGAATACCTCTCCTTATTTTGAGTTTTAGCTTCATTTTACTTTAAATAATTCTAACTATCAACATTATATCACAATAAAAGTAAAAATTAAAAACTAAATTATTGTAAAATATAAAAAGATGTTTGTAAATAATACAAACATCTTCCTATATTTTGCTAACCCTCTTCAATTATGTCTTTAAAGCCTTCTCCTAGAACCTCATGAGCATCACTTACAGTTATAAAGGCTTTACTGTCCACTTCCTTTATATGTTGTTTTAATTTTATAAATTCTTTTCTACTTAAAACCGTATAGAGGATATAAGTAGCTTCATCACTATATACACCTTTGCCATGAAATAATGTACAGCCTCTTTCAAGTTTTTGTATTATAAACTCGCTTATTTCTTTATTTTTTTTACTTATTATCATTATTTGCTTTGACATATTAAGTCCTTCTATCACTGCATCTATAGTAAATCCATTTATAACCACGCACAAAAGAGCATACATACCCTTTTCTACTCCAAAGGATGCCGCTGCAAAAAGAGTTACTAAAAAGTCTACCATCAACAAAGCTTTTCCTATTTCTATATGGAAAAATTTATTTATAATTTTTGCTAATATATCCGTACCCCCAGTAGAAGCATTTTGATTAAACACTATGCCCATTCCAATAGCTGATATAAAAACTCCAAATAATGAAGCCAAAAGCAAGTCATTTGTAACAGCCTTTCCACCCATAAGATCTAATTTTTCTAATATCCATATAATGGCTGCTAGCGTACATCCAGAGTAAATTGTTTTTGCACCAAACTTATTTCCTATAACTATAAATGCTATTGTGTACAAAAAAACTTCCATTATTAACATAAGTAGACCTACTGGTAATGAAGGGAAAAAACTATTTATAATTATAGCAATTCCCGTAGTTCCTCCTGCCGCTATATTGTTAGGCTGAAAGAAAAAAACTACTGATGTAGCTACTAAGAAAACTCCAATGGTTATAAATAAATATTCTTTAAATTTATTGTTTTTCACAAAAACACCTCCTATTTCTATTTTATATATAATTTCCACATGAAATTACACCTTCTGTGAAAAGGTGTTATAGGCTAAATATATGTATAAATAATTATCATTCTAAGTTTTAGATATTAATCTAATAATAGTCATTTAATTATAGTTCTTAAAAATAAGTACTGCACCGTATACGATATCATTAATGAGAATATACTCATAAATAATATCACAAAGGATAAATTTAGTTTTTTAAAATAGCTTTTCCATTGTTTTTCATGATGTAATGGTTTTAAAAGCTCCTCTTTAGTAAAAGATATAGCAGATATGCCCATGCCAAAAATAGCTATATATTGAGACATTCTACACCCCCATAAAAATATAACATAAAAGGACCTACTTGGCAATATAACTCCTATTAGGGAGCCTATTACAAAACTTATAAAAAACATATAAAAGGATAATTTAAAACTATATAATATATCCTCTAAATAATATCTCATATAATATCCTTCCTTTAATTTTAAGAATACAAAAGGGAAGGTAAAGTACCAACCCTTTTTAATAAAAAATCACTATTTTAATTTTAATCCCTTTTTTACAGCCTTTACTATATCTTCTGATGTTAATTCATATTTTTTTAATAACTCTGCAGGTTTACCACTTTCACCAAAGGTATCCTTTATTCCTACTCTTAGAACTGGTACTGGATGGTTTTCACTTAAAACTTCACATACAGCTGATCCTAACCCGCCTATTATGCTATGTTCTTCTGCTGTAATTACTACTCCAGTTTTTCTTGCAGCGTCTATAATAATATCTTTATCTATAGGTTTTATGGTATGTATGTTTATAACATTTACCTTTATCCCCTCTACAGCCAACATATTATAAGCTTCTAATGCTGCATCTATCATTATTCCTGTAGCTATTATAGTAGCTTCCTTTCCTTCTCTTAACTTTATTCCTTTTCCTATCTCAAATTTATACTCTTTGTTATCATTTATAACTGGAACTCCTGATCTTCCTAATCTTACATAACATGGTCCATTATATTCTGCTACAGCTCTTATAGCTGCTTCTGTTTCTACTGCATCACTGGGACAAATAACGGTCATATTTGGTATACTTCTCATTAGTGATATATCTTCAACAGATTGGTGAGAAGCTCCATCTTCTCCTACTGTAACTCCTGCATGTGTTGCACATACTTTAACATTTAAGTTTGGATAACATATTGAATTTCTTATTTGTTCAAAAGCTCTTCCTGTAGCAAACATTGCAAAAGTACTAGCAAAAGGAATCTTACCACAAGTTGATAGTCCTGCAGCTATTCCCATCATATTACCTTCCGCTATTCCTACATTTATAAATCTTTCTGGACAAACTTTTTTAAAGTCGGCAGTTTTAGTAGATTTTGAAAGGTCTGCATCTAAAACCACTATCTTTGAATTTTCTTCTGCTAATTTAGCTAATGTTTTTCCGTATGCTTCTCTTGTAGCTATTTTAACTCCCATTATTTGTCACCTCCGATTTCACATATAGCTTTTTCACATTCTTCTGCACTTGGTGCTTTACCATGCCATCCAGCTTCATTTTCCATAAAAGAAACACCCTTACCTTTTATAGTTTTACATACTATCATAGTTGGTCTTTCTTTAATATTTTTTGAACTTTCTATAGCATTTAATATAGAATTGAAATCATGTCCATCTATTTCTATAACATTCCAATTAAAAGCTCTAAATTTATCCGCTATAGGTTCCGCTGACATAACTTCACTACAAGGTCCATCTATTTGTAATCCATTGTAATCTACAAAGGCAGTCAAATTATCTAATTTGTAATGAGCTGCTGCCATAGCTGCTTCCCAAACTTGTCCTTCCTCTAATTCTCCATCTCCAAGTAGTGTATATACTCTGTAATCTTTTTCATCAAGTTTTCCGGCTACAGCCATACCTACTGCTGTTGATATTCCTTGACCTAAAGAGCCTGTTGACATATCTATACCTGGAACGTCATTCATATTTGGATGACCTTGTAATATTGATCCAATTTTTCTTAAAGTCTTTAGCTCTTCTGGATTAAAAAATCCTCTTCTTGCTAAAGTACTATATAATACTGGAGCAGCATGCCCTTTAGAAAGAACAAATCTGTCCCTATTTAAATCCCTAGTATTAGTAGGGTCTATATTCATCTCATTAAAATATAAAGCAGTCAATATCTCTACTGCTGATAAAGAACCTCCTGGATGTCCAGAAGCAGATTCAGTTAACATTGAAACTATATCTTTTCTAATAACTTTAGCTATATCTTGTAGCTCTTCTATGTTCTTCTTCATATTTTTACCTCCAAGTATTTTTTAATTACCCTTATTTACTATATTATTGTAACATAAAAATTAATTTTAATATATAGGTGCAAAAGCTACATATTAAAACAGTATTTTGGGCTATATATAAATATATTAACAAACTATCGCTTTCTTATGTATATATTCTTAATTAATCAAAAATATTTTTATTTTTATAATTATCCTTTTTATTTTATTAAGATATAGCATGATATCAAAAAAAGATAAGGGCTAAAAACCCTTATCCTATTTAATTCAAAGCCATACTAACTAAAATAGCAGTATCAACTTTTTTCATATCTTCATCTATCATATGACCTATTTTTTCTTTTAATCTTCTCTTATCTAAAGTCCTTATTTGTTCTAACAATACTACTGAATCTTTATTTAATCCATAATCCTCTGAGGATATTTCTACATGGGTTGGTAGTTTAGCTTTATTTATTTGTGAAGTTATTGCTGCAATTATTACTGTGGGACTATATTTATTCCCTATATTATTTTGTATAACTATAACCGGTCTGATTCCACCTTGCTCTGAACCTACTACAGGACTTAGATCAGCATAAAATATATCTCCTCTTTTTACTATCTGTTGTGTCATTTGGAAAATCACTCTCCGAAAGCATAGCTTCATAGTTTTTTAAATCTTTTACATCTTGTTCAAATCCCTGTTCTGCATAGTCTCTATTTATATTTGCCATTTCTATATAACCTTTTTTCATTTCATCCATTTTTATTTGCTTTTTTCTCTCCTCAATATATAGTATTATAGCTTCCCTAAAAAATTCACTTCTTTTTTGGGAATCTTTCTTTATTATTTCATTTATTTCATTATAAAGTGTATTGGGAAGATTTATAACTACCTTCTTTTTATCTGCCATAAAATAATACCTCCTAATAAGGCTATGTAATACCTATAATTTAATTATAGAGTTTTAGGAATTTCAATGTCAAAGTTTATTTTAATACAATTATGTATTATTATGTAAATTATATATAAATATGTTTTTATATAAACTTTATATGTAGTTTACTACATTTATAATTTTGCCATCCTTCTTATATACTCTTGGTACCCTCTTATTTACATTACATATAACTTCATAACTTATAGTGCCTATTTGTGATGCTATATCCTCTGCAGTATAGCTTACTCCATTTTCCTCCCCCATAATTGTAACCACATCTCCGACTTTTAAATTTTCTATAAAAGTTACATCTATCATACATTGATCCATACAAACTCTTCCTATTACTGGAGCAAGTTTGCCGTTAACTATAACTTTTCCTTTATTGCTTAATAATCTATTATATCCATCTGCATAACCTATAGGTAAGGTAGCTATTATGCTTTCTCTCTTTGTTTTGAAAGTTCTGCCATAACTTATATATTCTCCCGAAGATACTTTTTTTATGTGTACTATACTGGTTTTTAAAGACATTACTGGTTTCAGATTTATATTATTTCTTAGTACATAATTGGACGGATAGTATCCATACATTATAATACCCGCTCTTACTGCATCTAAATGAGTATTTTCTAAATCAATTATAGCTGCGCTATTAGCAATATGCTTTATAGGTACTTGAATATTTTTCTCCTCTAATTTGTTTATAAATGCATTGTACTTATTCATTTGATACAAAGTATAATCTTTGTCTGACTCGTCAGCAGAAGAAAAATGAGAAAATATCCCTTCTATTTCAATATTAGGCAACTTACTTATTTTATATACATCTTCTACACTTTCTTTTGTAGGTAAAAACCCAATTCTCCCCATGCCAGTATCTACCACTATATGTATTTTTAATATTTTTCTTTTTAGCACCGCTATTTTAGATAATTCTAAAGCATCATTATAAGAGTATACAGATTGTTCTATATCATTATCTAAAAGCATATCTCCTAAAGCCCATGGTGTATAACCTAATATCATAATGGGCTCCTTTACTCCACTCATTCTAAGCTCCATAGCCTCACTTAAAACCGCCACTGCTAATCTACTTACTCCATTTTCTAAAAGAGTAGGGGCTATTTCCATGGCTCCATGTCCATATGCATTAGCCTTTATAACCCCTATTATCTCTTTATTTCCACATATTTTTTTTATTTGTTTTAAGTTATGTTGTAAATTATCTAGATCGATTTCTGCCCATACTGCTCTTAAATTTCTAAACAAAATCTTCCCTGCTTTCTAAAATAAATTTTATAAGCTATCTGGATTAAATAATTTTTTATCCAAATTACTATTTGGTATAAAATTTGTATAATTTATAACTGCACTTTCATTATTTTTACTATCATATATTATTAATTTTTTAGGAATATTTTTTTCATCTTCTACAAATAATTCCGCTTTTACTGCATTCCTGTTATTTCCTGGTATAGTTAATGTTATAACCTCATATTTAGAGTTTTCTTTATCTCTTAAATCAACTTTCATCTCCTCATTAGTATATAAAAGGCAAATATACTCCCCTATAAATGTTAATCTATAAAATTTATCAAATTCTTTATCCTTATTATACTTTACTCCATTTGCCAAATCCTTAACAAATATTTTATTATTTGTGTATAATAATATTCTATCTTTATTTAATTCAAATCTATAGCCTAATTCCTTATTATAAAATTGCTTCCCTTTATACTGAATTGTTTGTTTTTTGTTTTTTATATTTATATCTACATCACAACTATAACTTTCTAAATTTTTTAAATAATCTATGCTATCTCCATACTCATTATTTTTATTGAAATGTATAAATAAAAATGTAGCTAAAATTATTGCGATGGCTGAACATAATACAAATAATTTTTTCATGTAAGGCCTCCTAATATATTCTCTTCTTATTTCATTAATAATATTATTCTTATTTTTATTTATATATTACTAGATCCTTACAAAATACTTTTATATTACTTAAGAGAAGCCTTATCAAATTAGCTATATTCTTTTACATAATTATATGCTTCAGCTATACTATTATAAAATTTCTAAACTGAATAGAATGTTAATTTAGCTATGTGTACTGTAATTCCTTTATAGCAAAAGGTATATAATCTAGCACATGAGTAGCATTTACACAAAACATTTTTGAAGATAATTTCTCACCACAATATCCATGTAAATATGCCGCAAGACAAGTAGCCTCTAAAGGATCATATCCCTGAGCTATAAAAGATGTTATTATTCCTGTTAGACAATCTCCCATACCTCCAGATGCCATAGCACTATTTCCTGTAGAATTTACAAATACTTCTTTACCATTTGTAATTATGGTATTATATCCTTTTAAGAGTAATATAATTTTATTTTCTTTAGCAAATTCCTTAGCTAATTTCAATCTATTTTCTTTTATATAATCTATGTCATAACCTGTTATTCTTGAGAATTCCCCTAAATGTGGAGTTAAAACTATTTCTCCTCTTGCTTTTTTTATTATATCCAAATTATTTTCTAAAACATTTATACCATCAGCATCTATAACCATGGTTTTATTATAATCTCTTATTATTTTTCTTAACAGTTCCTCTGTATTATTATTTTTACCCATGCCTGGACCTATTGCTATACAACTGCTTTTTACCATAATATTTTTAACATCTTTATAATCCTCATAACTTATAGTCATAGCTTCTTCTAATTTAGAGCTTAATATATTTTGGATATCATTAGATGTAGCTAAAGTTACAAGTCCTGTTCCACTTTTAACCGCTGCTTCTGTGCACAGGTAAGCTGCTCCCGAAAATCCTTTACTTCCAGCTATGAATAATGCCTTACCAAAATCGCCTTTGTGGGCGTATTTATTTCTTTCTTTAAAATTATTTTTAAACATATACTTATCAATAATATAAAGATCATTAGAAAACAAATCCAAAGCTTCCCTAGGAATTCCTATATTTTCAATTATGATATTTCCTAAATATTTATCCCTATAATAAGCTAAAAACCCCTCTTTATACATTTCAAAAGAAACTGTGGTATTAGCCTCTATACAAACCCCTTCTATTTCACCCGTATTAGCATTTAATCCAGAAGGCACATCTATAGCCAATGTACTTTTGCTATTTTCATTTATTACAGATATAGTATCCTTATGTATTCCCTCTATTTTTCTACTAAGGCCTATGCCAAAAATAGCATCTAGAACCATATCACTTTTCATTATACTTTCTCTTAAATAATCTAAATCTTCATAATCTCTTATAGTTTTAATATTTAAATTCATGTTTTTTAATATATTGTAATTTATTTTAAAATCCTTAGTTCCATCTTTACTCTTCTCAATTATAAATACTTCTACTTCTTTATTTAAACAATGTAAATGTCTTGCTACAGCTAATCCATCTCCCCCATTGTTACCTTTTCCACAAACTATAACAAATCTATTATTTAATTGTAAATCTATATTAGATACAATCTTTAATGCTGCATTTTCCATTAGCACAATACTTGGTATTCCTATATTCTCTATGGAATAATTGTCCATCTTTCTAAAATTTTCCGAAGAAGTTATTCTCATATAAATACCTCCAATAAAGCATAAGCTATAGCATACTCTTTTTCATGGGATATGCTCAAATGAATTTTATAGGATTGGGATATTTTTCTTATTATATCTTCAGCTTTTGGCTTTAAAATAACCTGTGGTTTTCCTAATTCATTATTTATTATTTCTATATCTTTAAAATTAAAATCTCTAATTCCAGTACCTAAAGCCTTAGATACAGCCTCCTTTGCTGCAAACCTTCCTGCTATAAACTCTAACTTAAAATTTTTCTTTTCCCAAAGATCCATTTCATTTTTGGTAAATAATTTATTTATGAAATTCTTATTTCTAGTTATGGCTTTCTCTATTCTTCTAATTTCAGTAATATCTGTTCCAATACCGTAAATCAAATCATCATCACTTCCTTAAATTATATTATATAATAAACTATTTATAAGTAAAAAACAAAGGATAAATAGTTAAAATCTATTACTATTTATCCTTATAAATTATATATAATTATTTCATTTACACATAGAAGATGCATTTTTTAATACATTTTCATAATCGACTACATATTCATCTGTGTATTCTCCAATTATGTCTATAAGATGAATAGGTGAAACTGTTTGTTCGTAAAGCATTTTTAATAAATTATGTACTTTATATCTATGAGGACTTATATGTCTTATATTGTTACTTTCTAAGTTTGTAAGTTGTTCTTTTTGAAAATCCTTTCTTATTATTTCTATACCGTAGGATTGAACTTTTATGTCTTCCTCTTGCCAAGAAATATACAAATCACTTTTTATAAGTTTGTAGTAATATATATACTCCTTATCTTCTAAATTTTGACCTTTAATAAGGTTTTCTAATACCACTTCCATAATATTATCCCCCTGCCAACAAAATAACTTTATTAATATGCTAACATAAGTTACCCACAAAAATATGTCATTTAATGAAATGCATTTAGAATTTTCTTATTATTTAAATTGACAATATAATATTTTAATTTTCATTTATGATATATTTTTTTCTTATTCGCAATATGAATAACCAATTATAGGAATTTTCAGACTTTTTAATGGTATTTATTGTCGAAATTTAAATTAAAAATATATATTTAATTTATCCTATTAAAATTAGAACCTAATATTGGTACTCTTTTAATTGTTTAGATTAATTATTATTACATCTAATAAAAAATAATAACACAAATTTACTTTATTTCTATAAAAGTTATTTTGTGTTATTATATTACTTATTATATTTAATTATTAGCCTACATTTTCCTCAACTACTTTTGTAACATTTTTGAATTTTGGCAATCCTACAATTATAGCTATTAATGCACATATACCCATTAAATATGGATAGTAAAGATACTGCATTATGGCAAAAGGTGAAATCTTAGCAATCCCTGCTGCTGCTAACAATTGAGCACCATAAGGAATTATTCCTTGGCAAAAACATGAAAATGTATCTAGTAAACTGGCACTTTTTCTTGGATCTACATCATATTTATCTGCTATATCTTTAGCTATTGGTCCAGCCATTACTATAGCTATGGTATTATTAGCTGTACATATATCAACAACACTAACTAACAAAGCAATCCCTAATTCTGCTCCCTTTTTGCTCTTTACTTTACTTTTTATTAAATTTAATAGGAAGTCTATTCCTCCATTATATTTTATTACTTCTACCATTCCACCTATTATTAAGGATATTATAACTAACTCTGTCATTCCACCAATGCCTTTACCCATAGATTGAAATAAACCTATTATATTAAATGTTCCAAAATATAGACCTATCACCGCTGAAAAAACAATTCCTCCACATAATACAATTATTACGTTACCACCAAGCAATGCTGCTACTAAAACAGATACATAGGGTAAAACTTTTATCAATGAATAAGAATAATTTCCATCTAGTACAGTACCTTTATTAGCTGTTATTATACTAAATATTATTGCTGTTATTATAGCTGCTGGTAATACAATAAAGAAATTTGTTCTAAATTTATCCTTTAAATCACAACCTTGAGTTCTAGATGCTGCTATAGTGGTATCAGATATCATAGATAAGTTATCTCCAAACATAGCTCCACTTATAACGGCTCCTAATGTTAATCCTAAAATTATTCCTGTCTTTTGTGATATTCCTACGGCCATAGGTGCTAGAGCCACTATAGTTCCCATAGAGCTTCCTATGGACAATGATATAAAGCAAGCTATAATAAAAACTCCTGTTATTAATATATTACTTGGAAGTATGCTAAGTCCTAAATTAACTGTTGAGTCCACAGCGCCTATATCTTTGGCAACCTGTGCAAAAGCACCTGCTAATATAAATATTAAACACATCAAAATTATATTTGAATTACCTGATCCTTCACAAAATACATCTATTTTTTTTGATAAAGTTTCTTTTCTGTTCATTGCTAATGCACTCATAGCTGCTATTAAAAACGGTACACTCATAGGTACAGCATAAAAATCCCTTGATATAACTCCAATGAAAACATAAACTACTAAAAATATTAATAATGGCAACAGTGCTATTGGATTTCCTTTACCAATTTCTCTTCTTTCCAATATTATCCCTCCTATTTTTATATAACAAATATATTATTTCCCATATATTCTATTTTGTTCTTATCCTCTAAAGTTTTTTATTTCTATATAATAAAAAAACTTCTTGCAGATAACACAAGAAGTTGATTTCCTCTATATCTTATCTACCAGGTTTAACCTGCTGGAATTAGCACCGTTTAAAGTAATAAAACACCTTAGTGGTTGCCGGGCTTCATAGGGCCAGTCCCTCCGCCGCTCTGGATAAGAATCCATATTTAATTTAATAATAATTATATATTAAAAAATTTGTTTAATCAATACATTTTTATAAATAATTTTTATTTTTTAAATCCTTTTCTCTACTTGACACTAATAATGCATTTATTTCTCCTCCTGTAATAACTATTATGGATGTTAAATATAACCACACTAAAAAGACAATAACCGCTCCTATACTACCATACAATCTAGAGTAATTATTAAAATTATCTACATAAAAAGAAAAACCCATAGAAGCAATTATCCAAGCTATTGTAGCAAATATAGCTCCAGGTAATACATCCCTCCATCTTAATCTTTTGCTAGGAGTATAGTAATATAATGCAGCTAAAATAAATATAGTTACCCCTATCATTATTATATATCTTATTAAATTCCATATCCTATTAAACTCCAATGAAAAACCTAGTTTATAAACTAAGGTTCTGCCTATTGTTTTTCCAAATACCAACAAAAAAATACTCATAACAAGTACAAATGCCATACCTAATGTACAAAAAATGGTCATGGTTTGAACTTTTACAAAGGATCTTCTCTCTTTTACATCGTAAGCTCTATTCAACCCTCTTACTACAGCTCTGAAACCAGCTGAAGCAGTCCAAATAGTAAATATTATACTGAAGGAAAGTAAATTTCCATTTTGAGTATAAATAATTTCTTCTATAGTATTTTTCAATAATAAATAAGTATTGCTTGGCATTATCTCCTTTAATCCCAATAATAGATCTTCACTATGTATAGGTAAATATCCTATTAATGTTATTACAAACATTAGGAAAGGAAATACTGATATAATCAAAGCATAGGCCAACTGTGAGGATAATGCTAATACTTCATCCTCTAGAAACCTATTTGCTAGTTTTTTTATACTCTTAGGTATGATTTTAGAAAGATTTTTATTCAAAGCACTAACTCCTTTTAGTATTTTTAATACAATTATATACTATATAAAGTAATATTAGTTAGTATATTTAAAAATTAAAGATTTATTTCAAAATAGATGATAAAAAATAAAGGACTAGAAAATCTAATCCTTTATTTTTATACTTTTATCATGAGATTATTAAATTATACAACCTATTTGGTTGTTCAAAATTTTTATAAAGTTATTTTTCATAAATAAGTTATGATGTAAATCCTTTGTAATTTCTTTTAAGGTATTTATAGGCATACCTATATCTTCCTCTATAACTTCTAAGAAATCATCTTCTTTTGAAATTTTTTGTATTATTTCTTTACCACTAGAATATATACTAATATGAAATACTCTAGTTTTTTCTTCCCATTTCCTATTAAATTCTAAGCAATACTTTTTTAACTCTTCTATGAGATGACATTCATTTAATTCACATAAATTATATGCTTTATCAATAAAATATTCTATTTCAACTATAGAATTTTCATTTCTACATAATGTCTTTATTTCCCCTAGAAGTTCTTCTTTAGAAACTATAGGAGTAACTATTTCTTCATTGGTATTATTTGTATAACAAAAGAAAACTGTAGGTATAAATATATATTTTACAAATCCCAAAAGGGATTCCACATTTGGATATACAGCCCAATTATTATCAAAAATATTTTTTTCATAATCTATTATGGTAGTGTTAATAAAAAGAGATTTTGGACTTATTGGTATATCTTTAAAGTTTCCACCCCAGACATTCTCTCTCTTTAGAAGTAAATTTTCCCAATAGAAAAGATCATTATATTTGTTATCCATATAGCATACCTCTTATATAAAGTTTGTGTAAAAAAATTTTTGTGTTACATATAAATTTTATATGGTTTTTAAATTGGTGTATAAAGTTATTTTTTAAGTTGTATATTATTTTTAATTGTGTATAAAGTTGTTTCCGAGTTGTGTGTCATTTTTAATTGTGTATAAAGTCGCTTTTGAGTTATGTGTTATTTTTAATTGCGTATAAAGTTATTTTTAAGTTGTGTATTATTTTTAATATTAATTTGTTCTTTTCTATTTAGAATATAATTCTACTACTAGAGTTTCATTTGCGTCTATTGGTATTTCATCTCTTTCAGGTTCTTTAATTAATACTCCTGAAAATTTATCATAATCCTTTTCTATATATGGTAGGCTAAATTTTTTTAAAGCTAAGAAATTATCAGCGAACTCATCATTTTTTCTATACTTCTCCCTTAGAGTTATTACATCTCCTGTTTTTACTTCATAAGATGGTATATTAACTTTGCTACCATTAACTAATATATGTCCATGATTCACCATTTGTCTAGCCTGTCTTATAGAATTAGCAAAGCCTATTCTATATGCTATATTGTCTAACCTACATTCCAGACTTCTTAATAAAACGTCTCCAGTTCTTTCTTTACTTTTCATAGCCTTTTTAACATATCTTAAAAATTGCTTTTCTAGAACTCCATAATAAGATCTTATCTTTTGTTTCTCTAAAAGTTGTTTACCATAATTTGATAGTTTTTTACCTTCCCTACTGTTTTCTCTTGTGGCTCTTTTCATTGCCTTAGGGTGTCCATAAATATTTACTCCTAACCTTCTAGATAACTTAAATCTTGGATCTCTTATCTTAGCCATTTCTTCCTCCTAATACTATATTCTTAGCCGCGATAATAGTTTTTCTAAAAACTATTTATATTATACCACAAACTGAAAATGATTTTCAATATCCAATTCGTATTTTTTAAATATAAACCTAGTTTTTAAGTAGTATAATCTATTTTATTATATATCCTAACTTTCAACTATCTTTAATTCACATCATCTAATGGAAATTTTTAAACCAATTCGCTTTAGTATAATTGCAATAGACCTATATGTATGATATAATTTTTGTAAAATTCAAACAATATCAACATCATTTGAAATCTATATTCATATCTTTCTAAAATATTGTCCTTGTTTCAAAAATTGAATTTTAATATTCACTAATATCATATATAATTTAAAAATTAATTGCATATTATTATATAATTAGTAATTGTATTAATCACTTAAATATATAAAAAGGGGGAGAATATCAATGAAAAAATTAGGATTAATACCCAAAATTATTATAGCCATCATTTTAGGTATTCTAATAGGTAGCTTTACACCAATTCCTGTAATACGCATATTTAGAACTTTTAGCTCCATATTTGGAGAATTTCTAGGATTCCTTATACCTTTAATAATTCTGGGATTCATTGTTGCCGGTATCGCTGAACTTGGACAAGGTGCTGGTAAGCTATTAGGAATTACTGTTGGTTTAGCTTATTTATTCACACTAATATCTGGTTTTTCTGCTTTATTAGTTGGTAGAACATTATTGCCATCAATTATTACTAGTGCCACTCATGTAGAAAAAGCTAAAAAAGCTCTGGATCCTTTCTTTGAAGTTAAAATTCCACCAATGATGGACGTTATGACTGCACTTATATTTGCTTTTATATTAGGGTTAGGTATTGCAAAGATACAAAATAAAACTCTAAAGGATGTAGCTATAGGATTCCAAGAAATAATAACAAAAGTCATCGAAAACGTTGTTATACCACTACTTCCACTTCACATATTAGGCATATTCGCTAACTTAGCTTATACTGGTGAAGTATCAACTGTTTTAAAAGTATTTTGGAAGGTATTTATAATTATACTTATTTTACATTGGATTATACTAATTTTCCAATTCTCAGTAGGTGGATCTATTGCTGGTAAAAATCCTTTTAAATCATTAAAAATCCAAATTAAAGGATATCTTACCGCTTTAGGAACTCAATCTTCTGCTGCAACTATTCCTATTAATATTCAATGTTCAGAACAAATAGGAATTAGCAAAGGTATAAGAGATTTTGTTATTCCTTTATGTGCAACTGTCCATTTATCAGGAAGTACTATTACTTTAACTATATGTGCACTATCTGTTATGCTGTTAAACGGTATGCCTATAAGTATGTCTCAGATGGCTGGATTTATAGCTATGCTAGGTGTAACTATGGTAGCAGCTCCTGGTGTTCCTGGAGGTGCAGTAATGGCAGCTCTTGGCATACTTCAATCAATATTAGGCTTTAATGAGGCTTTACTTGGTTTAATGATTGCTCTATACATTGCTCAAGATAGCTTTGGTACTGCCTGTAATGTATCTGGGGATCAGGCCGTAGCAATGATTGTGGATGCTATACAAAAAAAATCGGATAAAAAGCATAATAAAAATATTTAACTAAACAATTTATATAAAATGGGTGTATAAAAATTTTTACTTCTATACACCCATTTTGTTAGAATAAGAGCAATTCTAGCCCTTAAAAATACCTTTTATAAATTAAAATAATCATGAAAAATTATGTATAACAATATTTAGATAACACAAGCTATGGATTTTATGCTTATGTTATTTAATATGATTTTAAATTTTATTGCATATCTTTTCGAAGCCAAATTTTTCTACTAATTTCTTCTCAACTGCTTCATATAAACTTTCTACTTTATTTCTTAATTTCAAGTTATAAATATAATTTGTTGTAAAGACAATTATATATGCTCCTATAATATCTAAAGGATAATGATGTTCAACATATACTCTTGAAAATCCTACAATAATGGAAAATACAGTTAATATTAAACTAAGTAATTTATTGTACTTTCTAAGTCCTAATGCTATACTCATTGTCCCTATTGCATGGTCACTTGGAAGAGATGAATTTTTTGTATGTATATATAATAAATTTACCTTATTATGAACAAAAGGCCTGTCCACATAATATACGCCTCCAATAATAAAACTTATAGTTAGATTAATTACTGCAATAATAAAAGTATTAAAAGCAACTTTTCTATAATCACAATTCTTTTTTGTAATTCCTAAAATAAATACTATTGCAACTATCGCCATAAATATATAGGGTATATCCTTTGAGAAGAAAATCATTATCTTATCTAAAACACTATTTTTATTTGCTAAATTATTTATTAATCGAAAAAATTCCATATTCATATTCATCTATTTCTCCTATAATATATTTTGTATATGTTTCTTAATAACGATCAGAATATAATTATCAATATTTATCTTTAATAACATAGCCTACACCTCTTATTGTAGTATAAGATTCTCTTTAGAATCATTATCAATTTTACTTCGTAAACATCTACTACATTAGTATCTCCTACATAATCATAGCCCCATACATCTTCAATTAATCGTTCTCTTGTAAGTACAATATTTTTATTAATTAACAGCTTTTTAAGAAGATCATATTCTTTTTTTGTAAGTTCAACTTCTCTGCCAGCCCTCCAACTTGATGTGTTTTATTATCCATCACAATATCTTTTACTTTAATTTCATCAAATTTACTTTCTACTAACTTTTCTCGTTCATATACTCGTATTCTTGCCAATAATTCCTCTATTGCAAAGGGTTTAGTTAAATAATCATTAGCCCCAACGTCAAGTCCTAAAACTTTGTCTGATACATCACTTTTTGCAGTTAACATTATTATAGGTACACAAGAAAATTGCCTAATCCTTCTGCAAACTTCAATCCCATTTAAACCTGGTATCATAATATCAAGAAGTATTAACTGATATTCTGTATTTTCCACTTTCTCTAAAGCCCCTCTTCCGTCATAAGCTATATCAACTTTATAATCTTCATGAGTAAGCTCCATTTCAATAAACATTCACATTTGCTCTTCATCTTCTACTAAAAGGATCTTAAAATTCTTCAAATTACCACCTCTTCTATAACAAAATAGTGAGCCATTAACCCACTATATAATATACTAGCTTATACTATTATATAATTTCCATTGTTTATTCCTAGTATTACTCCCTTATAATATCTGAGCTCCTTTATATTTGTATGTTATATATACTAATTTAAAAAACGTTAAAAATTAGATTAAAATTAGGTTAAAATTATGAATTATTAATAATTCATTACTTTTTATATTTCTCCTGAAAATTATTATATCTCCTATTTATAATTTTCTTAATAACTTAAACTATTTTGGTAAAATAGGAATAATCTTTACCTTAAAAATAAATGATATATATAGGAGGTGTTCATATGGCAAATTTAACTCAAAAAGAACAATTACTTTTACAAGATCAAAAAAGTCATGAAGAATTGTGCATTAAAAAATATACAAATTACGCAAATCAATCAAAGGATCCACAACTAAAACAGATATTTTTAAACAATGCACAGGAAGAACAAGAACATTTAAACAGCATAAATCAACTTTTAAGTGGTCAAATTCCAAATGTTAATTCACAACAAAATAATCAGCAACAAAATAACCAACAACAACAAAATTCTCAAATGCAATCTAACACTGGAACTGGATTAGCAACTACAAATGATGCTGATCTATGCACCGACCTTTTAGCTACAGAAAAATATGTTTCATCAACTTATGATACAGCTATATTTGAATTTAGAGATCCTAATATTAGAAATGTTTTAAACCACATTCAAAAGGAAGAACAACAACATGGAGAAGCTATTTATAAATATATGGAAAGTAAAGGAATGTATAATCCTCAATAATTAAATTATATACTTATATGAATGAAATCAAGCAAATAAAATTCTATTGTTTTACGCTACGTGAAGGTCAATAATATATGTAAAACTTATTTCATAAAAAAAGAAAACCAGGAATAATCCTGATTTTCTTTTTATTTTTAAAATGTTTTCTTATATTTAAACGAATTTTTATATAGTTAACAGTAATGTAGGTTTGTAAAAAAGTTAGATCAAAACATGCCTTATAACTGCTAATTTTGTGTGGATTGAAAGATTTAATTTTAAAAAAGGTTTAATCAAAACTTAGTTCCTTTTAATTTTATGTTAATTTATTTTTTAAAAAAGTTTAATTAAAATATTAGTTTGAAGTATATACTTTTGTCCAAAATACCTATTTTGAACAAATTCTCATATTTATATAATTAATATATCTACTATATATAATATTCTTTCTAAAATTCCCTAAACCTCATTACAGCATTTCTTTTCTCCCACTCTAAATTTCCTTGTATCTTATATTCTTGATTACAATATTCAACAAGCTTTTTTAATGATTCTTGTATATCAATTATCTCTAAATTATCACTAATATTCATAACTAATTCATTAGATGCTAATACTATTGCTTTAAATCTAGCTCTTGAAATCATAACATTTAATCGATTTGGATTATAAATGAATTCCTCTTCCTGCTTTATTACATCTATATCTCCAAGAACATAACTACAAATCATTATTTCTCTTTCCTGTCCTTGATATCTTTCCACTGTATCTACTGATGCAATAATTTTCTTTTCTAGTTCCTTTCTATCTATTTTTACTTTTTGATCAAGTTTTAATTCATCTATAAAATATTTAATTAAACTAAGTTGTATTTCCGTCCTTTGAGCTCTATGTGGGACAACAACTCCAATGCATTTTTTAAAAAATTCTTCAATTTCATACTCTTCATTAGTGTTGTATTTATAAACTTTTCTTTCCCATATTCTTTTGATTATATTAACGATTTCATCAGCTTCAAATTTATTCATTTTTCCTGAATTGCCATCATCATAATTAATCATACAGATTGCTTTATCTGGATCTATTATTTTATCATATATGTTACTTTCATTCTCATTACTAATAAAAGATATCTTCCCATATTCATTGTCTTTTGCTTCATACTCAGAATCATAAGGAAATGCAAATTTTGAATAATCTACTATTATAAAATTAGAACGCCTATTACAAAGTAATGATATTTTTATATTATTATCTGTTTGACTATAAAATTCATCTGAATAATAACTAAAAATAGATCCATAATAATTTTCGTTAGCTTCTTTAATTTTAGCTTTATTAATCGGAGGCAACTGCCATTCATCTCCAGCAAGTACAAACTGAGTAGTGTCTTTAATTCTTAATAATGCAGGCATAAAATGGCCAACATCCATTTGAGAAGCTTCATCAACTACTACTAAGTCAAATTTCAACTTTGTCTTTCTCGTATATTTACTATTAGTAAATATTTTAGCTATTTGATTTGGTGTAGAAGTAATTATTTGCATTTTTACCTTATCTTTAGATAATACATCTAGCTCTTCTCTAAATTTATTACTTTTCTCTACAGACAAATCCTTATAATCCGCATTTTCAAATGCAAATCCTTGTCCTTCTCTCTCTCTGCTCTTTAATCTTCTTATAATTACATCTTGCTTATCCAAAAATTTTAAATCTTCAATTTTTTTAATAATATTATCAAAAGCATCATAATTATTACACATAATTAAAACTCTTTTTGTAGAATAGCTATTTGAGTAAATTAGCTCATAATAACTTAACAATAAATGAACAAGTGTGTGAGTTTTCCCAGTACCTGGCGGTCCCCATAAAAGTGTCAATTTATTATTCAATATTTTTTCTATCGCTTTAAATTGCGAATCATCTAAAGGTATCAAAGTATTATTATAGTGGTTCTTTAATAGCTGGCTTATTTGATATCTTGATAAATTATTCATAGATTTATTATGAAAATTCTCCAATAATCCTTCCATGAGTTTCTTATCTTTTATCTTTTCTATAGTTTTTTTAAGATTACTTTCCCAAAAGTCTGTATGATAATTTTCAATTACAACATTTTTAGAAAAATCAAAATTATATTCAGTTATTAAAAATTCCATCATTTTTTTTGTTAATTTAGGTATTCTTAAAATTATAATATTTTCAAATCTTAAAAATTTTTCTATTTTAACTTCTACTACATTTTTATATGGCTTCTTACTTTTCCAAAACCATTCATCATATTTACTAAAATCATAAATATCAGAATCATAATAAATAACATTATTATATTGCTTATTTACAAATTTCATAAATATATATTCTGACTTATTTGAAGGATATATTGTTAAACATATACTTTTTTCGTCATAATTAGCTTCTTTACAATATTCCTCAATTTCATAAACTAATAAATCATTTTCATCAGGATTCAATTTATTATTGGATAATATAATTTCTCTTTTTTCATCTAATATCTGTTGCTTTAATGAAATAGATTTTCCTAAAACTGACTTTTTATAAATTTCTTCATTATGAATCAACTCTTTTTCTATCAAAGAATATGCATTATCCAGTTTATGATATAAATATATATCATTTCCCATAGTAAAGTTTCCAAAATGATTTTCTCTTTGTAAAGGTATAATTGTTGGTGCTATACCATATAGATATTTTTTACTATTTAAGTTTAAATAAATACCCATCATTGCTTTTATTCTTGTTTTTATGATATCTTTAATTTCATTTTTAAATTGGTCCTTTGAATTTGAATCCATTTGTTCACTTTGCCATATTTGACCGAAAACATATCCATTAAATGAATCTGCATCTGGCTTATGATATCTAAATATAGATTTATATCCTGTGATTAATTTATTTGCCTGTTCTAAGTTCAAATTTATATCTGCATTTAATACCATTAAATCTGTTACAGCTTTTTTCATATCAAAAAATGGGCTTTTTTCAACAATTCTATAATCTTGAATTTCATCCTCTGGAGGAAACAGCGAATAAAATCTTTCCTTTAATTCCCTTACTTTCTTTTTCTTTTCTCTTAGTATTGACTGTGAAACTTTAGAATATATTTCTTCAATCCCTTCGCCATCTCGCTTTATATAATGAAATATTCTTAAAAATAAATTTTTCAAATGTTCATACGTGCTTTGTCCCCAATATATAATTGAATATGTCAAGTTATTACCGAATTTATCAACTTGATTTTCATATTTTTTTATCAGGTTGTTAATTTTAAATAAAAATTCTAAGTATTCTCTTAAATCAGTTTTAAAACTATATTCATCAATAATAGATATTGAAAATTCAGGATTTCTAATATCTATGTTATCTTCTTTACTTGGATTACTATTATTAAAATAGTTTATTCCATAAGCAAATAAAAGTGTTTCATCTTTTGTACTTCTTTGAATATCTATGAAAATTTTCAAATTGCAAAACTTAGGCAAATTAATCGTTCTGTCATTTACTATTCTATAATCCTCACAATTTTTCCTAATTTCAATATCATTCTTTAAAATGTTAATATTAGATTTTAATGTTTTATTATAATCAAATATTGTATTGTTATTATTTATAGCATCTTCTAATGTATCTATATCAATTATTTTATTTTTTAATAAAATATTTTTTTCCCCACTTGCTAAACTTGATAATTTATTAATATTGTTAGAATTTTTTATGCAATACCTGCAAAATCCATTTGTAGAATCGTTCAAATATTCATCTATATTATCATATTTAAAATTAATATGATTATTTTTTTGATTTTCAATATAATTCTTAAGTTCTTTTGAGTTTTGTCCACCATAATAATCACATGTCATACACATAGGAGTAATTTTGTATTTATTATACTCATCTAAATTACCTTCTTTAATAATATTTATTAATTTAGGAAGTTTATTTTTAAATACATTAACTAGTTCATCTCTAACTGTTGCAAAATCTACTTCCCAAGTCTTAATAGAACTAATGCCATTATTTTTTATTCTGTAATATCGTTCCTGTTCTAATTCATCTTCTTGTTGTGGGTAAATTACAGCTTTAGCTAATACTTCAAATCGTTTATTAAGCTCTTTATCCTTAGATATGAATGAATTAAGAGCAATCATATACAATCCTAATTCAATAAAAAACTTATTACTAAATTCAGCATTTTTAATATCTGCAACCATCAACTTTATTTTTTCATTACTTGATTTTTTAATATTTAACTTATTATCAAATATACCACAACTCAAAAATTCTTTATCAGTTGGTTTAATAATTCTAATGAAATCTGGAATTAAATTTGTGAATTTTAAGCTTGAAAAATCATATATTTGTTTTATATCATAATCATTTAACAATTCTTTGAAAAAACTATTACCCGGATAAAATTTTAATTGGTATAAAAAATCATATTTTTCGCTTTCAATTATTTTAATAAAATTATTTATATCAATACTATTTCCTTCATTTCCAATCATAAAATCTTTTCCTGTTATATTTCTTTTGTAAATATAATGTCCTAGTTTTTCAAAATTATCTCTATTAAACTGTATTTCAAGGGGATCTTCTTTAAAATAAAAATCTGCTAATAATTTTAACTTTTCATCATAACTTGATTTTTCTTTTAAATTTGTTCCAATTCTATAATTATATGAAAGTTCTTCAATTTTTCTTATTTCCGCAAATTCTCCAGCTCTCATATGAGTGATTAATGGTGCCTTATCTCCATGCGGAATAATAATCCCCAATTTGTCTTCTACATATGTGTAACCAGGTATTTCCTCAACTTTACCACAACATTTTAGGAACTCTTTCCCCGATCCACACTTACATATTTCTTCTTTTAATTTATCCAGCACTTCCTTTTTCCAATTTTTCGCTATAAGATTAACAGCATTTTTATTACATCCGTCATTAGCTAAACTGGTAATTATACTTTTATCAATGATATTTTGCATTTTTACCTCCTTATTGCTTAACTTTCATTATATAATTTTACATATAAATGCAAAAAATAACAACACATTACGTGTTGCTATTTTCTAAAAAATTACCGATTTTACTAAAATCTTTTTTTATTTCTATATTATCTTTAGTATTACAATATTTTTTTATTGCTAATGATCTATAAAAACTTAATTTGTCACATTTTTTCATATCAATATTATTATTTTTTATATATCTATCCCAATAATCTATTTCTGAATCTATATTTGAATCAATCTTTTCTTTAACATTTTCTGCTTTTCTCATCACTATTATAGAATCCCACTTTATAGCATTTCCACCTGAATGATATGCACTATTCCCTTCTGATCTAACTGGTATTATGTTGGTGATAAAAAACTTAGATTCTTTAATAGCTTTTCCCAATGTCATCCATGCCTCTGGTTTATTATGATGATATGAAAAGACCATAAGACCACTATCTTTAAGTTTTTTATATGATTGCTTAAAAACATTCGTAAGTCCTATTTGGAAACTTTGAGCACTTTTTTCTTCATTATTATATACATATAAAGAACCATCTATAGATTTATCTTCATTAATATTAATATGATTTTTAATCCACTGAAAATAAAAATTTGCTAATTCTGAATAATGAAGATTATCAAAATACGGTGGATCTGTCATAATTATATCTATAGATTTATCTTTTATTCCATCAAGATTTTGAGAATCTTTGTTTAATAACAGTGTATCGAACTCATTTGATTTATAAAACTCCTCTGGATTACTTGTTATTCTCGACTTAATTTTTTCTCCTGTTAATATCCTTCTAGAAAAATTGTTATTGTATTTAAATTCATAAACTTCATCACAATATTTTTTTGCCTTTACTATTTTTTTTATAGATTTAATAAAAGTTCCTCTACCAATCTCCGTTCCCCATACATTATTTTCAACTGGTCTTATAGGTACTGTATATGCATGTATCCCAAATAATGGGGTTAACTTCCTGTATCCATAAGCATAACTACATAACATATTATTAGATGCCAATAAATCTGAAAATCCAATAAGAAACCATTCTTTCAATTCTTCATCTTCAATCTTTAATATTTCTTCCTTTAATAATGCTAAAGATAATAACTGTCTTTTATTAAATAAATCCTTATAATAATAGTATCCATGAGATATAGGTCTCTGATCTACCATATCAAATTTAATTATTTTTGATTGCGGAATTAATGTTGCAATATTCTCCCGATTATTAACAAACTCATAGTACTCTTTTTCCATCTTATTGTAAAGCTCAATATCATATCCATCTGCTTTTTTGAATATTCTTTCTTTATCATTAAGATACTCAAGTGCAAAAATCACAGGTTTTTTTTCATTTTCAATTATTTTAAATTTTTCATTACAATTACTACATGTACACATTCCCCTTGAATAATCTTCATTATTAATAAAAGTAGTTTCCTTACATTTTTTGCATATATATTCTTTCAAATTATATTCTATAACTTCTACTTCTCCACATTTTTTACAAAAGACAACCTGATAATTTTTATTTTTATTGTAAGCTAATCTGTAATGTGGATGAGTTTTAATATTTTTTTTACAATTAGGACATCTTAACTCATATACCCAAAAAATATTGATTACAGGATAATACTGATCTTCAATCTTTGTAACATAAAAACTTTCAATTTTCTTACCAATCCTTTTATATAATTCATTAAATTCATTCTCAATTCTATCAATAGATACATCCTGCAATTCCTTTTTTGTTAAAAAGTATGCCATAGTATCTATATCATTACCTATGATCTTAGCGCCTAGTTTCTTCGCTTCTACTAATGATGTTCCTCCACCCATAAAAGGATCTAATACTGTTATATCATATTTATTTTTATTATAAAACCGAGTCCAAAACTCACTTTCACTAGAATCATAAGGTAAATTAGCTGCTATAAACAAAGCTCTCACAACAGCTCCTAACCGCCTAGCCCACCACTTATGAATTCTATATACTGGTTTTTTACTGTTTCCTTCTTTCTTAGCTATTTCGCTAATTTCCTTAATAGGTATCATATTTTCCAACAAAGTCCTACTATTATATTTATTATTTATCATAATTAAACCCCTTCTTAAAGCCTAATAATTCAAAAAATCTTACTTTTGTCTAATTCTAAGATAACATAAATTTTTAATTAGGTCCATAAAAATAAATATAAAAAATTAAAGAGTGTAAAATAATATTCGTAATTCTTATAAAAAGAATATACATATTATTTTACACTCCCACTTTTATCTACTTATTCTTAAATGCATAAATTTAAGGTCCTTGAAAAGCTTACATTTTTTTATTAGAAATTTATAATATTATTTACCTAAACTATATTATACAATTTTCTATGTTGCTCTATAGTATATTTATCTGTCATACCTGCTATATAATCACATATTGTTCTTAATAGCTCAACTTTATATTTTTCATATTCCTTTTTATCTTTTTTCCTATTAAAGTGATACTCTGATAATATATTCCTTAATTCTCCTACATTATACTCACTAGTATCTTCATATTTGTAATTATCTAATTTTTCTTTATCTTCTTTATATAAATTTTCAAATAATTTAACTATAGTTTTATCTGGTAGTTGTTGAGGACTTATAAGATAAGCTTTAAATAGTTCTTTTATTATATGTTGTCCTACCCCATCCATTGTCTGAGCCTTATATGAATTTAATATTCTATTTCTTAAAAATTCCTCTAATTCTTCATCTGTTTCTTTCATAAAGCTACTATAAGTAACTATATTTTTATAATCGTTTATTTTATTTTTAATATTATAAAAATCTTGATTATTTTTAATATTATAATATTTAATAAAGTTACTAAAGTTATTTTTTGTATTATAAATAATATCTGTAGTTAATATATTTACAATAAATTTTGAGAACTTAGGTTTATATAAATCTAGAGAACCTTTATCTATAGATTTTTTTATATCTCTAAAATTTCTTTTATGCTCTTCTATAGATTGTAATAATTCTTTTAAACTATTTGAATTTTTTTTCTCATTTTCCTTATAAATTTTTTCTTTATACGCATTAAAGTTAAATATTTTATCTAATTGATTATACAATTCTTTTTTATTTATTATATTATATTCTAATGCATCTTCAATATCATGATGTCTTTGTGCTACTTCATCTGCTAGCGCAACTATCACTCCTTCAAAACTCCACTTTTCTTTTATTTCATCATATAAATTAACATTTCTTATTTTAATATTTCTATAAAAATCTAATGATGTTTCATCTTCTAACTTTATATTACACGTTTTGTTTTTCTCATGTCTAAAAAGACATTTATTATTCTTATCTTCCATTTTGCATTTTTTATACTTTAGTTTACTATGATTTAACATTCCCCATAAAGTATAATTAGTTAAGTTCATACTAGATTCTAAATCAGCTGCTACTCTAATAGATTGCCAGTTATGTTTAAATCCTTTCATTTCTTCAATAATATTTAACTCATTAAAATCTCTTATCTCATAACAGCCACTCATTATGCTATTAAGCATTCGCTCTCCTACATGTCCAAATGGTGTATGTCCTATATCATGTCCTAATGCAATTGCTTCCGCTAATTCTTCATTTAAGCCTAAAGCTTTTGTTATAGTCCTTGCTATCTGTGCAACTTCTAAAGTATGTGTTAATCTTGTTCTAGCATGATCATCATTTCCTGCTAAGAATACTTGTGTCTTACCACTCAATCTCCTAAATGCTTTTGAATACATTATTCTATCTCTATCTCTCTCAAATTTACTTCTTATAGGATGTTTATTTTCTTCCTCTATTCTTTCTGCATATTCATCATTTGCAGCCAAACAACCATATGTACTTTCACTCATATTTTGTCCTCCTTTATATAAAATCTATATTAATTTCTCATGAATATAAACTTCTTTATCATAAATACTTTTTTTAATATGCTTATTTCTATAAACACCAATCCCCATTTGTGTTATATTATCAATAGCATCATTACTCCATTTACCGCTTTCATCAACCAATCCTAACAACATTATACTATAAACCATTTTCCAATTCACCAATTTATTACCTTTTAATAATAACATCGACAAAGCTCTATCTTCTCTCTCAACATCAATCAAACTACACTCTATGCCATCCATCATAGTAATTTTTCCTATAGCATATCTTCTCTTTGTTATTCCATCACTTAACCTTGAAAATCTTTTACCTTTTCTTCCTTCTGGTAAATCTCCAATTATTATTTCTACTGATTTAATAGCTTGTCTCATTTCTAATAACTTTAATACCTCTACAAATTCCTCTAATTCACCTTTCCCTTCTACATTAGCTATATTTGTAAATTCTAATCCTCTTAGTAATTTTTCTCCACCTTCATCTGCTACAGTTCTTGCTCCTTTATCTTCTATAATATACGTTTTTGTATTTTTATCTTCTTTTGTTCTTCTGATTTTTCTATCACTTTTCAGCTTATTTATCTTGGGAATTCCTTCATACTCATGATTTATTAATAAAGCATTTATTTTCTCTGAAGATTTTGTAGCTCCGTCTGCTTTTGAATCTAAGTCCCTATTGCTACTAGTATTTTTACTTATATAAATTCTCTTTTTAGCTTCATTTGTTGTTACTGTTTCTTCTAAACTTGGATGATATATATTTATTTCTGTCACATTTATTCTCTTTTTTTTAAGAGATACTATTTCTAATATCCTAATGTATCTTTCCTTTTTCTCAACTCTTGCCTTTATATTAAACCTATCAAATAAGAAATCAAATTTGAACTCCCCTATTTCCCACATACTTAAGCCTATACTATTGAACATTTTTAATACTTTAGGATTTGTAATTACCCATGCTAAATGATTTATCTTTTCATTTTTTAACAGGTTTTGTTCATACTGTGGAGTAAAATGGATATTTAATTTACTTTTTTCTATTTCATAAATAAAATAATTTTCCAGTGTATCCATCTCCAACACCCTATTCAACATAAACCTATCTGGAGCTAAAATAGCTCTTATTATTTCAATTATTGGAATAGTATATAGTATTCCTTTTTTAGAAAAATTGAATGTCTTAGACTTAGTTTTATCTTTAAATCCTGCCCCCCATATTTCCCAATCTTTTTCTATATACTCTGCTCTAACACCAGTTAATTTTATATCTATAAATTCCTTATTTCCTAAAACTTCTCCATTATTTAAATTTCCATCTGTATAATACTTATCTACTGCCAAAAAATGCATACTTGCCCAATCCAACATAATTTTTCTTGTAGCTTTATTACCTTTAAAGTACGTATAAATCATCCATTTATTATTGTATTTAAATGGTTCCCCAACCCATATTAATTTAGCATTCTCACCTTTTTCAAATGGCCAATCTTTTGCCTTAATTGCTACTTTGCCCATATTTCCCCCTACTATCCTTCATATTAATATATTCTAGAATTTCTACTCTTACTTTTTCAAAATCCTTAGTTCTAATTCCAGCAATTCTCTGTATCTGCCAAAGCTTTATATTTTCTTCATTTTTAAATTTATCATCTGTTATCTTTTTACATCTTCTAATTTGAAAATCTTGTACAGTTTCAATAATTTCATTTAGGTATTTTTCTGTTTTAGGCAAATTATTAATATTTTTTTCTAAAGTTACAAGTACTCCTGCTGCTTTTCCTATACTAGATTTTGTTATTCTAATTGGAACTTCTTTATTTAACAATTTCTTGTGTTTAACTTTTATTAGCTCTAAAATTTCCTTATCTCTTTTATCCCAATCTACTTTTTTTCTGTGATCATCTTTTTTAACCTTTTGTGGTAAAACACTAAACAACCACTCCTTATCCATTCGATATAGATAAATATATTCTTTTTTGCACATTTCTCTTATTTCAGTTCTTGATAATGCAGTATTCATTTCTATAGCTTTTAAAATATTTAATTTATATATTTCCCCCACATCACTATTTATAGGCTTTTTACCTTTTCCCACAATTTTAGAAGAACTATTAAAATAATTTATACCAAATAACTTATCAAATTTAATTACTGTTTTAGGATCACACTTCATGATACTAGCTAATTCTCGGAGCCCGTATTTTCCTTTTTTTAAGCAAACCTTTAATTTATTCTCCCAAACTGCACCAAATTTTTTTATTCTGCCTATCTTGCATTTATCTTGTTCTGTTTTATCTGGACCTTTTCTTGAATATACAAATCCACATCTACAAGTAAAAGTACCTACAGGTACTTTAATTTTATAATCTTCTGTTATCTTTAAATTAGTTACGACATTTTGTTTATAATGATCTGCTGCACTATTTAGACATAGCCATGGTCCTTTTCCAAAGGGATTAAACTGTTTATTTATATCTTTAAAAAACTTTTCTATATCATCTTCTAAAAAATTTATTAACAAAAGATGTCTCATTGGATGCACTGTTCTTTTTAAATTTCTTGTAATTACTCTAAGCCAATTATATTCATCATCATTATTTACACTAGATTCTATTTTTTCTAAAAAATCTTTACTATAAAAGCTTATAAATTCCTCATATAATTCTCTTTGCTTTACTCTCTTACTGGAAGTGGTTAAACCCTTTTCGTATAATAAATTCTTATATTTTTCTAATACTTTTTCTTTAGATATATTATCTAAATCTGTTTGAAGTAAATAATATGCATTCTTCGATATTTTATATAATTTATCATAGTACCTACTATCTACTACTGTTATATTTCTTAAATCTAATAATTTCTTATCTAATCTTATAAACTCAATCCTGCTTGAATTGCTTTTATCCACAGAATATTTTTTTAACTCAACTCCATCATGCGGGCAAATATATATGCCTTGTAACTGATGTTCCCTATGAATATAAGGCTCTCCATACTTCTCTATTTCATTTTTAGCACAACAGGGACAATAATATATTTTATTTTTCTTGCATATACTTCCTGCAACCATGCCTAATTTTGCATATATCCCATTTCCATCTCTATAAACAATTTCTTTTATAAGTTCTACTTTCCTATCTTTAGGTAAAAACGGACTATAGTATGGAAATATAGTATGCTTTTTTATTATATTTTCTGCTGTATACCTATCTCCTAAATTTTTAGATAAAGTATCAATATTACTTCCTATTTCTAAACTAGGCACAATACTTCTTTTCCCAAACAACTCTTCTAATGTATCTTTATAATCTATATTTCCAGTATAATAATGATATCTAGATATTGCAGAATATATAAGTTCATCTTTATATGGGTCAGTAAAAAAATGTATCATTCATTAACTCTCCTTTTATAAATACATTTTAAAACCGCCCATTCCCCATTAATTTTATTTATTTTATCATTAAAAATTCATCAATTGGATTCTTAATATATCCTTCTTTTTTTAATAATTCATAAGGATGTTTTTTATTCTTTTTAGCTCTTTCAAATAAAGCTAACAATCCTTCATTTTGTTTTTTATTTTCTTTATTCTCTTTTATTTTCTTTTCTATTTTTTTCTTTTCATTAAGTTCCATTGCTGTCTTTATAGCCATAGTTTTTATTAAATTATAATCTTCATCTACTGCTACTTTTTCTACTAACTTTTCAGCCAATTTTTTAATATCAATATTATTTAATTCTTCAAAAATTCCTATTACAGATAAATCCATAACTAGATTTTCTACTGTATTCCTTCTTTTAAGCTGAATTGTATTATTTCTCTCTTTAAAAGATTCTTCTAACCGTCCTATAAGTTCAATATCTTTTTTATAATTGATTGATATATCATCTAATTTTATTGATATATCCTCATATTTCATAACCTCAACCATATTATTATTTCTAAGAGCTTTTATCATAGGTTGAATCATGTGTAGATCTTCTTTAGCTGTAGTTCTTAGTATATCAACAGTTATATTTTCTTTTCCTTCACCTAAAGCTCTCTCTTGTGCAAGTATAAATAAATTTACTGCTACTGCTGTTATTCCTTGACATTCATCATAAAAAGCATTCTTCAACTTATTAGTTAATACTGTGTTCTCCTTTAAACATTGAAAATCCCATAATGTTTCTAAAAAGAAACCCCATTCATCACTTTCCTTATCCATTCTATCCCACATTATTGCCCCTTCACTAGCTGCTCTTCTTGCCTGTCTAAAATTACCTTTAAATATCTTTTGTGCCTTAGATGTTCCTATTAGAACTGTTGGTATTCCTACTGTATTACTTAATGTTACAAAGAAGTTTAACATTTCTTCCATATCATTTTTAGAATTTAGTAAATGTTGAATTTCATCTATAACTAAAACTCCTATACCATAGATACTCGCAAGTGAGGTCATATGTAACATCATAGTTGATGTTACTCTATTGGAATATCCAAACTTCTCTAAATATCTAGTACCAAGCAAATCATCAATAGCTTTAAAAAAGCTTTTACATAAAGTAGATAAGCTACCATCATAAGGGCAATCTATTTTTAACCATACTATTTGAGTTCTACTAAAATTTTGCTTCTTATATTCTTGATGTTTTATTATCTGGGGATACATAAGTAATAATCTTTCTATAGCTGTAGTTTTTCCTATTCCTGAAATTCCTATTATTGCCATGCTATCTGCTGTTGAACGTATATTACTCATCCTTTTTTCTAGCAATAAATCATCATATATCTTATCATCTCTAAGTTCATTTAATATTCTTAATCTTTCTAAATAACTTCTATCCAATGGATTTCTAGCTAAGTATCCTCTTCTAATAAGTGCTGATAATCTTCTTTCTAAAGTAAAATGTACTGGTAATGGCTGAACAAAATTTTTAGCTCTTTTTATTATATGATACCTTAAATTAGATTCCATATTTCTATCTTTTTCATGAATTCTTGGTATAACACTGAATTTATCTATAACATCATCTTCTGAAAATATATCAGGTAAGGCTTCTATAAATGGATTATTGGAATATTCTTCTATGCTTTGTATTTTATAATTTGCTTTTTCCGTATCTCCTTTAAGAATTATAATGTTTTGATTATTTTTCACGTTTCTCATCTCTTTTCTTCCTTAACTTCTCCATTAACCTAGCTTTACCAGTAAGTTCATTAGACTTATGTTCTTGTTTATTTATAGGCAATTCAATTACAGTAGCCTTTTCTTTCTCATCTCCCTTTTTTTCTCCTAAATCAAATGACTCAGTTAGCCTATTTATGTCTTTTTCAACTATCCTGTTTCTTTTTATTCCTTTTATTTTTTTATTTTTACTTTCATCATAACTTACAGCTTTCTGTTTTTCATTTTTAGCCTTTTTAACTATCTTTTCTATTTCTTTATCTAAATCTATATTTATTTGAGTTTGCTGATTTTTTTCCTGTTCTTTTAATTCTGAGGATAGCTCTTCATTAAATATAATTTCTTCTAGTATACAATCTTTGTATTGCATACTTCCCTCTAATAGATAGCACTTTTCGTAATTCATTCCATCCTCATATGGAATATATATTTGATTCATATTCCTTGGATCATATACAATTTCAATACTTCTAACTTTAGATTTTATAAACCACTGTTCTTCTATAGCTTTTTTAGAACCGTAATACATATTTTTAAATCTTATACCAGCTCTTGATACGTTTGCTTTTCCCTTCGGTAATATATTTAACCTAAATCTTTCTTGATCTACAACTCTTAATCTTCCTTTTTTATTTTCTATCCCCCATCTCCAAAGTTTTATAGGAATTGGAACTATTTCATCTTCAATCATTTCTTTTTCCATAGGATATTTGTCTATTAATTTGTTATTATGATATAATACCATTTTTATAATTATAGCCGTAAATTCATCTAAGGTAAGCGTTGCATCCAACCTATAATCTCTATCTCCCCTTTCTCTAAATTCCTTTTGAATTGCTCCTGGAGTTTTATGCTTTATCCTTGTATTAATTGTTCTAAAATTTCTCTCTACTATACCTTTCAAATCTCCTCTGTATGGAGATGTATTTTCTATCTTTACATTTAAATTATTGATTAAATTTTCTACAGAATATCCCTCAAATTCTCCTCTATCAGCAATTATTATTTCAGGTAGATATTTTGACGGCCATTGTTCTTCCGTTATTTCAATATTGTATTTTCTGCAAAACTCAACTTTATCAGTTATCATATTATCTAAAGCCATCATTGCTCCAATCCAAGATGGACCTTCTAAACCTACATATATTCCTGTAATTAATCTTGAAAATACATCTATAATTGCGTATACTATTGGCCTGCCAATTATTCTATTTCTATTTAGAGAACTTACTAAATATATATCCGCTATAGTTGCATCTATTTGAAATCTTGTACCAGGTCCATTAGTTTCTATTGTAGAATTGCTTAATATTGCTCTATGTTTTAGTTCAAATTCCTTTGAACTTTCTCTAAAAAGAATATCCTTTTTAGGATTTTCTAACTTTTTAAACCAATAATAGAATTGACCATATGTTGGTGTTTTGGATTTATCCCATACCAGGTGTTTTATCTCATTGTCTTCTACATAACTGTCTGAATAAAAATCTCTTAACATCAGGTTATATGTTTCTTTTAAAGACATTTTATTTTTATTTCTGTAATATTTATCTATTGCAATTTTAAAATGAATTTTTACATCATCAGTTATGTTAATACCTTGAACAATTTCTCCATAATAATTGGCTTTTTTGGGTCTACCAACTTTATTCTTAGATAAATTCTTATCTTTTCCTTTTCCGCCTGAATTTTTATAATCAGGCAATAGAGCATTTTTACTCATTCCTCTTTGCCAATACCTACTAAATACTTTTTTAACCTTTGTTAATCCTAATCCACTTAATTTAGATATTTTTTTAAATGTTTTATTTCTAGTGTTTTTTTCTAGTAAAGATTGTTTATTTACATCCCAATATTTTAAGATAAAATCCCAATCCTTATCTCTTTTATAAATCTGGACTTTCGAAAGATTATTTTCATCAATTATTTTAGCAAAAGGATCTTTAATTAAAATTAATTTTTTATATAATATTTCTTCTTCAATCGTTTTAATTAATTCCCTTTTAGGCATTGATGTGGCTGCATCTACATTTACTAAATAAGCAAACTTATCTATGATATATATAATTCTAATTCGCTCGCCATCTATATATTGAAATACTGAATTAACTGCTATCATATTATCTCCACCTTTTTTATTGATTCCTGATTCAAAGTAAGAGATATTTTAGCATTAACATCTATTTTTTGGGTTATATCTATATTGATAATCTTATTAATAATTAAATATTTAAAAATACTTAATCCACTTCCATTTTCTAAACTCATCTCATTATCAAACTGACTACAAATAACTCTCATACTCTTATTACTATCTAATATTCTTCTTATAAACTCATATACTAAATCGTGGATATCCATATCATTTACTTCATTAAAACAATCTAAATTTGTTATATTATCATAAGCATAAACAAAACTTATATTATTAGCTATAATTTTATCTATTTCATTATCTGTAACTATACCCCAATCTATATTTCTTTTTTGCCAATAAACTCTCTCAATTTCAAACTTTTCTAATATTCTTCTATTCATAAGCTCATCTTTTGCTTTTATTGTTCTTGCAATATCATAAAATTCATTATTATTTTTTACACTTATGAAAAAATCTGTAGTCATAACTATAAATTCACCTGTTGTAGGATTTTTAGGATGCTCTAATCCTAATTCTTCTGCTATAAGGATAGTATCTTCTAATGGTAATAAAGGGAATTGTTCTCTTATATCCACTACTGAATCTGAAAATTCCAACAAATAAAAATAATTTCTTTCCACATCTGATAAAAATTCATGTTGTCTTTTTGTTTTTATGCCTTTTAACCTTGTAGCTCTTCCTAAAGAGGGTACATCTTGAATTCTAATCCAAGGCTTATATTCTGCTCCAATACCTTGGCCTCGTCCTTCTTTAATCATTTTATTTATATCTATACTTCGTTTCCTTTTAGCCATTTCATACACTCCTAAAAAACAAAGACTATACACTCTCCAAATACGAGAATGTATAGTCTTTATATTTTTACAATTTATATACTATACCTCTCTGAGTATAGTATAACTCTATTGATTATTTTGATTCAACTTTTTTTAAATAGTCGCGACTTTTTTTAAAAGATTGCAACTTTATTTTAAAGGTCGTAACTTTATTTAAAAGCTACAAGTAATCGAGGGACAAACCATACTCTATTCAACTGTAACGGATTTAGCTAAGTTTCTTGGCTTATCTACATCACGGTCTTTTAGTATTGCTACATAGTATGCTAATAATTGATGAGGCACTACTGCAATAATACTTTGTAATATATCATTTGTTCTTGGTATATAAATTACTTTATCCGCTACTTGCTCTGCTTCTTTATTTCCTTCCTGAGTTATAGCAATAACATGTGCTCCTCTTGATTTAACTTCTTTTATATTAGAAATACTCTTTTCAAATAAATCTGTTTGAGTCATTGTAGCTACTACTGGTGTATTTTCTTCAATAAGAGCTATAGTTCCATGCTTTAATTCACCAGCAGCAAAAGCTTCTGCATGCATATAAGATATTTCTTTTATCTTTAATGAACCTTCTAATGAAAGATTATAATCTAATCCTCTTCCTATATAAAATGCATGTTCATTGTCTTTTATTTCTTTTGCTATTTCTTTTATATCATCATGTTGATAAAGTATTTTTTGTACTTTTTCAGGTATAAGTTTTAATTCACTTATTATATCATTATAAAATTCTTCAGTTATTGTTCCTCTTTTTATACCCATATCTAATGCGATCATATACAATGCTACAAGTTGAGTTGTATATGCTTTAGTTGATGCAACTGCTACTTCAGGCCCCGCCCAAGTATAAAATACATCATCTGCTTCTCTAGCTATAGAAGATCCTACAACATTAGTAATAGCTAAAACTCTCGCTCCTTTTTCTTTTCCTTCTCTTACAACTGCTAAAGTATCTGCTGTTTCTCCAGATTGACTTACAACAATAATTAATGTTTTGTCGTCTATAAATGGATTTCTATATCTAAACTCTGAAGCTACATCTGTTTCTACAGCTATTTTTGCAAATCTTTCAATAGCATATCTTCCTGTTATTCCTGCATTGTATGCAGTTCCACAAGCAACTATATAAACTTTATTTATTTCATCTAAGTCTTCTTTTGTTAGTTTTATATCATCTAATTTTATTTTACCATTTTCATCTAATCTTCTAACTAAAGTTTCTTTTATACCATTTGGTTGTTCATTTATTTCTTTTATCATGAAGTGGTCATATCCACCCTTAGATGCTGCTTCCACATCCCACATTACATGGAAAGGTTCTTTTGTGATTCCTTCTTCCTTTTCGTTGTAAATTTTTATTTTGTCTTTTTCTAAAGTAACTACTTCTCCATTATCTAAGAAATATACATCTCTAGTATATTTTAAAATAGCTGGTACATCAGATGCAATGAAGTTTTCATTCTCTCCAATTCCTACTATTAATGGACTATCTTTTCTTACAGCTACTAATTGTTCTGGGTTATCTTTACAAACTACTCCTAGAGCATAAGCTCCTCTTAATTTTTTTATAGCCTTAAATACTGCTTGTAATAAATCACCTTCATAATAATGGTCAACTAAATGAGCTATTACTTCAGTATCTGTTTCTGATTTAAATTTTACACCTTCAGAAGACAACCAGTCTTTTATTTCCATATAATTTTCAATTATACCATTGTGAACTACTGCAATTGTTTCATCCATATTTAAATGTGGATGTGAATTCACATCAGATGGCACTCCGTGAGTAGCCCATCTTGTATGACCTATTCCTATAGTTCCCTCCATAGGCTTACTTTCCAAAT
Organism: Clostridium botulinum; assembly: GCF_001276985.1. GTDB lineage: Bacteria > Bacillota > Clostridia > Clostridiales > Clostridiaceae > Clostridium_F > Clostridium_F botulinum. The sequence continues at coordinate 205,227 of NZ_LHUL01000011.1, forward strand.
TTTCACTTAAAACATTTAGTCTACCTTTATATTTTTGGAACTCTATTTCCTTTCCATCATTAACAGCGATTCCTGCAGAGTCATATCCTCTATACTCTAGTTTTGATAATCCATCCACGATTACATCGCTTGCCTTCCTAAATCCTACGTAACCTACTATTCCGCACATAAAAAAATCCTCCTTAGATTATATTAATAATTTAAGAAGAAAGTCCTCACTAAAGCTTTTTTGTAATCAGAATCACTTCTAACTTTTATTATAGCTTTTAGGGCTGTGAGATCCCATAGGATATCCGCCGAAATTTCGATACTCCTATATCCTCGTCAACTTAAGTGACACTCCAAATTTTCAATTTGGTTAGTGGAACTTACTCAGATGCTAATCTGAGTTTCCTCTATATACTCCAAATTTTCAATTTGGCCAGTGGAACTTACTCAGATGTTAATCTGAATTTCCTTTATAACCCCAAATTCTCAACTTGATTAGTCGAACTTACTCAGATACTAATCTGCTATAAGCACTTAAGTTCTGGCGCTTTCATAACTTTTTAACTTTCTTCCTAATACATTATAGCATGTTCATTTTTATTTGTTAACTTAATTTTTTATGAATATTATATTATATTTTCATTCAATTTTTAGTTATATTTAATTTTTTAGTGAAAATATCCCTCTAAATTTGCTAGTATTTTTTCATAATATTATAATATGATGAGAACACTTAATATTGTACCTATAAATTATACATTACTATTAAAATGCTATTTTGAGCTATACCTCATTAGTTTTTGTATTCTTTCCATATTGATTTTCCCAATCCTTCACAAAATTGTCTACACTTAAATCTGTTAAAGGGTGATATATTAATTGCTTTATTAAATCTTCATTTACAGTTACACTATGAGCTCCCTTTAAACAAGCATTATGGATTTGTTCCGTATTTTTAAAACTAGCGGCTAAAACTTTAGAATTAATATTATAAGTTTCAAATATATTTACTATATCAGAAACAACTTTAATACCATCTCCCATTAGATTATCTATTCTGTTTACATAAGGAGCTACGAATTCTGCTCCTGCTTTTGCTGCCATTAAAGCTTGTTGAGCTGTAAAGATTGCTGTAGCTGTGATTTTATATCCTTCTTTACTAAGTTTTTTCATAGCTTTTATGCCTTGCTCATTTACTGGTATTTTTATATATAAATTACCACCAATTTTTTCATTTAAATATACAGCTTCTTCTATCATATCTTCTGCTTTAGACCCTATTACTTGAACATGAAGCATTTTTTCTTCACCTATAACATTTCTTATTTTCCTTAATATACTTATAAAATCCTTTTTTTCTTTAGATATTATTGTAGGGTTAGTTGTAACCCCATCTAATGGATAAATATCATTTATATTCTTTATAGACTCTATATTAGCTGTATCTAAAAGTATTAACATGTAAATCTTCCCCCTTTGTTATTTTATCAAAGTGCTTATTACATTTTTAGCTCCTTTTAAATCCTTTTCAAAAGATATTATTTCTTTGGTGCTTTTATCTTCCCATATACTGTTTATTGCAATAACTTTGCATCCTGCAGCTATAGCTGACTTTATTCCATTTATAGAATCTTCCATAATAATTGTTTCTTCACTAGAGGAACCTAACCTTTTCATAGCTTCTAAATAAGACCAAGGATCTGGTTTTGATTTTTCCATTTCATCTCCTGGTAAAATAAACTGAAAATAATCTATTATACCCAATTTTTTTAACAATATCTCCGCTATTCCTCTATTACTACCTGTTGCTACTGCACATTTTATATTTAATTCTTTTATATAATCTAATAATTCAAATAAACCATTTATAGGTTCTGATTTTTCTAAGGCAATCTTTATATATATTTCATTTCTCCTTTTTAATAACTCATCTTCATCTTCTTCTAGGTCATAATTGCTTATTGTCCTTCTTATCACCTCAATCATACTAAGCCCCATGCAAGCGTTATGGAAATCTTCAGTGTAATCTTTATCATACATTTTTAATAAAATTTTACTAGTTTCAAAGGATAAAGGTTCTGTGTCTATTATTACCCCATCCATATCAAAAATTATTGTATCTAACATAATTTATCTCCTAAAAATATATTTTATCTCATTTCTTGACCACCCGTAACGTTTACAGCCTGTCCAGTCATATATGAAGCTTCTTTTGAACTTAAAAATAATACTAGATTACTTACATCCTCATAAGTACAGCCTCTTTTTAAAGGTACCTTATCTATATATGCTTGTCTAACTTTTTCTTTAGGTATATTTAATTTTTTAGCATATTGTTCATATAAGCCATTTTTCCACATAGGCGAGTCTAATAAATTACCTGAACAAACTGCATTAACTCTTATTCCATCCTCCGCTAAATCCAATGCTAAACTTTGAGTTAAACCTATAGCTCCAAATTTTGATGCAGAATAAGCACAGTTATGCAAACTTCCTTTTTTACCTGATTTAGAATTTATATCGATAATAACTCCTTGTTTTCTCTTCACCATCTCCTTTGCAGCCTCTTTTGCACATAAAAAATATCCTGTTAAATTTACATTTAATATATTGTCCCATTTTTCTTTAGGCAGCTCAGTAACCTTTGTACTATAAACTACTCCAGCATTACAAATTAAAATATCTATTTTACTAAAATTATCTATTGTATTTTTTATAAGATTTTTAACTTCCTCTTCTTTACAAACATCAACTTTAACTGCTATAGATCTTACTTTATATTTGTTTATTATATTTTGAGATACTTTATTAGCCTGTTCATAATTTATATCTGCAATTACTATATTAGCACCTTTTTCAGCAAAGCTATAAGCAATATATTCTCCTAAACTTTGAGCTCCTCCTGTTATTATAACAGTTTTTTCTTTAAAATTCACAGTATCCCTCCTTTTCTAACTAAGGTCTTTCAACTTCTATTACAGTTCCTTCTTTTATTTCTTTTATTTCTTTATCTTCTAAATATAAGCTTCCTGGTAATTCCGCATTTGTACTTCCATCAAATCTTACACAAATATGTCCTAAATCACGTAAATTCTTATGAACCTCATCTCCTACAGCAGTCACTTTATATTCTTCTCCATCAATTTTAAAGATATCTCCTACTTGTATTTCATCATTTAATTCATTTCTCCCATGAAGTACACAATAATCTGCTAATTCCTCTGGAGCATTATCTTTAAATAAGATTATCATTTTTTCTCCATAAAATTCTTCTACCATAATTCCTAATTTATTTACCTCTGTATTATATATTGTTTTCATAATATTTCCTCCTATTTTTAAACTACTTTTATTAATTTAACCTTTTATATTATTTTAATTACATATAAAGCAAATAATATAAATTCAATTGTATATTTAAATAACTTAAATATACAAAATTATTATTATGCAAAGTAAAAATTAATTTAAATTATTTAAATATAAGAATAAAAGAATGCAATCCTTTTATTCTTATATTTTATTTTTAATCAAATCTATTTAGCATATAATCCAAAGCTAGCAAGCCATGCAATAAATACTGATGTTGGGCCTGTTAAAAATCTTGAATATAAAACAGATGGTACTCCAACTTCTACTGTTTCCGGCTCAGCTTCTGCAAGTCCAAGACCTACTGGTATAAAGTCACATGCTGCTTGAGAGTTTATTGCAAATAATGCTGGTAATGCTAAATGTGGTGGTATATTACCTTTACCAATTTCAACACCAATTAAAACACCTATAACTTGAGCTATAACTGCACCAGGTCCTAAAAATGGTGACAATAATGGGAATGAGCATATAGCTGATAGTAATACTAATCCTGGTAAGCTGCCTGCCAATGGAGATAATACTGATGCAAATGCATCTCCTATACCAGATTTTAATATTATACCTATTAGCATACATACAAATGCCATGAATGGTAATATAGTTTTTATGACAGTATCTATAGTATCACGGCCAGCTTGATATAGCATTCCTACGAAATTACCAAGAGCCATACCTATTTTAGTCATTATACCTCTATCAGATTGTTGGGTTATCTTTTTAGTTGTATCATATTTAGGTTTCTTAACTTCTTCTTTTTGTTGATTTTCTTCATAAACGTTTTCACTATTTTGAGAAGAATCCGCCAATTCAATATTCTTAACCTTTACAGAAGATACATATATATCTGCTTTTATATATTCAGCTAATGGTCCACTTGGTCCCGCTGGCATTAAGTTTATAGTTGGTATACCTTTTTTAGGATATAATCCACATCTTAATGTACCACCGCAATCTATTATTACACAAGCTATTTCATCATCTGATACCTTTGTTTTAAATCCGTCTACCAATTCACAGCCTGTAAGCTCTTCTAATTTTTTTGCTACGTCTGAAATAACTCCTCCAGTTATATTAACTATTTTATTTCTTTGCTCTGTCGGAACTATTGTAAGGGGGCCTCCAAAACCGCCATTTCCTGCACTAACCTTTATTGCGTTATATTTTGCCATCAATTACACCTCCTAAAGTGAAATTTTTGTAGATAATTTTACGTTTTGTTGTTTTTCTACATAAGAAGTTGTGAAATCTGTTATCCATCCTCTAAGGAAATTTGTAACTATACCAACTAAGAAATATCTAACTGCTAAATCCGTTGTTGATAATCCTAATTGTGTTATACCATTTGCTATACCTAAGAATACAAATAATTCTGCTGGATTTATGTGTGGAAATAAACCATTCATTGTATGACAAGAATATGATGCCGCTGCATAATAACTTGGTTTATATTTTTCTGGTAAAAATTTTCCTAAAGATAATGTCATTGGGTTGCAGAAAAAGAATGTTCCTATTACTGGTAATATTAAATATCTAGTTATTGGATTAGCTGCACTTTTTTTAGCTAACTTTTCTATTCTTTCTTCTCCAACTATTCTTATTAAAGCATTCATAGCAACTAGAAGCATAATCAATGTAGGTATTATTCCTTTTGCCATTCCTACAAAAGTATTTCCACCTTCTTGAAATAAACCTATAAAACCTTTTGCTAAATTAGTTAAAAAATCCATAAACTCATCTCCTTTTTAATAAAATATTTTTTATTGACTCAATTATAAATTAGAATCAATCTCCTCCTTTGTTTTATAATATTCATTATAATTTTTGATCCCATCTTGTACTGCCAAAGCTGCCTGCTGGTCTAAACTTTCCAATATATTGGGATTTATGCTATGGAGATTTTGATTATTCAAAATCTCCATAGGCTTAAATCTAGCTAAAATAGTAATTCCTTTCATGATTCTGCTCTCAAGTATAGAGCAATTATCATCAATAGCAATCAGTATTACTGAACCCCTCTTTACACGTCCCCTATTTTTCCCTATTACTACTCTTCCTTTTTGTCTAAGTTCTTTAAAATTTTTATTAAAATTTTTAAATTGTAAAAAACCTAATACAGTTTGTAGAAGCCATGCAAGTCCAATAACAATTACTATTTTTATAAACATAAATTCACCTCTACTAAATTTCAACCAATACCTTATTATAATTAATTTCTTTGTTAAACATTTTGTGGAAATACCCTGGTAATTCTTCAAGTTTGATTTTATGAGATACCATTGGTTTAAATACTATTTGTCCTTTTTCCATGAAATCTAATGTAGTTCTCCAAGCTATTCCTGGGAATGGAGCTGCATATGAATTCCATGAACCTTGTAATGTAATTTCTCCACGCATTATTCTATCAAAAGTTTTTTCGCTAAATCTTAATTCATCATGTGATATTCCTAAGAATACAACCTTTCCAAGTTTTCTACACATAAGAACAGATTGTTCTTCTGTAATTTTCATTCCTGCAGTTTCTACAACAGCCTCTACTCCACCATTGGTAATTTCTAATACTTTTTCAACTGCATTACATTCTTTACTGTTTATTATGATATCTGCGCCTAATTCTTTAGCTAAGTTAAGTTTATCCTCTAAAACATCCACAGCTATTACCTTTGATGCACCAAATATCTTTGCCCATTGAATAGCAAATTGTCCTATAGGACCACAACCAACAACTGCTACAGTATCACCAACTTTTATTCCTGTTTTGCTCATTGCTTGGTATGATATAGATGCTGGTTCTATTCCTGCTGCTGTTTCATAATCTAAATCTTCTGGAAGTATTAATACGTTTTCTTTTGGAACTCTAACATATTCTGCAAAACCACCATCATTTCTAGAACCTAAAAATTCATAAGTTTCACATAAAGCAAAGTTTCCTTTTTTACAGAATTCACATTCTCCACATGGTATTAATGGTGCTACTGCTATTCTCTCTCCTACCTTTATATCATCTACATTATTACCAATTTCAACTACTTCTCCTGAAAATTCATGTCCTGTTATTGTTGGATAATGATATGCTCCACTTACCATAGCTCTTGGCATATCTGAACCACATATACCAACATATTTAACTCTTACTAATACATCATTTTCGCCTATAGTAGGTATATCTACTTCCTCATATCTCAAATCCTTAATTGCATGTAAAGCTACTGCTTTCATTTTTCCTTCCATTTTATAAGACTCCCTTCAAAGTTTTAAATTATATTTATTTTTTATTTTTAGTAAATTGCTCATGTAAGTTTAGTACCGTTTCTGCTGTTTCATTATTAGTTATTAAAACATTTACAAAGCCGCCATTTAAAGCTCCTAAAATAGACCAAGCTTTTTCTGAAGATTCTGCTACAGCTATAGAATATTCCATTTTTTTTAATTTTTCTAATTCTACACTTATTATTCTATCTTTTACCTTCTCATCAACTATGTTGCCATTTATATCGAAAAATCTTGAACATATATCTCCTACTGCATCAACATCTTTTAACAGCTGTATGTCTTCGTCTCCAAAGTATCCACTCCAAATTAAGTTATTACCTTTAAGTGGTGCTCCAATTCCTACAATAGCCTTATTAACTTTATCCCATAATTCAAGTATTCCTTTAAAATTGCTATCATTCATAATTGCTTCTTTTGTAGACTTCTCTGCTGTTATTGCTGGTGCATAAAAGTAATGCCCTTTTGCTTTAAATTCATCACTAACTCTAGAAACTATTGTATTAACATGATATTTATTATCCATATCACTAGGTGGGCCTCCTACTAAAGGTACACAGATTTTCCCCAAGCAAAGCCTAATATATCACCATCTTTTAATATTCTTTTTAAAAATTCACTTCCTGCTTGACCTAATTTTTTAAGTCTAATACTCTCAACTTCATCTTCATCTGTTGGTATAACTATGGCTTCTTTTAGATTAAAGTTTTTTTCTAGGGCATCCTCTAATTGGAAACAACCATCGAAGTTATTTTTTATATTTATGGTAACGATGCCTTCCTCTCTAGCCTTTTTCAACATTCTGCTTATAGTTGTTCTATATTGGCCCAATCGTTTTGCGATTTCAGATTGTGTCATATTATCAATATAGTACATTTGTGCAACTTTATATAAAATTCTATCATCATATTTCATGAGGCATTTTCAACCTTTCTCAATTTTATTTGAAGACTATTAATCAAATTCCCCTTGTTATTTTATCTACAAATTTTGCACATTTGTGCAACTGATGAAATTTTGTTTTATTGTTGTATTTATAATATAACAATTTTATTGTTTTTTCAACAATATATAATCTTTATTTTTTTGAATTATACTCTATTTATTCTATTTTTCTTTTATTTTTTAAATAATTTGTATGATTTCATTATTTTTTGAATATTTTATTATTTTAATTTTATTTATTATAATAAAAAACATAAGGGTAATTTATAATTAACCTAATAATTATAAATTACCCTTATGTTTTAAAAATATAAATTAATCCTATTATTTTACTTTATTCTCTATTAATTTAGCTAAGCCATGTGCTAATTTATCAATTTCCTTTTGGTTTTCCCCTTCAAGCATTACTCTTACTAAAGGCTCTGTACCAGAAGGTCTTATAAGCACTCTTCCTGAGCCATCTAAATTTTTTGTAATTGTATCTATTTCAGATTTTATTTCTTCATCCTTCAAATAAATATCTTTTTGATCATTAGGAACTTTAGCATTAACTAAAACTTGTGGTAGTTCTTTCATTATAGAACATAGTTCTGAAAAAGTCTTACCACTTTCTTTTACTATATGAGCTAATTGTAGAGCAGTTACAAGTCCATCCCCTGTAGTGTTATAATCTGAGAATATAATATGTCCTGATTGTTCTCCACCTATTGCATAATCATTTTTAAGCATTTCTTCTAGGACATATCTATCTCCAACTTTTGTTTTTATAGTATTTATTTCTTCTTTTTTCATAGCTATATCTAATCCAAGATTACTCATTACAGTAACTACTATTGTATTTTTCTTTAATCTACCTTGTTTTTTTAATTCCTTACCACAAATGGCTAATATAAAGTCTCCATTTATCAAATTACCTTTTTCATCTATGGCTAGACATCTATCCGCATCTCCATCAAAAGCTAATCCCATGTGGCAATTATTTTTAACTACATACTCCATAAGATCTTCTGGGTGTGTTGAGCCAGAGTTTCTATTTATATTTATACCATCAGGTTTGTTGTTTATAACATGAACTTCTGCTCCTAATTCTTTAAAAGCTTCTACAGATGTTATATATGATGCTCCATTAGCACAATCTAAAGCTACTTTTAATCCTTTCAAATCACCCTTTATAGTTGATTTAGCAAAATCTATGTAATCTCTTATAGCCTCTCCATCTTCTTCAATCTTTCTTCCTATATTTTCTCCAGTTAAAACTGGAACATCCTTAAAATCATCTCTTATTAATGCTTGTATACTATCTTCTAATTCATCGGATAATTTGTATCCATTTTTATTAAAAAACTTTATACCATTGTATTCTACTGGATTATGTGATGCTGAAATAACAACCCCTGCATCCGCATTATACTTTCTTGTTAAGTAAGCTATTGCTGGTGTTGGTATTACACCTACACAAATAGCTTCTGCTCCCACAGATAATATACCTGCTACTAAAGCACTCTCTAGCATGTCCCCTGATATTCTTGTATCCATACCTACAAGTATCTTAGATCTATGTGTTCCTTCTGTTAATATAAAAGCTCCTGCTTTACCTAATTTATATGCTAAGTCTGCTGTTAATTCCTTATTAGCTATTCCTCTGACTCCATCTGTTCCGAACATTCTACCCATGTAATTCATCACTCCTATTTTTTAAATACACATAGATATTATATTATAGTTTACTAATTCTAACAATAGGAAACATAATTGAAAAATATAAAAAGCCAGTGAAGATATTTTCTCCACTGGCAATATTTAATTTATTATTTTACGTATTCTTCTCCAGCTTTAAGGGCTTCTTTGTTTAATTCAAAGAATTTTTCCTTACCATGATCTTTTAATGATGCTGTTATTTCATCCATAGTAACTATTCCTGTTTCTTTTACAAGAGCTCCTAAAAGAATCATATTAGCTATCTTTTTACTACTTATTTTGTCTGCTTCAGATTGAGCTGGTATAGCTATAACTTTTACGTCATCTCTTTTTGGCATTCTATCAACTAAGTCAGAATCTATTATTATTAGTCCACCTGGAACTACCATATCTTCAAATTTATCTAAAGAAGGTCTATTCATTACAACTACTGTATCTGGTTTAGTTACTATTGGTGATCCAACTGGTGTATCAGATAGAACTACAGAACAGTTAGCTGTACCTCCTCTCATTTCTGGTCCATAAGATGGTAACCATGAAACTTCCATATTTGCGTCCATTCCTGCATAAGCTAAAAATTTACCCATTGATAATATACCTTGGCCTCCAAAACCTGCAAATATAATTTGTTGTGATGCCATATTATTTCACCTCCTCAGTTGTATCCTTCTTAACGCCAAGAGGATAGTATGGGATCATATTTTCCCTTAACCATTCCATAGATTCTTGAGGAGTTAATCCCCAGTTAGTTGGGCATATTGATAATACTTCAACTAAAGAGAATCCTTTTTTATCTATTTGATTTTGGAAAGCTTTCTTTATTGCTTTTTTAGCTTTTAATATATTTGGAACTGTATTTACAGCTACTCTTTCTACATAGCAAGCCCCGGTTAAAGTAGCTATCATTTCTGATACTCTTATTGGGAATCCTGCATAACTTGTATCTCTTCCATAAGGTGTTGTTTCTGTTACTTGACCTGGCAATGTAGTAGGCGCCATTTGTCCACCTGTCATTCCATATATACAGTTATTTACGAATATTGTTGTAATATTTTCTCCTCTAGTTGCAATGTGAACTATTTCAGCTGTACCTATTGCAGCTAGGTCTCCATCTCCTTGATAAGTAAATACTACTGAATCTGGATTAGCTCTTTTTATACCTGTTGCAACTGCTGGTGCTCTACCATGAGCAGCTTCAAACATATCACAGGCAAAATAGTTATATGCTAAAACTGAACATCCAACTGGAGCAACACCTATTGTTTTATCTAATACTCCAAGTTCATCAATTACTTCTCCAACTAATTTATGAATTACACCATGGGTACATCCTGGACAATAATGTGTAGGAACGTCCATTAATGCTTTAGGTGGTTGATATACTATAGCCATTATTTAGCACCTCCTACTATAGATTTAACTTTTTCTAGGATATCTGATGGATCTGGAACCATTCCACCTGTTCTTCCATAAAAATCTACTGGTTTTCTTCCATTAGATGCTAATTTCACATCATAAACCATTTGTCCGCAACTCATTTCTACGGATAGATATCCATGTTTAGTAAGGTCTACAGTTTTTTCAAATGCTTCAAATGGGAAAGGCCATATTGTTATAGGTCTTATTAGCCCTAATGTTATACCTTCTTCTTTAGCCATTTTTACAACATTTTTGCATATTCTTGAAGTTGTTCCATATGCAACTAATATTAAATCGCATTCTTTATCACAGTTGTATAACTCATATCTAACTTCATTTTCTTTTATCTTAGCATATTTATTTTGTAAATGAATATTATGTTGTTCTAATATTTCTGGTTGTAAATATAAGGAGTTTATTATATTATGCTCTTTTCTTCCATGTAACCCATTAGCCGCCCAATCTTTTGCTGGAAGCTCTTTAGATGATCTTTCTTTAAATTCAACAGGTTCCATCATTTGTCCAAGCATACCATCTCCCATAACCATACAAGGTGTCCTGTATGTATCAGCTACATCGAAGGCATTTTGTATTAAGTCAACCATTTCTTGTATAGAAGCTGGTGCAAACACTGGCATATTAAAATCACCATGTCCACTTGCTTTTGTAGCTTGGAAATAATCTGATTGTGCTGGCTGAATACTTCCTAATCCTGGACCTCCTCTAACGATGTTTATTATAACACATGGTAGTTCTGCTGCTGCTATATATGAAAGTCCTTCTGATTTTAAACTTATTCCTGGTGAGCTTGAAGAAGTCATACATCTAATTCCTGTTCCTGCTGCACCATACACCATATTTACAGCTGATATTTCACTTTCAGCTTGAACAAATGTCTTTCCTATTTTAGGCATTTTCTTTGACATATAAGCTGCTACTTCTGTTTGTGGAGTAATTGGATATCCAAAGAAACATTCACATCCTGCTTGGATCGCAGCTTCTCCTATAGCCTCATTACCCTTCATTAAAACTTTTTCACCCATTATAACCCCTCCTTCTTACTTTTCTACTGTTATTACACAATCTGGGCATATTCTTGCACATGATGCACAAGCTATACAATCATCTTTCTTTTCATCAACTATTGTAGCTGCATTATAGCCTTTTACATTTAGTTTTTCTGAAAAGCTAATTATTTTTTTAGGGCACACTTGGATGCAGTGGCCACAGCCTTTACATCTTTCTTCCCTAAATATTACTTTTGGCATTATAACCCCTCCTTAAGTTTTTTAATAAGAATGCCTTACAAGTCTATATTCAGTTTTTATTTATTAATAAATTTTAAGATTTTGACAATTTTAAATTTAAATTATCTCCAAGGCGGTTTCATGTATATATCTATTGGGAATATTTCTCCATGAACCTTGCCCTCTATGTCATCTACAAAATCTTTTCTACACACAATATATTTATAAGGAAGACCAGTCTTTTTAGAAAGTTCTAAAACTATCTCATCACCTTTTAATATATGATCTACTGTGGTTTCATATGAAAGATTTGTATTTGATATAAGATATTTAACTTTTAACCTAGATGAAATTTCTATAGATTTTATATAATCCTCTGTTTCTTTTTCATTAGATGTAAGTGGTCTATTATTATTAACTACAAAATACATATCATAATCTTCTTCATTAAAATATTTGTTATATTGACCAAGCACTGTTGCCCCTTGATCGTCACCACCTATATCCATAACAACTTCATAACTTTTGTCATTGAAAACTGCCATAACTTCACCAGGCACAACCATTAGCTCTGCATTCATAAGTTTAGAGTCAGAAGCTATTACTCTTATGCCCAATTTATCAAACTCTTCCTTTAGACTTCTTGAGCAGAAATATGGATTTACAATATCTATGTCTACTAAGGCTACTTTTTTGCCTTCTTTAGCTAACTTTATAGCATAATTTATGGCAATTTCTGTTTTCCCACTACCAAAATGTCCTGTGAAAATATTTATTCTACTCATTTTAATCACTCCAAAACAGAGCATTTTCATAAAATGAAACCCTTTTCACATGTAGTAAAAAATTTTTCACACTGTATGAAATAGCTCTTTCATTTTTCATCTTTAAGTAAATTTATAGATGAATCTGTAACTTCATTATATCACAAAAATCACTATAGTTGTAAAGCAATTTTCTATTTTTTTTAATTGTTATAATTTTATCATAAAAAAAATTCTTTATTTTTCTAATTATTCTATTTATATCTACATTCTAAGATTGACACTATTTGTATTCTTTAGCCTCTTCTTCTCCTTTTAGTACTCTTAACCCACCTTGAGCTAATGCTAATAACTCATCTTCTCCTGGGAATCTAACTACTGGTGCTATAAAAGATACCATTCCTTTTATACCCTCACATATAGCTTTACTATATGCTATTCCTCCTGTTAATAATATTGCGTCTACTTTTCCACATAAAACAGCAGCATTTTTTCCTATTTCTTTTGCTATTTGAAATATAAATGCATCAACAATTAATTTTGCATCTTTATCTCCTTTTTCAGCTCTTTCTTCAACTTCTCTAAAATCATTTGTATTTAAATATGCTACTACTCCACCTTTACCGCTTATCTTCTTTTTCATTTCTTCATAAGTGTACTTACCACTGTAGCATAATTTCACTAGATCTCCTACTGGAAGACCGCCTGCTCTTTCTGGTGAAAATGGTCCTTCTCCATCTAAAGCATTATTTACATCTACTACCTTTCCTTTTTCGTGAGTTCCTACAGAAGCCCCTCCACCCATGTGTGTAACTATTAAATTAAGCTCCTCATATTTTTTATTGTTTTCTTTTGCATATCTTTTAGCAACTGCCTTTTGATTTAATGCATGAAATATACTTTTTCTCTCTATTTCAGGCATACCTGATATTCTTGCTATATCCTTCATTTCATCAACAACTACAGGATCTACTATAAATGCAGGTATGTTAAGATTTTTTCCTATTTCATTAGCTATTATTCCTCCAAGATTAGATGCATGTTGTCCTTGAACCCCTATTTTTAAATCTTCAATCATGACGTCATTTACTCTGTAAGTTCCGCCTTCAATAGGTTTTAAAAGTCCACCTCTGCCTACAATAGCATCTAATTCATTTACATCAAAGTTTTTCTCTTTTAAAACATTTAATATAACTTCTTTTCTAAATTCAAATTGATCAAATATAGTTTTATAGCTTTCAATTTCTTGTGAAGAATGTCTTAATGTTTCTTCCAATATTTGATTCTCATCTTCATATACACCTATTTTAGTTGATGTTGACCCGGGATTAATTATTAACAATTTGTAACCCATTTTAAGTTCCTCCCTAAATTTAAGATATTTATTTTTTTAGTTGGCTAGCAACTAATGCTGCTAAAGCTATTGCATTTAGTTTTGATTCATGACTATCACTTCTTGAAGTTAATACAACTGGTGCTGATGTTCCTACTAATAATCCACCATTTTTACAATCTGCTGCATAAGTTAATGTCTTATACATTACATTTCCTGCTTCTATGTTTGGCATTAAAAATATATTAGCGTTACCTGCTACTGGGCTATCTATACCTTTATGAGCTGCAGCTTCTTCTGATATAGCATTATCTAAAGCTAACGGTCCGTCAATTGTACATCCCTTTATTTGTCCTCTATCACTCATTTTAGAAAGTGTAGCCGCATCTAGTGTAGCTGGCATCTTAGGATTAACTACTTCTACTGCACAAATAGGAGCAACTTTTGGATTTTCAATACCAATTGCATGTGCTACCGTAACTGCATTTTTAACTATATCAATTTTTTCTTCTAACCCTGGATACATATTAAAAGCTGAATCTGTAATCATTAATAATTTTTCTAATTTTTTTACCTCAAATACTGCAATATGAGACATTATTTTGCCTGTTCTTAATCCTATTTCTTTGTTTAAAACAGCTCTTAAAAAATTCGCTGTATCTATTAAACCTTTCATAACCATATCTGCTTTTCCTGATGAAACTACTTCAACAGCTTTTAGGGCAGCCTTCCTGTTATCGTTTTCATCTATTATTTCATAATCTTCTAGTTTCATATCTATTTCTTTTGCTATTTCTTTGATTTTTTCTAAGTTTCCTACAAGTATTGCATTGACAAGTCCCTGTTCCTTAGCATCCTTTATAGCTTCTAATACATGTTTATCTTGAGCAACCGCTACAGATATAGTTCTTCTTTCTTGGCTCTTAGCCTTTTGTAGTATTTCATCAAAACTTTTAATCATTAAAACACACCTCTTCCTCATAAATTTTAGCATTTTCTTCTTTATTTAAAATTCTTATTGCCCCTTCAACTAAAGCTAACATCTCCTCTTCTCCAGGTACCAATTCAATTGGAGATATAAACTCAACTCTTTCTTTTATCCAGGTAGTCAATCTTTTATTATAAGCTAGGCCTCCTGTAAGGATTATAGCATCTACATTACCATTTAATACTGTGGCCATAGAACCTATTTCCTTTGCAATTTGATACGCCATAGCTTCTAAAATAAGTTCAGCTTTTTTATTACCTTCCTCAATCATCCTATCTACAAGTCTTCCATCATTTGTATCTAGGTATGCTATTAGCCCACCTTTACCTATAATCTTTTTCTTTAGTTCTTTATAAGGATATTTACTGCTATAAGCTATTTTTATTAAATCTCCTACAGGTAAACTTCCTGTCCTTTCTGGAGAAAATGGTCCTTCTTCATTAGCATTATTTACATCTAATATTTTTCCATTTTCAATTGGACATACTGATATACCTCCACCCAAGTGTGCTACTACAAAGGAACTATTATAAAAGTTTTTATCAATCTTCTTACAAACTTTTCTTGTTACAGCCTTTATATTTAAGGCATGAACTAAAGACCTTCTTTTTATTTCAGGCATACCAGATATTCTAGCTTCATCTAATATTTCGTCTACTGCTACTGGATCCACTATAAACGAAGGTATATTTAATTTTTTAGAAATATCATAGGCTATAACCCCTCCAAGATTAGAAGCATGCTGTCCTTGATAACCTATTTTTAAATCTTCTAGCATTTTTTTTGTTACCTTATAAGTACCACCTGGCATAGGGCGTAGTAAGCCACCTCTTCCTACTATAGCAACAAGTTTATTTAAATCCACACCCTTCTCTTCTAGCCATTTCATTATTATTTTTTCTCTCATACCTTTTTGTTCATATATTGAATCATATTTATTTATTTCCTCTAGTGAATGAAATAAATTATCTGTAATTATAGGATTTTCTTTATTAAATAAAGCAATTTTAGTAGATGTAGATCCTGGATTAATTACTAATATAAGATCATTACCACTCATTTTAAATCTCCCATATTTATATTATTCTTTAGCTTATACTATTCTTTAACTTATATTTTATCAAAATTCATGAACAACGCAATATTTTTTTTAAAAGTTTTTAATTTAACGAACTATATGTTTTTATTATATTTTCAGCAACCTTTACTCCATCCACCGCTGCAGAAATTATACCTCCCGCATATCCAGCCCCTTCTCCCGCTGGATATAGTCCCTTCAAAGATATACTTTCTAAGTTTTCATTTCTAGTTAATCTTACTGGAGCTGATGTTCTAGTTTCTATTCCCGTTAAAATAGCATCATTGCTAGCAAATCCTTTTATTCTATTATCAAAGCTAGAAAAACCTTCTTTTAATGAGTCTATCACATAATTAGGTAAACATTCCGATATATCTTTAAATTCATATCCTGGTTTGTAGGACGGTTTTACTGCTCCTAATTTAGATGAATTTTTATCCTTTAAAAAATCTTCTATCAACTGTACTGGAGCATTATAATTTTCTCCACCCAATTTATAAGCTAGTCTTTCATAGTATCTTTGGAACTCCATTCCCTTTAGAGGTGTATTCCCTTCAAAGTCTTCAGGTGTTACAGATACAACTATAGCTGAATTTGAATTATCTTTATTTCTTGAATAATAACTCATACCATTAGTAACTAACAAACCTTCTTCAGAAGCTGCCGCAACTACCTCTCCACCAGGGCACATGCAAAAACTATACACTGCTCTATTACTATTTTTAGTTTTGTAAGTTAATCTATAATCTGCAGCTTTAAGTCTAGGATGCCCTGCATATTTCCCATATTGATTTTTATCTATCATTTCTTTTAAATGCTCTACTCTAACTCCTATGGCAAAAGCCTTACTTTCCATAAAAATATTGTTTTTATAAAGCATTTCATAAGTATCTCTAGAACTATGTCCTATAGCTAATATTAAATTTTCACAAGGAATCTCTTCTTTATTTACTATAATAGCATTTACCTTTCCATCTTTAATTATTACGTTTTCTAATTTACTATTAAATCTTATTTCTCCTCCCAAGGAATTTATAGTATTCCTTATATTTTTAACTACATTTTTTAATATATCTGTTCCAATATGAGGCTTGCCAGAATATATTATCTCCTTGGGCGCTCCTGCTTTAACCATTTCTTCTAATATAAAAGAACACCTTTTATCCTTTATTCTTGTAGTCAACTTTCCATCAGAAAAAGTACCCGCTCCCCCTTCTCCAAATTGTACATTAGATTCTATATTTAGAATCCCTGTGTTCCAAAATTTCTCTACGGTTTTACTTCTTTCTTCTATAGCTTCTCCTCTTTCTATAATTATAGGCCTGTATCCATTTTTAGCTAGCATAAGGCCAGCAAACATGCCTGCCGGTCCCATACCTACTATAACTGACCTTTCTTTCATATCTTTAGTTCCCAATACTATTTTTTCTTCATATTCATCATCTTCAAAAGTTATATTTTTATCTTTTAAATTCTTAATTAATCTTTTCTCATCTTCACAAGATACTTCAACAGAATAATTAAATTTTATAGAATTTCTTCTAGCATCTATAGATTCTCTTAATATTTTTAAATCCTTTATATAATGTGAAGATATATTTAATTTTTTGCAAACTTTATTCTTTAATAAATTTAAGTCTTCATCTATTTCTAAAGTCAAATTATTAATTCTCAATGACATATTATTCCTCCTGTTTTTCCTTTACTGTTACTTTTATACTGTCTAAATTAGAACTATAATCTATTTTATTATCTTCCATATCTACAATAACTTTTACTACATTTTCTCCTAAATTAACATTTTTTAAATCCACATAACAATTTATATTATTCACATTTATCTTGTCTATAACATCTTTATTGCCTTTCATATTTATAGTTACACTAGGCTCACTTAATGAAACTTCTTTATCTTTAGGTTCATTCATAATATTAATATCTTTTGTAACTTTCTTCTCAATTATTTTATCTTCTTTATTTTCCTCTTTATCTTTATTTTTTTCTTCTTCCTTTTTGTCTTCTATAACTTTAAATTTAACTTTAAATTTTACAGTATTATTATCGTTTACTAATATAACTCCTTTTGGTAATACCAAATTACTTTCTATATTTTCCTGCCCTATTTTTATAGAGTTAACATTTATAGTTTCTGTATTTATATATTTTATATTTTGTAGAGCCCCTTCTTCACCAGAAATCTCAACTTCATTTTGTAATGGTGTTATAGATTCTATATTTTTATTGTTTGATATGTCTTCACTAAGTTTCATATTTATCGGTACTTTTTTAATTCTTCTTAAATGTATCTCTACATATACTTTGGATGGCTCTACTGAAATCTCATTTATTATATCTCCATCATATGTTTTGGGCTGAAGAGATATATTAGTTTTTATCTCTGAAGATTTACCTTCTATGTTACAATTTCCTACTACTTCTTTTACTTTGTTAATATAAGTTTCTGTACCATAAATGGTAGCCGTTTCTTGTTTTAAAATTGGATTTAAAGCTGCATATCCTTCTTTAGGAGTACCTGTTACTTTTATTTTAACTGGTACTGTCTTAGACTTTAGCTTATCCAAAGTAATTTTAGTCCATAAATTTTCTTCATTTACTATTTTAATGTTACTAGGGCTTTTCTTGACTTTAACAGGTATTTTATTTTCGCCTTTTTTTAAGCCAAAAGAATTCAAGTCTGCCTCTACTTTAAAATCCTCTGCTTTTACAGAATAAATATCCTTTACATTACCTTTTATTATCAATGTAACAGTACTAGCCTCTTTTGGCACTAAAGCTAATTCCATTTCATTCATACTTTCCTTATTTACTATGTTAACGGGAACCGTTATTTTTTGCTCTTTTATTGGATTCTCTATGTTAAATATATATAACCACAAAGCAAAAGAAGCTATTATACAACAAATTTTGACTATTATATTTTTTGTTTTACTTTTTTTGCCCATTCTACCACCTGCCCCCTAAAAGTACTGTCTTCATCAAAACCTTTTTTTATTATTTTTATCATAATGTCCTTTAATTTTTCTTTATCATATCCTCTTGTTAATTGACCATTAACAGCTAAAGAAATCATTCCTGTTTCTTCAGACACTACTATAGTTATAGAATCTGAACTTTCTGATATACCTATAGCAGCCCTATGTCTCGTCCCTAATTTTTTATTTATATCTGTATTTTGGGTTAGTGGTAGAAAACATCCTGCTGATATTATTCTATCATTTCTTATAATTGTAGCTCCATCATGTAATGGAGTATTTACAACGAATATATTTTCTAATAGAGCTGATGATACCACAGCATCTAATTTAGTTCCTGTATTTATTATT
This sequence comes from Clostridium botulinum, assembly GCF_001276985.1. Classification (GTDB taxonomy): domain Bacteria; phylum Bacillota; class Clostridia; order Clostridiales; family Clostridiaceae; genus Clostridium_F; species Clostridium_F botulinum. The sequence continues at coordinate 224,670 of NZ_LHUL01000011.1, forward strand.
TCTCCTAATCCAGTAAATTGTTCAATAACTATTAATGCTCCTGTTCTACTTTTTGAAAGATTATCTACTGCTACTATAATGCTGTCTATAACTTTACCCATTACTTCTTCATCCTGCAACAAATGTTTGTCCGTAAATGCGCTTCTTCCTATATGTTCAAGAGCCCTTCGTATCTCTGGCTGAAAAATTATAACGAAGGATAAAACCCCTATAGTTAATGTTTTTGTTAATATCCAACTTAACATAGTTAGATGTAAAAAACTACTTATAGGTATTAATATTATTATAAGTATTATGCCTTTTAACAATTGTTCTGCTCTAGTCTCTTTTATTAGCATATAACTTTTATAAAAAATATAAGATACTACTGATATATCTAATATAGAATATATACTAATATTTTTTATAGAATTAACTATTATATCTAAAAATTCCAATTATAAGTCACCCCTTAAAATAACTATATACCTCAATTATACACTATTTAATTATTTTTATATCATAGTTAAAATAATTTTATTATTTTCTTTATATTTTCTTAAGTATTAAAAAATAATTTGTGGTTATACTATTATTAGCCTAAGTTTTTTAAAACACGGGGAAACCAAATTTTGGGGTGAATCGTAAAATTACGTAGGTTATACCTTTTCCGAACCCGTCAGCTAACCCCGTAGGCAAAAGGAGTGAGAAAATGAAAAAATATTTTTTATTGGATGTAATTATAGTTTTAACTATAATTATTTTTAGTTCATCTTGGAATAAATCCATAGCTGCTTTTTCTTATATGCATAATTACAATATTGATAACTCTGAAGATGTTCAGGTTGTAAACTATACAAATAAAAAAATATATCTTACAAAAGATGATATATACTTAATGGCTCAAATAGTTCAGGCTGAAAGTGAATCTGAACCCTTTGAAGGTAAAATAGCAGTAGCTTCTGTAATTTTGAATAGAACTGTAGCATCTGGATTTCCCAAAACTGTAGAAAGTGTTATAAGACAAAAAAATGCCTTTTCTTGCTTAAATAAAAATGGATCAATATCTAAAATACCAGACCAAACAAGCTTTCAGGCAGTAGAAGAGGCTTTAAAAGGAAAGGATCCTACAAATAACGCTCTTTATTTTTATAACCCTAAAATATCCACCTGCAATTGGATGAAAAACGTGTCTAAAAATAATAAAAAAATAATAGGTAATCATGTATTTTTTAAAGCTAATTAAAAAATTAAATACTTCATATATTATAAAAAATCAAAAGGATTTAGCGCAAAATTCAAATTGTGTGCTAAATCCTATTTTATTTATTTGTAAAATATACTTATATCTAAGCCAGATTGAAATTTTATTTAAAAATAATAAAAAAAGCCCTATTATTTTTGTCTATGAATTAATTTTATCCGATGACTACCCGCTCTAATACTCCCATCGCACTCTGTGAAAGCGATTCGCACCAAATCGAAGATTTGGACTCTCTGCTTTTCTTCAAAGTGGGAGTAAAGAGCGGCTACGTCCCTGGATAACGATTTCCCCTAAAGGATAACGACTTCTAAGGAGTAGAACTCCTAAGAATTCTGTTAATAAGCTTTAGTGGAAGTAAAAGCTCCTTCTAAAGCTAAGAACTCTGTTTATCTAAATAAGAAACTGCGCTTAATGCTGCAATTTGACCTTCTCCTGCAGATTTTATATATTGATATGGTTTACCAGTACAATCCCCTGCAGCAAAGCATCCTGATATGTTAGTTTTCATTTTCCTATCAACCTTTATATGTTCATCTTCCATTTCTAGGCCCGGTACTAATTGTGAGGGAGATATACTATCTTTTAAAACAAAAATACCATCTGCTTCTATTTCTGAATCTTTAAGAATTAATTTTTCCACATGTTGTTCTCCTACTATTTCTATAGGTTTATCATTAATAACTTCCACTTTTTCACTTAATTCATAATCTGATCTGTACATAGGAATATAATAAAGTTTTGATGCTAATTCGCTTACAAAATTAGCTTCTTCCTCAGCTTCTTTATTATATCCTATTATGGCAACTGTCTTATTTTTATAAAGTGGTGCATCACAAGTAGCACAATATCCTACACCTTTCCCTAAAAACTCCTCTTCACCTTTTAATGCTTTCCCATACTCTACTCCAGTAGCTAATATAACTGTTTTAGCTTCATACATTTTTTCATTAACCATTAGAGCAAAATATTCTCCCATAGCATAAACATTATTTATTCTCTCAAAAGTTATTTCTATTCCCATCTTATCTATATGATCTATAAATTTATCTTTTAGCTCATTACCTGAAATATCATAAAAACCAAGATAATTATTTATTTTAGGAGCCTTCACAAGTTTTGAACTTAACTCCTTATTACCAAATATTATTATATCCTTATTTCTTATTTTAGCATTTATGGCTGCTTCCAACCCTGCAGGTCCGCTACCTATTATAGCTATATCATATCTTTTCCCCATAATATCTCCTCCTAAAAAATGTAAAATTGAGAATAACATTAATGCTATTCTCAATTTATTTTATATTAAATATGCTTTTCTACTGCTGATTTTATAGCTTCTTTTGGTCTAAATCCAACTAATGTTTCTACTGCTTTCCCTGCTTTAAATGTCATAAGTGTTGGTATGCTAGCTATTTTATATTGTGTTGATATAACCGGATTCTCATCTACATTAACTTTAACAAATTTTACTTTTTGTCCTAATTCTTGAGATACTTCTTCCACTACAGGAGCAAGCATTTTACAAGGTCCGCACCATGTTGCCCAAAAATCTACTACTACAGGGATCTCTGAATTTAATACCTCTTCGCCAAATATGCTTTCATTTATTTCTTTAACCATAATTAATCACCCTCCGATATACCCTTATAGGGTATGCATTTACTTATATTCTAATATATACAAATATATTAGTCAATAGTTTTAAAATGTATTATAAAAATTTATTATTTATCCTTCAAATGTGCCTTTCTTTAACACTTTACCATCTTCAACTAAGTGTTTACCTTTGCAAATAACATGTAGTATCTCTAAATTCTCCTTATCTAATATTACTATATCTGCATCCTTTTCTTTTTCTATATATCCTTTATTATTTAGCATCAAATAATCTGCTACATTTGATGTAACTACTTTTAGTGCATCTTCTATTTTTATTTTTTCTTTTACAACACAATCCTTAAATTCCCTATATAATGAGTGTACTGAACCTATACCTAAACCTACATATTCTCTTTTTTCGTTAAATCTGGGCAAGCTTCCCTGTCCATCTGAAGAAAAATGAACTCTTTCTATATCTAAACCACTATCTAATATTCTTTTAAGTCCTGAACTAGCCTTTATTTCTCCTTCTTCTAAAAAATCAGGGTCAGAGCTTGTTGTTAAATCTATAACTCCACCTTTTTTCATATATTGTATCCCTTGGTTAAATAAATCTTCACTTCTTCCCATATGAGTAGGTATAATTTGAGATGCAGGTATTTCTGTATCTTTTATTACTTTAAACAAATAATCTATTCCTTTTTTACCACTACCAATGTGAACATGAATAATTCCAGCCTTATTAGCTAATAATCCGCCTACTCTTCCCTCTGCGCAAATTTTTACAAAATCCTCATAACTAGGTTGGGAAGATCTATGATCTGACAAAGCTATTTCTCCTACACCTATAACTTTATCTATTAGCATAATATCAGACTTTGAACAGCCTGTGATATTATTAACTGGTATGCTATATGATCCAGTGTATATGTATGTGGTTATGCCCTCTTCTTCTAATCCCTTGGCTTTAGCTAACAGAGCTTCCATACTTCTACATATACCATCTGTTCCTAAACATCCTACTACGGTAGTTATACCAGAACTTATTATATGTGATAATTGTATTTCAGGTGTTCTAGTGCTAAATCCACCTTCACCACCACCACCTATTAAATGAACATGGGAATCTATAAATCCTGGTGTAACTATATTTTCCTTAGCATCTATAACCTTTATTTCACCGAATTCCTTTGGTATATCTAAACTATCATATACCCCTTCTATACTACTAGAAGCTATTAAAATGTCTTTTTTTCCTAAAAATTTAGGGGAATATACATATCCATTTTTTATAATTGTTATCATCTTTATTCTCTCCTGTAAAACAAAATTAGAACTAATATTATTGTTTTACATTATAAATAAAATATTCTAAAATATTAATTGTTATTTATAATTCTCTTTATATTGGAGTTATTATACATAGACTGAGGATATATTTGTGATAATTTTTTAGCATAATTCTTAGATTTAGCATCATCTACTTTTTCATTTAATGTTGCAAGTTTGTATAATGCTAAGTCTCCATAATCATTTTTCATAAAACTACTAGCATATATTTCATAATATCTTATAGCTTCGCTTATATTATTTAATGCTTCATAATTTGTAGCTAATAAATATATTATATGTGGGTATAAATAATTCACATTACCCAAACTATATGCTTTTAAGAGAAGATCATTACTCTCTTTATACTTTTTATTATTAGTATTTACCATAGCAGTATTATAAAAATATTCTACACCTTCTTCTTTTAACAGCTTTTCTGCTTTTACTAATACACTTTTACTATTAACATCTAAATTTTTATTTTTATAATTTGAATATATATTGTATAGTTGAATGTAATTTTTCTTTTCTATATAATTATTTAAATTTTGTATATCTATTTTTTCTTCCTTTTTTATTTCTTGTTTTTTTGTCTCTGTTTTTTTTGCTTCTTCTTTTTTAGGTATATTGGACTTATTTTTATTTTCTTTTGATGTTATTTTATTGTTTTTTATTTCACTAATATTTTTCGTTTTATTAAATTTATTAAATAAATATATAGAAATTGAAGATATAATGCTAATAACTAATATTGCTATTAATATTTTTTTACCTTTGTGTTTCTTTATTAAGCCCTTTTTATATAATTCCTTTTTTATATTTATAGATATATCATTATTCTTATCTATAGATAAAGCTTTTTCATAATATTCTAAAGCATTATTATATTTACCTAATTTAATATAGCACATAGCTAAATTATTACATACATTTATACGATTAAAATCTGTTTTTTCACATTGCTTTAATAAATCTATAGCCCCTTCTATATCGTTATTTTTGATTAATGTAATAGCATTTGCATATTTTTTTAAAAATTGTTCGTCTAGTTTGGCATCCTGTAAATATTTATAAGATACCGTATCTTTATTTGTATGATAATTCATTTTCCATAAATTTTTACAACTTATTAAATCACCTTTTAAATAATACAATAATCCCTTTAAATTTATGGCGGAATTATTCTTTAAATCTATTGATATGCTTTTTTCACACAAATCTAGGGCTTTATCTATATTTCCATTATTAAAATTGTCTAAAGCCTTAGTATATATTTTTCTAGATTTAGCTTCATTATTCATCTAAATTTCCTCTCTTAGCTATAGTTCTTATTTAATAAATTCTTTTACTTTATCATTAGAAATAGTGATTTTTTCTTTATGTGATTTAATAAAATTGTCATCTTCATATACATTTAATGTTAAGATTAAGCTTGTTTTCCCTGAATTATCCTTTACCTTTTCTGCAGATATTACTTCATGTTTATTATCTTTTGCTTCGTATACTGGAGTAATAGTATCATTTTTTACATTTATACAATATAAATTTCCACCTTTAGAAACTGTTCCATAGCCATGCCCAATAATAACTAATAAATTTTCATCATCTATCCAATATAAAAATTTAGGGCTTTTTTGATCTTTTATTTCATTGATTTTTAACAACCATAATTTATTAGTATTGTTTTCTTTTAAATAAACTTTACCTATTCCTTCCTCTTCTCCATTATTTCCTTTGCCTTCTACAATAGCTGAGTATTTTTTTTGCTCACTTTCTTTCCATTCAGTATTATTTTCCCCTTGGAACTTTTTATCTACTATCTCTTCTTTTTCTACTTTAGAAAAATTTGTTTTTTCTGAAACTTCTTTTTCATCCTTCTTTTCTTCATTTTTAGCTTCAGTATTATTCTTCTTATCTTTCTCTTCTTTATCATTATTATTATATTCTACCTTTTGTTCTTCTTGCTTAGTATTTTCAACTGATGACTTATTCTCCTTAGTACATCCTATTGAAAAACTAAAAATTATTAAGGTAATTAGTATTAGTGCTATCTTCTTATTTTTTAACATATTATCCCCTCCAAAAATATAGATATATCTAATTATATCTAAAAATATCAATTGTGTAAAAAAAACTCCATGAAAACATAAAGTTAACATGAAGCTTTTTTATTAAGAATTCATAATTATTTTTTTTGCTGTTAAAATAGAAGATGCACTCATAGAATACTCATCTAATCCATATTCTACAAGAGTTTCTATAGCATTTTCATCCCCAGCCATTTCTCCACACATTCCACACCATTTTCCTTCTTTATGTGCTGCATCTATAGTCATCTTTATTAATCTTAATACTGCTGGGTGCATTGGATCATAAAGATATGATATTTTTTCATTCATTCTATCTGCAGCTAATGTATATTGTATTAAATCATTAGTACCTATACTAAAGAAATCTACATATTTAGCAAGTTCATCTGCACATATGGCAGCTGCTGGTATTTCTACCATTATACCTGTTTCTAAATTTTCATTAAATTCTTTTCCTTCTGATTTTAACTCGCTCATGCATTCTTTTAATAATTCTTTAGCAGCCCTAAATTCAGATAAAGATGATATCATTGGAAACATTATTTTTAAATTTCCAAAAGCTGATGCTCTAAGCAATGCTCTTAATTGAACTTTAAATAATTCTTTTCTATCAAGACATAATCTTATAGCTCTGTATCCTAGGAAAGGGTTCATTTCTTCTGGCATTTCTAAATATGGAAGTTTTTTATCTCCACCTATATCTAAAGTTCTTATGACTACAGGTCTTCCTTCCATTTTTTCTACTGCATATTTATAGGATTCAAACTGTTCATCTTCTGATGGCATATTATCCCTATCCATATATAAAAATTCTGTTCTAAAAAGACCTACACCTTCTCCACCATTTTCTAATACTTGATGAACATCTTGGGGTTTCCCTATATTTCCACAAACTTCTACTCTTTTTCCTTCTCTAGTAATGGTTTCAACATTTATAAGTTTCTTTAATTCTTCTTTTTCTTTTAGAAAAGTTCTTTTACTTTCTTCATACTTTTCTATAGTTTCCTTATCTGGATTTATTATTACTATACCTTCAATTCCATCAACTATTACTACATCACCATTTTTAACAGATTCAGTTATATCTTTCATACCAACTATAGCTGGTATTTCTAATGTTCTAGCCATTATAGCACTATGAGAAGTCCTTCCACCTATATTAGTTAAAAAAGCTATTACTTTTTCTTTATCTAATTGAGCAGTATCAGATGGAGTCAAATCTTGAGCTACTATTATAGTATCTTTATCCAAATCGTCCATACTATTTACTGATTTTCCCATAAGATTTAGCATTATTCTCTTACCTACGTCCTTTATGTCTGCTCCTCTTTCTCTCATGTATTCGTCTTCCATAGAAGCAAATATAGAACTATACATATCAATAACTTCTTGAAGTGCTTTTTCTGAATTAACTTTATTAGATTCTATATTCATTTCTACAGCTCCAGCAAATTCTGGATCATCTAATAACATAATATGACTATCAAAAACTGCCGCTTTTTCCGCTCCTACTTCTTTCTGTGCTTTGTCCTTTATTCTTTCAAGTTGATCTCTAGTATTACTTAATGCACTTTTAAATCTTTCTTTTTCTTCCTCTATGTTATCTATACTCTTTTCTACAACTTCTATATTTATGTCTTCCTTAATAAAAATCTTTCCTATAGCATATCCCTTTGAAGCAGCTATACCTTTTTTCATCATTTTTCCTCCTTATTAATAACCAATACATATATTTTTTTTATTTAAAATATAACCATATAATAATTTAATTAGCAAAAACCATGCCATAAAAATATAAATTCTTTATATATTCTTCATAATTATTTTTAATATACCACCAACTATAGTATGCTCTTTTTTGTATTTTTTAGATATTGATAAAATTATTGATATTTTTTATCAACTTAAGTAAGTGTATATTTATTATATTTCATAGTATATAATTATAGTATTAATAAGTTGATATTTTTTAGCATATTATAATATATTTTGATATTTTTTATCAAGGAGATGTTTTCATGTATAAAAATAATATAGTAGTTCCTATTAATAATGGCATACATACGAGAATAGCTGCCATGATAGTTCATAAAGCTACAGAAATAAAGAATAAATATGGTCTAGACCTCTATATAAAAAGGATGGATTCTAGAGAACCTTTAGCTATTAGTATGTTAGCTCTGATTTCTTTAAAAATAAAACAACATGAAATAATAGAAATATCCTGCAATAGTGATTCTTCTAAAGCTGAAAGTGCAGTTTTGGAATTATGCAATTTTATCAATTATGACATATCAAAGGAAAATCCTACATCAAAACTAGATGACATTATAGAGGAAAACACTATAGCCTATGATCAAATATTTACTAATATTCCTATAGGTATATTGGTAATAGATAAAAATAGCAAGATTACCATGGCTAATGACTATTCATTAAAAATTATAGGATATTCTTTAAAGGATATATTAGGTAAAAACATTAAGGATATAATACCAAGTTCTGAGTTGCCTGATATAATTAAAAATAAATGCTATCATAAAGGTAAAACACAATACATGGACAATAGAATATTAATAACCAATAGATCCCCTATATATTTTAATGATAAAATTTTAGGCGCTATAAGTGTATTTCAAGATATTTCTGAACTTGTAGGCATAAAAGAGCTAAACGAAAAATTTAAAAAAATATTAGAAGCCTCTCATGATTTAATTTGTTTTGTAGATGAGGATGGTAAAATAATATATGTTAATCCCTCCTACAAAAAACATTTTTCTATAAATTCTAAAGATATTATTGGTAAAGATATAAAAGAATCCCATCCAAATAGTCTTATAATGGAGGTATTTAATACTAAAAGACCAAAGGAAAATGTAATCTATAATAAAGATAATATAAATATTATATCTACTATAGAACCTATTTTTATTGATAATGAATTTAAAGGTGTAATTTCTATATCTAAAACTGTAGATGAATTAAGAGATCTAACTTTAAAACTTACGGAATCTGAAGAAAAACTTATGTACTATAAAAATGAATTAACCAGACATCTTCCCTTAAGTTCTTCCTTTAAGTCTATAATAGGTTGGAATAGTTCCTTAAAAGATTGCTTATCCATAGCAGAAAAAGCTTCTAAATCAACTTCTACTGTTCTTGTTAGAGGAGAAAGTGGCACCGGAAAAGAAATTATAGCTAATGCTATACACGATAATAGTCCTAGAAAAAATAGATCTTTTGTTAGAGTAAACTGTGCAGCCATACCAGAGAATCTTTTAGAAAGTGAACTTTTTGGTTTTGAAAAAGGAGCCTTTACAGGAGCTATAAAAAAGAAACCTGGTAAATTTAATATTGCAGATGGAGGTACAATCTTTTTAGATGAAATAGGTGATCTACCTATTTCTATGCAGGTAAAACTGTTAAGAGTTCTTCAAGAAAAAGAGTTTGAAAGTATAGGAGGAATCAAAACTCAAAGGGTAGATGTTAGAATAATTGCTGCTACTAATAGAAACTTAGAAGATATGATTAAAAATAATACCTTCAGAGAAGACCTTTATTATAGACTAAATGTTTTAAATATATCTTTGCCCCCTCTTCGTCATAGAAAGCAAGATATAAATCTTTTGGTAGAACACTTTATAAATAAAATTAATCCTAAACTTAATAAAAACATAGCAGGTATAAATAAAGAAGCCCTTTTAAAATTACAACAGTATGATTGGCCTGGAAATATACGCGAATTGGAAAATATCGTTGAAAGGGCTATGAATATGTGTGATAAATCTATAATAACTGTTAAAGATTTACCTTTTTATATATCTAATAACTCTTTTGATGATAGCTATAACTTTACTATAAATGAAGACAACTTAAAAACACTAGAAGAATATGAAAAAGAAATAATTACTTTAGCTATGAAAAAATACAAAAGTTTTAATAGGGCAGGTAAAGCCCTAGGCGTAACTCACAGAACAGTGTCTCTAAAATGTAAAAAATATAATATAAGTTCAGAAATTTATAAATAGCATTTTATTATAAAAACACCTAAATAAAAAGATTTAAAATCAAATTTTAAATCTTTTTATTTATCCTTAAATTCAACTATATCTTTATATTAATAAAATTTTAAATAGTATTTGCTGTAGCTATTAAAAATTCAGACTATTTTATTAAAGCTTTAAATTCCTCGGAATTTTTTACTGGTTCAAAATCTTCTTCATTTTTAGCTTCTTCCTTTACTCCGGGAGAAATTTCTATAGCTTTTTTCAAATATCCAACTGTATTTTTTACGTCCCCTCTTCTTCCATAAATGCTTGCTTTACCATAATAACTCCATTCATATTTTTCTATATCTAAAGCTTTATCATACCATTTTAAAGCCTCATCGAACCTTTCATATAATTCATAAGCTAAAGCTTTATTAAATCTAGCATATCCATAATCAGGCTTTATATCTAATGATTTATCTATATTCTTCATACCTTCTTCAAAATTTCCACTATAACATAATGCTATTCCTTTTATGTTATATGCTTTATAAAAATTACTGTCTTCTTTTATAACTTCATTTTGAACTTTTATAGCTTCATCATATTTTTTATCAAAAAATAGCTTTTTACCTTTTTCACACTTTTCCTCTAGTTCTTTATTAAATTTACTATCTTTATTCTTTTTTTTATCTTTATTTTCTAATTTTATAGAAGTATTATTCTCTGTGTTTTTATTTATATCATTGCTTTGAGATTGTCTTAAATTATTATAATAAACACTAAATATAGCTACTATAGATAGTACTATAAATATACTTAATTTAGTCTTTACTGAGAATTTACTCCAAAAACCCTTTCTAAATTTATTATCCTTTCTCATTATATACCCCTCTATCCTACATTTAAAAAGTAAATATTTAATATTATTAGCGTTTAAATCTCTACATTATTATAAACTTTTCAAATAATCTTCCAATCCATCCTCATATAAATTATTTCCTTTAGAATCTATTATAACAGTAACGGGCAGATCTTCTACTTCTAACTTTCTGATAGCTTCTGAATCTAAGTCCTCATAAGCTATAACTTCTGATTTTTTTATACTTTTAGATATTAAAGCTGCTGCTCCACCTATTGCCCCAAAATATACTGCTTTATTTTTTACTATAGATTCTATAACCTCTTTAGATCTTCTACCTTTACCTATCATTCCCTTTAATCCTAAATTCAATAGTTTGGGTGTATATGTATCCATCCTATAACTTGTAGTTGGCCCTGCTGCTCCTATTTCCATGCCAGGCTTAGCCGGAGTAGGTCCAACATAATATATTATTGAATTTTTCACTTCAAATGGTAAATTCCTTCCTTTTTCTAAAGCATCAATTAACCTTTTATGTGCTGCATCTCTAGCTGTATATATCGTACCTGTAATTAAAACCATATCACCTGCTTTTAAGCTTTTGATTTTATCTTCAGTTAATGGAGTATTTATTTTTATTTTCATTAAAATCACCTGCTCTTTATATCTCCTTTAGAATATATTAAAGGAGGTTATATTTATTTATTTTACACATAGAATATATAAATAATATAAACTATAATTTTTATATTATTTCCTCTTTATGCCTAGTAACATGGCAACTTACATTTACTGCTACTGGTAAACCTGCTATGTGAGTTGGGAAGGTTTCTATATTAACCGCCAACGCTGTAGTTTTCCCACCAAAGCCTTGAGGCCCTATGCCTAAGCTATTAATTTTTTCTAGTAATTCTTCCTCTAAATCTTTATAAAATTTATTTTTATTTCTCAAATCTATTGATCTTAAAAGTGCCTTTTTAGACAAATAAGCACATTTATCAAAAGTTCCTCCTATACCAACTCCTATAACTATAGGTGGACACGGATTAGGCCCTGCTTCTTTAACTACATCTAAAATAAAATTTTTTATACCTTCTAACCCATCTGCTGGCTTTAACATAGCTATCTTACTCATGTTTTCTGATCCAAACCCCTTTGGAGCTACGGTTATCTTAATTTTATCCCCTTGAACTATATTATAATATATTACTGCTGGGGTATTATCTCCTGTATTTATTCTTTCTATAGGGTCACTAACTATAGATTTTCTTAAATATCCTTCATTGTATCCTTCTGCTACACCTTCATTAACAGCATCTTCTAGAAATCCTCCAATTACATGAACATCTTGACCCATTTCAATAAATATACATGCCATACCTGTATCCTGACATAAGGGTATATTCTCTTTTCTAGCTATATGTATATTTTCTTCTATAGTTTGTAAAACCTCTCTAGCTATGTTCCAAGTTTCTACTTCCCTACATTGTACTATTTTGTCATCTACATCTTTAGGCAAATAATAATTAGCTTCTATGCATAATTTTTTCACTACTTTTTTTATAGTATTTACTGATATTTCCCTCATTTTATCCTCCAAAATACAATATTTTAAAACACATACTTATGAATATTATAGTTTAATTACATGTTTTTTTCTACATCAATCTACATCGGTCTTTATAAAAATAAGTTCATATATTTCCTTGGAAATATATGAACTTATTTTTACTCTTTATCATTGAAATAATCACCTACTGATTTAACTATAGCTTTTGATATCTTCTCTTGATAATCTGTACTTTTCAATTTTTCTAGTTCCATGGAATTAGATAAAAAACCACATTCTACAATAACTGAAGGCATTTCATCATTATTCCTTAATATTTTATAACTATTTTTTGCTGCTTTTTCTTTTCTTTTATTGTTTTCGTCTAATTCTTCCCTTAAATTATTTTGTAATATATGTGCAAGCCTTTTACTATCTTCATTATTTGAATACCATACTTGAGCGCCATAATATTGGCTTTGATCAAACATATTTAAATGTATGCTTATAAACATATCACATTTAGTAGTTCTTTTAAGTTCACATCTTTTATTCAAGTCTTCTATTTTCTTCTGTCTAACTCTTTTCCCTTTATCTTCTGAATATAGACCACTGTCATCTTCTCTCGTCATTACAACCTTATAACCTTCTTTTTTAAGATTTTTCTTTAATATTTTACTTATCTCTAAGTTTACATCCTTCTCCAAAGTACCATCTCTAGCTACTGCTCCTCCATCCATTCCACCATGACCTGGATCTATAAGAATAATCTTTTTTCCTTTAACACTATTTGAATTGCTGAAAATATTAATCCTTATTATAAAACCAAGACTTATAAATATTATAATGGTTGTTAATACTAATTTCTTATTATAAATCTTCAAAGTTTCCTCCTTATATATTAGTACTTCATTTAATACTATGCTATATCATTAAAATTTATAATATGATTAATATAGTTTCACATTAAGCTTATAAAAAATTATTTCTATACTCCTAAATGGAACTATAAAAATTTTATCTTAAGCTATTAATAATTTTCATTAAAAAACTCTACTTATTAACTAAGCAGAGTTTTTCACAATATAATATTAATATTAATCTTAAACTAATATTTTAAATATAATTTTTTAATTGAACTATTCTATATTATCTGTTTATAACGGTTTGTGCTATATTTGTACAATGATCTCCAACTCTTTCAAAATTATTTATAATATCTAAAAATATAGCACTAGCATTGGCATTGCAAGTTCCCTTATTTAATCTTTTTATATTAGTTTCTCTTAATTGTTCTTCTAAATTATCTATTTTTTCTTCAATATACATAACACTTTGAGATCTTTCTACATCGTTACTTTCAAAGCCTTCAATAGTTCTTGTTAATGAATCTAATGTATAATTAAACAAATGTTTTATATCATATGCAGCATCATCTGAAAATTGAATCCTTTTTTCTATCTTTTCACTAGTTAAATCTATTATGTTTTCTGCATGATCCCCTATTCTTTCTATATCATTCACCACATGAAACATAGAACCTACTAAATTTAACTGCTTATCAGATAATTTTAAGTTATTTAATTTAACCAAATATGTAGTTATACTCTTATTTAGTATATTTATAAGTTTTTCGTTCTCATATACTTTACTTACTAATTCTAAATCATTTTTTTCAAATGCATCTATAGATAATTGCAAATTTTCTTTGGCTTTATTCGCCATTCTTACTACTTCTTTTATAGTTTGATTAATAGCTATTGTAGGATTTTCTAATAATCTTTCGTCTATGTACTTAGGAGCCATCTTTTCATATGGATCACTACCTGGTATCATTTTATTAACAAATGCAACGATATATTTTATAAACCATATTTGTATAAATGTATTAATTAAATTAAACAATGTGTGTGCATTAGCAATTTGTCTTCCTACATCTCCTGGGGTCAAATTAGTAATTATTCTAACAAATGGAGTTAATGGTACTAAAATAAATGCAAATATTACTGTTCCTATAACATTAAATGTTAAGTGAAACAATGCTGCTTTTCTTGCATTTTTAGATGCGCCAATACTAGCTAATAGTGCTGTTACACAAGTACCTATGTTATCTCCAAATAATATTGGTAATGCTGCTGATAATGGAAGTACTCCATTACTTGATAAAGCTATTAATATACCTATAGTAGCAGAGGAACTTTGCACTATAGCTGTCATTCCCATACCTACAACTATTCCTAAAAATACATTATGTGATAATGATAAAGCTAAGCTTTTAAATGCTTCACTTTGCCCTAATGGAGCCATAGCTTCTTTCATTATTTCCATTCCCATGAATAATATACCAAAACCTAGTATTATATTACCTATTTCTTTAGTCTTTTTCTTTTTGGCAAATAGAACTATTGCAGTCCCTACTCCTACAAATAATGGAGCTCCAGCAGTAACATTAAAAGCAACTAATTGTCCTGTAACTGTAGTACCTATATTAGCTCCCATAATTACACCTGCAGCTTGGGTTAAAGTCATTAAACCTGCATTTACAAATCCAACAACCATAACTGTAGTAGCACTACTACTTTGGATTACTCCTGTTACTACTACGCCTGTTAGGACTCCTTTTATAGGGTTAGAAGTTACTTTTTCAAAAAAAACCTTTACTCTTTCTCCTGCTACATTTTGCAATCCATCTCCCATTAAGTTCATGCCATAGATGAATAAACCTAATCCACCAATAAGACCTGTTAACATAGCAAATACATTCATATTTGTCCTCCTAATTTAAATATTGTCATCCCATACCTTATTATTATAGTAGATATTAAGATAATTTAAAATACTTTTAACATAGAATTAACATAGAAAACTTTTCTACATTAAAAATTATATTTATTATTTTTATCTCTATTTTTAATTTTGACATCTATATTGATAATGGGAGTAAATATTAAATAAATCTAAATCGCTTTTATTGTCATAAAAATCCTGTAAATAATACAATCTCATTTTTAAATATAATTTTAAGCAATAAAAAAGGAAAGACAAAAATAGTCTTTCCTTTTGATTCCATATTATCTCTTTGAGAATTGTGGAGATCTTCTTGCTTTCTTTAATCCATATTTCTTTCTTTCTTTCATTCTTGGATCTCTTGTTAAGAAACCAGCTTTTTTTAATGATGATTTCATGTTTTCATCAGCTTTTACAAGAGCTCTAGATATACCATGTCTTACCGCTCCTGCTTGACCTGTAAATCCACCGCCGTGAACATTTACTAATACGTCATATTTATCCTTTGTTTCTGTTAACACTAATGGTTGGTTAACTATCACTCTTAATGTTTCTATTGGGAAATAGTTTTCTATATCTCTGTTATTTATTATTACTTTTCCATCTCCAGCTACAAGTCTTACTCTTGCTACTGATTTTTTTCTTCTTCCAGTTCCAAAATACTGTACTTTAGCCATTTTTTATCCTCCCTTCAGCCTGCAATTAGTATCTTAATTCTAATACTTCTGGTTTTTGAGCTTCTTGATTATGTTCTGCTCCTTTATAAACCTTTAATTTCTTTAACATTTTTCTTCCTAAAACTCCGCTTGGAAGCATTCTTCTAACTGCTTCTTCAAATACGAACTCAGGTTTTTTAGCTATCGCTTCTCTGTATGGTATTTCCTTTAATCCACCTGGATATAATGAATGATGTCTTAATAATTTTTGATCTAGTTTTTTACCTGTTAATACTACTTTTTCAACATTTATAACTATTACATTATCACCTGTATCAACATGTGGTGTATATGTAGGTTTATGTTTACCTCTTAATATTGATGCAACTTGGCTAGCTACTCTTCCTAATGGTTTATCAGCAGCGTCCACTATATACCATTTTCTTTCAACTTCATGTGGTTTAGCTATATATGATTTCATCATTTTCCCTCCCTAACTATTTTACATAAAACGTTCTTCTATATAAAGATCCGGGGCTAGTGAATCTATTATACTATACAAACAAAGTTATTATAATACAATCTGCCCGGTGTGTCAATAGTATTAATAAAATACTTCCTTTAAACACAGTCCAGATGAAGGCACACATTTCCCTGCTTTTGTTCTATCCTTTGATTTTATAACATACTTTATATATTCTGGCTCTCTTTTATTTAGTCCAATTTCTATCAATGTACCTACTATTATTCTTACCATGTTATAAAGAAAACCATCTCCTGTAATTATAAACTTTATAAAATCACCCTTTTTATTTATTTCAAATTTACTTATAGTTCTTACTGAAGTTTTTATACTACTTCCCTTTGTTTTAAAAGCAGAGAAATCATGTGTTCCTATAAAATATCTTGATGCCATCTTCATATTATCTATATTGAGTTTATCTTTAAACTGAAAAATATAATTTCTGCCTATGGCTATAGGCTTAGAGCTATTTAGAACTGTATATTCATAAGTCTTGCCCTTACTACAAAATCTAGAATGGAACTCACTACTAGCTTCCTCTGAACTTAAAACTACTATATCTGGTGGTAAAATATTATTAATTACTTTTTGTAAGTTTTCAGGTGGTATTTTAGTGTTTGTAAAAAAATTACATATATATCCTCTAGCATGGACCCCCGAATCTGTTCTACTGGCTCCTATAACTTCTATTTTTTCTTTAGTTATATTACTTATAGCTTTTTCTAAAGTACCTTGTAACGTAATAAACTTTTCATTTTTTTGTTTTTGCCATCCACAATAATTTGCTCCATCATACTCAAGTTTCAATTTTATATTTTTCACTAAGTCCACATCCTACTCCAAATAGATAGTATAACTAAAATAGAAGTAAATGCTGCTGCTACAAAATCTCTTGACGAAAGAGAAAGTTCTTTCATTCTAGTTCTTCCTTCTCCTCCCCTATAACATCTTGCTTCCATGGCCATAGCTAGTTCATCTGCTCGCCTAAATGAACTAATAAAAAGTGGCACTAGTAGAGGTATTAAATTTTTAGCTCTTTGTATTAAATTACCTGATTCAAAATCTGCACCTCTAGCCATTTGTGCTTTCATAATTTTATCAGTTTCATCCATAAGTGTTGGTATAAATCTTAGAGCTATAGTCATCATCATAGCAAGTTCATGAGCCGGAACTCCTATTTTTCTTAATGGATTTAGTAATTTTTCTATTCCATCCGTAAGTTCTATAGGAGAAGTTGTTAGCGTTAATAATGATGTTCCTATTATTAAAAATACTAATCTTAGAACCATAAATATAGCTAACCTTAATCCTTCCTTATATATAGTAATAAATTTCCACTTAAACAATAAGGTATCTCCTGGTGTTAGAAATAGATTTAAAACGGCTGTAATTATCACTAATATAAGTATAGGTTTAAGCCCCTTATATATATACTTAAATTTTATTTGTGAAATTAATATAGCTGCTAAAGTAAATAGCACTATAAATATATACCCTTTAAAATTGTTAACTATAAAAAGGTCAATTATATATATAAGGGATATGATTATCTTAACTCTTGGATCTAACTTATGCACAAAAGAATCTCCTGGTATATATTGTCCTATTGTTATATCCTTTATCATTTAATAATTCCCTCACTTTTAAGTGATTTTAATAATTCTTTTTTAGCTTTTTCTATAGTATAAATATTATCTGGTAAATTAAAACCTTTTTTTCTTAATTTTTGTACTAAATAGGTAACCTCTGGTGCTGCTAATCCTATACTTTCAAGAGCATCAATCTCTTTAAATACTTCACAAGGCTCTCCTTGTAGTACACATCTTCCTTTATGCATAACTAATATTTTATCCGCAAACTTAGCAACATCCTCCATGCTATGTGAAACAAGAATTATAGTCATATTATATTCTTTTCTTAATGCTTGAATTTTACTATATATATCATCTCTGGCTTTAGGGTCTAAACCCGCTGTAGGTTCATCTAATATTAATATTTTAGGTTCCATAGCTACTACTCCTGCTATGGCTACTCTTCTCTTTTGACCTCCACTTAATTCAAATGGAGATTTATCTTTATACACTTCATAATCTAATCCTACTATATTCATTGCTCTTTTTACTCTATTCAAAATTTCTTCTTGATTTAAACCTAAATTAATAGGTCCAAAAGCAATATCTTTCTCTATCGTTTCTTCAAATAGTTGATACTCAGGGTATTGAAATACAAGTCCAACTTTTTTTCTTATAGAACTTAATTTTACCCCTTTATCTGCTATATTTACATTATCTATTATAATATTTCCTGATTTAGGTTTTAGCAACCCATTTATATGTTGAATTAATGTAGACTTACCTGAACCAGTATGCCCAATTAAAGCAACAAATTCTCCATTTTCTATTGTTATATTTATATTATCTATTGCCTTTTTCTCAAAAGGTGTTCCTTCCATATATACATGTGTTAAATTTTCTATTTTAATTGACATAATTCATCCACCATTTCATCTATAGTTAATATATCTGATGGTATTTCCACATTGTGTTGTCTTAAGTAATGGGCTATTTCCGTCATTTGAGGTACATCTAACCCTATTTTTTTCATCATTTCTACTTCTTTAAATATTTCCTTAGGAGTTCCTTCTTTTATTACTTTAGCAGAATCCATTACTATAACTTTATCTGCTTCTACTGCTTCCTCCATAAAATGAGTTATAAGAACTATTGTTATACCATATTTTTTATTTATTTCTTTAATGGTATTCACTACTTCTAATCTTCCTGAAGGATCTAACATAGCTGTAGGTTCATCAAATATAATACATTCTGGCCTCATAGCTAATACACCTGCAATAGCTACTCTTTGCTTTTGTCCTCCAGATAGTAAATGTGGTGCATGTCTTCTATAATCATACATATTTACTTTTTTAAGTGATTCATCCACTCTAGATCTTATTTGTTCTTGAGGAATTCCTAAATTTTCTGGGCCAAAAGCTACATCCTCTTCTACTATAGTAGCCACAATTTGATTATCGGGATTTTGAAAAACCATGCCTGCTTTATTTCTTATGTCCCATGTATTTTCTAAATTTTCAGTATCCAAATTGTCCACATACACTTTACCTTCTGAAGGTATTAAAAGAGAATTCATATGCTTAGCTATAGTTGACTTCCCTGAACCATTTCTACCTAAAATAACTACAAAATCACCTTTTTTGATAGTTAAATTAACTTTATCTAACGCAATCTTTTGAGTACTTTCATACTCTTTATTAGATTCATACTTATATGTAACATTATTGCACTTAATCATCTCATTCATACCAAACACCTCAAATATGAAGCTATAAATTAAAGTTTATATTATAGCAAAATGGGGACTAAGTTAACTTTATACTTAATCCCCAAAGAATTATACTAATTCTAGTATAACTACTTCAGCTCCGTCGCCTCTTCTTGGGCCAACTTTATATATTCTTGTATATCCACCATTTCTTTCAGCATACTTAGGAGCTATTTCTTCAAATAGTCTTTGTACTACTGTTTCTTCTGTTACAAAAGAAAGTACTTGTCTTCTTGCATGAAGATCTCCTCTCTTTGCAAGGGTTATCATTTTTTCAGCAATACTTCTAGTTTCTTTAGCTCTAGTTTCTGTAGTTTCTATTTTACCATGCTTTAAAAAACTAGTTACAAGATTTCTAAGCATTGCTTTACGTTGATCAGTTGGACGACCTAATTTACGATATCCTGCCATCTCTCCTATACCTCCTTACCTTAAACTGCCTATATTAACTTTACTAATCTTCACTTTTTCTTAAGCCTAATCCTAAAGCTTCTAACTTTTGTTCTACTTCTTCTAAGGACTTTTTACCAAGGTTTCTAACTTTCATCATATCATCCATGCTTCTTTCGCATAGTTCTTGAACTGTATTTATTCCAGCTCTTTTTAAGCAGTTATAACTTCTTACTGAAAGATCTAGTTCTTCAATTGTCATTTCTAGAACCTTTTCTTTCTTATCTTCTTCTTTTTCAACCATGATTTCCATATCATCTGCATGGTCAGTTAAAGTCATAAATAACTTAAAGTGCTCTATAAGAATTTTAGCTGATAAACTTACAGCTTCTTCTGGTCTTATAGTTCCATTAGTCCAAACTTCTATAGTCAATTTATCATAGTCTGTTATTTGACCAACTCTAGTATTTTCAACGGAAAAGTTAACTCTTTTAACAGGTGTATAAATTGAATCTACTGCTATACTTCCTATTGGCATATCCTTAGTTTTATTCTTGTTTTGAGTTACATAGCCCCTACCACGATTAACGTTGATTTCCATATACATCTTACCATTTTCGTCAAGGGTTGCTATATGTAAATCTTTGTTTATTACTTCAACATCTCCGTCTGTTTTGATATCAGCTGCTGTAACTTCTTTAGGTCCTACTTCATCTATATATATAGTTTTTGGACCTTCTCCATTCATAGTAAGTGCTAAACATTTGATGTTAAGAATTAATTCTGTAACATCCTCTTTTACACCTTGTACTGTTGAAAACTCATGAAGAACACTGTCAATTTTTATATGGTCTGCAGCAACTCCAGGTAATGACGATAAAAGAATTCTTCTTAAAGCATTACCAAGAGTTATTCCATAACCTCTTTCTAATGGTTCAATGACAAATTTACCATAAGAACCATCTTCAGCATTTTCAACACATTCTATTTTTGGCTTTTCTATTTCTAACATTCTTAACCCTCCTCATTTATTAATATTTATACTTTTTGAGGGCAACTGATCTAAATTAAATTATTTATTATTTGCTGTATAACTCAACGATTAATGTTTCGTTAACAGGTACATCTATATCTTCTCTTGCTGGTTGTCTTTCTACTTTTCCTTCAAATCCTTCAACATTTCCTGATAACCATGCAGGTAATGTTTTTGGGTTTTCTGCAAAAGTCTTAAATTTTTCTGTTGCTTTACTCTTATCACATACTGTTATAACATCATTAGCTGAAACTTGGTATGATGGTATATCTACCTTTTTACCATTAACTAAGAAATGTCCGTGAGTAACTAATTGTCTAGCTTCTGTTCTTGAGTTACCATATCCTAATCTATATACTACATTGTCTAATCTCATTTCTAAAAGTCTTAACAAGTTCTCACCTGTTATTCCTCTTCTTCTATCAGCTTCTTCATAATATCCTCTAAATTGACGTTCTAAGATACCATAAATTCTCTTAGCTTTTTGTTTTTCTCTTAATTGTAATCCATAGTTAGATACTTTTTTTCTACTTTGACCATGTTGTCCTGGTGCGTATCCTCTTCTAGCGAATGCGCATTTATCTGTATAACATCTATCTCCCTTAAGGAATAGTTTTAATCCTTCTCTTCTGCAAAGTCTGCAAGTTGCTCCAGTATATCTAGCCATTAAATTTTACACCTCCTATTACTATATTATATTACTATACTCTTCTTCTCTTTGGTGGTCTACAACCATTATGTGGTATTGGAGTTACATCCTTTATTAAAGTAACTTCTAGACCTGCTGCTTGTAAAGATCTTATAGCAGCTTCTCTTCCTGAGCCCGGTCCTTTTACATAAACTTCTATGCTTTTTAATCCATGTTCCATAGCCGCTTTAGCTGCTGTTTCTGCAGCCATTTGTGCTGCAAATGGTGTGCTTTTTCTTGAACCTCTAAAACCTAATCCACCTGCACTTGCCCAAGATAAAGTATTACCAACACTGTCAGTAATTGTAACTATTGAATTGTTGAAAGTTGATTTTATATGTGCACAACCATGTTCAACATTTTTTCTTTCTTTTCTTCTTCTACTTCTTTTACCTTTCATTCCTGCTGCCATGCTTTTCCCTCCTTACCTTATTTTTTCTTCTTTCCACCTATAGCTCTCTTTGGACCTTTTCTTGTTCTAGCGTTAGTTTTAGTCTTTTGACCTCTAACTGGAAGATTTCTTCTATGTCTTATTCCTCTATAAGATCCAATTTCAACTAATCTCTTTATGTTAAGTTTAATTTCTCTTCTTAAGTCACCTTCAACTTTTACATTCTTGTTAACGTAATCTCTGATTGCATTAACTTCTTCTTCTGATAAGTCTTTAACTCTTGTATCTGGATTTACTCCAGTAGCTTTTAATATTTCTTGAGAAGTTGGTAAGCCAATTCCGTATATATATGTTAGACCGATTTCTACTCTTTTTTCTTTTGGTAGGTCTATACCTGAAATTCTTGCCATTAAAGTTTACACCTCCTGAATACCTACTTATTAATTAATTTATATTTATATTAAAGTTTTAGGCCAATGATAAATTTTTAATATCATAGTCAGCCGCTCCTAAAACCATTTATTAGCCTTGTTTTTGTTTATGCTTAGGATTTTCACAAATAACCATTACTTTACCTTTTCTTCTTATAACCTTGCATTTTTCGCATATAGGTTTAACTGATGGTCTTACTTTCATCAATAACCCCTCCTTATTATTTGGCTCTCCAGGTTATTCTTCCTCTGGTTAAATCGTATGGAGAAAGTTCTACAGTTACTTTATCACCTGGTAAAATTCTTATGAAATTCATTCTTAATTTTCCTGATATATGTGCAATTATTTTATGACCGCTTTCTAATTCTACTTCAAACATAGCATTAGGTAGAGATTCTAAAACAGTACCTTGCATTTCAATTACATCATCTTTTGACATAAGGTATTCAAACCTCCTTATTAACTTGATGAGACTGCATAAATTTTTTTATTACAGAATTTTTAATGTTGTTACTTGTTGCCTTTAGATTTATTATATCTTCACAAATAATATTGGTAAATATCAAATGTTTAATTTTTTTCTTTTTAGGTTTATCTAAAGTATGAATATCTCCATCACATATATACACATAATTATCATCTAGTATATCTATTATAATGAAACTATTATCTTTATCTCTACCTGCTTTCGATAAAACCAATCTACCAATCTGGCACTCTTTAGCCAATATATTCACCTCTATTAAATCAAAGTGGTTATTTTGGGTCCATCATCTAGTATAGCCACAGTATTTTCATAATGAGCAGATAAACTACCATCTACAGTAACTACAGTCCATTTATTTGGTTCAACTTTTACATTGAAGTCCCCTATATTAACCATAGGCTCAATAGCTAAACACATTCCTTTTGATAATTTAGGTCCCCTTCCTGGTCTACCAAAGTTAGGGATTTCTGGATCTTCATGCATGTTTTTTCCTATGCCATGACCTACATAGTCCCTTACAATAGAAAGTCCATAACTTTCAACATATTCTTGAATAGCTGCAGATATATCAGTTAATCTATTGCCAACTTTAGCTTTTTCTATACCTTTAAAAAAACTATTTTTTGTGACCTCTATTAGCTTAGCAGCTTCTTCTGAAACATTCCCTACTGGAAATGTTCTTGCTGCATCGCCCTGATATCCATTTAAAATGGCTCCACAATCTATACTAATTATGTCTCCTTCATTTAAAATTCTATCTTTATTTGGTATTCCATGAACTACTTCATTATTCACAGATGCACATATAGAAGCTGGGAAACCATAGTATCCCTTAAAAGATGGTTTGGCATTTTTGCCTAATATAATCTCTTCTGCGATTCTATCTAACTCTCCAGTGCTTATTCCTGGCTTCACATGTTTTTCTAAAGTGTCTAAGGCCTCAGCAACAACTTTTCCTGCTTTTACCATATATTCTATTTCAGAATCGGTTTTTATTATTATCATTATTTATCTCTCCCTAAGATATTTGAAATATTTCCAAATACCTCATTAATTGATTCAGTCCCATTAACCTCTGAGATTATACCATTGTCTTTATAATAATTTATAAGCGGATAAGTTTGTTTGCTGTAAACTTCTAATCTTTCTTTTACTGTTGCTTCTGTATCATCTTTTCTTTGAATTAATTCATTATCACATATATCACATTTTCCTTCTATTTTAGGAGGATTAAATCTTATGTGATAACTTGCACCACAAGATGTGCAAACTCTTCTACCAGTCATTCTTTCCAAGATAAATTCTTCAGGCACTTTAATTAATAGTGCTACATCTAGCTCCTTATTTATACCCTTTAGAAATTCATCTAAAGCTTCTGCTTGAGCAACTGTTCTTGGAAAACCATCTAAAAGGAAACCATTATCACAATCATCTTTTGTTAATCTATCTTTAACTATTCCTATAGTTACCTCATCTGGTACTAATTGACCATTATCTATATATCTTTTTGCTTCTATTCCTAAAGGAGTTTTCTCCTTTATGTTTGCCCTAAATATATCACCTGTTGATATATGAGGAATAGAAAATTCTTCACTTATTAATTTTGCTTGAGTTCCTTTACCTGCTCCTGGAGGACCTAACAAAATTATACGCATCCATAATCATCTCCAAAACATTTTTATTTTAAGAAACCTTGATAGTGACGCATAACTAATTGAGATTCTATTTGTCTTATAGTATCCAATGCAAATCCAACCATAATTAGCATACTTGTTCCCCCAAAGGATATACCTTGGAATTTACTATATGCTGCCATAATTATTGGGAATACTGCTATAATAGCTGCAAAAGTTCCCCCAATTATAGAACTCTTTGTTATTACTCTTTCTATATATTCTGCTGTAGGCTCCCCTGGTCTTATTCCTGGTATAAATCCAGATGACTTATGCATATTTTCTGCCATTTCATCAGGTTTAAAAGTTACCACTGTATAAAACCAAGTAAAGAATACTGTTAATAGAAAATATAACACAATATAAGCAATACTTTTATCTCTAAAAGGGCTATATTGATTTAAGGTAATAAACTTATAAAAAGCCGATTCTGGCCAAAATTGACCAATAGTAATTGGAAATTGCATTACTGATATAGCAAATATAATACCTATAACCGCAGAAGAATTAACATTTATTGGTATGTGTGTAGATTGACCTTTATAAATTTTATTTCCTACTGCTCTTCCAGCATATTGGACAGGTATTCTTCTCTCACCTAAATTCATTATTACAACTAATAAGAACAATGCTAAGGCTATTACTATAAACACTATAACTTCCACAAAATTTACTGTTTCAGCCTTTTGAAGTCCTACTATACTATATATAGTTGATGGAAATCTAGATACTATGTTAACAAATATTATTAATGATATTCCGTTACCTATACCTTTTTCTGTTATTTTATCACCGAACCACATTAAAAAGGTTGATGCAGTAGTCACTGTTATTATAATTATGAATAAATTTAACTTTGATCCATCTCTAAGTGCCCCAGCACGAGCAATTATCGCATATGTACTGAATGCTTGAATAACCGCAAGTATAACTGCACCATACCTAGTATATTGTTGAATTTTTTTTCTTCCCTCTTCTCCCTCTTTTGAAAGACTTTCCAAAGAAGGTAACGCAATTGTAAGTAACTGCATTATAATTGAAGAGTTAATATACGGTACAACACCCATAGCAAATATACTAAACCTGCTAAAAGCTCCTCCAGATATTAAATCATAAAATCCAAATAATGATCCATTTTGCGTGAGGTTAGCTAATTTAGATGTATCAATTCCAGGAAC
Source organism: Clostridium botulinum (assembly GCF_001276985.1). Lineage (GTDB taxonomy): Bacteria > Bacillota > Clostridia > Clostridiales > Clostridiaceae > Clostridium_F > Clostridium_F botulinum. Next base: position 250,914 of record NZ_LHUL01000011.1, read on the forward strand.
TGGGATATAGTTTCCCATCCTGAAAATTGCTATCATAAATAAAGTAAAAATTAATCTTTTCCTTAAATCGGGAACTTTCCAAGCATTACGTAGGGTTGATAGCATTTATATCACCTCAACTTTTCCTCCTGCTGCTTCGATCTTTTCAATAGCTGATTTAGAGAATTTTGCTGCTTTAACAGTTAATTTTTTTTCTATATTACCATTTCCTAAAATTTTAACTCCGTCTTTAACTTTTTTTACTACTCTTTTTTCAACTAGAAGTTCTGGAGTTACAACTGTTCCATCTTCAAAACAATTTAATCTATCAAGATTTATTGCTGCATATTCTTTAGCGAATATATTTTTGAAACCTCTTTTTGGAAGTCTTCTATATAACGGCATTTGACCACCTTCAAAGCCTGGTCTTACTCCACCACCGCTTCTAGAGTTTTGCCCGTTTTGACCTCTTCCGCTTGTTTTGCCTAATCCAGAACCTGTTCCTCTACCTACTCTTTTTGATGCTTTATTTGCACCTTCAGCTGCTTTCAATTCGTGAAGTTTCATATAATTACACCTCCTCTTACTATGCTTCTTCTACTTTTAATAAGTAACTTACCTTTTTTATCATTCCACTTATTTGAGGAGTTTCCTCATGTTCAACTATGTTACCAATCTTTTTTAGTCCAAGAGCATTAACAGTAGCTATCTGATCTTTTTTTCTACCTATTAAGCTCTTAACTAATGTTATTTTAACCTTAGCCACGGCCAGTTACCTCCTAACCTAAAATCTCTTCTACAGTCTTACCTCTAAGTTTAGCTATATCTTCAACTGTTCTTAATCTTGCTAATCCATCTATTGTAGCATTAACCATATTTGTTGGGTTGTTAGAACCTTTTGATTTAGCTCTAACGTCCTTTAATCCAGCAAGTTCAAGTACGGCTCTAACAGGACCACCTGCTATAACTCCTGTACCTTCTTTAGCTGTCATTATAAGAACTTCTCCCTTACCGAACTTTCCGATTATATCATGTGGTACAGTAGTTCCTACTGTTTTAACTTCAACTATGTTCTTTTTAGCATCTTCTATTGCTTTTCTTATTGCTTCAGGTATTTCTATAGATTTTCCTGTACCAACGCCAACGTGTCCTGCTTCGTCTCCAACAACAACTAGTACGCTAAATCTAAAGTTTCTACCGCCTTTAACAACTTTAGCAACTCTGTTTATATGAACAACTTTTTCTTTTAAATTTAAAGTGCTAGGATCAATTCTCATTTATTTCCCTCCTTTTTTTAAAAATCAAGACCTGCTTCTCTTGCACCTTCTGCAAGTTCTTTAATTCTTCCGTGATATATGAATCCGCCTCTGTCAAATACAACTTTTTTTAATCCCTTTTCTAACGCTTTCTCAGCTACCATTTTTCCAACTAATTTAGCGCCTTCTTTGTTGCTTCCTACACCATCGAATCCTTTTTCTGAACTTGATGCAGCAACTAATGTCTTTCCTTCTACATCATCTATTAATTGAGCATATATATGTTTTTCACTTCTATATACTGATAGTCTTGGACGTTCAGCTGTTCCGAAAATCTTTTTACGAACTCTCATATGACGTCTTGTTCTTGATTGAGATCTATCATTCTTCTTAAACATAGGTTTCACTCCTTTCCGTTATTTCTTACCAGTCTTACCTTCCTTACGTCTTATAACTTCATTTTCGTATTTAATTCCTTTTCCTTTGTAAGGTTCAGGTTTTCTCCATTTTCTTATGTCTGCTGCTACAGCACCCACTAATTCTTTATCTATACCTTTAACTTTTACCTTAGTTCCACCTTCAACTTCAAATTCTACACCTGAAACTGCTTCCATTTCAACTGGATGTGAGAATCCAAGGCTAAGTACTAATTTCTTTCCTTGTAATTGTGCTCTGTAACCAACACCTATTAATTCTAATGTTTTAACGTATCCTTCATTAACTCCTGTTACCATGTTGTTTACTAAAGCTCTTGTTAAGCCATGAAGAGCTCTTACATCTTTATGATCATTATCTCTAGTTACAACTACTGAATTATCTTCTACAGCTATGTTTATTTTGTTACTCATAGCTTTTACTAACTCTCCCTTTGGTCCTTTTACAGTAACAACGTTATCTGGTGTTACTGTAACAGTTACTCCATTAGGGATAGCTACTGGAAGTTTTCCTACTCTTGACATTTATTGCACCTCCTATTCTCCAATTACCATATGTAGCAAAGTACTTCTCCGCCAACGCCTAATTTTCTTGCTTCTCTATCTGTAACAATTCCTTTAGAAGTAGAAACTACAGCTACTCCTAGACCGTTTAAAACTTTAGGAGTTTCATCTTTTCTACAATAAACTCTTAAACCTGGTTTTGATATTCTTTTAAGACCAGTTATTATTCTTTCTTTGTTTTGTCCGTATTTCATTGTGATTCTTAGCATATCTACAGAACCATCTCTATATTCTTCTAAATCTCTTATATAACCTTCTGTAAGCATTATATTTGCTATAGCTTTTTTTATGTTAGATGAAGGAACTTCTACTACTTCATGTCTAACTACATTTGCGTTTCTTATACGTGTTAATAAATCTGCTATTGGATCAGACATTACCATTTATTTTGCCTCCTTTCGCTTTTCGAATATTACCAGCTGGCTTTTTTGCATCCAGGTATTTCACCTTTGTAAGCAAGCTCTCTAAAACATATACGACAGATACCGTATTTCTTTAATACCGCATGTGGTCTTCCACAAATTCTGCATCTTGTATAAGCTCTAGTTGAATGTTTTGGTGTTTTATTCCATTTTTCTATTAAAGCTTTACGTGCCATAGATTTCCCTCCTTAATTAACGAGCAAATGGCATTCCAAGGAATCTTAATAGTTCTCTTGCTTCCTCGTCAGTCTTTGCAGTTGTTACAAAAATTATATCCATACCTCTAATTTTATCAATCTTATCAAATTCTATTTCTGGGAATATTAATTGTTCTTTTATTCCTATAGCATAGTTTCCTCTTCCATCAAATGATTTACTTGAAACTCCGCTGAAATCTCTAACTCTAGGTAAAGCCACATTTATTAACTTATCTGCAAATTCATACATGTTTTGTTTTCTTAATGTAACCTTACAACCTAGTGGCATATCTTCTCTTATTTTAAAATTAGCTACTGATTTTTTAGCTTTAGTTAATATTGGTTTTTGACCAGTTATTTTAGCTAAATCTTCTACTGCCGCTTCAAGAGACTTTTGATTCTCTTTAGCTTCACCAACACCCATATTGATAACTATTTTTTCAAGTTTTGGCACTTCCATTATATTTTTATATCCGAACTTATCCATTAAAGCTGATACTACTTCTTTTTCATACTTTTCTTGTAATCTTGGCATCATCCTTTATACCTCCTTTCAAGAATTAAAATGTTTCTCCGCACTTTTTGCATACTCTTACTTTTGTTCCATCTTCTAAAATCTTATTACTGATTCTAGTAGCTGATTTGCATTTATCACAATATAGCATTACTTTTGAACTAAATATTGGGGCTTCTTTATGTATTATTCCACCCTGCATATTTTCCCTATTTGGTTTTTGATGTTTAGTTACTACATTTACATCTTTAACTATCACTTTACCTTTTTTAGGTAATACAGATAAAACTTCTCCAATTTTGCTTTTATCTTTACCAGATATAACAACAACTGTATCTTTTTTTCTTACATGTATTTTGCTCATTATTTAGCCACCTCCTTGTATTATTATAAAACTTCAGGTGCTAATGATAGTATTTTATTGAACTCTTTATCTCTTAGCTCCCTTGCAACTGGTCCAAAAATACGAGTTCCTTTTGGGTTTTTATCATCTTTTATTATAACTGCTGCATTTTCATCAAATTTTATGTAAGAACCATCTGCTCTTCTTAATCCTTTAACTGATCTTACTATAACAGCCTTTACAACTTCACCTTTTTTAACAACACCGCCTGGTGTTGCACTTTTAACACTAGCAACTATTACATCTCCGATATTTCCCCATTTTCTGTGGGAACCACCTAAAACTCTTATACACATAATTTCCTTTGCTCCGGAATTATCTGCTACCTTTAATCTTGTTTGTTGCTGAATCATGTAAAATACCCTCCTTTCGGCTTTTTGCTACAAACTATTTAGCTTTTTCTACTACTTCAACAAGTCTCCATCTTTTTTGTTTTGATAATGGTCTTGTTTCCATTATTAATACTTTATCATTTATATTAGCTGCATTATTTTCATCATGAGCTTTAAACTTAGTAGTTCTGTTCATTATTTTACCATATAATGGATGACGAACCTTTGTCTCTACTGCAACTACTATTGTCTTATCCATTTTATTTGAAACTACTCTACCGATTCTTGTCTTTCTATTTGATCTTTCCACAGGATTTACCTCCCTTCAGTTTTACTGTTGATATGCTCTTATCTCTTCTTCTCTTAAGATAGTTTTAATTTGAGCTATTGATTTTTTTACTTCTCTAATTCTCATTGGGTTTTCTAACTGACCTGTAGCTAATTGAAATCTTAAATTGAATAATTCCGCTTTTAGATCATTTAACTTTGATTGTAACTCTTGTGGGCTGCTTTTTCTTAATTCTTGTAATTCTCTAGCCTTCATTTACTTCACCACCCATTTCTTCAAAATCTCTTCTTGTTACAAACTTAGTTTTAACTGGTAGTTTGTGTGAAGCAAGTCTCATAGCTTCTCTTGCAACTGTTTCACTTACACCAGAGATTTCAAATAAAACTCTACCTGGTTTTACAACAGCTACCCAGTATTCTGGTGAACCTTTACCAGAACCCATACGTGTTTCTGCTGGCTTTTCTGTTACAGGCTTATCTGGGAAGATTTTTATCCAAACCTTTCCTCCTCTTTTAACGTATCTGTTGATAGCTATTCTGGCAGCTTCTATTTGGTTGCTTGTAATCCAACCACATTCAGTTGCTTGTATTCCGAAATCACCGTATGCTATGAAGTTACCTCTTGTAGCTTTACCCTTCATTCTGCCACGTTGTACTTTACGACGCTTAACTCTTTTAGGCATTAACATATGTTATTCCTCCTTCCTTATGCGTTAGCTTCTTCCTTTTCATTTATATTCTTTCTAGCTGGAAGAACTTCTCCTTTATACACCCAAACTTTAACACCGATTTTACCATAAGTAGTATCAGCTTCAGCAAATCCATAATCAATATCTGCTCTTAAAGTTTGTAGTGGAATTGTTCCCTCATTATAGTGTTCTGTTCTAGCTATTTCTGCTCCAGCAAGTCTTCCTGAGCAAGCTGTTTTTATACCTTTAACACCTGATCTCATTGCTCTTTGTATAGATTGTTTCATAGCTCTTCTGAAAGCTATTCTTTTTTCTAATTGTTGAGCTATATTTTCAGCTATTAATTGAGCATCTGCTTCAGGTCTTTTTACTTCTACTATATTAATTAAAATATTTTTGTTTGAAACGATTTTTTGAAGTTTGTTTTTTAGTGATTCAATTCCTTGACCACCTTTTCCTATAATCATACCTGGTTTAGCAGTATATATATTTAATTTTATTCTTTTTGCTGCTCTTTCAATTTCTATTCTTGACACACCAGCTGCATAAGAATTTTTTTTAACAAAATTTCTTATTTTGTGGTCTTCTACTAGGTTGTCAGCAAAATTTTTCTTATCAGCATACCATTTAGCATCCCATTCTTTAATTACGCCGACTCTTAAGCCGTGTGGATGTACTTTTTGACCCATCGAATTCCCTCCTCTTCTTAAACTCTTTCTTTAACAACTAAAGTTAAATGACTTGTTCTCTTTCTTATTCTAAACGCTCTACCTTGAGCATGTGGTTGATATCTTTTTAATGTTGGTCCTTGACCTACATGTGCTTCTGATATATATAAACTATTAACATCTAAATTTAAATTGTTTTCTGCATTTGCAACAGCTGATTTTAAAGCTTTATAAATTACTTCCGCTGCATCCTTTGGAGTATATTTTAATATAGCAAATGCTTCATTAACATCTTTACCTCTTACTAAGTCAAGAACAACTCCAATCTTGCTTGGAGACATTCTTACATATCTAACTATAGCCTTAGCTTCCATTGAATTTTACCTCCTTCCAGCTTATCTTAAACGAGATGATTTTTCTGACTTGTCATCATGTCCTCTGTAAGTTCTAGTAAGAACAAACTCTCCTAACTTATGACCTACCATGTCTTCAGTTATGTAAACAGGAACATGTTTTCTTCCATCATGAACAGCAATAGTATGGCCGATCATTTGTGGGAATACTGTTGAACTTCTTGACCAAGTCTTTAAAACTTTCTTTTCTCCATTTTTGTTCATTTCGTTTATTCTTTTTAAAAGTACCTCTTGAATATATGGTCCTTTTTTAACTGATCTACTCACTATATTTGCCTCCCTTCGCACAATCATATGATTACAAGATTGAAGAGAATATTAATATTCTCTTCAAATCTATTTATCATGTCTTCTCTTAACAATAAATCTATCAGAATATTTCTTATTCTTTCTTGTTTTGTATCCAAGTGCTGGTTTACCCCATGGAGTACGTGGACTTGGATGTCCGATAGGAGATCTACCTTCACCACCACCGTGTGGATGGTCATTAGGGTTCATTACAGAACCTCTTACTGTAGGTCTTACTCCCATGTGTCTCTTTCTTCCTGCTTTACCTATGTTAACAATTTCGCTTGTTTGGTTAGATACAACACCTATAGTTGCTCTACATTCAACTCTTATATATCTAACTTCTCCACTAGGTAATCTTACTTGAGAATAATCTCCTTCTTTAGCCATAAGTTGCGCTGAGTTACCTGCTGATCTAACAAGTTGTGCTCCTTTTCCAGCTGCTAACTCTATATTATGAATAACTGTACCTACTGGTATATTTCTTATAGGTAAGCAGTTACCTACTTTTATATCTGATTCTGGGCCTGATACCACTGTATCCCCAACTTTTAATCCAACTGGTGCTATTATATATCTCTTTTCACCATCAGCATACACTACAAGTGCTATAAACGCTGTTCTATTTGGATCATATTCTATACTAACAACTTTAGCTGGGATATTGTCTTTATTTCTCTTAAAGTCTATTATTCTATATTTTCTTTTAGCTCCGCCACCAATATGACGAACTGTTATTTTACCATTTGCGTTTCTTCCACCACTTTTCTTTAATGAAACAAGAAGTGATTTTTCCGGTGTGCTTGTTGTTATTTCTTCAAAAGTACACATAGTCATTTCTCTTCTTGTAGGAGTGGTAGGTCTAAAACCTTTAACAGCCATTTGTTTCCCTCCTTCTTTAGCTTATCTGGCTCTCGCCAATAACGGCTTTATTGTTTATAGTCCTTCGAAGAATTCAATTGTTTTACTATCTTCTGTTAACTTAACAATAGCTTTTTTATAATCTGGTCTTTTTCCTATATGAACACCAACTCTTTTAGTTTTTCCCATAATTCTAGCTGTTTTAACATCTTCAACTTTAACGTCAAATATTGTTTCAATAGCATTTTTAATTTGAGATTTGTTAGCATGTATATCTACTACAAAGGTGTACTTTTTATCAGCCATTGAAGCCATTGTTTTTTCAGTAATAAGAGGTCTTCTTATTATATCGTAGTTAGTTAGCTTCATTATGCATACACCTCCTCAATTTTGGATACAGCATCCTTAGTTATAACAACTTTATCATATTTTAATACATCATATACGTTAATGTTGTTTACCGGAATAATCTGTACTCCTTCAATGTTTCTTGCTGATTTATAAACATTTTCTTCAGCATTATTTGTTATAATTAAAGTTTTCTTTGCATTAAATGAATTAAGCATTTTAACTACTTCTTTAGTTTTTGGTGTTTCTAATTTTATTTCATCAACAACTACCATTAAGTTTTCATTAACTTTTGAAGTTAATGCTGACTTTATAGCAACTTTCTTCATTGATTTAGGGATTGACATTCTGTAGTCTCTTGGCTTTGGTGCAAAAACAACTCCACCATGTATCCATTGTGGTGCTCTTATTGAACCTTGTCTTGCTCTACCTGTTCCCTTTTGTCTCCAAGGCTTTATTCCGCCTCCTGAAACTTCAGCTCTTGTTTTAGCTGATTGAGTTCCTTGTCTTTTATTTGCTAGCAATGCTTTTACTACTTGATGCATAGCATATGTATTTACCTCTACACCAAATACGCTATCTGCTAATTGTAAATCTCCAACTTTTTCTCCGTTTTGGTTAAATAAATCTACTTTAGGCATTCTGCATCCTCCTTTCTATTTAAATTAAGCCTTAACTGTATTTCTTATTTGTACTAAACCTTTATTTGGTCCTGGTACTCCGCCTTTTATTAATATTAGATTTTTTTCAGGTATTATTCTAACAACTTCAAGGTTTAAAACTGTTGTATTAACATTACCCATATGTCCTGGCATTCTCTTGTTTTTAAATGTTCTTGATGGATCTGAAGAAGCACCCATTGAACCAACCGCTCTATGGAATTTTGAACCGTGACTCATTGGTCCCCTGTGAGCATTCCATCTTCTGATTGTTCCTTGGAATCCCTTACCTTTTGAAACTCCTGATATATCAACTCTTTCTCCAGCTTCAAAAACATCTGCTTTTATTTCTTGACCTATTTCTAAGCTATTTGAATCTTCTAATTTAAATTCTTTTATATGTCTTTTAACTGAAACACCTGCTTTTGCAAAGTGTCCTTTTATTGGTTTGTTTCTTAATTTTTCTCTTATATCACCGAAAGCAACTTGTATTGCTTCGTAGCCGTCCTTTTCTACAGTTTTCTTTTGTATAACTGTGCATGGACCTGCTTCTATTACAGTAACTGGTATAACTTTACCATTTTCATTAAATATTTGAGTCATACCAAGCTTTTTACCTAATATAGCTTTTTTCATTTCTTTGCACCTCCTCAACATATTAGCGGATCACATCTATTTATGCAATCATAATAGTTAGCAATAGATTTCTCTATTACTTAAATAAATTATAGTTTGATTTCTATATCTACTCCAGCTGGTAAATCTAATCTCATTAATGCATCAACAGTTTTTGGTGATGGACTAATTATATCGATTAGTCTTTTATGAGTTCTTATTTCGAACTGTTCTCTAGCGTCCTTGTATTTATGTGGAGCTCTTAAAATAGTAACAATATCTTTTTCTGTTGGTAGAGGTACTGGACCTGCAACCTTAGCTCCTGTTGTTTTAGCAGTTTCTACGATTTTTAAAGCTGATTGATCTAATAAACTATGATCAAAGGCTTTTAATCTTATTCTTATTTTTTGTTTTGCCATTTAATGTTCCCTCCTTTTCTGGTACGTTTCACTTATTACGCACAACAGCGGAAATATTCTGTAAACTGCTCCGGGTGTTCCATATTTTTTTATGAACACACCATTGGAATTATGCTTATCAGAATAACCGTCGCTAGGTTCTAGACCTTAGCTTGCTTAATCAAGAATTTCCCGTAAGTGCGGCAACCTCTTGAATTATCGCTGTTATTACATTACAACTTCTATAGTATACACTATTTTTTTTATTTTGACAAGTATTTTTAATTTTAAACTTTCAAAAATATACTTATAAATCTTTGTATATTAAATTTATTTTTATAAATAAAAGGAAAGAGCGTCCTCTTTCCTTTTAGATATTATATATTTATATGTTAGCCTAACTATTTAAATTTAAAATTATTCAGATATTGTTGTAACAACTCCTGAACCTACTGTTCTTCCACCTTCTCTGATAGCGAATCTTAAGTTTTCGTGCATTGCTACTGGTGTGATTAATTCTACTGCCATATCTATGTGGTCTCCAGGCATTACCATTTCTACTCCTTCTGGTAAGTTGATTGATCCTGTAACGTCTGTTGTTCTGAAGTAGAATTGTGGTCTGTATCCGTTAAAGAATGGTGTATGTCTTCCACCTTCTTCTTTCTTTAATACGTATACTTGACCTACGAATTTTTTGTGTGGTGTTACTGAACCTGGTTTTGCTAATACTTGACCTCTTTGGATTTCGTCTCTTTGGATACCTCTTAATAATGCTCCTATGTTGTCTCCTGCCATTGCTTCATCAAGTATTTTTCTGAACATTTCTATTCCTGTACATACTGTTTTTGATACTTCTTGTTTCATTCCTATTAATTCTACTTCATCTCCAGTATGTAGGACTCCTCTTTCAACTCTTCCTGTTGCAACTGTTCCTCTTCCTGTTATTGTAAATACGTCTTCTACTGGCATTAAGAATGGTTGATCTGTTGCTCTTTCTGGTGTTGGTATATAGCTATCTATTGCTTCCATTAATTCATCTATGCATTTTGTTTTTTCTGCATTGTCTTGGTTTTCTAATACTTCTAATGCTGATCCTACTACTATTGGAGTATCATCTCCTGGGAATCCATATTCATTTAGTAATTCTCTTACTTCCATTTCAACTAATTCTATTAGTTCTGGATCGTCTACTTGGTCAGCTTTATTTAAGAATACTACTATATATTGTACCCCAACTCTTGATGCTAGTAGTATATGTTCTCTTGTTTGTGGCATTGGACCATCTGCTGCTGATACAACTAAGATTGCTCCGTCCATTTGTGCTGCTCCTGTTATCATGTTCTTTACATAGTCTGCGTGTCCTGGGCAGTCTACGTGTGCGTAGTGTCTGTTTGCTGTTTCATACTCTACGTGTGATGTATTTATTGTGATTCCTCTTTCTTTTTCTTCTGGAGCTTTATCTATTTCGTCATATTTTGTTGCTGAAGCTCCTCCTTTTTGTGCTAATACTGTTGTAATAGCTGCTGTTAATGTTGTCTTACCGTGGTCTACGTGACCTATTGTTCCTATATTTACATGAGGTTTACTTCTTTCAAATTTTGCTTTTGCCATTTTTATTTCCTCCTTTTTTGTGTTTATATATTTATTATATTATTTTCTTTCTCCAATTACTTTATCTTGAATGCTCTTTGGAACTTCTTCATAATGATCAAATTGCATTACATAATTTCCTCTACCTTGAGTCTTAGATCTTAATGTAGTAGCATATCCAAACATTTCTGAAAGTGGTACGAAGGCTCTTATTACTTCTGCACCTGCTCTTGGAGTCATTCCTTCTATTCTACCTCTTCTTGAGTTGATGTCACCTATTACATCACCCATATATTCTTCTGGTACAACTACTTCAACTTTCATTGAAGGTTCTAATAACACAGCATCTGCTTTTGACATAGCATTTTTAAAGGCCATAGAACCTGCAATCTTGAAGGCCATTTCTGATGAGTCAACATCATGGTATGATCCATCAAATAATTTAACTTTAAAGTTAATAACAGGATATCCTGCAATTATACCGCTTTGTGAAGCTTCTTGAATACCATTGTCAATTGCTGGAATGTATTCTTTTGGTATTGATCCACCAACAACAGCATTTTGGAATTCATATTCTCCTTCAGTTGGCATCATTTCAATCCAACAATGTCCGTATTGTCCACGTCCACCTGATTGTCTTATAAACTTACCTTCAGCTTTAACATGCTTTTTGATAGTTTCTTTATAAGCAACTTGTGGTTGGCCTACGTTACATTCAACTTTAAATTCCCTTATAAGTCTATCAACAATTATTTCAAGATGAAGTTCTCCCATACCAGCTATAATTGTTTGACCTGTTTCTTGGTTTGTATATGTTCTAAATGTTGGATCTTCTTCTGCAAGTTTTGCTAAAGCTATTCCCATCTTTTCTTGACCAGCTTTTGTTTTTGGTTCTATTGATACATCTATAACTGGTTCTGGGAATTCCATGTTTTCAAGTATAATTGGGTCTGCATCATCACAAAGTGTATCTCCTGTAGTTGTATCTTTAAGACCAACTATAGCTCCTAATTCCCCAGCCTTTAATTCTTCAACATCTTCTCTGTGGTTAGCATGCATTTTAACCAATCTTCCTATTCTCTCTCTCTTGCCTTTGTTAGAGTTAAATACATACGTACCGCTCTTCATTGTACCAGAGTAAATTCTAGTAAATGCTAACTTACCAATGAATGGATCTGTGGCTATTTTAAATGCTAATGCTGCTAATGGAGCTTTTGCATCTGCTGGCCTTGTCATTTCTTCACCTGTTGTAGGTTCTGTTCCTTTAACGTCTTCTATATCTAATGGTGAAGGCATGAATTCAATTATAGCATCTAGTAATAATTGAACACCCTTATTTTTGTAAGCTGATCCACAAAGAACTGGAACTATTTTGTTTGCTAAAACACCTTTTCTTAAGGCTGTTTTTATTTCTTCTACAGAAATCTCTTCACCTTCTAAGTATTTCATCATTATGTCTTCATCTACTTCTGCAACAGCTTCTAATAACATTGTTCTGTATTCTTCAGCTATTTCTTTCATATCTTCTGGAATTTCTGTTTCATCCATTACAGTCCCTAAATCATCTTTGTAAATAACAGCATCATTTTTTACAAGATCTATAATTCCTGAAAATGAATCTTCTGCACCTATTGGTAATTGAAGTGGCACTGCATTTGCATGTAATCTTTCTCTTAGTGTTCCTACAGACATTAAAAAGTCTGCCCCTAATTTATCCATTTTATTTATAAATACCATTCTTGGTACCTTATAATTGTCTGCCTGTCTCCACACTGTTTCCGTTTGTGGTTCAACACCACTTTTAGCATCTAATATTGTTACTGCACCATCTAATACTCTTAAAGATCTTTCAACTTCAACTGTAAAATCTACGTGTCCTGGTGTATCTATTATATTTACTTGATGGTCTTTCCAAAAACAAGTTGTTGCTGCAGATGTAATTGTTATACCTCTTTCTTGTTCTTGTTCCATCCAGTCCATTGTAGCTGCACCCTCATGAGTTTCACCTATTTTATGAGTTTTTCCTGTATAGAATAATATACGTTCTGTTGCTGTAGTTTTTCCCGCATCTATATGGGCCATAATCCCGATATTACGAAATTTTGCCAATGGATATTCTTTGTTCGCCAATTGCTTTTCCTCCCATCGTTTCAAATTTGACAAAACTGTTTTGGCACAGCCAAAACAGTTTTGTATTAGTATCTGTAATGTGCGAAAGCTTTGTTTGCTTCTGCCATTTTGTGTGTGTCTTCTCTTTTCTTAACAGCTGCTCCAGTATTATTAGATGCGTCTAACAATTCTCCTGCTAGTCTTTCTCTCATGCTTCTTTCGCCTCTTTTTCTAGCGGCAATTAGCATCCATCTAATTCCTAAAGTCTGTCTTCTTTCTGGTCTAACTTCGATTGGAACTTGATATGTAGCTCCACCTATTCTTCTTGCTTTTACTTCAAGTAAAGGCATTATGTTGTTCATGGCAGTTTCAAAAACTTCCATTGCATCCTTACCTGATTTTTCTGCTATTATTTCAAAAGCATCGTAGCATATCTTTTGTGCTACTCCTCTTTTACCATCTAACATTATGCTGTTTATTAATTTTGTAACAACCTTACTGTTATATAATGGATCTGGTAATACATCTCTCTTTGCTATATGTCCTTTTCTTGGCACTTTTCTTCCCTCCTTAACATTAAGTTTAAGTTCATAGGTACTCGACATAACCTAGCCGTAAAGCGCTCTGAACTTCTGCAAATTAATATAAACTATATATCTATATAAACGCCGAAGACATAGCACTATCATTCTAAAAAATTACATCAAATACTGCGTACTATTTTTGCTTTGGTTTTTTAGCACCATATTTTGATCTGGATTGCATTCTGTTAGCTACTCCAGCTGCATCTAATGCCCCTCTTACGATATGGTATCTTACACCTGGTAAGTCCTTAACTCTTCCACCTCTTATAAGAACAACACTGTGCTCTTGTAAGTTGTGGCCTACTCCTGGTATGTAAGCTGTAACTTCATATCCATTTGTAAGTCTAATCCTAGCAACTTTTCTTAAGGCTGAGTTAGGTTTTTTAGGAGTTGTTGTTTTTACTACTGTACAAACTCCTCTTTTTTGTGGGCATTCTTTTAATGCTGGTGAGTCTGATGCTGATGCTATTGTCTTTCTGCCTTTTCTTACTAATTGGCTAATTGTTGGCATACGTGCACCTCCTTCATAATTAGATAAATAAATTATTCTATAAATATGCCAAATTGGCTACTTATTAGCTAATGTTTATTTCAGTAATGCCGCTGTAGCAGCACTTACATCGATACCACAAAGTCGTCCTAGTTCTTTCATTGTATCAACCTTTATTATATCTATGGAATTTTCTTCAGCTAATTCTATAAGTGGTTTTATTAAACTTTCATCCGCATCCTTAGATACATATAAAGTTTTAACAGTATTGTTTTTTAAAGCCTTAACTGTTTGTTTAACCCCTACAACTTTATTGCCTTTAAGTCTGTCAATCATTGTTGACTTCCTCCCTAAATTCCATTAATAAGGAAACAAAGTAATAACTTTGCTTCCTATATTAAAACATATAACAGGTGTATTTTATCATTTTGAAAGTACAATGTCAATAAATTTATATATACTATACCTCTATTGAATCCATGGAATCTTCTTCAATATTTTCATCATCAGTATTTATTTGAATAGATCTATATCTTGTCATACCTGTACCTGCAGGTATTAACTTACCAATAATTACATTTTCTTTTAGGCCTAACAGTGGATCAATTTTTCCTTTGATAGCAGCATCTGTAAGAACTCTTGTAGTTTCTTGGAATGATGCAGCTGAAAGGAATGAATCTGTAGCTAGTGCAGCTTTTGTTATTCCTAATAAAGCTATTCTACCTACTGCTGGTTCTCCACCTTTTTCTAATATTTCTCTATTGGCTTCTTCAAAATCAAAAACATCTATCATTGTTCCAGGTAATAATTCTGTATCTCCTGAATCTTCAATTTTTATCTTTCTTGTCATTTGTCTTATAACTACTTCAAGATGTTTATCATTTATATCAACACCTTGTAGTCTATAAACTTTTTGAACTTCTGATAAAAGATAATTTTTAACTCCGTCAACACCTTTTATTCTTAAAATATCATGTGGATTTATTGAACCTTCTGTTATTTCATCTCCTGCTGATATAATATCTCCATTTTTAACTTTTATTCTAGAACCAAATGGAATATCGTAGGAAACTTCTTCGCCGTCATCAGTTACAACTATTATTGTTCTTTTTTTCTTAGTTTCTTCCATTTTTACTGTTCCTGATACTTCACTTACAATAGCCAACCCCTTAGGTTTTCTAGCTTCGAAAAGCTCTTCAACCCTTGGAAGACCTTGAGTTATATCAGCTCCAGCAACACCACCTGTATGGAATGTTCTCATTGTAAGCTGAGTTCCCGGTTCTCCTATACTTTGAGCAGCAACAATACCAACTGCTTCACCTATATGAATTTTTTGTGATGTAGCCATATTCATACCATAACATCTAGCACAAACACCATGTTTTGATTTACAAGTGAATACAGATCTTATTTTAACTTTTTTAATTCCTGCATCTGATACCTTCTTAGCTATATCTTCATTCATATATGTGTTTCTTTTTACTATTACTTCTCCTGTTGTAGGATTAATAATATCTTCTGAAGGATATCTACCTGATAATCTTTCGACTAAAGGCTCTATTACTTCATTTCCTTCTTTTATTTCAGATACTTCATATCCTTCTTCTGTTCCACAATCTTCTTGCCTTACTATAACATCCTGTGAAACATCAACAAGTCTTCTAGTTAAATATCCTGAGTCAGCTGTTTTTAAAGCTGTATCTGCGTTACCTTTTCTAGCACCATGTGTTGATATAAAATACTCTAACACATCTAGGCCTTCCCTAAAAGAAGCTTTTATTGGTAACTCTATAATTTTACCTGATGGATTAGCCATAAGACCTCTCATACCTGCTAATTGTTTTATCTGACTTTTAGAACCTCTAGCTCCTGAATCAGCCATCATATATATAGGATTAAAACTATCCAAACTTGCCATAAGAGCATTAGCTACATCTTCTGTTGTTTTAGTCCAAAGGTCAATAACTTTTTCATATCTTTCTTCTTCAGATATAAACCCTCTACGATACATTTTTTGTATCTTTTCTACTTGTTTTTCTGTATTTTGTAGTAATTCTCTTTTAGCTTCTGGCACTACCATATCTGAAGTAGAAATAGTAATAGCTCCTATAGTAGAATAATGATATCCTTTTGCTTTTATTTTATCTAACATTATAGAAGTTTTTGTTGCACCATGTTTCATATAGCATCTGTTAATTATTCCACCTAATGTCTTTTTAGATACAAGAAAATCTACTTCTAGTTTTAATTTATTTTCAGGTACTGTTCTATCAATATATCCTAAATCCTGTGGTATAGATTCATTAAATATAATTTTTCCTGGCGTTGTTTCTATTATTCCTTCAATAGTTTCTCCGTCTATAACTTTCTTTAATCTTACTTTTATTTTAGCATGTATATCGACAGCTTTGCATTGATATGCCATAAGTACTTCTTCTGGACAAGAAAATACTTTTCCTTCACCTTTTACTCCATCTTTATCCATTGTTAAGTAATAAGAACCTAAAACCATATCTTGTGTAGGTACAGACACTGGTTTACCATCAGATGGTTTTAATATATTATGTGCTGCTAGCATTAGGAATCTTGCCTCTGCTTGAGCTTCAACTGATAAAGGTACGTGAACAGCCATTTGGTCTCCATCGAAGTCCGCATTATATGCTGTACATACAAGTGGATGAAGTTTAATTGCTCTTCCCTCTACTAACACAGGTTGGAAGGCTTGAATTCCTAATCTGTGAAGAGTAGGGGCACGGTTTAATAATACTGGGTGATCAGAAATAACTTCTTCTAATACATCCCAAACCTGGGGTTGAACTCTTTCTACCATTCTCTTAGCACTTTTTATATTATGTGCTAACCCATTTTGAACAAGTTTTTTCATAACAAATGGTTTAAATAATTCAAGAGCCATTTCTTTTGGTAAACCACATTGGTACATTTTTAATTCTGGTCCTACAACTATAACTGAACGCCCCGAATAGTCAACACGCTTTCCTAGTAAGTTTTGTCTAAATCTACCTTGCTTACCCTTTAACATATCTGATAATGATTTAAGAGGTCTATTTCCTGGTCCTGTTACTGGTCTCCCTCTTCTACCATTATCTATTAAAGCATCTACTGCTTCTTGAAGCATTCTTTTTTCATTTCTTACAATTATATCTGGAGCCCCTAAGTCTAACAATTTTTTTAATCTGTTATTTCTATTTATAACTCTTCTATACAAATCATTTAAATCAGATGTAGCAAATCTTCCTCCGTCTAGTTGAACCATTGGCCTTAAATCAGGTGGAATTACTGGTATAACATCTATAACCATCCAATCAGGTCTATTTCCTGATTTTCTAAAAGATTCTACTACCTCTAATCTTCTTATTATTCTTATTTTCTTTTGTCCTGTACTTGTTTTTAACTCTTCTTTAAGTTCAATAGATGATTGTTCTAAATCTATTTCGTCTAAAAGAGTCTTTACAGCTTCTGCACCCATTGCTGCGACAAAGCTGTCATCTCCATATTTGTCTATAGATTCTCTATACTCTTTTTCATTTAATAATTGTTTCTTTAAAAGAGGTGTTTCTTTTGGATCTAATACTACATACGAAGCAAAGTATAAAACTTTTTCTAAAGCTCTTGGAGACATATCTAATATTAATCCCATTCTTGATGGAATCCCTTTGAAATACCATATATGAGATACAGGGGCAGCAAGTTCTATATGCCCCATTCTCTCACGTCTTACTTTAGCTTTAGTAACCTCTACTCCGCATCTATCACAAACTATGCCCTTATATCTTATCCTTTTATATTTACCACAATGGCATTCCCAATCCTTCATAGGACCAAAAATTCTTTCACAGAACAAACCATCTCTTTCTGGTTTTAGTGTTCTATAATTTATAGTCTCTGGCTTTTTAACTTCACCTCTTGACCACTCTCTTATCTTTTCTGGTGAAGCTAAACCTATTTGTAAAGCATCAAAATTATTTAACTCAAACAAGGGTATATCCTCCCTTCAAATTAATGTTCATCACCAAAATCATCTAAATCTAAGTCATCTAATGATAACTCTTCTAAATCTGGTTCTACGTCCTCTTCTCTTAAGTCATCATATTCATCACTATCTTCTTTTTCTTTTTCTTCTTTCTCTTCTGGTTGATTTTCTGTACCTTCTATATTTACTTCTAATTCGTCTGCATCTTCATCCACAGATTCCTTTAATTTTATTTCCTGATTATCATCATTCAATACCTTAACATCTAAACATAATGCTTGTAATTCTTTTATTAAAACTTTGAAAGATTCAGGAACTCCAGGTTCTGGAATATTTTCTCCCTTTACTATAGCTTCATAAGTCTTAACTCTTCCAACTACATCATCTGATTTAACTGTTAATATTTCTTGAAGAGTATGAGCTGCTCCGTAAGCTTCTAAAGCCCAAACCTCCATCTCACCAAATCTTTGTCCTCCAAACTGAGCTTTACCTCCAAGAGGTTGTTGAGTTACTAGTGAGTATGGGCCTGTAGATCTAGCATGTATTTTATCATCAACTAAATGAGCTAGTTTTAAAATATACATATATCCTACTGTTACTCTATTATCAAATGGTTCTCCTGTTCTTCCATCATATAGAACAGTTTTTCCATCTTCAGAATAACCAGCTTTTCTTAAACAATCTACTATGTCAGATTCTATTGCCCCATCGAAAACCGGTGTAGCTATATGCCAGCCTAATTTACTAGCGGCTAACCCTAAATGTACTTCTAACACCTGACCTATATTCATACGTGATGGTACCCCTAAAGGATTTAAGCATATTTGAAGTGGTCTTCCATCTGGTAAGAATGGCATATCTTCTTCTGGTAAAACTCTAGAGATAACCCCTTTATTACCATGTCTTCCTGCCATCTTATCTCCAACAGATATTTTTCTCTTTTGAGCTATATAGCATCTAACTAATTTATTAACTCCTGGTGGTAATTCATCACCATTTTCTCTTGTAAATATTTTAACATCAACTATAATTCCTGCTTCTCCATGTGGAACTCTAAGTGATGTATCTCTAACCTCTCTTGCTTTTTCTCCAAATATAGCACGAAGTAATCTTTCTTCAGCTGTTAGTTCAGTTTCTCCCTTTGGAGTAACTTTACCTACTAATATATCTCCTGATCTAACTTCAGCACCAATTCTTATAATACCTCTTTCATCTATATCTTTAAGCGCTTCTTCTCCTACGTTAGGTATATCTCTTGTTATCTCTTCTGGTCCTAGTTTTGTGTCCCTAGCTTCAGCTTCATATTCTTCTATGTGTATAGATGTAAACACATCTTCTTTTACTAATTGTTCTGAAATTAACATGGCATCTTCGTAATTATATCCTTCCCATGTTATAAAGCCCATAAGAATATTTTTACCAAGTGCTATTTCTCCAAGATCTGTAGAAGGTCCATCTGCTAATAGAGTTTCCTTAGCTACTACTTCACCTTTAGAAACAATTGGTCTTTGATTTATACATGTTCCTTGGTTAGATCTTTTGAATTTTAATAATTTATATTTATCTATTCCTCCATCGCTATCTCGTCTTACTCTTATTTCATCTGCTGAAACATATACTACTGTTCCTGCATTTTTAGCCTTTGGAAGAACCCCTGAATCCGTTGCAGCTTTATATTCTATACCTGTTCCAACTATTGGAGCCTGTGGCTTTAATAGTGGTACTGCTTGACGTTGCATGTTTGATCCCATAAGTGCACGGCTGGCATCATCATTTTCAAGGAATGGTATCATTGCAGTTGCAACAGAAACCAATTGTCTTGGTGATATATCCATATACTCAACTTCGCTAACTGGAACAACTAAAACTTCCTCTTTAGCCCTAACTGTAACCTTATCATCTATAAAATATCCATTTTCATCAATTGGTTCATCTGATCTAGCTATTACGTATAGATCTTCTTCATCCGCTGTCATATATACTATATCATTTGTGGCTCTTTTATTCTTAGGATCTATTCTTCTATATGGTGTTTCTATAAATCCATATTCATTAACTTTAGCAAATGTAGCTAAAGAATTTATAAGACCTATATTTGGTCCTTCTGGAGTTTCTATAGGACACATTCTTCCATAATGTGAATGGTGAACGTCTCTTACCTCAAAACCTGCCCTTTCTCTTGAAAGTCCTCCTGGTCCTAGAGCTGATAACCTTCTTTTATGTGTTAATTCTGATAGAGGATTTGTTTGATCCATAAATTGTGATAATTGTGAACTACCAAAAAATTCTTTAATAGATGCAGCTACAGGTCTAATATTTATTAAAGCTTGAGGAGTTATTACTTCTTGATCTTGAATTGTCATTCTTTCTTTAACAACTCTTTCCATTCTAGATAAACCAATTCTAAATTGATTTTGTAATAATTCTCCTACTGATCTCAGCCTTCTATTTCCTAAATGATCTATATCATCTTTATAACCAATATCATAACTTAATGCTAATTCATAATTTATGGTAGCATATATATCTTCTCTTATAATATGTTTAGGAATTAATCTATATATATTCTTTCTTATTTCTTCTTTTATACTTTCTTCATCAGCATAATTATCTAGTATTTCTTTTAAAACAGGATAGAATACATATTCCTTAATATTTAAATCACTTATATCGAATGGAACCAAACTATGTATGTCTACAAAGTGATTGCCAATTACTTTAAATGACTTATCATCTATTTTGATATATACTTCGTTAATGCCACAGTTTTGTATTTCAATAGCTTTATCTTTATCTATTTTTTCACCTTTTTGTACTAAAATTTCTCCTGTTTGTGGATTAACTATATCTTGATCTGCAATTTGATTTGTTATTCTTAAATGGATTGCTAATTTTTTATTAAATTTATATCTTCCAACTCTTGATAAATCATATCTTTTAGCATCGAAGAATAAAGATTCAATTAAAGATTCTGCACTATCCACAGTAGGTGGTTCACCTGGTCTTAATCTCTTATATATTTCAAGTAAAGCCTCTTCTCTAGTCTTAGTGTTATCTTTTTCTATTGTTGCCTTTAATCTTTCATCTTCTCCGAAAAATTCTATTATTTCAGCATCTGTTCCATAACCTAATGCTCTTGCTAATATAGTAATTGGTAATTTTCGTGTCTTGTCAATTCTTACATATATTATGTTATTTGAATCTGTTTCATATTCTAACCATGCACCTCTGTTAGGTATAACTGTAGCTGAAAATAATTTACTTCCTGTTTTATCTACAGTCATGTCATAATAAACCCCTGGTGATCTAACTAATTGGCTTACTATAACTCTTTCTGCACCGTTTATTATAAAGGTTCCTTGTTCTGTCATTAAAGGGAAGTCTCCCATAAAAACTTCTTGTTCTTTTATTTCGCCAGTTTCCTTATTTAAAAGTCTAACTTTTACTTTTAATGGTGCTGCATAAGTAGAATCTCTTTCTTTACACTCTTCAACAGAGTACTTAATACTATCTAAATCCAGTTTGTAACCTACAAATTCTAAATTTAGATTACCTGTATAATCTTGAATCGGGTTAATATCGTCAAAAACTTCTTGTAACCCTTCTTTTAAAAACCAATCATATGAGTCTAACTGAACTTCTATAAGGTTTGGCATTTGACCAACCTCTTTAAGCCTAGAAAAGCTCATACGAGTCCTTTTGCCAACTTGGACAGGATGTACCATATAATTTCACCCCTTGTATAAACTAAAATAACCAAAAACACCCTTTTAAAATTTAATTTAATATTGTGTTTTTGGATTTCACACATTATTATCAAATTAGTATAACCATATAAATACAATTAAATACAATTACTTCATATTTGTTTGTATTTATATATAATCAATGCAATTCATTATATTATCATATTACTTAAGCTTTGTCAATAATTATAAGTATACTAAAAAAGGGGTACTTACTTTAGTACCCCTCTATGTAGAGTAAAACTATTTTAATTCTACTTTTGCTCCAACTTCTTCTAACTTAGCTTTTATAGCTTCTCCATCTTCTTTAGATGCAGCTTCTTTTAATGTTTTAGGAGCTCCATCAACTAAAGCTTTAGCTTCTTTTAATCCTAATCCTGTTACTTCTCTTACAGCTTTGATAACTTTGATTTTTTCTGAACCTGCATCAGCTAATACTACATCAAATTCAGTTTTTTCTTCAGCAGCTCCTGCTCCTGCAGCAGCTCCTGCTCCTGCTACAGCTACTGGTGCAGCTGCGCTTACTCCAAATTCTTCTTCACATGCTTCTACTAATTCGTTTAATTCTAAAACTGTCATTTCTTTTATAGCTTGAATGATTTCTTCTTTTTTCATTGTTTAGGCACCTCCAAAATTTTTTCTAATTTTCTTTTAGTTTATTTTAAGCTTCTTCTGATTCTTTCTTATCTTTAATAGCATTAATTAAATATGCAAAATTTGATACTGGAGCTTTGAAACTTCCAAGTAGTTTTGCGATAAGAATATCTTTTGATGGTATTGATGCGATTTTTTTAATTTTATCTACATCATATAATTCTCCATCTATTATTCCACCTTTTAGTTCTAAGTTCTTATTTTTCTTAGCAAAATCATTAAGAACTCTAGCTGGAGCTGTTACATCATCATAGCCAAAAGCTACTGAAACAGGTCCTTCTAATAAATTTACGCAACTTTCGTAACCTAAATTTTTAGCAGCTATAGTTGATAAAGTATTTTTATAAACTTTATATTCAACACCTGCTTCTCTTAACTCTTTTCTTAACATAGTATCTTCTTCAACAGTTAAACCTTGATATTTAACAAATACTATAGCTTGAGCTTTTTCCATTTTTTCTTGTATTTCTTTAACTTTAGCTTCTTTTATTTGTCTATTTTTTGCCACTGTGTGTCCACCTCCTCACAGTTTACCGTGATTTATAATAATAAAGGTCTCTCCGTAAGACAGAGAGACCCAATATACTTTATATCGGACTCCTAGGTAGGTTTAGTTTTCACTAATTATGTAAAACACCCACTGTCTACGGAGATATATTCATTTTTACAACTTCAATCAGTGTATCAACAAATCATTGTTTTGTCAATATTATTCTAATACTTTACCTGGATTAATTTTTATTCCTGGTCCCATAGTACTTGATATTGCAACTGATTTTATATATTGTCCTTTTGCTGCTGCTGGTTTAGCCTTTACAACAGCTTCCATTAATACATGGAAGTTATCTGATAATTTTTCTTCTCCAAAAGAAGATTTTCCTATTGGAACGTGAATTATAGCAGTTTTATCTACTCTATATTCAACTTTACCTGCTTTGATATCTGCTATAGCTTTAGCAACATCAAATGTTACTGTACCTGATTTTGGATTTGGCATTAAACCTTTAGGTCCTAATACTCTTCCTAGTCTTCCTACTACTCCCATCATATCTGGTGTAGCAACAACTACATCAAAATCAAACCAGTTTTCTTTTTGTATTTTTTCTACTAATTCTTCTGCTCCAACAAAGTCAGCTCCTGCTTCTTGTGCCTCATTAACTTTATCACCTTTAGCAAAAACTAAAACTCTAACTGTTTTACCAGTTCCATGAGGAAGTACAACAGCTCCTCTAACTTGTTGGTCTGCATGTCTTGGATCTACTCCAAGTCTAACAGCTAATTCTACAGTTTCATCAAATTTAGCTTTTGATGTTTTTGTAACAAGCTCTATAGCTTCTTGAACTGTATATAATGTGTTTTTATCAACTAATTTTACACTTTCAGTGTATTTTTTTCCCATTCTAATTCCTCCTTTGTGGTATTAACGGTATATACCTCCCACTATTTTAGTAGTTATTATTCTTCTACAGTTATGCCCATGCTTCTAGCTGTTCCAGCTATCATACTCATAGCAGTTTCTATAGATCCTGCATTTAAATCAGGCATTTTTGTTTCTGCTATTTCCCTAATTTGATCTTTTGTAACCTTAGCTACTTTAGTTTTATTAGGAACACCAGATCCACTTTCTATTCCAGCCGCTTTCTTTAATAATACAGCTGCCGGTGGAGTCTTTAGTATAAAACTAAAAGATCTGTCCTGATATACAGTAATAACTACAGGAATTATTAATCCTGCTTGGTTAGCAGTTTTAGCATTAAATTCTTTACAGAATCCCATAATGTTAACACCGTGTTGTCCTAAAGCTGGACCTACTGGTGGCGCTGGACTTGCCTTTCCTGCTGGAAGTTGAAGTTTTATCATTCCTACTACTTTTTTAGCCATATTTTACACCTCCTATATGTGGTTATACGGATTAAAATCCTCCCACTAATTAAAACAATTGTCTTAATAGCTAATCAAGTTTTTCTATCTGATTAAAATCAAGTTCAACAGGGGTTTCCCTGCCAAACATATTAACTAAAGCTTTTATTTTACCTTTTTCTACATTAATTTCCTGTATAGTCGCTGGGAATCCTTCTAAAGGTCCTGATACTACCTTAACATTTTCTCCAACCTCAACATCTACCTCTGGTTGTTTTTCTTTTATTCCCATAGACAATACTTCTTCTTCTGTAAGAGGTACTGGTTTAGATCCTGGACCTACAAATCCTGTTACCCCTCTAGTATTTCTAACTATGTACCATGAATCATCTGTCATTAACATTTTAACTAATACATATCCTGGAAAAGTTTTCTTTAATGTTATCTTCTTTTTACCATCTTTAACTTCAACCTGTTCCTCCATAGGAACTTGTATATCAAAAATCCAGTGATGTAAATTTCTGTTATCCACAGTCTTTTGAAGATTAACTTTAACTTTATTTTCATATCCTGAATATGTATGAACCACATACCATTTCGCTTTTTCTTCTGACATAATTTCAGGGATTAGGATATCCCTATTTCCCTCCTTTTATTCACTTCTACAGCTTAAATATTAGTTTGAATAGGTTGTTGAATCCATAATCAAATACTCCAACAATAACCATATAAACAAAGCAAAATATTAATACAGTTTCAGTTGCTTTTTTTACATCTTTTTTAGGAGCCCATGTTATTCTTTTGAATTCAAACTTTAAGTCCCTAAAGAAGCCTCTCAAACCTTTGTTATTAGCTGACGCGATATTATTTGTAGTTTTATTTGTGGCCATCTCACTCACATCCTTAAAAAATTATAAAGGACATCAAATCCGAAACAGATTATTTTGTTTCCTTATGAGCTGCATGTTTATGGCAATGTGGGCAGTATTTGTTCATTTCTAATCTATCTGGATCATTTTTCTTGTTTTTCATTGTATTATAATTTCTTCGTTTGCACTCTGTACAAGCTAGTGTTACTTTTACTCTCATGATCTACACCTCCTAGTACATAACCTATATGTGTAGGTTCTACTTCTTTTTATTTTTTTGCATCACTTACTTACTTTATCATAACTAATGGTATATGTCAACGAATTTAATATTTTATACTATGAAGCATACACCATATTTATATATATTCATAACCCTTAAAAGGACTAGGTCTAGAAACCCAGTCCCTATAATTTAAAATTATTCAGATATTGTTGTAACAACTCCTGAACCTACTGTTCTTCCACCTTCTCTGATAGCGAATCTTAAGTTTTCGTGCATTGCTACTGGTGTGATTAATTCTACTGCCATATCTATGTGGTCTCCAGGCATTACCATTTCTACTCCTTCTGGTAAGTTGATTGATCCTGTAACGTCTGTTGTTCTGAAGTAGAATTGTGGTCTGTATCCGTTAAAGAATGGTGTATGTCTTCCACCTTCTTCTTTCTTTAATACGTATACTTGACCTACGAATTTTTTGTGTGGTGTTACTGAACCTGGTTTTGCTAATACTTGACCTCTTTGGATTTCGTCTCTTTGGATACCTCTTAATAATGCTCCTATGTTGTCTCCTGCCATTGCTTCATCAAGTATTTTTCTGAACATTTCTATTCCTGTACATACTGTTTTTGATACTTCTTGTTTCATTCCTATTAATTCTACTTCATCTCCAGTATGTAGGACTCCTCTTTCAACTCTTCCTGTTGCAACTGTTCCTCTTCCTGTTATTGTAAATACGTCTTCTACTGGCATTAAGAATGGTTGATCTGTTGCTCTTTCTGGTGTTGGTATATAGCTATCTATTGCTTCCATTAATTCATCTATGCATTTTGTTTTTTCTGCATTGTCTTGGTTTTCTAATACTTCTAATGCTGATCCTACTACTATTGGAGTATCATCTCCTGGGAATCCATATTCATTTAGTAATTCTCTTACTTCCATTTCAACTAATTCTATTAGTTCTGGATCGTCTACTTGGTCAGCTTTATTTAAGAATACTACTATATATTGTACTCCAACTCTTGATGCTAGTAGTATATGTTCTCTTGTTTGTGGCATTGGACCATCTGCTGCTGATACAACTAAGATTGCTCCATCCATTTGTGCTGCTCCTGTTATCATGTTCTTTACATAGTCTGCGTGTCCTGGGCAGTCTACGTGTGCGTAGTGTCTGTTTGCTGTTTCATACTCTACGTGTGATGTATTTATTGTGATTCCTCTTTCTTTTTCTTCTGGAGCTTTATCTATTTCGTCATATTTTGTTGCTGAAGCTCCTCCTTTTTGTGCTAATACTGTTGTAATAGCTGCTGTTAATGTTGTCTTACCGTGGTCTACGTGACCTATTGTTCCTATGTTTACATGAGGTTTACTTCTTTCAAATTTTGCTTTTGCCATTTTTATTTCCTCCTTTTTTATGCTTATATAATTTATTTCTACAAGTAAACTTATCCTGGTGTGTTGTGTTCCTTGTAATTTCTGGAGCCCATGACCGGGATTGAACCGGTGACCTCCACCTTACCAAGGTGACGCTCTGCCGACTGAGCTACATGGGCAACTTTAATATTAAAACTTGGAGCGAGAAACGGGGATCGAACCCGCGGCAACTAGCTTGGGAAGCTAGTGTTCTACCACTGAACTACTCTCGCCCAAAATAATCATATACCAATTATTAATTATAGTAAAATCGGTTTTTATTGTCAATATGTAAAATTATTTATTATTTAAACATTTTTCTAATTTCCTTTTTACTCTTTGTAGTGCATTATCTATAGACTTAGCATGCCTATCTAAATCACAGGCAATTTCTTGATAAGATTTTCCATCCAAATAAGACATTAAAACTTCCATTTCAAGATCCGATAATACTTCGCCTATCTCATTTTGTATATGCTTTAGTTCCTCTCTACTTATAATTAATTCCTCTGGATTAGCCACTTTAGCTTCTGATAAAATATCCAATAAGGTTCTATCTGACTCCTCATCATATATTGGCTTATTTAAAGAAACGTATGTGTTAAGCGGAATGTGTTTTTGCCTAGTTGCTGTTTTTATAGCCGTTATAATCTGTCTAGTAACACAAAGTTCTGCAAAAGCTTTAAAGGAAGATAATTTATCTGGTTTGAAATCTCTTATAGCTTTATATAAGCCTATCATACCTTCTTGATATATATCTTCTTTATCTGCTCCTATTAAAAAATAAGATTTTGCCTTAGCTTTAACAAAATTCTCATATTTGCCGATTATATATTCTTGTGCCCTAGAATTTCCTGCTTTGGCTTCCATAACTATTTCCTCATCTACACATCCTTCAAAGGAGGAAGTTTTGCTATTAATTTGAACCTTTCTATCCAAGGTATCCCCCCCCAAAATAAATATAACCACATATTTGATTATACATTAGTGTTAATAACAACGTCAAGGTAAATTATGTGCTTCTTCTTATTTTTTCCAATTTTTCTAATAAATCCTCTTGCAATATCTCTTCTAATCTATTTCCTTTTCTAGAAAATTCCCTTTTTATTCTATCTTTTATGTTTTTTTCTGTTTCTTTAACCTGTGAATAAAATTCTAATGAAGATATTCTAGTAGCTCCTCTTTGAAATATTAATTGTTGTTCTAAAGAATCTGATGTTACAACAGATACATCTATTTTTCTGCCTAAATCATTTATAGATCTTTCAATAAAGCTATCTGCAGTTTCTCCTTCTTTTGTAAACACCACTATTAAATTGTCATTTATTTTTTCTGTATTTTCTACCCCTTCTGTTTGATGTGCATCAAAAACCACATAAATACGATATTGGTTATATGTAGCATAATTGTTTAATATATCTAATAGTTGCTCTCTTGACATTTCTAAATTATAGTCTTTTATCTTTTTCAATTCTTTCCAACTATTTATGACATTATAAGCATCTACAAATATATATTTCATAATTATTTGCTCTTCATCCTTTGTTTTAATATTTCATACATTAACATTCCTCCAGCAACAGATGCATTAAGAGATGTTATATTCCCAAGCATTGGGATTTTAACTAAAACATCACATTTGTTTTTAGTTAACTTTGATATTCCTCTTCCTTCACTTCCTATAACTAATGCTATAGGTCCAGATAGATTTACATCAAAACAATAATCATTTCCACACATATCTGCGCCATATATCCATATGCCCTTTTCTTTAAGTTTATCTATAACATTATTTATATTGGTAACCTTACTTATTTTCATATATTCTACGGCTCCAGCAGATGTTTTATAAACAGTAGGAGTAACTCCTACATTTCTTCTCTTAGGTATTATGACACCATGTGCTCCACAAACTTCTGCCGTTCTTAATATGGATCCAAAATTGTGTGGATCTTCTATTTCATCTAATATTATTATAAAGGGATCCTCTTCTTTTTGTTTTGCGTATCGTATAATATCTTCTACTGCACAATATTGATATGGAGTTGTAAATGCTATAACTCCCTGATGAGCTCTTGTTTGGGATATAGAGTCAAGTTTTTTTCTATCAACTTCATTTATAACTATTCCTTTTTCCTTAGCTAAGGATATTATAATTTTGATAGATCCTTCTAAATCTCCTTTTGCTACCATTACCTTTTCTATAGTTTTATTTGATTTTAATGCTTCTATTACCGCATTTCTGCCCTCTATTATATCTTCTCTTATTTCTTCCTGTTGACCAACTCTATTTTTCATTATTACTTACTCTCCTTGTATAATTTTACATTGTACTTTTCTCTAACTTCTTTTATTTTACCACAGGACATTTTTCCTTCTGGACAAGGTCCATTTACGCAACCTGGTCCACAATATTTAAATAATGTTGGTGCAACATCTTTAACTTCAAACAACATAATTTCAGCTAGTTCTCTTATTTCCCATTGCGCTCTATTGCAGCATCTATGTCTAAAGAAATTCATTAAACTTCTAGCATTCATTGTAACTATAATTTTACTTGTACAAGCATTTGGAAATACATATCTTGCATCTTCTATAGCCTTTTTTTCTGCATCTATATCCCTTAATCCATTATTAATATATTTTTCTTTTAAAATACTCGCAATATCATCGTAGGACTTTTGACAATTTTTCATAGTTTTTATATATATATTTTTTGCCTCTTCATACTTTTCTACAGAAGGTGGAATAACATATTCAAATTGATCTAACCTAACATACCTTTGGCTTTGTTGTGAATAAGATCCTATTCTATGTCTTACAAGTTGATGTGTTAAACTTCTTGATACTCCCTCTATACCAAAAGTAAAAGAAACATGTTCTATTGGTGATTCATGTCCATAGGACATTAACATATTTAAAAATTTATCCACTTTTTCTTTGTCTAAATTATTTTGTAAATTTTCAATTCCAGATGAACTATAACATAATTTTGCTGCGGAAGCTATTAATTTTTCTGCATTTGGTGTATATTCTAATAATTTAACTTTCATTATCAAGTGCTCCTTTTTTTCCATTTAAAGTAACTATATTATTTAATAAATAATTTAATCTTTCCTGTTGATCTGTTATATATAAAAAACCTATAAGGGCTTCAAAACCCGTTGCAAATCTATATTCTTGAACATCAGCATTTTTAGGCACCGTTCCTGATTTAGCATTTCTTCCCCTTTTAAATATATAAAGCTCATCTTCATTTAAATCTGCCATTATATCTTTTATACAATCACTCTGTCCATGAGCCTTTACATATTTTATAGCATTCACATGTAGTTTATGCACATTTAACTCTCTATTATTATCTACAAGAAATGTTCTTATAAAAACCTCATATACTGCATCTCCTATGAATGCAAGTACTAGAGGATTTAATGTTTTTCCATCCTTAATAGTAAACTTATTTTGAAATAAACTAAAATCCATATTACTCTCCACTCATTCTATTTTTATTAATCCACTAGTACTTATATCTTATATTTGCTTCCATCTTATTCCCTGTGGTGTATCTTCCAAAACAATGCCTCTTTCCTTCAAATTATCTCTAATTTTATCTGCTAATGCCCAATTTTTTTCTTTTCTAGCTTTTTGTCTTTCTTCTATAAGTTTTTCAATCTCTTCTTCTAAACTAGCTTTAGTTGATTCCTGTAATATTCCTAAAGGGCTTCCTAATTCTCTTATTAAATCTAATGTATATTTAACTAGTTCTTTTGATGATTCTATAGTAACATTTGTATTAACATCTCTTATTAAATCAAATATTATAGATATAGCATCTGCTGTATTAAAATCATCATCCATTTTTTCTATATATTTTTCTTTATATTTTTGTAATTCATTTTTGTATTCTAATTCTTCATCTCTTAATTCTTCATTCTTTACTTCATCTAATAAATTTTCTAAATTATTTATAGAATTATACAATCTATCTAAAGCTGCTTTAGTTGAATCTAATAACTCCATACTAAAGTTTATTTGAGTTCTATAATGTCCTGATAACATAAACATTCTTAAAACATCTGCATCATATTTTTCTAATATTTCTCTTGCTGTAAAGAAATTATTTAATGATTTAGACATCTTTTGATTATTTACATTAACAAAAGCTGAATGTAACCAATACTTTGCAAATTGCTTTCCTGTTCTTGCCTCACTTTGAGCTATTTCATTTTCATGATGTGGAAATGATAAATCTGATCCTCCTGCATGTATATCTATTGTCTCTCCTAACAAATTATAAGCCATGCATGAGCATTCTATATGCCAACCTGGTCTTCCCATTCCCCAAGGACTTTCCCAAGCAGGTTCTCCCGGCTTTTGGCTTTTCCATATAGCGAAGTCCATAGGATCTTTTTTTCTTTCATCTACATTTATTCTTGCTCCTAATTGTAATTCTTCTAAATTTTGTCCTGATAATTTACCATAACTATTAAATTTTTTAGTACTAAAATATACGTCACCATCTATTTCATAAGCATACCCTTTTTCTATTAGGTCACTCACAAATTTTATTATTTCCTCCATGAATTCAGTTGCTCTTGGATTTTTAGTTGCCCTTTCAATATTTAAATCATCTGCATCTTTATAATATTCTTTTATAAATCTATCTCCTAATTCTTTTACCGTCGATCCTTCTTCATTAGCTCTTTTTATCATCTTATCATCTATGTCAGTAAAATTTTGAATAAATTTCACTTTATAACCCCTATATTCTAAATACCTTCTTATAGTATCAAAAACTACAAAAGTTCTAGCATTCCCTATATGGAAAAAATTATATACCGTAGGACCACAAACATACATTTTAACTTCTCCTGGTACTAACGTAAGAAACTCTTCTTTTTTATTAGTTAAAGTATTGTAAACCTTCATCTATTTACCTCCTATTTTACTAAATTTATTACATACATATATTTGTTTGTATATTATACCCTTTTTCGCTAAGTTGTTTCAATAACTTATCTCCTTGTTCTTTACTTTGAACTTCTACTTCAAATATTACATTTGCATATTCTAGTCCTTTTTCACTCCAATTAGTGTCCTGTCTAGCCTTAACTATATTAGCTCCTGTAGAAACAATATTCGAAATAACATCTTCGAATTCTCCTATTTTATCCTGTAATTCTACTTTAAATCTTATTCTTCTCTTAAGCATTATAAGCTGTCTATCTATTATTTTAGATATCATAGCTATATCTATATTACCGCCACTTATTAGAGCTACAACCTTTTTACCTTTAATATTAATCTTATTAGCTAATAAAGCTGCAACAGTTGATGCTCCCGCACCTTCTGCAATAACTTTCGTCTTCTCAATAAGTTCGAAAATTCCATAAGCTATTTCATCTTCTGTAACTGTAACTACTTCATCTACATATTCTCTAATATATTTAAAAGCAATATCCCCTGGAGTCTTTACTGAAATACCATCTGCTAAAGACTTAGCTCCTGGCAAAGTTACAATTTCATTTTTTTCTAATGACGCCTTTGTAGAGGCTATAATAGCTGATTGAACTCCTATAATTTTTATATCTCGCTTTATGGATTTAGCTGCTACAGCTATTCCTGATATTAGCCCTCCTCCTCCTATTGGAACTATTATAGCATCTATATCTTCTATTTCTTCTAATATTTCTAATGCTATTGTGCCTTGACCCGCCATAACGTGTATATCATTAAAAGGATGTACAAAAGTAGCTCCTGTAGCCTTTTGTATTTCTAATGCTTTTTCATAACATTCATCATAAACTTCCCCGTGCTGAACAACTTCTGCTCCATATCCTTTTGTTGCCATAACCTTAGCTTGAGGAGCAGTTTTAGGCATAGCTATAGTAGATTTTATTCCAAAGGCGGTAGCTGCATAAGCAACACCTTGAGCATGGTTTCCTGCTGAAGATGCAATGACCCCCTTTTTTCTTTCTTCCTCAGTTAATGAAACTATCTTGTTATATGCGCCTCTTAATTTAAAAGCTCCAGTCTTTTGTTTATTTTCACATTTTAAATATACTTCATATCCTGTTTTTCTAGAAAAAGTGCTTGAATAAAACAAAGGTGTTTTTCTAACTACTGTTTTTATGTTATTTTGAGCTTTTTTTATTGTATCTAAGTTTAACTCCATAATCATCTATCTCCCATCCCATTCTAAATTATATTTTTATAATAAACCATATAATATTTTTATTCAATCTATTAACCTATACCCAATAAACTTTTAATACTTTCTTGTAATTGATCTATTGGGATTTCTTTCTTCTCCTTTGAATTCCTTAATTTTATTTCTACATTATTTTCTTTTATGTTTTTACCAACGGTTATTCTAATAGGTATTCCCCATAAATCCGCATCTTTAAATTTTACTCCTGCTCTTTCTTTTCTATCATCTAAAATTGTACCTATTCCAATATTAACTAAACTACTATAAATTTTTTCTCCTACTTTAAACTGTTGTTCATCCTTTACATTAGCTATAGTTACTATAACTTTAAATGCTGATGTCTCCATAGGCCAAACAATCCCTAATTCATCTTTATTTTGTTCTATTGTCCAGGAAATAATTTTATATATATCCATAAAACCTTTATAAATTGTGAACGGTTTACTCTTTCCCTTATTATCAATGAATGTAGCACATTCATTTTTTATTAAGTTTTCTTCTATTTTTTTGATTTCCCCTATAACAAACCCTTCATTAACCTCTAATTTATCACCACATAGAATACATTTGCTATATTTATGTATCTTTCTAAATTCCCCAACTATTCCCTTAAAATCTCTTTCATAGTTAACATTTTCATAATGATAGCCTGTTTCATTTGCACCTATCATGAAATTATTCATTTTAGTTATTTCTTCATCTATCAATATCTTATCAACTTTTAAATTAATTGGACCAGCAAAACCTACTTCTGCATTTGTAGCCTGTCTAACTATATCTTCTCCTGCTAATTCTAAACTCTTTATATTACCTAAATTTTTAATAACCTTAAATTCATCTATATCTCTATCGCCTCTTACCATAACTGCAACAATAGAATCATTATTGCACTTATATATTATTGTTTTTGTAAACTTTCTATAAGGCACCTTAAAAAATTCACCTAGCTCCTCTATAGTTTTTATATCAGGTGTTTCTATTTTATTTAATTCTTTTAAATCCTTTTCTATCTGATAATCTGGTATAGATGAAGCTCTATTGACTTCATTACCATAATTACAGCTTTTACACGCGACTATATGTAAATCTCCTATATTATTATATATGATAAATTTTATGGTTCCATCTAATTCATCCTCTACCATATTGTATTGTAAATTCATGATTTCAAAGATATTTTTATATAGTTTTATTAATTCTTTTTTATTAAATTTATCATTTTCTCCATCTAACACCATATAAAAATACTCTCTTAATATTTGTCTTCCACCCATAATTCCTAAATTATTTTTACCTTTATAGCTAAACTCTGTATTGTTTTCATAAAAAAACAAAGGTAATTGTTTATAGGATGTTACACTGCTTTTTAAAAAGTTTATAAAGCTTAAGGTCTCCTCATTAAAATTTAATATAAATCCATTATTTTTTTCACTTACCTCTTCCAAATTGTTTACATAAGGTATAGATATTTGGGAACCGCCAATTTTTTTTGAATTATTTTCAACTACCTTTTGAATATCTTCTAAGAACCTATATCCTAAAGGTGTAAATGCATATAGTCCACTATCTACTTTAGCTATTAATCCTCCTTTTAATAATAATTTTTGACTATCCATCTCCACATCTGCTGGATCCTCTCTTAAACTATGTACTAATGTTTTTGATAACTTCATAACTTAACCTCCTAACAAACTATTCATTATATTTAAAAATATTCTCGATAGAAATTTTAAACATGCAATATATAAACAAAACTCGCCCCTTATTAGGACGAGTTTTATTGCTAAGTTAGCTTTTCTAATATTTGTTCTCCTAATATTAAATCTTCAGGAGTTGTTATTTTTATATTACTATAGCTTCCTTCATATAAATATACTGATTTACCGTAATTCTCTAAAACCATAGTATCATCTGTTACTTTTTTATTATGTTTTTTTAACTTTTCATGACAACTTAATATTATATTGTAATTAAAACACTGGGGAGTTTGAACTATAAATAGATCCTCTCTGTTAGGAGTATCTATTGCAAATCCTTTTTCATTTTTTATTTTTATGGTATCTTTTGGAATTACCCCACAAGCAGCAGCCCCATATTGATTCGTATATCTTATACCATTCTCTATAATATCACTAGTAACAAAAGGTCTTGCTGCATCATGAATTAATACTACCTCACAATCCTTTGATACACCCTTTAGTCCATTATAAACAGAATCTTGTCTTTCCTTACCTCCTGGAACTATTTTAGATACCTTATTGATATTATATTTATCTATAATATCACTGCAAACTTCTATTTTATCTTCTAAGGTAACTAGCACTATTTCATCTATAGATTCATGGGTTGAAAATTTGCTTAAAGTATAATAAAGAATAGGTTTGTTTTTTATCTGCAAAAACTGCTTACTTATACTGCTATTCATTCTTTTACCTTTTCCGGCAGCAACTATAATAACAGAATTTTTACTCATGCTAAGACTCCCCTTTTCTCTTAGCAAAAATCATTCTTCCTGCCGCTGTTTGTAAAACAGAGGTTACTACTACGTCTAAATTTTGCCCTATACGTTTTTTAGCACCTTCTACTACAATCATAGTTCCATCATCAAAGTAAGCTATTCCTTGATTAGCCTCCTTACCATCTTTAACAATTTGGATATTCATTTCCTCTCCCGGCAACACAACAGGTTTTACTGCATTTGCTAATTCATTTATATTCAATACAGGTACCCCTTGAAATTCAGCTACTTTATTTAAGTTATAATCATTAGTTATTACTTTACCGTTTAAAACCTGAGCCAATTTTAATAATTTACTATCTACCTCTGCTATTTCAGGAAAGTCCTTTTCATATATTTGTACATCTATATTTAGCTCTTTTTGTATTTTATTTAGTATATCTAAACCTCTTCTCCCTCTATTTCTCTTTAAGCCATCTGAGGAATCTGCAATATGCCTAAGCTCCGCTAGAACAAAAGTAGGTATTACCAAAGTTCCTTCTATAAATTCAGTCTGACATATATCAAATATTCTTCCATCTATTATAACAGATGTATCTAATACTTTAGGGGTTGCATTATTTTTACTAGACTTTGTCTTTTTTTCCTTTGTTGCTGAACTTCTTTTTATATTAGAAAAAAGTGATATTAATTCTTCTTTTCTTTTGATTGCTATATTTGCTCCTAATGCAGCCATAATAATAGCAACAACTACGGCTAATATTACTCCTACTATAGGTATCTGAGCTAACAGATTAACGAATAAAGCTGATATAGCCAATCCCAATATAGCTCCAACAGTTCCGAATACAATTTCATTGGCAGATAATTTTTGCAAACTTCTTACTATATAATCCATTATTTTCAATATTATAGAATTTATCCATGGGGATATAAGAAATAATATTATTCCAAAAACTATAGAACATAAAATTAAAAAGAAAGCTGACTTAACTTGACTTCCATTAAAATAAGATAAATTAGAGAAATAGGTGGTTGACATAATTAATCCTCCAATTATATACCCTAACGCTAATCCTATTATTGTAAAAAGCCATCTTAATATTTTATTTAACATCCATTTCACCTCCTCTTAATAATTGTTAACAATTATTAAGATTTTCAATCCTTTTTATATTTAATATATATTAATAATTATCAATTTTCAACAATCATGAAAATAATTAATAATTATTTATGAAAATACACACTTTGTTTAATATTTATTTTCTTTTATATTTAGATTTTTGTTTTTAATATTAAATTTCCTACTACTTTACTATATATATTCTTCATATTTTTTCCATTTCCTTCTTTATAGTAACAGGTATTATTTGACATAAATATCCCCCTATAAAAAATGTTGATTTTAATTTATGATATAAATATGATTTAACTTATACACTTATTGACAAGGTTAATGATAGAAACCTATAATAGTTTATAGTACACATATGAAATCTTTATAAGGAGTTGAACCCTATGAAAGATGTAATTTTTGATGATTTTCAAAATTCTGTTAATGATTCTCTTTTAAGACATAAGAGTATATTAGATATTTTAACTAAATACAGTGAATCTAATGCGCGAGTAAATAGAGCTATAGCTAAATCAATAACTAACTGTGGGTGTGTTTCAGTTAAAGCAGGTAAACAAAAATTGCCTTCAGATAGTATAGATATAGAAGCTCTAAGAAATTGTTTAAAATCTCACGTTAATGGTGACCTTTGTGATAACTGTAGAGATGTGATTGAAAGAGAAATTGGTAATAATTTATTTTATTTGACCTCTTTATGCAACTTATTAGATTTAAACTTATATGATATATTGTTAAAAGAGTATAATAAGATAAATACATTAGGCAAATATAGTATGAGATAAAGTATAGCACAAAGTATTAAAATACTTTGTGCTATACTTTATCTAGCATTATTTGTTCTCTAAGTCTTCTTAATCCGTTTTTTATAGCTTTAGCTCTAGCTTCTCCAATCCCTTCTACATTATCTAATTGCTCATAGGATGCTTCCATTACACATTTTAATTGATTAAAATTAGCTACTAAATTTTCTATTACATTACTTGGTATCCTCGGTATTTTATTAATCATCCTATATCCTCGAGGTGAAATAAGTGTATCTACCAAAGGTACTCCTGTATATCCTATAATTTTTGATAATCCATCTAAATTTAAAAGTTCTTCTGATGAAAGTCCTTGTATCTGTTTGTATATATCTTCATATTCCATATTACTTCTACAATAGTCTCTTATAAGCAGAATACCATCTTCTTCTACACTTTTTATTAATTCACTTAATTGCATATCAATTAGTCTTCCTTCATTACCTAATTCACATATATATCTTTCTATTTCACTAACTATTCTCATAACCATTTCGGATCTTTGAATAGCAGTTACTACATCAAATAAAGTTGCTATATCCTTAAATTCTAGTATATTTAAATTATTTACTACTCTGTCTAAAACAGCTACATACTTTTCTAAAGTTTGCAGAGCCTGATTAGCTCTTGCCAATATTATGCTACTATCTCTTAATACATACTTTATTCCACCCTTATAAACAGTTATTATATTTCTCCTTTGAGAAATAGCTATTACTATAGCCCCTGTTTGTTTTGCTACTCTATCAGCAGTTCTATGTCTTGTTCCTGTTTCAAAAGTAGGTATAGATGAATCTGGTATTAGTTGAGCATTAGCACATAATATCTTCTTTAAATCGCTGCTTAACACAATTGAACCATCCATTTTAGCTAATTCATAAACATAAGATGGACTATATTCCGAATTAATTTTAAATCCACCGTCTACTAACTTTAATATCTGGTCACTATCCCCTAGAATTAATAATCCACCGGTTTTAGCTCTTAATATATTCTCTAACCCCTCTCTTAGGGGTGTTCCTGGGGCCATTATTTTAAGTATATTCATTAATTCTTTATCTTTTTCTATTCTCACTTCTCTCACCCTACACAATTAAAATACTTTATTAATACCTTCTCTTAAAGAAGATATACCAATTAGGTTAACATTATTTTTAACAGAAATTTTGTCTTTATTTCTATCAGGTATAATTATATTGGTAAATCCCATTTTTATACCTTCATTTACTATTCTATCACAAAAACTTACGGGGCGAACCTCTCCTGTAAGTCCTATTTCTCCAACCACTAAAACTTTAGGTAACTTTATATCTTTTGATTTAGCACTAGATAATAAAGCTAATGCTAATCCCAAATCAGCAAAAGTTCCTGTTAAATCTAATCCTCCTACTACATTAACATATACATCACAATTATAGAAAGGTATATTTAATTTTTTTTCTAACACAGCTAATATTAGATTCAATCTAGCTGTGTCTACTCCCACTGCCGTCCTTCTTGGCATATAAGCTTTCGTTTCACTTACTAATGCTTGTATTTCTATAAGTATTGGTCTAGTCCCTTCCATTATACCTATTATTACAGAACCTTCCCTTTGAAATTCAGTTTCTTCTAAAAATACAGCAGAGGGATTGCTTATTTCTAATAACCCTTCTCCTGCCATTTCAAAAACTCCAATTTCACTTGTAGTTCCAAAACGATTTTTTACTGTTCTTAAAATCCTAAATTCCTGGGTTCTTTCTCCTTCAAAAGATAAAACCGTATCTACCATATGTTCTAAAACTCTAGGTCCTGCTAATTCTCCTTGTTTTGTAACATGCGCTACTATAAAAAAAGGTATGTTATTACTTTTACTTATAAGCATAATATCGTTAGAACATTGCCTAACTTGAGACACAGTACCTGGAGCTGAAGATAGTTCACTTTTAAAAAGGGTCTGTATAGAATCTATTATAACAAATTTAGGATTAATTGTAGTAATATGCTCTTTTATTATATCCACATTTGTCTCTGAAAGTATGTATATATCTTTTGATATCACCTTAAGCCTATCTGCTCTCATTTTTATCTGCTCTTCTGATTCTTCTCCAGACACATATAAAATCTTACCATACTTAGTAGCAATATTATTAGCAGCTTGTAAAAGTATTGTAGACTTTCCTATGCCAGGAGACCCAGATATAAGAGTTAAAGAGCCCTTAACTATACCACCGCCTAAGACTCTATTCAGTTCATTTATTCCAGTATCTAATCTCTCATATTCACTTGATTTTATTGTAGATATTATTTTAGGCTCTGATTTAATATTTATATTTTTTATAGTCTTATTAGTTGATTGTTTTTCTTCCTCTACCATACTATTCCATGAATTGCATCCTGGACATTTTCCTAACCATTTTATCGATTCATATCCACATTGTTGACATATATAAACAATTTTATTTTTAGCCATTTAATCAACTCCAAAACCTTAATTACAATAATATTATTATAACATCAATTAGTAAAATAATTTTAAAAAAACCAATAATTAAATAAATTTAATTATTGGCTTAAAATTAAATTCAAAATTTACATCTTACAAAAATTTAATTTATCTTCAATTGTATTAACTTTAACTGAATCACCTTTTTTAATATTTCCCTTTAATATTTCTTCTGACAATTTATCTTCTACAATTTTAGTTATAGCTCTTCTTAAAGGTCTCGCTCCATAATTAGTATCGTATCCTTCTTTTGCCAATATTTTTTCTGCTTCTTCTGTAAACTCTAATTTTATTCCTTGATCTTTAACTCTATTTGATACAGTTTTTAGCATAAGTTTAACTATTTCTCTAATATGCTCTTCTCTTAATTGATGGAAAACTATTATATCATCTATTCTATTTAAGAATTCTGGTCTAAATGAATGTTTTAATTCATTCATAATGTTATCTTTCATTTTTTCATATTCTGTTTCTCTTTCTTCTTCTATGGAGGTATTAAAACCTAATGTCTTTTGCCTACTTATAGTTGATGCTCCCACATTAGATGTCATTATGATTATAGTATTTCTGAAATCTACTGTTTTTCCTTTTCCATCTGTAAGCCTTCCATCTTCTAATATTTGAAGTAATATATTAAACACTTCTGGATGAGCTTTTTCTATTTCATCAAATAAAACAACTGAATATGGATTTGTCCTTACCTTGTCTGTTAATTGACCACCTTCATCGTGCCCTACATATCCTGGGGGTGATCCTATTAATCTAGATACTGAATGTTTTTCCATATATTCTGACATGTCAACCCTAATCATATTATTTTCATTTCCAAACATAGCTTCTGCTAAGGCTTTAGTCAATTCAGTTTTCCCTACACCTGTTGGTCCCAAAAATATAAATGAACCTATTGGTCTCTTTGGATCTTTCAAGCCTACTCTTGCTCTTCTTACAGATCTTGATACTGATTTAATAGCTTCTTCTTGGCCAATTACCCTATTATGAAGAATATTTTCTAATTTCAAGAGTCTTTCAGATTCCTTTTCAGTAAGCTTATTAACTGGTATATTAGTCCAATTTGAAACTACTGCTGCTATTTGTTGTTCTGATACAATTAAATTAGAACCTTCTTTTTCTGCATTCCAATCCTTTTTCAACCCTTCTAACTTTTCTTTTAATTCTTTTTCTTTATCTCTTAAATTAGCGGCTTTTTCAAAATCCTGCACTCTTATTGCATCTTCTTTTTCTTTAACAACTTTATCTAATTGTTCTTCTATATTCTTCAGATCTGGTGGTGCAATTAAATTTTGTATTCTAACCTTGGAACCAGCTTCATCCATCAGATCTATCGCTTTATCTGGCAAAAATCTATCTCTTATATATCTATCAGATAAATTAACTGCTGCATATATAGCATCATCTGTAAATTTAACTCTATGATGTGCTTCATACTTATCTCTTAATCCCTTTAAAATTTCTATTGTTTCTTCTTTTGTAGGTTCTCCTACGTTTATAGGCTGGAATCTTCTCTCTAAAGCAGAATCTTTTTCTATATACTTTCTATATTCATCTAGTGTAGTTGCACCTATACATTGAATTTCTCCTCTCGCTAATGCTGGTTTTAATATGTTTGCCGCATCTATAGCACCTTCTGCTGCCCCAGCTCCAACTATTGTATGAATTTCATCTATAAACAATATTGTATCCTTAGAACTTCTTACTTCCTCCATTATTTTCTTTAATCTATCCTCAAATTCACCCCTATACTTGGCCCCTGCTATCATAGATGTTAAGTCTAATGTAACTACTCTTTTGTTTTTTAATATTTCTGGTATATTTCCATCAATTATATTTTGAGCTAAGCCTTCGGCTATTGCTGTTTTCCCAACTCCTGGTTCACCTATTAAGCAAGGATTGTTCTTAGTTCTTCTACATAATATTTCTAAAACTCTTTGGGTTTCTTTATCTCTTCCAATAACAGGGTCAACCTTCCCCTCTTCTGCCATTTCAGTTAAATCTCTTCCAAATTGGTCTAATGTAGGGGTAGAGCTTTTAGAACTTTTTTTACTGCCTTCATCTTTAGGAGTTTCTTGCCCAGATAAATTCTTTATTAACTCTTTTCTTAATCTTTCAGCATCTAAGCCTAAATTAGAAAGAATGGTAAAGGCTACTCCTTCAGCTTCTCTTATTAATCCCAATAATATATGTTCTGGAGTTATATAATTATGATTTAAATTTCTAGCTTCTAATAAACTCATTTCAAGTAACCTTTTTGTTCTTGGTGTAAGTGGAATCTCATTTTTATAAAGATCCATTTCCCCTTTTCCTTCATATCTTTCTATTAACTGTCTAACCTTATCTTCTGTTATACTAAAACTATTTAATAATTCTTTGGCTACTCCATCTTCTATTAAAATTCCTAAAAGAATATGTTCTGTACCTACATATCCATGTTTAAATTTTTCTGCTTCTTCCTGAGCATTCATAAGTACTTTCTGAGCTCTTTCCGTAAATCTTCCAAACATCATATTAATCACCCTCCTTAAACTTTTGTTTTTTTAATCTTTCTTTAACTAACA
This sequence comes from Clostridium botulinum, assembly GCF_001276985.1. GTDB lineage: Bacteria > Bacillota > Clostridia > Clostridiales > Clostridiaceae > Clostridium_F > Clostridium_F botulinum. Next base: position 293,433 of record NZ_LHUL01000011.1, read on the forward strand.
TAGCCCTATAATGCTTGCTTTCTTTTTCAGTCATTTCTTTATCATAAATCCTATTTAAGTTAGCCGGTTGAGTATCTATTATTAATTGATTAATTATATTCTCATCTATATCTTTTATTATTGACATCTCTATACCTAGCTTTACATTGGATATATAATTTAAGCACTCTAAATTATCTAATAGTATTGCTGATTTGAGCAATGCTAAAGATCTATATATTTTATCTTTTATTTCATACTCATAACTTTCTATAAATTTTTCTCTTGCTATATTCTCTTCATTTATTATTTGTTTTATTACTGCCTTTAAATTGTTCATTATCTCTACTTCATCTAAGCCTAAAGTAATTTGATTTGATATTTGATATATATTTCCTAAAGCTTTAGAACCTTCCCCATAAATACCTCTTACTGTCATTCCTAATTGACTTATAGCATTCAATAATGCTGATATTCTATTATTCATAGAAAGAGCTGGCAAGTGTATCATAACAGAAGCTCTTAATCCTGTTCCAATATTGGTTGGGCAGGATGTTAAATATCCCAAATCTTTATCAAAGGCTAAATTTACATTTTTTTCAATCATATTATCAATTTGATTTGCTTTCTCAAATGCCTTTTCTAAATTAAAACCCTTTGTTATACTTTGTATTCTAATATGATCTTCTTCATTTATCATAATACTATTTTCTTCAGAACTATCTATTATTATAGCGGCCTTATCTATATTATTAATTAAGTTAAAGCTAATAATGTGTTTTTCTAAGAGTGAATTAATTTCTTTTTTTTCTAAATTCCATAAATATATAGTCTTAAAGGTATCCTTTCCCACTTCCTTATAGAATTCATTTTCTATCCTATATATGATGTCTCTACCATTCTTATTATCTATTTTATTTGGAAAGGGTGCCTTGTCTACATTTCTAGCCAATCTTATTCTACTACTTAAAACCATGTTATCATTTAATAAAGGAGTTTTTTTATTTTCGTTCATATATTTACGCCTCCTCCTCTTTTTCATTTTCTAATAACTTTATTTCATCTCTTATTTCTGCAGCTTTTTCATATTCTTCTTCTTTAATGCATTTTTGTAATTTGTCTCTTAATTGTTGTAAATTCCTTTGTTTTATTATATATTGTCCTGATTTCTCAGGAATTTTTCCCGTATGCTCTACATTCCCATGAATCCTTTTTATTATTGGAATTATACTGTCATTAAAAACCTTATAACACTCACTACAACCTAGCAAACCTTTCGTTTTAAATTCATTATAAGTCGTTCCACAATGAGGACAAGTAATTTCATAACTTATATTTTTTTCTTGAGGTTTATTCATATAGTCTAATATATTAGCTAATATATTTTGAACCGAAAAAGATGACATAAGATCTAAGTTATCTGTTATCCCTATTCCTTGCTCCTGTTTTGCACAACTTTCGCATAAATTAACCTCTTCTTTATGTCCATTTATAACCTTCGTTATATGAACTGTTGCATTACTTTTATTACATTTATCACATAACATAAAATCACCCCCAACTTTTATATTAAATTATAACCATAATTATATTTTTTAGTATATTGGCCCTTAACATATTTTTATTTGCATCAATATTCCCAAATACCCTATCGTTTATAGCAATTTTCATTATAATAGCTTCTCTTTCTGTTATAAAAGCGGTTTCTACTAAACCATCTATAATATTGATTGCATTATCGTATGTAATACTATTCCCTATTCTATCTATTATAAGCTCTTTCAGGTTTTTATTATCAGTAAATTCTATACGCTTAATTATAATGCAACCCCCACCACCTCGTTTGCTTTCTATATAATAGCCCTTATCTTCTGTAAATCTAGTAGTTAAGACATAATTTATTTGAGATGGTGCACAACTAAAATAATTAGCCAATTCATTTCTTTTTATTTGCAATTCTGATTCGTTATTTTCTTGAAACATTTCTTTTATAAAATCCTCTATTATATCAGATAATCTAGCCACAAATATCATTCCTTTTCTTCTGACTTTGTCTTTCTTTGACTTTAATAATATAATAATTTACATATTTTCTTTATTCAATATAGATATAGGGGTAAATAATGTCATTATATTAAATTGTTATTGTCTTTCTCTATGTTTCTATTGGTTTTGCAAATTTTTAATATCTTTGATCAAATACTTCTTATATTATTTAATTAACCTTTCCCTTAATAATATTTTATTTTTACCATACTCTATTTTATAATTTGTATATGGCCTTATGACAAAGTACAGTTATAAGAAGAGAATTTTTCTATTTTTTTAATCTATAGGCTACTACTTATAAAATTCAATTACTATATATTCCTTAATTTCGTATTAATTCTCTCCAAAATTAGTATTGAAAAAATCTTCATAATCCAAATCTATTTTTTATAAGCCTCTATATAATAATTTTCTTTCAGTATATCTTTTTTATTTATTTCAAAGTTACTTCTCTCTAACATATTACATATTATATCCATGTTTTGTCTCTCTTCACAATTCATCTCTATTATTACTTCATCTTTTGAATCCAATATATTTATATAGTCATTTATACTACTATAATCACTCAATCCCATAGGCCCCTTAATATTTAAATGATAACTTGACATTAAATCTCCCCTTTTTACTTAATGTAACATATATTTTTCTATAATATTATTTCACATAATACACATTTTATTACTAATATTTATGTTTTATGTATAATAACTAAAATATATGGTAAAAATCAATTCCGTTATAATATATTTAATTTAATTAAAATTTGGATTGTTTATAATAACTTATAGGTAAAATTATATTAAAATTTGATACTATCGGTATAATAATTAAAATACAGTATAATCTATATGCATATTTCAAAAGGTATTTCATCTAAATGGAAATACTAAAATAATAAAAAACACTAAATAAAATATAGTATAAAAATCACCTAGTTTCTAGGTGATTTTTATACTATATTTTATTTTTACTAGATAATACTTTCTCAACCTCAATAGGATCTAAAATTTCATCATATCTTTCAAAGCTTAAAGAAAATTCTCCCATACCTTGAGTTATACTCCTTAAATCTGTAGAATAATTTAGGATTTCCGCCTGAGGTACTTCTGCTACAATTCTTTCTAAATTATTAGCTTCCTGCTCCATGCCTAGAATTTTACCTCTTTTTCTATTTATATCTCCTATAATATCCCCCATATATTCCTCTGATGATATCACTTCTAAACGCATTATAGGTTCTAATAAAGTTGGCTTTGCTTCCTTTATTCCTTTTTTAAATGCAATAGATGCTGCAATTTTAAAAGCCATTTCAGATGAATCTACTGAATGATATGAACCATCGTATATTGTAGCCTTAATTCCTATAACAGGATATTCTGCTAAGACTCCCTTCTTCATGCATTCTAAAATTCCTTCTTCTACTGCAGGAATATATTGTTTAGGAACTACCCCTCCAACTATATTATTCACAAATTCAAACTCGCTATTTTTATTTGGTTCGAATTTTATAAATACATCTCCGTATTGACCATGTCCGCCAGATTGCTTTTTATGCTTTCCTTGAACCTTAGATATAGATTTTATAGTCTCCCTATATGGAATTTTAGGTGAATCCAATACTATTTCTGTCCCAAATTTATTTTTCACTCTATTTGCTATTACTTCTAAATGTATATCTCCCATACCTGATATTAATGTTTCTGCATTTTCTAAATCTCTACTTATATATATCGTAGGGTCCTCCTCCACCAATTTGTCTAGGGCATAAAACATTTTATCTTCATCATTTTTTGATTTAGGTAATGCTGCCATAGTCATATTAGCTTTAGGAAAATCTATATTTTCCAATAATATTTTTCTTTTTAAGTCACACAAAGTATCTCCTGTAAAGGTATATTGTAATTTACTAACTGCCCCTATATCTCCTGAAATTACTCTATCTGTTTGAATTTGTTGCTTACCCCTTAGGAAATATAATTTACCTACCTTCTCCTTTTTATCTTTTGTTGAATTATAAATAGAGCTCTCTTCATTTACCACTCCACTCGTTACTTTGAATAATGATAATCTACCTATAAAAGGATCTATAATAGTTTTAAAAACCAGTGCTGAAAATGGTTCTTTTTCATTACAATTTATTTCTATATTATTTTTATTTATACCATCTGATACTTCAATTTTTTTTGTTTCTGCTGGTGATGGAAACCATCGAACTATATCCTCTAAAAAAGTTTCAATACCTATAGCCTTTATAGCTGACCCACACATTACCGGAACTATTTCTCCTTTTACAGTTCCTGCCATCAATCCTTCATATATATCCTTTTCACTTAGTGTACCTTCATCAAAATATTTTTCTAAAAGCTTCTCATCTGTTTCAGCTACTGCTTCTACAATCATATTTTTACATTCATTAACTTCATCTAATAATTCATTTGGTACTTCTTTTATTTCTATCTTATGTGTTTTATCATTAAATATAGTTGCTTTATTAGAAATAACATTAATTACACCTTTAAAATTCTCTTCTTTTCCTATAGGGTATTGAACAGGTACTACAGATGTACCATATCTTTCTTTAAGTTTATTCAAAGTGCCTTCAAAATCCATATTTTCTTTATCTAATTTGTTTATATAAAATGCTTTAGGTATCTTCTCTTTTGTTGTATAATTCCAAGATTTTTCTGTTCCAACATGTATATTTCCTGTTGCTGACAATACTATAAGAGCAATATCAGCAGCTTTTAACCCTTGAATCTTTTCTCCTACAAAATCAAAATAACCAGGCATATCAATCAAATTAATTTTTGTGTCTTTCCATTTACACGGTTGTATTGTGGTAGATATAGATATTTTACGTTTTTTTTCCTCTGTATCATAATCAGATACAGTATTTCCCTCTTCTATGGTACCTAATCTATCTACCATGCTTGTAAAATATAAAATAGCTTCCGTTAAAGAAGTTTTTCCTGATCCACTATGTCCAATTATGCCTACATTCCTTAGATTGGTGGTGCTATAATTCATACTAATTCCCCCTATCTATTTTATGGCTTAAATATATATTCTATTTGATAATATAAAATCCTTTCAAAAATTACTAATTTTCTTAATAATCAGACTATACAAAAAAATAAAAAGCTATTAAATATATATTACATATCTAATAGCTTTTATTACAACTTTTTATAAAAATTATCCAAAAAAAATAAAATGGCTCCGCGAAAAGGATTCGAACCTTCAACCTATCGGTTAACAGCCGAGTGCTCCACCGTTGAGCTATCGCGGAATATTTTTTAAAAATATAAAATTTAAATGGCTCCGCGGAAAGGATTCGAACCTTCAACCTATCGGTTAACAGCCGAGTGCTCCACCATTGAGCTACCGCGGAATATTTATATCTGGCAACGACTTACTCTTCCACAGGGCCTCCCCTGCAGTACCATCAGCGCTTTGAAGCTTAACCTTCGTGTTCGGCATGGGAACGGGTGTTACCTTCAAGCCATAATCACCAGATATTTAACATTATAATTGCTTTTTTGCAATTTGTCAATAGAGATTTAACAATTTTTATTGTTTCTCTCAAAATTACACAGTGAATTTTATTCTGGTCAAGCCCTCGACTTATTAGTATCAGTCAACTTAACATGTTGCCATGCTTACATCTCTGACCTATCAACCTGATGTTCTTCCAGGAGTCTTACTAGCTTACGCTATGGGAAATCTCATCTTG
>NZ_LHUL01000012.1 GCF_001276985.1 Clostridium botulinum
TCCACTCCCCGAAGGAAGCTTCATCGCTCGACTTGCATGTGTTAAGCACGCCGCCAGCGTTCGTCCTGAGCCAGGATCAAACTCTAAATTTAAAAGTTTAATCTCTTCTCAAATTCATTGACAAGGTTTATTACCTTATCTTACTGGCTGTTACAAGAATGTTTCTTGTTAATTCTCTGTTTAATTTTCAAAGACCACATCGCCTCAGCGACTTTTATATCTTATCAAATTTGTCGTTCTTTGTCAAGAACTTTTTTCAAATTTGTTTTTAGATGTTTTAGAAGCTATCAAATCATTTTCTTCTTAAACTTGTTAACTTCATCACCTTGTGCTTCGGCACTTCAGCGACAAGATATATCTTATCAGATAACCTTGATTTGTTTTTAATATAATTTTTAAAATAACAACATTGAATTCATTTTTCTTCAATATACTATTAAATTATACAATTTAAACATATTGATACACACGGCCAAGTATTAATTCAATCTTGTACTCTTATTTTTATCACATACCATCTATACATAAATCAGTAAGCTTTTATAACCTTTTGAAACATTTTTTAAAAATAACAATTTGATATACTATCCTTTATTATCCCTAATTTTACTCATCTAAACCAATATATCCAGCTATAACTTATTATTTTTTTATTTTCTTACTCTTTAAGTATTCTTGATGTTATCTATGTTATAAATTTTATTTAATTTCATATCAATACAATTTGTATAATATAAGATTTCTTTCATAAGAATAACTAATGTATTGTTTTAACTATAAATATAATTTAAGCTGTTGATATACTATACACACACCAACAGCTTTTCATAATATATTTGGAATTGCTTATAAATATATTCTACTCCATTCCCCTCTGAAAGCATAAACAAAATTGTTGTCCCTAAGGTTATTACCATACAAAATAATACAAGGAAAGCACATTATTTTTAATTTTACTCTCAATTGTTGTTATAATATTTAACAATTGCTTCATCAAAATGCAACCATCCTTCCCATGCTAAATGCATAATATTCTCCATATTCATATTGTGATAAATCTAAAATTTGAAAACCGTAAGATATAACCATTTTATTTATTTTTTTATAATATTCATTCCTATCTTCTTTGCTAAATCTACAATAGTCATACAACTTACCATGAACAGGAACTGATGCAAATAATGATTTAACCCCTATACTTTTACGTGTATTAAGAAGATATTTAAAATCATCATATTCAGGTAATTTTATATAAGATATATCCTTATATGCATCCTTTAAACCTGAAACTTTTTCTTTTATATGGGTATCATGATAATCATTTAATATACCAAAATCATTATTAGTAGTTAAACATTTTGCTCCAGAAGTTACTTTTTTCTTTTCTTATATCCAATCAAAATTCTTAACCTTTGGATTTTCATCCATATTTTTATCTTTTATAGATAACAAATAATGCTTAAATTTATAATAAGGTATCATAATAGTTAATAATCCTTCAGTGAAAATATTATCTTTTGAATATAAATGAAGAAAGGATTTAATATGTATGCTATCCATACTATTGGCTAATAATAAATTTATTCTTTTACTCGCTCTAACTTTATACGATTTATCGATACTTTTATTAAACATAAATTTATAAAATTGAAGTTCTGAAATGTTCATATTAAATCCATCTTCAGTTAGTCATGCAGAATTAAATCACTGTGGTGATATAATAAATACTACTTTTTTATCCTTCAAATCATTTCCTAACACCTAGAAGTTAATTGCATGCATTATACTTTGTGAATAATCTCTCTCAATCAGATTTACCTAAAATCTTGCATTTTTATTATAAAAAAGTTATCTGGATAAATTGATATATTAGTAGAATTTAATTTAGATAAACCACAATAATTAAACTTATCCAATGTTCTTATCCCTAAAATATAGCTTATACTAACTGCCATTAAATTGTATTTCCCACAATCAAAAATAAATACTGTATGATGCATAAACAATCACAGATGTAACTACAACTGTAGCTTCTGTGGGTCCATATGTATTAATAAATTTATATTTTTAAACCTGCCATTCAACTTACTAACGCAACTATTGATAGGAGCTCCTCCATAGAATCAAATCAAAAGTAAATAATATCAATATAAAAATTTATTGAAGTTTTTTATTTTGAAACGCAAAAAAACTAGCATTACTGCTAGTTTTTCCTGGTGGCTCGACCAGGAATCGAACCAGGGACACGAGGATTTTCAGTCCTCTGCTCTACCGACTGAGCTATCGAGCCATATATCATCTGGCAACGACCTATTCTTCCACAGGGCTTCCCCTGCAGTACCATCAGCGCTTTGAAGCTTAACCTTCGTGTTCGGCATGGGAACGGGTGTTACCTTCAAGCCATAATCACCAGATGCTAATTTACAGAAATCTACGATTTCGTTTTAAACTAGTACTCATTAGTATAATGAGTTTCCTAAGAAAGATTATTCTTTCAAAATTACACAGTGAATTTTATTTTGGTCAAGCCCTCGACTTATTAGTATCAGTCAACTTAACATGTTGCCATGCTTACATCTCTGACCTATCAACCTGGTGTTCTTCCAGGAGTCTTAC
>NZ_LHUL01000013.1 GCF_001276985.1 Clostridium botulinum
TGCGGGTGTAACTCAATGGTAGAGTGCTAGCCTTCCAAGCTAGTTACGAGGGTTCGATTCCCTTCACCCGCTCCATAATATGCGTCTTTAGCTCAGATGGATAGAGCAACGCCCTTCTAAGGCGTGGGCCAGGGGTTCGAATCCCTTAAGACGCACCATAATACGGTGGGCATAGTTCAGTTGGTAGAGCGCCAGATTGTGGTTCTGGTTGTCAAGGGTTCGAGTCCCTTTGTTCACCCCATTATTGGGATGTCGCCAAGCGGTAAGGCATAGCACTTTGACTGCTACACGCGTAGGTTCGAATCCTGCCATCCCAGCCATTTGATTCACTAGCTCAGTTGGTAGAGCACATGACTTTTAATCATGTTGTCCGGGGTTCGATTCCCCGGTGGATCACCAAAAATTATATAACGTGCAGGTGTGGCGGAATTGGCAGACGCACTAGACTTAGGATCTAGCGCCTATGGCGTGGGGGTTCGACTCCCTTCATCTGCACCATTTAAATGAACTTCTGAATAGAGTTCAAAAGAATTAAAACATAACGAACTAAATGTTTTGATATTTGCGGGAGTGGCTCAGTGGTAGAGCGTCACCTTGCCAAGGTGAACGTCGCGAGTTCGAATCTCGTCTTCCGCTCCAATAAATATGCGGGTGTAACTCAATGGTAGAGTGCTAGCCTTCCAAGCTAGTTACGAGGGTTCGATTCCCTTCACCCGCTCCATAATATGCGTCTTTAGCTCAGATGGATAGAGCAACGCCCTTCTAAGGCGTGGGCCAGGGGTTCGAATCCCTTAAGACGCACCA
>NZ_LHUL01000014.1 GCF_001276985.1 Clostridium botulinum
TCTGGAGAGTATGTAAAAATCATAAAGGAGGCCATTAATTATGGAAATTGACCTTGAAAAATATACTGGAAATAAGTTTGTAGATGCCATAAAAGATATCGTCAAGAAAGGAAACGTAACCAGAATAGAAATTAAGATGGACGATATATTACTCCTGGATATACCTATAACCGAAGGAGTAGAGGGAGGCGGCATTGATAGCGTATATCTTCCCGCCCTTATGACAATTTGTGGTGCCGCTGTGGTTGCATCCACAGTGCAGGCCATACAGGTTATAATTGAACGCCCCGATGGTAAAATTGAGGTTGTAGATGACATTTGTCAAAGTAAATAAGACTTGCATAAAGGCATGGTTTAATAGGGAAACCTATTGAACCATCCCCTAAACCGATACGTAAAAGCAAGAGAGAGGCGTTGCCCTTAAGGGATAGCGCCTCTCTACTTGTCTTTTGAAGTAGTCCTCTAATCAAATATGAACAAAATCATGAAAATTGCATAGAATATTACTGGAAAGAGAATTTAAAAGTCTTTACTTCTTAGATAATCTGGAGAGTATGTAAAAATCATAAAGGAGGCCATTAATTATGGAAATTGACCTTGAAAAATATACTGGAAATAAGTTTGTAGATGCCATAAAAGATATCGTCAAGAAAGGAAACGTAACCAGAATA
>NZ_LHUL01000015.1 GCF_001276985.1 Clostridium botulinum
GTAAGACTCCTGGAAGAACACCAGGTTGATAGGTCAGAGATGTAAGCATGGCAACATGTTAAGTTGACTGATACTAATAAGTCGAGGGCTTGACCAAAATAAAATTCACTGTGTAATTTTGAAAGAATAATCTTTCTTAAGAAAATAAATCTGGTGATTATGGCTTGAAGGTAACACCCGTTTCCATGCCGAACACGAAGGTTAAGCTTCAAAGCGCTGATGGTACTGCAGGGGAAGCCCTGTGGAAGAGTAGGTCGTTGCCAGATGATATATGGCTCGATAGCTCAGTCGGTAGAGCAGAGGACTGAAAATCCTCGTGTCCCTGGTTCGATTCCTGGTCGAGCCACCAAAAAAGCATCTAAGATATTTATCTTGGGTGCTTTTTTATAGTAAGTTAAATTTTAAAACATAATTACACTTAAAATTTAGTTTTTTTTATGTTAAAATTAAACTGTAATAGAAATAAATTAATTATAAAGGAGATTTTTTATGGAAAATAATATCGTGGCTATAGTTAATGGGCAAGAAATTACAGATAGGGATGTAGATAATACAATACTTAGCTTCCCAAAGGAAAGACAAACGTATTTAAATACAGAAAAAGGAAGAGAAGAATTAATAAAACAAATGATTGATTTTGAACTTTCATATAATTATGCTAAAGATATGAAATTTGATGAAACAGAAGATTTTAAAAAACAATTAGAAGCTACTAAGAAGCAACTTTTAATACAGGTTGCGGTATCTAATGCTTTGGCTAGAGCTACAGTTTCAGAGGAAGAATCTAAAAAATATTATGAAGAAAATAAAGAAGAGTTTAGAACACAAGAACTTATAACAGCGAGGCATATACTAGTTGATTCAGAAGAAGAAGCTAACAATATATATGAAGAAATAAAAAATGGATTAGATTTTTCAGAAGCAGCTGAAAAATATTCAAAATGTCCTTCAAAAGCTCAAGGGGGAAGTTTAGGAACATTTACTAGAGGTCAAATGGTTCCAGAATTTGAAAAAGCAGTACTTGAGGCAGAAGTTGACAAAGTTACGCAAGCTATTAAAACTCAATTTGGATATCATTTAATAATAGTTGATAATATAAAAGAAAGTATGATTAAACCTTTTGATGAAGTTAAGGCTATGATAGATAATAAGCTTTTACAAGAAAAACAAAATCAACAATATAATGAATTTACACAAAATCTAAGAGATAAATATACAGTTGAAATAAAATAATATAATAAAAAAGATAGCAAATATCTGCTATCTTTTTTTATTTAATGAATATGTATATTTATTAAATTTAAAGGAAATAATTATATTGTAAAATGGATAAAGTGTATTTTAAATTATATTATACTTAATATGACATAAGTACATATATTAATAGGATTAAAAATAGGCATAAAGCTTGCCAGGTGTATCAATATGTTTAAACTATATAAATAAATAGTATATTGAAGGAAATTCGATTTAATACTAGTATTTTAGTAATTACATTAAAACTAAATTTTTATTATTTGGTAACATATATATTGTTACTTGCGAGTAACAAGCATGAATGAAAAAAATTAAAATTCATGTAAAAAAAGTTCTTGACAAAGAACAACAAACTTGATAAGATATAAAAGTCGCTGAGGCGATGTGGTCTTTGAAAATTAAACAGAGAATTAACAAGAAACATTCTTGTAACAGCCAGTAAGATAAGGTAATAAACCTTGTCAATGAATTTGAGAAGAGATTAAACTTTTAAATTTAGAGTTTGATCCTGGCTCAGGACGAACGCTGGCGGCGTGCTTAACACATGCAAGTCGAGCGATGAAGCTTCCTTCGGGGAGTGGA
>NZ_LHUL01000016.1 GCF_001276985.1 Clostridium botulinum
TTTGGTCAAGCCCTCGACTTATTAGTATCAGTCAACTTAACATGTTGCCATGCTTACATCTCTGACCTATCAACCTGGTGTTCTTCCAGGAGTCTTACTAGCTTACGCTATGGGAAATCTCATCTTGAGGTTGGCTTCACGCTTAGATGCTTTCAGCGTTTATCCAGTCCCAACATAGCTACCCAGCTGTGCCACTGGCGTGACAACTGGTGCACCAGAGGTTGGTCCATCCCGGTCCTCTCGTACTAAGGACAGCTCCTCTCAAATTTCCTACGCCCGCGACGGATAGGGACCGAACTGTCTCACGACGTTCTGAACCCAGCTCGCGTGCCGCTTTAATGGGCGAACAGCCCAACCCTTGGGACCTACTTCAGCCCCAGGATGCGACGAGCCGACATCGAGGTGCCAAACCTCCCCGTCGATGTGGACTCTTGGGGGAGATCAGCCTGTTATCCCCGAGGTAGCTTTTATCCGTTGAGCGATGGCCCTCCCACGAGGTACCACCGGATCACTAAGCCCGACTTTCGTCCCTGCTCCACCTGTATGTGTCGCAGTCAAGCTCCCTTCTGCCTTTGCACTCTTCGCGCGATTTCCGACCGCGCTGAGGGAACTTTTGGGCGCCTCCGTTACTTTTTAGGAGGCGACCGCCCCAGTCAAACTGCCCACCTAACAATGTCCCGTGACCAGATTCATGGCCGCCGGTTAGAACCCCAGTACTGTCAGGGTGGTATCCCAAGGATGACTCCACTCAGGCTGACGCCCAAGTTTCCAAGTCTCCCACCTATCCTGTACAGACAATACCGAGATTCAATGCTAAGCTACAGTAAAGCTCTACGGGGTCTTTCCGTCCAATCGCGGGTAGCAAGCATCTTCACTTGCACTACAATTTCGCCGGATTTGCTGTTGAGACAGTGCCCAAATCATTACGCCATTCGTGCGGGTCGGAACTTACCCGACAAGGAATTTCGCTACCTTAGGACCGTTATAGTTACGGCCGCCGTTTACTGGGGCTTAAGTTCACACCTTCGCTTACGCTAAGTGTTCCCCTTAACCTTCCAGCACCGGGCAGGCGTCAGCCCCTATACATCAGCTTTCGCTTTAGCAGAGACCTGTGTTTTTGCTAAACAGTTGCTTGGGCCTATTCTCTGCGGCCTACTTTCGTAGGCACCCCTTCTCCCGAAGTTACGGGGTCAATTTGCCGAGTTCCTTAACAGCAATTCTTCCGATGGCCTTAGGATTCTCTCCTCACCTACCTGTGTCGGTTTGCGGTACGGGCACCTATTCACTCGATAGAGGCTTTTCTTGGCAGTGTGGAATCAGATACTTCGCCATAAATGGCTCCCCATCACACCTCAGCTTAGCTCGACGGATTTGCCTATCAAGCATGCCTAAGTGCTTAGACGCACATCCAATAGTGCGCACATCTTATCCTACTGCGTCACCCCATTTCTCAAACGTAAATAGGTGGTATCGGAATATCAACCGATTGTCCATCACCTACGCCTTTCGGCCTCGGCTTAGGTCCCGACTAACCCTGAGCGGACGAACCTTCCTCAGGAAACCTTAGGTTTTCGGCCAATAAGATTCTCACTTATTTCTCGCTACTTATGCCAGCATTCTCACTTCTGTACAGTCCACCGCTCCTTACGGTACGACTTCAACCCATACAGAAAGCTCCTCTACCGCGTACACATAGTGTACACCCATAGCTTCGGTGGTAAGTTTGAGCCCCGGACATCTTCGGCGCAGGATCTCTTGACTAGTGAGCTATTACGCACTCTTTAAATGAGTGGCTGCTTCTAAGCCAACATCCTAGTTGTCTTAGAAATCCCACATCCTTTTCCACTTAACTTACACTTTGGGACCTTAGCTGATGGTCTGGGCTGTTTCCCTTTTGACTACGGATCTTATCATTCGCAGTCTGACTGCCGTGATACAAGTATATGGCATTCGGAGTTTGATAGGGTTCGGTAACTACTATAGCCCCTAGCCCATTCAGTGCTCTACCTCCATTACTCAATTACACGACGCTAGCCCTAAAGCTATTTCGAGGAGAACCAGCTATCTCCGAGTTCGATTGGAATTTCTCCGCTATCCACAGCTCATCCCATGGTTTTTCAACACCAACGTGGTTCGGTCCTCCACGAGATTTTACTCTCGCTTCAACCTGGCCATGGATAGGTCACCCGGTTTCGGGTCTACACCATGCAACTTTTCGCCCTTTTCAGACTCGGTTTCCCTTCGGCTCCATACCTTAAGTACTTAACCTTGCTACATAGTGTAACTCGCTGGCTCGTTCTACAAAAAGCACATCGTCACACTTTAACGTGCTCCGATCGGTTGTAGGCACACGGTTTCAGGTTCTATTTCACTCCCCTTCCGGGGTTCTTTTCACCTTTCCCTCACGGTACTGCTTCACTATCGGTCACTAGGTAGTATTTAGCCTTGGGAGGTGGTCCTCCCTGCTTCCCACAAGGTTTCACGTGTCTCGTGGTACTCTGGATTAGATCTTAAAGTTTTCTCTTTTTACCTACAGGACTATTACCTTCTATGGTAGGGCGTTCCAGCCCTCTTCGATTAAGATATCTCTTCTTTCATGATCTATCCACAACCCCAGAAACAAGTTTCTGGTTTGGGCTCTTTCCCGTTCGCTCGCCGCTACTTAGGAAATCGATTTTTCTTTCTCTTCCTCCGGGTACTTAGATGTTTCAGTTCCCCGGGTTTACCCTCATACACCTATGTATTCAGTGCATGATACATGGGGTTACCCATGTGAGTTTCCTCATTCGGAAATCCCTGGATCTCAGCCTATTTGCGGCTACCCAAGGCTTATCGCAGCTTATCGCGTCCTTCTTCGGCTCCTAGTGCCAAGGCATTCACCATGCGCCCTTTGTAGCTTGACCTTAAAATTGTATTCTTACAAAGGATTTTTATACCTTTAGCTTTACTTATTCACTGTGCAATTTTCAAAGAACAT
>NZ_LHUL01000017.1 GCF_001276985.1 Clostridium botulinum
CCAGGATCAAACTCTAAATTTAAAAGTTTAATCTCTTCTCAAATTCATTGACAAGGTATATTACCTTATCTTACTGGCTGTTACAAGAATGTTTCTTGTTAATTCTCTGTTTAATTTTCAAAGACCACATCGCCTCAGCGACTTTTATATCTTATCAAATTTGTTGTTCTTTGTCAAGAACTTTTTCAAATTTGTTTTTAAAAGTTTTTGTTACTTTTAAGTCCTTGTCTTAAGGACGAGATTTATTGTATCAAAATTTAATATTATATTTATAACATAAAACTATGTTTGATTCAAATATGATAATATTCCTTCTGTTTTTATCGTTTTTATTTATATTTCTTATATTGATACGTCTGGAAAAGTTGTTTTTTATAATTAAAATTTATAATAAGAAAAATCAGCATTAATGCTGATTTTTCTTATTATTTATTCTTCATTTAAATTTTCTTCATTTAAATTTTCTTCATTTAAATTTTCTTCATTTAAATTTTCTTCATTTAAAATTTCTTCTTCTATTATGTCTTCACTCTTTATTTTAGCTATAGCTACTATTTTTTCTTCTTCACTAGTTCTCATTAGTTTTACACCCATAGCATTTCTACTAGTTTTAGATATTTCCGAAACATTTATTCTTATTGCAACATCACCACTATTTACAAGCATAAGTTCATCATCTTCTTTTATAAACCTTGCTCCAACTATAGGTCCTGTTTTATCTGTTATTTTATAAGTTATAACACCTTTTCCACCTCTTCTATGGATAGGATATTCTTCTATATCTGTTCTTTTTCCAAATCCATTTTCACTTATTGATAGTAGTGCTTCATCTTCTAACACTACCTCCATAGATACAGCTTTATCATCTTCTCTTAATGTTATACCTTTAACTCCTGTTGCAACTCTTCCCATAGGCCTTACATCTTCTTCATTAAATCTTATGCAGTACCCATTTTGTGTGACTATTATTATTTCATTATTTCCTTTAGTCATTTTTACATCTATTAGTTCATCATCTTCTCTTAAATTTATGGCATTTAATCCACCTTTTCTTATAGAAGAATATTTCTTTATTTCTGTCTTTTTAATTATTCCATTTCTAGTACACATTACAAAATGTTTCATATCATCTATGTCTTTTAATCCTATTACTGTTTGTATTTTTTCATTATTTTCTATAGGTATAATATTTACTATATTTGTACCTTTAGCTGTTCTTCCTGCTTCTGGTATTTCATAAGCTTTAAGTTTATATACCTTACCCCTATTTGTAAAGAATAATATAGTACTATGAGTAGATGTTACAAACATATTTTCTATAAAATCATCCTGTTTTGTAGATGTGGCTTGAATACCCTTTCCTCCTCTTTTTTGTGAAGAGTATGTATCCATATCTAATCTTTTTATGTATCCACCATGAGTTAAAGTTATTATTACCTTTTTATCTTCAATTAAGTCCTCTATATCTATATCATGTTCACCTTTTACTATTTCTGTTTTTCTTTCATCACCATATTTATTTTTTATCTCTATTAATTCTTCTTTTATTATACTTAGTACTAACTCTTCTTTATCCAATATTTCTCTAAAATAACTTATCTTTTCCATAAGTTCTTTATATTCTTCTTCTATTTTTTCTCTTTCTAAACCTGTAAGCCTTTGTAACTTCATATCTAATATAGCTTGAGCTTGTTTTTCTGAAAGATTAAAGTTATTCATTAATCCCTCTTTAGCTTCAGCTGTATTTTTAGATGCTCTTATAAGCTTTATAACTTCATCAATATGATCTAAGGCTATTCTTAAACCTTCTAATATATGAGCCCTTGCTAATGCTTTATCTAAGTCAAATCTAGTTCTTCTTCTTATTACTTCCTTTTGGAATTCCACATAATTAACTAATATTTCTTTTAAATTTAAAATTTGAGGTTGGTTATTAACTAAAGCTAACATAATTATTCCAAAGGTATCTTGAAGTTTTGTATGCTTATATAATTGGTTTAAAACTATATTAGGATTTGCATCCCTTTTTAATTCTATAACAATTCTCATACCATCTCTATCTGATTCATCTCTTAAATCTGAAATTCCATTTATTTTTTTATCCTTTACAAGGTTAGCCATATTTTCTATAAGTCTAGCTTTATTAACTTGATAAGGTATTTCTGTAACTATTATCTTATTTTTCCCTTTTTCCTCTTCAATCTCAGCTTTAGCTCTAATTATAACTTTTCCCCTACCCGTTTCATAAGCTTCCCTTATTCCTCTTGTACCTACGATTAATCCAGAAGTAGGGAAATCTGGTCCTTTTATTTTAGTCATTAAATCAAGTATATTTACATCTTCATTTTCTATTAGCATTATTATTCCATCTATAACCTCTGTTAAATTATGAGGTGGAATATTAGTAGCCATACCTACTGCTATACCTGAAGAACCATTAACTAAAAGATTAGGAAACCTTGATGGTAATACAGATGGTTCTTCTTCTTCTCCATCAAAGTTAGGAATAAAATCAACTGTATTTTTATTTATGTCTTTTATAAGTTCCATAGATATTTTACTCATCTTAGCTTCTGTATATCTCATTGCTGCTGCTCCATCACCATCTACAGAACCAAAATTTCCATGACCATCTACTAATGTATATCTTATTGAAAAATTCTGAGCCATTCTTACTAAAGCTTCATAAACTGCTGTATCTCCATGAGGATGATACTTACCCAGTACATCTCCTACAATTCTTGCACATTTTCTATAACCTTTTTCTGGAGCTAATCCTAATCCCTGCATTGAATATATTATTCTTCTATGTACTGGCTTTAACCCATCCCTTACATCTGGTAATGCACGGCCAGCTATTACACTCATGGCATAGTCTATATAACATTTCTTCATTTCTTTACTTACATCTACAGGCAAAATCTTTCCTTCGTTTAGCATGATTACACCTCTTTACAATCTTATCTTATATATCCAAGTTAACTACTTTATCAGCATTACTTTCTATAAAGTCTCTTCTTGGTTCTACTTTTGTTCCCATAAGTATAGTAAATATTTCATCTGCCTCCATAGCGTCCTCTACTGTTACCTGTAATAAAGTTCTATGTTCTGGGTCCATAGTAGTTTCCCAAAGTTGTTCTGGATTCATTTCTCCAAGACCTTTGTATCTTTGAATATTAGTATTGGTATCTTTTCCACCCAATTCTAATAATGCAGCATCCAATTCTGGATCTGAATAAACATAAATTTCTTTTTTAGCCTTATATATTCTATAAAGTGGTGGTTGAGCTATATAAACATGACCTTCCTCTATTAATTCTTTCATGTATCTATAAAAGAATGTTAAAAGTAAAGTTCTTATATGGGCTCCATCTACGTCAGCATCTGTCATTATAATTATTCTATTATATCTTATTTTATCAATATCAAATTCTTTTCCTATACCTGCTCCAAATGCAGTTATCATAGCACGTATTTCATCTGAAGCTAATATTTTATCCAATCTTTGCTTTTCCACATTCATTATTTTACCCTTTAAAGGTAATATAGCTTGGAATTCTCTATTTCTTCCCTGTTTTGCAGATCCACCTGCGGAATCTCCTTCGACTAAATAAATTTCACATAATGATGGATCCTTTGAAGAACAATCTGATAATTTTCCTGGAAGAGACGTGCTTTCTAAAATAGATTTTCTTCTAGTAAGTTCTCTTGCTCTTTTTGCAGCCTCTCTAGCTCTTGAAGCTGATAGGCCTTTTTCAATTATTATTTTACCTACATTAGGATTTTCCTCTAAAAAAGAACCTATACTCTGACCTACTATTGTATCTACAATTCCTCTTACTTCACCATTTCCTAATTTTGTCTTTGTCTGTCCTTCAAATTGAGGATCTGTTAATTTTACTGAAATAACTGCTGTTAATCCCTCTCTAACATCATCCCCTGATAAATTTTTATCTGTATCCTTTAAGTAATTAAATTTCCTAGCATAGTCATTTATAACTCTTGTTAGAGCTGATTTAAATCCAGCTAAATGAGTTCCACCTTCTATTGTGTCTATATTGTTAGCAAAGGAAAAAATATTTTCTGCATAACCATCGTTATATTGCATAGCAATCTCAACTATACATCCATCTTTATTTTCATCAACATATATAGGTTGTTGATGTAATTTTTCCTTATTTCTATTTAAATAAAGTACAAAAGATCTTAATCCACCCTCATAGTGGAACATTTCTTTTTTATCATATCTTTCATCTGTTAATGAAATTTTTATACCTTTGTTTAAAAAGGCTAATTCTCTGAGTCTGTGAGCTAAAGTATCATATTCAAATTCCAATTCATCAAATATTTCAATATCTGGCTTAAAATATATTTTTGTACCATGATCTTCCGTATCTCCAACTATATCTAATCCAGTTTTTGTTATACCTCTTTCGAATTTTTGTTTCCAAATATGGCCTTCTCTTCTTACTTCTACTTCACATTGTTCTGATAAGGCATTAACAACAGAAGCTCCAACACCATGAAGTCCACCAGAAACCTTGTAGCCTCCACCACCAAATTTTCCACCTGCATGTAATATAGTCATTATTACTTCAACAGCAGGTTTTTTTACCTTTGAATGCATGCCAACTGGCATTCCACGTCCATCGTCTACCACAGTTATAGAATTATCTTTGTGTATAAAAACTTCTATATGTGTACAAAAACCAGCTAGCGCTTCATCTATACTATTATCAACTATTTCATAAACCAAATGATGAAGTCCCCTTAAACTAGTGCTTCCAATATACATTCCTGGTCTTTTTCTAACAGCTTCTAAACCTTCCAACACTTGAATTTGACTTTCATCATAAACTTGTTTATTTTCTTGTGACATGTTTATCCTCCTAACTTTTACAGCTCATTATACAAAACTTTTGTTCTTTTAGTCAGTGTAGCTGAAGATATAGGAGACAAATATATCTTACTCTTTTTATCTACTTCAGCTATAACAAAAGATTTTGGTTTTTCTTTAGTTATTCTTTCAACAAATCCATCCTCTTCAGCTAATCTTAAAAATTGTATAGTATCTGAACTATACATAGAAGTTTCCATGTCGAATATTCCTATAACATCTTTTATTGGTACTACTACATTTTCTCCTAAGTGAAGAAACATAAATTAATCTCCTTTCAGCTTTAAACTCTTTTTATTTTACCATTATTAACTAAATATAATTGAGATTGTTTCTTATCTAAGTATTTGTCTATTTCTTCTATACCAGTACAAGTTATTATAGTTTGTATTTTATCAATAGAATTCAATACAAACTTCTGTCTATTTGAATCTAATTCAGATAGTACATCATCTAATAAAAGCACAGGATATTCCCCTATTATGTTTTTTATTATTTCCAATGATGCAAACTTTAAAGTTAATACAGCTGTTCTTTGTTGTCCTTGTGATCCGAAAATTCTAGTATCTATATTATTTATACTTACTTCAAAATCATCTCGGTGAGGACCAATAGAGGTTGAATTTCTCTCAAGATCTTTTTTTCGATTTTTCTTAAGAACTATTAATAATTCTTTTTCTGCATTATCAAAATCTTTTATATTAGTTAAATATCTAAAGTTTATGTCTTCTAAATCATTGGTTATCTTCTTATGTATATTTTTGCCAATAATATTTAATTTATCCAAATACTTATTTCTCTCTTTAATTATAAAAGCTCCATATTTAGAAAGTTGCTCATCATAAATATCAATTATATCATTAATTTTGTTATTCCAATTTTTTAAAGCTGTATTTCTTTCAGATAAAATTTTATTATATTGGACTAAATCATGATAATAAACATTGTTTATTTTACATAATTCTATATCTAGAAATTTCCTTCTATTTCCAGGGGAATCCTTAATTATTCTTAAGTCTTCTGGCGAAAACATAACAACATTTAAGTTCCCCATTAGTTCAGATATTTTTTTTATTTTTATTTTATTCACTGTTATAGCTTTTTTGCCATTTTTAAATATATTTATATCTATAGTTTTATCTAATCTTTCCCTGGATACATATGTCCTTAAGTATGTATTATTTTTATCCCATTTTATAAGATCTTTATCTTTATTTGTTCTATGAGACTTTCCTATACTTGAATAATATATACTTTCTAGTATATTAGTTTTCCCTTGAGCATTATTACCTACAAAAATATTTGTATTTGGACTTAATTCTAAATACATATCATCATAATTTCTAAAATTTATTAAGTGCACATTTTTTATATACATTCTAAACACCTAAATTAATTATACCATAATATTTTTTAGTAACAATTATTTAAAATTTATATAAAATTTTAAATAATTTTATATGTTTCATTATTAAACTCTATTAAGTCGTCTATTTTAAGTTTTCTACCTCTTCTTTTTTCTATTTCTCCATTAACTTTAACTTCTCCGTTTTGTATAAAAAATTTAGCCTCTGAACCTAAAGTTGTTGCCCCTGACCATTTTAAGAAAGAATCTAATTTTATTATTTCTGAATTAATTTTTATTTCAACCATTTTTAATACCTCTTTTAATTAATTATTGTTTAATCTTACTGGTAAAACTAGGTAAGTGCAATTGTTTATTTCTGTATTTTTTATAATACAAGGACTTACACTACTTGAAAATTCTAATACAACCTCATTATCTTCCATAGTTTTCAACACATCTAAAAGATATTTTGAATTAAATGCAATTTGCAAATCTTCTCCTTGCAATACAACTTTTAATTCTTCTCGAACCATTCCTAATTGAGAATTTGATGTTATTACAATTTTATCATCTGAGAAATCAAATTTAACTAAATTAGTATTTCCTTCTTTAGCCATAAGAGAGGCTCTTTCTATAGAATTTAAAAGCTCTGATCTTTTAGCTATTATTTTTAAGTTAAATTCTTCAGGTATTATAGACTTATAGCTAATAAATTCTCCTTCTAATAATCTTGAAATTATTTTTGTTTCTCCTATACTAAATAAAATATGATTAGGAGTAAATGTAATATTAACATTTTCATTATCTTCTTCTAAAATTTTTGAAACTTCATTTAATGTTTTCCCTGGAATAACAGCATTTATCGTATTATCATTATCAACAACTTCGCTTCTTAAAGCTAACCTATAGCCATCTAAAGCTACTAAATTTAACATTTTGTCTTTTATTTGAAATAAAACACCTGTAAGAATAGGTCTTGTTTCATCTTGAGCTGTAGCAAATATAGTTCCTTTAATCATATTTTTTAATTTACTTTCACCTATAGAAAATATCATATTTTCATTGATAATAGGTGGATTAGGAAACTCACCTGGATTCATATATATTAGATTAAATCTAGAATTTTGACATATTATTTCTATAGAATTATCTTCTAACGTATTTATTTCTATTAGATCATTAGGTAATTTTCTTATTATCTCACCAAAAAGTCTAGCATCTAAAACTATAGTTCCCTCTTCTAAAATGTTAGCTTTTACTTTAGTTTCAATACTAAGATCCATATCAGAACCAGTTAAGACCAATTCATTTTTATTAGCTCTAATAAGTATTCCAGATAATATAGGTAAAGTTGATTTTCCAGTTACTGCTTTTTGAACTATAGATATACCTTCTAGTAAAATGTTTTTTTGACAAGTTATTTTCATAAAATTAGCCTCCTTTATTAACAATTCCTATTGTTAGAATAGAAATAGATAATATAATAAAATAGTAGTAGTAGTAGTAGGGCTTGTTGATATGTTAATAAGTCTTACAAAGCCTAAAATATCAACATTTTTCATAACAAAATAATTGTGGATAAGTTAACATTAAAATTAAGTGCTTATCCACAGGAAATATGTTTAATTTATATTTAGTACATTATCAACAAATAAATAAGATATTATTATAAACATTTGTATATTATTTTTATTTTTGATTAATTCGTTTATTTAATTCCTTTATTGCATTTTGAAGACTTTCATCTTTTTTTAAGTTATTAGATATCTTTTCATAGGCATGAATAACTGTAGTATGATCACGTCCGCCAAATTCTTCACCAATTTTAGGTAATGACATGTCCGTTAGTTTTCTAGAAAGGTACATGGCTATTTGGCGGGGGAAAGCAATATTTCTTGTTCTTCTAGCTGATTTTAGATCTTCTATTTTTAGATTATAATAGTTTGCTACAACTTCTTGAATAATATCTATAGTGACTTGCCTTGTCTGTTTACTTGAGATTATATCTTTCAGTGCTTCAGAAGCTAAATCTATACTTATTTCTTTATTAGTAAGTGATGAAAAGGCTACTATTCTTATTAAAGCTCCTTCTAATTCACGAATATTTGATTTAATTTTTGTAGCTATATATACCATTACTTCATTAGGAATATTTAAATTTTCTACATCAGCTTTTTTCTTTAAAATGGCCATCCTGGTTTCAAAATCAGGTGCTTGAATATCAGCTATAAGTCCCCATTCAAATCTAGATCTTAATCTATCTTCTAAAGTAGGTATTTCTTTTGGGGGACGGTCACTTGATATAATTATTTGTTTGTTAGCTTCATACAGTGCATTAAAAGTATGGAAAAATTCCTCTTGAGTTCTTTCTTTTCCAGCAATAAATTGAATATCATCAACTAATAAAATATCTATATTTCTATATTTATTTCTAAATTCTACATTTTTATCATCTTTTATAGAATTAATTAATTCATTTGTAAATTTCTCAGAAGATACATAAACTACTTGAGATTTAGGATTGTTATGTAATATATAATGACCGATAGCATGCATTAAGTGAGTTTTACCAAGACCAACTCCACCATATATAAATAAAGGATTATATGCTTTAGCAGGTGATTCTGCTACTGCTAAAGATGCTGCATGAGCGAATCTATTACTATTTCCTATTACAAACGAATCAAAAGTATATTTAGGATTTAACATAGTAGACATTTCATCATTTACAACTATATTAGATTTTTCGTTATTATGATTTTTTTGATTTTCTTCTATTTTTTCTTCAGTAGTTACAATAAAATCTATATTATATTTTTTTGAGGTAAGTAATTTTAGCGCATTAACTATAAGATCTTTGTACCTACTTTCAAGAATTCCTTTTGTAAAATCATTTGGTACAGCTAGTTTCAATGAATTATTTTCAAGAGAAATAGGGTTAATACTTTTAATCCATGTATTAAAACTTACTTCTGTAAGTTCACCTTTTATAATATTTATTGCCTTTTCCCAGGTTTCTGTAAGGTGGGTATTCATAATTTAATCCTCCAGTCTTGATAGAAACTTAGAATGTTCACATATAGTAAACAAAATATAAACAACTTTATATACATTATTTATATTAACTTGACAATTGTTGAAAAAAATATTCACATGTTTATAATTATGGTTATATAAAAATAGTAAAATTAATTATTAACATAAAAAAATAAAAAAAAATTAACACTAATGAATAAGCCATAATCCGTATAAATACTAATATTAACAGATATTAGTATAAAAAAATAAAACAAAGTGAACAAGTTATGCACAAAGTTATCAACAGCTGTGGATAAGTTATATGTATTAAAAGTTATCAACAGTCCTTTAATAATAATATCAAAACCTATATAGGTATTCAAGAAGTTATCCACAAAAAAATAAAAACTTCGGTATATTGCTTCACTTTTCTTGACATTATAAGACTACAAATATATAATTTAATAGTGAAACTTTAAATTAGGAGTATAATGTATGCAAATAAGGATAACATCTTTAATATAAAAAAGGATGTTAATTATTTATAAGATCTCAAAAGGAGGTGCTGTGAAAATGTTTATGACATATCAACCAAAAAAGAGACAAAGAAAAAAAGAACATGGTTTTAGAAAAAGAATGAAGACTTCATCAGGAAGAAATATTCTTAGAAAAAGAAGACAAAAAGGAAGAAAAAGATTGACAGCATAAGGGCCGCATTAGTGGCCTTTTTCTGCAGATGCAGAAAAAAGGAGAATATAATCTATGAAAGAAAATAAAATAAGAAAGAATAAAGAATTTAGACATGTATATAGAAGAGGCAAGTCTTATTCTAATAGGCTTTTAGTATTATACATATGTAAAAATAGGTGTAATATAAATAGATTAGGTGTATCTGTCAGTAAAAAAGTTGGGAAAAGTGTAATTAGAAATAGAGTAAAAAGATTAATAAAAGAAAGCTATAGATTGAATTTAGATGAAAACATGAAAAAAGGTTATGATTTAGTTTTTATAGCTAGAAATAGTTCTAATGATAGGGATTACAAGGATATAGAAAGTGCATTAATAAATTTATTAAAAAAGGCAGGCATATATAATTGAAAAATTTATTAATATGTATTATTAAGATGTATAGAAAATATATATCTCCTTTAAAGAGACCTAGTTGTAGGTTTTATCCTACTTGTTCTCAGTATTCAATAGAAGCTATAGAAAAATATGGTGCACTAAAAGGCACCTTAATATCAATAAAGAGAATCTTAAAATGTCATCCTTTTAATGAAGGTGGCTACGACCCTGTAAAATAAATGCAAAATCAGGAGGTTTAAAAATTTGCGATATTTAAATGATGCTTTTGTACAGTTTTTTAAATTTATACATGGAGCTGTATCAAATGTAATTAGTAATCCTAACTTTTCTTATGGTATAGCCATAATTTTAGTTACATTAATAATAAGACTATTAATACTTCCTTTAAACATAAAGCAAACAAAATCTTCACTTAGAATGAATGAGTTACAACCAGAAATAAAGAAACTACAGGCAAAATATAAAAATGATCCTCAAAAATTAAATCAAAAAACTATGGAACTTTATAAAGAAAAAGGGGTAAATCCTTTAGGAGGATGCTTACCTTTATTAATACAATGGCCAATATTTATAGCATTGTATTATGTATTTAATACTTTAACTGGCATAAATGGTATAAGTTTTTTATGGGTAAAAGATTTAGCTAAACCAGATGTAGTTTTAGCGGTTCTTTCAGGTGCAACTACATATTTTTCCGGAACATTAATGACAACTGCAGATAGTTCTCAGGCTGGACAGATGAAGTCAATGAATATAGGTATGTCTATCTTTATGATAGTAATAAGTTGGAAGTTAAAATCAGCTTTAGTATTATACTGGGTTATAAATAATTTAATTCAAATAATACAAACAGTTATAATGAAAAAAATGGAGTTAAGAGGTAAAGTTGAAGCCTAGGGGGTGTGACTTGGGGAATGAAAGTTATTGAAATGACTGGGAAGACCATAGAAGAAGCCATTAATCACGGATTAAAGGAGTTAAATACTTCAAAAGATAAGGTAGAAATAAAAGTTATTGATGAAGGAAGCAAGGGATTTCTTAATTTTATAGGTACAAGACCTGCAAAAATAGAAATGAAGTTAAAAAAAGATTATGAAAAAGAAGTTAGAGATTTTTTAGAATCTATATTAAAAAGTATGGATGTAGAAGCTAAAATAAGTATAAAGGAAAAGAAAGATGTAATAAAAATAGATTTATCAGGGTCAGACATGGGCATAATCATAGGATATAGAGGCGAAACTTTAGATTCTCTACAATATTTAGTTAGTCTTGTAATTAATAAAGATCAAAGTTGTGATTACAAAAGAGTTATACTAGATACAGAAAACTATAGAGATAAAAGGGAAGAAACATTAAAAAAATTAGCAAGAAGATTAGGCCATAAGGTAAGAGAAACTGGAAGACCAGTTAAATTAGAACCTATGAATCCTTATGAAAGAAGAATAATACATTCAGAACTTCAAAATAATAACTATGTTGAAACCTATAGTGAAGGTGAAGAGCCTTTTAGAAAAGTTGTAATAAATTTAAGGAAAGCCTAAAGGCTTTCTTTTTATATTATTTGTAATTTGTAAAAAGAGGTGATTTTATGAAAGAATTTGATACTATAGCTGCTGTAGCAACACCAGTAGGAGAAGGTGGTATATCTATTATAAGAATATCAGGAGATAAGTCATTAGATATAGTAAGTAGCATATTTAAAGGTAAAAATGATAGAACATTAGATGATATAAAACCTTATTCTATGAGATATGGCTTTATAATTGAAAAAGAAAGTAAAGAAATGATAGATGAAGTTCTAGTAAGTTATATGAAAGGCCCTAGAAGTTTCACTGCTGAGGATACTTTAGAAATTAATTGCCATGGGGGTGTAATACCAACAAAAAAAATATTAAAAGAATTAATTAAATCTGGAGCAAGGCTTGCAGAGCCAGGGGAATTTACTAAAAGAGCTTTTTTAAATGGAAGAATAGATTTAAGTCAAGCAGAGGCTGTTATAGATATAATAAGATCTAAAACAGACCTTTCTATGAAGTCTGCATTAAAGCAGGCTGAAGGAACTCTTTCAAAGGAAATTAATTCTATTAGAAATAGAATGATTAAAATTATAGCACATATAGAAGCTACTGTAGATTATCCTGAAGATGATTTAGAGGAAATAACAGGCCAAAAAATTAAAGTAGATTTAAAAGAGATAATAAATAAAATAGATAATTTGATAAGTGCATCAGAAGAAGGTAAAATATTAAGAGAAGGGTTAAATACTGTAATAGTTGGAAAGCCTAATGTAGGAAAATCTTCTTTGTTAAATGCATTAATCAATGAGAATAAAGCTATAGTCACAGAAATACCAGGAACTACAAGAGATGTTATAGAAGAATATATAAATATTGATGGAATACCTATAAAAATAGTAGATACAGCAGGAATAAGAGAAACAGAAGATGTAGTAGAAAAAATTGGTGTAGAAAAATCAAAAGAGAAGATCGATGAAGCTGATTTAGTTATATTCATGTTAGATTTAAGCAGAAAAATAGATGAAGAAGACATAGAGATAATGGATTTTATAAAAAATAAAAAGTATATAGTTTTATTAAATAAATTAGATTTAAATAAAGATTTAAATGAAGAAAATCATTTTATAAAAGAATTAGATTCTAAATATATAATAAAAACATCAGTTAAAAACAATTCAGGATTGAATGAATTAAAAGAATGTATAAAAAATCTTTTCTTTAGTGGAGAAATAAAATCTGATGAACTTATAGTTACAAATGCTAGGCATCAGGAAGCTTTAATAAGATCTAGAGAATCTTGTATTCAAGCTATAGAAACTTTATCAGATGAAATATCAATAGATTTAGCATCTATAGATATTAGAAATGCGTGGAAATATCTTGGAGAAATTACTGGTGATACTTTAGATGAGAACATTATAGATAAAATATTTTCTGAATTTTGTTTAGGAAAGTAGGTAATTATATGAAATATTCAGCTGGAGATTTTGATGTAGTAGTTATTGGAGCAGGTCATGCGGGATGCGAGGCTGCATTAGCTTCTGCAAGAATGGGATGTAAAACATTAATATGTACTATGAACCTAGATAGTATTGCTCTTATGGCTTGTAATCCTAATATAGGTGGAACAGCAAAAGGACATTTAGTAAGAGAAATAGATGCTTTAGGTGGAGAAATGGGAATAAATATAGACCATACATTTATACAATCTAGAATGCTTAATACTTCTAAGGGTCCAGCAGTTCATTCTTTAAGAGCTCAAGCAGATAAAAAAAGATATAGTGAGAGAATGAAACATCTACTAGAGAAGGAAGATAATGTTGTTTTAAGACAGCTAGAAGTTATAGAAATAGATGTAGAGGATAATGAAGTTAAAGGTGTTTTAACTAAAAATGGAGCATATTTTACTACAAAAGCTATAATATTATGTACTGGAACTTATTTAAAGGGTAAAATAATAATAGGAGATATAATATATAGTAGTGGACCAAGTGGTTTGTATCCTGCTAATGATTTATCTCAAAGTTTATTAGATTTGGGTATAAATCTTAGAAGATTTAAAACAGGAACCCCTGCAAGAATAAATAAAAGATCAGTAGATTTTTCTAAAATGATAGAACAACCAGGAGACGAAAAAATAGTTCCTTTTTCATTTATTCATAATAAACTAGACAAAGACCAGATTTCTTGTTATTTAACTTATACATCTGAAGAAACTCATAAAATAATACATGAAAATATACATAGATCTCCATTATATAATGGATCAATAGAAGGGGTAGGTCCAAGATACTGCCCATCTATTGAAGATAAGATTGTTAGATTTCCAGATAAAGATAAGCATCAAATATTCATAGAACCAGAAGGTGAAAATACAGAAGAATTATATGTTGGCGGTATGTCTAGTTCATTACCAGAAGATGTTCAAATAAAAATGTATAGAAGTGTACCAGGTTTAGAAAATGCAGAAATACTAAGAACTGCCTATGCTATAGAGTATGATTGTATTGATCCTCAACAACTAGATTTAACCTTAGAATTCAAAAATATAAATGGGTTATATGGGGCAGGTCAATTTAATGGAAGTTCAGGTTATGAGGAAGCAGCAGCACAGGGGCTTATAGCTGGAATTAATGCTGTGTTAAAAATAAAAGAAAAAAACCCATTAATATTGAAAAGATCAGATGCTTATATAGGTGTACTTATAGATGATTTAGTAACAAAGGGCACAAATGAGCCTTATAGAATGATGACATCAAGAGCAGAATATAGATTGCTGTTAAGACAAGATAATGCAGATTTAAGATTAACAGAGTTAGGCTATAAAGTCGGACTTGTAAAAGAGGATAGGTATAATAAATTTCTAAATAGGAAAAAAAATGTAGAAAATGAAATAGAAAGATTAAGAAATATGCAAATAACAGGAAAAAGAGAAATAAACGAATTTTTATTAGAGAAAGGGTCTACTGAACTAAAAAAGCCTATTAGTTTATATGAATTAATAAAAAGACCAGAATTAGATTATTTTAAAGTTGAATCTTTAGATGATAAAAGACCAAGTTTAAGTGATGATGAAAAAGAAGAAATAAATATAATTGCAAAATATGAGGGATATATAAACAAACAGTTAGAACAAGTTGAGCAATTTAAGAAGTATGAAGATAGATTAATACCGAAAAGTATTAATTATCTAGATATAAAAGGGTTGAGATTAGAGGCTATTCAAAAATTGGAAAAAATAAAGCCTATAAATATAGGGCAGGCTTCTAGAATTTCAGGTGTATCTCCAGCAGATATATCAGTATTACTTATATATATGGAAAGAAAAAATAGAGAAAACTAGAAAATCCTTTTGGAGGTTTTTAAATGGAATTTTTCAACATACTACAATCAGCATGCAATGATGTTAATTTAGATTTTAATGATAAAAAATATAATCAGCTTATAAGTTATAAAAATTTAATACAGGAATGGAATAAGAAAATAAATCTAACAGCTATTGTTGAAGATGATGAAATAATAAAAAAACATTTTATAGATTGTATAAAAATATTTAAATCTTCACCTATAGGAGAAGCTAAAAGTTTAATAGATATAGGTACAGGTGCAGGATTTCCAGGCATCCCCATAAAAATATTAAAAGAAGACATAGAAATAACTTTATTGGATTCCCTACAAAAGAGAATAAATTTTTTAAATACTGTAATAGGAGAGCTACAATTAAAAAATATACAATGTTTACATGGAAGAGCAGAAGATTATGCACAGGAAATTCAGCATAGGCAAAAATATGATATAGCAGTTTCTCGAGCAGTAGCGAATTTAGCAGTTTTAAGTGAATTTTGTATTCCTTTTGTAGAAAAAGGTGGATATTTTATAGCCATGAAAGGTCCGTCTGTAGAAGAAGAAATAACAGCAGCTACAAAATCTATAGAAATTTTAGGTGGAAAAATAGAGGATATAATAAAAATAGATATTGAAGATACAGATCTAAAACATAATCTAGTAATCATAAAAAAAGTAAAAGAAACGGGAAAAAGGTATCCTAGGAAGCCAGGTATTATTAAAAAAAATCCTCTAAAATAAATGTAATAATTTGCAATTAAAAAAATAATAAAAAAAGAAGGAAAATTACATTTAAAGAAGAAATGTAAATATTAGGAAGAGAATAAGAGGGATGGTAATATGCAAAAAAATATAAATTATATTTCCACTGATAAAATTATTCCCAATTTATATCAACCTAGAAAATATTTTAATGAGGAAAGTATAGAAGAGCTAGCGCAATCAATAAAAGTGTATGGTATAATTCAGCCATTATCTGTTAGAGAGATAAAAGATGGTGAATATGAATTAGTTGCTGGGGAAAGAAGATTAAGGGCAGCTAAAAAATTGGGTTTAAATGAAGTTCCGGCAGTTATTATAGATGTTACAGATAAGGATTCCGCAGCAATAGCCTTGTTAGAAAATTTACAAAGAGAAGATTTAAATTGTTTTGAGGAAGCAGAAGCTTATCATAATTTAATACAAGAACATTTTTACACTCAAGATAAATTATCTGAAGTAATTGGGAAAAAGCAATCTACTATAGCAAATAAAATGAGGTTATTAAAATTATCTAAAGAAGTTAGGGAAAAAATATTAGAAAATAATTTAACAGAAAGGCATGGCAGGGCGCTGTTAAAAATTAATGATAAGGATAAACAATTAAAAATATTGGCTATTGTTATAGAAAAAAAATTAAATGTCAAAAGTACAGAAGAATTAATAGAAAAGGAATTATGTGATGATAGCAATAAAAATTTAGCTTCTGATGGTAAAAAAAGAATAAAAGGAATTTTTTCACCGGTAGTTTATGTTAATACAGTAAAACAGGTTTTTGATAAGTATGGTGTTAAGGCAAATTACAGATCTAAAGATCTAGATGATAAAATACAAATAACAATAACAATACCTAAAAAATAGTAGATGTTTCACGTGAAACATCTACTATTTTTTATTAAATTTTAATAAAGTATATGTAAAAGACTTTAATTATTTTACTTTAAATTATATAATTAAAAGTAGAATAATTAATTAGGTGGTGAGGAATTGAAAGTAATATCTATTTTTAATCAAAAAGGTGGTGTAGGCAAAACTACAACCAGTATAAATTTATGTTCATGCCTAGCCATGAATGGATATAAAATATTAAACATAGACATAGATCCTCAAGGAAATACCACTAGCGGAATGGGATTAGATAAAAATAGCTTAGAACTCTCAGTGTATGATGTTTTAACATCTGATGAAATATCAATAAAGGAAGCCATAAAACAAAGTGAACTTATAAGCAATTTTTATATTTTACCATCAACTATGTCTTTAGCTGGTGCTGAAATAGAATTGATAAATAAATTAGATAGGGAAAGAATTCTTTTACAAAAATTAAAAGAAATAGAGAATGATTTTGACTATGTATTTATTGATTGTCCACCTTCATTAGGTTTGCTAACAATTAATGCATTGGCAGCGTCTGATAGTGTTTTAATTCCTATACAATGTGAGTTTTATTCATTAGAAGGAGTAGGGCAATTAGTTAATACTATTGAGTTAGTACAAAAATCTCTTAATTCTAATTTGGAAGTTGAAGGTGTAATACTGTCTATGTATGATATTAGGACTAGATTATGTAATGAAGTTGCAGAGGAAGTAAAAAAATATTTTAATGATAAAGTATATAAGACCACAATCCCTAGAAATGTAAGATTGGCAGAAGCTCCTAGTTTTGGGCTGCCTATAATATTATATGATTCTAAATGTAAAGGGGCAGAAGCATACAATAATTTAAGCAAAGAATTTATAGAAAAACAATAAAAGGAGGATATAAGGTTGAATAAAAAATCAGCATTAGGAAAGGGATTAGGGGCATTAATTCCTGAAAAGTCCCAAGAAAATAAAGATAGTATAAATACTATATCTATAAATTTAATAAAGCCTAATAATGAACAACCAAGAAAAAGCTTTGATGAAGAAAAAATAGGATATTTAGCTCAATCCATAAAAGAGCATGGCATTATTCAACCTTTAGTTTTAAAAAAAGAAGGTAACTTATATACTATAGTAGCAGGAGAAAGAAGATGGAGAGCTGCTAAATTAGTAGGTATAAAAAAAATACCTGCTGTGGTTATGGATTTAGATGATAGAAGTGTACTAGAAATATCTTTGA
The DNA here is from genome assembly GCF_001276985.1 of Clostridium botulinum. Lineage (GTDB taxonomy): Bacteria > Bacillota > Clostridia > Clostridiales > Clostridiaceae > Clostridium_F > Clostridium_F botulinum. The sequence goes on from NZ_LHUL01000017.1 coordinate 18,075, forward strand.
TAGAAAATATACAAAGACAAGATTTAAATTGTATAGAAGAAGCTCAAGCTTATAAAAATTTAATTCAGGAATTTAAAATAACTCAAGATGTTTTAAGTATAAGAATAGGTAAATCTAGAGCAGCTATTGCTAATTGTATGAGATTATTAGCATTAGATAAAAGAGTTCAACAATATTTAATTGATGGTGTTATAACTGAAGGTCATGGAAGAGCATTATTAGCTTTAAAGGAGAATGAATTACAATATAAATTATCACAAACAATAATTGATGAGAATTTAAGTGTTAGAGAAACAGAACGAATAATAAGGAATATATATAAAGAAAAAAAGAATAAAAATAATGCAAAAGATAATGAGATTTTACCTTATTATAAAGACATAAAGAGTAAATTAGAAAGCTTATTTGATACAAAAGTTAATTTGCAAAATAATAAAAACAAAGGGAAAATAGAAATAGAATATTATTCAGAAGATGATTTACAAAGAATATTAGATATACTAAAATTATAAAATGTTTCACGTGAAACATCGACGGAGGAGATAAACTATGACAAATATAATAGAATTTATAAATGTAAATTCTGCGTTTATAATTATTGGATTAACAGCAATAATGATTTTATTATTTATAATTCTTATAATTACTATGATTTCTTTAAAAAAATTAAAGGAAAAATATAAAAAATTTATGAGGGGTAGTAATAATAAAAATATTGAAGAATTAATAAATAATTATTTAGATAAGGTAGATAAGGCCAAAGAGGAAACTGAATATGTAAAAGAAATATATAGCACTATAGATAAGAGAGTTAAAGCATGTATACAAAAGGTGGCCATAGTTAGATATAGAGCCTTTGATGATGTAGGAAGTGATTTAAGCTATTCAATAGCATTTTTAGATAATGATAATAGTGGAGTTATACTAACAAGCATATTTGGACGGAATGAAAGTACTACTTATGCTAAACCTATAGATAAAGGTATATCAAGATATGATTTGTCAGATGAAGAAAAGCAAGTATTAGAAAACTGTATAAATAATGTTAATGAAAATTAGAATAAAACCTCCCTTTATGAAAAATAATATTTCATAAAGGGAGGTTTTTATAATGAATATTTTTGTATCAGATACATTACAAAATTTAAAAAACGGACTAGAAAAGAGGGGGTATAGTACCTATAATAATAATAACTATGATGTAATTATATGTGATTTAAAAGGAGATATGTTAATAGATAAATACTTAAAGAATAATAAAAGAAATACAGATATATTAATTATAGATAGTGCTGGTAAAACTATAGAGGAAATAGAAAATATATTAAATATTAGAATAAATGATTGTATAATTTAAATTAAATATTTTCTATATTAAAGCTGTTTTTTTTGCTTCCTAAGGTTTTTATAATAGAGTGATATATAGCTTTTGAAATGTAATTAGCTAAATTCATAACAGTGTATAATCTAGTGTTTTGTAATACCATAAATTCCATAGCTCCAGAAATATTTACTACTCCGTTAATACTTAGATCTCCAATAGCAGGCAAGTTTTTATTAACTGCTGATCCAGGATAAAGGGGTTTGCTATCTATTATTATTTTACCTATATTTTGTATACTTCCTAAACAGGCATCTATAGCTATTATGTACGGATTTTTGTACTTAGAATCTATAATAGAAATAGTTTCTTTTAAATTTTTAGCATGAACTGGATTTTCTAAATTACCGAATAAAGTAACCCTACCTCTAATTAAAAATTTAAGCTTTTCTCCAACTAGAGGGCCTAAAGAGTCTCCAGTAGACCTATCAGTTCCAATACATACTATAACTATTTCTCTATTTGATTTAAATGCATAGTATAATTCAGTACATAAAATATCTCTTAAAGTAGAAATATTATCGGGGATAGAAGTGTCTATAATAGTTTTACTTATCATAAAAAAACCTCCTGTTAGGGATTATATCCACTAAAAGAGGTTTTATACATTTTGCTATTATAATAATTCAACTTTTCGTAATATATTATAAAATATTATAAAGAATAAACAAAAAAACATACCAGATATGCCATTTGCTTTTAAACCTATAAATATTGCGGCCAAAATAGAAATAGGATGTAAACCCAATGAAGAAGATAAAAGTTTTGGTTCTAAAATCTGTCTTATTGTGGATACAGCCGCATAGGATATCAATAAGCCAATTCCAACAACATAATTTTTATAAACTAGGATGTATATTAGAGCTAATGGTACATAAATAGTTCCTATACCTAGTATTGGCAGAAAATCTGCTATAGCTGCTGTAATACTAAACATAATTGAATATTTAATGTTAAAAATAAAAAATATTATTAAAGTCTCAAAAAATGTTATCCCAATTAATGTTAAGTAGGATAAAATATAGCCATTTAACATCTTTTTACTTTCTAGATATATGTGAGAAAACTTAGATGAATGTTCATTAAATATAATTTTAGATATTTTATTATTATGTTTAGTAATATCTTTAGTAAAAAAATAAGTTGATAATAAAGTAAATAATATCAGCATTAATATATAAGGTACTGAGGTCAATAGTCCAATAAAAGAAGAAACTATTTTACTTGTAATAAATACAATTATGTTAGAAATCTTTGAAAATGAATTTCCAATGGTTTTTTCTATTGAATCAATTATAGATGGTGGCAAATTCAAATAATACCTATATATATTATCAACGTAATTACTTATTTCTCCTTCATGAGAATACAAATAAGCTTGAGCATTTCTACCAAAATCTATAACTTCATTAACTAATAAATTTATTCCCCAGAATAATAAAGTTATTATTATAGAAAAAAATATTAATGTAACTATAAAGGAAGCCAATGAGTTTTTTATTTTTAGTTTTTTTATTAAATAATTAGCAGGTTTTTTTAAGACTAATGCAAATAAAAAAGCTAAAACAAAAGGTAGAGTATAGGGTAAGGTTTTAAAAAATATTAAAAAAGAAATAGTATATATTATAAAAAATAATATTAGGTTATCTAATTTTTCTATAAATTTATTCATTTTATTTTATAAATCACATCCTGTTAAGTATACTATTTAAAGCGTATAAAGCATAATTAATATCTTTAATATCATTAAATGCACCAAAGCTAAATCTTAGTGTACCTTGAGGGAATGATCCTATAGTCTTATGGGCTAAAGGTGCACAATGAAGACCTGTTCTTACCATTATACCAAACTCACTATCTAATAAAAATCCTAGTTCAGAATTATCAATTTTTGATGAATTAATAGATATTGTTGCAGTTCTTAAAGATGCATCTAAAGGGCCATAAACTTTAACGGAGTCTATATTTAATAGGCCATTTATAAATTCTCTGGAGAGATATTCTTCCCTTTCTTTTATAGCATTTAAACCCTCTTCATTTATGTATTCAATACTAGCTAAAAGTCCAGCAATTCCAGGAGTATTCATAGTACCACTTTCAAATTTATCAGGAAGAAAATCTGGTTGTAATGTACTTTCAGATAGACTACCAGTACCACCCTCTATAAAATTAGTAGCAATATTATTCAATTCATCATCAATTATGAAGCCACCTATGCCTTGAGGGCCAAGTAGAGATTTATGCCCAGTAAATGCCAATGCGTTACAATTTAAATTTTGAAAATTTAGAGGTAAAACACCAGCAGTTTGAGCAGAGTCTATGATAAAATAAATTCCTTTTTCTTTACATATCTTACCTATAGTTTCTAAGGGTTGAATTGTTCCAACAATGTTTGATGCATGAGATAGTACAACTAGTCTTGTGCTATCTTTTATTGCATTTTTAAAGTCCTCAATATTTATTAAGCCTTCTTTTGAACAATTCAATATATCTAGTTCAATTTTATTTGATTTTTCTAATGAAAATAAAGGTCTAATCACAGAATTATGATCCATTGAAGAAGTTATTACATGCCAGCCATCTTTTACAATGGATTTTATTAATATATTTAATGATGCTGTAATGTTAGATGTAAATACTACATTTTCTATTTTATTAAAATTAAATAGATTTATCAAAGACTGTCTACATTTATAAACCATTCTATCCCCTGTAAGAGCATTTTCATATCCACCTCTACCAGGACTAGCACCAACATTCTTCATATAGTTTAATATAGAAGAATAAACTTTTTCTGGTTTTGGATAAGTAGTAGCTGCATTATCTAAATAAACTTTCATCTAAAAACCTCCCATAGAATAATATATCCAAATAAATATTAAATATTTGTTAATAATATTTAATATTACATTAATTGTGCAAATATTTATATATAATTATAAACTAAAGTTATATAATTGTATATGTTGTAATAAAGCTTTATAATTATATTGTAAAATGAATAAGAATAAATGGACAGGTGATAAATTTATGAAAAATTATGTAATAACATTTGAAAATACTCATACAGCAATGGATGGAGAAAGTGTTTTAAAAGAAAAAGGAATAAAACTCATTATAATTCCTACACCAACATATATAACTAAAAGTTGCGGTATAAGCATAAGAATCGATGAACAAGATTATGAAGATGTAAAAAAAATAATAGAAAGTAAAGAAATAAATATTAAAAATGTATATTTAAAGGAGGGTAAGGACTATCAATTAGTCATGTAATGTTTTATGAAATCATCATTTAAATTTGATTTTGATTTATCAAAAGGCGGAATAAAAATAGGAGATTTACCTATAAAGTCAGATTCTGTATACCATTTTATATCAGTAGTTATTAATATAGCGATTATATGTGCAATAATGTACTTATCTATAAAAATAGGTAATAAAATAATAAATAGATTTGTTAAAAAACAAAGCAATTTGAAATTTTCATTAGATGATAAAAAAGCTACAACTGTAGGAACTATATTAAATAGTATATTAAGATACACAGTTTATTTTGTAGGTATCTTCGCTATAATAGAAATTTTATTTGGAAGAATAGGTTCTATATTTGCAGGACTTGGTGGTGCAGCTATAGGTTTAGGAGCTAAAGATCTTATAAAGGATGTAATAAGCGGATTTTTTATATTGTTTGAAGATCAATTTTCAGTAGGGGATTATATAACTGTAGAAGATAAATCTGGAATAGTTGATACCATAGAACTTAGAGTAACTAAATTAAAAGATTTTAATGGAGATGTTCATATAATACCTAATGGTTTAATAAATAAAGTAACTAATCATGCTAAAAATGATATGAGATTTAAGATAGAAATCAATGTAGCTTACGAAGTAAATATAGAAGAAGCAATAAATAAAATTAATAAAGTATGTTTAGAGTATTCGAAAGAAAGAGAAGACATAGTAGTAGAACAACCAGCAGTGTATGGAATAACTTCATTAGGGTCAAATGGAATAAGCATAGCTGTATATGGAAAAACAACTCCAATGAATCAATGGACTGCAGAAATTGAATTAAGAAAGAAAATATTAATAGAACTAAAAAATGCAAATATAGAAATACCCTATAATAAATTTCAAATTATAAAATAAAAGGAGAGATTAGTTATGACTAAGACTTTTGATTTAGGGGATATAGTGGAAATGAAAAAATCTCATCCTTGTGGTCATAATAGGTGGGAAATAATAAGGATGGGTGCAGATATAAAAATAAAATGCTTAGGCTGTAGTAGAATAATAATGATACCAAGAAGCACCTTTGAAAAAAGATTAAAAAATGTATTAGAACATAAACAAAAGGATTAATTTTAATATTAGTTTTTTTATTAGCTATTGATAGAGTAATATCAATAGTTTTTTTGTTATAAATAAAAATAGCAATCTATAATTTTTATTTATATATATTTCTTTGTCCATAAATATTACAAATAACGATAGAAAAATATATATGTTATCATAAAAATGATGTTAAATGCGAAGTATAAGTTAATTAGTAGGTGAATTTTATGCTTATACTAAATTTGAAAATTGAGAATTACAAAAATTTTTAATACTTATAAATTAATAAGGGGGATTTTAATGAATAATTTGCCAGAAAAGTTTGACGAGTTTAATGAAGCGAGAAGAAATGGTTTTATAACTATTAAAAAATTAAAGGATGAAGGTAAAAAAGTTGTAGGCGTATTTTGTACATATACTCCATGGGAAATAATATCTGCATCAGGGGCAACTGTAGTAGCTTTATGTGGTAAAAATGATGAAGCTATACCAGATGCAGAAAAAGTATTACCAAGAAATTTATGTCCACTTATAAAAGCATCTTATGGATTTGCTATAACTGAAAAATGTCCCTATACTTATTTTTCAGATTTAATAGTGGGAGAAACTACTTGTGATGGAAAGAAAAAAATGTATGAATATTTAAATGATATAAGACCAGTTCATGTTATGCAATTGCCTCAAATAAGCACAGGAGAAGATGCTTATAATCTATGGAGAAATGAAATAGTAAAACTAAAAGAAAGACTAGAAAAAGATTTTAATGTAGAAATAACTGAAGAGAATATAAGAGAAATGATAAAACTTAGAAATAAAGAAAGACAAGCTCTTAGAGAATTTTATGAATTAGGAAGAATGTGTCCACCACCGGTAACAGGACTTGAAATAATGAAGGTTTTAAATGGAGCTAGCTTTAAATGGGATAAAGAAGAAGAAATAAAATCTTTAAAAGATATGATAGATAATGCAAAAGATAAATATGAAAAGGGCGAAAGAAAAGTATCTAAAGATGCAAAAAGAATACTTATAACAGGATGCCCTATGGGAGAGGGAACGGAAAAGATAATAAGATTAATTGAAGAAAATGATGGAAATGTTGTAGTATTTGAAAACTGTAGTGGTGTTAAAGAAATAGAGAAATTAGTAGATGAAGAAAAAGATCCTATAGATGCAATAGCAGAAAAATATTTAGCTATAGGTTGTTCATGTATGAGCCCTAATACTAATAGATTGAATTTATTATCAGAATTAATAGATGATTATAAGGTTGATGGAGTTGTGGATGTAATATTACAGGCCTGTCATACCTACAATGTGGAAACCCAATCGGTAAAAGAGTTTGTAAATAATGAAAAAAATGTACCATATATGAGTATAGAAACAGATTATTCTCAAACTGATATAGGACAATTAAAAACAAGAATAGCAGCATTTATAGAAATGTTATAAAAAACATTGATTTATAATAGTTTATATGATAAAATTATTTGATGTACGATAAGATCCCTGCTGTACAAAGTACAGCCGTTAGTCCGTGGGGAGGAGGTGAATATAATGAGAAAGTACGAAACTGTATTTATACTAAACCCAACATTAGATGAAGAAGGTTATAAAGCTAATGTTGAAAAGTTTAAAGGTGTAATCGAAAATGCAGGTGGAACAGTAGACAATGTTGACCTATGGGGTAAAAGAAAATTAGCTTATGAAGTTAAAAAAGTTAGCGAAGGTTACTATACTTTAATGAACTTCACAGCTGATACAGAATTACCAAAAGAGTTAGACAGAGTGTTCAGAATAACAGATACTGTTATAAGACACATGATAATAACTCAAGAATAATAGGGTGGTGTTTTTATGAATAAAGTTGTTTTGATAGGTAGATTAACCAAAGATCCTGAGTTAAAATTTACTCCAGGAAACGGGACAGCAGTTGCCACCTTTACTTTGGCTGTAGATAGAAGATTTTCAAAAGATGGTCAGAGAGAAGCAGATTTCATCCCTATAGTAGTATGGGGAAAACAAGCAGAATCTACAGCTAACTACATGAGTAAAGGAAAACTTATGGGGGTTAGTGGTAGAATTCAAACAAGAAGCTATGAAGCTAAAGATGGTACAAGAAGATATGTAACAGAAGTCATAGCGGAAGAAGTTAAATTTCTTGAGTGGGGCAATAAGCCTACAACGGATTCAACATATAATAATGGGTCAGAACCAAGTTATCAATCAGGCCAAGGCTTTGGAAATGGAAACAGTTTTGACGACGATATAATTCCAGTGGATGATGGAGACATCCCATTTTAAAGAGAAGGAGGGATAGTTATGGCAGGAAGAGAAGGCGGAAGAAGACAAAGAAGAACTAAGAGAAAAGTTTGTACTTTTTGTGCGGAAAAATCTGAAGCTATAGATTACAAAGATATCAATAAGCTTAGAAAATTCGTTACAGAAAGAGGCAAAATTCTTCCAAGAAGAATTTCAGGAAACTGTGCTAAACATCAAAGAGAATTAACTAGAGCTATAAAAAGAGCAAGAAACATTGCTTTATTACCATTTACTACAGAATAATATTTAAATTTACATAAAACTGACTACTAATTTGTAGTCAGTTTTTTTGTATATCATTGATTTTATAAGTAATATAAGGTATTATTGCATAAAAAGTGAAATACAACTAAAATAGTAGTATAGGTTAAAAAAGGGGATGGATGTTGTATGAAAAAAGATGATTTTAATATAATGTATAGTGTAAAAATAATAGAAGAACTAAAAGCAGAACTTTTATGTATAATAGGAGATTTTTATAGACTTTTAACTAAAGGAAGTAATGTGGCACAGGAAGCTATATTAGATTGCATATCAGGTGCTATTATAATTCTATATTTATTAGGGGAAAAATTAGGATATTCTTTTATAGCAGTTGATGAAAATGTGAAGAAAAAGTTAAAAGTGGGCATAATTGAAGAAGATGATATAGAAAAGGATGGAAGAAATTTAAGTAAATTATATAATCATCTTAAAGAAAAAGAGTAATGGAGGAACATATGTATAACAAACAAAATAAAACCAATTCTTTAGTTGAGGCAGGTCTCATAGTTGCATTAATGATAGTACTTATAATGCTTAATTTGTATTTTCCTATATTCACCGTTTTCGGTAGTTTTATATTGCCTATACCTATAGCAGTTTTATACATGAGACAAGACTATAAAATTACAATATGGGCTATACTTGTAACGGGAGTAATAACCATGCTAATAAACAATCCTATTACAGCATTAACTACAACCATTTCTTTTGGTATAATGGGATTTTTATTAGGTTATTGTATAAAAAAAGAAAAAGCTATCTTTATAACAATTATTATATTAGCAGCTGGTTTTTTATTATCTAACATTATGACTTTCCTTATATATTTTTCGTTTATAGATAGAAGAGGAATAATAGGATATATAAATGAAAATATAAATATTATAAAAGAATCTATGGAATTAACTAAGGAGATTTATTCTAAGGCGGGTGTGTCTAAGGATAAACTTCAACAAATAGATCAGGTATTTGGTTTTTTAAATTTAGATTCAATGCTGAAAATGTTACCAGTAGCTTTAATAATAAATGCTTTCTTAGCAGCATTTTTGAATTATGCTGTGACTAAAAAGATTCTTATGAAATTAGGATATAAAAATGTAAAATCCTTGCCAAGTATATCTAAAATATATATTAATGTAAGATTAGTAACTATAGTAGCTATAGGTTTACTTATAGGTGCTGTATTGAAAAGAAAAGCTATAGGATTAGGAGATTATTTTTTTATAACAGCTTCATATTTATTAATGATATTACTTTTAATAGACGGTATATCCACCTTTATATATTATATGAGAAATAAATTTAAGATCTCAAAAGGTATTTTAATCTTTATATTTCTAATAACTTTAGGTCCCTTATATATTATTTATTTTTATTTAGGGTTAGCGGATATAATGCTTGATTTCAGAAAATTAGATCCCTTTAGACAATATAAGAATAATAAAAGTGGGGAATTATAAATGAGTGATAATAGGTATGATAATTTTATTACAAATAATAAAGTATATATGTTTATTATAGCCATACTAATAGTTATTATTTTTTCATACAAACATTCACAAGTAGGTATAGTATTAACACTTATATATTTTTTCTTGTTACTTTATAATTTTAAGAATACAAGAATTAAGAAAAAAGAGCTAAAAAAATTTATAGAGGATTTTTCTACAAAAATGGATAGCGCATTTAAAAGTTCTCTAATGAATTTACCTTTTCCTATGATGGTTTTATCTAATAAGGGAGAGGTTTTATGGTATAATCAAAATTTCTCACTATTATTAAAAAAAGATGGAATATTAGGAGAAAACATAAATCATATATTAAAAAATTTTAATTTTAAATATGCTCTAGAAGGAAAAAAGAATTCCTTCAAAAATATTAATTTTAAGGATAATTATTATAATATATATACTAACACATTTTTTGATGAGGAAATCAGAGAAAAAATATTACTTCTTTATTTTTATGATGTTACAGATATGTTTAATATATTGATGAATATGGAAAAAAATAAAGAAGGAATAATGCTTTTAGAAGTGGATAACTTAGATGAGGTATTAAAAAGTATAGATATAGATAAAAAACCATTAATAATAGCAGAAATAGAAAGACATATAAATAGTTTTTCTGAAGACATGAAAGCTATGATAAAAAAATATGAGCAAAATAAATATATATTATCTGTCCAAAATTCTTATATAGAAAAACAAATGGAGAAAAAATTTGATATACTAGATATAATAAGGAATATAGATACAGGAAATAAGATGAATCCTACTTTAAGCATAGGAGTAGGAAAGGGAGCAGAAACCCCTTTACAAAATTATAGTTATGCACTTGCAGCTAAAGAATTAGCATTAGGTAGAGGGGGAGACCAGTCTGTAGTAAAAAATAAGGATAAACTCTCATTTTATGGTGGAAAAACTAAAGAAGTTGAAAAACGAACAAGGGTTAGGGCAAGGGTTATAGGTCATGCTTTAGTTAATTTAATAAATGAAAGTAGTAATATAATTATAATGGGGCATATAAATGCAGACATAGATTGTCTAGGTTCAGCTATAGGACTTCACAGTATAATAAATCAATTGGATAAAAAAAGTTATATAATTTTGGAGAATTATAATAAAAGTAGTGAATTTTTATTAGATAAGATAAAAAAAGAAAAGGGATATGAGAATACATTTATAAATAGTAAAGAAGCTTTAGATGTTATGAATGAAGAGAGCTTATTAATAATAGTAGATTCTCATAGTAGAGGTTATGTTCAAAATATTAGCTTAGTTGATAAATTTAGTAAAATAGTTATAATAGATCATCATAGAAGAGCAACGGACTATATAGAAAGATCTATATTAAGTTATATAGAACCTTACGCTTCTTCTACAGCAGAATTAGTAACAGAAATGATTCAATATATGGTAGAAAAACCTAATATTTCTCCAATCATAGCAGAAGCTCTTTTAGCAGGAATATATGTGGATACAAAAAATTTTTACTTCAAAACAGGTGTTAGAACATTTGAAGCCGCATCTTTTTTAAAAAAATTTGGAGCAGATACTATTGATGTTAAGAAGTTTTTTGCTAGTGATTTAGATGATTATATCAAAAAGTTAGAAATAATAAAATCAGTCCATGTAAAAAATGATATTGCTATAGCAGTATGTCCAGAAAATATAGAAGATAATGTATTAGCTGCCCAGGCAGCGGACGAACTACTAAATATTTCAGGTATTCAAGCTTCATTTGTATTTGTTACAATAGATAATGAAATATATATAAGTGGAAGATCCCTTGGAGATATTAACGTTCAATTAATACTTGAAATGCTAGGTGGTGGAGGACATATGACTATGGCTGGAGCTAAATTAGAAAAAATTAATTTAAAAGAGGCAGTAGAAAAATTAGAATTAGCCATAGATAAATATTTAAGGGAAGGTGAAGAATAATGAAAGTTATATTATTAAAAGACGTTAAATCATTGGGTAAAAAGGGGGATCTAGTTAATGCATCTGATGGGTATGCAAGAAATTATCTAATCCCAAAGAAATTAGCTGAGCAAGCAACAGAAAATAATGTACACATTTTAAACAATAAAAAAGAAGCAGAAAGAAGGCAAAAATTAAAGGAACTAGAAGAAGCTCAAAAATTAGCAAAATCATTAATGGGAAAAGAAATTAAATTTAAAGTTAAAATTGGTGAAAATGGACGACTATTCGGTTCTATAACATCAAAAGATATTTCAGAAAAGTTAAAAGAACAATACAATATGAATATAGATAAAAAGAAGATAGTAGCAGAAACTATAAGACAAACAGGAGTTTATGAGGCAGAAATAAAAATTTACCCAGAAGTTTCAACTAAAGTTAAAGTTTCTGTTTTAGAAGAATAGGAGGAAAATTGTGAATTCTCATAAATTAGATGAATTACAAGAGGATATAATAAATGAAATAGAACAGGATATTTCAAAGGACATGTCTATTGAGTTACAGACAGAGGTTTTATTTGAAATAGTAAAAAAAATAATAAAAGATTCTAATATAAGGGCTAGAGTTGTAAAGTATAAATTAGAAAAATATATAAATAGTAACAACCCATATGAAAGGCTATATGCATTAAATAAAATAATAAGTGATGGTAAGGGGATACAAACAGTACCTACAGATAAGAACGTCATAGAAGTATTAACAGAAACAAATAGATTAATTGTGGAAGTTTTAGCTAAAAGATATGTTGAAAATAATATAGAAAGAGAAGTAGAACAAGTTTTAATGGAAAAACAAGATAAATATATAGAAGAAGTAAAGCTTAATATTTTAAAGAAACAAAAAGGACCAGAGAATGCTAAAACCTTAAAAAAATATGCTAATATTCAGGTTCTTGAGTCTAAAAAATTAACTAATAATATTCAACATTTATTAAGACCAGCTTCTTTTTCAGAAATTATAGGACAGGAAAGACCTATAAAGTCTCTTTTATCTAAAATAGCGTCCCCGTATCCACAACATATTATACTATATGGACCACCAGGGGTAGGAAAAACATCTGCGGCTAGATTAGCTCTAGAAGAAGTAAAAAAGTTAAAATATACACCTTTTTATCAAGAATCTAAATTTGTAGAGGTAGATGGAACTACTTTAAGATGGGACCCAAGAGAAATTACTAATCCTCTTTTAGGATCAGTACATGATCCTATATACCAAGGTTCTAAAAGGGATTTAGCAGAAACTGGTATACCAGAGCCTAAGCTAGGCCTAGTTACAGAAGCTCACGGAGGAGTACTTTTTATAGATGAAATAGGTGAGTTAGATGACATGCTTCAAAATAAACTTTTGAAGGTTTTAGAAGATAAAAGAGTAGAATTTTCATCTTCTTATTATGATCCAGATGATGAAAATACTCCTAAGTATATAAAACACTTATTTGAAAATGGAGCACCAGCTGATTTTGTTCTTATAGGGGCTACTACTAGGGAACCTTCAGAAATAAATCCAGCACTAAGATCTAGATGTGCGGAAGTGTTTTTTGAGCCATTATCCTCTAAAGATATTGAAAAAATAGTAATAAATGCCGCAGATAAATTAAATATAATATTAGAAGATGGGGTAGCTCAAACTATAAGTAGATATACTATAGAGGGAAGAAAAGCAGTTAATATATTATCAGATGTCTATGGATATGCTTTATATAAAGATAAAGAATATAAAGAAGGAACAAAACTTAATATAACTATGGATGACTTAGAACAAGTTATATCTATAAGTAGATTAATTCCATACGACAGAATAGAAAATAAAGAAGAATTAGAAATAGGACATGTATATGGATTAGGTGTAAGTGGATATATAGGATCTACTATAGAAATAGAAGCTACTGTATTTAATGCTAAAGATAAAGGTAAAGGCTTTATTAGATTTAATGATACAGCAGGAAGTATGGCGAAGGATTCAGTATTTAATGCAACTTCTGTTATAAGAAAAATAACAAAAGAAGATATAAAGGATTATGATGTACATGTTAATGCTATAGGTGGTGGGAAAATAGATGGACCATCTGCAGGAGCAGCTATAACAATATGTATTATTAGTGCTTTATTAAACAAGCCCATAAAACAGGATATAGCCATAACAGGAGAAATATCTCTTAAAGGAAAGATAAAGCCTGTTGGAGGCATATTTGAAAAAATATATGGTGCAAGAAGAAAAGGCATAAAAAGGGTAATAATACCTAAGGACAATATGAAAGATGCTCCTTCAGATATAAAAGATATAGAAATAATATGTATAGATACTATAGAAGAGCTTATGAATATAGTATTTTAGATTAAGGAGTACTTAAGGAGAGATGTTTATATGGATGCACCCATAAAAAGTATGCCACAGAGTATAGATGCAGAGCAAAATGTATTAGGGGCAATGATTATAGATAAAACTTCCATAGCAGAGGCTGTAGAAGTTTTAAGTAGTGAAGATTTTTACAAAGATTCCCATAAAATTATATTTAGTGGAATTATAGAACTTTATCAAAAGGATATAGCAGTAGATATGTTAACTCTTACGGAAAATCTTAAATCACGAGATAAATTAGAGGCAGTAGGGGGAGTTACTTATATAACAGAGCTTTGTAACTCTATAGTTTCTACAGCTAATATTCAGTCTTATATAGATATAATAAAGGATAAATCTACATTAAGAAGGCTTATAAAGTCATCTACTGAAATAATAGAGAACTGTTATAACAGACAAGATAATGTAGAAGAAATAATAGATTCTGCAGAGAAAAAAATATTTCATATATCTAACCAAAATACTACAACTGATTTTGAACCATTAAGTAATGTTTTGGAAAGAGGATTTATTCAAATTGAAAACCTATTTAAAAATAAAGGTGAAACTACGGGAGTTGCCTCTGGGTTTAGAGAGTTAGATGCTAAAACCTCAGGTTTTCAAAAATCTGATATGATATTAATAGCAGCAAGACCATCAATGGGTAAAACTACATTTGCCCTAAACATAGCAGAATATGCAGCTCTTAGAGAGGGGAAAAGTGTAGCAATCTTTTCCCTGGAAATGTCAAAAGAGCAACTTTCTTATAAATTGCTTTGTTCCCAAGCTAATATTGATATGTTGAGGCTTAGAACCGGTAACTTAGAGGATAAAGACTGGGAGAATATAGCTAGGGTTTCAGGGCCTTTAGCAGCAGCAAAGATATTTATAGATGATACTGCAGGTATGTCTGTAATGGAAATGCGTTCTAAATGTAGGAGATTAAAAATAGAACATGGAATAGATATGGTTTTAATAGATTATCTTCAGCTTATGAGTGGAGGTAAAGGGTCTACTGAAAGTAGACAACAAGAAGTTTCAGAAATATCTAGATCTATAAAAGCTCTAGCTAAAGAAATGGATTGTCCAGTTATAGCCTTATCTCAATTATCTCGTGCTCCGGAGGCTAGATCGGATCATAGACCAATGCTTTCAGATCTTAGAGAATCTGGATCTATAGAACAGGATGCTGACGTAGTTATGTTTTTATATAGAGATGAATACTATGACAAAGAAACAGAAGATAAAAACATGGCAGAATGCATTATAGCCAAGCAAAGAAATGGTCCTACGGGTACAGTTAAAATGGCATGGCTTGGACAATACAGTAAATTTGGTAATTTAGATGTGATACATCAAGAATAAAACATACAAAGTCCTATATTTATTTTATAGGGCTTTTATTTTTTGGCATTCTTTATAATTCATTTATTTTAAGATTATATTTATATTAATTTATAATAGGATTTTCTTTGTAATGTTATTTTATTAATGTATTTTTAGCTAGAGTATATAAAATAATATTATTTAAGAAGGAAATACATAAAAAATATTGAAATTAATAATTAATGGAATAAAAGCTTTCAGTTAAGAGGAGAGATAATATATGGATTACAAAAAAGTATATAAAGAATGGTTAGATAATGATTATATTGATGAAGATATAAAAAAAGAATTGAAGGAGATAATAAATAATGAAAAGGAAATAGAAGATAGATTTTATAAAGAATTAGAATTTGGAACTGCAGGCCTTAGAGGAAAAATCGGAGCAGGTACAAATAGAATGAATATATACAATATATCTAAGGTTACTCAGGGATTAGCAGATTATATAACAGAAAAAGGTGAAGAATATATAAATAGGGGTGTTGCTATAGCTTTTGATTGCAGACATTATTCAAAAGAATTTGCTAAAACTGCAGCCTTAGTTTTGGCTGGTAATGGAATAAAGAGTTATTTATTTGAAGATTTAAGACCAACCCCAGAATTATCTTTTGCAGTTAGAAAATTGAATACGGCTGCAGGTATAGTTATAACTGCAAGTCATAATCCAAAGGATTATAATGGTTATAAAGTATATTGGGAAGATGGTGCTCAGGTTTTATCTAAAATAGCAAATGGTATTACTGAGAAAATAAAATCTATTGGTAAATTTAGTGATATAAAAACTATAAGTGAGGAAAAAGCTTTAAAAAGTGGGTTATTAAATATATTAGGAGAAGATATAGATTTTGAATATATAGAAAGGGTTAAATCTTTAAGTATAAGAGAAGATATCGATAAGGATATAAAAGTTATTTATACACCTTTAAATGGAACAGGAAATATTCCTGTTAGACGTGTTTTAAAAGAAAGAGGGTTTACTAATATTATAGTAGTTCCAGAGCAGGAAAACCCTGATCCAGACTTTACAACAGTAGGATATCCAAACCCAGAGGATACAAAAGCATTTAGATATGCAGAAAACTTAGGAAAAAAAGTAGATGCAGAATTACTTATAGCAACAGATCCCGATTGTGATAGATTAGCTATAGAGGTTAAAGATAAAAATGGTGAGTATTTAGCCTTTAATGGTAATCAAACAGGAGCTATTCTTATAAATTATATAGTATCAAATATGAAAGAGATGGGTAAATTACCTAAGGGTGCTGCTATAGTTAAATCCATAGTTACTGGGGATTTAGGTAAAGTTATTGGAGAAGAATACGGAGTAGAAACCTATGAAGCATTAACTGGATTTAAAAACATATGTGGTAAAATACCTAATTTAAAAGAAGAAGGTAAAGAATTTATATTCGGATATGAAGAAAGTATAGGTTATGTTACAGGTACATTTGTTAGAGATAAAGATGGAGTAAGTTCAAGTATGCTTTTATGTGAGGCAGCAGCTTATTATAAAACTAAGGGTAAAACATTAATAGATGTGCTTAATGAAATATATGAAAAGCATGGATATTATAGAGAAAAACAAATATCACTAATATTAGAAGGGATAGAGGGTAAAAAGAGAATAGATAGAATGATGGAATCATATAGGAAAAGTTTCCCGAAGGAAATAGCAGGAGCAAAGCTTTTAACTTATATAGATTATCAAGATAGAATAGAATACGATATTATAAAAAATGATAGAAAACCATGTAAAATACCTAGATCAAATGTATTAAGATTTTTCTTAGATGATGGCAGTTGGTATGCAGTAAGGCCATCTGGTACAGAACCTAAAATAAAATTATATGTATATACAAAAGGTAAAAGTATTAAAGCTGCTGAAGAAAAAATAAAAGCTATAGAAAAGGAAGTTTTAGATAAACTTAATTCAGTAAAATAGATTAATTTAATAAAATTTTATATAATAGTAAGATATTTTAATATTATGATATGTGTTTTTGATTAAAAATAAAGAAAAGATTATTTTATAGAAATAATAATTAGCCTACTACAAGTTTTCAAAGTCTGTGGTAGGCTATTTTAGATAATATATAATATAATTTTAAATATTAATTTAAAGGATGGATTTAATATGAAAGGAATAATAGATAGATTCGAAGAAAATTTTGCAATAATAGAGTTAGAAGATAAAAAAATGATAAATATAGATAAAAATATAATTCCTAAAAAGGCTAAAGAGGGAGATGTTATAAATATAGAGGGAGATATTATAACTTTAAATGAAAAAGAAAGGGAGAGATTAAAAAAAGAAATAGATGAGCTAACTGAAGATATGTGGAAAGAATAATGGTAAAATAGAACAAAAAAATACTAACTATTTTTTATAATATATTCATAAATTAAAGATATGAAAAACACGAATAATAAATATAAAAAATATAAAAATATTCGTGGAATCTATTGAAAATATTTTAAACTTTTGTTATCATTATATAGCTGGAGGGGATAATTTATGAAAAAATATGATGTTATTATTGTTGGCGCTGGAGCTAGCGGTATATTTGCTGCTTATGAAATGTGCAAAAATAATAATAAGCTAAATATATTAATGATTGAAAAGGGTCATGATTTAAAAAAAAGAAAATGTCCTATAGATGGCAAAAATATAAAGTCCTGTATACAATGTAATGTATGTAATATAATGAATGGATATGGTGGAGCAGGCACATTATCCGATGGTAAATATAACATTACTAATAATTTTGGTGGAGATTTATATAAATATGTTGGTAGAGAAGAAGCATTAAGTTTAATGAATTATGTTGATGAGGTTTTATGTGAAATGGGTGGAAAAGATGCAAAACTATATTCAACATCTAATTCAGATTTAAAGAGAAAAGCTCTCCAAAATGATTTGCATCTTTTAGATGCAAAGGTAAGGCATTTAGGAACAGATAGAAATATTAATATATTGTCTAATATATATGAATATCTAAAAGATAAGATAGAAATGAAATTTGAATGTGAAGTTTTTGATATAAATAAAGTAGAAGGAGAATTTGTTGTAGATACTAAAGAAGGAGAATTTTCTAGTGAGGATTTAATTTTAGCTACAGGAAGGTCAGGTTCAAAATGGATTTCTAATATATGTAAAAAACTTGGCATAAAAACAGAAAGTAATAGAGTAGATATAGGAGTGAGAGTTGAACTTCCAGCTCAGGTATTTTCTCATATAACAGATGAGGTTTATGAAAGTAAAATAGTATATAGAACAAAGAAATATGGAGATTTAGTTAGAACCTTTTGTATGAATCCTTATGGGGAGGTAGTAAGTGAAAATACCAATGGAATAGTGACAGTTAATGGTCATAGTTATGCAAATCCAGATTTACACACAGAAAATACTAATTTTGCGTTATTAGTTTCTAATAGATTTACTGAACCTTTCAAAGAGAGTAATGAATATGGTGAATCTATAGCAAAGCTAAGTAATATGCTAGGTGGGGGAGTATTAGTACAAAGATTTGGAGATTTAATAAAAGGAAGAAGAACTAATGAAAAAAGAATGGCAAAAAGTTTTACAAGACCTACACTAAAAGCTACACCAGGAGATTTAAGCTTGGTGATTCCTAAAAGGCAGTTAGATGGCATTATAGAAATGATATATGCTTTAGATAATATAGCGCCAGGTACAGCAAATGAAGATACACTTTTATATGGAGTAGAAGTTAAATTCTATAATTCTAATGTAGAATTAAGTTCTAATCTAGAAACTAAAATAAAAGGATTATATATTTTAGGGGATAGTTCAGGAGTTACTCATTCATTATCACAAGCCTCAGCTAGTGGAGTATATGCAGCAAAAATATTAATGAAAAAACATAATGTCAATGTATAAAGGAATAAAAATATTGCAGTTATAATTTAGCTGCAATATTTTATTTTTTAAATAATAAACGAACAATAATTAAATTTAAATATGTAGCATTCGCTTTTTTTATTGATATTTTATAATTGTTTTGCTAATATTATATATTGTAGAAGTATTTTATTTAAAGCTAAAATTACATAGCATATAAATTATATTTAAATATAATAATTTTCTTAAAATGAAAGTGAGGAAAATAATATGTCAGCTTTTATAGTATTAGGGGCCCAATGGGGCGATGAAGGTAAAGGAAAAATGACTGATTATTTAGCTGAAAATGCAGATGTAGTTGTAAGATTTCAAGGTGGTAATAACGCAGGTCATACAGTAGTTGTAGGAGAAAAGGAATATAAATTACACTTAATACCTTCAGGTATACTGTATAATGACAAACTAAATGTAATAGGAAATGGAGTAGTTTTAGATCCAAAGGCTTTATTTGAAGAAATAAACTATTTAGAATCTTTAGGAGTAGAAATAACACCAGATAGATTAATAATAAGTGATAGAGCTCATGTAATAATGCCATATCATAGGATATTAGATGGAATAAAAGAAAGAGCTAGAGGAAATAAAGATATAGGAACTACAGGAAAGGGTATAGGACCAAGTTATACGGATAAAATGGAAAGAAGCGGTATAAGGGTTTGCGATCTTATACATAAAGAAGTTTTTGAAGAAAATTTGAAAGAAACTTTAGAAGTAAAAAATAAAATAATAACAGAAATATTTGGTGGAAGGGCTTTAGACTATAATGAAATCTATAATGAATATTTAGGATATGCAGAAAAATTAAGACCTTTTGTAAAAGATATATCTGTTATAGTTAACAAAAAAATAAAAGATGGTAAAGAAGTGTTATTTGAAGGAGCTCAAGGAACATTACTTGATATAGATTATGGAACATATCCTTATGTAACATCTTCAAGCACAATAGCTGGAGGAGTTTGCATAGGAGCAGGTGTAGGGCCAACAGCTATAACTAATGCAGTAGGTATAGCAAAAGCATATACAACAAGAGTAGGAAAAGGTCCTTTCCCAACAGAGCTTTTAGATAGCACTGGAGACTGGGTAAGAGAAAAGGGACATGAGTTTGGAGTTACTACAGGGAGAGCAAGAAGATGTGGATGGTTAGATTTAGTTATATTAAAAACTTCAGCGAGAATATCAGGACTTACAAGCTTTGCAGTAACAAAAATTGATACATTAGCAGGATTAGATACATTAAAAGTATGTACAGGATATAGACTAAATGGAGAAATTATAGATTATGTTCCTGCTAGCTTAGAAGATTTAGCAAAATGTGAACCAATATATGAAGAATTTGAAGGTTGGGATGATAGTATAGCTAATGCTAGATGTTATGAAGATTTACCTGAAAATGCTATAAAATATTTAAAGAAAATAGAAGATTTCACAGAAACAAAGGTATCTATAGTTTCTGTAGGTCCAAAAAGAGATCAAACTATGATGATATCAGAAATTTAATGTATATTATAGAGCATAGTAATAAAGAATATTAATATATATAAAAAATAAATATAATATCTTTAAAGAATACTAATTTATTGATATAATAATAATTAAATTTAGGAAAAGAGAGGTATTATGTTATGAAAATAACTAAAGATATGACAATAGGTGAAATCGTAAGAAATCATGAAGGTGCTGCAGAAGTATTAATGAGTTTTGGAATGGGTTGTGTAGGATGCCCATCTGCACAAAGTGAAACTTTAGCTGAAGCTGCAATGGTTCATGGAATGGAATTAGACGCATTATTAGAAGCATTAAATAAGTAGAATAAAAAAACTCTATGTTTTAGCATAGAGTTTTTTTATTAAGTTTATATTTGCTAAAAAATTTGTTATTATTAAATTATATTTTATAATAGGGGGGATAAAATGCAACCAGTAATAACAGATAAGAATTTTGAAATAAATTATCATGAGATAGACTTTAAAAAAAGGGTATTATTTACTACTATAATGAACTACTTTGAAGATGCTTCTTTGGAACAATCTGAAAAGTTAGGTGTAGGATTACAATATTTAAAAGAAAATGAGCAAGCTTGGGTATTATATAAATGGAATGTAACTATCGATAGATATCCTGAATTTGGAGAAAAAATAATAGTAAGAACTATACCATTATCTTATAGAAAATTTTATGCCTATAGAAGATTTCAAATAATAGATAAAACAGGAAAGATAATAGTAACAGGAGATAGTATATGGTTTTTAATAGATATAAATAAGAGAAGGCCTATAAAAGTTACTGAAGATATGCAAAATGCTTATGGGTTAAGTGAAACTAAAGAAGAACCTTTTAAAATAGATAAAATAAAGTTCCCAGAAGAATTTCATTATAACAATAAGTTTAAGGTAAGATATAGTGATATAGATACAAATTTGCATGTAAACAATGTAAAATATATATCTTGGGCTATAGAAACAATACCATTTGATATAGTATTAAACTATACTTTAAAGAATTTTGTTATAACCTATGAAAAAGAAGTAAAGTATGGAAATGATATAAATGTATACTCAGAAATGGTACATAATGATAACAATGAAATAGTCTTTGTGCATAAAGTAGAAAATGAAGAGGGAAAAAGAGTTACCTCAGCAAAAAGTATTTGGGTTAAATAAATATTTTTATTATGAAAAATAAAGGAGATATTTATAAATTGCTAGAAAGTGTTTCCTAATTGAAAAAATTAATTTAGAAGCATTTCTAGCAATTTATTTTTTTATTTTGAAGAAGCATTTTTACCAGCTATATACCCAGAAGACCAAGCCCACTGTAAGTTAAAACCTCCACAGTCTCCATTTACATCTAAAATTTCTCCACAAAAATAAAGATCTTTAACTTTCAAAGATTCTAAGCTTTTATTTGAAACCTCAGAAGTATCTACACCTCCACAAGTTACTTGAGAATTTTTAAAGGAGTTAGTTCCAGCTATTGTAAAAATCCAATTTTTTAATGCATGAAATATTCTTTCTTTTTCTTGCCACGTTATATCCTGACAAGGCATATGAATATTTTTTATACCACAATATTTTAAAAGAGTAGGTATTAATTTCTTATTTATTATTCCAATAAAAGAATCATGAATAGTTCTGTAGTAAAAAGTTCCCCAATGATTTTCTAATAAATTTATTATATTTTCTTTACTCATATTAGGAAACATGTCAATTTCTAAATAAATTTTTTTATTATTATATAAAAGTTTAGAGACTAAACTACTTAATTGTAGAATAGGAGGACCAGATATTCCATAATCAGTAAATAGTATTTCTCCAGATTCCTCTCGTAAATTCTTATTATCTAGTGTAAGTTTTACATTTCCATCAAATTTAATTCCAGATAAAGCTTTTAAATAAGGAAAATCTAATTTAAGTTGAACTAATCCAGGTACTGGATCAATAATATTATGACCAAAATTTTTTGCAAGTTTAAATCCTGAACCATCAGAGCCAGTATTAGGAGCGGACATTCCACCAGAAGCTAGTATCAATTTTTTGCATTGAAAAATTTCATTTTCAGTAGAAATTACAAATCCTTTATTAGATTTTTTTATATTTTTAACCTTATTATTAAAATAAATAGGGATTTGCCTATCTTCTATAGCTAATCTTAGTATGTCTAGCACAGAAGAAGCTTGTAGGGACATGGGATATATTTTACCTTCATTAAGAGTAATTAATGGAAGACCTAAGCTATTAAAAAAATTTTTTGTATCCTGCACTGTAAATTGTGACAAAATAAATTTATAAAAATTATTATTATTGCTGTAATATTTACAAGAAGATATATTTTCATTACTTATGTTACATCTACCATTACCAGTAGTTAAAATTTTTTTACCTATTCTATCATTACTTTCTAATATGGCCACATCTGATCCCATATCTTTTGATATTATAGATGCTGTAATTCCAGAAGCACCTCCACCTAAAATTATTATTTCATGATACACAATAAATCTCTCCTTAATTTTTAGATAATTTAGTAAACTTTTAATTAATAAATATAATTAGTATTGGGAAAATGTTATAATTATATATAAGTATAACAAAATAGTTTATATGAATTTATAAAATTTTAATGTTTATAATAAATATTATAATATTTATTATAAATAAAAGGAGGTATACTTTTGAAAGCTTATGATTTTCTAGATTATAAAAATTGGGCTGTGGCAGGTAGTGTACTTAGTGAGGATAAATATGCATATAAAATATTTAATAGACTAAAAGAAAAGGGATATAATGTAGTAGGAATAAAACCAGGTGTAGAAGAAAAAGATGTATTTAATAATATTAGAGACATACCTTATAACATAGAGGTATTAGATTTATGTATCAATCCAATAAAGGGTTTGGATATAGTAAAAGAAGCATCAAAACTAGGAATAAATAAAATACTAATTCAACCAGGAGCAGAGAGTAATGAAATAATAAATTTTTGCAGAGAAAATAATATTAATGCTATAGAAGGCTGTGCTTTAGTAGAGTTATCAAAATTAGTGTAGAGGAGAGAGGCTATGTTTAAGATATATGCTGTGTCAGATTCTATTGGTGAAACTGCAGAACAAGTAGCTAATGCTACAGCATACCAATTTGGTAGTTCTGTAAAAGTAGAAAGAGTACCTTATGTAAAAACTTTTGAAGATGTTAATAATCTTATAAGTATAATAAAAAATCCCAATGAAGCCATGATTATATCCACTATTGTTTTAGTAGACATAAGGGAATTTTTAGTCCAAAGGTGTGTAGAATCTGGCATTCATATATCTAATGTATTGGGCCCTTGTATAAGTTTAGTATCAACTATATTAAATAAAACACCAGAATATAAACCTGGTGCTGTTTGGGATATGGATAAAAAATACTACAAAAAAATAGAAGCAATGGAGTTTGCTATAAGATATGATGACAGTAAAGATCACTCAGGTATAAAGCATGCAGATATTGTTTTAATAGGCTTATCTAGGACATCAAAAACACCACTAAGCATATATTTAGCTAATAAGGGCATAAAAGCTCTAAACATACCATTAATGCCAGAGGTACCTGTACCAGAAGAATTATTTGAAATCGATAGAAAGAAAATAATAGGACTTACCATAGATCCTATGCATTTAATTGAAATAAGAAGGCATAGAGTAGATAATATGATGAAAATTCCTACAGAACTTAAATATGCTAATGCTGAAAGGGTTTTAGATGAATTAGAATTTGCAGACAAGATTATGAGAAAATTAAAATGTAAAGTTATAGATGTTACTAAAAGAGCTATAGAAGATACAGCATTGATTATAATGGAAAGTGTTTTTTCTGATAGGATAATATAGAAAATAGTAATAAAAAAATAGATATAGATACTTAAAATGAGTTTTTTCTGTATGTTTTATAGTAAAGATAAAAATACTATAAAAAAAATTTAAAAAACTGTTGACACTTTTAAGATTTTCATGTATCATATTCTTTGTTAGGTCGCGAGAGCGGAAGAACAAAAGAAACCTAGGCCCCTTGGTCAAGCGGTCAAGACACCACCCTTTCACGGTGGTAACAGGGGTTCGATTCCCCTAGGGGTCACCATTTATTAGTATATTAATGGGCGCATAGCTCAGCTGGGAGAGCATCTGCCTTACAAGCAGGGGGTCACAGGTTCGAGCCCTGTTGTGCCCACCATTAATATATGGCCCAGTGGCTCAGTTGGTTAGAGTGCCGGCCTGTCACGCCGGAGGTCGAGGGTTCGAGCCCCTTCTGGGTCGCCATTATGCTGGCATGGCTCAATTGGCAGAGCAGCTGACTTGTAATCAGCAGGTTGTAGGTTCAAGTCCTATTGCCAGCTCCATATTTGGCTCCTTGGTCAAGCGGTCAAGACACCACCCTTTCACGGTGGTAACAGGGGTTCGATTCCCCTAGGAGTCACCATTTATTAATTATATTAATGGGCGCATAGCTCAGCTGGGAGAGCATCTGCCTTACAAGCAGGGGGTCACAGGTTCGAGCCCTGTTGTGCCCACCATTAATATGGCCCAGTGGCTCAGTTGGTTAGAGTGCCGGCCTGTCACGCCGGAGGTCGAGGGTTCGAGCCCCTTCTGGGTCGCCATTTTAAAATTAAATAAAGGGATTAACATCCAACTAAAAATAACAAGTATGACATTATGGCCCCTTGGTCAAGCGGTCAAGACACCACCCTTTCACGGTGGTAACAGGGGTTCGATTCCCCTAGGGGTCACCATTTGTTATTTTTTTAGTGGGCGCATAGCTCAGCTGGGAGAGCATCTGCCTTACAAGCAGGGGGTCACAGGTTCGAGCCCTGTTGTGCCCACCATTAATATATGGCCCAGTGGCTCAGTTGGTTAGAGTGCCGGCCTGTCACGCCGGAGGTCGAGGGTTCGAGCCCCTTCTGGGTCGCCATTATGCTGGCATGGCTCAATTGGTAGAGCAGCTGACTTGTAATCAGCAGGTTGTAGGTTCAAGTCCTATTGCCAGCTCCAGTGAAGGACTATATGCTTTCAAAATTGATTGTATATAGTTTTTATTATTTATTATACATATAGAATAAAGTAGCTAGAAATCTAGCTACTTTATTTATTTTGTATATTTTTTTGAATTCTTATATCATCACAATAAAATTTACATAAGGTGAAATTTCCAAGAAGTCTTGAGGATATCCTTTCAGAGTAACTTTTCAAAATCGTTTCTATACTGTAATTTGAGGATATTATCATTTTTTTTCTCATAAGAAGTTTTTTATTTATGAAATTAAATAACTCTACTTTTGAAAATTCATTTATTGATTCTGTACCTAAATCATCTATTATAAGTAAATCGCAGTTTATAAGAATATCTTCTAAGTGTTTATCATTGCTGAATTTAATAGATCTTAAGTTTTGTATTAATTCATCAGCGGTTCTATAAACTACAAAATTGCCTCTATCTAAAAGTTCCTTGGCAATACAATTAGATAAAAATGTTTTACCTGTACCAGGAGTACCAATAAACATGAAATTTTCATCTATTGTATCAAAATTTTCTATGAAATGCCACATTTTATTTAGGATTTTCTCTATGTTTTTTCGTGGCGTATCAGAATGAAAATCTGTTTTTTCATTAGTAAAATATTCAAAATTAAAATTACTAAAATTATTTGTTTTAAGTATATGTTTTAAATCTGAATCATTATAATATAGCTTTATTAATTTTTGTTTATAACAGGAACACCTCTTATTATTTACAAAACCTGTATCCTTACATGTATTACAGTTGTAGCGCATTTCTAAGAAATTCATATCATAACCATTACTAACAAGAAATTCAGACTTTTTTACTCTTAAGTCTGTTATTTTGTTTTTTATTATATTAATATACTCTTCTGATTTGTCAGGATTCTTTAATATATTTATAGACATTTCTATAGAAAGTTTAGCGATTTCTTGTTCAAGTTCTAATACTTTAGGTAATTTCATTTTTATTTCTTTTCTTCTATTTTTTAGAGCTAAAGATTCCTTTTCTCTAATTTTTTCATATTCCTTTAGGATTTCTGATTTATAACCTTTAATCATTATTATCCCATCCTAATAATTTTTTTTCTAGTTCCTCAAAATCATAGTTTCTTTGTTCAAAATCATTAAATTTATCTTTTTTAACGGGAGTACTATAATTTTTGCTTTCTTTTTTGTATGTTTTTTTATTGTTGTCTTTTAGTGTAACATCTTGTAAGGTTTTTAATCCATCTTTATGCCAGCTATTTAATATTCCATCAATATATCTAAAGTCTGCTTTATTTATTCTTTGAAAACAAATATCACAAGCTTTAAAGATAACATCTAAAGGGAAATTGTATATATTAATCCACTTATCCAAAATTTCTTCTTGAGGTTTCATTATTTCGCCATCTTTTACCCCTAAATAATTTAGGATTTTTCTTATTTTAATCCACTTATCCTCATGTTTTTTTATATACATTTGAGCATCATCTATGGTTTCAATTTTAGCATCAAACCAGCCTAGGGCTATTTTTTCTATGTATCTCCAGTCAGTTTTTCCTTTAGATACGCAATATTGAATTAATAATAATATTATTTCAGGAGAAAAATTGTAGTCTTTTATCCATTCTATATAAACGGTCATTTCTTTAGAGGATAAAGGCCGAGATAAAAGTTTTTCTATATCTTGGAGCATATCTTTTACAGAATTATTATTTAATTCTTCTAATAAATTTATGTTATCATCAGAGCCCTTATTATCCTCCAAAGTTAAAAATTCTATATTGTAATTACCCATATTATCTATAGGTTGTATTTTTATTACACCTTCATCATTCCAAAAATTCCAAGCATTCATTACATCAGTTTGTAATAAATGTAATGTACTAGCTATTATTTCAGAGCTTACACCTATTTCTCCTGACATACAATATTTTAGCCCTAGAAGATATACTTTTACGAATTCTCCTCGGGCTTTAGGCATAAATTTGTCTATGAAAATGTTACTTACAGGGGTATAATTCCAACTATTGTTTTTAAATACAAAAGTACTCAAAGGTGTATCACCTACCTTTTGATTAATATTAACATTAATACATTATATCAAACTATAAATATTATTACAATAATAGAGGTACTACAGAATAATTATATAAATAATTAAAAATAGTAATAAAACATATTAATTTGGGAATATTAGAATATATGATATATAAAAACTAAAAAGGGTGATATTTTGAGTAAGGATATAGGGAAAAGACTTATTATACTATTATCTATAGGGGTTACCATTCTAGTAATTACATACGCTTATATTTATACTAAACCTAATGCTTATGAGGTACTAGTAAATAATAATCCTGTAGCATATGTGAAAAATAAAGAAGATTTTAATAAAATATATAAAGAAGTAGAAAATAATATAAAAAAAAGATTTAATTTAGATATGAGAAATAATATAAATTTCGAAAATATAAAGGTAAAGGGAGATATACTTACAAGTAATGATTTTATAAAAAAATCTATATTAGAAAATTCTAATATAAAAGTAACAGCTTTCAAAGTAAAGTTTCAAGATGAATTTATAGGAATATTATCAAATAAAAAGGAAATTCAAGATTTAAGTAAAATAATAAGTAAAAAATATTCTGTAAATATAATAAATCATATAAAAATAAAGGAAGAGACTATATCAGTGGAGGAAATAAACACTATAGATGAGCTTGCAATAAATATATCTAAATCACAGAAATTGCAAAACTTTATGAATAGTAAAAGGCTATCAAGAGGAGATATAAATGAGGAAATAGC
Organism: Clostridium botulinum; assembly: GCF_001276985.1. GTDB lineage: Bacteria > Bacillota > Clostridia > Clostridiales > Clostridiaceae > Clostridium_F > Clostridium_F botulinum. The sequence continues at coordinate 46,832 of NZ_LHUL01000017.1, forward strand.
TTTAGCAATGCCCACAAATGGATGCATAACATCTAAATTTGGTAAAAGGTGGGGTAAATTTCATAAAGGTTTAGATATAGGTGCTCCTAATGGTACTGACATTTATTCCAGTTTAGATGGTAAAGTTATATATTCTGGTTGGGAAGAAGGATATGGAAAAGTTATAAAAATACAACATAGTTCTGAACTTATAACTATATATGCACATTGTAGCAATTTATATGTTAAAGTAGGTCAATATGTTAAAAAAGGAGAAAAAATAGGAGAAGTAGGTAGTACAGGAAGAAGTACTGGTCCTCATGTACATTTTGAATTAAGAAAAAATAATGAACCTTGTAATCCATTAACTTATATAAAATGATAATAAAAAATATCACTATCATTGACAGTGATATTTTTTTATTATATACTTTGACTATCAAAATATTTGATTATCAAAAAAGTGAGGAGAAAAGAAATGGGGTTTAAGCCTTTAAAAATAGGAAAGTTAATTTCCAATATACCTATAATTCAAGGTGGTATGGGGATAGGTGTATCAGGATATAATTTAGCATCAGCTGTAGCAAATGCTGGAGCTATTGGGGTAATATCTGCAGCTCAAATAGGATATAGAGAAAAAGATTTTAAGACAAATACTAAAGAAGCTAATATAAGAGCATTAAGAAAAGAAATAAGAAAAGCAAGGGAGCTATCTCCAGAGGGAATTTTGGGCGTAAACATAATGGTAGCTATGAATAATTATGAAGAATTAGTTAATGTTTGTCTAGAAGAAAAGATAGATATAATAATTTCTGGAGCTGGATTACCATTAAAATTACCAAGTTATATAAAAGATAGCGATATTAAAATAGTCCCTATAGTTTCTTCTAAAAAAGCTACAACTATAATCATAAAGCAATGGATTAAAAAATATGACAAATTACCTGATCTAATAATTGTAGAAGGACCATTAGCGGGGGGACATCTTGGCTTTAAATATGATGATTTAAATAATGAAGAGTTAAATTTGGGCAATATTTTAAAGGATGTTTTAGAAGAAGTAAGGATTTATGAGGATAAATTTCATATTAATATACCTGTAATAGCAGCAGGAGGTATATATGAAAGAAAAGATATAAAAAAATTTTTAGAATTAGGAGCTAGTGGTGTTCAAATAGCAACAAGATTTATAGCTACTAAAGAGTGTGATGCTCACATTAATTTTAAAAAAGCTTTAATTAATTGCAAAGAGCAAGATATAAAAATAATTAAAAGTCCTGTAGGATTGCCTGGAAGAGCTATAAAAAATGCTTTTGTAAATAAAGTGTGTAAGGCTAGGATAAATCCAGAATTTTGCTTTAAGTGTCTAAAAAGTTGCAACCCTAAGGAAACTCCTTATTGTATATCTAAAGCATTAATAGAAGCAGTAAAAGGAAATTTAGAAGAAGGATTAATTTTTACTGGAAGTAATGGATATAGAATAAATAAAATTACCACTGTAAAAGATTTAATAAGAGAGCTAACAGAGAATATATAGGGAAGGGGTGATTTTTTGAGTGAATCAATAAATATTTTAAATGAGCTTTTAGTAGATAACTTTAATGATATATTAACCATTGAACAACGAGCATTACAGTCAGGCATATTTAAAGATATATCAGTTACAGATATACATACTATTGAAGCTATTGGTATGTATAAGCCTAGAAATATGTCTCAGGTAGCTATGGATTTAGGAATAACTGTAGGGACTTTAACTACTGCAGTAAATAATCTTGTAAAAAAAGAGTATGTAGAAAGAAAAAGAAGTGAAGAAGATAGGAGAATTGTTGAAATCAAATTAACTAAAAAAGGCAAATTAGCCTATAGAATTCATGACAAATTTCATAGTGATATGATTAGGGCTACTATAGAGGGATTAACAGAAGAAGAAGAAAAAGTACTTATAAAATCTTTGGATAAACTAAATAATTTTTTTAAGGAAAAGTATAATTTAAATAAAGTTAATAAGGAGAAAAATGATGAGTAATATTAGTGTTATTGGAACTGGAAGTTATGTACCTAATAATATTATTACTAATGATTTTTTATCAACTATAGTAGATACTAGCGATGAATGGATAAGAACTAGAACAGGTATATTAGAGAGAAGGATTTCTAAGGGAGAAAACACTATTTATATGGCAACAGAATCTGCAAAAGAAGCAATTAAAAATGCTAATATAGAGGCTAATGATTTAGATTTAATAATTGTAGCTACATTGACTCCAGACAATTTCATGCCTTCTACTGCCTGTAGTGTTCAAAAGGAAATAGGAGCTATGAACGCTTTATGCTTTGATATATCTGCAGCTTGTTCAGGGTTTATATATGGACTTGAGATAGCCTGTTCTATGTTAAAAAATAGCTTTAGAAATAAAGCTTTAATAATAGGTGCTGAGAATCTATCTAAAATAGTTGACTGGGAAGATAGAAATACCTGTGTATTGTTTGGAGATGGAGCAGGGTCAGCTATATTAAGTAAAACTAAGGAAGAAGGAATTTTAGAGTTCCATTCTGGATCAAATGGATTAAAAGGAGAACATCTTACTTGTGGAGTTTTAAAAGCTAATAATACTCCCAATAAGAATGATAGCTTAGAAAAGAATAATTTTATAAAGATGAATGGTAAAGAAATATTTAGGTTTGCAGTAGGGGCAATGAATGAAACTATTTACAATATACAAGAAAAGACTAAGTGGGATTTAAATGAAGTTAAGTATATTATATCTCATCAAGCTAACTCTAGAATAATAGAGTATACAGCTAAAAAGCTTAATACTGAGAAAGATAAATTTTATATGAACCTAGACAAATATGGAAACACATCCGCAGCAAGTATACCTATAGCATTAGATGAAATGAACAAAAGAGGCCTATTAAATAAACAAGATAAAATTATATTAGTAGGCTTTGGTGGTGGTTTAACCTTTGGGGGAGTTGCCATTGTATGGAGTATTTAATAAAAAATAAAATAAATATAAATTTTAGGAGGAAAAGATTATGGTATTTGAAAAAGTTAAAAACATTATAGTAGAACAATTAGGTTTAGATGAAGGAGAAGTTAAACTAGAAACATCTTTTGAAGATTTAGGAGTAGATTCTCTTGACTTATTTCAAATAATAATAGAAATAGAAGAAGCCTTTGATATACAAGTAGAAGAGGCAGAAAAAATAAAAACTGTAGAAGAAGCAGTAAAATATGTTGAAAGTAAAATAGAAAAATAAAAAGTCAATAAAAAAAGGGCCATCTAAAATGGTCCACAAAATTAAATTTTAAAAACAAATTAATTATAGCACATAAACATTTAATAATAAACTATCGATTTAAGATTCTAGGAGGAATTAAAACTATGAAGAAATCCATATTTTCTCATATGGTTGGAATAAAATATCCTATTATTCAAGGTGGAATGGCATGGATTGCTGATAGTTCACTAGCAGCGGCAGTTTCTAATGCAGGAGGTCTTGGAATAATAACAGGAAATGCTCCAGTAGAATGGGTTAGACAAGAAATAAGAAAGACAAAAGAATTAACAGATAAGCCCTTTGGAGTAAATATAATGCTTTTAGCAGAAACAGCAGATGAAATAGCCCAAATGGTTTGTGATGAGGGAGTAAAAGTAGTTACTACTGGAGCAGGTAATCCAGGAAAGTATATAAAAAAATGGAAAGAACATGGCATAATCGTAATACCTGTAGTTCCTTCTGTAGCTTTGGCTAAGAGAATGGAAAAATCAGGGGCAGATGCCATAATAGCAGAAGGTTGTGAATCTGGTGGTCATGTAGGGGAATTGACAACAATGACATTGATACCACAGGTAGTTGATGCTGTAGATATACCTGTTATAGCAGCTGGAGGAATAGGTGATGGAAGAGGTATAGCAGCTAGTTTTATGTTAGGAGCAGATGCTGTTCAAGTAGGTACTAGATTTTTAGTAGCAAAAGAATGTACTGTTCATCAAAATTATAAAAATAAAGTTATGAAAGCTAAGGATATAGATACACAAGTTACAGGTAGACCTACAGGACACCCTGTTAGAATTATAAGAAATAGGTTATCTAGAAAGTTTCAAATACTAGAAAAAGAAGGAGCTCCTTTAGAAGAATTTGAAAAATTAGGTAGGGGAGCATTAAGCAAAGCTGTAATAGAGGGAGATATTGATAATGGTTCTGTTATGGCAGGTCAAATTGCAGGACTTATAAATAAGGAACAAACTTGTAGTGAAATTATAAATGAAATATTTGATGAAGCATATACACTATTAGATTATAAATAATATTTATTTTGGAGGATATTATGTCAAAGATAGCTTTTATATTCTCAGGTCAAGGAGCTCAATATGTAGGTATGGGGAAAGATTTATATAAAAATATTCCCGAATGTAGAAAAATATTTGAAATAGCAGAGGAAGAACTACAAATACCTTTAACTAAAATATGTTTTCAAGGTCCAAAGGATGAAATAGATAAAACAGAAAATACCCAACCAGCAATACTAACTCTTAGTATTGCTGCTATGAAAGCATTAGAAAAGTACGGTATAAAACCGGATGTTACGGCAGGGCTAAGTTTAGGTGAATATTCAGCTTTGGTTTGTAGTAAAGTTATAGATTTTAAAGAAGCAGTTTCTTTGGTAAGAAAAAGAGGGCAATATATGGAGCATGCAGTACCTAATGGCGTGGGTACTATGGCAGCTATAATAGGTCTTAAAAAAGAAAAAGTTAAGGAAATTTGCGATGATTTAAAAAAGGTTGGAATAGTTGAAATAGCAAATATTAATTGCCCAGGGCAGATTGTTATTTCTGGAGAAATAAATGCAGTGGAAAAGGCCTGTGAAATGGCAAAAGAAAAAAGAGCTTTAAAGTGTGTAAACCTTAGTGTTAGTGGGCCATTTCATAGTAGTATGTTAAAAGAAGCTGGAGAAAATTTATATGAAGAGTTACAAAAAATACGGTTTAACTCTATAGAAGTTCCATTTATAACAAATGTAACAGGAGATTTTGTTATAAATACTAGTGAAATAAAAGATTTATTAAAGAAGCAGGTTATGAGTACTGTACTTTGGGAAGGGTCTATAAAAACAATGATAGATTTTGGGGTAGATACCTTTATAGAAATAGGTCCTTCAAAGGTTTTATCAGGTTTTGTTAAGAAAATAGATAGGAAAGTAAATATATTAAATGTAGAAGATATAGATTCCCTTAATAAAACAATAGAAAAATTAAAAACAATAAATAGTTAGGAGAGTTGGGTAATAATATGAAATGTTTAGAAGGTAGAACCGCAATAGTAACAGGAGCAAGTAGAGGTATAGGAAGAGCAATAGCTAAAAAATTAGCGTCTATGGGGGCTAATTTAGTATTAAATTATAGAAGTAGCGCTAAAGAAATAGATACTTTATTAGAAGAAATTGAAGAATTTGGAATAGAAACTTTAGTTATTCAAGGGGATGTAAGTTCTTTTGAGGATTCTAAAAAAATAGCAGATGAGGCAAAAAATAAGTTCGGTACAATAGATATACTTATAAATAATGCAGGAATAACAAAAGATTCTTTAATATTAAGAATGACAGAAGAAGATTTTGATAAAGTAATCAGTGTTAATTTAAAAGGTGTATACAATTGTAGTAAACATATAGCACCTATAATGCTAAAACAAAGATCAGGGAAAATAATAAATATTTCATCTGTAGTTGGAGTAGCAGGAAATGCAGGACAATGCAACTATGCAGCGGCTAAGGCAGGGGTTATAGGTATAACTAAATCTTTAGCTAAAGAGCTGGGTAGTAGAGGTATAACTGTAAATGCAGTAGCACCAGGTTATATAAGAACAGATATGACAGATGCATTACCTGAAAAAGTGAAAAAATCTATAGAGGATTTACTTCCACTTAAAAGATTAGGAACTCCAGAAGATGTAGCAGAAGCTGTAGGATTTTTAGCTTCAGATAAAGCTGCATATATAACAGGTCAAGTTATACATGTAGATGGTGGAATGATTATATAGGTAAAAAGGGGTGAATAATATGAATAAAAGAGTAGTTATAACTGGTATGGGTGCTATTACACCTATTGGCAATAATCTTGAGGACTTTTGGAAAGGCATAAAAGAAGAAAAAATAGGAATAGGTAATATAAAATCTTTTGACATAGAAGATTATAAAGTTAAGTTAGCAGCAGAGGTTAAAGATTTTGATCCAGAAGAATATATGGATAAAAAAGAAGCTAGAAGATTAGATAGGTTTTGCCAATTTGCTATAGCAGCAGCACAGCAAGCTATTGATAATAGTAAATTAGATTTAGATAAAATAAATAAAGAAAAATTTGGAGTTATAGTAGGATCAGGTATTGGCGGATTAGCAACTATAGAAAAGGAAGAACAAAAATTATTAGAAAAGGGACCTAATAGAGTAAGTCCATTATTTATACCAACAATAATAAGTAATATGGCAGCGGGAAATATAGCTATTAGATTTGGAGCTAAGGCTATATGTAGTACTGTAGTTACAGCCTGTGCTACAGGAACTAATTGCGCAGGTGAGGCTTTTAGAGCTATAAAGAATGGAGAAGCTGACATAATGCTAGCAGGAGGTACAGAGGCAGCTATAACTCCTATAGCTATAGCAGGTTTTACAACTCTTACAGCTTTAAGTAAAAGTACAGATCCTAATAGAGCGTCTATACCTTTTGATAAAGATAGAGATGGGTTTGTTATGGGTGAAGGTTCAGGATTATTAGTATTAGAATCACTAGATCATGCACTAGAGAGAGGTGCTAAAATTTATGCAGAAGTAGTTGGATACGGATCTACTTGTGATGCATATCATATGACATCTCCTGCTCCAGGAGGAGAAGGAGCGGCAAGGGCTATAGAGCTTGCTATAAAGGAAGCAGGTATAAATAAAGAAGAAGTATCCTATATAAATGCCCATGGAACTAGTACTCCATATAATGATAAATTTGAAACAGAAGCAATTAAAAGAGTGTTCGGAGATTATTCATCTAGTATACCTGTCAGTTCTACAAAATCTATGATAGGACATTTATTGGGAGCAGCGGGAGCAGTTGAAGCTATAATATGTGCAAAGTCTTTAGAAGAAGGATATATACCTGCAACAGTTGGATATAAGGTTAAAGATGAAGAATGTGATTTGGACTATGTGACTTCAGGCGGAAGAAATAAAATAATAAATTATGCTATGTCTAATTCTTTAGGTTTTGGAGGACATAATGCAGTAATATTATTAAAAAAATGGGGTGAGTAATAAATGGATTTTAAAGGCATAGAAAATTTAATAAAAGCTATGAGTGAATCAAATTTATCTTCTATGGATATAGAGTATAATGGTATAGCTATAAAAATGAAAAAAGAAAACAATAAAATTTATAAGCAAGAAACTATATCTCAGGAATATGAAAAAGAAAATAGAGATAATATTGTAGAAGAAAAAAAATTAGATTTATTAAGTAATGAAGAAAAAACAGGTATAGCTATTGCAGATAATCTTATAGAAATAGTATCACCTATAGTAGGAACTTTTTATGAATCACCAGGAGTAGATAAAAAACCTTATGCTAAGGCAGGAGATAAGGTTAAAAAAGGAGATACAGTTTGCATAGTGGAAGCTATGAAGGTTATGAATGAAATTGAAGCTGAAGTAGATGGAGAAATAGTAGAGGTATTGGTAGAGAATGAGCAAATGGTTCAATATGGAGAAGTTTTATTTAAGATAAAGCCACTATAATGAAAAAGGAGAATTTTTAATGGAGAAATTTTTAGATATAAATGAAATAAAAAAAATTATTCCGCACAGATATCCATTTTTATTAGTAGATAAAATAACTGAATTAGAAGAGGGAAAAAGTGCAGTTGGATATAAAAATGTTACAGCTAATGAATACTTTTTTAATGGGCATTTTCCCGAAGAACCAGTAATGCCTGGGGTTCTGATTATAGAAGCTTTAGCACAGGTCGGAGCTGTTGCTATTTTAAGTAAAGAAGAGTTTAAAGGAAAAATAGCTTATTTTGGAGGTATAAATAAAGCTAAGTTCAGAAAAAAGGTAGTACCAGGAGATGTTTTAAAACTTAGTATAGATCTTACTAAAATAAAAGGCGTTGCAGGAGTAGGTAAGGCCGTAGCTACTGTAGATGGGAAAGTAGCTGCAGAAGCAGAATTATTATTTGTAATAGGAAAATAAATCTATAAAAATAGAAGGGGAGAAGATAGCAGTGTTTAAGAAAATACTTGTGGCTAATAGAGGTGAGATTGCGGTTAGAATAATTAGAGCTTGTAGAGAAATGGGAATAGAAACTGTAGCTATATATTCAGAGGCAGATAAAGATGCTCTACATGTTCAATTGGCAGATGAGGCAGTTTGTATAGGGCCTCCTTCTTCAAAGGATAGTTATTTAAATATGTATAATATAATAAGTGCTACTGTATTAACAGGATCACAGGCTATTCATCCTGGTTTTGGGTTCCTATCTGAGAATAGTAAGTTTGCTAATATGTGTAAAGATTGTAATATAGTTTTTATAGGACCAGACAGCGAAACAATAGATAAAGTGGGAAATAAGTCCAATGCTAGAGATATAATGATAAGGGCAGGAGTGCCAGTTATTCCGGGTTCTAATGGAGTAATACATAATGAAGAAGAAGCTTTAAATATAGCAGAAGAAATAGGTTACCCAGTAGTTGTTAAAGCTTCAGCAGGCGGTGGAGGACGTGGAATAAGAATAGTTCATTCCAAGGAAAATATGATAAAAGCTTTTAACACTGCAAAATCTGAAGCTAAAGGTGCTTTTGGTGATGATAGTATGTATGTAGAAAAATTCATAAAAAATCCAAGGCATATAGAATTTCAAATACTAGGAGATAACTATGGTAATATAATACACCTAGGAGAAAGAGATTGTTCTCTTCAAAGAAGGAATCAAAAGGTGTTAGAAGAAGCTCCATCTCCTCGTATGAATGAAGAATTAAGAAAAAGAATGGGGGATGTTGCTATAAAGGCAGCAAAGGCTGTTGAGTATAAAAATGCTGGTACTATAGAATTCTTACTAGATGAAGATGAAAGTTTTTATTTTATGGAAATGAATACAAGAATACAAGTAGAACATCCAATAACAGAAATGGTAACAGGTGTAGATATTTTAAAAGAACAAATAAAAATAGCTTATGGAGAAAAATTAAATATAAAACAAAAAGATATAAAAATACAAGGGCATGCTATTGAATGCAGAATAAATGCAGAAGACTATAAAAATGGATTTAGACCTTGTCCTGGTAAAATAGAGAATTTATACATCCCAGGAGGTTTGGGAGTAAGATTAGATAGTTCAGTATATTCAGGATATACTATACCTCCATACTATGACTCTATGATAGGTAAACTTATAGCTTATGGGAGGAATAGAGAAGAAACTATACAAATTATGAAAAGAGCATTAGGAGAATTGATTATAGAAGGTGTAAACACCAATATAGATTTTCAATTTATTATATTAGAGGATGAAAATTTTATAAAGGGAGAATACACTACAAAATATATAGAAAAAATGCTAACTGACAATTAGTGTAGTCAGGGGGAAGTATATGTTAAAAAATTTATTTAGAAAAACAAAGTATATAACTGTAAGTCAAAAGAATATAGAAAATTATAAAAGAGAAAATACTCCTACTATTCCAGATGGAATGTGGGTTAAATGTAATAAATGTGGAGAGATATTATACCAAAATGATTTAGAAAAGAATTATATGGTATGTAATTTATGTGGAAATCATTTTAGAATAGGTGTTAAAGAAAGAATAAAATATTTATTCGATAAAGATACCTTTAAAGAATGGGATTATAAAATTAAAACAGAAAATCCATTAGATTTTAAAGGCTATGATGAAAAAATAGAACATATAAAAGAAAAAACAAACTTAAGTGAAGCTGTTACAACAGGTAAATGTAAAATAGCTGGTATGGAAGTTGTAGTATGTATAATGGATAGTAAATTCATGATGGGAAGTATGGGATCTGTTGTAGGAGAAAAAATAACTAGAGCTATAGAAAGAGCTATAGGGTTAAGATTGCCAGTTATAATATTTACTGCATCTGGTGGGGCAAGAATGCAGGAAGGAATATTATCTTTAATGCAAATGGCTAAAGTAAGTTCTGCATTAGCAAAATTAGATGAAGAAGGATTATTATATATATGTGTACTAACAGATCCAACTACAGGAGGGGTCACAGCTAGTTTTGCTATGCTTGGAGATATAATACTTGCTGAACCAGATGCGTTAATAGGATTTGCAGGTAAGAGGGTAATAGAACAAACCATAAATGAAAAGTTACCAGAGGACTTTCAGAAATCTGAATTTTTGTTAGAGCATGGTTTTATTGATAAAATAGTCCCAAGGTCTGATTTAAGAAAAGTTTTAGCAAAGCTTATTAATATGCATCAAAATTCTTTTTAAAACTATACATTAATATTATTTCTTAATTTAGATTGGAGATATAAATATGGAAGATAAAAAATTGATTCATAATGTAAAAAAATATGCTTCTAAAAATGCTTGGCAAAGGGTAATATTAGCTAGATTAAAAGAAAGACCTACAGCATTAGATTATATAAATATTATATTTGATGATTTTATAGAATTACATGGAGATAGATCCTTTAGTGATGACCAATCTATAGTATGTGGTATAGGGTTATTAAACAATAAGAGTGTAACTATAATTGCTCAGCAAAAAGGTAAAAATATAAAAGACAATATAAAAAGAAATTTTGGTATGCCTAAGCCAGAAGGTTATAGAAAAGCGTTAAGAATAATGAAGCAAGCAGAAAAGTTTAAAAGGCCAATCGTATGTTTTATAGATACACAAGGAGCTTTCTGTGGCATAGATGCAGAAGAAAGAGGGCAAGGAGAAGCTATAGCAAGAAACCTATTAGAAATGTCCAGATTAAAGACTATAGCCTTATCTATAGTTATAGGGGAAGGTGGAAGTGGTGGTGCTTTAGCCTTAGGAGTAGCAGATAGAGTAATAATGCTAGAGAACTCCATATATTCTATATTATCACCAGAAGGCTTTGCAAGTATATTATGGAAGGATGCATCTAAAGCAAAAGAGGCTGCAGAAGTGATGAAAATTACAGCAGAGGATCTAAAAGAATTTAATATAATAGATAAAATTATAAAGGAACCAGCAGGTGGAGCTCATAAGAATTTAAATAAAATGGCAGAAACCTTAAAAGAAAATATTATAAATGAAATAGAAATATTAAAAGAATATCCTTTGGATATACTTTTAGATAAAAGATATAATAAATTTAGAAACATGGGAGTATTTAGTGAATAAGCACTAAATACTCTTTTTAAAATTCTATTTAAAACAAATCTAAAAAGGAGAGATAAAAAAGTATAAGTTGAAAAAAGTATATGATATTAATTTATATAGGGTAAATATAAATAGTGATTTGATTGAATTTTCAATATATTAATGATAAAATCAAAATTAACTTTAAATTATTAAAAGTAAAAGAGGGAGAAGGATAATAATGAGCATAAAAGCATTATTTACTTATAATTATGGTAAAGAAAACATGAAAAAAATAGAAAACTTAGGTTATGATATAACTATAATAAATGAAAAAGAAATAAAATATAAAGATCAGATTAAAGATATGGAAGTTTTGGTTTGTTATAATCCTTTTAGCACTTTAGATATATCTCTTATGAAAAACTTAAAATGGATACAACTTTCAAGCACAGGTGTAGATCAAGTACCTAAGGACATTGTTTTAAAAAATAATGTTATAGTTACTAATAATAATGGAGGATATTCTATACCAATAGCAGAATGGATTGTTTTAAAGACATTAGAACTTTTAAAAAATAGTAAGGAATTTTATAAAAAACAAGAGAATAAGATTTGGAAACTAGATACCAGTTTATTAGAGCTATGTGGAAAAACTATAGGATTTATAGGAACTGGAAACATTGCAAAAGAGGCAGCTAAAAGATTTTCAGGTTTTAATGTTAATATATTAGGAGTTAATACCAAAGGAAGAGAGGTAGAGTATTTTAATAAGTGCTATTCTAAAGATAATATAAAAGAAATGGTTTCAAAGAGTGATATTATAATATTAAGTATACCTTATACCAAAGAAACAGAAAATTTAGTAGATGAAAATGTACTAAACAGTATGAAGAATGGAGCATTATTTATAAATATATCAAGGGGTTCTATTGTAGATGAGAGAAAACTTATAGAAAATTTAAAACTAGGAAAAATAAAAGGAGCAGCATTGGATGTATTTGAAGAAGAGCCTTTATTTAGAGATAATCCTATTTGGGAATTGGATAATGCCATAATAACTCCTCATAATTCTTGGATTTCTGAAAAAAGAAATATTAGAAGATTTGATATAATATACGAAAACTTAAAAAATTATAAAGAGGGAACGGAATTAAAAAGCGTTGTTAATATGAATAAAGGTTATTAAAATTAAAGGTATAATTTAAGGTGATTTTATGAATGAAAGAAAGCTTAGGATATTTTATGAAGTAGCAGAAAAACTTAATATGACAGAAGTGGCAGAAAAGCTATATATAAGTCAGCCAGCAGTCAGTCAAACTATATTAGAATTAGAGAATGAATTAGGGGTTAAATTATTTGATAGAATAAATAGAAGGTTATATTTAACAAATGAAGGGGAGCTTTTTTTAAATTATGTAAGAAGAATTTTAAATATGTATGATGATGCTATAAGAAGTCTTAAGGATATTAATAGCTTGAAAACAGGAAAGCTTAAAATAGGAGCTAGTACTACTATAGGAATATATATTTTACCAGATATAATAGGCAAATTTACAAAGCAGTATAAAGGAATAGATACATCTATAGCTATAGAAAATACTAAATTGATAAGTGATATGATATTAGATAACAGTATTGATTTTGCATTTGTTGAGGGGCCTGTATATAATGAGGAAATTATAAAAGAAAACTTTTGTGATGATGAATTAGTTTTTATAACTAGTCCAGAACATCCCTGGAGTAATAAGGATGAGATAAGTATAAATGAAGTAGATAGAGAAAAGATAATAATGAGAGAAATAGGAAGTGGTACAAGAGAAGTTTTTGAAAGTTATATGACCGCTAATAATGTAAATTATAATATAGCCTTTGAATTAGGAAATACGGAAGCTATTAAAAAGGCTGTTGAAGCGGGATTAGGGGTATCATGTATATCTAAAAGATGTATTAAAAATGAAATAAATAATAATACATTATCATGGACAAAGTTAAAAGAATTTGAAATAAAAAGAAAACTTATACTTATATATCATAAAGATAAGTTTTTATCTACACTATTAAAAACCTTTATAAAGTTTGCATTAAAAAATGTATAAAAAAAGAGCATAGGCTCTTTTTTTATTATATATTTTAAGGTAAAAGTTTATTTATATCTATAATTCCAGCACCTTGAATCCACTTAGAAAAAGGTAAAAGAGAACAAGATACTTTCATTAAGGATAGTATATCTTTAAATAAAAGCTCTTGATTATTTTCAAATAATAAACTACAAACTCCGCTTACATATGCTGCAGCACAAGAGGTACCAGTAAAATTAGTATAAGCTTCTTCAAGAGGTTTTGGATATATTTTTCTCCCCATTTTTTCAGATATATAATCTGTATTAGAATTTAAGGAACATATGTTAACGGCTGCAGCAGCTAAGTCAGGTTTTTCTATATTTGAGAAAGGTCCAGAAGAGGAATAAATATATGGTTTTTTTTCTAATGATGTAGTGTCTATTCCTCCTACGGTTATACAAGATCTTAAAGTTGCTATACCTTGTATAGAACCTTCATTGTTTCCATTATGGCCAGAAGGTACAATAATTATTATGTTATTATTTAAAGCTATGTTAAAAATTTTAGAAAATAAATCTAGTACATTATAATTAATATAAGGAACTTCAAATGGAAGGCAAATAATCTTTATATTAAATTCTTCCTTTACATTTATTAAGTTTTCTATTCCAAACAATATATCAGATATAAATCCTTTTCCCAATTCATTAAAAGCTTTGACTACACATAAATGGCTTTTAGGGGAAATGCCCTTATAAAGTCCATCAGATAAGGTGCCATTTCCAGCTATAATACCAGATACAAAGGTACCATGTCCGTTGTCATCATAGGGATAATTATAATTATTTATTAAGTCTAAAAAGCTTTTTATTCTATTATTAGGATTAATTAAATCTGTATGGGGATAGACACCTGTATCTACAACACCTATTCCAATATTTTCTCCTGTAAGAGAGTATCTTTCTGATATAGTTACATTATTAGAAGCGCATACACTATTTCCACATATATAAGCATAAGGATCTAAACATATATATATTACTTGAGGATATTCTAAAAGCCGCTCAATAGCTCTAGAGGGCACATAAGCACAAACACAATTACATGAAGATATGGATTTCAGTACTTTACCTTTATATAATTTAACTTTTTTTTCTATATCTTTTTGAAGGTTTGTACAAATAATAAGGACTCTATAATTTTTATAATAATTATTTTTAATTGCTATTTTTAAAGTTTCCTCAATTTTTTTTTTAAAAGAAAACATAAAAAACTCCTATTAAAATGCTTACATATATATTATAGTAAAACTGTTATAAAATTGTTCCTATATTAAATTATATTTATGTTAATATTACTGATTACTTTTATGTATATCAAAATAATCTAAGCAAAAATCAAAAAATGCTTTAGCTGTGGGAGTAAGAGTTCTTTTAGAGCAGATTGCTAAATATAAACTTCTTTTTAAATTTAGGTTTGTTATTTTGCTTTTTTTTATAGAATTTAATCCTAAGTATCCATTATAAACCTTTTCAGAAATAACAGATATACCCACACCAGTTTTTACAAATTGAAAAATTGTATCCAAATTATTAACTTCACAACAAACTTCTAAAGTTGATGGGTCAATACCAGATTTTTTTAAATTGCTTTCAAAGGTTTTTCTTGTGGCAGAGGATTTTTTCCTAAGTACAAATTTGTATTTTAATATGGACCCTGCATCTATTTCGTCAGGAATGTTTAAACTAGGATTAGATATCAAAACTAAATTATCTTCTACTAATTTGTAGGTTTTAATCTTATCATCACTTATTAAATCTCCAATAATACCAATTTCAGAGTTAAAGTTTAATAAATTATCTAGTACTTCTCCAGAACTTTGTTCTAATACATTAAAGGCTACATCTGGAAATTTGTTTTCAAAACCTTTAACTAAATCCGGTATTATAGTATTACAAGGTGTACTACTAGCAGTTAAAGTTAGCTTTCCACAGACAGTATTGTTAAAGTTAGATAAACAACACACAGCTTTATCTCTAGCGTTTAAAATTTCTAGTGCATATTTTAAGAAGGAGTTGCCAGCAGGGGTTAATAAAACTTCTTTAGAAGTTCTATCGAAAAGTTGTACACTAAGTTCTTTTTCTAAAGTAGCTATATGAGAACTTATGGCAGGTTGTGATAAAAATACTGAATTAGCCGCTTTAGAAAAACTTTTATATTTAGCTACACTTATAAAAGCTTCAATTTGTTTAAAATCCATTTAGTTACCTCCCAAATTGATATAATATTATATTTATTATAACAATTTGTAATTTTAAAGTAAAAGTAAATAAAGCATTGTTATAGATTGTTTATTCTATTTAAGTATGATAAGCAGTTGAATAGATGTTATTTATATAAGTTATAACAATTATAATTTTTTTTTATAACGGACAAAATATTAACTTTTACATTTGAATATAATTATACCAATTAACATTATTATAATTCCTATAATTTTATTAGCACTAAATTTTATAACTTGAGAATCAAAAAATCCGAAAGCATCTATTATTCCTGCAGAAGTAAGTTGAGATACTAATATTATACCTATAGCACAAGTAGGACCTAAAGATCCAATTCCTTTCATTACTGTATAAATAATAATAACTCCTAAAGCTCCTCCTAATAAATATAACTTATTAACGTTTTTTATATCTTTAAAATTACCATTACCTGCTAACATCCAAATTATAATAGTTATTATGAATCCAGTTCCCTGGACAAGTGTATTAGTTTCCCACATACCTATTTTATCACCTAAGCGAGTATTGAAGACTCCCTGCAAAGTCATAGCTATACCGGATATTATTGAATATATTATTCCCATCATATATATAAACCTCCTTTATTTTATTAGGATTTCCTATAATATAAAAGATTATTATATAAAAAAATGGATAACAAGTTTCCTTTTACTTGTTATCCATTTAAATTCTTTAATAACCATTATTTTGTCTGTCATGATTTATATTATTCTTTTTTAAATAAGCTTTTTCTACATCTTTTTCTGAAAATCCTAAATTAATTCCTAAGTCTAGAAAATCTTCAAATAAAGTAATATAGTGATCTTTAGAGGAACAGATCATAAAATCATTTATATCTATATAAAGATTTAAAATTTGCTCAGTTAAACTGTAATTTAAATTTTTGGGTTGTAGAGTTAAATCCTTAAAATTTTGCTCTAATCCTAATGTTAAAATAAAATGAAGACAATCTACGTATTCTTCAAGTATAGTAAGCTTATTTGAAGGTGATTTGATACTCCAATATTTAAAACATCTAGTTTCGTTAGCTAATTCAGCTAGTTCAACCTGTAGAGCTAAAATTTTTTCACTTAATAGGGATTTACCTTGTAGAGAATGATTTTTTGTTATATGTTCATCTAGATTTTCTTGAAGTTCAAATAACTTTTTTAAATTCATATAAAAAGGCCGCCTTTCCCTAATTTTTTAAAATTATTAAAAAACATAAAAAAGTCACATATATATTTTATCTAAAATCATTGAAATTTAAAAGAAGGTGCAATCGGTTACATGATTTTTTTTTATAAAATTACTAAATATTTTTAATTTTATAGATTAATTGTATTGTGAAAAAATAATAATAAATATTTATAATATAGGATATGACTATAATTTTATTTAATAAATCAACAAATGATTATAAAAAAATGATATTATCATATAATAGTGATAAATTATATCTTGGGAGGATTTTATGATAATAGATACTCATATACATGAAAGTAAATATTCATTAGATAGTGAAATATCCTTAGAAGAAATAGTAAAAAGAGGAAAAGAAATAGGATTAGATGGAGTTTGTATTACAGATCATGAAAGTAGTGATATTATGGATGAAGCACATGCTTATTCAAAAGCTACAGGATTTTTAATACTTGTTGGTGCTGAAATACTTACATATGAAGGTGATATATTAGTATTTGGATTAAAGGATATACCTAAAAATAAAATGCATGCTAAAGATTTATTAAAAATAGTATATGAGAATAATGGAGTGGCTATTAGTGCCCACCCATATAGAAATAATAATAGAGGTATGGGTGATTATATAAGACAGGCAAAAATGCTAGGATTATCTGGAGTAGAAGCTTTTAATGGTAGTACAGAACCCCATCAAAATTTATTAGCATATTCTTTAGCTACTGAGTTAAATCTTCCATGCATAGGATCTAGTGATGCTCATGTTATAGAAAAGGTAGGTAAATATGCTACTGTATTTCCAAATGGAATAAGAGATGAAAAAGATCTAATACAAGCTATAAAAGAAAATAATGTTTGTCCTGCTATGTATGATAATGGACAATATAAATATATAGATATATATAATAAAGTAATTAATAATTTAGATAAAAAAATATATAAAATTGTATAATACATTGCAAAATTTATTATTATAATTAAATACAAACAAAAAGAGATAATGTTGGATTCTTGAATATTATCTCTTTTATTAAGCTATTATTAAAATTATATATATTTTATTAATAATAAATATATGTTTTTTAATTAGAATACAATTATAGGATAGAAATTTTAAAATAACTTTTTTATATTTGAGAAGGCTTTTGTCCAGGATTTGCTTCCTATAGCTTTTTTAAGCTTATTGTTTATTACAAAATCATTTTCAATTTGTTTTTCTATAGATAAAGCTAGATTGTGTTCGAAATTAGGTATTTCCGCAGGTACTATAGTATCTATATTTTCTAGCTTAGGCATAGGAACATATCTTATAATGCCACTATTATTAATTATATCTCCCATCCATTCCTTTATACCAGGTAGATCTGTACAAACTATTTTTAATCCACAAGCCATAGCTTCTATTAAAACTAAAGGTAATCCTTCATACAGAGAAGGAAGTACTAATATATCACATTCTCTGAATAAGTCAGATAATTTCTTTTGAGAAAGGGATCCTAAAACATTTATATTAAAACTATAAGAACTGTTTTCACATAAATTAATTATATTTGTAGTTTCATCTCCAGCTCCAGAACCAGCTAAATAAAGCTCTATATTATTTGAATATTTTTTTATTAGGTTAATTGAATTAATTAAAAAAGGTACTCCTTTGGAATAACTTAGCTTGCCAGCATAGACTATTTTAATTTTATTTGAATTATTTTTACTTTCATTTATATAAAAAGTATCTGGATTAAAACCTGTACCTGCAATGAATACTTTATTTTCATTTATTTTATATGATTCTATAACTTGATGTTTTTCATCTTTATGAGATACTATTATAGTTCCTAAATTTTTGCAATTAGTTATTACATAATTTACTACTTCTTTAGAAATAGATTTACCACTATTTTTAAAGGTCTGTAATTGCCTTAAATCTGTTCCATGACAAAAGGCTATAATTTTTTTATTTGGATACAATTCCTTTACAAGAGCAGTTAAAATCCATAAATGATGACATATTATTATGTCTGGATTAAACTCATTAATAGCTTCTTTTATGATTGATGTGAAAGAAGCCTTCCATTTTTTTAGCATATCTATAGATAAATCTTTATATTTTGTACTTTCATAAGGCATTACATCGCTCATACCTACAATAGGAAAAGGTAAATCTGAAGTTTCAAATATTAAAGGAAAAAATGTAATAGGATTTTTTGAAGAAAAAGTTACTTTTTTATCTCTTGAGGATATACCAGCTATCACAGCCTGCTTGTAACCATTTTTATCAGCTTCTTTAATAAGGGCTTGAAGATACATACCACTTCCAGTTTTATCAGGTCTTTGAGCTAATATGTTTAGTATTTTTTTCATTGAAATCCCCCTAGGATTAATATTAATTTAAAATATGCCAAAATAAGTGTATATTCTACAATATGTTACCATTAATATATAATAAAATAAAGAGTATAAAGTTTTAAACTTTATACTCTAAAAATTATTTTACTTCTGGTACAGAAGGTGGAGTATTTTTTCTCTTTTTTGTTTGGCCTTTATTATTTTCTTCTTGAGATGGTCTTTTCATTCCTTTTTTAGCCATACTAAACCTCCTTTAATTAATATAGTATTATCTTTAATCAAAAGAGGTTTTTTAATACAGCAGAAAAGAAGATTTATATTTTTTCCATATAATTAAACTTCTTACTTGCTGTAGCCATAGCAAGTATATTCATGGTAATACCTATATATATAGAGGTTATTTGGCTAAATCCAATGATTATCCACAAAATACTTGATAGTGGACCAGCTAATATAGAGTAAAATCCTGCTTTGCTATTAATCTTGCTTTTAAAAAATAGTGCACATAATGCCGGTATAAAAATAGGCGTAGCTCTAAATATCATAGATAAGAATCCCCAATCTAATATCATGGAATCGGTGTTATTTATAACTATAATTAAGGTTAAGACACCTATTATTAGAATACATATTCTTAAATATAAAATTTCTTTTTTATCCTCTAATTTTTTATTAGATAAAATTGGTATAATATCTTTTACCATCATGGTAGCTATACCCAAAGCTAATCCAGCTCCAGTAGCTATGGAAGATATAAGCACTGTAGCTATAGATACTCCACCTAAAATTGGGTGAAGGTAATTAATTAAAAACAGAGGAAAAGCTTCATTAGGGTTTATGTTTGGAAAGTGAATTTTCATGTACATTCCTATAGATGTACATACAATACCTACTGGAAATATTAAAAAGGCTACTAAAAAAGAACTTATTTTAGAAGTTTTTGGGTTTTTACCAGCCATAATAGATTGAAAGTAAGTCTGAGTAGATAGTATTCCAAGTACTGTAGAAAATCCTAAGGCTAAATCTTGAAAAATACCATCACTAAATATATTGAACCAAGGATTTTTAGGAAAATAATTAAAAATTTCTGCAGTTCCATTTAGTGAAAATATTAATATAAATCCACATATTATACTTGTACCATATAAAAGTACGGTTTTAACAGCACCTACCATAGTACTTCCCCAAAAACCTCCGAAAATTATATAAAAAACTAATAAAAAAATTACTATTA
This sequence comes from Clostridium botulinum, assembly GCF_001276985.1. GTDB lineage: Bacteria > Bacillota > Clostridia > Clostridiales > Clostridiaceae > Clostridium_F > Clostridium_F botulinum. The sequence continues at coordinate 67,287 of NZ_LHUL01000017.1, forward strand.
TAGAAGTTATTTTTACATCTATGTTAAATATAGATGTAAAAAGAGGAGTGCAGGCTAATACTTGGCCACTTATATGAATAAACATACCTAAAGATAATAGTAAGCTAGAGCTAGTTCTTGCTTTTAATCCATAAGTGTTTCCTATAATTTGAGGTAGAGTAGTCATACTGTCCTTACCAACTTGGTTTGAATATATGAGTCCTAATAAAATACTAGCAATACACAAACCTAATATAAACCATATAGCAGATATCCCATGTTTATAAGCCATTTGTGCAGTACCTACAGTGGAAGCACCGCCTATTATAGAGCCCATAAGCATGCTGGTTACTCCTAATATACCTAATTTATTGTCTGCATTTATAAAGTCCTTGGCTGTTTTTACTTTTAGTTTTCCAATATATCCAGCGACTCCAGTTAAAATTAATGTTAAAATTATACTTACTATAAGCAATGTCCCATCCCCTTTTTAATGTCTAATAATATTATTATAGCAATAAAAGATATATATGTTTTTATTTCAAATCTAATAATACACTAAATATGAGTTAATTTATCATTTAGAGCTCATTATCAATATTTATAATTAAAAAGTATTTGATAAATTGTATTTAAAAGCTATATGTAAAATTTAAATAAAAGAAGAAGTTTTAAAACGAAATAGATTTAATCTTAACACCGAAAATATGAAAAATACACTTAATAAACAAACTCATATGTTTATTAAGTGTATTTTTTATGTTAGATTCATTTTAAAGTAACAATTTTTTATTTAAGTTTTATATTAAATAGTTCTATACTTCTATCTAATATACCTGTTAAATAGGAGATTAGTATACCATAGTTGGTTATAGGTATATTTTTTTCTTTGCATAGCTTAAGTTTTGAATCCATAGATTTTTTATTTACCATGCAAGCACCACAATGAATTATTAAATCGTATTTATCCACATCCTGTGGAAAATCTCCACCCATTTTAAATTCATAGTTTAATTTTTTATCCACATGTGAATTAATCATGTTAGGTATTTTAACTCTACCTATATCTTCATGAGAATAATTATGTGTACAACTTTCTGATATAAGTATTCTAGAATTTTCATTTAAGTTATTTATAGCTTTAGTTCCTTCTACAAAAGTTTTTAAATCACCTTTATAATTAGCAAGTAATATAGAAAAACTTGTTAGGCTTATGTCTTTAGGAACAATCTCATCTACTTCTTTAAAGGCTTGTGAATCTGTTACAACTAAATCTATATTTTTTATATCATCTAATGCAGACTTTAATTCCGTATCTCTAACTACATAGCTTTTTATACCATGATCTAAACAATCTCTTATTAATTGCACTTGTGGTAATATTAGTCTACCCTTTGGAGCTTCAGAATCTATAGGTACTACCATAATTATCTTACTATTGTAGGGAAGTAGAGTACCTATAATAGTGTCATCTTCTTTAGATTTACTTAAATTTTCTATTATTAAATTTTTTAAATTAAGGATACTATTAATATTATTAGCTGAGAGAAATATGGGGCTTTCTATTATTTTTTTTAGGTCATCTATTTTATTTTTCTCTATAGTATCCATTTTGTTTATAACTGTTATATAAGAAATATTTTGCTCTTTAAATTTATTTATAGTTTTCTTATATAGGTTTATATCAATATCTTTAGCAGACATAACATATATAGCAAAATCTGTTTTTAAAAGAGTATTTAAGGTTTTTTCAATTCTTACTTTACCAAGCTCAGTGTTATCTTCTAATCCAGCAGTATCTGTAAATAAAACTGGACCTAAAGGTATAAGTTCCATAGATTTACTTACAGGATCAGTAGTGGTACCTTCTATAGGTGATACAATAGATATATCTTGACCTATTATTGCATTCATTAAAGAAGACTTTCCAGAATTAGTTTTACCTATAAAAGTTATATGAATTCTATTGGCATTAGGTGTAGTATTCATAAATCCTCCTAAAAAAATAAATCTCTTTCACCATTTTTTATTTTTTCTATGTTTTGAATAACTATATTTTTAATATCTTCTCTTTTTATTTTATTTATCTCTTCCTTTATTAATTTTTCACCTTTTTCTTTTAGTTCTTCATCACCATAATCTAATAAAAATTCCATTAAAGTCATTATGGCATTAGGTTGACATACATACTGAATATTGCCAGATTTAGCAAGACTCATAAATCTATCACCAGTTCTACCTTTTCTATAACAACCCGTACAATAACTTGGAATATGACCTTCCTCAATTAATTCTTTTAAAACATCTAGATGACTTCTATGATCTGCAATGATAAATTGGTTAGTATTTTTTCCCTCTTCTCTTTCTTTGTAGCCACCAACTCCAGCACAAGAACCAGCACTTACTTGAGAAACACCATATTCAATCACTTCTTTTCTCATTTCTGCGCTTTCTCTTGTGGATAATATTATACCAGTGAAAGGTACAGCTATTCTTAGTATAGCTACTATTTGTTTAAAAGTTTCATCATCTACTAAATGCGGAAACATCTTAAGATCCATTCCTTCGGCTTTTTTTAGCCTAGGAACTGATATAGTGTGGAACCCTACGCCATGTTTTTCTTCTAGATGTTGATTATGAAGCATTAATCCTAAAACTTCAAATTTATAATTAGATAAGCCAAAAAGAACTCCAGCACCTACATCATCTATCCCACCTTCCATTGCTCTATCAAATGCAGTTAGATGATATTCATAGCTATCTTTTAAGCAATTGGGATGCATTTTTTCATAGGTAGGTTTATGGTAAGTTTCTTGAAATAATATATAAGTTCCTATATTAGCAGCTTTTAATTTTTTATAATTTTCAACAGTGGTTGCTGCAATATTAACATTTATTCTTCTTATATTTCCATTTTCATTTTGAGTATCATATATAGTTTTTATACTTTCTAATATATAATCTATATCACAGTTTACAGGATCTTCCCCAGCTTCTAAAGCTAATCTTTTATGTCCCATCTTTTCAAGAATTTTAACTTCAGTTCTAATTTCTTCTTGGGTTAGCTTTCTTCTTTCAAAGCTATTACAGTTTTTATAACCACAATATACACAATTATTAACGCAATAGTCACTAATATATAAAGGAGCAAATAAAACAATTCTATTGCCGTATATAGATTTTTTTATGTCTCCAGCGATCTTAAACATTTTTGATAATAATTTTTTGTCTTTTATTTGGAGAAGTATAGCTATATCTTTATGACTTAACTTCTCATTACTACAGGCTTTATCTAAAACCTTTTCTATATCTTCATTTGTAGCATTTTCAGCCTCTTTTAATAAATTTTCTATATAATCATGATTTATAAACATTTATATTCGCCTCCATAAAATATTATCTCCTCTAGTTAAGTCTAGAGAAAAACCAGCATTATTAATTCTATTTTCTATGCATTTCCTGCACTCTGCAGCTTCATCACCAGTACAAATTTTATTATCATATAGCATATATTTATCTCTAACGTTAGTGGGAGAAAGATTTGGCATAACCACATTAGCTCCAGCTTTTAAACCTGCTTCCCGTCCCATAGGATTTATTGTTCCTAGAGCTGTAGTTGCGGGTAATAAAACCTCAGGTAAAAGCAACCTTATAAGAGCTAATAATGTGGTAGTATCTTCTAATGTACCAGCAGATTGATTTTTAAGTACAGTGTCTTTATGAGGAATAAAAGGACCTATACCAACCATATGAGGTTTTAATTCTTTTAAAAATATCAAGTCATTTACATAGTCTTCATTTGTTTGACTAGGTAGTCCTATCATGAAACCAGCACCAACTTGATAGCCTATTTTTTTTAAGTTTCTTAAGCATGAGTGTCTATTTTCAAAACTCATATCAGGATGAAGTTTTTCGTATAGATTTTTAGAAGCAGTTTCATGCCTTAGTAAATATCTATCTGCCCCTGCGTCATAAAATTTTTTATATGTTTCGTAGCTTTTTTCGCCAATAGATAATGTTACAGCACAGTTTGGAAATAATTTTTTTATAGATTTTATAATGTCAATAATTTTATTATCTGTATAGTAAGGGTCTTCTCCACCTTGGAGTACAAAAGTTCTATAGCCTAAAGAGTAGCCTTTCTTGCAACAGTTAAGTATTTCTTCTTCAGATAGTCTATATCTTTCAGCATTGTTATTATTACAAGATATACCACAATATAGACAAGCATTTTTACAATAGTTTGTAAATTCTATTAATCCCCTTAAATAAACTTTGCTATTATAGTGCTTTAAACTAGTTTCATGAGCTTTATATATTAGATATTTTTTATTTTCTTTATCAATATTGTTAAGTAAATATAAAAGTTTATCATTAGAGGTATTGTTTCTTTCATATAGTTCATCAATAATTTTTTTCATAATTATATTTCTTTCTTTGATACAGATGTCTTTACATATACATTTTCTAGATTTCCTAATTTACCTGTAAGGCTATTAATTTCATCTAGAGTTCCAGTTACAGTAATAGAGATTACAGATACACCTTCCTCTTCAAAGGGGATACCCATTCTACCCTTTACAATGCCTTTGAAATCAGCAATTATTTCATTAAATTTTTGCTGGCAGTTTTTTGGATCTTCCAGTATAGCACTAATAACAGCTATTTTTCTCATAATATACCTCCTATCATAAATAATAGTTCTGTTAAGTTATATGAACTTTGAGTTCTCCTAAATAATTGTATGATTTTTAAAGTTATTTTTTCATAATTACTTAACATAACCTAAATAATAAATTTGATGATAAATGATTTAGTAATAAAAGAAAGTGTTAAGTATAAAAGTTTGTTTTGTAAAATAAAAAACTTTCCCAAAGGGAAAGTTAAAGTATCAAAATAAAAGGTATAAAATACCTTAATTTAAACTATATAACTTTCCTTTCAGATTAGATTAATCTTCACTGTTAGGTAACGTATGTTTTAAAGAACAAATAATTAAAGAAGAAAAACTTCTCTAATTATTTGAACTAAATTTGATTTAATTCTACTTTAGCAAAGAATGTTTGTCAATAAATTTGTGCTATGTAAGGTTATAATATTATTATATTTTTACAGCCATTTTTTAATGCTATGTTTTTAAGATTTTCCATGTACTCATCTGTTGGTATTTTTGAATCTATTTTTTCCTTTCTAACCCCCATAGATCTATATTTTATAAGTTTATATCTTATATTAGGGTTTAAAGAAGCTATAAGCTTACTTATTTCAAATACGTTTTTTTCATTATCTAAAAGGTCTGGAACTATGACAGTTCTTATTTCGTATAGTTTATTTATGCTGGCTAAATATCTAACATTTTTAAGAACCATATCATTATTTTTTTTAGTGAGCATTTTATGTTCATCACTATCAAAAGATTTTACATCAAGCATAGCCATATCCATTAATTCTGTAAGTTTAGGATTTTTAGAAAAGTCTAAAGAACCATTTGTATCTACAAAAATAGTAAGACCTAGAAGTTTAATTTTTTCGAATAGATCTATTAAAAAGTCTCTTTGAAGAGTACATTCACCTCCAGATACAGTTATACCAGATATAAAAGGTTTTGTTTTTAATATTTCTTTTATAATTTCTCCAACGCTCATATATTTATTTCTAGGGCCACAATTATTTTTACATTTTTCTAGACATAGACCACAGTTTTTACACTTATTTTCATCCCATTTTACAGAATCACCTAAAAATTCTACAGCACCATAAGGACATACAAAGGCACAGGTTCCACAAGCTTTACAGGTATTTATAGTTTCGGGATTATGGCAATATTTACAATCAAAATTACATCCCTGAAAAAATATAGCGGTCCTGTTTCCAGGACCATCTACAGAACTAAAAGGTATTATTTTGTTAACTAATCCTCTAAGCATCATCTCTTACCTTTCTTTCCAGTATTCTAGAATTTTTAACTGCACCTAAACCTAAAGCTACTGTGTCTTGAAGAACTTGCTCGCCTTTATCTAATTTTTTAATATCAGATAATTTAACAAGATAACCTGTTATTCTTATTACATCGCTATCAGAGGCGTAAAGAGAGAAGTATCTCATTCCTTCATTAAAAGCTCCATTTATTATGTCTAATATAGATTCAGGATTTTTCTTTGCAGTAGATTCAAATGGGAATATATCACCTATACCAGATGGAAAGTATCTATGAAATTTAGCACTTTGTAGCAGATGAATAGGTAAATTTGGTTCCTCGCCAATAGGTATTCTGCAACCTGGACTTGTTCCTTTGTCTGTTTCTATACCTACTTGTGCATGTAGTAAAAAGTGACCATCTGTAGCTGAACAATACTCATTTACATTGCTATTTACTATGTTGTACATTTTCTCTATTATTTTTATACCTAGTTCATTAGCTTTTTCGCTATGACCAAATCTATCTTTTAGCTCACTGGTTTTTAATAAATGATTAACGCATTCAGCTAATCCAAACATACCAAACATAGCTGTAAATCTATCCTTGTGTATTAATTTTTCTCTTACTAAAAAGCTACTTTCGAAAAAATTACTTTCATTTACTATAAAATTTATTCTTTTATCTATATAATTACTCATTTTTGTCATAACATTAGGTAAAACATTATCCAAGAAATCTTCTATAGATGAAGCTTTTTTAGCAGCACCATAAAGATTAAGTCTTACAAGAGTAAAGCTACCACCACCTATATACAAGCCATTATAGCAACTAGCTATACCATAATTGTTGTAAGGAAAGTCCTTTGAAAATATTTCATGATTTGCAAAACTAGGTTTAGCTGTAATCAGAGCTGTATTTATAGAGTCAATAGCAAATTCTTTTGAAGTTTCTTTTCCATATTTTAAAGTTATGTTTGGTATAGCAGTTTGAAGTTCTCTTTGAGCTTTTAATATAAGTCTTCCGGCTTTAGTTTCTTTAGGACCTATATTAGCGTGACAAAAAGAATCCGTTATGGTTCTATCTATATGAAGTAAAAATAGCTTTATTGCATTATAAGCCTCATTTTCATCTGATATAAAAGGATCTAAAAGAGTATCAATATTTCCTATATAAACAGGCATAGAGGTTATAGAAGGAACATGTTTATACAAAATAAGTAAGTTATTTGTGGCTTCCCAAATATCCTTTGGAGGATTTAAGTTAAGAAATTCACTACCTTGTTTCATAAATTTTTCATAATCAGGACAAATATATCTAGGTCTATAAGGTGCATTACCTTCATTTAAATCACATATAACGCCCTCATCCCTTAAACTTTGCACGTCTGAAGGAAGGTTAAGGACATCTAATGAATTTTCAGCTTCGCGAGCAAGAGATAAAACCTTTTGTTCATAAGTTAAAGTTTTATTTTTTATTATATTTAAAGTGTTATCCAAAACTCTCATCTCCTAATATAAATTTATAATATGTTATATTAATCATTTTATATTTAAATAATTTTTTCTGCAAACATTTTCTTTTGATCTTACAATACAGTTGATAAATAATTAACCTTTAATATAATCTTAGTAAGACCATATAAAAAATTAAAAAATAAGGAATGGCAATTTGCTATAATATATATTTATAATAAGAAAGATAGAGTATAAGCTAACCTTATAAATGAATAAATTTTTTAAAAAATTAACAAATGTGTCAGAAAATTATATATTATTTATTAATCATTATACAACAGTAGCCATAAACAGAATCAATATCCATATATTCAAGAAACAATGTTAGGTTTTTAACATGAAAAATAATAAATAGAGTAATGGAATAATTATGGATTTGGAAATAACACCTAATCTAGTGATGTGAAAAATTGCATAAATGGCATAAATTTAAGATCGGTTAGATATATGAATTACTTTCTATAATTAAGTAGCCTTTTATAGTACTACAGTAATTTTTTATAATAAAACATTTTTGTCCTATTAAATCTAAAGGGTATAGAATAATAGTTTATCATTTCAATAATATCTTTTTAGATACTATGATACAAATAAGTGCGTACTGGTAATAATAATACATATATTCTAGAATAATGTTATATATTAAAAATAAAATTAATAGAACAAGGAGGATTCTAAGCAATATGTTTCAAGAAATTAGATCAAGAAGAAGTATACGAAAATATATTGATAAGCCAATTGAAGACGAAAAAATAATGGAGATTATTGAGAGCGCTAGACTCGCCCCATCTGGTTCTAATACACAGCCTTGGCATTTTATTGTGGTAAAATCTGATATCACTAGGGAAAAGTTAGCTAAGGTATCCCATAATCAAGGATGGATGATGGATGCGCCAGTTTTTATTGTATGTGTTGCAGATATACGATCTAGGATTAAAGAAGATATAGAACTATCATTGAATGAAAATAGCCCGCAACAAGAACTTAAGCAAATAATAAGAGACACATCAATAGCTGTAGAACATTTAGTACTTTCCGCCGAAAACTTAGGGTTAGGCACTTGCTGGATTGCATGGTTTACTCAAGAAGAAGTTAGGCCAATTTTAAATATACCTTCTGATAAATATGTAGTTAGTATTATTGCGCTTGGTTACCCAAATGAATTACCTAAAGCTAGGCCAAGAAAAAAATTACAAGATATAATACATTATGAACAGTGGTAAAGAATATATTTATATTAAATTTAATGCTGCAATTAAAAATTATAGTGATTAATATTTTTAATTGCAACATTAAAATTTATATAATGAAGTTAGTATGCCAATATTTCGTAACCGTTATTTGTTACTAATATCATGATTTCCCATTGGGCTGAAGGCTTACCATCAGTTGTATAATAAGTCCACCCATTTTTCTTATCTAAAAAAATTTCATCAGTACCCATATTAATCATTGGTTCTATTGTAAATATCATACCTGGCACCATTAGCATACCTGTATTTTTTTTTGAGGTATAACCTACCCAAGGCTCTTCATGGAATTCTAGCCCAATTCCATGACCACCAATTTCCTTTACTACAGAGTATCCATTTTTTAAAGCATGATCATAGATTGCTTGCCCTATATCTCCGAGAAATCCCCATGGCTTTACTTGTTTTATTCCTAAATTTACACATTCCTTCACCACATTAACTAAGTTTTTCTTATCTTCATCTACATGGCCAATGCAGAACATTCTAGAAGAATCAGAAAAATATCCTTCATAAATAGTTGAAACGTCAACATTTATAATATCTCCATCATTTAAGACTATGTTTTCTGATGGGATTCCATGGCATACCTGGTCATTAATAGAAGTACATACGCTCTTGGGAAATCCTTCAAATCCAAGTTGTGCTGGTATACCTCCTAATTCTATAGTTTTTTTATAAATAAGCTGGTTAATATCCTCTGCTGTTATACCAGCTTGGATATGGTCTGCAATATAGTCTAAAACTGCGGTATTAATTTTCCCACTTTTACGTATTCCGACTATCTGTTCTGGTTTTTTTATAATTTCCCTAGGAGGAACTATGTGACCATGTGTTTTATAAAGTTCAATTCTTTTATCAAATGCAGAATGGCATTTTTTATATTTTTTTTGACTACCACACCAACATAAATCATTTCTACCTAATTTATTAAGCATTTCACTTTCCTTCCATTATTGAATAATATTATTAATCACTAAGAGTTTCATTTTGGGGTACTGGAAATACATTAGGTTTCATATATAATTGAATATTAGTTAATCTTTTTCTATATTGATTGGGTGTACACCCATAAGTGGCTACAAAAGCTCTCGTAAAGGCTTCTTGAGATGAAAATCCATATTTTAATGCTATATCTAAAAATCTAACTTTAGTATCCTTTACTTTTATCGCAGCAAGACTTAATCTGCGTTTTGATATATATTGTTTAAAAGTAACTCCAACATTTTCATGAAACTTTGATGAACAATAGAATGGGGAGTACCCAACATAATTAGACATTTCAGTTAGTGTTGGATTCCTCATTATATTATCTTCAATCCAGTTAACCATATTTTCTATAGTTTTTACAGACAATTAGATCACCCCTATAAGGTATTATATCATTCTCTACGAATAAAAACTTGATGTGACTTGCAATGATAATCCCACTAATCTACATATTCATTTATTTAAAGATATAAAAATTTATTATGCGATTTAAATTACGTCTATATTATCAGCACAAATTATTGAAAACATTTGAAGTTCTTCTATCCACTCATAAGTAGAATCAATTTTCTTCCTGTTAATATTTCATTAAGTTATCATTAATATTAACTTTTATTTTATACCTTTAAATGCATAATTTATTAGATCCTTTATAAAAGCCTCGTCTACCATATCCCCCGTTATTAATAATCTATAGAATAATGGGCCAAAAATTAAATCTATAACTAACTCTATATCCAAATCTTCCTTTAGTTCTCCTCTTGAAATTCCACGTTCTAAAATATATCGTGAATCAAGCCTGCGAGGCTTAAAATATATTGCGCGGTAGGCTTCAGCTAGCTTTTGATTAAATTGGCCTTCTGCTATTATTTCATTAAGTACCTTTCCTTCTCGACTAATTAAAAATTTTGCTAAATTATTTACTTGAATTATCATATCATTAATAGTTGATCCGGTATCAGGTATTGGAAGTCTTACAACAGCAGCATCAAAAAAAGCATCTATAACAACAGCAGCTTTGTTGGGCCACCATTTGTAAATAGTAGCTTTACTAACTCCAGCTCTTTCAGCAATTTTTTCAACTGTAACAGCTCCAAAACCATTTTCAAGCAATAACTCATATGCAGCGGAAAGAATGGCATGCTTAGTTTTTTCGCTACGGGGACGTCCCAATTTTTTCTCCATTATAATTACCTCCATTGTATTTAATTTATAATAACATACTTAATAAACTATACGTATATTATACTATATATTTTTTTGTTTTAAAGATAAAAAAGCTATTTACAAAACTAAACGTTTAGTATATTATATATTTATAAACTAAACGTTTAGTTTATAATTTGCTTAATCATTTAGTGAAAAGCTTAAATTACTAAGATATCTAATTGGTACAAGAACTATCCCTAATTAAATCAATACCTACTATATCAGTAAAGTGTGTAAATATTATTAAATATATAAGGAGGAAAAATTAATGAAAGTTGTAGTTTTTAACGGAAGTCCCAATAAGGAGGGTAATACTTATCATGGAATAAAAATAGTTATTGACGAACTAGAAAAGGAAGGAATAGAAACAGAAATAATTCACGTCGGGAATAAATCTATTAGAGGATGTATTGCTTGTGGATATTGTACAAAAAATAAGAATGGAAAATGTGCTATTACTACTGATCTAGTTAATGATTGGATTGAAAAGATGAAAGATGCCGATGGAATAATCTTAGGATCACCAGTACACTATTCAGCAATCGCTGGAACAATGAAATCATTTTTAGATAGAGCTTTTCATGTGGTAGATGCCAATGATAGTATGCTAAGACATAAAGTTGGAGTTGCAGTAGTAGCAGTAAGGCGTGCAGGTGGAATTCCAACCTTCAATCAGTTGAATAATTACATTAATCATTCTGAAATGCTCATCCCTACTTCAAACTATTGGAATATTATTAATGGAAGATTACCAGGTGAGGCAATGCAGGACGAAGAAGGAATACAAATAATGAGGATATTAGGTAAGAATATGGCTTGGCTTATGAAACTTATTAAAAATGAAAAAGGAGCTATCAAAAATCCAGAAAGAGAAGAAAAGATTTTTACTAATTTTATTCGATGAAATATATTATTATAATCTAAGGAGGTGATTTATAAGTGTATCAATCAAATAACAAGTTTATAAAAACAAATTCATCAATAAATAATCTTCAAGCTAAACCCATATTGACTAATTTATTAATTTTAGTTATGTCTATAGCTTGTGGACTTACTGTAGCAAATTTATATTATATCCAACCACTCTTAGCTGATATAGCAAAAACCTTTCATGTCAGCCAATTAAGCATAGGCTTTGCAGCTATGCTTACACAAATAGGTTATGCAATTGGAATGATATTTATATTGCCTTTGGGAGATATAAAAGAAAAGAGAAAATTAATAGTAATAATGCTTTTATGCTCAATAATCTCACTTATGAGTATGTTCTTCGCTTCAAATATATATATTCTTACAATTTCTTCCTTTGCCGTTGGATTTACTTCTATTATTCCTCAACTTATTATCACTTTAGCAGCACAACTATCAACTCCACAGCAAAGAGGGCAAACTATTGGTACAATAATGAGCGGCTTGTTAATCGGAATATTACTTTCTCGTACAATCGGCGGCATCTTAGGCGGCTACTTTGGCTGGAGAGCAGTTTATCTTATTGCAGCGATTATGATGCTTACTCTCATGCTTATTCTTAGGAAGTTGATACCCTTATGCGAACCTATCTCTGACATTAAATATACTCAACTGTTAAAATCAATGATACACTTAATAAAAACTGAACAAATTTTAAGAGAAGCCTCTATTAATGGTGCTTTAATGTTCTCAGCTTTTAGTGCCTTTTGGACATCCCTCATATTTTTACTTGAAAGTTCTTATTATAATATGGGAGCTGAAGCAGCAGGTTTATTTGGATTAGTTGGTATTATTGGTGCTCTTGCTGCTCCAATAGTTGGAAAATTAGCTGACAAAAAGGGTTCAAGATTTGCTATAGATATATGTATAATCGTAGTTATAATTGCTTATTTATTCTTCTTTCTATTTGGCTTTAAAATTTGGGGACTTATTTTAGGAATCATTCTTCTAGATTTAGGAGTACAATCCTGTAATGTTTCTAATCAAGCAAGAGTACATTTTTTAAACGAAGAAACACGTAATAGACTTAATACTGTTTATATGGTCAGCTTTTTTCTCGGAGGAGCATTAGGTTCCTTTTTAGGTTCCTATAGTTACTCTCATTTTGGATGGTATGGAGTGTGTACTTTTGGAATGGCAACTCAAATTATAGCAATTATTCTACACAAGGTTGAAAAAAAGCATAAAATATATTAATTTTAGGGAAAAATAGTCCAAAAGGAGTTTGGCCAAAAACTGTATTATCTATGGTCATTGTGTAGCTATCTGCCCAAGAGAAGCTATTGATAATAAAAGAATTTTACTAAGTAATCAAATTAGCACAAAAGACTTTCAAAAGTTAAGTTCTGAAGAAACTAAAAATTTTTTTAACTCAAGACGTTCAACTAGATCTTATAAAGAAACATCTGTCCCAAGTGAAAAATTAATCAATCTTGTTGATATTGCTCACTTCGCTTCTATTGTAAGTAATCTACAAGGATATCTTATATAATTGTGGATGACAAAAATTTACTTAACAAGGTTATTAAGTTTACTATTGAAGAACTGGCTAGCAATTCCTCCATTATGATAAGATCCCATCACTATATTCAATCTTATCATAATAAAGGAATTGGCACTGTTTTACGAGGAGCACCTTGTCTTATTTTAGCAACTGCTGATGTAAATTTTACACGATGAAGAGAAATTTCTATTTCTTCATTAGCATATCTGGAATTATATCTCCAACACTTGAATTGGGCTCTTGTTTGGCTGGAGTCTTTGAAAAGATTTCACTCGCCTATAATTCTCAAATGCTTGAATTATTCAATATACCAAAAGACAAAAAAATAACAGGAGCAGTTATTGTAGGATATCCAAAATACAATTATCCAAGGTTAGTTAATAGAAATCCTCTAGAAGTTACTTTTTATCAATCTAGAATATAAAATCATAAGGTAGGACTTACATTACTACAATAAGTTCTACCTTATTAATTATTTCGCCCTATTTCTCTATCTTCAACTTTTTGTCCTTTATTTGTGGTACGGTTCTCTGCATAATATTCTAAAAGCCCTATAAACTTGTTCTAGAAGCATTACTCTAAAGAGCTGATGTGGGAAGGTCATTTTTGAGAAAGATAGCTTATAATTAGCTCTGGATAAAACCTGCTGAGATAATCCTAGGGATCCACCGATAACAAAGGCAATAGTGCTATTACCTGTTAATCTGCAATTTTCTATAAGGTCCGAGAATTCTTCTGAGGTTATAGATTTACCTTTTAAATCTAAAGCTATAACAAAGCTATTATCTTTTATATGTTTTAATATTAAATTACCTTCTTTTTCTTTTATTATATTTTCTTCTTTAAGAGAGGCATTATCTGGAGTTTTTTCATCGGCCACTTCTATTATATTTAGTTTACAGTATTTACTTAATCTTTTAGAGTACTCGTCTATTGCTGCCTTTAAAAACTTTTCTTTTATTTTCCCTACTGAAATTATAGATATATTCATTTTATCCTCCTAGTTTAGAGTAATTCAAGATGTTTTTATTAAAGAGTTTAAGTATTTAGAAAAGCTCTAAAAGGCCTACCAATAAATAAATTTTATTTAATGATAAACCTCTTAGTTCCATATTTATTAAATATAGGTTTTATAAATCATCTAGAAGATTTTATTAGAAATTTTTGTTTTAAGCTTTTTTTGCGCAACAATTTTTATATTTTTTACCGCTTCCGCAAGGACAAGGTTCATTTCTACCAATTTTATTAGTTCTAACTACAGTTTTTGAAGAAACCCACTCCTTATGTACTTCTTTTCTTTTTTCTTTAGAAAGTATAGCTTCCCATTGAGGAAGATTATATAAGTAATCTGCCTTAGCTTCTAACATATTGAAGTATAATTTTTCAAAATCTATTTTAAGAGAAATGTTAGAGCTTTCTTCTATCTTGTCCAAATCTAAAGAATCAGTTAAACTGTCATTTATTCCATCTAAGAATCCCATGAAGAATACTACAGGCGTATTAAATTTTTCTGCTAAATTTTTTACTGTACCTTCTATAACGCTGCTATGTTCACCTAATATTTGGGTATAAACATTTTCCTCGATTGAACCGTATTCTTTCCAAAATGCAGCTTCTCCTTTAGTTTTTACATAATCAATAACCATGTCTGTCCATTCTTTATACAAACTCATGATACATTCTCCTTTTATTTATTTTTATTTATTTTTGTTATATCATCTCTTCCTATAGGTTCACTAAATTTAAAATTTTTACTAAGAGAAGAGATATCTTTATTTTCAATAAATAACTTAACCTTCTTTATTGAAGGTAGTTCTGTTAAAGACCAAATGATGCTTTTTAAATAAGCTTCTTCCTTATCAGCAGTCATAGAATAATAAGCTTCACTACTTAAATTAACATAAGCTATGTTGTTTTTTATAGAAAAACTTAGTAGTCTTGTTTCTTTCGGGAAGATTGGTTTTAATGAATTATTAACAGAAGGACCTTTTATTAATTCCCCAATTATAAATTGACCAATAAGTTCATCCTTTTTAATAATTCTTTCTTCTTTAGTTATTTCAGCATTATTTGCATTATTAGTAGAATCAAAATATAAGTTTAAATCTACTAAATTATTTTTTTCGTTATGAAGTGTTATATTCTTTATTTTATCTTTGTTATTTATACTTATGCTATCTTTTTTTTCACAGGATATAAAAAATACCGAAGAAATTATTAAAGATGAGCAAAAAGCTAATTTAATAGATTTTT
This sequence comes from Clostridium botulinum, assembly GCF_001276985.1. Lineage (GTDB taxonomy): Bacteria > Bacillota > Clostridia > Clostridiales > Clostridiaceae > Clostridium_F > Clostridium_F botulinum. The sequence goes on from NZ_LHUL01000017.1 coordinate 82,875, forward strand.
TCAAATTTAATCACCTTACCCTAAAATTCTATATAGTTACTTGGAGTATCTCTTTTAGCAACGGATAAAGAAAGTTCTTTACCTACTCTAATATCAGAAGAGTTTAATGCATTTAAAACAGTTTGATAAGCAAGCTCAGGGAAATTATTAGTTTTACTAAGATGCCCTAATATTATATTTTTATACTTATTATTAGTAATATTTATTATAGCTCTACCACAATCTTCATTAGATAAATGGCCTATATTGCTTAAAATTCTTCTTTTTAAAGTATAAGGGTATGGACCAAATTTCAGCATTTCTGTATCGTGATTACTTTCAAGCAATACTACATCACAATCTTCTAAAATATTTTGTATATCTCTTGAAAATACACCTAAATCTGTAGCAATGCTTGCTTTTTTATTTTTAGAACATATAGTATATCCAAAAGGGGAGGCAGCATCATGAGATATGGCAAAAGGGTTTATTTCCATATCATTTAGAACTACAGATTTCCCATCTAAAATTTCTATGTTATGCTCTTTTATTTTACCAACACTTTTTTTCATAGCATGCCAAGTTTTAGCATTAGCGTATATAGGTATATCATATTTTCGGGATAGAACACCTACGCCTTTTATGTGGTCTATATGTTCATGGGTAACAAATATTCCATTTATAGATGAAGGAGATTCTTTTATACGATCTAAAGCTAATTCTATGCTTTTACCAGAAAGTCCAGCATCTATCAGTATGTTTGATTTTTCAGAGGATATAAATATGGAATTACCACTACTACCACTATAAAGAGAACAAAAAATCATAATAAAATTTTAAATTGTAACTTAACTATAGTCTAACTATAGTAGCCCCTAAAGATCTAAATTTATTTTCAATATTTGGGTATCCTCTATCTATATGCTCCACACCAAGAATTTCGGTATCACCTTCAGCTAATAATCCAGCAATTACCATAGCAGCCCCAGCTCTCAAATCCGTAGCTTTTACTATAGCTCCTGTAAGTTTAGGTACACCATCTATAATGGCTGTTCTACCTTCTACCTTAATATTTGCTCCCATTTTCTTCAATTCATCTACATGTTTAAATCTACTTTCCCAAATGCTTTCATTTACAATACTTCTTCCTTTTGCAATAGTTAAAAGTGTGCTCATTGGTTGTTGCACATCCGTTGGAAATCCTGGGTAAGGTTGAGTTTTTATATTAGCGCCTTTAAAATTACCTTTAGATTTTACTGTAACAGAATCTCCATTTTCTATAACATCTACTCCCATTTCTATAAGTTTTGCTGTTATAGATTCTAAGTGTTTAGGTATTACGTTATTTATTGTAACTTCTCCACCGCAGGCAGCTGTTGCTATCATATATGTACCAGCTTCAATTTGATCAGGTATTACACTATAAGTACAGCCTTTTAATTCTTTAACACCAGTAACTCTTATAATGTCTGTTCCAGCACCTTTGATATTAGCTCCCATACTATTTAAAAAATTAGCTACATCTACTACGTGAGGTTCCTTTGCTACATTTTCTAGCACAGTATTGCCTTCAGCAAGTGTGGCAGCTAACATCACATTTATAGTAGCGCCTACGCTAACAACGTCAAAAAATATATTAGTTCCTATTAATTTATCTGCTTTGACAATTACAGCACCATGTTCTATTTCGACATGAGCTCCTAAAGCTTCAAAACCTTTAATGTGTTGATCTATAGGTCTAACACCTATAGGACATCCACCAGGTAATTCTACTCTGGCTTTTTTAAACCTTCCTAATAAAGCTCCGATAAGATAATAAGAAGCTCTCATTTTTCTTACATCTTCAGTATTAGCATCTGTTTTTGTTATATTAGTACTATCTATTTGTAAAATAGAATTGCTTTGTCTTTTAATTTCACAACCCAATCCATTTAAAATTCTTTCAATACAATGTACATCTTCAATATTTGGAGTATTCTCTATAGTACAAACTCCTTTGCTAGCCATAATAGTAGCTGGTAATATAGCTACTGCTGCATTTTTTGCTCCACTAATTTCAACTTTTCCAAAGAGGGGGTTACCTCCTGTTATTTTTAATTTACTCATCCCCGCATCCATCCTTACTTTAGAATTTATATATTTAAACTAATCGTTAATTTCAAACCTATGTAACAAAATATATTATATCATAACTATTTATTATTTTAACACCAAATTTTAAAATGTTAAGGGTTATTTTAAGAAAAATATCTTAAAAAAATGGAAATAAATTCAATGTACTCTAAATTTTAATAATATCTAGAGAATAATACAATTTTTATTAAATTATAACCTTAAATTTTAAATATATTCCATAGATGAAATAATTAATATTATTTTTCTTAAGTACACATTGTGATTGTATGATTTTTATTAAATTGTTATAATTTATTGACATTTTAAAACATAATATATTATGGTATAATACTATAAAATAGATATACGGGGGATTAAAATTAATCATGAAGTGTTATTTAGTGGCGTTGTTTGATAAAGAAGATTACTATAAAATAGAAAAAATACAGAGGGATATATCTAAAAAGTATAAAATATATAGAAATTTACCTATGTTACATATAACTCTTGAGGTAATAGAGGATCCTAATATTAATAAATTAGAAGAAGTAATAGAAAAGATAATAAAACCATATAAAAAATTTAAGGTAGAAATAAATGGAGCTATTTGTTTTGATCCACCTTATAAATCAGTTAATTTAAAAATAGAAAACAAAGGCTATATAATGAGGCTAGCAAGGATAATTAATGATACTTTAAAATTACATGGTTTTAAAGTGAGAGAAAATATAGAAAATTGGGATTTACATGTGTCTTTAGCAAATACTAATTTTGCGTCTAGAGAATGGTCGGCTAAAGAGTATATATCTGCTTGTAGCAATTTAAAGGGAGCAGGTATGCATGAAATGGCTAAAATTGATAGGATAGAAATTTGGAAGCCTATAAATAATAAAAAGGAAATGGTAATAAAGTCTTTTCCATTAAAAGAATTTTAATATTATAGGATAAAAGCACACCTGATATTAGGTGTGCTTTTATTTTATATATCTAAAAGATTTTTTTTATAATCGGAATAAAGTTTTCTAAGTAATTTCATTTTTTTATCTATTTCTAATTGTAAATTAGAAATAGTTTCATAATCGTTATTTTCTTTAGCTTCTCTTATTTGTCCAAATAAAGATTTATCAGAGTAGGTATCTTTCATTAGACATTGTCTAAGCTCATTGATTTTTGACCAGTTATGAATATCTAAATCAGAGGCTTTGTTTACTTCATGTAATTGAGAAAAGCTTCTGATTTCTTCTACATAATTTGGAATTATTCTATTTGTTATTTCAACTAACCATCTTTCAATAACAGCTAGTTTATAGCTATTAACAATTTTAGAGGTGAATACCTCACCAGCTTTTAATACTTCTATCTTATCCATATATTTATCTAAAGAGCATATATTTTCATATACAGTAGAAGGTGCTGTGCCAAAGATTTTACTTCTTTCTTCTTCACTGTAGTATTCAAATACGTCTTCTTCACTTCTATATTGTCTTCCCTTTTCAAGATAGCTAGTATCTTCCTCAGCAGCTTTAGAAAGCTCTTTTAAAAGATCATCTTCACATTTATTGTTTTCTATAGCATATTTTATTCCATCAATCATAGACATACATAAAGAAGCTACTGTTAGATAGGTATTACTACGAGGATTTGGTGATCTTAACTCAAATCTTGTAGCTAAAGAATTATCTAAGTCTCTTATAACCCCAACTAGGATTGTTCTATTTCTTGATGGTAATTGTACAGTATGGCCTAAAGATGTTACTATACATACAGGTGCTTCAAAGCCTGGTTTCAGCCTTTTTAAAGAATCGTTAGTTGATGAAACAAAAGGATTTATCACTTCATAATTTTTTAGTATGCCCATTATAGAAGCATAACCAAAAGAACTTAGGTAGTGGTTTTTATCTGTAGAGAAAAGATTAATTCTTTTTCCATTTTTTAATTTAAGCGCAACCCCTAAATGCACATGTTTTCCGCTGCCTGCAACTTCATCTATAGGTTTTGCAAAAAATGTAACATCTAATTTGTTATTTCTAAAGGTTTCTTTTATTATGCTTTTTACTAATAATTCATTATCTCCTGCTTGAAGAGCTGTTGAATATTTCCAATCAACTTCTAGCTGTTCCATTATATGAGTAAATCCACCGGAACTAGTTAATTTAGCTTTTACTCCACCAACTTCTTTATGACCCATTTCAGGCTCTAATCCGTGATATTCCATAAGTAATAAAGATTCCTCTAAAGCAGTTCTAACGCTTCCTTTGGTTCTATTCCAGTATTGTTCATGAAGAACTTGAGAAGTACACAATTCATCTACTTCTGCATTGTCATTTGGAGTTTTCACCCAAAATTCTAGTTCTGTAGCACAAGTTACATCTACTTTTTCTATATCTTCATATTTTATATTGAAAGAAGATATAGATTCAGGGTTAGTCTTTATTAAATTTAATAGAGTTGTTTTAAAATATTCTATTGATTTTTTTAATATATATCTGGAATCCACGGGTTTATTTTCGTGGTAAAGAAAGCAAGGAATTCTAAGAGTACCGGTTGGTTTTTCGGTTTTACAGTCTATAAGTTCATAGTTATAATCTATAAACCAGTTAACATCCATGTCCACAATCATATCAACTTTAGCATTATTAAGAGTTGCAATACCTGGAAGGACAACAGAGGATCCGTCTGTTTGAACACAGCCTTTTATGAATTTACTCATGTCTTCTAAAAATAATTTTATAGGAATTTTTTCGTCAGTATCATTACCAGCCAAATCGATACAAACTAAAGACACAAATTTTATTTCAGGATGGGAAACTAAAAATTCTTTAAGTTGCTCTTCGGAATGCATTTCTTTAGGAATAACATATACTAAATCATCTAACATAATTTACCTCCCCAAATTTTTAAATACAATCAATTTAACATTATATAGTTTTATTGTATATAATATATGCAATATATTATAATTAAAATTTTTATATGTCAATAGAAATTTTATTCATACATTTATATAATATATATTATTGATAATATATTATAGAGTGAGAAATGATATTTATATGATGAGGTGATAAAATTGAGTATAAATGATAAGCCTATAGGTTTTTTTGATTCTGGAGTAGGCGGAATAAGTGTGTTAAAGGAAGCATTTAAGTTATTACCAAAGGAGGATTTTTTGTATTATGGAGATTCAAAAAATGCACCCTATGGAACTAAAAAAGTAGAAGAAGTTAAGGCGTTAACCTTTAATGCAACAGACTTTTTGATGAGTAAGGGAATAAAAGCTTTAGTAGTGGCTTGTAATACAGCTACTAGCGTAACTATAAATGACTTAAGGGAAAATTATGATATCCCTATTATAGGCATTGAACCTGCTTTAAAACCTGCGGTGGAATTAAAGAAAGGTGGAAAGATAATAATAATGGCAACGCCTATGACCTTAGCTGAAAAGAAATTTGCTAATTTAATGGATTTGTATAAAGAAACAGAGGATATAGAGCCTTTGCCTTGTCCTGGGCTACCAGAACTAATAGAACAGGGAATAGTTTCTGGAGATGTAATTTATAATTATTTGAAGGATAAATTTTCAAAATATGACAATGAAAAAATATCATCTATTGTTCTAGGATGCACTCATTATCCTTTTATAGAAGAGACTTTAAAAGAGGTTACCCATAATAAAGCTTGTATAATAGATGGTAGTTTTGGTACATCTAGAGAATTAAAAAGACAATTAAAAAATAGTAATATGCTAACAGAAGAAAATAGAGTGGGAAAAGTTACTATATTTAATTCAAGAGAGGATAAGGATATAATAGATCTAAGCTATAAACTTTTTAATATGAAATAAAATATTTAAGAATAAGTTTATTTTCATAATTATAATTTTTAGTATACATAAAAAACAGAGTATAATAAAGATATTAAAATATGATATAATTTATGCTAATATGAAATATATGGAACAAAATTATTGTTTTGAGAGGGGAAATAGAAATGAATCCTATAGTATCTATAAAAATGAGTAATGGAAAAGAAATGAAAATAGAATTATATCCAGAAATAGCACCTAATACAGTTAACAATTTTATATCATTAGTAAATAAAGGTTTTTATAATGGTGTTATATTCCACAGAGTAATTCCAGGATTTATGATTCAAGGAGGTTGTCCTAACGGAAACGGAATGGGAGGCCCAGGATATTCAATAAAAGGTGAATTTAAATCTAATGGATTTAACAATGAGTTAAAACATACAGAAGGTGTTATATCAATGGCCAGAACAATGCAACCAAATTCTGCAGGAAGTCAATTCTTTATAATGGTTGCTGATGCACCACATTTAGATAACCAATATGCAGCCTTTGGAAAAGTTATAGAAGGACTAGATGTTGCGAAAGAAATAGTAAGTGTAGATAGAGATTTTAAAGATAAACCTTTTGAAGATCAAGTTATGAAGACTGTAACAGTAGATACCTTTGGAGAAGAATTTCATCAGCCAGAAAAATTAAGTTAAAAAGGAGGCAGTTTGTTTTGATTAATAATAAGTTGATGCTTGTTTATGGATTAAAAGAAGCAGAGTTAAACTTGTTAAAAGATATGTGCGCTAATAATAATTTGCCTAATTATAAAATTGTAAACAAAAGTATGTGTCAAATGAAATTAAGAGATATAATAAAGGGTATGAATTTAGAAGTGGAAGATGTAGATATGCCAGAAGAAAAAGTAATTATATTCAATAATTTTTCTGATAATGAATTAGAGCTAGGCGTAAAAAAAATAAAAGAAATTTTGAAACCAGTCCCTATAATGGCAGTAGTAACAGAAACTTCCATAGACTGGGAATTCAAATGTTTAGTAGATCATTTAATGGAAGAAAGAGAATGGTATAGAAAACAAAATAGGTAAAAGGTGATGAAAAAGTGAGTAGAGTATCTGATAAAATAAAAGAAGCTAGGTTAAAAAAAGGGCTAACACAAAAACAATTGGCTAAGAAATTAGGTGTAGCGGAGAACTTTATAAATGAGATAGAATCGGGAAGAAAAATAATAAATGAAAGTTTAATGAATAGAATATCAAAAGTATTAGGAAAAGGAATAAATGATATAGGAATTTCTTTTGAAGAGGAAGTGTCCTTAGAACCTAAAAGAGAAACTTCCATAAATAAAGATAATAAAATAAAGGATGTATGGGATAATGCCTTTAGTTCTATAATAAAGGATGTTCCAGTTTATAATTATAATTTAGATAGAGTGATTGATAAAAAACAATTACCTGTTGTAGGAAATAAAGTTGAAGGGATACACCAAGATAAAGTTTTGTTTTTAAAGATAGAAGAAGAGGATATGTCTGGCTTTAGAATAAATAAAGGAGATATAGCCTTTGGATATATGCATCACGAAATGGAAAATAACTCTATATTTCTTATAGAACATAATAATAAAAGATCTGTACGGCAATTAAAAAGATTAGACGGAGATAAAATATTATTAATAAACAATGGAATATCTTTAAGAACTGAAGCTGTTAGACTAAAAGATATAAAAATTATAGCTAGATTATTAAAATTAGAAATAACTCTTTAAAAATAAATTTAGCTAATTACTATTGAGAGTAAAGCTAAATTTTACATTAAATATAAATAAAAAACCATTAAAACACTATCAAATATTATTGTAGTTTAATAATGTTGATAGTGTTTATTTTTTTGAAAACGAGTAATTAATATATATTTTTAGATAAAAATTATAATTATAAAATAAATATATTTTATAATTAAGGATAAAGCTTTGTAAATAATTTGCATACATTATATAATTAATATATTAAAAGAATTTAAATAATCACGATTATTAAATAGAAATATAAGGTATGAGGAGGAATCTTTATGAAGGGCACAGTAGTAGCAACATGGGTAAAAACCTGCAGGAAGCTCTATGGGGAAGAAGCGGTTGATAAAGCTATGAATGCTGTAGGATGGCAAGGCAAAATATTTTCACCAATGGAAAATGTTGAAGATACAAAAGTTAAGAATATGATAAATGAAATAGCAAGTAATGTTAATAAGGATGTAAAGACTTTATGGGGACAAATAGGACAAGATAATCTAAAAGCTTTTAATAATGATTATCCAGCTTTTTTCGAACATGAGAACTTATATTCATTTTTAAAGTCTATGTTTGATGTTCATATAGTTATGACTAAAAAATTCCCAGGGGCTAAGCCGCCACTTTTAACTATAGAACCTATATCTGAAAAAGAGGCTATATTCAGTTATAGCTCCAAAAGAGGAATGTTTGATTATTTTTTAGGACTCTTAAAAGGAAGTGCAGAGCATTTTAAAGAAAATATTAAAGTAGATGAAATAGAAAGAAAGGATGATTTTTTAAAACTTAAGCTTACCTTTGAAAAAAATATTTATTATAATAAAACTTTTAAATTTAATAAAATATTATCTTTAGGATTTATAAAAAATATAGGTGGAAAAGTTGCTTTATTTACATTCATATTAACTATTTTATCATCTCTTGTTTTACTAGGATTTAATAATTTATTTAAGGCCTTATCCTTATCTTTTATATCTTCTTTTGCAGCTTATATATCAACAGAAATATTGTTAAAACCTAAATATTTAATATTTGAAGAAATAAATAAAATAAATAAAAACCATTATGTAGAAGATGGTGATATTAAAACAGGTGATTTTTTAGAGGAATTATATAAAGAGTTAAAGAAACATAAAGATATAATTAAAGCTGATTTTGTAGGTTTTAAGGGTGTTACAGATGAGATGAATACTTTCGTAGGCAATATAAATGTTATATCAGAAACTATGAGTCATACATCTACAGAGATATCAGGGGTAGTTGAACAAGTAGCTAGTTGTGCAGTGAACCAGGCTGAAAATACTGAACAAGTAGTAGCAGTTTTAAATAATAATATACAAAATTTAAAAGATATAGTCAATAGTGAAAATAGTAATAAGTTAGAATTAGAAAAGGCTTTAGAAAAGGTAAATAACAGTTATAATAATGTTAATAATACTAGTAAAAATATTTTAGATTCCCTTGAGAAATTCCAAAAAGTTAAGGATAAAGGATTAGAATTAGAAACCAAGGCAAAAGATATAACAAACATAGTATCCATTGTATCAGGAATATCAGAACAAACTAATTTATTAGCCCTAAATGCATCCATTGAAGCAGCAAGAGCAGGAGAACAAGGTAAAGGTTTTGCGGTAGTTGCAGAAGAGGTTAGAAAGCTAGCAGAACAGTCTAAAGAGGCAGTTGAAGAAATTAATAATAATCTTATAGAATTTGCAGGAGATATAAAAAATTTAGTTATTAGAATAGAATCTCAATATAATGTATTAGAGCAGGAAACAGATAGATTGGAAGAGGTTAGAGATATTAGTTATGGAGCTACAACATCTATAGGTACCGTAGCCTCTGCCATGATTAAGACTATAAATGAACTTAATAAAGAAGCAGATTCTATATCAAGCATATATGATAACATAGAATCTTTGGCTGCTATAGCAGAAGAAAATTCAGCTTCATCGGAAGAAGTTAGTGCTAACGTTTCAAGCTATACTAATGAGATTAAAAAATTAGTTAATAATATTCATGAGTTTAAACAGATAACAGAAACATTTAAATCAGATTTAAGTAGATATAAAATATAATAAGAGGGTTTATTTATTTTTTATTTAAAAATTCTATAAAACATAAATTTTATTTTGAGAAAGCTATGAAATATAAAGATAATATCTAAATTTCATAGCTTTTATTTATGTTATTATTTATTTTAAGATAATTTTTTATATTTTATATTCCTGTTAAATCGAAACTAGGTATAAATTCTTTAGATGAAGATGAAGTTTCTTGTATAAATGCATTTTTTACTCCTAGTTCTAAACAATAATCTATTATAGAATCATAATGTTTAGGGTTAAGATTTTTGTTTAGTTCATTAAAGTTACAGATATCCTTCATAGGAGTGTATTGATTCATTATACTTATATATACTTTATGATTAAATTCCTTAAATATAAAATCTATTATTTTTTTTTGTATCAAATAATAGTCCAGGTAACATAAGATGCCTTATTATAATTCCTTTTTTAATAATTCCATCATTATTAAATATTGGCTCTCCAACTTGATTAAACATCTCTTTTATAGCTTTACATGCAGTATCAAAATAATTATTACAATTGGAATACTTCTTTGCATACTTATCATCAAAATATTTTAGATCTGGCAAAAACACATCAATATAGCCCTCTAGGGATTTTATAGTTTTAATATTTTCATATCCATTAGAATTATATAATATAGGTATAGTTAATCCATTAGATTTTGAAATTTTTATAGCTTCTATAATTTGAGGAACATAGTGGGTAGGAGTAACTAAATTTATATTATGAGCCTTTTTATTTTGCAGTTCTAAAAAAATATTAGATAAGTGTTCTATGGAGATTTCTTTCCCTTTACCTAAATGGCTAATCTCATAATTTTGGCAAAAAACACATTTCAAATTACAGTTCGAAAAGAATACGGTCCCTGAGCCACTAATTCCTGATATACAAGGCTCTTCCCAGTGATGAAGAGAAGCTCTTGCGATTTTTACCTTAGAATTGGCTCTGCAAAAACCTAAAGCTCCCTGTATTCTATTTATACCACAATTTCTAGGGCATACTGTACAATTTTCCAATGTATTCATGTTTACACATCCTGTTCTTCTTTAGAATTATATTACTTTTCTTTAATATAAAATATAATACATTGAACCATAAAAATAAAGCTTACAACAGCAAAACTAGGATATAATACACTTATAAGATTAACAAATCCTAGTTGAGATATAGGTATAGCTAAAAGAATAACTATGAAAACTGCTTTATTATAAGATATTCCTAAGGATTGTTCCATGGTTTTTCCTACGCTAAAAATATTAGAAACCTCAGTGGAAAACATCTCAAGCCAAATTATACATAGAAGCATTATCTGAATTATAGTACCAAATCTATTAGCTATATATAAAAGAGGTATTTCATATTTAAAAATATAAGGAATATTAAGCAAAAGCAATAAATTTATTATAAAAGATAAAATTGTAAGGCCTAAAGATCCCACAACTAAACCGGATTTTAATATGGTTTTATCCTTTATTTCAGTGCTAAGAGGGACCAAAACACCACTGCAACATAATATATTAAATCCACTGTATATAAGTGTAGATACTAGCCAATGTTTTCTATAATGTGGAACTGATTTTATTTGGGCTATGCTAACATTTCTTGAAAAAGCTAAATATAATATAAACACAGTTATGATTACTATCATTAAAGCTGGAACAATAAAAGAGTTTATTTCAATAAGGCCCTTTGTATCTCTTAGCAATATAACAAGAGAAGATATAACCATTATACAAATACCAACCCATTTAGAAATACCAAAATATTGATTTAATAAAGAACCACTTCCAGCTAAAATTATTGCGGAGCTACTTATAAGAAACAATCCAGTTAATAAATCAATAGCTTTGCCTAAAAATCCAGGACTAACTAAAGAAATTAAACTATTATAGGAAGTTAAATTATGCTTAATGCTAATGTCAATAATTATAGAGCCCATAATAACATAGATAAAAAAACATATAGTTAGGCCTATAAAACTTTTGTATCCGTATGTAGTAAAAAATTGCGTCATTTCTTGACCAGAGGCAAGACCAGCCCCAACAATAGTTCCAATGAAAACTGCACCCATTTGAAAAATTAAAGAAAATTTATTTTTAGCCATATATCCTCCTATTTTAATTAATATAATCTCCTTATATAAATATATATATAAAAATAAAAATAATGATTTTTAATTAAATTTTCTTTTTAAGGAGAAAATAAAAGTAAATGGTGAATTAAATAAGGGAGGGAAGAAAATATTGTATTATAGAAATTTTGCAAAAAAAATAATAATATTTTTAATTTTTACTACTACCATTTCATTATTTGGATGTAAGAAAAATAAAGAAGATACTAAGGTAACTAATGATTTTGACATAAAAATAGCAACAAATTTATTGAATTCTTATATGGAGAGCCTAATTGAAGAAAATATGGAAGGAGCTCAAAAGCTATACTCTAAGAAATTAAAAAAAGATAAAATAAAAAAGGAGAATAAGGACGTAAAAATAAAGGGTTATACTACAGAGCAGATAAATGAAGTGGGGAAATCAGCACTATTTATAGCAAAAGTAGTCAGTGTTAATGTCAAGGAACCCTATACTTCTGTGGAAGAATACAAAATAAGGGTAATAAAAGAAGAAAATGAATATAAAATAGATGAAGTAAATATAAGTATGGACAAAGAAGCATTTACAAAAAATAATAGAATAAGATATAGAAATAAAAATAATGTTAAAACGGAGTTAATAATAAAACCATCAACCTTGCCTGATTATTCATATGCAAAGGATGATAAGGCTAATATAGAAAAGCTAACTGTGCCTAAAAAAAATATAGGACCTATGAGCCTTTCTTATAGTGAAAATTTTATAGCAATATCAACTTATGATAAAAACTCCTATATTGGAATAATAACAATAGATGAATCAAAGGCTGTTCAAGGAGGTCAAGATCAAGGAGATCAAGGAGGTCAAGGAGGTCAAGGAGAGCAAGGCGGCGCTGGAGGTGGTGAAACAAGGCAAGAAGCAACAGATATAATGGAGGAGATTGGAGAAAAGCCTATAGGTAAGGAAATATCTTCCTTAGATTTATTAAAGGGAAGTAAAATAGATTTTATGGTGTTTTCTCCTGATGAAAAATTTATAGCAGTTCAATATGAAACTAGTGATAAAACAAAAAATACAAGAATATATCAAGCTGATAGTGCAGACATAATACCTTTTAAGATGGAGGATAAATTTCCTTTAAATAAAGTAAATGTAACATTGTCTTCTTTTGCTACAGATTCTATAATATTTAATGTATCTAGTAAAGAAAAAAATGATAAAAACTTAACTGAATTTATTGGTAAGTGGCAACTGGATTTAAAAGAATTTAAAGTTAAAAAAATGTAGTTGTTTTGAAAAAAAAGTATCTGTGACATATAATATTCACAGATACTTTTTTTTGGAGGAATTTATTATGGAAAGAAAATGGTATGATAAGCCATATCATAGCTTAAATTATTTTTTAAGAAATAAATTTGGCTGTAAAGTTTTTAAAATATCATTGGATGCTGGATTTTCTTGTCCTAACAGAGATGGGAAGGTAAGTAAAGGAGGATGTATATATTGCAGCGAAAGAGGTTCAGGAGACTTTGCAGGAGATAGGAACTTTAAGATACATAAACAGTTTGAGGATATAAAAAAAATAATGAAAGAAAAATGGAGTAGTGATAAATACATTGCTTATTTTCAAGCTTATACTAATACTTATGCTCCTGTAAATATACTAAGAGAAAAGTATGAGGAAGCTATGAGTGAGGAAGGCGTAGTTGCTTTAGCTATAGCAACAAGACCAGATTGCTTAGATCAAGATGTTTTAAATCTTATAGAAGAATTAAGTAAAAAAATATATATATGGGTAGAATTAGGACTTCAAACTGTAAATGATGAAACATCTAAAATTATAAATAGAGGATATAAGTTAAATGTTTTTGAAAAAGCGGTAAAAGATTTAAGGGAGAGAAATATAGATATAGTGGTACATAGCATATTTGGATTACCAGGGGAAACAAAAGAAGATATGGTAGGGACAGTTAAATATATATCTAAATTAGATATTCAAGGAGTTAAATTTCATTTATTACATCTTTTAAAGGATACTCCTCTAGTAAAATTATATGAAAGCGGTAATTTAGAATTTTTGGATATGGATGAGTATGTAGAATTAATATGCGAAGCTATAACTTTATTACCACCTAATATGGTTGTCCATAGGCTTACAGGGGATGCGCCTAGAAACCTTTTAGTAGGACCCATGTGGAGTCTTAAGAAATGGGAAGTTTTAAATGCTATAGATAAAAAAATGAAGGAAGATAATTTATATCAGGGCAAAATTTTTAATGATAAATAAAATTCACATAAATATTTAAAATATTAAATAATGGGGGGAGCTTTATGAATATTGATATAGTAATTTCAGCTGATCATATAGATGAGAAGGGGTTGATTAACAAGACCGTAATAATTATAGATATATTAAGGGCTACATCTGTAATTACTACAGCAATAAATAATGGGTGTAAAAAAGTAATACCTGTTTTAACAGTAGAAGAGGCTAAGGATATAGCTAAAAATAGTGAAGAGGACATCATTTTAGGAGGAGAAAGGAATGCTTTAAAAATAGATGGATTTAATTTTTCTAATTCTCCTTTAGAATACACAAAAAAGTATGTAGAGGGAAAAACTGTTGTACTAAGCACTACTAATGGAACTAGGGCTATCAATAATAGTTTTAACGCAAAAACTATATTGATTTCTGCATTAATAAATTCTAAAGCTACAGCTAAAGCAATAGATAAGTTACATGAAGATCTAATTATAATTAATTCTGGAACTAATGGACAATTTTCTATAGATGATTTTATATGTAGTGGATATTTAATAGATTGTCTATATAATATAAGAAAAGATTTAGAGTTATCAGACATAGCTAAGACAGCCCATTATATATATACGAATAATAAAGATATAGAAAGTTTTGTAAAAAAAGCAACTCATTATAGTAGATTGAAATCTTTAAACTTAGAAAAGGATTTAGAATATTGCTTTCAAAAGGATATAATAGATGTTGTCCCTCAATATAAAGATGGATATATTATAAAATCAAATATTTAAACATTAAAGTATAATTAATTTAATCTCCTAGATTTCATAAAGATATGATGAAATCTAGGAGAAATCTTATAAATTTAGATTTATAGAATCTTTTTTTACCCAGCCTCGTGTATTCACCATTCCTTTAGAAAAACAAGATACTTCATACCAAGTATTACTAAAACTTTCTGCAGAGCAATGTATATCTACAATGTCCTCCTTATATAGCTTGTAAATATAAGGAGCACTATTGTCAGGATATAAGTAAATATAAGAATTTTTAACCATGGTTCCATTTTCTATACTAGAATTTATAAACTTTATATCAATATTTTTAAAATCACTTTTATCCTTATTTTTAAGCTTATCTATTTGTCTTTTAAATAAAACTATTTGTTTTTGTTGAAGATTAATTTTATTAGAAAAAGTATAGATAAAGTATGAACAAGCACCTAACATTAGTATAAATAATAAAAATACTATCAAAATTATCCTCCTATTAATTTTTATACTATAGTATATTCAATATGGTATAAAGATTGTTAAGGAATTTTTGTTAAGAGTCAGTTATGAAATTTTAATAATGTCAAATACATTAATTGTAGATAATGATTATTAATGTTATAAACAGAGTTCTTGGATTTAGAAGGAGTTTTTACTCCCTCTGAAGCTTAGAAAATGGTTATCCAGGGACGTAACCGCTCTTTACTCCCACTTTGAAGAAGATGGGATTATTAGAGCGGGTAGTCATCGGATAAATTTATATTATTAATTCTTTATAGTCATAAATATAATAATCTGCTATTTCCTTTATTTTATTTTCATCATCTTTAGATGAATCATCGTAAATTCCAATGGTTTTCATTTTAGCCGTTTTAGCACTTTTTATGGCAGGAAGTATATCTTCAAATACGGCACATTTTTCAGCAGGAAGCTTTAGCTTTTCTGCACATAAAAGATATATATCAGGAAAGGTTTTATTTCTATTAACTTCACTAATAGTTGTTATGGAATCAAATAAATCCAATATTTTATTATTTTCTAATACTAATTTAGTCAGTTCGGGAGTATTACTTGTAGCAATAGCCAACTTTACTCCTTTATTTTTTAATTTTATAAGAAAATCCCTCACATTATTTTTCAATTTTATGTTATGAGAATATTCTTTAACTACCATGTTATGCCATTCTTTTAAAATTTCTTCTTGCGATTCTTTTAGTTTAAAGTTTTTTTTAAAAAAATTAGCCCCTTCCTCAAAGGTAAGAGTTTCTATTTTATCTTTTAAATCTTGAGGAACCTTTAAGTTCCTTTTATTTAAAAAATCATAGTCTATTTTTTCCCATATTTTCATAGAATCTATTAATGTTCCATCTAAATCAAAAATTGCTCCCTCTATATTTTTCAAAGAAATCACCCCATTACAATATACTAATAAAATTATAACAGGGTGTTTATAAAAAATAAAATTTATATATTATATTCTAAATATTTTAAAATTTTCTTTCGAATATTTTTATTTTTTCAGGATTTTTAAAGTCTTCTGCAGAATCTATATTTAGTTTCCTTAATATATTGTCCATACAAGGACTATCTATAGGAATTTTTATGGAAGAATTATTTGCAAATTGGTCTACTTTTTCTTTACCTAGTTCCTTGGGAATTATTGCTTTAGGGCCACCAACACATCCACCGATACATCCCATTCCCTCAATAAAGTTTGCATCCAGTTCGCCTTTCTCAGCTTTAGAAAGTAATTTTTTACATTCTATAACACCATTGCCCTGGACAGCTTTTAAGAACTTTGCTTTTTCAGAGAAAAGTCTTTTTACCACATCTTTAACAGCTATAGAAACACCGCCAGTTCTTGCATATAGTCTTCCACCTCGTGAGGCATATTCAGATGAAAAATCTTCTGGCATTTTTGATATATTTATATTTAAAGAATCAAATATATCCTTAAGTTCCGAAAAGGTAAGTACAAAGTCTATATCACCTTGCAAATCCTTTTCTTTAGCTTCAGCTTTTTTAGCTATACAAGGACCTATAAATACAACTTTACAATTGGGATTAAGGGTTTTTAATACCCTACCAGATGCAATCATTGGAGAGACAGAAGGGGAAACATACTTAACAAGATCTTTATAAACCCTTCTTACCATAGCTACCCACATGGGACAACAACAAGAGGTTATCATTAAATCATCTTTATTTTTAACAAGATGATCAAATTCTATGGCTTCTTTTAAAGTTAGCATATCTGCAAAAAATGCTACTTCTATCATGTCAGAAAAGCCTACTTTTTTTAAGGCGCTTCTTAACTGATTTATTGAGATATCTTCGCCGAATTGACCAGTTATAGCAGGAGCTACTGTAGCTATTACAGGAACATTACTTTTTAAAATATCTACTAAAGGTATAAATTCTATCCTATCTAGTATGCTACCAGTAGGACAAGCCTCCACGCAGAAACCACAATCTGTACATTTTTCAGTATCTATGTAGGTGGAGTTAGTTTTTTTATTTATTAATATAGCATCAAAGGGACAAGAATTCTGGCAAAAGGTTTTGCCACCTTCTTTTTTGCAATCCATAGAACAATCTTTAATTTTATTTACTATTTTATGCTGAGAAGAATAAGATTTTATTGCATTAGCTAAGTTTTCTGTAAAATTGTTAGAATCACAAATTACTTCTACGCCACATAAAGAAGAAATTATTCTACATAAATTTTCCTTATTGTAATTATATTTTGAAAGAATATGTTCTATATCTGATTCTAATGTTCCATTAACATAGGAATTTACTATAGTTTTAAATAATTCACTATGTTCTTTTTTCATATAATCACGCTCCTAAAATATCTTTTTATTTCTTTAGGATATCCTTATTTATAAAAAAATATAAAAAAAAGAACTACTTTTAAAGTAGTTCTTGGTCGGGGTGACAGGGCTCGAACCTGCGACCTCATGGTCCCAAACCACGCGCGCTCCCATCTGCGCCACACCCCGAAAAATTTTCCAACAAATAAATTATATAATATAAACTAAAATAAATCAAGGGAGAGCACGTAAAATATTTTATTAGATTAATAAATATTTTCCTCCATACCTTTAGTTGGTACAGTTGAAATTAAAAATCCTATTAAAATTGAAACTATAGCAGGGGCTATTATATTTAGATATATTACAAAACGTGTTCTATAGACTATTAACGCGGTTATTCCAGTTATTGCTATAGTAAAAATAAAAGTGTATATTATAAACTTAGCAAAAGAACTGAAAATTTTTTCATATATTTTATGACGAGTAGGCCCACTTATAATACTTCTAAATAAGAAGTAAGAGATTAATATTAATATTAAATTTACTATAGAAGATATTAAAAAGTTTCTCATAAAAACACCTCCCGATGGATTTTAAAAATAGTATTTCCCAAAGGAAGATGTTTTAAGCATAATTTTATAAATTAATATACATTTCTCCTACTTTATATATATCTCCAGCTCCAACAGTTAATATTAAGTCACCATCTTTAGTATTTTCTATAAGATAATTTTTTATATCATCAAATTTATGAAAATTAGTACATTTTAATCCTCGATCTCTTAGTTTATCTCCCAGCATATCTGAACTTATAATACCAGTGTCCTTTTCCCTAGCAGCATATATATCAGCTAAAATAATTTCGTCTGCATTGTCAAAGCATTTAGTAAAGTCATCAAATAAGGTTAATGTTCTGGAATAAGTGTGTGGTTGAAAAACACAGAACAATTTATTGTGAGGATATTTTTTAGCTGCATCTAATGTAGCAGATATTTCTGTAGGATGATGAGCATAATCATCTATTACAGTAATATTATTCTTACAGCCTTTTAGTTCAAATCTTCTATGGGTTCCAAAAAAGCTTTCAATACCTTCAATTATATCTTTATCTTTCATATTTGAAGCCAATCCAATACATATACTAGCTAGAGAATTTAGTATGTTGTGTTTTCCAGGAACATTTAGTTTTACTGAAAATAATTTTTGGTTATCTTTAACTACATCAAAATTTCCGCAAGCTTTTTCATCATATTCTATATTATGAGCTTGTATATCTCCTGAGTTTATACCATAGGTTATAACGTTACAGCTAGCCTCCTTTATAATGCTTTGTATATTTTTATCTTCTCCATAAGCTACAAGATAGCCATCTTTAGGAATTAATTTAATAAATTTTGAAAAAGCATTTTTTATATCATCTAAATCTTTATAATAATCTAAATGATCTGCATCTATGTTTAAAATTACCCCGATATATGGGAAAAATTTAAGGAATGAGGATTTATACTCACAAGCTTCTGTTATAAAGAAGTCACTTTCACCTACTCTTACATTACCATTTATTATATCTAAATTACCACCTACTAAAATAGTTGGATCAACATTAGCCTTTAATGCTACATGAGATAACATGGAAGTTGTAGTTGTTTTACCATGAGTTCCAGATATGGCAATATTATATTTGTAGCCTTTCATTAAGTTACCTAAAAAGTCTGCTCTATCCATTAATTTAATATTTTTTTCTTTGGCTTTTGTTATTTCAGGGTTATCAGAAGCAATGGCAGCAGTATATACTATTAAATCAGCATCTTTTACATTTTCTTTTTTATGACCAATATATATTTTTGCACCTTTATCTTTTAATTTTTCAGTTATAGGTGATGAATTCATATCTGAGCCAGATATGGAAAAGTTATTATAAAGTAGTATTTCCGCTAACCCACTCATACTTATTCCACCTATACCTATAAAATGTATATGTTTATTTTTATCTTTTATAAAATCAAATGACACCCAGATCAACTCCTCAAATATTAGTTATATTAGATAATTATATACAAAAACAAAACAAAAAAACACATTAAAGTAGAATGTTTTATTTTAAATTTTAATTTAAGCTGTTGATATTGTTACATATTTATCTTAAAATGAGAATAATAAGAATAATAAATTAAAAATAATTCGTAAAATAACATTTTAGATAGGTGATAATATGGATAAATTTACAAGAAATCAACGAATAGCTATTATTATGAAAATATTAATAGAGAATCCAAATAAAATTATAAATTTAAATAATTTTACAGAACTTTTTAATGCTGCAAAATCTACTATAAGTGAAGATTTATTTGTAGTAAAGGATATATTAAACAAAATGAATGTGGGAAAAGTAGAAACCATATCAGGGGCAGCTGGAGGAGTAAAATTTATAAATGGTATATCAGAAGATAAAAGTAAAGATTTTGCTGAGAAACTATGTATAAATTTAAGCAAAAAGGACAGAATAATACCAGGAAACTTTTTATATGTTACAGATATAATGTGCAATCCTCAAATAATAAAACAAGCAGCTAATATACTTTCATCTTTTTTTTCAGGAGGACATATAGATTATGTTATTACTGTTGAAACAAAGGGAATACCTTTAGCCTATGAAGTAGCTAATCTATTAGGAGTTCAACTTGTTGTTGTTCGTCGGGAAAATAAACTTACAGAGGGTTCAACTTTAAGTATAAATTATGTTTCAGGCTCCAGTGGAAGGGTACAAAATATGTATGTATCAAAAGATGCAATAAAAAGGAATAGTAAATGCATTTTTATTGATGATTTTATGAAAGCTGGAGGAACAGCACTTGGAATAATTAATTTGCTTAAGGAGTTTGAAAGTGAATTATTGGGAATTGGGGTATTGATAGATAATACAGATATAACTAAAAAATTAGTAAATGATTATTTTTCTATAATAGATTTTAATGGGTTTGATGATAATGGAAATATAGTAGTTAAGCCATCTAAATTATTCAGATAATGTAATTTTCAAAAAATTTAATATTTTTTTGAAAATACAGAAGGAAAAACATAAAATTTAGAGAATATGTATGTATATACATAGCATCTTGGAGGTGGAATTATGCAAATTACAGATGTACGTGTTAGAAAAATTGCGGCAGAAGGAAAAATGAAGGCTATAGTTTCAGTAACCTTTGATAATGAGTTTGTAGTTCACGATATAAAGGTTATAGAGGGCCAAAATGGACTTTTTATTGCTATGCCTAGTAGAAAAACACCAGATGGTGAATATAAGGATATAGCACATCCAATTAATACTGAAACTAGAGAGAAAATTCAAAAGTCTATAATCGAAGAATACGAAAGAGCAAAAATGGAAGAAGAATCTTCTGAAAAAGTTCAAGAATAAAATATCTAAAAAGGAGCTTATAAGCTCCTTTTTTATTTTTGAACTATTCTAAAAATATGGTAATAGGTTGAAAATAATTTTTATATAAAATATAATATTATAAGATGTTTTATTAAATGAAATAAAAGTATATCATAATTAAACCATAAAGAGGTGCTATAATGTATAATTGTGCTATAATATTGGCTGCAGGCAAAGGAAAAAGAATGAAATCTTCTATGCCTAAAGTCGTACACAAGGTTTGTGGAAAAGAAATGGTAAACCACGTCATTGATAACGTTAGAAAAGCTAATATAAAGGATGTAAACTTGGTAATAGGAAAAGGATCGGAAACAGTTAAAGAGCATACAAAAGATAGAAATGTTACTTATTCTATGCAAGAAGAACAACTAGGAACTGGCCATGCTGTTATTTGTGCAGAGGAATTTTTAAAAGATAAAAAAGGTACAGTAGCTATATTTACAGGAGATGCTCCTTTAATCACCAATGAAACTATACAACAATTATTTGAATTTCATAATAGTGGGAAATATGCAGCTACTTTAATTTCTTCTACTGTACAAGATCCAACAGGATATGGGCGAATTATAAGAGAAGCATCTGGGGAAGTAAAGAAAATAGTTGAACATAAAGATTGCAATGAAGAAGAGCTTAAGGTAAATGAAATTAACAGTGGAATGTATTGCTTTGATATAGAAGTTTTATTAAATAGTTTAAAAAATCTTAATAATGATAATTCTCAAGGAGAATATTATTTAACAGATGTTATAGAGATAACAAAAAAATCTGGAGATAAAGTTGGTGCTATAGTTGTACCTTATGAAGAGATCATGGGTGTAAATTCAAGAGTTCAACTTTCAGAAGCAGAGATAGTTATGAGAAAAAGAATA
This sequence comes from Clostridium botulinum, assembly GCF_001276985.1. Lineage (GTDB taxonomy): Bacteria > Bacillota > Clostridia > Clostridiales > Clostridiaceae > Clostridium_F > Clostridium_F botulinum. The sequence goes on from NZ_LHUL01000017.1 coordinate 104,914, forward strand.
AATCATAAACATATGGTAAATGGAGTAACATTTATAGACTGTGAAAGTACATATATAGATGTTGATGTAGAAATAGGAAATGATACTATAATATATCCAGGATGCGTTATCCAGGGAAATACAAGAATAAAAGAAGAATGTACGTTATATTCTAATTCAAGAATATGTAATAGCGTAATAGGATCAGGAGTTATAGTTGAGAATTCTGTCATATTAGAAAGTCATGTGGGAGAAGGTACTACTGTAGGACCATTTGCTTATATAAGGCCAGAAACTAAAATAGGTAAATCTGCAAGAATAGGGGATTTCGTAGAAATAAAAAAATCAACTATTGGAGACAACACAAAGGTATCACACCTTACTTATATAGGGGATGCAGAAGTAGGCAGCAAGTGCAATTTTGGATGTGGAACTGTAGTAGTAAATTATGATGGACAAAAGAAACAAAAAACTATTATTGGCAACAATGCTTTTATAGGATGTAACACAAATTTGATTTCACCAGTTAAAGTTAATGACAATACATATATTGCAGCAGGATCTACAATTACTAAGGAAGTACCAGAAGGTTCTTTAGCAATTGCTAGATCAAAGCAGATCAATAAAGAAGGCTGGTTAGATAAAAAAGGATTATTAAAGAAATAAAATTTAAGGAGGACTATATAATGATAACCCATGGAAAAGGTATTAAAATTTTTTCAGGTAATTCTCACCCGAAATTAGCTCAAGATATTGCTAGTATTTTAGGTACTACTGTAGGTGATTCACAAGTAGGAACATTTAGTGATGGGGAAATATCTGTTAATATTAATGAAACAGTTAGGGGAACAGATTTATTTATTGTACAATCAACTAATGAACCAGTTAATGATAACTTAATGGAACTTTTAATAATGATTGATGCATTTAAAAGAGCTTCAGCAGGAAGAATAACAGCAGTTGTTCCTTATTATGGATATGCAAGACAAGATAGAAAAGCTAAGGCTAGGGATCCAATTACAGCTAAATTAGTTGCGGACCTTTTAACAGCAGCAGGAGCAGATAGAGTATTAACAATGGATTTACATGCATCTCAAATTCAAGGATATTTTAACATTCCATTAGATCATTTATTAGGATCACCAATACTTGCAAAATATTTTGTACAAAAGGGATTTGCAGATAGAAATGATATAGTTGTAGTATCTCCAGATTTAGGAAGTGTAACTAGAGCTAGAAAATTTGCTGATAAGCTACAGTGCCCAATAGCTATTATAGATAAAAGAAGACCTAAAGCAAACGTATCAGAAGTAATGAATATAATAGGAGATATAAAAGATAAGACTGTTATATTAGTTGATGATATGATAGATACAGCTGGAACTATAACTAATGGAGCTAATGCTTTAATAGAAATGGGAGCTAAAGAAGTTTATGCTTGTTGCACTCATGCTGTTTTATCTGGACCAGCTATAGAAAGAATAGAAAAGTCAGTAATAAAAGAATTAGTTATGTTAAACACTATAGATTTACCAGAAGAAAAAAATCTAGATAAATTTAAAGTTTTATCAGTTGCGCCTGTATTTGCAGAAGCAATTAAGAGAATATACGAAGATACATCAGTAAGTAAAATATTTGAAGATTAATCAATACATATAAAATAAAGTACCCATAGAAAATAAATTCTATGGGTGCTTTATTTATATAGTTAACTATTTGTAAATTTTGAAGAATTATTTATTTTTATTTTAAATAATATGATAAATTAAATATGTATTATATAGAGATAATATATAATATATAAAGTTAAAAGGAGGATATACCAATGGAAGGTAAAATAGGAAAAGTTCTCGTTGTAGATGATGATGAAAATATAGCTGAAGTAATAAAAATGTATTTGGAAAATTCAGGATACGACACAAGGGTTTGTTATAATGGCAAAGAAGCTCAAGAGGGATTTTTAGAGTATAAACCAGATTTAGTTTTGCTAGATATAATGCTTCCACATATAGATGGAGTTGATGTGCTTAAATGGATAAGAAAAGACAGCACAATACCTATAATAATGTTAACGGCAAAGGGAGATACTTTTGACAAAGTATTAGCTTTAGAACTCGGGGCAGATGATTATATAGTAAAACCTTTTGAGCCTAAAGAATTATTAGCAAGAGTTAAGGCTGTACTAAGAAGATACAATGTGGATAATGAAAATAAGGAAGCCCTAAATTTTGAACAGCTAACAATAGATGTTAATTCTTATACAGTTGTCTATAAAAATAAGGAAATAAAAATGCCACCAAAAGAATTTGAGCTTTTATATTATTTAGCAAGAAATAAAAACAGAGTGTTTACTAGGGAGCAATTATTATGTGAAGTATGGGGATATGATTACCCAGGAGATTCAAGAACAGTAGATGTTCACATAAAAAGATTAAGAGAAAAACTAGAAGGAGGACCTAATTGGGAAATAGAAACTGTTTGGGGTGTAGGTTACAAATTTGAGGTGAAATAAATGAAAAAAGGCTTATTTGCTAAACTTGTAGCTACATTTACCATAATAATATCTGTAAGCTTTATAATTATAGCAACATTTTTATCTTATTGGTTTGAGAGTTACTATTTTGATCAAAGGAAAAATCAACTTTTTACAGAATCACAGTTTGTAGGCAATGCAGCAGTTAGATATATAGAAGGAAGCATATCATCTGAAAGAATTAATGAAGTAATAAACTATATCAGTAATTATTTATCTGTAAATATATGGATTACTGATAAGTATGGATATGTTTATGCTGTATCTAATCCCAAGCATAAAAATTTAGTAGGAGTACAGGTTTTAACTGATGAATTAGAAGAATTAAGAAGAGGAAACAATTTGGAAAATAAAGGGCAGTACAAATCAGCCTTTTCAACCCCTGTACATACTTTTGAAGTACCTATTTTTTATAAGGGGGTATTTAGCGGAGCTATAATAATGCATACATCTATAGATGAAATAAAAGATCCATTAAAAAAAGTTTATAATATAATTTGGATATCAGCTATTTTTGCCATAATAATATCCTGCATAGTAATATATTATTTTTCTCAAAGGATAATTATAAGACCACTTGCGCAAATTAATTATGTAGCTGATAAAATATCTAAAGGAGAAGTGGGCAAGAGGGTAGATATAGAATCAGATGATGAGATTGGAGCTTTAGCATCTTCCTTTAACTCTATGGCAGAGTCTATAGAACAGGTAGAGAGCAATAGAAGATTATTTATTTCAAATGTTTCCCATGAAATAAGATCTCCTATTACATCAATAAAAGGGTTTATTGGTGGAATTTTAGACGGAATAGTTCCAGAGGAAAAGCAAAATTATTATTTGAAATTAACCTATGAAGAAATTCAAAGGCTTACAAGACTTATAAATGATTTATTAGACCTATCTGCCATTGAAGAAGGCCATTTAAAATTAAATTTAGAGGAAATAGATTTAAATGAGATTATAAGAGCTAGCGTAATAAAATTTGAAACAAAAATAAGAGATAAAAAACTAAAGGTCAATGTAAGCTTAGAAGATGACAAAGTATATGTTGTTGCTGATAAAGATAGATTAACACAGGTTGTAATAAATGTATTAGACAATGCGATTAAATATGCTAATGAGGGTGGAAATGTAAAATTAAATACAAAAATCAAAGGAAGCAAAGTTATAGTTTCTATATTTAATGATGGACCAGTTATATCTGATGAAGATATAAAACATATATGGGATAGATTTTATAAAGCAGATAAAGCTAGATCATCTAAAGTTAGTACTGGACTAGGGTTATCTATTGTAAGAAGTATTTTAACACAACACGGGGAAGATATTTGGGTTAATAATAGTCCAGAAGGAGGGGTAACTTTTAATTTTACCATAAAGAGAGCATAATTATTAAATTTAAACTAAAGAGCGGAGGTTGAATATGGGTAGAGATAATTTAAATAATATTGAAGATAATGGTTTAAATGCTGAACCATATGGTGAAATAAATTTTAAAAAGAGTAGAAAAAGAAGAAGGATGAAAAATATACTATTTATTATGATTATAATTATAGTATCAGCTTTATGTGGTGGAGTAACGGCTTCCTATATGATAGATAAAAAATTAGAAAAGAATCCATATACACCTACTAATCAGTCCTTATTCGAACAAAAAAGTGAAAAAAATGAAAAAGAAAATAAAAATGAACAATTGCCTAAAAATTCCATAACAAAGGTTGCTGAAAGTGTAGGACCAGCAGTGGTAGGCATTAGTAATAAAACAGAAGGATATTTTGGAATAGAAGATCGAGGCTCAGGATCAGGTATAATATTTGACCCTAATGGATATATTGTAACTAATAATCATGTAATAGAAGGAGCGCAAAAAATAACAGTAAAATTATCTACAGGAAAAGTTCTAGATGCTTCTTTAGTTGGAAGAGATGTTAGGTCGGATTTAGCTGTTATAAAAGTTAATGCTAAAAATCTACCTGTAGCCAAATTTGGTGATTCATCAAAAGTTAAAGTAGGAGATGTGGCTATAGCTATTGGCAATCCTTTAGGAGAAGAATTTGCAGGAACTGTTACAGCAGGCATAGTTAGTGCCGTAAATAGAAAGATTCATTATGCAGGGGCCTTGTATAAATTAATACAAACAGATGCAGCTATAAATCCAGGAAATAGTGGTGGGGCTTTGTGTAATGATGCAGGAGAAATTATAGGAATTAATAGTTTAAAAGAAAAAGCAGAAGGGATAGGTTTTGCTATTTCTATAAATGAAGCTAAAGATATAATAAAATCTCTAATGGATTATGGTAAAGTATCAAGGCCTTATTTGGGCGTATCTGGCGAAACTATATCTTCAGAACAAACTAGAGTATCTGGTGTATATGTAACAGAGGTAGTTCAGGGTTCAGGAGCAGCTGCAGCAGGAATTAAACCTACAGATATAATAGTAGAGTTAGATGGTAAAAAAGTTACTAAGTGGGACGATCTGGGAGAGATAGTAGGCAGCCATAAAATTGGAGATACGGTAAAGGTTAAAATATTAAGAAATGATAAATATAAAGAAGTTAATATAAAATTATCTGAAATGAAGGAAAGTAATAGATAAAATATAATATATAATAAATAGTAAAGGGACCTAATAAGTCTCTTTATTATTTATTTATTATAGTATAATATTCTTTAGTGATATTAATATTATAATTAGGAGTGAAGGTATGTATTTAGTAGTTGGATTAGGAAATATAGGAAAAGAATATAAAAAGACTAGACATAATATAGGTTTTGATGTAGTTGACATTATAGCTGAGAAGTATAATATTGAAATAAATAGGCAAAAATTTAAAGGAAGTTATGGTGAAGGAAGAATAGGAAATGAAAAGATAATATTATTAAAACCTAGTACATATATGAATTTAAGTGGAGAAAGTGTTATAGAAGCAGCTAATTTTTATAAAATAGATAAAGAAAATATAATAGTGATATATGATGATATGAGTATAGACATAGGAAAATTAAGAGTTAGAAGCAAGGGAAGTGCAGGTGGACATAATGGTATAAAAAATATTATACAACATTTAAATTCAGATATTTTTCCTAGAGTTAGAGTAGGCATTGGACAGCCTGATGAAAATGTAGTAAACTATGTTTTGGGAAAATTTTCAAAAGATGAAAGGGAAATTATAGAAAAAGTACTAGCTATGTCAGCTAAAGCATGTATAAGTATAGTAGAAGATGGAGTGACAGAGGCTATGAATAAGTACAATGGAGTAAAAATAGAAGTATAAAACAATAATTATAGGGTGGTTGTTAATATGAGACTAGAAGGTTTAGTATCACCTTTGAGTTTAAGTGAAGATTTTAAAAGTTTATTAAATAATATAAATTTAAATAAATTTCCTATAGGTGCATATGGTTTGTCGGATTCTGGTAAAAATTACTTTATCAGCAATATATTTGCTAACGTGGATGAATCTTTAGTGATTTTTACTCATAGTGATGTGGAAGCTAGAAAAATATATGAAGATTTAAGTTTATATACAACGGAAGTATATTATTTACCTACTAAAGAAGTCGTATTTTATAATATTTATGCTATATCAGGAGATTTAAGATGGGAAAGACTTAAAGTTATAAATGAAATTTTAAGTCCTAAGAAGAAAATAATAGTTACTTGTATAGAATCTTTAGAATCTGCATATATACCTAAAGAATTATATACAAAGTATACATTTAAATTGTCTGTTGGAGATATTATAGAAATAAAGTTATTAGAAGAAAAGTTGATAAAAAGCGGATATGAAAGAGTAGATATAGTAGAAAATAAAGGAGAGTTCTCTGCAAGAGGAGGAATAATAGATATATATCCTCCTATTTCATCAGAACCCTATAGACTGGAATTTTTTGATGACGAAATAGATTCTATAAGAAACTTTAATGTGAATTCTCAAAGAAGTATTGAAAAAGTTAATAATATAAATATATTTCCAGCTAAAGAAATTATACTTGAAGAAGAAAATATAAGCTTAGGATTAAAAAATATAAAAACTGATTTAGATAAATTGGTTCTGAAATTAAATAAAAAGGAAGATAAAGAGAAAATACAAAGCATAATAAATAGCAATTTGGAACAGTTAAATGAAAGCTGGTCTTTTGAAAATATAGATACTTTTCTTCCTTATTTTTACAACAAAACTAACAGTTTATTAGATTATATAGAAGGTTCTTTAATTATTATAGATGATGTTAAACGGTGCTTAGGTAAGTTAGATAGTACTTATTTAGAGTTTAATGAAGACTATGATAAATTTTTAGAAAAGGGATGCATATTACCTAAACAGGCGGAAATTGTTCATGATAAAGAAAGAATGATAGAGCAGTTAGAATTTAAAAAAATAATTAACATAGAAAATATAAAAAAAACTATAGATAGATTAAAGCCCAAGTCTGTTTTAACATTTAATCAAACAACCTTACAGGGGTATAATGGTAAAATTGAATTTTTGATAGAGGATATAAAAGAAAAGAAAAAAGAGAAATATAAAATATTAATTTTATCAGGAACTAGAAGTAGAGGAGAAAGATTAGTAAACCATCTTAGAGATATGGGAGTAGAGAGTTCCTATAAAGATATAGTAAGAGAAATTAAACCAGGAGAAGTAGTTATAACTTTTGGGAATCAAGGGAATGGCTTTCAGTATTATGATATAAAATTAAGTGTTATATCTGATAAGGATATATTTGGACAATTCAAAAAGAAGGGCAAAAAGAAGCAGAATAAAAAGGGAACAGGAAAAATTAAAAGTTTCACTGAGCTTAAACCGGGAGATTTCGTAGTCCATGCTAACCATGGTATTGGGGTATTTAAAGGTATAAAGCAATTAGAATTACAAGGTAACAAAAAGGATTATTTGGAATTAATATATCATTCAGATGATAAGCTTTATGTACCAGTAGAACAGTTAGATATGGTGCAAAGATATATAGGCAGTGAGGGTAAAAAACCTAAAGTAAGTAAGCTAGGAAGTTCAGAATGGACTAAAACTAAAAATAAGGTTAAAAAATCTATAGAAGAAATTGCAGAGGATTTAGTAAAATTATATGCTATAAGAGCTACCCTAAAAGGCTATAAATATTCTGATGATACAGTATGGCAAAAGCAATTTGAAGAAGAATTTCCTTATGAGGAAACACCAGATCAATTGTTAGCTATAGAAGATATAAAAAGGGATATGGAGTCACCAAAGCCTATGGATAGACTTTTATGTGGAGACGTGGGTTATGGTAAAACTGAGGTTGCTATAAGAGCGGCCTTTAAGGCAGTTATGGATGGGAAGCAGGTAGCATTTCTAGTTCCTACTACCATATTAGCTCAACAACATTATAATAATTTTAAACAAAGATTTTCGGATTTCCCTATAACAGTTGATGTCATAAGTAGATTTAGAACTTTATCCGAACAAAAGGCTACTATAAAGTCTATTAAAGAAGGAAATGTAGATATACTAATAGGAACTCATAGAATTCTCCAAAAAGATATAAAATTTAAGGATTTAGGATTATTAATAATAGATGAGGAACAAAGATTCGGAGTAAAGCATAAAGAAAAGATGAAAAATTTAAAGAAAAATGTAGATGTTTTAACTCTAAGTGCCACCCCTATACCTAGAACTTTGCATATGTCATTAGTAGGTGTTAGGGATATAAGTGTTATAGAAACTCCTCCAGAGGAAAGATATCCTGTTCAAACTTATGTAGTAGAGTATAATGATCAACTGATAAGAGATTCCATATTAAGAGAAATTAGTAGAGGTGGACAAATTTATTTTGTATACAATAGAGTTGAGAGTATTCATGAGATGGCGTCATATATATCAAAACTAGTACCAGAAGGAAGAGTTCAGATAGCTCATGGACAAATGAAAGAAAAAGAGCTAGAAAACGTAGTATTGGACTTTACAGAAAATAAATTTGATATATTAATAGCCACAACAATAATAGAAACAGGTATGGATATAAAAAATGTTAACACTATGATTATATATGACGCAGATAAAATGGGATTATCTCAGCTATATCAATTAAGAGGAAGAGTAGGTAGAACAAATAGAATGGCATATTGTTACTTAACCTATAAAAGGGATAAGATACTTACAGAAGTAGCAGAAAAACGATTGAAAGCCATAAAGGATTTTACGGAATTAGGCTCAGGTTTTAAGATAGCTTTAAAGGATTTAGAAATAAGAGGAGCAGGTAATATGATGGGATCTGCGCAACATGGCCATATGGCTTCTATAGGCTATGACCTTTATTGCAGGATGCTCGAGGATACTATAAAGTTAGTTAGAGGTGATATAGATAAAGAGCCAGTAGAAACTTCAGTAGAATTAAAGATAGATGCTTATATACCAAATACTTATATAAAAGATGAAACACAAAAGATAGAAGTGTATAAAAAGATTGCATCTATAGATTCTAAAGAAGAGTTTATGGATATAGAAGAGGAATTAGAAGATAGATTTTCAGATATACCAATATCCGTTTATAATTTAATGAATATATCTTATATAAGAAGCTTAGGTAAGAAGGTTGATATAGAAGAAATAAAAGAAATTTCAAATGAAGTTGTTTTTCAATTTGAAGACAAGAGTAGTTTAAGAGAAAAAATTGTAAAGATTATAATGGATAAGTATTCAAAAGAAGTAGCATTTAAATTAAATGAAAAGCCTGCTATAGGATATAATATAAAGAATATAAAAAAAGAACAATTATTACCAATTATAAGAAATTTTTTAGAACATATAGTAAACAACAATCAATAAGTAGATATTTTGTAGTATTATTAATTATGTGGTAAAATTACTTTAATTACGTAAAAAAAATGTTAAGAGTGGAGGAATATAGGGTGAAAAGTGCAAAAAAATTATTAAGCGTATTGTGTTTAGGAATATTTATTTTAACATTTACAGCATGCGATATGGTGGAAAAGACTCCAGAAGCTAAAGCCAAAAGTACCATAGCCAAAGTAAATGGTGAAAAGATTCAAAGGAAAGATTTAGATGAAAGCCCTAGTATGCAACAAGTGCTTAGTCAAATAAAAACACAGTATGGTGAAGAATTTGAAAAAAGTGAACAAGGAAAAGAAGTTATAAAAGAACAAAAGAAGCAAATATTAGAAAATCTTATAACAGAAAAAGTTTTATTACAAAAGGGGAAAGAATTAAAAGTTATTCCAAAGGATGAGGAATTAAACAAAGAAGCAGATAAAAAAGTTAATGAAATAAAGGCAGTATATAATAATGATGAAAAGAAATTTGAAGAAACTTTAAAATCTACAGGATTTACTAAAGAAACTCTAAAAGAATACTTAAGAGATCAGATAGTAATAGAAAAAGTTATAAATGAAGTTACAAAAGATGTAAAAGTTGAAGATAAGGATGCCCAGAAGTATTATAATGAAAATCAAAGTATGTTCACAGAAAAACCAAATACTATGAATGTATCACATATATTAGTTAAAACAGAAGATGAAGCTAAAAAAGTTAAAAAGAGATTAGATGCAAAAGAAGATTTTGCAAAGGTGGCAAAGGAAGTATCACAGGATCCAGGTTCTAAAGATAAGGGTGGATTATTAGGAGATATAAGTTATAGTGATTCTAACTATGATCCTACATTTATGAAAGCGGCTATAGCTCTTAAAGAGGGTACAATTTCTAACCCAGTTCATACTCAATGGGGATATCATATTATAAAAGTTAATAGTAAAAAAGAATATCCAGTTAAAAAATTTGATTCTGTAAAAGAAGATATTAAAAAACAATTAAAACAAGAAAAACAACAAGAAGCTTATACCAAAAAAATAGAAGAATGGAAAAAAGCTTCTAAGATAAAAACTTACGAAAAAAATCTATTATAATGAATAAAAATCATGTGTATTAATTACACATGATTTTTATTTGGAAGAAAATTTTAAAAAGTTAGTTTATTTTACAATTAAATGAAAAAATATAAAATGTAAATAACAATTATGCATAAAATTTCATAAATAGAAAGATAATATTACTACATAATAATACTAATATATTTAATTTTTAGTTAGAGGAGGAATAAAATAATGAAGGCAACAGGAATTGTTAGACGAATAGACGATTTAGGCAGAGTAGTTATACCAAAAGAAATAAGAAGAACTTTGAGAATAAGAGAAGGGGATCCTCTTGAAATATTTACTGATAGGGAAGGTGGAGTAATATTAAAAAAATATTCACCAATAGGCGATTTAAGTGAATTTTCAAAAGGGTATACTGATTCTCTTCAGCAAACTATAGGTAATATAATTATGATTTGTGATAAAGATACTATAATATCAATTAGTGGAGCCCCTAAAAAGGAATACTTAGAGAAAAAAATAAGTTATGATTTAGAAAAAATAATAGAAGAAAGAAAAACTGTTTATTTTGGTGATGATAATAAAGCAGTCTCTATATATGATGATGAAGATGTAGATGAAAAGTATTCAGCTCAAGTTATATCACCTATAATAGCTGAAGGAGATACTGTTGGAGCTGTAATAATAGTATCAAAAGAAGGTGGAAAGAAATTTAATGAATTAGAGATGAAACTTGCAGAAACTGCTTCATCATTTTTAGGAAAACAAATGGAAGAATAATTTGATATACTTAATATGAACCTGTGCTTAAGCACAGGTTTTATTAATAAACTATAAAATTATAAAAATAAAAGTAATAATAACTCAGTTTTTAAAATACTAATAGGATAGTAGTATTACGGAGGTATTATTATGAAAAAACAATCTTTAATAAAGGGAACTTTCATATTGGGAGTTGCAGGAATAATTGCTAAATTTTTAGGATTATTTTTTAGATGGCCCTTACAAATGCTCATAGGAGATGAAGGTATTGGATACTATCAAATGTCCTATCCATTATATATGTTTTTTATAGCAGCTGCATCTGGAATACCTGTAGCAGTTTCTAAGTTAGTATCAGAAAGAAATGCAGTAAGAGATGAAGGTGGGATAATATCAGTTTTAAAAGAAGCTATGATATTTATGTTTATAATGGGCATGGGATTTACAATTATACTTTTATTATTTTCAAAGGATATAATAAGATTTTTAAAATGGGATACAAGATCCTATTATTCTTTGATAGGAATATCTTTAGCACCTCTTTTTATTTCTATAATGAGTGTGTTTAGGGGATTTTTTCAGGGAATGCAGAATATGAATTATACTGCCATATCACAGCTTATAGAGCAGCTAGGGAGAGTAATATTCGGAGTTGGACTTGCCTATATATTATTACCAAAGGGGATAGAGTATTCAGCAGGAGGAGCAGCTATAGGAGCAGCTGCAGGAGGCCTTTTAGGAGGAATATATCTTTTTTTAAAATATTTAGGTGTGAAAAAAGAATTTAGAGTAAAAAAAGTAAAAAGAAATTTTAAAATAATGAATACTATACTTTATACGGCAATTCCTATATCCATAGGTTCTGCAGTAGGAACTATCATGAGCTTAATAGATTCTGCATTAGTTCCACAGAAACTATTAGAAGCAGGGTTTACATACAAACAATCCACTATATTGTATGGGCAATTAACAGGAAAAGCATTTACTTTAGTTAATGTACCTTTAACATTATCTGTATCTTTGTGTGCAGCATTGGTACCTATAATTGCAGAGGATTATATATTAAATAGAAAAATGGCAGTTTTGAAAAAAGTGGAATTAGCTATTAAAATTTCTATGGTTATAGCCGTACCTTCCTGTCTAGGACTTAATTTTATGGCTAAACCTATATTGAACTTAATATTTCCAGGTCAAGAAGCCGGATATGAGATATTAAAGCATTTAGCACTAAGTATACCATTTATAGTATTGTGTCAAACTAGTACAGCTATATTACAAGGCATAGGAAGGTATATAAGGCCTATAATTAATTTATGTATAGGATGTATACTTAAAATAGTAATTACGTTGATTTTAGTCCCTATGAACAATATAAATATATATGGTGCAGTTATAGGCACAATAGCTGGTTATGTAATATCAGCCATATTAAATATGATGTCTTTAAAAAGGAGTTTAAATATAAGTATCAATTATTATGAAATTATGATAAAACCTCTTATTGCATCTACAATAATGATAATTGCAGTTGTATTTATTTACTTCTATGCCTATAATTATACCATAAGTAGTAAAATAGCTTGTTTAATAGCTGTATTTTTAGGAATGATAATCTACTTTATTATAATAGGATTAATTGGTATACTTGATTATAATTATATAAAGAGAAAAATCATAAAAAGATAAGGGTGAATTATTACATGATAAACATTATAGGATTAGGTCCAGGGTCAAAAGAATCAATTACTTTAGGAACTATAGATAGTTTAAAAACTGTTGATAAAGTTTTTTTAAGGACAGAAAAACATCCTACAGTAGAATACATAAATAAATTAGGAATAACTTACGAAACTTTTGATGGAGAATATGAAGTAGGAGAAAGTTTTGATGATGTATATAACTCCATAGCAAAATCACTAATAGAAGCTAGTAAAAATTATTCAGATATAATATATGCAGTACCAGGACATCCATTAGTTGCAGAAAAGTCTGTGGATATACTTATAAAACTTTGCAGGCAAAATGATATAAAATTCAAAATATTACCAGCAGTAAGTTTTGTAGATGCCTTAATGGAAAGCTTACTTTTAGATCCAGTGGAAGGATTAAAAATAATAGATGCCTTTGATATAAAAAAACAAGCAATGGATAAGAGAATAGGTACTATAATTACACAAGTATATGATAAATTTATAGCTTCAGAGGTTAAATTAAATCTTATGAACTATTATAAAGATGATACAGAGATATTTTTTGTAAGAGCGGCTGGAATAGAAGGCCTTGAAGAAATAAGAAAGATACCTTTATATGAATTAGATAGGCAACATAATATAGACCATCTAACATCAGTATATATACCAAAGGTTCCAAATAATAATTATGATTTTATGGATTTATTAGATATAATGGATAAGCTAAGAGGAGAAGATGGCTGTCCTTGGGATAGGGAACAAACTCATGTGTCATTAAAGAAATACTTAATAGAAGAAAGTTATGAAGTCATAGAGGCTATAGATAATAAAGATGTGGATATGTTAATCGAAGAATTAGGAGATGTGCTCTTACAAGTAGTTTTTCATTCTCAAATTGGAAAAGAAGATGGTTTTTTTGAAATAAAAGATGTAATACAGTCTATATGTGATAAAATGATTAATAGACATCCTCATGTTTTTGGCGACTTAGAGATAAATAATTCAATTGAAGTTTTAGAGAATTGGGATAAGATAAAGAGTAAAGAACAAGGAACTGAAACTTACACGGATAGCATAAGGCACATTGCTAAAACATTACCAGCTTTAATGAGAGCAGATAAAGTGCAAAAGAAAGCTTCAAAAGTAGGTTTTGATTGGGATAATATAGAAGATGCTATGAAAAAAATTATAGAGGAATATAAAGAGATAGAAGATGTATATAAAAGCAAAAATAAGGTAAAAATATTAGAAGAAATAGGTGATTTATTATTTTCAGTGGTAAATGTAGCAAGATTTCTTGACATTGACCCTGAAAATGCTTTAAATTATAGTATAGATAAATTTATAAATCGCTTTCAATACATAGAAGATGAAGCAATCTCTATGGGCAGACAATTAGATAATATGTCTTTAGAGGAGATGGATAAATTATGGAAGGAAGCGAAAAATAAATAAATTCACTTATTTAAATAAAAAGCACATTTAAAGAAGGATTTTTATAATAAGTGAAGAATAAGCTAGTATGCGAATAATGTATAAAACTTTAAGTAGGCAACTACTTAATTTTAAGGAGGTAACAAAAGTGAATAAATCAGAATTAATTACAAGCATGGCAGAAAAATCAAAATTAACTAAAAAGGATGCAGAAACAGCTTTAAAGGCATTTATAGAAAGTGTTGAAGAAGCATTAGAAGGTGGAGAAAAAGTTCAATTAGTTGGCTTTGGTACTTTTGAAACTAGGGAAAGAGCTGAAAGAGTAGGTAGAAATCCAAGAACTAAAGAAGAAATAACTATACCTGCATCAATAGCACCTGTTTTCAAAGCAGGAAAAGAACTAAAAGAAAAAGTAAACAAAAAATAAATAATAAATATAAAAAACCTAGGTTTTAATCTGGGTTTTTTGTTTATTTATATAAAGTTAAGGGGGAAAGGATTTGCGCTTAGATAAATTTCTTAAAGTTTCAAGAATAATAAAAAGAAGAACTGTAGCTAAAGAGGCTTGTGAAAATGAAAGAGTTTTTGTTAATTCTAAAATAGCTAAACCAGGTACTGAAGTTAAAGAGGGAGATATCTTAGAAATACAATATGCTAATAAAACTATGAAGTATGAAATAATATCTGTTTTAGAGCATGTAAAAAAAGAAGATGCTGAAAATATGTACAAAATTATATAAGTTTCAAAATAAAAGGTTCTAAAAAAATTTTTACAATACGATTTTTTAGAACCTTTTATTTTATAGTAATATACAATAATGAATAAGCATATATTATTTATAAGTAGAGGGGGATATTTATGGAAAAGAAAGAATTTAAAAATGATGATAAAATAAGTAATTTAAATTTAGAGAGCAGAAAAAAGTTAATTTTAAGCGGCATCAATGAAGTTATAAGTTTTAATGAAGAGGAAATTATGTTAAAGACAACCCTAGGAGATTTAGATATAAAAGGATCAAATTTAAAAATGAATAAATTGGATGTACAAAATGGAGATGTTGTGATAGTAGGAACTATAAATTCTTGTACTTATCTTAATAATGAATCTAAAGCCAACAGGAGCAATATATTTTCAAAACTATTTAAGTAGGAGATTTGTATATTATGGTTATATCTATAAGCAAACAATTGGGATTATTAATTTTTAGTTTTCTATCTGGCTTAATAACAGGTGTTTTTTTTGATATTTACAGAAGTATAAGGATGGATAAAAATTTAAGCCCTATTATAAAAATTATTGAAGATATATTATTTTGGTGTTTAGCTGCTATAGTAATATTCATATTTTTGTTATATAATGATTGTGCCTTTATAGGGGTGTATGTATACCTATGGATTGCTATAGGATTATACATATATATATTTTTTATAAGCAAATATTTAAATCCTATATTTATTTATGTTGTCCAAAACATAAATAAATTTTTTAGAATATCAATTAATATAATAGTTTATCCCTTTAAAATACTTATATATAAAATAAAATCTAATAAAATGCATTAATTTTTAATATAATTTGCAAAAATAACTTGAAGAAAATTTTAAATATAATAAAATATAACTATAAGGTTTATATTTTATAAAGGGAAGTTATATTATGAAAAAAATTAATGTAAAGAAGTTAATATTTTTCTTGGCTATAGTTTATAGTACAGTCATTTTTATAAATCAGCAAATAACTATGCATAAAATTAGGGACCAAATAAGTGAAAAGAAAATAGAATTAAAAGAAGTAAAAGAAAAAAATCAAAAATTACAGGATGAAGTCAAATTATCTAAATCAAAAGATTACATAGAAAAATTGGCTAGAGAGAGATTAAGGCTTATAAAGAAAGGGGAGACTCCTGTAATAAACAACACACAATAATAAAATCGTTTTTAAATTTAAATTATATATACATTATTTATTAAGGAGGAGTCTTATTAATATGACTTTGAATGCAGGTAGTATACTTGAAGGTACAGTAGTTAACATTACAAATTTTGGAGCTTTTGTTGAAATTGAAGGTAAAACAGGTTTAGTGCACATATCAGAAGTGTCAGATAGCTATGTAAAAGACATTAGAGAATACTTAAAAGAACAAGATAAAGTAAAGGTTAAAGTTATTTCCATAGATGATAAAGGAAAAATAAGTTTATCTATTAAGCAAGCTATGCAACAGAAAAAATCTTGTAAACCAGCAGAAATTGATTGGTCAAGAGAAAAACCTAAAAAGAATGAAGCAAATTTTGAAGATAGATTATCTAAATTCTTAAAAGATAGTGAAGAAAGATTCCAAGATTTGAAAAAACATCAAGACTCTAGAGGTAGAGGAAGTAAGAAAAGCTATTAAAATAAAAGGCCTTAGGGGCCTTTTTATTTATTTTAAAAAATGTATAAAAAAAATGAAATAAAGTGTTGACATAGTAAAGTTTGTGGGATATAATTATTTATGTCGTCAGCGATGAGACATAAACATAAAACAAAATAATGTGCTGGAGTGGCGGAACTGGCAGACGCACAGGACTTAAAATCCTGCGGGCCTAACAGCCCGTACCGGTTCGATTCCGGTCTTCAGCACCAATATCGCGGGGTGGAGCAGTTGGTAGCTCGTCGGGCTCATAACCCGAAGGTCGTAGGTTCAAGTCCTGCCCCCGCAACCATTGTGGCGGAATAGCTCAGCTGGCTAGAGCATTCGGTTCATACCCGAAGTGTCGTAGGTTCAAGTCCTATTTCCGCTACCATTTCCTTAAAATATTATATAATACATAATGTGCTGGAGTGGCGGAACTGGCAGACGCACAGGACTTAAAATCCTGCGGGCCTAACAGCCCGTACCGGTTCGATTCCGGTCTTCAGCACCAATGTCGCGGGGTGGAGCAGTTGGTAGCTCGTCGGGCTCATAACCCGAAGGTCGCAGGTTCAAGTCCTGTTCCCGCAACCAATTATTTTTTGACAAGATAGATTAGCTTAAATTTTAATATTTAACACTAATGTCGCGGAGTGGAGCAGTTGGTAGCTCGTCGGGCTCATAACCCGAAGGTCGTAGGTTCAAGTCCTGCCTCCGCAACCAATTATTTTTTGGCGGAATAGCTCAGCTGGCTAGAGCATTCGGTTCATACCCGAAGTGTCGTAGGTTCAAGTCCTATTTCCGCTACCACATAAAAAGAGAGATTCTATTTAAATAGAATCTCTCTTTTTATAATATATTATATTTTCTATAAAAAATGCACTAAACTTTTTATTAAGTACATATTAATACCATAAGCATAAAAATATGAATTTTTTCTATTTATATTTTTCATTAAATATTAGATTATTTTATTTACTGTATTATTTTTCCTATAAATGTCTAAAAAAAATAATTATAAAAAATATTAGAAAGAAATGTCCTAAAAAAAATTAGATATGGCTTCAGCTTATGACAATTATTTCCAAACGCCCTTGATATAATTGAGAAGTAACTTAATGGGGGTGATTAATTATTATGCAATATGGTGCAGAACTTTTACCATACCAAAGATTAAAAAAAATAGACAAGCAAAAGTATAAAAAGTCTATTAATTTTAGCTCTATTGTAAATATGATTATTTTCTTTATCAGTTCATTTCTAGTAAGTAGAGTAATTTTTATTAATAACATGGCTCCTTTTGGGATAGCTTTTTTATTATCTATATCTAGACAGAAAGAATATAATAAATATTTATTTATATCAGCGGTTGGCTCTATCGTAGGATATATATCTTTAATAAATAATATAGGGTATATATCTTTAAATATGTTAGAGGTAGTAACTATAACACTTTTATCCTATGTATTCAAAAATGTAGAAGATAAAAAAAATACTATAATTATATGTATGATTATATATTTAGAAATATTCACATATAAAATTTTTGTTACTAAAATTTCAACAACTATGGCCATGTTAGGAGCTACTTTTGAAATAGGCTGTATCTTCCCAATATATTATATTATTAATTATTCAATTTTATGTTTTAAGAATATGAATACTAGTCATTTATATTCTAATGAAGAAATAGTAAGTATGGCTATTACATTATCTCTTGTGGTTTCCGGAACTTGGGGAGCTAATATAGCAGGAATAAATTTAATGAATTTAATATCTATTACTATGATATTAATTATAGGATATGTAAAAGGAAGTACTAGTGCCTCAGCTATTGGTGTAGCTATGGGAGCTATATCAGGGTTAAGTTCTAACAACATGATGATTTATATTTCTATATATGGATTATGTGGGCTTATATCTGGAGTTTTCAAAGAAACAGGTAAGCTGATGACTGGCATATCTTATCTGGTTAGCTTTTTAATATTAAAATTTTACTCTAATATTAACTATGATTTTAAAATAATAGAAGTGTTAATATCTTTAACTTTATTTTATATAATACCTAATAAAATATATATGAAAATGGAGTATGAATTAGATTATCAAAAGAAACAAAAAAATTTACAAGAAAACTACATGGATAAGATTAAAGGTATTATTACAGACAAATTGGGTAATTTTTCTGATGTATTATATAATATGGGTAATATATTGGAGAAATTAGTGGACAATGAAAAATTAGCTATGAAAAATAAAAGTGGTGCATTAATAGAAAATTTAGCAGATAGAGTTTGCAGTAGTTGTAATATGAATCATATATGTTGGAAAAGAGAAGGATATTATACTTATAATGCTTTAGGCGAGTTAATACAAAATTACCAAGAAAATAAAAAAGAACTTCCTTATGAAATAGAAAGAAAATGTGTAAAGAGAACCCAACTTATTAATAATACAGAAGATATAGCGAATAATTATATAATAAATGAAATGTGGAAAAAAAGACTTAGTGAGTGTAGAGAAGTGTTGGCTAATCAAATAAACACGATGGCTTATTCTGTTGAAGAAATTACAAAGGAATTTGGGCAAAGTATTAGATTTAGTAATTTAACAGAAAAAGATATTAGAAGAATGTTAAATAAAAATAATATAAAATATAAAGATATATTTTGTTATAATAATGAAAATGGAAGACTTATAATAAATTTAAAAATAGATGCTTGTACAGGGAAACAGAAATGTGTAAAGGAAATATTACCACTAATAAATAAGGTTACAGGTAAATTAATGTGCGTGGCTAATGAAAGTTGTAACTTAGATTTAAAAAATAATGACTGTAATATAATTTTTGAGGAAACGCCTAAATATCATGTAGCCTCTTATGTTAATAAGATGGCAAAAGATGGAGAACAATGTAATGGGGATAGTTACTCTTTTGGGAAATTACAAAGTGGTAGTTATATGACCATAATAAGTGACGGTATGGGGTCAGGGCCTCAAGCAGTTCAAGAAAGTAGTGCAGTAGTTGAACTTATTGAAAGATTTGCCCAGTCAGGATTTAGTAAGATTACAGCTATAAATACAATAAATTCTATAATGAGCATAAAGTTTTCTCAGGATGAAAAATTTTCAACCGTAGATTTATCAAATATAGATTTATATGAAGGAAAAATAGATTTTATGAAGGTAGGTGCAGTGGCTAGTTTTATAAAGCGAGGAACTGAGGTATATACTATCAGATCTAAAACATTACCAATAGGGGTTCTGGATAAAGTAGATATTGATATTGAAACAAGAGATTTAAAAAATGGAGATATAATAGTAATGGTAAGTGATGGTGTTTTAGATTATGAAAGTAGTTCTGCAGGCAAAGTAGAATGGGTAGTAGAATTCTTAAAAAACACCACATTAAACAATCCTAAAGAAATAAGCGAAGAGTTAATAGAAAATGCTAAAAAATTAAGCAAAGGTAAGGTAAAGGATGATATGACTGCAATAGTGCAAAAAGTGTATAGTTTATACTAAAATATAGAAAGAGAATATAAAGTTAGGTAGTAAATACTTAATTTGTTTAAATATTCTCTTTTTTTTATATAAAACCCTGCTAAAAGTATAATGATTAGAGTATTTTTATGGTATAATGTTTTAATATAAAGGTATAAGGTGTGTTTTTATGAAAGATGTGGTTATAAATACTATAAAAAAATATAATATGATTGAAGCTAATGACAAAATAATAGTAGGAGTATCCGGCGGACCAGATTCTATGTGTCTTTTACATATGTTATGTTTATTAAAAAATCAATTAAGAATAAAAGATATATATGTGGCTCATATAAATCATGGTGTTAGAGGAGCAGAATCAGATGCTGATGAAAAATATGTAGAGAATTTTTGTTATACGAATAATTTAGGATTTTTTTCTAAAACAATAAATATGGATAAGATAGCTAAAGAAAAAGGAATTTCCAGTGAAAGTGCAGGAAGAGAAGCAAGATATGATTTTTTTAACTATTTGAGGAAAGAACTAGGTGCTCAAAAAATAGCAACAGCTCATAATGCAAATGATCAAGCAGAAACTGTACTTATGAGAATAATGCGAGGAACAGGATTACAGGGATTAATAGGTATAAACCCAATAAGAGATGATTTATATATAAGACCTTTAATAAATGTATTAAGAGAAGATATAGAAAATTATTGTGATAAATATGAGCTAAATCCTAGAATAGATAAGACAAATTTACAAAGCATATATACAAGAAATAGAATTAGATTAGAATTGATACCTTATATAAAAGATAATTTTAATGAAGATATAGTAAATACTTTATGTAGATTTTCTAATATAGTTTCTAAAGACAATAACTATTTAGAAGAAGTATCAAAAGATAAATTTGAAAGATATTGTACTAAAAAATTACAAAGGGTAATAATAGATAAGAGAGCTTTTTTAGAGCATGAAAGTATTTCAACTAGAATATTAAGAGAGGCTATACTTTATATAAACCAAAACTTATATAATCTTGAAATGAGGAATATATATGATGTTTTAGAATTAAGTTTAAATACAACAGGTAAATTTGTAAACTTGCCTAGCAATATAAAAGCTGAAAATATTTATGGAGATATACATTTATATAAAGAAGATAATTTTATAAAGAAGGTAAATAATGTTCAGTGTGAACTTAAAATAGGATTTAATCAAGTAGAAGATTTAAATATTAATTTAAAAATATATTCTATAAAAGATCATAATTATAATATAAATGATAATAAATATATACAGTATTTTGATTATGATAAAGTAAGTAATGAAAAAATTTATTTAAGAAATAGAAAAAATGGAGATAAGTTTACTCCTTTAGGGATGAAAGGTAGTAAAAAATTAAAAGATTTTTTTATAGATTCAAAAATACCCAGAGAGCAAAGAGATAAGTTAAAACTTGTATGTTTTGGGGAAGAAATAGCTTGGATTATAGGTTGTAGAACAGGCAATAATTTTAAAATAGATAAAAATACAAAGAATGTATTAGAAATAACTGTTGAAAGAGGGGAAGCAAATGGATTTGATAAGTAGGGACATAGAAAAAATACTTATATCTGAAGAACAAATACAAAGCAAAATAAATGAATTAGGAGATCAAATCAGTAAGGATTATGATGGTAAAAATTTAATGCTGGTAGGTATATTAAAGGGATCTGTACCTTTTATGGCAGATCTACTAAAAAGAATAACTATACCTTGTACTATGGATTTTATGGCAGTGTCTAGCTATGGAAATTCTACCACATCCTCGGGAGTAGTTAGAATATTGAAGGATCTAGATTTTGAAATAGAAGGGAAAGATATTCTTATAGTAGAAGATATAATAGATTCTGGTATAACATTAAAATATTTATTAGAAAATTTGCGTGCGAGAAAGCCTGCTAGCATAAATATAGCTTGCTTGCTTAATAAGGAAGAAAGAAGAAAGGCAGAAATTGATGTTCATTATTTAGGTTTTAATGTTCCTGATTATTTCCTTGTAGGATATGGATTAGATTTTGCTGAAAAGTATAGAAACCTACCATACATTGGAATACTAAAGGAGGAAGTTTATAAATAATTAATATTCAATTTATTGTAAACAAATTTTTGTTATGATACAATTTTACAGTATAAAACTAGAAAGTGAGGGTGGCCAAATATGAAAAAATTTTCAAGTGCAACGGCCTGGATTGTTGTTCTTATATTAGTTATATTTTCATCTTTAATGCTTGTTAGAACTGGAACTAACTCTACAGCTATTAATTTTAGTGAATTTCAAAAAAGTTGGATACAAAATGAAATTAAAAGTTTTCAAGTTAAAGATGATAAAATGACAGTAGTTGGAACATTAAAAGATGGCAAACAATATGAAACGATAGTTCCTTCAGAAAGATTGTTTCAATTTATAAATGAGCATCCTAAAAATGGAGAAGTAAAAGAAGTTTATGTTAAACCAGCATCAGTACCTATATGGGTACAATATTTACCTATGATACTAATAGTTTTAATGCTTTTAGGATTTTGGTTTATGTTTATGCAACAAGCACAGGGTGGTGGCGGAAATAGAAATGTTATGAACTTTGGAAAAAGCAAAGCCAAAATGGCCACACCGGATAAGAAAAAAGTGACTTTTGATGATGTTGCAGGGGCTGATGAGGAGAAGGAAGAGTTAGCAGAAATAGTAGATTTTCTTAAGTCTCCTAAAAGATATATAGATATGGGAGCTAGAATACCTAAAGGAGTATTATTAGTAGGACCTCCAGGAACAGGTAAAACTCTTTTAGCTAAGGCTATTGCAGGAGAAGCAGGAGTACCTTTTTTTAGTATATCAGGTTCAGACTTTGTCGAAATGTTTGTAGGTGTTGGAGCCTCTAGAGTTAGAGACTTATTTGAGCAAGCTAAGAAGAATTCACCTTGTATAATTTTTATAGATGAAATTGATGCGGTAGGAAGACAAAGAGGTGCTGGTTTAGGTGGTGGCCATGATGAAAGAGAACAAACTTTAAATCAATTATTAGTTGAAATGGATGGTTTTGGTGCTAATGAGGGTATAATAATGATCGCAGCAACAAATAGACCAGATATATTAGATCCAGCCTTATTAAGACCAGGAAGATTTGATAGACAAATAGTTGTTGGAGCACCAGATGTAAAAGGTAGAGAAGCTATATTAAAGGTTCACTCAAAAAATAAACATTTAGCAGAAGAGATAAGCTTGGGAATACTTGCTAAAAGAACACCAGGATTTACATGGGCAGACTTAGAAAATTTAATGAATGAATCTGCACTTTTAGCAGTAAGAAAGAGAAAAGAATTAATAGATATGGAAGATCTAGAAGAAGCAGTTACAAGAGTAATAGCAGGACCAGAAAAGAAGAGCAGAGTAATAGATGAAGAAGATAGAAAATTAACCGCTTATCATGAAGCCGGTCACGCTGTTGTCATGAAACTTCTTCCTCATGCAGATCCAGTTCATCAAATAAGTATAGTTCCAAGAGGCATGGCAGGTGGATACACTATGCATTTACCAGAAAAGGATAGCTCATATATGTCTAAATCTAAATTAGAAGATGAAATTGTAGGCTTATTAGGCGGAAGAGTAGCGGAAAAGTTAATTATAGGAGACATAAGCACAGGAGCTAAAAATGATATAGATAGAGCTACGACAATAGCTAGAAAAATGGTCATGGATTATGGTATGAGCAATACGTTAGGACCAATAGCTTTTGGATCAGGACATGATGAAGTTTTCCTAGGAAGAGATCTTGGAAAGGGAAGAAACTTCAGTGAGGATGTGGCCTATAAAATAGATCAAGAAATAAAAAAATTAATAGATACTGGATATAATGAAGCAGAAAGACTTTTAAATGAAAATATATCTAAATTACATGCTGTAGCACAAGAATTACTTAAAAAAGAAAAATTAGAGGCAGATGAATTTGAAGAAATATTTAAAAATAGTTAGAATAAAAGAGTAGATGTTTTATCATCTGCTCTTTTTTACATATTAAAACTAATATAAGATGATATAATTAATAATAAAAGTAATTTCTATGAAATGGGTGATAGAGTAGAATTAAAAAATTATTAAACAGCGAATAAATAATTATTCAATTACACAAAAATAATTAATAGGGTCCGTATTATAACTAAGGGGGAATATATAAATGTTTAAATCCGATATAGAAATAGCACAAGAATCTAAAATGAAAAATATAAAAAATATAGCTGAGAAGATAGGGTTAACAGAAGAAGATATAGATTTATATGGAAAATATAAATGTAAAATTTCATTAGATGTTTTAAAGAGAAATAAAGATAAAAAAGATGGAAAACTAATTTTAGTTACAGCTATAAATCCTACTCCAGCAGGAGAAGGAAAATCCACAGTTACAGTAGGTTTAGGGCAAGCCTTATGGAAGAAAAATAAAAAAGCGGTTATAGCATTAAGAGAACCTTCTTTGGGACCTGTATTTGGTATAAAAGGAGGTGCAGCTGGAGGAGGATACTCTCAAGTTGTACCTATGGAAGATATAAATCTTCATTTTACAGGTGATATGCATGCTATTACTTCAGCTAATAATTTATTAGCTGCTGCTATAGATAACCATATTCATCAAGGGAATATTTTGAAGATTGATCAAAGAAGAATTCTCTTTAAAAGAGTTATGGATATGAATGATAGAGCTTTAAGAAATGTAATTGTAGCCTTAGGTGGAAAAATAAATGGATTTCCAAGAGAAGATGGATTTATGATAACTGTAGCTTCAGAGATTATGGCTATATTATGTTTAGCAGAAGATCTTATGGATCTTAAGAATAAAATGGGAGAAATATTAGTAGCTTATAGTACAGAGGGGAAACCTATATACTGCGAAGATTTAGAGGTTCAGGGAGCTATGGCATTATTAATGAAAGATGCTATAAAACCTAATTTAGTTCAAACTTTAGAAAATACTCCGGCTATTATACATGGTGGACCTTTCGCTAATATAGCTCATGGATGTAATAGTATATTGGGAACAAAGATGGCCTTAAAATTAGGAGATTATGTAATAACAGAGGCAGGCTTTGGAGCAGATCTAGGAGCAGAAAAGTTTTTTGATATTAAATGTAGAAAAGCTAATTTAAAACCAAATTGTGTAGTTATAGTAGCTACAGTAAGAGCTTTAAAATATAATGGTGGCATTCCTAAGGAAAATCTAAAGGAACAAAATATGGAAGCCCTATCAAAGGGTATAAAAAATCTAGGGAAACATATAGAGAATGTTAATAAGTTTGGTGTACCAGCAGTAGTTGCTATAAATAAATTTATATCAGATACAGAAGAAGAAATAGAATTTATAAAAAAATATTGTAAAGAATTAGGTGCAGAAGTGTCTATAGCAGAGGTATGGGAAAAAGGTGGAAATGGTGGCTTAGAATTAGCTGATAAAGTTTTAGATACCATAGAAAATAAAGAAAGTAAATTTAATCCTATATACGAGGAAACTCTTAGTATAAAACAAAAAATAGAAACAATTGCCGAGGAAATATATGGAGCAGAAGGGGTAGATTATTCTAAAGAGGCAGAAAAGCAAATATCTGAAATAGAAAAATTAGATTTAGATAAAAAGCCTGTATGTATGGCAAAAACTCAGTATTCTTTATCAGATGATGCTAAACTATTAGGAAGACCATGTGGATTTAGAATTAATGTCAAAGAAGTTAGAATATCCAATGGAGCTGGATTTATAGTTGTGTTAACAGGAAATGTTATGACTATGCCAGGTTTACCTAAGAAACCTGCAGCTAACAATATGAATGTATTATCAGATGGCAATATAGTTGGACTATTCTAACATTAATATAATAGAAGTATTAACTTGACAAAATAATTTGAACTGATAAAATAAAATTATTAAATTGACATTAAATCAAGCATAAAGGGCAGCGGCAAGGCTGCTCTTTCATTGTATTTAAGACCCTATTTTGCTTATTAAGGTGGTGCTTTATATGATTTTAGTTTTAGATGTAGGAAATACTAATATAGTTTTAGGTATATATAAAAATAAAGAATTAATAGCAAACTGGAGATTGGCTACAGATAATAAAAGGACAGCAGATGAATATGGAATACAAGTAATAGAATTATTTTCACATAATAATTTAAGTTTTTCTGATATAGAAGGAGTAATTATATCCTCTGTAGTTCCTAATATAATGTATTCTTTAGAACATATGATATCAAAATATTTTAATATAAAACCTATAATAGTAGGGCCTGGAGTAAAAACAGGTATAAACATAAAATATGATAATCCAAAGGAAGTTGGAGCAGATAGAATTGTTAATGCAGTAGCAGCTCATGAAATTTATAAAAAACCATTAATAATTATTGATTTTGGAACAGCTACTACATTTTGTGCTGTAACAAAAGAAGCCAATTATTTAGGTGGAACTATATGTCCAGGTATAAAAATTTCTTCAGATGCTTTATTTGATAAAGCAGCTAAATTACCAAGGGTAGAACTTGTAAAAACTCCTGGAGTAATATGTAAAAATACTGTAGCTAGTATACAATCTGGAATAATTTATGGTTATGCTGGGCAAGTAGATTATATAGTGTCAAAAATGAAAAAGGAAATGATGGATCTAGGGGAAGAGGAACCTTTTGTAGTTGCTACAGGAGGTTTTGCTAAATTAATTAGTGAAGAATCAAAAAGTATTGATGAAATAAATGCTATTTTAACCTTAGAAGGATTAAGAGTAATATATGAAAAAAATAAATAAGGTGATTATATGAATATAGGAAATCTTATATTTCATAATAATGTATTTTTAGCACCTATGGCAGGATTTACAGATATAGCTTTTAGAGAGATATGTAAAGAATTAGGATGTGGTTTGGTTTACACTGAAATGGTAAGTGCTAAAGCATTATATTATGAAAGTAATAATACAAAAGAATTATGTGTAATATCAAATAAAGAAAAACCAGTAGCACTGCAATTATTTGGTCATGAACCAGAGATAATGGCAAATGCAGTAGAATTTTTTAATAATAATGATGATGTATGTATATTAGATGTAAATATGGGATGTCCAGCACCTAAAATAGTTAAAAATGGTGATGGTTCTGCACTTATGAAAGATCCTAAATTAGCATCGGAAATAATAAAAGCTATGAAAAAAGTAGCTAAAAAACCTATTACAGTTAAGTTTAGAAAAGGTTTTGACAAAAATAATATTAATGCGGTAGAGTTTGCTAAAATAATGGAACAATCTGGAGTTGATGCTATAACTATTCATGGTAGAACACGAGAGCAAATGTATGAAGGAAAGGCAGATTGGGCAATAATATCAAAAGTAAAAAATTCTGTAAGCATACCTGTGATAGGCAATGGAGATGTATTCTCATCAGAAGATGCTTTAGAAATGATAAATAAAACATATTGTGATGGTATAATGATTGGAAGGGGTGCACAAGGTAATCCATGGATATTTAAGCAAATAAATGAAAAAATTAAGGGAGAACATGTATATTATCCTACTCCACAAGAAAGAATAGACATATGTATAAATCATTATAAAAAATCATTAGAGTATTTTGAAGAGCATAAGGCAGTAAGAGAGATGAGAAAACATGTGGCAGTATATGTAAAAGGCCTTAAAAATTGCACTGATATAAAGGATAAAGTAAATATGGAGAAAGATCCTGATAAAGTGTTAGAAGAATTAATTAAGTATAGAGAAACATTAAGGGAATTTTAAATAAATATTTACATAAAAATATATTGTAATCAATTTTTATGGTGAAATAATGAAGCCAATAATAGATATAAGCTCTAATATAATAAAAGACTATAATAAAAATAATTTTATATTTAAAATAAAAGATGAGTTTTTAACACATTTTAGAGGAAATTGTTTCATAGAGGAATTAAATTTAGTAATATCCAAAGTGAGAATATCTCCAAATTTTAATGAAAAAGCTTATCATAAAAATATAAAACGAAGTATAAAATATTCAAGACATAAAGATTTTGTGTTAGCGCCAAAAACTTTTAGATTTTTAGATTATTATTTATTAAATAGTTTTCAAAAGGAATTGTTTGCTTTATCTGTATGTGAAAGTATAAAAACTGTATTAAGGTTAAAGGGTAAAACCATAAGAAATAGTTGCATAGTAATATTTGATGCAAAAGAGGAATATGTTTTTAATATTATAAATTGTGTTTCTAAAGAAGCAAAGTACATAATACTAGTTTCTGAGGATTTAAATAAATTAGCAAATTTAAATGATTATATAATAGCTAATTATGGAATAACACCTATTATAACCAAAGATACAAAAGCCTCTTTTAGTAAAGCAGATTTTATAATAACAACTAAAGATGTAGAAATTATGAAAGACATCCCAGTATGGTATATTAATAATAGTAAAATTTATAAAAATAAAGGCAATTGTAACATAAATAATATAATATACAAAGTTCCTTGGAAAACTAATTTAAATTTTAATCCAGAGTTATTAGGTGCAATACTCTGTCAAATGGATAAAAAGAATGTAGAAGAAGCAATAAGATATAATGGTATTGTATTAGATAAAATAATGTTTAATAAAGATATAGTAAAAATAATTAGATGAAAGTAAGGAATACTGAAATGTTGACAGGATAAATTACCTGTTTTATAATTACTTAAATGTTTCTTTTATGTTATAATGTTAAGAATGTATCATAATATATAAATAGTAACAAAATAAAGGGGAGAATAGCATGAGCGAAGCAAAAAAATATGTTATGACTTATGAAGGGGTAAAGAAATTAGAAGAAGAATTAGAATTTCTTAAAACGGTAAAAAGAAAAGAAATAACAGAAAAAATAAAAGTAGCTCTTTCATTTGGTGATTTAAGCGAAAATTCAGAATATGATGAAGCTAAAAATGAACAAGCTTTTGTAGAAGGTAGAATAATACAACTAGAAAATATGCTAAAAAATGCTAGTATAGTTGATGAAAATGAAGTGCCTAAAGATGTAGTGAGTGTAGGTTCTATAGTAAAAGTTAAAGATTATGAATTTGATGAAGAAGTTGAATATATAATTGTAGGCTCTGCTGAAGCTGACCCTATGAATAATAAAATATCTAATGAATCACCAGTAGGACATGGATTAATAGGTAAAAAAGCTGGAGATATAATAGAAGTAGCAGTTCCAGATGGTGTTAGTAAATATGAAATATTAGAGGTTAATAGAGCATAGTATTGGAGGGCGTTTATAGTGTCAAAGGAAGATAACGTGATGAACAGTTTTGAAGAACAAGCAAATGAATTAATGAAGGAAAGATTTCAAAAGTTAAAGGAACTTCAATCTAATGGCAAAGATCCGTTTGATGTTTATAAGGTTGAAAGAACCCATACTTCAAAAGAAGTAAAGGAAAACTATGAAGATCTAGAAGAAAAAACTGTTACAGTAGCAGGAAGACTTATGTCAAAAAGAGTTCATGGAAAAGCTGGATTTTCAGATATACATGATAGATATGGAAAAATTCAATTATACATAAAGATAAATGATGTAGGAGAAGAAAAACTTAAAGAATATAAGACTTTTGATATAGGTGATATAATAAGTGTAACAGGAACAGTTTTTAAAACAAAAACAGGAGAAACATCAATACACATAACAGATTTTCAGTTAGTTTGTAAATCTTTAAGACCATTACCAGAAAAGTGGCATGGATTAAAAGATCCAGATTTAAGATATAGACAAAGATATGTAGATTTAATAATAAACCAAGATGTTAGAGATACTTTTATGAAGAGAACAGCCATAATTAAAACCATGAGGGAGTATTTGGATAATAAGGGATTTTTAGAAGTAGAAACACCAATATTATCACCAATAGCAGGGGGAGCAGCAGCTAAACCATTTATTACTCATCATAATGCTTTAAATATAGATATGTATCTTAGAATAGCTACTGAATTATATTTAAAAAGATTAATAGTAGGTGGATTTGAAAAAGTATATGAAATTGGTAGAAACTTTAGAAACGAAGGAATGGATATAAGACATAATCCAGAATTTACAGTTATAGAATTATATGAAGCTTATGCAGATTACAATGATATGATGGAAATAACAGAAAATATGATAGCATATATATGTGAAAAAGTTCTAGGTACAACTAAAGTTCAATATGAAGGAACAGAAATAGATTTTACACCACCATGGAGAAGATTAACTATGGTAGATGCTGTAAGGGAATATGCAGGAGTAGATTTTAACACTATAAAAGATGACATCGAGGCAAGAACAATCGCAAAAGAAAAACATATAGAGTTTAAAAAAGAATTAAAGGATTGCACAAAAGGTGATGTACTTATAGGATTATTTGAGGAATTCTGTGAAGATAAGTTAATGCAACCTACTTTTATTTGTGATTATCCAGTAGAGAATTCACCTCTTACAAAGAAGAAAAGAGGAAATGAAGCATTTACTGAAAGATTTGAAGGTTTTGTATTTGGAAGAGAGGTATGTAACGCATATTCTGAATTAAATGATTCTATAGTTCAAAAAGAAAGATTCATGCAACAATTAAAGGAAAGAGAATTAGGTGATGATGAAGCCTATATGATGGATGACGACTTTATAACTTCATTAGAAGTAGGTATGCCACCAACAGGAGGATTAGGAATAGGTATTGATAGATTAATAATGTTCTTAACAGATACACATTCTATAAGAGATGTTATACTATTCCCAACTATGAAACCACAACCTAATAATCAATAAATTTAAAATCTATAAATATATTAGTTACATTTGAAGATGAATAGTTTATATATGAATAGCAAATCATTATAAATAACAACAAAAATAAATTAAAAGTAAATAATATACGATGATAAAGAAGAGTAATAATAAATGTTATAAAGAGAGGCTGTGGTAGGTGAAAACAGTCAATGTTTATTATGAAGGGAGCTTTTGAGTATTTAATTAGAAAGTAGGGCTATAGCCAAAAAGGGTGGAACCGCGATTAAGTCGTCCCTTTGTTGCTATAGCCTTTTTTATATTAAAAATTTTATGACAAAATATTAGGGAGGTACTTTTTATGGCTTTTAAAAAAACTATGGATAAAGTGGTTGCTTTAAGTAAAAATAGGGGATTTGTATTTCCGGGATCCGATATATATGGAGGATTGGCAAATTCATGGGATTATGGCCCACTAGGAGTAGAGCTAAAAAATAATGTGAAGAAAGCTTGGTGGAAAAAATTTGTTCAAGAAAGTCCATATAATGTTGGAATAGATGCGGCTATTTTAATGAATAGCCAAGTTTGGGCAGCATCTGGGCATGTAGGAGGATTTTCAGATCCGTTAATGGATTGTAAAGAATGTAAAGCAAGATTTAGAGCAGACAAACTAGTAGAAGAGCACATGACAGAACAAGGTGTTGAAAAAGCTAGTGCAGATGGTTGGTCAAATGAAAAATTAAAACAGTATATAGATGATAATGGTATAGAATGTCCAAAATGTAAAGCTAAAAACTTTACAGATATAAGACAATTTAATTTAATGTTTAAGACATTTCAAGGAGTAACAGAAGATGCAAAATCAGAAATATACTTAAGACCAGAAACAGCTCAAGGTATATTCGTTAATTTCAAAAATGTTCAAAGAACATCTAGAAAGAAAGTACCATTTGGTATTGCTCAAATAGGAAAATCTTTTAGAAATGAAATAACTCCAGGAAACTTTACATTTAGAACTAGAGAATTTGAACAAATGGAATTAGAATTTTTCTGTAAGCCAGGAACAGATCTAGAATGGTTCAATTATTGGAAAGATTATTGCTGGAATTTCTTAATAAATTTAGGTATAAACAAAGAAAATATAAGATTTAGAGATCATAGTCAAGAAGAATTATCTCACTATAGTAATGCTACATCAGATATAGAATTTTTATTTCCATTTGGTTGGGGTGAGCTATGGGGCGTTGCAGATAGAACAGATTTCGACTTGAAAAAGCATATGGAGCATTCAGGAGAAGATCTAAACTATTTAGATCCAGCAACTAAAGAAAGATATGTGCCATATTGTATAGAACCATCTTTAGGAGCGGATAGGGTTGTTTTAGCATTTTTAGTAGATGCTTATGATGAAGAAGAACTAGAAGGTGGAGATGTGAGAAATGTATTACATTTACACCCAGCTTTGGCTCCATTTAAAGCAGCAGTATTGCCACTTAGTAAAAAACTTTCTGATAAATCACAAGAAGTTTACAGTATGTTAAGCAAAAAGTTTAATATAGATTATGATGAGGCAGGCAGCATAGGAAAAAGATATAGAAGAGAAGATGAAATAGGAACTCCTTATTGTATAACAGTAGATTTTGATACATTAGAAGATAATACGGTTACTATAAGAGACAGGGATACTATGAATCAAATAAGAGTCAATATAAATGAACTAGAAAAATTTATAGAAGATAAATTAGAATTTTAAAATAAAACCTATTAATAATAAAATTTAATAACATATAAATTTTATTATTAAATTAAAAAGCTATGAATTATAAAATATTATTTTATAATTCATAGCTTTAATTTAATTATAATTATTTATCAAAAGTATAAAAAATTTATATACTTTCAACAAATAATATATAAACGTTTTCAGATTAAAGCAAAAAAATCAGGTGAATCCGAATCACCTGATAGAATGAAATAGGGTTTAATCATGGGGATATGTTATATGTTTAAATAAAACTTGGGGAATTATATTAGATTCTTACGGCACGTAGAATATTATAACAGGTATGATGATGTTTTTCAACATAATATGATAAAAAATATTAAAAAATTTATATAGAAAAAATTTACTGTCGAATATTAAAAATAATTGCTACGATTTTATTTGATAACATAACATACTTAATAAGAAACTAAATATACCTATAAGAAAAGATATAAATTTAGATTTTAAATTTTTTTTTGCCCTCATTACTATATAAAAAGATATAAAAATTCCAATAGGAAGGATAAAAAATTTATTTATAGTTATATAAATGTGACATAAAAACCATAAAAGTATTAGTTTTAATTTATAAAATTTTTCTTTGTCTTTTATTTCTGATATTGAAATATATATTAATGGTATTGTTAAAATAGATATTAGTAAAGACATAATAACTCCTAATAAAGTTCTTTCTATAAAATGATATGTTTTTTATTTATAATAATTACAATATAAAAGTATTTAAAATGTTTTATAAATAAATTAAAGTGATATAATATTAGGTGGATTAATACTTAGTTTGGAGGTTTATAAATGAAAAGCAATTTTTCTAAGTTTAAGGATTTTATAAAGTATAAAAAAGTAGCAGTGGTAGGTATAGGGGTAAGCAATAGACCTTTAATAAAATTTTTAGTTAAGTTAGGTGCAAAAGTAACTGCTTTTGACAAAAAACATAGAGAAAAATTAGGAAGTATAAGTCTTGAATTAGAAGAGATAGGTGTAGATTTAGTATTAGGTGAAAATTATTTAGATAAATTAGATGGATATGATGTTATTTTTAAAACTCCATCTATGAGAATAGATAGACCGGAATTTGTTAAGGCAAAAGAATCTGGAGCTTATATTACATCAGAAATGGAAGAGTTTATAAAATATTGTCCAGCTAAAGTTTTTGGTATAACAGGAAGTGATGGTAAAACAACTACTACAACATTAGTGTATGAAATGTTAAAAAAAGAAGGCTATAGAACTTGGGTAGGGGGAAATATAGGAACACCTTTATTTGCTAATATTGAAGAAATGAAGGAAGACCATATGGTTGTATTAGAACTATCAAGTTTTCAGCTTATGACAATGGATGTATCACCAGAGATTTCTTTAATCACTAATTTAAGTCCTAATCATTTAGATGTGCATAAAGATTTTGAGGAATATGTATGGGCTAAAAAAAATATATTTAAGTATCAATCAAGTAATAACTTGTTAGTATTAAATAAAGATGATGATTTAACAAATGGGATGGAGAATGAAGCTTTAGGAGATGTTTTAAAGTTTAGTCTTGTAGAAAAAGTATATAATGGGGCTTGCTTATCAAATAATAAGCTTACTATACAAGGAAAAGAAGTATGTGATTCTAAAGATATAAAGCTTAAGGGTAGGCATAATATAGCTAATTTATTAGCAGCTTTTTGTATGGTAAATAAATATGTATCAATAGATAGTATGAAATATGTAGCTACAAATTTTTCAGGTGTAGAACATAGATGCGAATTTATAAGAGAAGTTAATGGGATTAAATACTATAATGATTCAATAGCATCAAGCCCTAGTAGAACTTTAGCAGGATTAAATTCTTTTGAAAAGCCAGTAATATTAATAGCTGGTGGATATGATAAAAAGATACCTTTTGAACCCTTGGCAGAAGGTGGATATGATAAAATTAAAATATTGATATTAATGGGGGATACGAAAAATAAAATAAAATCAGCTTTTGAAAAAGTAATCTCCTATAAAAAATGTGAGATGGAAATAGTTATAGTAAATAGCATGGAGGAAGCTGTGAAAGTAGCTGATAATATGGCAGAAAAGGGAGATATAATAACTTTATCACCAGCTTGTGCTAGCTTTGATATGTATCCTAACTTTGAAATAAGGGGAAATGAATTTAAGAATATAGTAAATAGTTTATAATTTTGTATATTAGATTTATAGAGTTATATCTAAAATTTTTAGAATATAATGTATGTGTAATTCCCTAATTAAAAGTAGTTTAATATTAAAAGTTCTGCTCATGCCTATATAAGTATAATATTAGATATAGAAGAATCCTATTGGTTTTAAAATATTAATACTGATGGATTCTTTTTTAATTCTTTATTTATGAGTAAAATAAATAGTATTAGATATTAACATATCCACGTGTATCATTA
This sequence comes from Clostridium botulinum, assembly GCF_001276985.1. Classification (GTDB taxonomy): domain Bacteria; phylum Bacillota; class Clostridia; order Clostridiales; family Clostridiaceae; genus Clostridium_F; species Clostridium_F botulinum. The sequence goes on from NZ_LHUL01000017.1 coordinate 140,035, forward strand.
TAAGAAAAAAGCTAAAAATTATAAAAAAATGTAGAATAATAAATATAATTTCTTCAAATTAAATTTTTACACTAAGAAGTCATTAACAAATGTGATAGAATAAATCTCGTCGTTAAGGCAACGGCCTGAAAGCAACAAAGGCTTTCAAAAACAAATCTGAAAAAAGTTCTTGACAAAGAACAACAGATTTGGTAAGATATAAAAGTCGCTGAGGCGATGTGGTCTTTGAAAATTAAACAGAGAATTAACAAGAAACATTCTTGTAACAGCCAGTAAGATAAGGTAATATACCTTGTCAATGAATTTGAGAAGAGATTAAACTTTTAAATTTAGAGTTTGATCCTGG
>NZ_LHUL01000018.1 GCF_001276985.1 Clostridium botulinum
CAGGATCAAACTCTAAATTTAAAAGTTTAATCTCTTCTCAAATTCATTGACAAGGTATATTACCTTATCTTACTGGCTGTTACAAGAATGTTTCTTGTTAATTCTCTGTTTAATTTTCAAAGACCATATCGCTTCAGCGACTTTTATATCTTATCAAATTTGTTGTTCTTTGTCAAGAACTTTTTAAAATTTGCTTTTGAAAGTTTTTGTTTCTTTCAAGCCCTTGTCTCAAGGACGAATTTTATTATATCATTTATATTTCAATATAAAATATATTTATAGTAGTTTATATAGATTTAACTCATTCTTACTCAAATTTTATTCATATTTCTTCTATTATCTACTATAGATACTCAAGGTTATGTTGTTTATATTATTGTGTTCGATCACTTAAAAATAGTTAAAATTATTATAAAATATGTTTTCATTATTAGACTTTTTAATTACCACTAAAATGAAAAATATATCTAATTATAAGCACTATTTATAATTACTCATAATTAAGAAAATTACTCGCATGAAAAATTTTAAATTTAGAATTCATAAAAATTCTCTATAATTAACTAAATAACCCTAAAGTATAAAAGCATTAATTATATAAATAGCTAAAAAAATAAATCCCTAATTTATTAATATTCTAGGGATTTATTTCTTCTATTTATTTATTAAGCTCAATCTTAAATTTTAGATCCTCTCTAAATTCTACATTATCAAAGTTATTTGTAAATATAGTATATTTTTTATTAGGATCTAATGCTTCAAATATCTTTGTAAATTCATTAGGATTTTGATCATCTGCTCTTCTAATATAATCTTTAATTTCAATACATTTTCCTTTATCATCTTTTATAAGAAGATCTTGTGCTTGAAAGTAAGGTGCCATTCCTTTAGCTGTATATTTAACTATGGTTTTATTATTTTCTGTCTTTATATCATTTATTATAAGTTTTCCCATTTTACCTTGAGAAAGCTCTATTGGATATACACCATCTATAGTTTTGCCTATTTCTTTAGGTTTCTTGGTTTGTATAGTAATTGGCATTTCTTTCCCATTCTCATCTCTCTTCACTCCACCTCCCCCTAAAGGAGTAATTTTGCAAGGAATAATAGTTAAATATTTTGGAATACTTTTAGACTTTTCATATTGCATTTCAGAAGAAAATGTATTTTTATTAAAGTCACATTCGCCCCCTCCAATGCCCTTTGGTATAAGTTCCACACCAGTATCATCAAAAGCAATCCAATAATTGTAGTCAAACATACCACCATTAGGTCCTGCTTTTATATTTTTATTCTTACCATATCCAGTTATGAAAATAGAGGTATCTATAGGTGAAAATACTACTTTATGGATAGTTCCATTACTGTCTGGCAAATCCAATTTTTGATTTGGTTTAAACACAGTACTTTCCCTAGAAATTTCTTCTTTTGATGCACTAAAAGCAAAATTCCACTTGCCTTTTATATCAGATACCTCTGTAATATTTACATCAATATTAAATTTTTTATTTTCTGGTATACTAGTGTGAATTTCCTCACTACCTATATAAGTATAATCATCTATATACTGGCCAAAAGAAGTCCCCATTGAGGAAAAAGTTTTACCATCTATCTTTAAAAATCCCCCCAGACCAAATACTTCTAAATCTTTTATTTTTTTATTAGTTTTTAATGTATAACTTATAACTAATTTTGAGTCATCTGCAATTACTTCATTTATTGTAATTGTTATTCCATTGTTTGAAACTGATTTATTTATTATTTCAGAGTATTTTGCATAATCACCCCTATTGCCATATTTATTATTTAGTGTTTGCATTATAGAATTTAAAACTGGAATATTTTTAGCAAAGGTCGGTGATGTAGTAACAATACCTATTGAAAATACTAATGTTATAGCTGCGGCAATAGAAGTATATTTTAGGTTGTTAGACCTATTTTTTCTCTTTATTTTATTATTTAAATTTTTCTTTATTCTCTCCTTTTGAATAATATCTACTTCTTCCTCCATATTATTTAACTCACTTTCTTCAAATTTTATTTCGTTAAATAACTTATATAATTCTTTTTCTTGTAAATTAATCTTTTTATTACCCTTCATAATATTTCTCCTTTCAAAAGTATAAGTTTTTCCCTCAAAAATTTACGTCCCCTTGAAAGCCTTTTATCTATTAAATTTCTATTCACTCCCAAAATCTTAGCTATGTTTTCTACCTTTTCATCTAGAAAGTACCTTCTTATAAATATTTCTCGATCTTCTTTTTTCATATAATTCATTACTTCAAAAATTTCTTCTTTATTTTCATTTAATATAAAATCTTTTTCTATGCTAGTATCACCACATAATATATGATCATCTATAGATTCAATATTATTTTGTTTGAAAAGTTTTCTTTTGTAATCTATAGCTTTATATTTAGATATAGCAGCAATCCAATGTTTAAAGTTTCCTTTGTTCTCATCAAAACTATCAATATTACTCCACACAGACCAAAATACATCATTTGCGCATTCTTCTACATACTGAGAATGAAAATTTGAATTTAATACAGTACGTATAATTTTAAAAACTATATTACTATATTCCTCTACAATAAAATCCAATGCCTTGGAATTTTTATACTTTAGCTGCGTTATAAAATTATCTTCATCTATTTTCACACATTTCCCTCCTTAAAAAGTTTCTCATTATTTAATACGAAGGGTTTATTGATTTTCTGACATGAAATTGTATATATTTTTAAAATTATAATATAAGATAGCCTTAAATATTTATAAAAATAACTATTTTTATAAACTCCATTAATCTTAAAAAAGCTCTAGATAGAATTTAAATCTAGAACTTCTTTTACTCGTAAAACTATATTTTATATAATAATCATATTTATTTGAAACTACTCCATATTATACAACTATAATATTTCATAATAATTTCAATATATAGTATATATAAGAATATATTATTGAAAAATAAAAAGCACTTTACAATTTTGTAAAGTGCTTTGGTGATCCACCGGGGAATCGAACCCCGGACAACATGATTAAAAGTCATGTGCTCTACCAACTGAGCTAGTGAATCATATTCATCTGGCAACGACTTACTCTTCCACAGGGCCTCCCCTGCAGTACCATCAGCGCTTTGAAGCTTAACCTTCGTGTTCGGCATGGGAACGGGTGTTACCTTCAAGCCATAATCACCAGATGCTGATTTACAGAAATCTTCGAT
>NZ_LHUL01000019.1 GCF_001276985.1 Clostridium botulinum
CCAGGATCAAACTCTAAATTTAAAAGTTTAATCTCTTCTCAAATTCATTGACAAGGTATATTACCTTATCTTACTGGCTGTTACAAGAATGTTTCTTGTTAATTCTCTGTTTAATTTTCAAAGACCAATTTTTGCGACTTTATTAGAATATCATTTATAATCTTAAAAGTCAATATTTTTTTCATATTATTTCATTAATTTGTTAGTAATAAAAAAACAGTCCTTAATGGCCTGTTTAAATGGTGGAGATAAGGAGATTCGAACTCCTGACCCCCTGCTTGCAAGGCAGGTGCTCTCCCAACTGAGCTATACCCCCACAAATGGTGGACCTTCAGGGACTCGAACCCCGGACCTACCGGTTATGAGCCGGTTGCTCTAACCAACTGAGCTAAAGATCCATATTCCATCTGGCAACGACTTACTCTTCCACAGGGCTTCCCCTGCAGTACCATCAGCGCTTTGAAGCTTAACCTTCGTGTTCGGCATGGAAACGGGTGTTACCTTCAAGCCATAATCACCAGATATTTAACATTTTAATTGCTTTTTTGCAATTTGTCAATAGAGATTTAACAATTTTTTTATTGTTTCTCTCAAAATTACACAGTGAATTTTATTTGGTCAAGCCCTCGACTTATTAGTATCAGTCAACTTAACATGTTGCCATGCTTACATCTCTGACCTATCAACCTGGTGTTCTTCCA
>NZ_LHUL01000002.1 GCF_001276985.1 Clostridium botulinum
TGATTGGGGTGAAGTCGTAACAAGGTAGCCGTAGGAGAACCTGCGGCTGGATCACCTCCTTTCTAAGGAGAATAGAAAGAAGAAAATTCTTTCTAAAGGCTGAATTCTCTGTTTAATTTTGAGAGACCATTCTCTCAAAATGGAGTTAAACATTAGTTTGTTTAGCTAAGTGATTGTACCAAATCATAGATTTGGAACATCAACTTATGTTCTTTGAAAATTGCACAGTGAATAAGTAAAGCTAAAGGTATAAAAATCCTTTGTAAGAATACAATTTTAAGGTCAAGCTACAAAGGGCGCATGGTGAATGCCTTGGCACTAGGAGCCGAAGAA
>NZ_LHUL01000020.1 GCF_001276985.1 Clostridium botulinum
TGAGGTAACCGTAAGGAGCCAGCGGCCGAAGGTGGGATTAGTGATTGGGGTGAAGTCGTAACAAGGTAGCCGTAGGAGAACCTGCGGCTGGATCACCTCCTTTCTAAGGAGAATAGAAAGAAGAAAAATCTTTCTAAAGGCTGAATTCTCTGTTTAATTTTGAGAGACCATAAAGGTTTTTCATAAGGGTCTATAGCTCAGCTGGTTAGAGCGCACGCCTGATAAGCGTGAGGTCGATGGTTCGAGTCCATTTAGACCCACCATGTTCTTTGAAAATTGCACAGTGAATAAGTAAAGCTAAAGGTATAAAAATCCTTTGTAAGAATACAATTTTAAGGTCAAGCTACAAAGGGCGCATGGTGAATGCCTTGGCACTAGGAGCCGATTAG
>NZ_LHUL01000021.1 GCF_001276985.1 Clostridium botulinum
TACTCCATTTTCAGAATTTCCATATCCTTTTATAACGTAGCTTTTTCCAACTCCTATTTCTCCATTAGTTATTACATTACCATCGTATGAAACTTCCACTTTTTCTAATTTAGCTTTACTTACAGTTACTGTATAATTCTCATATATAAAATCATCTAAATTTTCTTTACTATACTTATCTTTTACATGTATTCCTATCAGATACTTTCCAGCCTTTGTTGGTGTGTAATTAAAACTATTTGTTTCTCCATAATCTCTTATCATTGTCCAACT
>NZ_LHUL01000022.1 GCF_001276985.1 Clostridium botulinum
ACCTTGTCAATGAATTTGAGAAGAGATTAAACTTTTAAATTTAGAGTTTGATCCTGGCTCAGGACGAACGCTGGCGGCGTGCTTAACACATGCAAGTCGAGCGATGAAGCTTCCTTCGGGGAGTGGATTAGCGGCGGACGGGTGAGTAACACGTGGGTAACCTGCCTCAAAGTGGGGGATAGCCTTCCGAAAGGAAGATTAATACCGCATAATATAAGAGAATCGCATGATTTTCTTATCAAAGATTTATTGCTTTGAGATGGACCCGCGGCGCATTAGCTAGTTGGTAAGGTAACGGCTTACCAAGGCAACGATGCGTAGCCGACCTGAGAGGGTGATCGGCCACATTGGAACTGAGACACGGTCCAGACTCCTACGGGAGGCAGCAGTGGGGAATATTGCGCAATGGGGGAAACCCTGACGCAGCAACGCCGCGTGGGTGATGAAGGTCTTCGGATTGTAAAGCCCTGTTTTCTAGGACGATAATGACGGTACTAGAGGAGGAAGCCACGGCTAACTACGTGCCAGCAGCCGCGGTAATACGTAGGTGGCGAGCGTTGTCCGGATTTACTGGGCGTAAAGGGTGCGTAGGCGGATGTTTAAGTGGGATGTGAAATCCCCGGGCTTAACCTGGGGGCTGCATTCCAAACTGGATATCTAGAGTGCAGGAGAGGAAAGCGGAATTCCTAGTGTAGCGGTGAAATGCGTAGAGATTAGGAAGAACACCAGTGGCGAAGGCGGCTTTCTGGACTGTAACTGACGCTGAGGCACGAAAGCGTGGGTAGCAAACAGGATTAGATACCCTGGTAGTCCACGCCGTAAACGATGGATACTAGGTGTAGGGGGTATCAACTCCCCCTGTGCCGCAGTTAACACAATAAGTATCCCGCCTGGGGAGTACGGTCGCAAGATTAAAACTCAAAGGAATTGACGGGGGCCCGCACAAGCAGCGGAGCATGTGGTTTAATTCGAAGCAACGCGAAGAACCTTACCTGGACTTGACATCCCTTGCATAGCCTAGAGATAGGTGAAGCCCTTCGGGGCAAGGAGACAGGTGGTGCATGGTTGTCGTCAGCTCGTGTCGTGAGATGTTAGGTTAAGTCCTGCAACGAGCGCAACCCTTGTTATTAGTTGCTACCATTAAGTTGAGCACTCTAATGAGACTGCCTGGGTAACCAGGAGGAAGGTGGGGATGACGTCAAATCATCATGCCCCTTATGTCCAGGGCTACACACGTGCTACAATGGTAGGTACAATAAGACGCAAGACCGTGAGGTGGAGCAAAACTTATAAAACCTATCTCAGTTCGGATTGTAGGCTGCAACTCGCCTACATGAAGCTGGAGTTGCTAGTAATCGCGAATCAGAATGTCGCGGTGAATACGTTCCCGGGCCTTGTACACACCGCCCGTCACACCATGAGAGCTGGTAACACCCGAAGTCCGTGAGGTAACCGTAAGGAGCCAGCGGCCGAAGGTGGGATTAGTGATTGGGGTGAAGTCGTAACAAGGTAGCCGTAGGAGAACCTGCGGCTGGATCACCTCCTTTCTAAGGAGAATAGAAAGAAGAAAA
>NZ_LHUL01000023.1 GCF_001276985.1 Clostridium botulinum
CCAGGATCAAACTCTAAATTTAAAAGTTTAATCTCTTCTCAAATTCATTGACAAGGTATATTACCTTATCTTACTGGCTGTTACAAGAATGTTTCTTGTTAATTCTCTGTTTAATTTTCAAAGACCACATCGCTTCAGCGACTTTTATATCTTATCAAATTTGTTGTTCTTTGTCAAGAACTTTTTTTCAAATTTGTTTTTTAATTTGTTGCTGCGTTTCAGCGACATGTATCATTATAGCATTTTCAATTACTATAAAAATATAATTTTATCTATTTATATAAATTTAATAGCATTATTCTTTTATTTTTTACATATTACTCTGTTTTTTTTATGTAGATACACTTGGTGATGTTGCTGTAATTATAAAAAATTTTTTTTATATACTATTGATATGATTACATTTATATATGATTTTTTAAATATAAACATTACATTATTATTTTTTAGCTAAATAATACCCTAAATTTTTATGTCATATCTATAATCTAAATCATAATAACTACTATAAATATTATGGATATTTTTATATTATTTATTATTTAAGCAATAATTGCTTTTATGGTTTCCTGATAAAGTTATTGACTAACTAGTATATGGTAATATTTCTTTATATGAGATTAATTTTAATATATAATTTATATCATCATATTTATTTTAATGTAGATGATAGATACCTTATATAAAGATTAAATTATATTTTATATAAGATCTTATCTATATAATAATTACTTTTATAAAAAATACGCATAAAAAGATTAGTGGTGTTAAAATTAATAAAAGAATACTCTTATTTAACTACATTAATAGTTATGCTAATAATGTAAATTTAAAAGTAAATGAAATTTATATAAATATATAGGAAGGAGTTTTTTTAATTGGATATACAAGAATCTTTAAAGAATAAAATTAAAAATATTTCAGAAGAATATGTAGGTGATAAAACAGGTGGCTACATAACAGGTGACGGACCTATACCATGTGATATTCTATTCATAGGAGAAGCCCCAGGTAAAAATGAAGTAGAAGAAGGTAAACCTTTTGTAGGTATGGCTGGTAAAAACTTTGAAAAATATTTAAATTCTATAGGTCTTAAAAGGGAATTTATTAGAATTACTAATACTTGTTTTTTTAGGCCTATAAAAATCAAAGAAGGTAAAAATGGAAGAATATCTATAAGCAATAGACCACCTAAGGTTTCAGAAATATCCTTATTTAGTTCTATCCTTGATGAAGAGATTAATTTAGTAAACCCTAAATTAATAATTACATTAGGAAATGTTCCCTTGAAAAGACTAACAAGTTTTAAGTCCATTGGTGATTGTCATGGTAATATTTATTTTATTGAAAATTTAAATAGATATGTATTTCCAATGTATCATCCATCAGCTTTGACCTACAATAGAAGTGAAGAATTTCATAAAATCTATGAAAATGATTGGGTTAAATTAAGAGAAGCTCTAGGCAAGATTTAAATCTAAGGCCCTTGTATTCATAAAAATCTATATTATGAGACTAATATAGATTTTTATTTTATTATTTCATGTAACATTGTATATATTTATAATTCTCCAATGTTAAACTTAAGAATTCCCCATTCATTACAACTATAATATTTCATAATAATTTCAATATATAATCTATATAAAAATATATTATTGAAAAATAAAAAGCACTTTACAATTTTGTAAAGTGCTTTGGTGATCCACCGGGGAATCGAACCCCGGACAACATGATTAAAAGTCATGTGCTCTACCAACTGAGCTAGTGAATCATATTCATCTGGCAACGACTTACTCTTCCACAGAGCCTCCCCTGCAGTACCATCAGCGCTTTGAAGCTTAACCTTCGTGTTCGGCATGGGAACGGGTGTTACCTTCAAGCCATAATCACCAGATGCTAATTTACAGAAATCTACGATTTCGTTTTAAACTAGTACTCATTAGTATAATGAGTTTCCTAAGAAAGATTATTCTTT
>NZ_LHUL01000024.1 GCF_001276985.1 Clostridium botulinum
TTCTAAGGGTTCAAGATGTTTCTTTAATGTCTTTTCCATACCTCTTTCAATGTCAAAACCCTGACTTTTTAGCACTTTGGGGAATTCGTCTTGAATTTCTCTCAAAAAGTTACATTAGTTTGTTTAGCTAAGTGAACCGTCCTCATTCATTGGTACAAAACTAAAATGCATATGAGGAGTATTTTCGTCCATATGAACTTTAGCAGCCACAATATTATCTTCACCAACCTTACTTTCTAGATACTTATAACTTTCTTCAAAAAATCTCCTGATTTCCTGGGAAGATAGATTATTGAAAAATTCTTTATCTGAGCTAACTACGGTATCAACAAATACAACAGCGTCTTTTCTTACAGCTCTATCGATATTAGTCCTATTCTTTTTAATGATTTCATCAACCCGATTTAAGTATTTAATGGTTGAATCATTCGCAAGATCATAATTTAGATGTATCTTTTTAAGATCCACATTTTCATTACTATAGTTTTTATTTTCCCTTTGGTTGTGTTTTTGAATACCAAAGACGTTACCCCTGGAGTACTTCCCCATATGACAGACCAATTTACTCATTGAATTCACTCCTTATTTTCTCTACTTCCGTCAATTCATTTAGCAAATCATGTTCTTTAAAATAATTTCTGCTAGTGAAAATATCATATTTTTTAACCCATTCTTCTTGCTCTACTCCATGGATAGTTATTATCTTTCTTCAAGTAAATCTCTGAG
>NZ_LHUL01000025.1 GCF_001276985.1 Clostridium botulinum
TGATTGGGGTGAAGTCGTAACAAGGTAGCCGTAGGAGAACCTGCGGCTGGATCACCTCCTTTCTAAGGAGAATAGAAAGAAGAAAATTCTTTCTAAAGGCTGAATTCTCTGTTTAATTTTGAGAGACTAATATCTCTTATATAATTAAAATAAGTTAAGATAAATTATCTTAACTATTAGTTATGGAATATAATTTAAATATGGGGGTATAGCTCAGTTGGGAGAGCACCTGCCTTGCAAGCAGGGGGTCAGGAGTTCGAATCTCCTTATCTCCACCATTTAAGGGTCTATAGCTCAGCTGGTTAGAGCGCACGCCTGATAAGCGTGAGGTCGATGGTTCGAGTCCATTTAGACCCACCATGTTCTTTGAAAATTGCACAGTGAATAAGTAAAGCTAAAGGTGTCCG
>NZ_LHUL01000026.1 GCF_001276985.1 Clostridium botulinum
AAGAACATCTTGTGTAAAATCTGGTGGTGTAAATTTTGGTAATTGAAAACTCATTTTTAAATTTCCTCCTTAATGTAATATATTTTAAATTGTATTGGGGTTATATATTATATAAATATAATATTATTAGCTAGGTTACAACTGGATTTTTGATTTATATTTTTTATCAAAATCTCAAAATAATTGTAATAAAGTGTCAGCTTGACTAAAAATTTAAAAAATTTAATTTTTAACTTCAGTAAATTTGTTTTTATTTTCACTTATTTCTTTTTATATTTTTTTAAATGAAGCTATATTTTTTTGTTTTTTTAACAATGTTATAAGCTTTTCTTTATTAAATATGCCATATTTCATGGCATATTTATTAGTATAATAAATAAAATTATATAATTCAAGCCTAATAATAACTAATTTATTATAATAGCTTGTTCTTGTAATCCTTTTCCATAGAATAAAATACTTTTTCATAGTTTTGCTTAACCTTGTTTAACTTTGTAGATTTTGTTAAAAAAATGTCTTGATTTTGTTATAAAAATAACATAATATTAAATAGTATTTAACAATTTAACAATATTATCAAAAATTTTACAATAGGGGTGATTATTAAAATGAAAAAGTCCTTGACATTCAAAGACATGGTTTTAATGACCATGACAGCTATTTTAGGATTAAGATGGGTAGCTGTTTCAGCCAAGTATGGCGCCTCCTGTGCAGTATTATGGGGGATAGCAGCATTACTATTCTTTATTCCTAGTGCATTAGTAGCTGCAGAATTAGGAGGTAAATATCCTGAGCAAGGCGGCTTAAGCGTATGGGTTACAAAAGCCTATGGTGAAAAAATGGGTTTTTTAGTATCTTGGCTTAACTGGGTTAGTAAACTATTCTTTTATCCTGGATTTGTAACATATGCAGCAGTTACATTTGCATACGTTATAGATCCAAGTCTTGCAAACAATAAACTTTACAATTTATTTATGGTTTTAGGAATCTTCTGGTTTATAACTATATGGAGTTTTAGGGGCACTGGAAATAGTAAAATATTTGCAGTTATAGGTGGACTTGTAGGCAGTGTACTTCCTGCTTTATTAATTATAATATTAGGTTATGCATCTGCTTTTGTTCTTAAAAGACCTCTTGCAACAACTTATACCCTTCAAGGCATGATACCAGACTTCACTAATATAGCTAATTTAGCATTACTATCTTCTGTAATGTTTGGATTAACAGGCGCTGAAGTAACAGCAGCCTTTGCTGGAGAAGTTGAAGACGCAAAAAAAACAATTCCCAAAGCAATTATATTCTGTGCTATCTTTATAACTATTTTATATATACTATGTTCATCTGCCATTACTTTTGTAGTATCGCCAGAAAAAATCGGTGCTGCAAATGGACTTATAGAAGCATTTAGATTAATAACAGAACAGTTTGGTATAGGACAATGGTTCCTAACTTTAATGGCAGTACTTATGACTATAGAAGCTTTGGGCGGTGTTAGTTTATATATAATGTCTCCTATAACTATGTTATTTGAAACTAGTAAAAATGGTGTTTTACCACCATTCTTAACAAAAACAAATAAAAATGGCGTACCAATTAATGCATTATTGGTACAAGGTATAGGTATTTCAATAGTAATAATAATTACAACTCTTTTACCAACAGTTAATGCTATATATTCAATACTTATAATAATGACGGCTATAACAGGCTTAATCCCTTACTTATTAATGTTTGCATCTTACATTAGATTAAAGAAAATGGAGAAATTACAAGCTAAGGGAGAATCCACAGAGGAATTTTACGAAATATCAAAATCAAAGCAATTTTCAACCTTTGTATCCATTGTAGGATTAATAAGTGTAATATTTGGAATTGTAACTTCATTCTTCCCACCATCAGATTATACAACCACAGGACAAATTGTATTCTTTGAATTATTAAGTATCGGTGGACCAATTCTTCTAAGCTGGATTGGTTGGAGAATGTTTAGCAAATATGAACAAAAAAGAGATACAGGCGAAATTCAATCCACAAATAATTCTTTATCAGAATAAATTAATGAAAAAATCTATCTGATTATAAGTAAGAATCAGATAGATTTTTTTATTAATTTATAAATTTTTCCACAAATATAAATTTTTTAAACAAAGATTATGCACCAAATAATGCTTAATCCTTAAATTCTTTTACACCATATTTAACAACTTTATGATTTTCCTTTTGAATAGGCTTTAAACATAGTAGTGGATGTGTATATAATGACTACTATTACTAACCAGGTTAATATATTTAATGGTAGTTCTTTAACTATATAAGCAGCTATTAACACAGCTATAACACCAAATATAGTTATGGCCATAGAAGCTTTTCTATTATATGCTCCCTCTTTTACAAATTTAGCTGATGCTGCTGGCATTAAATATGCACAGGATCCCATCATTATTGGAAAAGCAACTTTCGGGCTCATTCCAAGAGCAAATACCAAAGCCATACACGGAGCATATAATCCTATTCCTAATGTCATTAATGCACCTAAGAAAAAATTCGCTATTACTGCTATTACTAATTTTGTGCCAGTAAGACCTATAGCTGTTCCACCTACTGGCATTAATTTTAATTGACTTGCAAGCATTAAACATGCGACTATCAATAAAGCAATACCCATACCTAACTGAACTTTTTTCTCATCAAATTTTGAAACTATCCCAGCCCCTACTACAGCCCCAACTGTAGCTGATATTAACATTGCAAATAAAGTAATGGGATCTACTTTTATAACAGTAATAAATATAAGTGCTTCTGTTACAACGGGAATTGTACAGGACACATTTAAAGTTCCTGGCAACACTCTATCCTCTGTTAATTTTAAAAATCTAAGCATAGCAGTTAATGGTGCAAAACTGCCTATCCCTAGGGTATCAAAAAAATTAGCTATAAACCCCACTGCCCCAGCCTTCCAAAAGCTTATTTCTTCTAAATTTCCCCCTTTTGAATTTTTTACAAAATCCTTAAAGAATATAAATGCAAAATAAAGAGTTAAAATCAATAAAATCCCAAAAACAATTTTTACTATCATAATACGCCCTCCTTGTTATTTAAAAATTAGAACTTATTTTGTCTAATCCAAGGATGCTCCCCCATTATTATGAAACTTTATTTTTATCCAATTAAAGACATTTACCCCCTTATTATAGGACTTTATTTTGCATAACTCTAAGATGCTTGCCCCATTATTATGGAACATTATTTGGCCTAATTCAAAGATGATTACCCCATTATTACAGAACTTTATTTAGCCTAATCCAAGGATGTTTATCCTATCATTATAAAACTTTACTTGGTTTTTATAATCCACCCTCCTTTTCCGTTATTTGATTTTAATGAACCTATATTTTGTATTAAGATTTTATTAAAAAAAGATGGACTCCATGCAATAAACATTGAGCCCATCTTTAAGTAATCATTGCATAACATTTTTTTATTTAAGAAAAATAAATAATGTTCATCATACTTAGATATATTTCATACTATTACTATTATTTTATGCTTTAATTATAAAATAATTGTCATCTATTTTTTATTTATATAAAATGTTTAATATTATTTTAATACAAATCCATATTTAACTGGATCTTCTTCATCTACTAAGAATTGAGAGAATCCAGTAACATATGCACTACCAGTTATTTCTGGTATTATACCATCATATTCTCCAACTTTAGTTTCTTCTAATATTTTTCCTTTAAATTTAGTGCAAATGATACTTTCATTTACTATTTCTTCTCCTACTTTCATTTTTCCTTGAGCATATAATAATGCCATTTTTGCACTTGTACCAGTTCCACAAGGTGATCTATCTACTTGACCTTGGCCAAATACAACTACATTTTGTACATCTGCATCTTCACTTTTTGCAGGTCCGTAAAATTCACAAAGATCAACTGTTTTTATATGTTCTAATACTGGGTGTTTAATTTCAACTTGTTCGTTAACTGCATGAACTATTTTCATTCCTAAATCATTTAATTTTTGAGAATTAGCTGGAGAAATATCTATTCCAACTTTTTCAGCATCTACCATAGCAAAGAAGCTTCCACCAAAAGATATGTCTAATGTAAGTTTTCCATAATCAGGTACATCAATTTCTACATCTTTTTTATATAAGAAAGCTGGAACATTCACAATTGAAGTTTCTTTAGCTTTTCCATCTTCAACTTTTACTCTAGCATTAATCATTCCTGCTGGAGCTTCTAATTTTATGTTTGTATATGGCTCTTCTACTTTTACTATTCCCATTTCAACTGCACATGTAGCTGCACCTATTGAACCATGTCCACACATATTAAGGTATCCGCCACCATCCATGAATATAATACCTAAATCTGCTGTTTCATCAGCTGGTTCTGTATAAATAGCACCAAACATATCATTATGTCCTCTTGGTTCTGACATAAGCATTGTTCTTAAACTATCGTTATTTTCTTCTAAGTATTCCATTTTTTCTGCCATTGTCTTTCCTGGAACCTTTGGAAGTCCTCCTATTACTATTCTTGTTGGTTCTCCCATTGTGTGAGATTCAATAGTTTGAATTGTTTTAATTGCTCTCATTATTAAAGCCTCCTTAGTTTTGTTTTCTTTTCATTTTTAATTTTAAAAATGCTAAAGCTTTTTTAGCATCTATTGACATAACATTGTTTTCTCCTACAACCTCAGTTTCTATACCTGCTTTTGATTTATTAAAATCAACCACTGTATCCATAAATTCATTTGTAACAACAAATTGAGCTTGAGTTCCTACAAAACTCATACCAACTACAGGTATATCTCTCTTACCTATAGCTTCTAAAGCTGAGGCAAAATCTATATTACTATTGCCCCATCCATCTATTGATACTATAGCGCCATCAGCTCTCATAGCCTCTGCCCAAGCTCCTATCCTCTGGCCTGTGAATACCTTTTCTTCATTTGCTTGAGGTGTGCCTGCAACTATAATTCCTAATAAATCTATATCTCCGTCATTAGAAACTATTTCTACTAAAGGGTCTCTAAAATGATGTAATGTTGTTTCTTTTGTAGATGGTCCTATACCCATAAAATATCACCCCTTAATTCATGGCTCTTAATATGCCATCTCTATATTCATTTGGACTTACAACCACTGGCATATTTCCCATATCTATTATAGATTTACATCCAATATGTCCACCAGGTTCTTTAGCAAATAATCCTGTATCATACATACAACCTTGACCTGCAACTTGTTTAACAATTACAACCTTCTTTTTGCCTGGTCTTATTTTATCAAAATATTCATGCTTTTCATCACAATATCTACCATTAATTTTTTTAAGGTAGTTTCTAATTTCTTGTATTATTATATCGCAAACTCTATGAGCTGCCATTGGTCCTGGCCTATTTGTAGCTTGTCCATTTTTTAATATAACATTTATATGAACAATTATATCATCCTCTGCTGGAGTTCCTCTTCTTCCAAAAACAACCTGTTCATCTAAAATTCCTTCTGAAGAACCAAATTCAGCTACCTGAATACCACATTCTTCTGCTCCTGTTAACATTACTTGTACCCCTGTTAACACATGTGTTATGCCCTCTCCTAAAGCTCCTAAAACTTTAGTAGCTACTGGAGAAAAATCCATTATAGAATTCACAAATTTATGTCTTTCCTTTGGATTTATAATATTCAAATCAATTTTTTCTATTAATTCTTGTCCTTCCATATCTTCATGTTGTAATATTCCATCTAATATATCTTTTCTTATATATAAAACCTTATCCTCTATATAAGTACTATCTGAAAACTCTACTTTAGTAATATGAAAGGCCTTTATAACTAATCTTCTTAATATGATTTCTTGTTCCACCAGCATCACCACCTTTTTCCATTTTAATAACTTCATAACCATTAGATTGATACAGGTTTAACATTTATATCCAAAAACTTATATATTGATAATTATGTAACTATTATATCATCAATTTTCTAAATTGTATATATAATACCTATAAGATTTTTTAATACATTTATAAGTAAAATTTTATATATTCTGAAAACTTCTACCAAGCTCTAACACTGCACTATAACTTATATCAACCTTTTAAATATAGAGCATTTTATTTATATTTTTTATTAAAGGAAATGCAATAATGAGTTCAGTAAAACTGCACTACATTATTGCATTTTTTATTTTTAATGTAACAAAACTAAACTTTTGCTATATATTCATATGGTAGTGGAACTATTTTTCCTGCTGAAGGAATCTTAATTAATTGTTCTAATGTATCCTTTACTATTGCTGTTTGCATTTCTACATTGTTAGGTTCTCCTGCATTAGCACCCATTGGAACTCTTGGTGCAACCGCTCTTGGTGTACCAGTTTGTCTAACAACTGGTGGAAGGGCAGCTATTATTATTGTAGGAATTCCTGCTTTTTCAATCGCTCTCTGCACTAAAACTGCAGATCTATGACAAGTTCCTCATCCAGCAGTCATCAATACAGCGTCTACGCCTTCTTCTTTTAAGATTTTAGCAACTTCTGGGCCTGTTTCTTCTCTGAATTTTTGTTGGTTTCCGCCACCACCCATAAAACCTATATGAGTTGGGGCAACTGCTTTTATAAAGCCAGCATCTACTAATTCTCTTAATCTATCTATTGGGAACATAGCATTTATATCTTTGTTAACATCTGAGTTATCATATCCACCGTGAGATACCATCATATCTGATGTTTTTGCATCTCCTGGTATTAATCTATAAGTGAAGTCACCTGCTAAATTAAATCTTTTATCTTTTTTTAAGTGAACTCCTGCTGCAGTAGCTATGGCTACTGTCATATCTTTTAGTTCCTTTGTAACTGGTGTCCATACTGGTTCTGGAGTTATAGGAACAAATATTTCTGATTGTAAACCTTTTGTAATAGTTAAACTCATTTTAACCTTACCTTCCTTCCTTCAATGAATGTTTAAATTATTATTTATAAAAGTTTCTAGTTTTAAATTATCTGTTTATTTCCATCTATCCTCAGGTTCTATCCCTCGTCTTTTTTGTATTTCTAAATTACTTACGTATTTTTCATTTATTTTATCAGATAATACTTCTACAAAACTCATATTAAGTCCAACTTCTTGACCTACTTTTAATTCATAATCGGATATTATCATTCTCCTCGGTATTCTTAAATAACCAAGTCTTCCTTTAAAATCTATAGCTACTGCACCATCGGATACTTCTACGATAACGCCTTCCATTTCTATGATCTTATCACCGTATTTTAAATCCATTTATATCCCTACTTTGTGCTGTATTTTTCTTTTCTCTTTTCACTCATTGGTATTGAAGTTTCATTTAAGACTCTTTCTATTTTCACATTTTCAGCTTTTTCTATTAATTCTAAGTTATTTTCCTTAACATTTGCATTCCAAGCTCTTTCTGGTTTTTTAACATCTTCTCCAGTCATAGCAGCTTTAAGCATTTCAACGCCTCTTATAGCATCTTCTGGGCATAATGTGTTGCATTCTAGCACTTCGTTTTCTATTCCGCCTTCTGATTTGTTATTATCTATCATATATTTCATGTATTTATTACCAACAACTAGAGCGCCTTGGACTGCACAGAATGAGAATGCTACACATGGTATTCCTCTCATACCTATTTGTTCTACGTGACTTGCAAAGTCAATGTGGTTATTTCCAAAGCCTTCAGTTGTAACAAAAGCACCATCAACATCTAAAGCTTCTACCATCATACCCATTCTTTCTGATACATAGAATTTTTCACTGTTAATTTGTGGACTTCCTACAAATATAACTCCGCATAAATCTAATTCTTCATCCTTCATGCATTCCATTACAAGAGGTTCTCTCCAATAATGTCTTGAACATTCTTTAGAAGCAGGTCCAATACAAGTTAATGCATGTATACCACCATCTAATACTTCAAGTGGTGAAAGCATTACTGGAACATTTCCTAAATCAACATTTGGCTTACCGCCTAAATAACCTACTGGTTCTACTGGTAATATTAAATTGTCGTGCATAGCACCTTGACCCATTATTTCTTTAACAACTACAACTTTTTTCTTTCCTGGTCTTCTTACTTGTTCAAAAGTTTCAGTGTTAACTACTAAGGACTCATCCTCTAAAGCTTTCATAGCTTCCCTTATTTCTTGAGTTATGAAATCAGTTGCTTTATGAGCAGCCATAGGACCTGGTCTTTCCATATTAGTTTTTTCTTTTATAGTTACTTGTGTTTTGATGAATATTTCACCTTTATCTGGTGATCCTGGTCTATTAAACATAATATTTTCTTCTAATATACCTTCTGAAGAACCAAATTCACCTATTTGAACACCATTTTCATCTGTTCCTGTTACCATTACAATAACACCGTCTAATACTCTAGTTGCACCTGTTCCTAATTTGTTATCCCCTTCTTTAGTAGCAATTGGTTGTACATCCATTATAGTTTCACTATAAGTGTTGTATTTATCTGGAGTTATTATATCTATTTCTACTTTTTTTACAAGTGGACTAACTTTTTTAGCATCTTCAGAAACTCCTTCTCTTATATAAAGAGTTGTTCCTTCTATTTTTGTTTCAGGGCCAAATTCTATTTTGTCTATTTTATAGTGTTTTCTAGTAAGACTTCTTATAACTTTTTCTTCTAATTTAACTTCTTGGTTGGCTTCTACAGCTGGAGCTGCTACTACTTCACCTTTTTCAGCCTTTACTGTTGGAACCTTTGCTGATTTCCCAGCACCTACATTGCCATTTAAAGGAACTTCTATATCAATTCCTCTACCTTCAGCAATTTTGATTCTTAAAGTTCCACCACTTACTGTTGCATTTGAATCAACACTCATGTTTACTTCCTCCTCAAATCCTTCTAATATATCTGGTGTTACAGGAGTTAAAGCTGGTGTATCTACATTTAATGTAGCCCCTACAACTTCTTCTCTTGTAAGTACTCTTTCATCTAATGAAATTAAAAGAGAATCTACAAGTTTAGGGAAATGCATTGGGTTTTCTAAGTCACTAGCTTTTATAATATCTCCTGCTTTTAGGTTATATTTTAAAACTGCTTTTTCATTTCCCTCAGTCAATAATGCTTCTTCAGTAGTAGAATCTTCTTTATCTTCTTCGCCTATTTTTTTAGCACCCTCTACTATATCTGAAGTTAGTGGAGTTAATGAATCTACAGTTTTCAACAATTTAGCACCTATTACTTCTCCAACTTTCAAACAATTATCTGGGATAGTTAATAGTCCTGAATCTACCATATCCGGAAATATTTCTGGATCTTCTAAATTATCTGCTGATAATATTGTTCCTTCTTCTGTTCTACAACAAACTACAGCATGTTCATTTTTTAATTCTTCTGCATGTTCAGCTGTCATTGACATCTCAAATTACCTCCTAACTTTTTATTATTTTTCTTCCTCTTTAAGTCTTCTTGTTAATGTATAATCAATTGTTCTAAATATATGGTCAGTATGATGATATACTGGAATTTTAGCTTTTGGAGCTATTTGCATAACTGTGTTTGAACAATCATTACAATTTGATATTAATATTCTTTCTGCTCCATCTTTTTTAAGCTGCATAACTGCAGCCGCTTGGCCTGGTCATTCACCAGGTGTTTTGCATTTTCCTGGTCCATTTCCTTTACCCTTTGGATATTCTATGTTTTTGCAATCAACTACCCCTGCAATTTGTGCATTCATTTTAGTTGCTACATCTTTTAATCTTTCTTCGTTAGCTCCACAGGCACATACTAGTAGTCCTAATGGGCCTTTATATTCTGGTAATGGTATTGTAACTATTGCTCCACCAGATATTTTAGTAACAGCATCCTTTTCTATATCTCCAGCCTTTCCAGTGTATGGTCCACCTATTACTAGTTCACCATATTCACCATCTATACCACCAGATTTTTCTATTAAATCTTTTACTGGCGTTCCCACTGGAACTTGTAGGAATACATTTGGTTTATTACCTGATTTTAGTTTTCCTATTACTGTTATATCCTTATCTATAACTGGTTTTCCTTCTTCAACAGCTCTTGTAATATTTGCCAAAGTTTCAGCATTCATTACAATACATTTTGCTGCTATAGGAAGTTCAGTTACATCTAACCATTTATCAAATATTGCATTGATTATAGCTCTTTCTTCACCCATTGGGTATAAGTCTTTAAGCAATTTTATTTCTATATCACTTACATTCTTTAATGCTTCTTCTAATACTCTTACTGCTTTTTCATGTTTTGATTTTATTGCTATGTATCCTTTTTTTGAATTAGTAGCCTTCATAGCATACTTAATACCATTTATTATTAATTCCGGTGTTTCTTCTATAACTTTCATATTGTGATGAAGTGCTGGTTCACATTCTACACAGTTTGCTATAATATAACCATCTTTGTTATCTGCCTTTAGCTTTATGTGAGTTGGGAAACCTGCTCCACCAGCTCCGACTATCCCTGCTTCAAATACAGTATCTACTAAATTATCGCATTTTTTTATTTTAACGAATTCTTTTGTTTGAGTCTCATCCGCTTTTATTATAATTTCCTTATCTGTAATCTTTTCTACTACACCGGATACACTAGTATGTATTTTAGCACCAAGTCCGTTTGGCTCTGCTATGCATTCACCTCTCTTCACTTTTTGTCCTTCTTTTACACAAGATACATCTGGTGCACCTACGTGCATTTTAAGGGAGAATTTGTATAACTTCTCCATAAACCCACCTCCAAATCACTGTCATATATATTTTAAAGCATAAACTATGCCAACTTTGTTAAAAAAATAAACAATTTCTATAAAACTAGGTTATAGCTATGCTGTAGATGTATAAATAAAACTTATAATGGTTATAATATTTTAGGCTGTGTCGTTTTTTTGACACTTTTAATTTTTATTTTAAACTTTTAAATAATCTTTGTTCATTTCAAAAGAAAATATTAGGTTTATATTTTCGTTATTTTTTTGACATATATGTCTAAAAAGTTGACATTTTTATTTTTTTATATATATTTTTTAAATTTACTCACTTTATTTTATAAAGTAATTAATTAACAGCAACTTTTTTCTGTATTTTTTTTAATATTTTAACTTTAAAATTATATATAATAGTAAAAGTTTATAAAAAGTTTTTCACATAATGTAATAAGCTTTTTATAAACTTTTACTATATTTATCTTTTAGATATCTTCTCTTATTTTAACTATTTAATTAAAAATCTAAATAAAAGTAATTCATCTCATTGTTTACATTAATATATCTATCTTTTAATTATTTCTAATATAAAAATAAAGAAGGAAATTCAATGATATTTTTATATCATTAAATTTCCCTGTTTAATATAATTTTATTTAATTAATTATACTTGTGTAAAAGGTATCTCTATATAAATACCTGTACCTTCTTCTATTTTTAATCTTAAGAATTCCCTATTGCCATTCAAAGGAATAACTGAATTGAAATCTACTTCTTTAGAATCTTGTGTTATTTCTAAAGCTTTTTCTTCAAATCCCTCTAGCATAGAAGCTGTTACACCTGATATAGCAGGAGCATCTTCAGTTAATTTCGCACCTACTACTTCCCTTCTAGTTAAAACCTTTTCATCCAATTTTATTAATAAAGAATTCTGAAGTTTTGCAAAATGCATGGGATTTTCTAAATCTTCTACTTTTATAATATCTCCAGCTTTTAAATTATTTTTTAAGATAGCTTTTTCCTCTGGTGATTCTATTTGTATTTCGGATTTTGATCTTACATCTCCATCTAAAGATTTAGCTCCTTCTATTATATCTTTAGCTAATGGTGTTAATGAATCTATGGTTTTTAATAGTTTAGCTCCTATTACTTCTCCTACCTTTAAACAGTCTCCTGGTATATTTAGCAATCCTGAATCCACCATATCTGGAAATATATTTGGATCTTCTAAGTTGTCTGCAGACAATATAGTGCCTTCTTCCGTTCTACAACAAACTACTGCTGGTTCATTTTTTAGCTCTTCTGCATGTTCTGCTGACATTGACATGTTAACCCATCTCCTTACAATATATTTAATAAGATATACTTATTTTTTATCTATAGGAAGTCTTCTTGTTAATGTATGATCTATTGTTCTAAATACATGATCTGTATGATGATATACTGGGATTCCTAAATTTGGAGCGCAGCACATAACTGTATTTGAACAATCGCTACAATTTGATATTAGTATTCTTTTTGCTCCATCTTTCTTTAATTTCATTATTCCTGCAACCTGCCCTGGACAATCTCCTGGAGTTTTACATTTATTTGCTCCTCTTATTTCTTCTACATTCTTACATTTAGTAACTCCTACTACTTCTGCTTTCATTTTAGAAGCTATATCTCTCAATCTTTCTTCATTTGCTCCACAAGCACATACTAATAATCCTAATGGTCCTTTGTATTCTGGTAGTTGTATTGTAACTATTGCTCCACCTGACATTTTAGTCACTACAGACTCTTTTATATCTCCAGCCTTGCCTGTATATGGTCCCCCTATTACTACTTCTCCAAATTCTCCATCTATTCCACCGCACTCTTCTATTAAATCGTGTATTGGTGTGCCTACTGGTACATCAAGTAATACATTAGGCTTATTACCTGTTTTTAATTTTCCTATTATTGTTATATCTTTGTCTATAACAGGCTTTCTATCTTCTACTGCTCTTGTTATATTAGCTAAAGTTTCTCCATTAATTACAACACATTTTGCTTCTAATGGAAGCTGAGTTGGTTCTAACCATTTCCCTAATATAGCATGAATTATAGCTCTTTCTTCTCCCATTGGATATATATCTTGAAGCTCTTTTACTTCTATATCAGAAGCTCCTTTTAAATGATCTTTTAATATTTTTATAGCATTCTCGTGCTTACCTTTTATTGCTATGTATCCCTTTGGAGCATTAGTTGCTTTCATAGCATATCTTAAACCTTTAATTATTGTATCAGGCTCTTTTTCTATAAATGCTATATTATGATGCAAAGCTGGTTCGCATTCTACACAGTTTGCTATAACGTATCCATCTGGTATATCTGCTTTTAATTTTATATGTGTTGGGAATCCAGCTCCACCAGCTCCAACTATACCTGCTTCAGCAATAGTTTCTAGAATATTGTCACATTCTTTGATTTTAACAAAGTCCTTTGAGCCATTTTCATCTGCTTTTATTATTATTTCTGCATCTGTAATTTTCTCAACTATACCAGATACACTTGTATGTATTTTAGCTCCCAATCCATTAGGCTCAGCTATACATTCTCCTCTTTTAACTTCTTGTCCTTCTTTAACACATGCCACATCTGGTGCTCCTACATGCATCTTTAAAGGAAACTTGTACATTTTTTCCATGTCACTACCCCCTGTATTTTTTCTTTACAATATTCATTATAAAAACAAAATGACAGTTTTACTACTACAAACTGCATATATAAAATTATTCTATAGGGTGTATATTGTACTATAAATAAAATTTATAGTAGCTATAAGCATTATAAATAAAAATTTAACAAAGTTTTTCGATGTTATATCCTTATTATAAAATTAATTTTACAAATTTAACATGATATGTATAATTTTTATTTATGACTTTAAAATAAATTTTCTTGCATATATTTTATTTTAAAATAAAAAAATAAAGGCATTTCCGCCTTTATTTAGATTGAAGACAAAAGGCTTATGATGTGTATATATCATTCCATGAAGTTCCTTTGCGTCAGCAAATACCTGTTCTATAGTTTGACTTCTTTTAGAATAAATTTCTTTATTACCTTTTGTATGTCTAATATCTTCTACTTGTTCTATATATTCTTCTTTATTTGGTGCCTTTAGTCAGTATTTCTTTTTCCTATCATCTTTATCACCATATTTATTTTAGCATGAGAATAAGCTGTAGACTATCCGGTTGTCTACAGCCTGAAAGAATTAAGCAAAATCTAATGCTTCATTCTTTAAATTTATTATATATTTTTTCTAAATCATTCTTACTCAATAAACCTTCTATTAAATATGCTAAAATTATAATACTAGGTAAATTCACTAATAATCTACTGAAAGTATATTTATATCCAAGTGCTGATAGCTCAAATAAGAAAGTTGGTATTTTTGTAGCACACCACGCTCCCATAAATATCATTATGTTGCTAAATTTAGCCCCTTTTTTAATAAATACAGCAGTTACAGGAAAAGCTGCATATACAGGTCCTGCTGCTAATGCTCCTAATAATATGGCAAGAACTATTCCTAAAATTCCCGAATTATCTCCCATGTACTTTATCATAGTTTGTCTTGGAACCCAAGTGTCTAAAAGTCCCAATAACAACATTATAGGAGGCAGCACCGCCAGCATCTGTTTAAATGAGTCCAGTGCTATTAAACTTATGTTTTGTCCTTTATTAAAATCAATTAACGTTATTATCAAAGTTAGCATTAATATTATTATAAAAAAAACATATCTTTTTAACCATTTCATAAAATCACCTCATAAGTACTCTCACAATAAAAGCACTTAATATAGAATAAAAAAAGTAAACTATATTTCTAATAAAGGTTGCCTTTTTACCTATAAATTTTGCCTCCATAGAAAAAGTTACTATTCCAACAAACATAAAAGCAGAAATTAATGCTGTAATTTGAGTGTATCCAGCACCATTTTTCAATAATAATGCTGCTGTGGGAAAGGCTACAAATGTAGGTATCAATGTCACTGAACCTATTATAGCTGCAATTATCACTCCAATAAATCCAGATTTCTCACCAATAATAGATGATATACTCTCTGGTGATAATATTGTCAGTATGATTCCTACTATAAATATAATCGTTAAAAATTGAGGCATTATATTTTCAAAAGACTTTATACCCATTAATAGTGCTTTTTTCGTTTTGCTTTTATCCTTAAAAAAAGAAACTAAATAAAGTACAATTACAGTACCATAAAGTATAAATGTAGTCATTATATTTCCTCCCAAAGATTATTAAATCTATACTATATTAATATCAAATTTCTATTTTATTAGTTCCTTAATCTCTAAAATTTATAATTTCACTTCATAAATACTATTTTTTTATAGTAAAAACATAAATCCATCTATATGATATAGATGGATTTATCAGATTGAAAACAAAAGGCTTATGAGAAATTAAATTTTTCATAAGCCTTTTAATATTTCTAATATATTTGATAAAAATCACCAAATTAAAGCCATTAGGCTCATTGTATAGTCCTTTCTTATATTTCCAATTTGCTAATTTTTTAAGTTTCATGCATACAAACAAGAGGTTCAGCTCCATCTTAATATTTGATGCCTTTCGGCAGTATTTCTTTTTCCCATCATTTTTATCACCATATTTTAGCATAAAAATAAGCTGTAGACTATCTGGTTGTCTACAGCCTGAAACAAAGGCATAAAAGCCTTTGTTTTTTAATTTTTATAGAGGAAGTTCTATATCTATTCCTCTTCCTTCTTCTATTTTTATTTTAAGTACTCCACCTTCTACAGAAGCTACTCCACAACCTTCTGCACAAACTTCTGGTGCTTCTAAAACTTCTACAGTTTCTTCAGCTTTAGGTGCTTCTTCTTTCTTCACTTCTTCTCCACCAATTTCTTTATAGCCTTCAACTATAGCTGGAGTTAATGGTGTTAATGAATCTATAGTTTTTAATAATTTTGCTCCTATTACTTGACCTACTTTTAAATGATCCTCTGGCATAGTTAATAATCCAGAATCAATCATATCTGGAAATATATCTGGATCCTCTAAATTATCTGCAGATAATATTGTTCCTTCCTCTGTTCTGCAGCAAACTACTGCTGGTTCATTTTTTAATTCTTCTGCATGTTCTGCTGACATTGACATAATATATACCTCCTAAGTTTAAAAATAATTTTATTTATGGAGCTTCTCTTTTGGAAGTCTCCTTGTTAACTTATAATCTACAGTTCTAAGTACATGATCCGTCTGGTGATAAACAGGCAACTTCATTTTTGGAGCTATTCCCATAACCGTATTAGAACAATCACTACAATTAGCTATTATTATTCTTTTTGCCCCTTTACTTTTTAAATACATAACAGCGCCTGCTTGACCTGGACACTTCCCTGGAGTTTTACATTTATAAGTGCCTTTAACTTCCACCACATTTTTACATTTAGTTATAGCAACTACTTCTGCTCTCATTTTACTCGCTATATCCTTAAGTCTATCTTCATCTCCAGCACAGGCACAAACTAAAAGACCTACTGGCCCTTTATATTCCGGTAACTCCATGGTTACTACTGCTCCACCTGAAACCTTTGTTATTACAGACTGATCTATATCCTCTGGTAGCCCAGTATGCGGTCCTCCTATAATAATTTCTCCATATTCACCATCTATGCCTCCACAGATTTCTATCATATCTTTCATAGACTTTCCTATAGGTTCTTGTAAAAATACATGTGGTCCTATACCTTTTTTTAATTTTCCCATAATGGTTATGTCTTTATCTATAACTGGCTTTCTATCTTCTACTGCTCTTGTTATATTTGCTAAAGTTTCTGCATTTAAAACTACACAATTCGCCTCTATAGGTATTTGTGTAGGTGCTAACCATTCACCAAATATAGAATGTATTAAGGCTCTTTCTTCTCCAGAAGGATATATGTCTATAACTTCCTTTATTTGTATATTTTTTTCATTTTTCAAATGTTCCCTTAATAATTCTATAGCTTTTTTACGTTTACCTTTTATTCCTATATAAGCTTTTTTTGCATTAGTAGCTTTCATAGCATACTTTATACCTTTTATTATAAGTTCAGGGTGATTTTCTGCTAAATATACATTATGATGGAGAGTTGGTTCACACTCTGCGCAATTTGCTATTACATACCCATCTGGTATATTAGCTTTTAATTTAACATGAGTTGGAAAACCAGCCCCACCTGCACCTACTATTCCAGCTTCATACACTGTATCTAAAATACTATTACATTCTTTTATCTTAACAAAGTCTTCACTTTGATTTTCTGAAGCTTCTATTAATATTCCCTTATCTGTTATCTTGAAAACCTTACCAGATACACTGCTATGAATTCTAGCCCCCAATCCATTAGGCTCTGCTATAACCTGCCCTCTTTCTACAAATTCCCCCTCTTTAACACAGGGCACACTAGGTACACCTATATGCATTTTAAGATAAAACTTGTATAAACTTGACATTTTATCACTCCTTAGGAAATTCCCATTTATTATAATATCATATTTTGACTATTGTAACAATAAATAATAGAAATATGTCAATAACAATATGTTATATAAAAAGCCATATTTATTTATTATACTTATTATACTTTAAACTTTTTAACATTATACAAATAAATCAATTTTTTTAAATTTAAATTAAATCATACTGATTTAATTTATAATATAAAGTACTTCTTTTTATATTAAGTATTTCCGCTGCTTTCTTTTTATTGCCTTTGGTTATTTCCATTACTTCCTTTATTATCTTTTTTTCTGTATTTTTAACTACTTCATTTAAATCATATCTGTGATGAGATTCCCCTTCAATTTCTTCTACATCCTGCACTATATGGTTAGGAACGGAAGATATTGTTACTTCTCCATTGGTCGATAAAACTACCATCCTCTCCACTACATTTTTCAATTGCCTTATATTTCCTTCCCATTTATAAGAACATAAAATGTCATAAACCTCTTTATCTATTGTATTTATCTTTATACCTTCCTTTTCTGATATTTGGTTTATAAATAAGTCTATAAAATCTTTAATATCATCTCTTCTTTCCCTTAATGGAGGTAACTCTATATGTACTACTGCAAATCTATAAAATAGGTCTTCTCTAAAGGTGTTTTCCTTTATCATAGATTGTAAGTCTCTATTAGTGGCAGCTAAAATTCTACAATTAACCTTTGTACCTTTTTGACTTCCTATTCTGTAAACCACACCATCTTGCAAAACTCTTAAAAGTTTTGCTTGCATACTAAGTGGCATGTCTCCTATTTCATCTAAAAATAAAGTACCATTGTTCGCAAATTCAAATTTACCTATTTTCCCTTCTTTTAATGAGCCTGTAAAAGTTCCTCCTACATAACCAAACAATTCACTTTCAAAAAGATTTTCAGGTATAGCACTACAGTTTATAGCTACAAAGTTTCCAGTTCTTCCACTAGCTTTATGTATAGCTTTTGCAAAAACCTCTTTTCCTGTTCCACTTTCTCCTGTAATAAGAACACTAGCAGAGGTAGGCGCTACTTTTTTAGCTATAGCAATGTTTTCTATTATCTTTTGACTTTTACCTATAATAGAGGAAAAACTATAATTTGAAGCTATTTCCTTTTTATAGGCACTTTCAAAAAATTCCACCTTCTTTTTTTCCTGCATAAGTTCCTTAGATAAAGATATTACCTCTGTTATATCTCTATCTGTAGAAGCCACTGCTATCAATTTGTTTTTACTATTAAATATAGGTACTGCACTTAATATAACAGTTTTTCCAGGAGAAGGTTCATTGTTTACATTAGTTATTTTTCTAGGATTTTTCAAAACTTTTAATATTAAAGCATTTGGGAAAAAAGCCCCTAAATATTTACCTATTATCTCCTGTCTCTTCACACCATAGAGGTCTTCTGAACTTTTATTCCAATATATTACTACACCTTTGTTATTTGTTATACATACTGCTTCATGCATATTCTCCAAAATTCTATCCTGAAGAACATATAATTCTTCTACATTTGTGTATAGTTCATTATTTAAATCGTCTAAATGTACTATCCCTATTATTTTTCTATTATGTACTATAGGTAATCTTTCTATTTTATTTTTAACCATTATATTTCTTGCAGAAATAATTGACTTTTCTTCAGAAATTGTTATTACATCTCTTTTTATATAATTTTCTAAGTTATCACTAAATTTTTTGCCCTGGTTTTCCAATTTATATAAATCATTTTTAGTAAATATACCTATAATATTATCATCTTCATCTACTATAAGAACTTCATCTTTATAAAGTTTAGCCATTTTATTGAAGGCAGATGATATTGCTTCATTTTTAAATACTTTTATAAAATCTGTCTTCATTACATTTTTTACAGTGTAAATTAATTCTATAGAACTATTCATCTTATATTCCTCCAATGTACCATAAATATAATATAGATTTCTGTATAGCAAGCTGTGTTTATGGTATCATATAGTATATATATATTTTAACATAATTAATTAATATTTAATCATTATAAAATTATTTCATTAACTTTTGCTTATAAAATCTTATTATACCTTACTCTCTTACATATTATAATAATTTTTATAAAATATAAAAAGAAAAATTTTTCTCATAAAACAATTTATATAGTTTCTAATAAACATAAAAATATTAGCTGAATTTTAAGACATTTTTATAAAAATCCTATCTTAAAATTCATAGAATTTAACTTTGAAAAGGATTGATTTTAATGAATGTATCTGCAATTGTTGTAGAATATAACCCTATGCACAATGGGCATCTATATCACATAAAAAAAACAAAAAAATTAACAAATTGTGATGCTTTAGTTTGTATAATGAGTGGTAATTTTGTACAAAGAGGATTTCCTTCAATTTTAGATAAATGGACAAAGGCTAATATGGCTATATCAAATGGAGTGGATTTAGTTATAGAATTACCTACATTATATAGTCTTTCTTCTGCAGAATTTTTTTCTTTTGGAGCTGTAAGCATTTTAGACAGTTTAAATATAATAAACAGTATTTGCTTTGGAAGTGAAATAGGCAATATTAATGCTCTACAGGATATAGCCACAACTCTTTTAGAGGAACCCTTAGAATACAAAATTCTTTTAAAAAATTATTTGGATAAAGGAATATCTTTTGCTAAAGCCAGAAATTTAGCCCTGGTAGAACTAAATAGAGATAATAAAATTATGAGTGAAAATATAAATAAAATACTATCCTTATCTAACAATATCCTTGGAATAGAATATTTAAAATCTTTACTATTACTTAATAGTTCTATAAAGCCTTTTACTATAACAAGGGAAGGTGCAGATTATAAAGATGAAAATTTACACGAAGAATATTCTAGCGCATCTTCCATAAGAAAGTATCTAAAAGAAAATAAAAATATTAATATTTTAAAAGATTTTTTACCTTTAGAGGGATTTTTAGAATTTAAAAGATTGATTACTAAAGGCTATAACTTCTCCATGGAAGATTCTATGATTAATTATATAAGATATAAATATATATCTGGATATAAAAATTTGCATAATCTTATTGATGTTTCAGAAGGATTAGACAATAGAATCTATAAATCCTTAGAAAAAAATTTTACTTATGATAGCTTAGTAGGAGAAATAAAAAGTAAGAGATATGCTTATAGTCGAATAGGAAGAATTTTATGTCAATATTTTATCGGTTTTGAAAACTACGATTTAAACTCCTTACTTAAAAGTACTCCAAACTATATGAGAGTTTTGGCTTCTAATGAAATGGGCCTAAAAGTATTAAAAAAAATTAAAAAACATTCCTCTACTAACATATATACAAAATTACCTAAAAACACCAACACCCTTTTAAGCTTAGATATAAAGGCTACCAATGCTTATTCTCTTTTAAATAATAATATAAGATTTAATGAAGATTATTTTAGAAGTCCTACTATAATAAAAAATACTATTTATTAATGTAATAATATTTAATTTTAAAAATATAATTATAATAAATCAATTCTAGGAGTCTTATAGTGCCTTTGTTTTTTTATATAATGTTATTTTTAATATTTATTTTACTTTATAAACTCTTTAAAAATGAAAATATAATAATAACCTTTTTATGTTCAATTTTAATCATATATATTATTATAGCACCTAGGTTTTGTATAGAAGCTACTTTATCTGGTGCTAAGTTATTTTTTTATAAGGTTTTTCCTTCTTTATTTCCTTTTCTAATACTTACGAATATAATAATAAATTATGGTGGAGTACATGTATATTCTAAAATATTTGGAAAAATTCTATGTCCCCCCCTAAAGCTAAAAAAAGAATGTAGTTTTCCCCTAATAATAAGCGCCCTTTGTGGTTATCCCTTAGGAGCAAAATACTCCTGTGATCTTTACCAAAATGGTGATATTAATTTTCCTACTTTGGAAAGACTTATAAATATAGCTTCTAATGCTGGTCCATTATTTATAATTGGATCTGTAGGTACTTCCATGTTAGGCAATCCTTATGCAGGATATGTATTACTCTTATCAAATTATATTTCCTGTATTATAGTAGGTCTTATTTTACCTAGCAGAAACACTAAAATGTATAGAAATTTTAAAGAAAATTTGAAAACATCAAATAAAAACATAGGTGAATCTTTAAAGAATAGCATTGAAGGTGCCATAAAAACCTGTATAGGTGTAGCAGGATTTGTAATACTGTTTTCTTTATTGCTTAGTATAATAAAAAATAATTTCCTTTTTAAATTTATATTAAATAAGTTATGTATTTTTTTTAATACAGATAAAAACCTAATAGAAGGATTTCTATTAGGCTTAGTAGAAATGACCAATGGATGTTATTTAATTTCCACAAGTTCTATTGATATATCTAAAAAATTAATATCAATAAGCTTCTTATTAGCTTTTAGTGGATTTTCTATAATATCTCAAGTTTATTCTTTTACTTATAAACATGGAATAAATATTAAGAGATATATAAAAATAAAATTTATACAAGGACTTATAGCTTCTATAACCTGCATTGTTTTATACAGAATCCCCATATTTTCCATGTATTTAGATGCTTTTACAGATAAAAATACTTATCTAATTTTAAGTAACAACTTATTATTTATATTTATTTTATTTTTTTTAATTATACCCTTAATAATATACTATATAAAATCTTTAAATAAAATTTAATTATTTTATATTTCTTAATTCCTTTATATTTTCTCTTATAGTATCTGTTTTTATCTCTACACTTTCTTCTAAAGAAGCCGTAAAGGCTTCTAAATTTTTTCTTAATATACTTATCATTTGTTGAGACTTTTCTTCTATTTCCCTATCTAAATCCGTCAATAATTCATCTGCATAATCCCTAGCCCCTACTCGTATATATTTAGATTCTTTTTCAGCATTTTTTATTATGGTTTCTGCCTTAATATTTGCTTCTCTTGTTATACTATGATTCTCTATTTGCTTTTTAAATATTATTATATTTTCCTTTTTAATATGTTCTGCTTCTTCCATAGCCTCAGTAAGTATTCTTTCTTTTTCCTCACATATCCACTGAGCCTTTTTAAATTCATCTGGAAGACAATTTATTATCTTATCTATTACCTCTAAGGATTCTTTCTTATTTATAGTAACTTTCCCCGTTAAAGGAATACTTGAACCTGATTCTATTAGTTCTTCTAGATATGCTAAAAGCTTAATAACATCCATTAAGTAACCCTCCTAAATACATTCCTTTTTATGATTTATCTTCTTTTTAATATCTGGTATTATTTCATCCGGTACCAAATCCTTTATACATCCACCAAACATAGCTACCTGCTTTACTGAGGATGAACTTAAATAAGAATATTTTGCATTGGTCATCATAAATACTGTTTCTATATTAGGATCTAATTTGTTATTCATAAGAGCCATCTTAAATTCATATTCAAAATCTGACATAGTTCTAAGGCCTTTAATTATAACCTTGGATTTCTTCTCTTTCATAAAATCTATTAAAAGCCCACTAAAACATTGCACTTCTACATTGCTATGTTTCTTAGTAACTCTTTTTATCATTTCTACTCTCTCATCTACTGAAAAAAGTCCCTTCTTTTCTGGATTTACAAGTACCGCCACTATTAGTTTATCACAAACCTTAGAAGCTCTTTTAATTATATTTAAATGTCCCTTAGTTATAGGGTCAAAACTTCCTGGGTACACTGCAGTTTTCATTTTAATCCTCCTTAAATTTATAAAAACAAACGGTAGTGTTTCCATATTTTCTATGATCAAATAATTTTATTCTTTCAGTTCCTTCATATATTTCTTCTGAAGAATCTATCTTTGTCACTATTAATCCCTCTTTATTTAATAGCTCTTTTTTATCTATGCTTTCCATAGCTGGAGGAATCATTTCCTTTGCGTAGGGAGGATCTATAAATATTAAATCAAAAACTATAGATTTACTAGCAAATTCCTCCAATGCACTATAAGCATCCATATTAAAACTCTTGCACAGATCTTCAAACTTTAAATTCTTAATATTTTCTCTTAATAAAGGATAGGTTTCAGGACTTTTATCTACTAAATAAGAAAACTTTGCTCCTCTACTAGCTGCCTCCAATCCCAAACTGCCTGTTCCTGCAAAAACATCCAAAACCATAGATCCATATATCTGATTTTGTATTATATTAAATATAGATTCTTTTATTCTATCCAAAGTTGGTCTTGTAACGCTACTTTGGGGTGATAATATTTTTCTGCCCCTAGCAGATCCAGAGATAATTCTCATGAAAATCCTCCTTATTATTTGTTGTTTAATAATTTATTCTAGTACTAGCTTCACTAATACTGTTATTTTATTATATTAAAATTATTCATATACAATGGTAGCCATGTCCCTTAATAAGCTCTTTTGAATATCACACTTAGAAATATTTTTTCTTATATATAAAACCTATCTGATCCTAAAAATAACTTAATCTTTATTATTTTAACATATAAATTATTACCATACAAAATTATTTACAGTAATTTGTAGAAATTTGTTCTCCTAATTAAAACATATAAACTTTGAATTATTTTTTATCTTAATTTTTACTTCTTCTTTTATTTTATTATCCTCTTCATTATTACTATCTATTATTTTTTTACTTTCCATATTAGCTATTCTAAGTAAATGTATATCCTCTATTACATCAGCCAGAAGCAAATTACTAGAACCATGCTGTTTAAATCCAAATATTTCACCTCCACCTCTTAACTTTAGATCTTCCTCCGCTACAAGAAAACCATCATTACTACTTTTCATTATTTCCATTCTTTTTCTTATAATATCATTTTTCACTCTAGCAATTAATATACAATAGGATTTATGTTTTCCCCTACCTACTCTTCCCCTTAATTGATGAAGTTGAGCTAAACCAAATCTCTCTGCATTTTCTATAACCATTAAAGTAGCATTAGGTACATTTACCCCTACTTCTATAACAGTAGTGGATATTAAGGCTTTTATTTTCCCATCCTTAAAATCTTTCATAATAGTATCTTTTTCTTTTCCTTTCATTTTGCCATGTAAAATAGCAATTTCTACTTCTTTAAAATATTCCCCTTTCAAATCATCATATAATTTTTCTACGGAATTTAAATTCAATTCCTCTTTTTCTTCTACTAGAGGGCAAACTATATATACCTGTCTACCATTATTTATTTCTTTTAGTGCAAAATTATACACCCTTTTTCTATAGCTATCATTTACATAGTAGGTATCTATCTTTTGTCTTCCTGGTGGCAGTTCATCTATAATAGATAAATCTAAATCTCCATATAGACTCAAAGTAAGGCTTCTTGGTATAGGAGTTGCACTCATAACTAAAGTATCTACGCTTTTTCCCTTATTTAACATTTTACTTCTTTGCATAACTCCAAAACGGTGTTGTTCATCTGTTATAACCATGCCTAGATTATAAAATTCCACATCATCTTCAATTAAAGCATGAGTACCTATTATTAAGTCTATTTTCCCTTCTTTAAGCTTTTCTTTTATCTCCTTTTTAGAAGATACCTTTATGCTTCCTATTAAAAGCTCTATATTTAAATTAAAATCCTTAAATAATTTCAACGCTTCTTCATAATGTTGCACCGCTAATATTTCTGTAGGTGCTAACATTACTCCTTGATATCCATTTTTTATTACATTAAAAAGAGATATTAAAGCTATAATAGTTTTTCCACTACCTACATCCCCCTGTAAAAGCCTATTCATTGGTTTTTCTTTTTCTTGGTCCTTGAATATTTCCTGTAAAACTTTATTTTGTGCATTAGTCAGTTTGAAAGGTAATACTTCTATAAGATTATTTATTTCTTCTGAAACTATAAAAGATATACCCTCTGTAGCTGTTTCTAAGTATTCCTTTAAAAAAGCTATTTTTAAGCAATATGCTAATAATTCTTGAAATTTTAATCTTCTTATAGACTCTTCTAATTCTTTCTGATTTTCTGGTTTATGTATAGTTCTTATGGATTTATCTAAAGATAGAAACTTATATTTTTCTATAAGCCATATAGGTAAATTCTCACCTATATCAATATTTGTCAAAACACTATCTACAAGTTTTATTAGCAAATTATTTTTCAAGTCTCCCTTTAAAGGATATTTAGGAATAATTTTTCTTTCCTCTACCTCTTCTCCACATTTGTTCTTTAATATTTGAGCGTTATTTATAGTTAAATTCCCCCTATATTCTTTTAAGCTTCCCTGAAGTACATATTCTTCACCTATTTTAAAATAATTTTTAATATAAGGCTGATTAAACCAACTACCAACTATAGCTTTCTCTCCATCATTGAATATAATTGTGGTTAAAATTTTACCTGTTCTTGTCCTTATATCCCTTTTTATATTTTCTACTTGTACTTTAATTATTACTTTTTTACTTAGCAGTTTGTCTTTGCTATAATTATCTATAAATTCATAATCCCTTGGAAAATATAAAAGTAAGTCCATTATGTTAAATATCATACATTTTTCTAATTGTTCTTTAGTTTTAGGTCCCACTCCTTTTAAAGTAGTTATAGGACTATATACATTCATAAACTTCCTCCTATTATAAAGGATTCTATAGTAAAGAATAAAACCTTCTAAAAACTTTAACTTAAACTAAGAATCCCTTCCTAATATTATTTTCTATAAGCAGAGTTCTTGGCTTCAGAGGGAGTTTTCACTCCCACTGAAGCTTATTAACAGAATTCTTAGGAGTTTTACTCCTTAGAAGTCGTTATCCTTTAGGAGAAATCGTTATCCAGGGATGTACCCGCTCTAATACTCCCACTTTGAAGAAGATGGGAGTATTAGAGCGGGTAGTCATCGGATAAAGAAGTAATAAAAATTTAAATTGTTTAAATAAAGTTTAAATATAATAAAAAAAGCCCTTAGGCTTTTTTTATTCTACAGACATTATAAAATAATATAATGGTTGTTTTCCATTATAACATTGAATATCTAAATCTTCATATTTTTCTTCTAATTCTTCTATAAATTTTTCTATTTTTTCTTCATCACAATCTTTTCCATAGAATATGCTTATAAGTTCACTGTCTTCATCTATCATTTCTTCTAGAACAGCTTTTGAAACTTCAAAAATATCCTTTCCTACTTCAGATATTTTACCTTCTATTAAGCCTAGTATATCATTTTCTTTAATTATTTTTCCGTCCATTTCTGTATCTCTAACTGCATAGGTTATAGAGCCTGTAGCTACTGCCTTTATAGCTTCCTTCATGTTATTCTCATTTTCTTTAGATTCTGCTTCTGGATTAAACATTGTTATACTTGTTATGCCTTGTGGTATAGTTTTAGTAGGTATAACTATTATATTTTTTTCGGATAGCTCCGCCGCTTGTGTAGCTGCCATAATTATATTTTTATTATTTGGTAATATAAATATATTTTCCGCATTTATTTTATTTATAGCCTTAACTATGTCCTCTGTACTTGGATTCATAGTTTGACCGCCTTCTATAACTTTATCTACACCTAAATCTTTAAATATTTCTGTTATGCCTTCTCCTAATGCTACAGATATAAATCCATATTTTTTTAATTCACTTTCTTCTTTTTCCACTTTATTTTCTTCACTATTCATATCTATTATATGTTTATGTTGTTCTCTCATATTATCTATTTTTATTTTAGAAAGTGGTCCAAGCTTTATAGCTTTAGATAAGATGTCTCCAGGATCATTTGTATGAATGTGAACTTTTACCAAACCATCCGCAGCCACTACTATCATAGAATCTCCTAAAGATTCTAATTGACCTTTGAATTTATCCACATCTACATTTTCTGACATAACAAAAAATTCTGTGCAATATCCAAATTCTATGTCTTGTTCATATTGTTCAATTTTAGTATTAGGATCAGAAACCTTATTTTCTCCACCTATTTCTACTTCTAGGTCCTTATCTAATACCTCTAACATTCCCTGTAATATTATTAATAAGCCTTGCCCTCCTGCATCTACTACTTTTGCTTTTTTCAGTACAGGAAGCATATCTGGTGTTTTATTTAAAACTACTTCACTATGTTCACAAACTTCCTTAAGTAAAGAAGTTACATCTTCTGCTTCACTTTTTACCGCACTCTCTCCTGCAGCTCTTATAATTGTTAATATAGTTCCCTCTGTAGGCCTCATTACAGCTTTATAGGCAGACTTTGATCCCTCTAATAGTGCATTTGCAAATTCTCTTGCATCCACCTCATCCTTATCTTCTAAGCCTTTAGATATTCCTCTAAATATTTGGGATAATATAACTCCTGAGTTACCTCTAGCACCCATAAGAGCTCCTTTAGCTACTTTTTTAGCTATTCCTCCTATGGATTCCTCTTTTAATCCTTCTATTTCTTTTACCGCAGATCTAAAGGTCATAGACATATTTGTTCCTGTATCACCATCTGGTACTGGGAAAACATTTAGAGAATTTACAAATTCTTTTTTTTCTTCTAATTTGTTACTCCCATTTATTACCATGTTGTAAAAATCTGCACCTTTTATTTTCATATGTTCCATTTATGACTTACCTCCTAAACTCTAACACCCTGAACATTTACAGTAATACTGGAAACCTTAAGTCCTGTATAGTTTTCTATGTTATATCTTATCTTTTGTATAATATTATTAGCTATTACAGATATTTTAGTTCCGTACTCTACTATTATATATAATTCTATGTTTAATTTACCTTCAACGGCACGAATTTTAACCCCTTTATTGAAACTTTCTCCTTTAATCAATTCCCAAAGACCATCTGTTGCATTTTTAGATGCCATTCCAACCACGCCATAACATTCCATTGTAGATACACCTACAATATTAGCAACTACATCTTCAGCATAATCTATATGTCCATATTCATTAGTTAACTTTCCTATCATGAAAGAAACCTCCTTATATCATATCATATAGTTTATTTTATATTAAATGAAAGATTTATTCAAGGAAATATATTATTATTAATGCTTTTTTTGCTATATTCCAAACTATTTACTTGCATATAGCATATATTCTATGGTAAAATTATTAATGTTTGAATTGAGAAGTATAAACTTCACAATTTTAGGGAGGTGTTTTTAAGTGTCAAGAAAATGCGAAATATGTGGTAAAGGCGTTGTTTACGGTGTTCAATACAGCCATTCACATCGTCAATCTAAAAGATCCTTTGCTCCTAACATAAAGAGAGTTAAAGCAATAGTTAATGGAACTCCAAAAAGAGTTCATGTTTGTACTAGATGCCTACGTTCAGGAAAGGTACAACGTGCTATATAACACAAAAAATGCAGTTGTTTAAACAATTGCATTTTTTATTTTATGTTTTTATTTTTTAACTCTTTTTATTTTTCTTATTATATTTGATAAAAACCTGGGAAGCTTTATTGCAACTATTTTCATACAACACACCTCTACATAAATTAATTCTTTAATATGTTTTATCAATAAATAAAAACTGTTATAAAATTTAACAGCTGTATAATAAAATATATATCATTATGAATTACTATTTTATATTAACACTATCTACACCTATTAATTATCCACCATCCTATATATATAAGTCCAAATCCAACTGCTAAAAGCCATCCCCATATAGGTACTATAATAGTAACAACTATTCCAAGCCCAATAGATCCAACTATAATTCCTAATTTTTTGTTACTTTTTCTTCCCATATATATGCCCCCCTATAGCTTATATACTATAATATGCAAGCATATTCAAAGATGTGAACATAAAAACTTAAACCTCCTCTTAAACTTTTTAATAAAAAAATAGATTTAATTTTAACCCGTAAATATAAGAATACATTCATAAGACAATTCATTTCGCTAAGTAGTTCTAAATTTGATTCCATTAAAAATTTGCTACCCAGCAGAACCGCTATCCTTGGCTTTACTGCTGGCTCCTCACGTCCTGTGAGGAATTACGCAAATTTTTAATTACGTCAAATTAAGAACTACTAAAGCTTATTCATATGCTTATTAAATGCATTTCTTATATTTACTATATTAAAATTAAATCTATTTTTGTTTATAGTTTGCTTATACTTTTAAAAGTCAGTATCTTTGCTTATAATAACAATTAATGTTCCACTCTTAATGTGTACATGTAATTCTTTATCCGTAAATTCATTTGAAGTTGTCAAAGTATCCCCCATTTTTAATGTATAGTTCTCTAATGGAAATTTAGCATTGAAAAGTGTAACCCCTTCTACATTAGGCCCATAAGCCTGTAATGAAAAATATTTTGACTTTCTAGGCTTTAATGAAATATCTTTATCTGTTAAAAATATTTCATTATTTTCATCCTTTATATAAGCCTTTATATTATTTTTTAAACATATTTCTAAAAGTCCTAAATTTCCTAATATATGATCTATTCTATTACCTATACATCCTAATAAAACTATAGTATCTGCTTTAAGTTCTATAGCCTTATTTAAAGCTACTAAACCATCTGTAAAATCTTTGTCCTTAGGGTATTTATCCATACATACTCCCTTTTCTTTAAAATAAGAAAAGGTTTCTTTATCTATAGAATCCATATCTCCTAATATAAAATCAGGTATTATATCATATTTATAAAGACAATTAGCACCACTATCCGCACATATTATATAAGAAGAATCCTTCATTTCTTGCTTCAAAAGCTCTTTGGAAGGTGCTTCTCCTCCTCCTATTACTATGGCTTTCATTTTATAATGCCTCTCTTAGCACCTTTATATTTTTTTCTATTTCTCCATTTTTAAATACTGCTGAGCCTGCTACTAGAAGATCGGCACCACAATCTGCTATTTCCTTTATATTGTCTTTAGTAACCCCTCCATCTACTTCTATTATTAAATCTTTATTATATTTTTCACTTAAAACCTTAACTTCCTTTATTTTTTCTGAAGCATATTGAATATATTTTTGTCCCCCAAAACCTGGATTTACAGACATAATAAGCACCATATCCAAAGAAGGTATTAAATCCTTAATACAGCTTACAGATGTACCTGGATTTAAAGCCACAGCTGCCTTTATTCCAAGACTTTTTATATAATTTATTGTTCTGTCTATATGTTTATCTCCTTCATAATGGACTGATATTATATCTGCTCCTGCCTTTACAAAATCTTCTATGTATTTAGAAGGTTCTTCTATCATAAGATGCACATCAAAAGGTTTGTCTGTTAGATTTCTTATACTTTTAATTATTGGAATTCCAAAAGAAATATTAGGAACAAATCTACCATCCATTACATCTATATGTATAACATCTGCCCCATATTTATCTAGATTTTTTATGTCCTCCCCTAGTTTAGAAAAGTCTGCTGAAAGTATTGATGGCGCTATTTTTACCATTTTTTCTTCCTCCTATTCATAAATTCTTCTAAAGTTTTTATATAAAAATTATATCTATCTTTGTGTATATGGCCTTCCTCTACTGCTTTTTTTACTGCACAATTAGGTTCTCTATGATGAAGGCATCCTGTAAACTTACATTCTCCTATAAAATCACGAAACTCTGGGATACAATGCAATAGATCTTCTTTTTCCATAAAATTTATATCTAAAGAAGAAAATCCAGGAGTATCCACTAATAGTCCTTCATCTACATATATAAGTTCGCTATGACGAGTAGTATGTTTTCCTCTTTTTAATTTTTCACTTATATTACCTGTTATCATGGTTTCTTTACCTATAATTTTGTTTAGCATAGTAGATTTTCCTACCCCAGATGGCCCACAAAATACAGTTACATTATCCTTTATTAGCTTTTTAATTATATCCATATTTCTTTCTTCTTTAGCATTTAAAAATATTATATCATACCCTGCCTGTTCTATCATGGAAATAATATCTTTATAATCCTCTTTATTTACTAAGTCCATTTTATTAAAACACACTATAGCCTTCAAATTATTGTATTCACATAAAAGTAAAAATTTATTTAAAAGATCTATATTTATATCAGGATTTTTAAAAGAAAATACCACTAAAGCTTGAGTTACATTTGCAACAGCTGGCCTAAATAGTTCACTTCTTCTTTCATATATTTTCTCTATGGCACCCTTATTGTTTTTATCTATACTTATTTCTACATAATCACCGATCATAGGGGTAAGTTCAGTGTGCCTGAACTTACCCCTTGCCTTACATTCTATAATTTCTTCACTATTGTCTATCTTGATATAATAAAATCCACCTATACCTTTTATTATAGTTCCCTTCATAATACCTCCAATATTTTTAAACCAGATCTTAAAATTACTTCATTATACAATTAACATTCTAATATAACATCTTATAGAAATCACATCGCTACATTTCTAAATAATACTTTTTCTTTAACTGGAATCAAAGTCTTATAGCAAATTTCCAACTTTCTTTATGCTCATATACATTTGGACTTCACGCTGTTATTTATTAATTTAGCAGATTATTTTTTAGGAGTAGTTCCTGAATCCTTAC
Source organism: Clostridium botulinum (assembly GCF_001276985.1). Lineage (GTDB taxonomy): Bacteria > Bacillota > Clostridia > Clostridiales > Clostridiaceae > Clostridium_F > Clostridium_F botulinum. The sequence continues at coordinate 31,786 of NZ_LHUL01000026.1, forward strand.
CTGTGTCTGTTCCTGGATCCTTGCCTGTATCTGTTCCTGGATCTGTTCCTGGATCCTTACCTGTATCTGTTCCTGGATCCTTGCCTGTATCTGTTCCTGGGTCCTTACCTGTGTCTGTTCCTGGATTCTTACCTGTGTCTGTTCCTGGATCCTTACCTGTATCTGTATCTGGTTTTGGGTCTGGTTTTGGTTCTGGTTTTTTGTATTTATAATAGGATATACTTACGGAAGAACCTTGTTTTATGCTTTGTCCTGCACCTATGCTTTGTGATGCCACTTGGCCATCTAAGGATTGATCTTCTGTAATAATAGCCTTTGAGCCTCCCATAGATAGTCCTGCATTAGCTAAAGCATTTTGAGCTCCATCTATAGATTTTCCTATTAAGTTAGGTACTGTTGAGTATTTAATTTCTGGACCATTACTTATAACTAAACTAATTTCTTCTCCTTCTTTTAATTCTGCATCTATATCTGGAGTTTGACTTATTACTTTTCCAGAAGCTACATTGTCATTAAATTCATATTTTACATTCCCTACTTTTAATTTAAGATCTTGTATTGCTTTTTTAGCGGCCTCTAATTCCATTCCCTTTAAATTAGGCACAACTACTACATTCCCAGAACTTATACTAACTCTTACTTCGGAATTTTCTGCTACTTTTTCACCGGATTTTGGATAAGATTCTATTATAGTTCCTTCCTTTTTTTCATTTTTAACCTTTTGAGCTACTACTAATTTTAATTTTTTCTCACTTAATACCTTTTCCGCTTCTTCTTTAGTAAGTCCTACTACATTAGGAACTTCTACCTTTTTCCCTCCTGATTTATTGAAGGCCAAGTATGCAGATACAGATCCTACAACTAGAAATAAAACTGCCATAGCTATTCCTAATATTAATTTTTTATTTGTTTTACCCTTATTACTTCTTTTCTTTTTATCCTCTATTTCCTCATCATCATCTTCATATTCCTCATCATCATCTTCATACTCATCATTTTGAGCCATTTCTTTTATTTTGTCATTTATAACCGCTGTGTCCATTACTCTAGTAACATCGTTTTCTGATATATTGCTAGATCCATTTAATATATTTTCATTATTTTCTATTCTAGCTAAGTCCTCTTCTAAATTTTTTATAGTTTGATATCTTTTTACAGGATTTTTTTCCAAGCACTTTAGTACTAAACTATTTAAACTTTCTGGAATTTTATCATCTATTTCTTTTGGTGCTACTACTTCATTTTGTATATGCTTTACTGCTACAGATACAGGGCTCTCTCCATCGAATGGAACTTTTCCCACAAGCATTTCATACATTACTATACCTAAAGAATATATATCAGTTCTTGAGTCCACAAAACTTCCTTTAGCTTGTTCTGGTGAAAAATAATGAGCTGATCCCATTACTTTACTAGAATTTGTTATAGTAGCTGAATTTGAAGCCTTTGCTATACCAAAATCTGTAACCTTAACAATTCCTTCTTTTGTAACTAATATATTGTGTGGTTTTATATCTCTATGTATAATATTGTTTCTATGAGCACAAACCAAAGCACTAGCTATTTGTTTTGATATTCTAACAGTTTCCTTAGGATCAATTTTCCCTTTTTCTACTATTAATTCCTTTAAAGTTTTAGCATCTACATATTCCATAACTATATAATGTATATTATTTTCAGAACCTACATCATAAATATTTACTATATTGTTATCTGATAAGCTCGCTACTGAAGTTGCTTCTCTTTTAAATTTTTCTACAAATTCTTTGTCACTGCAAAATTGCTCTTTTAATATCTTTATTGCGACAAATCTATTTAGGTAATGGCATTTAGCTTTATAAACTGTAGCCATACCACCCTCTCCAACTTTTTCAAGAAGTTCATACCTATTACCTAATTTGGTTCCTATCATATTCACACTCTCCTTCAAACAAAATAACGGATATGTTATCTTTACCACCCTTTAACTTGCTAAGTTCTACTAACTGCTTGCAGGTTTCTTCATTGTTTTTTCCATTTCTTAGTAATATGTCACACATTTCCTGTTCATCAACATAATTGGTTAATCCATCTGTAGAAAGTAATACCTTACAAACTTCATCTAATTTTATATTAAAAGTATCCACTTTTACAGATAAATTTGTACCTAATGCCCTAGTAATTACATTTTTATTAGGGTGAGTGTTTGCCTCTTCCTTTGTTATTGTTCCTTCATCTAATAATTGTTGTACATAGGAATGGTCCTTTGTTATTTTCTTAACTCCACCTTCAGCCAATATATAACAAGAACTATCTCCAACGTTAGCTACAATCATATTTCCATTATTATCTAATATGCAACAAGTTATGGTAGTTCCCATGCCTTTGAATTTTTCCTTTTCTTTTGCATAATTATAAATTTTTGTATTGGCATATTCTATAGCATCTATAAGTAAAGTTTTCATATCTTTTAAATCTTCATAATATCTTATATAGTCTATAGTTTCTTCTACTGCTAATTTACTAGCTACTTCTCCTGCATTATGACCTCCCATTCCATCTGCTACTATATATATTTTAAATCGGTCTCCTTGATAATAATCTACAAAGTCTTCATTTATCTCTCTAACATTACCTATATCAGATAGTATCCCCAACATATTTTCCACCCCTTTGCTCTATTTTGAAACATAACTTCTTCTTAGTTGTCCACAGGCAGCATTTATATCTGCCCCCATTTCTCTTCTTATAGTTGTTTCTATCCCATTCTCTTTTAAAATATTACCAAAGGATTCTATATTTTTTAATGTGGATTTTTCATAGCTATTTTCTTTTATTTCATTTACAGGGATTAAGTTTACATGACAAAGTTTTCCTTTTAACACTGTACTTAATTTTTTAGCTTCTTTGATAGAATCATTTTTACCTTTTACCAATGCATATTCAAAAGTTATTCTTCTGTTAGTTTTATTTATATAATAATCACAAGCTTCCATAAGCTCTTTTATAGAATATTTATTAGCTATGGGCATCATTTCTTTTCTTAATAAATCTTCTGGTGAATGCAGGGATATGGCCAAAGTTATATTATAATTCTTGTCTGCTAATTCTTTTATTTTGGGTACTATACCACAAGTAGATAGGGTTATATGTCTTTGTCCTATATTTAGTGTAGTATCAGATGTAACTAAATCTAAAAATTTAGTCACATTTTCAAAATTATCTAAAGGTTCTCCACTTCCCATTAAAACCACATTAGAAATTCTTTCACCTATTTCTTTTTGTGCTGCCATTATCTGAGATAATATTTCTCCACTAGTTAGATTTCTTATAACGCCATCTAAAGTAGATGCACAAAATTTGCAGCCCATTCTACATCCAACTTGAGTAGATACACAAATAGAATTACCATGTTTATATTTCATCACCACAGATTCTATTATATTTCCATCTTTATACTCAAATAAAAATTTATAGGTGTTTTTATCCTGTGACATTAATTTTTTAACTACTTTTGGTACACCAACATAAAAATTATCAGAAAGCAAATTCTTAGTTTTATAAGGTATGTTTTTCATATTATTAAAATCAAAAATAAGTTTATTATAAATCCAATCAAAAACTTGTTTTGCTCTAAAAGCCTTTTCTTCTTTAGATATTAGCCATTCTTTTAGTTCTTCTAATGTAAAGTCTAATATGTTTTCCATCTTAACACCTACTAACATTTCTTCAATTTAGCTATAAAAAAGCCATCCATTTTATCATTAGGCAATATGGATACAAATCCTTCTTTATGATATATTATATTGTCTACATCACCATAATATAAGGGTTCTATTTTAAAATTTTTATGTTTTTTTAAAAACCAGTTTATATTTTCTTCATTTTCTTCTTTATTTAAAGTACAGGTGGAATATAAGAGTATACCTCCTTCTTTCAAATAAGAAGCTCCATTATTCATTATCTTTCTTTGTATAGCTATAATATTTTTAATTTCTCTTTCATTTTTAGTCCATTTTATTTCTGGCTTCTTTCTTATTATACCTAACCCAGAGCAAGGTACATCCATGAGCACTCTATGAGCTTTTTCTTTTAACTTCTTATTAAAAACAGCTGCATCACCTACATCCGTTTCTATATTTTTTATACCTAATCTTTTAGCATTAGATTCTATTAAGGATAACTTATTTTGGTGTACATCGTAAGCATATACTTTACTTTTATTATTCATAATTTCTGAAATATGTGTAGTTTTTCCTCCTGGAGCACTACATAAATCTAAAACTATACTTTCTTCATCAAGCTCCATAGAAGGTGCCACTAGCATTGCACTTTCGTCCTGTACAGTAATATTCCCTTCTATAAATAAAGGGTTTTTTTCTATGTTTTTACCTTTAATTATTTGTATAGCCTCTGGACATATATATCCTTCTTCTATATTATACCCATATTCACCTAATTTTTCGAAGGCCTCATCATAATCTATTTTTAGATTATTAACTCTAACTGTTATATTAGGTCTTTCATTTAATCCTTTTAATATTTTTTCTGCTATTTCTATACCATATTGGCTTATAAACATTTTTATAAGCCATTTAGGATAGGAGTACATAAAACTAAATTTTTCTAGGTTGTTTCTATGGTCATAAAATTTTTTATTTTTATAAGTTCTTATATAATTTCTTAAAACTCCATTTACTAACTTTGAATATTTTATAGATATTTTTTTTGACATCTCTACTGCTTCATTTACTGCAGCAAAAGAAGGTATTTTATCTAAATATCTTATTTGATATATAGTTATTCTTAATATATTAACTATATTTTTATCCATAGTTTTAATGGGATTCCTTAAATAACTTTGTATTATAATATCTAAAGTTTCCTTATATTTTAATGTCCCATAAACTATTTCGGTAATTAAAGCCTTATCATTATCTTTTAAATTACTTTTATTTAGCTTTTTACTTAAAACTATGTTTGAATAAGCACCTTCAAATAATACAGCCTTTAATACATCCAAAGCTACTTCTCTTGCATTATCCATTATATCCTTAAACCTTTCTCTTAATCATTTCGTCTATTGCTTAAAACTATAAGTCTTACTAATTGTGATATAGCCGTCAATGCCGCTGCTATATATGTCATAGCCGCTGCACTTAACACTTTTTTTGCTCCATTTACTTCTTCCTTATATAGTATACCTTTGTTTTCTAATAAAACCAATGCTCTTTTTGAAGCATCAAATTCTACAGGTAATGTTATAAGTTGAAATAAAACTACTGCTGAAAAAAGAATTATCCCTATTCTTGTAAGACTAGAAGCTCCCATTAATATACCTATAAAAAACAATATCCAAGAAGCTTGGGAACTAATATTTACTATAGGAACTATAGTGTTTCTTATTACAAGAGGAGAATAACTTTCTAAATGCTGTATAGCATGACCTGTTTCGTGAGCTGCTACTCCAATAGATGCTACTGAATTTCCATAATATACATCTTTCGAAAGTCTCATAACCCTTTTACTAGGGTCATAATGATCAGAAAGTTTTCCTGGTATAAGTTCCACAGGTACATTATAAAGACCTTTAGAATCCAAGAGCATTCTGGCTACCTGAGCCCCTGTATATCCCTTAGCTGTTGAAACCCTTGAGTATCTATCAAAAGATGAAGATACTTTTAATTGAGCCCATGCCGCTATGAGCATAGCAGGAATCAATATCAAAAATGTACTATCATAATAAAACATATTGTTATCTTTAGTAAGAAAGTCTTCTATCAACACTCTCCTACTAAAGTTCACCTCCTTTTATTTCATCCTATATCCTCTTATTACAACCTTAAATATAGTCCAATATAAATTTCCTCTCTATCTTTAAACTCCAACACCCAATTATCATTTATCTTAGTTAAATACTATTTTGGGTTTTAATTAATTCATCCATATCTTTTACATAAATATATAGTAAGTTTAATCTTAAATTCATTTAGATCTTTTCTCTATTTTTATTTAATACTAACTAATTATAGAATAAAAAATATATTATATCTAGTTTTAACCTTACTAAATATTTTAAACATGAATAAAAAATTCTTCTTCTATTCTCCTAGTACTAATCCTTCTTCTATAGTATGTCCCTTTATATATTCTTCTACTTTCATAGGTTTTTTCCCAGGAAATTGTACAGTTGTAATAGATAAAATTCCATCACCGGTAGCTACTTTAATACCTTCTTTTGATACCTTTAATATAGTACCTGGAGTTTTATTTGAGCTTTCTTTTAATATACTACTGTTATAAATTTTCATAGTTTCATTTTTATATTGAGTATATGCAACTGGTCGTGGGTTTAACCCTCTTATAAGTAAATTTATTTCCTTAGAAGTTTTATTCCAATCTATTTTCCCCATTTGTTTATTTAGCATAGAGGCATATATAATATTTTCACTCTTTTGCTTCTCTCTTTCTATAGTTCCTTCTTTTAATCCCTTTATAGTATCTACTAAAAGTTCTGAACCACTTTCCATTAATATATCATGAAGCTCACCAAAGGTCATATCATCTTCTATTTTAACTGTATTTTTTAAAAGCATATCACCTGTATCTAAACCTTCATCCATAAACATAGTAGTATTCCCAGATTCATTTTCTCCCTTTATTATTGCCCAGTTTATAGGTGCTGCTCCTCTATATTTAGGAAGTAGAGAGGCATGTAAATTAATACATCCATACTTTGGTATATTCAAAACTTCCTTTGATAATATTTGTCCAAAAGCTACTACTATTATAAAATCTGGACTTATTTCTTTCAACTTTTTTATACAAATCTCATCATTTTTTAATTTTATTGGCTGATATACCTCTATGTTATTTTGTAAGGCCACTTCCTTAACCGCTGACATAGCTAATTTTTTCCCTCGTCCCTTTGGTCTATCCGGTTGTGTAAATACTGCCTTTACATTAAATTCTTCTATTAATTTTTTTAAAGATGGTACTGCAAAATCTGGGGTACCCATAAAAACTATAGTTGTATCCTTCAAATTAATTTTCTCCTTCCTAATCATTTATTACCTTATCTACAAATAAAACTCCATCTAAATGATCTATTTCATGACAAAAGGCTCTAGCTAATAGATCTTCTCCTTCTAATACTATTTCTTCTCCTTTTTCATTTAAAGCTTTAACCTTAACTTTATATGGTCTTTCTACTTCTCCTTGTTCACCAGGAACACTTAAACATCCTTCTACATCTTTTTGATTTCCTTCTGTCTCTATTATTTCTGGATTTATAAGTTTTATTAATCCTTCTCCAACATCTATAACTACCGCTCTTTTTAATATTCCTACTTGAGGTGCTGCAAGTCCTACTCCCTCTGCATTATACATAGTTTCTACCATATCCTCTAAAAGAGTTAAAATTCTATCATCAATCTTTTCTATTTTCCTGCTTTTCTTCCTTAATAATTCATCTCCATATTTTCTTATATTTCTTATTGCCATTTTTACGACCTCCTAAAATTTAAAAAATTATAACAAACTGTTCGGATTTATATCTATACTTACTCTTATATCATTATAAACTTGTTCTAAAGAAGTATAAACTATTTTTTGTATTTCCTTCATTATATCTCCCGTCACATTTCCTTTTAATATTATTTGCCATCTATACATCTCTTTTATTTTAGATAATGGACTAGGACAAGGACCTAACATATTTAAGTTATCATATTTAGATAAAACATTCTTTAATATTATACCAACTTTATGTGTATTTTTTATTAATTTATTCTCATATTTACTGCTTAAATTTATAAGCAATATTTTTGAAAAGGGAGGATAATTCATATCTCTTCTTATTTTTATCTCTTTATTATAAAATCCTTCATAATCACTTTTAGCCGCGGAAGCTATACTATAATTTTCTGGATTATAACTTTGAATTAAAACTTTTCCTTCTTTCTTTCCTCTTCCTGCCCTTCCTGAAACTTGAGTTATAAGCTGAAAAGTTCTTTCTCCTGATCTATAGTCTGGTAAATTTAAAGACATATCCGCTGCTAAAACTCCAACTAAAGTTACATTTTCAAAATCTAATCCTTTTGCTATCATTTGAGTTCCAATTAATATATCAGCTTCACCCTTTTTAAATGTATTGTAAATATTTTCATAAGCATCCTTAGTTCTTGTGGTATCCAAATCCATTCTTAAAGTTTTAACTTTAGGAAAACATTTTTTTATAGCTTTTTCCACTTTTTCTGTACCTGCTCCAAAATACTTTACATATTTACTATTGCATTTAGGACATTGTTTTGGTATTCTCGTGCTTGCTCCACAATAATGGCATCTTAAGCTATTATCTTTATTATGATAGGTTAAAGAAATATCACAATTTTTACATTTAAAAACATACCCACATTCTCTACAGGATACAAAGGTAGAAAAACCTCTTCTATTTAAAAATAATATTATTTGCTCTTTTTTTTCTAACCTTGTACTTATATCTTCAAATAGTTCCCTGCTAAATATAGATTTATTACCTGACATAAGTTCCTCTCTCATATCAACTATTTTAACCTCTGGCATAGATGCCCCTTCTATTCTTTCCTTTATTGTGATTAAATCTATTATTTTATTTTTACTTCTATAATAAGTTTCCAAAGATGGTGTAGCCGATCCTAAAATGACCTTACAGCCTTCATTCATGCATCTAAGTTCTGCTATATCTCTAGCATTATATTTAGGATTACTATCAGATTTATAGCTACTTTCATGTTCTTCGTCTATTATTATAGCACCTAAATTTTTAAAAGGTAAAAACACTGCTGATCTTGCCCCTATAGCTACTTTAACTTCTCCTCTTTTTACTCTCATCCATTCATCAAATCTTTCACCATTAGAGAGTTTGCTATGAAATATAGCTATACTTTTCCCAAATCTACCTTTGAATCTTTCCACCATCTGAGGAGTTAGTGATATTTCTGGTACTAAAATTATAGAATCCTTATCTTTTTCTATTAATTTTTTTACTAAATGCATGTATATCTCTGTCTTTCCACTACCTGTAACACCATGTATTAAAAATAACTTTCTATTGGAATTTAAAATTCTATAAAGAGCTAAACTTTGGTCTCCATTTAGTATTTTTTCTTCATAATTTCCATATATTTTTTCATTATATCTATTTACTACTTGGTTCTTTTGAATTAAAAATCCATGTTTTATTAATGTATTTATGGAAGATAAGGAAAATCCAAATTTTTTATTTAATACATTTTTATTATAAACACCATCATTTAATTTTACGAAGTTATATATTTGCTCATAATTTTCTTTTAAATATTTTCCCTCTAAATCTTTATATATAAATATAAAATTTTCTTTTTTTTCTTTGTTTCCCTTTGTAATACCTGGTGGCACTAATACTTTTATAGCTTCTAAATATGTACAAAGATATCTTTCCCTCATTTGTTCTACAAGATTTACTCTATTCAAATCTAATAGAGGATCCTCTTCACATATATTGCTTATAGATTTTATAGAAACTTTATTTTCATCTTCATAGTTTTCATATAGTTTTAAAACAAAACCATCTATTTTTTTATTACCTTTACCGAAGGGAACTTTTACTCTATGTCCTATTCTTATTTTTTTATTTAATTCCTCTGGAATAGCATAAGTAAATAATTTATCTAATTTTATAGAAGAATTATTTACTATAATACCTGCATACTTAAACACTTTATCACCCTTTTAAGGAAATTTTTTTATCCGATGACTACCCGCTCTAATACTCCCATCTTCTTCAAAGTGGGAGTAAAGAGCGGGTATGTCCCTGAATAACGATTTCTCCTAAAGGATAACGACTTCTAAGGAGTAAAACTCCTAAGAATTCTGTTAATAAGCTTTAGTAGGAGTAAAAACTCCCTCTGAAGCCAAGAACTCTGTTTATCCTTTAGATAAGAATTTGTAAGCTCAACATAGAGCTAAAACTCTATATTATTGCCTAGGCACCTGTTTATCCGCTAAATAAAAGAGGCTTAACTTATAAGGTTATTGCCTCTCTTTTATTTTCATATTATTTTTTATTTAATATAGTATCAAATATCTCTTTAGCCACTTCTCTTTTAGACATCTTTTCTAAATTTTTAATACATCCATCTTTAGATACTATTGTAACCAAATTGTCCTCTGATGCAAATCCTGTTTCCTTTGACAGGATATTATTTGCTACTATAAAATCTAAGTTTTTTTTCTCTAATTTAGATTTAGCATTATCTAAAAGATCTTTACTTTCTGCTGCAAAGCCTACCAATATTTGATTCTTTTTTATTAGTCCTAATTCTTTTAAAATATCTTTATCTTTTATTAGCTCTAAATTGAAATTATCACCGGTTTTTTTTATTTTATGCTCTTTATATTCTTTAGGTTTGTAATCTGCCACAGCTGCAGATTTTATAACTATATGCTGCCTTTCAAAATTATCTTTAACAGCTTTAAGCATCTCTTCATTTGTATTAACTTTTATTATATCCAAGCCTAAAGGTGTTTTTAAGTTTGTAGGGCCAGATACTAATGTAACCTTTGCACCTCTATCTCTAGCTTCCTTTGCTATAGAATATCCCATTTTTCCAGAAGATTTATTTGTTATGTATCTTACTGGATCTATAGGTGCTAGGGTAGGCCCTGCAGTAACTAGTATATTTTTCCCTATTAAGTCTTTTATAGGATAAAGCATACTATCTGCTATTTCTACTATATCTTCAGTATCAGCCATTTTACCTTCCCCTACATCTCCACAGGCTAGTCTTCCAGATATAGGGTTAATAAATTCATAACCAAAGCCTTTTAGTTTTTCTATATTATTTTTTACTATAGGATTTTTATACATGTTTGTATTCATAGCTGGTACAAATACTACAGGACAAGTAGCTGCCATTATAGTAGTAGATAACATATCATCAGCTATACCATTAGCTACTTTTCCAATAATATTAGCTGTAGCAGGAGCTACCAATATCATATCTGCCTTTTTAGCTAAGGATATATGTTGTATTTCAAAGGCTTTTGGTTCTTCAAACATATCCTTTGAAACCATATTACCACTTAAACTTTGAAAAGGTAGTGGATGTATAAACTGTAGTGCAGACTTTGTCATTATTACATTTACATCATAATTAAGCTTTTTTAGTTTGCTCACTATATCTAGAGCTTTATAGCTAGCTATTCCTCCTGTTACACCTAATACTACACATTTTTTATTCATTTTATTTTATTCCTTCTTTAACTGTTTTATAGGTTATTTTTCCTTCATGTATTTCATTTATTGCTACTGTAACAGGTTTAGTTGAATCTATATCTACAAGTGGTTTTGCTCCATCTATTAATTGCCTTGATCTTTTAGATGTTATAGTTACTAATGAGTATCTGTCATCAACCTTTTCTAATAAATTTACTATTGATGGATTAATCATAGAATTGCTCATGAATAAATTCCTCCTTTGATGCTAATATTGTATCCTTCATTCTATCAACTCTACAGCTTTCCGCTAATATAATACTTCTTACCTTATTAACTGCGTCCTCCACTGTATCATTTACTACTGCATAATTATATTTTGATACATAATTTATTTCTTTGTAAGCAGCTTTAAATCTTATCATTAAAGTTTCTGCTGTTTCACTGCCTCTATTTATTATTCTATTTTTTAATTCTTCCATAGAAGGAGGCAATATAAATATAAATATTCCTTCTGGATAAGTTTCTTTTACTTTTAAAGCTCCTTGAATATCTATCTCTAATATTACATTATTACCATTATTAATCTTTTCTAAAACACTAGATTTAGGAGTTCCATATAAATTTTGATGAACTTTAGCATATTCTAAAAAATCATCTTTCTCTATTCTTTCATTAAATTCATCTTTATTTAAGAAAAAATAATGTACTCCATTTTCCTCTCCCTTTCTTGGAGATCTAGTGGTGGCAGAAACTGATACCCATAGGTCTTCCTTTTTTAAAAGTTCTTTGCATATAGTTCCTTTTCCTGCACCAGATGGTCCAGAAATAACTATAAGAAGTCCTTTTTTAGCCATTACTCTTCTCCCTCATTTATATCTTCCTCTTCTGCTTTAGAAGCTAATCTATGAGCTACTGTTTCTGGCTGAACTGCTGATAAAATAACATGATCACTATCAGTTATTATAACTGCTCTTGTTCTTCTTCCATAAGTTGCATCTATAAGCATACCTCTATCTCTTGCTTCTTGTATTATTCTTTTTATAGGTGCTGACTCTGGGCTTACTATTGCAACTAATCTATTAGCTGAAACTATATTACCAAATCCTATGTTTATTAATTTTATTGCCATTAAAAATCCTCCTAATTATTCTATATTTTGAATTTGCTCTCTAATTTTTTCTATATAATTTTTTATATTTAATACTAAATTAACTATTTCAAGGTCTGTAGATTTAGAAGCTATAGTATTTGCTTCTCTATTCATCTCTTGAACTATAAAATCTAATTTTCTTCCTACAGGTTCTTTTAAATTAAGGGTTTCTGATACTTGATTTATATGACTGTTCAATCTAACTATTTCTTCATCTACAGAAGACTTATCAACAAACAATGCTACTTCCATAGCTATTCTACTTTCATCGATTTCTGATTGAGATAAAAGCTCACTTACTCTTTCATGAATTTTTTTATTATATTCATTCACTACTTTTGGCGCCTTTTCCTCTATTCTATCAACCATTTTTTTTATTTCATCACATTTTATATTTATGTCTTTATATAATTTACTACCCTCCCTCTCTCTCATGGATACCAAAGCATCCACCGCTTCTTTCAGCGGAGTATTTAAACTTTTCCAAACTTCCTCTAAATCCTCTTCTTTTTGTTTTACAGTTATTACTTCTGGAAATCTTCCTATTAAAGATACTGATATGTCGTTTTTAACATCATATCTTCCACTTATCTTTTTTAAGCATTCATAATAATTGTCTGATAAGGTTTCATTGTATATAAGTTCTACATCATCTTTATCATATGTATTTACTGTGATATAAATATCAATTTTACCTCTATGTACTTTTTCTTGTATTGTAGCCCTCATTTTTTCTTCTAAAGCCATAAATGCTTTAGGCATTCTTATGTTTATATCACAGTATCTATGGTTTACACTTTTCATTTCTACAGTAAAACTTTTTTTATCCTGTTCTAAAAAACCTCTACCAAAACCCGTCATACTTTTAACCATATTCTCCATCCTTCCACAAACAGCCAGATATGATAATTATACATAAACTAAAGGATATTTACAACATAATCTCTATTTTACTTTAAAATACTCTGTTTTCCAAATAAAATTATAACACAATTTATGCTTTTTACATTATTATAACACTATATTTTTATAATTATTAAAATAATTATATTTTTAGTATCTTAATTTATTTAGTGGTATATTTATAAAGGCCATCTTCAAATATTTGTCTTATTTTTTCTACATCATAATTTGATTTTGTTAAGGCTAGAGCCAATTTTATCCTTGCCTTTTGTCCTGGAAGGCTATCCCCAAATATTACTCCCATTTTTCTTAATTGTTTTCCTCCGCCTTCATAGCCATAAGTATCTAATACTCTACCTTCATAGCATCTTGAAACTAACACTACTGGTATATTTTTATCTATTGCTCTTTTTATACCAGGTACCATATTAGGAGGTACATTACCTCTACCCATAGCCTCTATTACCAAACCTTTATAAGCTCTATCCAAACAAAAATCTATAAAACTTGAATCTATACCTGATACACACTTTATAAGTGCTACATTGCTTTCTATTCTATCTGTCTCTATATGTTGTTTTTTTAGTTTTTCTCTATAGAATATTACCTGATTATTATCTACTATGCCTATAGGTCCAAATATAGGACTCTTAAAAGTATTTAATGCAGTAGAATTAGATTTTGTAACCTCACTAGCACAATTTAATTCATCATTTAAGCAAACTAACACACCTTTACCTATAGCCTCTTTGGATATAGCTGTACAAATGGAAGCTGCTAAATTAGCAGGTCCATCATAACCTAGTTCAGAACTGCTTCTCATAGCTCCTGTAACTATTACAGGTTTATGAGTTTTTATAGTTAAATCTAAAAGATAGGCTGTTTCTTCTAAAGAATCCGTACCATGAGTAACTACAACTCCACAAATGTCTTCCCTTTCTAATATGTCCTTTATATACTTTGATAAATCCATCATTTGCCCAGGAGTTATATAAGGGCTTGGATAGTTCGAAAATTCATAGTTTTCTATCTCAGCATATTCTTCTATGCCCGTTACCATAGCCATGATCTCTTCCCCAGATAAACTTGGTACCGCAGCCTTTATTCTAGGGTCTACCTTCATGGAAATAGTACCTCCATTAAAAACAACTGCTACTTTTTTCATATCTTCATAACTTCCCCCTATTCTCTAATGCTACTAAATTTTTATTATTTAGTTATAATAAAATATATTGAAAATTTTTATTTTTAATATAAAATGTTCCAAAATTAATTATACATTTTTGTATTCCATCTGTCACTAACTAAAGAAATTACGACTTGACAACTTTTAAAGGTTGAAAATTAAAACAAGAAATACTTTTGGTCAATAGATAGCTATAAAAATAAAGAATACTAATATTTGTGTCCCAATATTTAAGCTAACGTTCTACTACCACGTCCTGTGGAGCTAGCGCTAAGTAAACGTCCTGTTTACTTTACGCTTAAATATTAGTTCACAAATAAAGTATTCTGATTATTTTTCTAGATATCTATTTTCTCTAACAGTATTTCTTGTTTTAATGATTCTATTAAATCATTAATCATTTTTTTAATCATTTTTTAGCTCATATTTATTATCAAATTATTTTATTTAATTTATTATTTAATATCAATGTTTAACAAATTATTTCACAATTAAAATTAAGCTTCATATAAAATTATCTGAACATAGAATGACTAAAACAGAATTCGCTAGAATAACAGGTATAAGAAGATCAACTACTGGTGCTTATTGCAATGATACCTTTAAACATATAAGTAAAGAACATTTAGATATAATGTGCAGAACCTTAAATTGTGCTATTACAGATATAATAGAATATATAAAAGATTAGACTAATATAAAATAATTTAAGAATACTGAGATTATTATCTTTTATCCATTTATCACATATTTTTATAATAATTTATAAAACATCTATTTTAATCAAAAAGTTCTGATAGAAATTAATGGGGTTTTTGAAGTTTAATAATAAATCTTAATTAATTTATATTCTATATCCCAATTCTTTTGCATATCTACTCCTTTTCATATCTTTAACAAATTATTTTAAGTTTAAAAAATTTCTTAGCAAACTTAACTAAAAAATAATTCAACTACATTGTACATAAATATAGCTCAATTATAAAATCTCATAAATCTTCAAGAATCTAATCTTAGTTTTTATTTGATTTAGTTGATATATTAAATTTTAAAACATACATTAAAAACTTATATGACTACCATTTATAAGTTCTTTACTATTATGCTAAAAATCCACAAAACAATATGTATTATCACAATAATATATTGTTTAAAAGAAGATATAAAATTTATTTATAATATATAATACTACCTGTAGATTATAAGTTTTAAATTAAAAATTAGATATTTAAAGTTTAACAAATTATTTTATAGTATTATAAAATAATTTGTTAAACAGTATTAACTAAAAATAAACTCAAGAATCTTAGACAAATTTGCACACATTAGAATCTCTTATTGAAGTGAATTACCTTTCTAACCACATATACCTTTTTTAAACCAAGGATAGCATAACTTCCTTTTAAATCGTAATTCCCTTATAATATGATACAAATAAGGCCTCCATTACCCTCATTTATTATCTTTTGAAGAGTTTTCTGTATCTTAACCTGTACATCCTCTGGCATTCTGTATAATTTATTTTGTAGACCCTCTTTAACCAACACTTCTAAGGATTTTCCAAACATATTACTTTGCCATATCTTTGATGGATCTGTTTCAAACTCTTCTAATAGAGATTTTAGCATTTCTTCACTTTCTTTTTCTGTTCCCATTATTGGAGATACTTCTGTTTCAATATCAGCTCTTATAAAATGTAATGAAGGTGCACTAGCCTTTAATTTAACTCCATATCTACTGCCTTGTTTTACTATTTCAGGATCTTCTAATTTCATTTCTGTAAGTTGTGGTGCAACTAAACCATATCCTGTCTCTTTTACATCCTCCAAAGCCTCTGCTATTCTATCATATTCTATTTTTGCTTTATTCATAGTTTCAACTATTTTTAATAAATCATTTTCATTTTCTATTTCCCTATTACAAACTTCCCCTATTATTTTATAGAACAACCCCTCTTTTGGCCTTAAAGCTATTCGAGCTGTTCCTTCTCCCATATTCATCTCATTTAATATAGAATTATCTAAGAATTCAAATTCACATAGGTTTTCCATGGATTTCTTTATGTCACGTACTTTATATATTTCCTTTGCCATATTTTTTACTACATTTATAAAATCAGTTTTTAACCAATGTTCTGGCTTTAGTTCTTCTATCCAAGCTGGCATGTCTATATTTACCTCTTTTATAGGGAATTCTTTAAGTACTCTTTGAAAAACATTAGTCATATCTTCTTCTTTCATATTTAAAATATCCATAGTCTGTACTGGTACATCATACTTTTCTTCAAGATTCTTTCTTAACTCTATAGTTTCCGGTTCATATGGATGTGATGAATTTAAAACCATTATAAAAGGTTTATTTATAGACTTTAATTCCTCTACAACCCTTTCTTCTACTTCCACATAGTTTTCTCTATCTATATCTGTTATAGATCCATCTGTTGTAACTAAAAGTCCTATGGTAGAATGTTCGTTTATAACCTTTTTTGTTCCAATCTCTGCTGCCTCTTCAAAAGGTATTTCATAATCATACCATGGTGTTGTAACCATCTTAGGCTTATCTTCTTCTTCCATATAGCCCATAGCTCCATTCACAATATAGCCTACACAGTCCACCATTCTAACTTTAAATTTAGTGTCACTTTCTAAACTTACTTCTACAGCTTCATTAGGTACAAATTTTGGTTCTGTAGTATGGATAGCTTTTCCTGAAGAGCTTTGAGGCAATTCATCTTTAGCCCTTTGCTTTTTGTATGAATTTTCTATTTTGGGTATGACCATTTTTTCCATGAATTTTTTTATAAAAGTAGATTTTCCTGTTCTAACTGGTCCAACAACGCCTACGTAAATATCTCCTTGAGTTCTTTCCGCTATGTCTTTGTATATATTAAAATTTTCCAAATTATACCTCCCAATATTGTAATAATAACAATATATATATACTACTAATTGCTAACATTTATTCCTAAAAATAAAGAATTATCAAATAAATATAATATTACTTTTATACCTCATAAAACAATTGTATAACTTTACTGATGTTCCAAATAACTAACAAAGAATATTTTTTATATGTTTTTTCATATCTAGAATGAATCTCCCCTTTGTTTTAAGAAATACTTAGCTATATTAAGAATTAAAAATTATGAAAATTGCTCAATTATCTATATCTTACAATATGTTAACCTAATTTTTATGTCAAAAAAACGTCATATTCTATAGTAGTGCTGATATATTAAACTTTATTAGCAAAAATATAATAACATTATTTAAATAGAGGGTGATTTACTTGAATAATAGATGTAAGATGTACATACCATGTTGTGGTAGATGCATCTGCCCTAGAGGTGTAGCTGGCTCTAAAGATATTACTGTTCCTAGAGGTGCTACTGGACCTGAGGAACTTGGAACCATATATGTTTATAGAGATCTTACAGATCTAAAAGGTAGAAGACATCTTCTACCTTTAGATTAGTACTTTATATATAATTAATATCTTAAATTATTTCCATTTTTTTATCCCTAGTCATAAGTTCATAGACCCCATAATTAGGCTCTTTATTTTCAAATAAAACTTTATATAATGTATCTGTTATAGGCATTTCTACATCTAGCTTTTCTTTTAATGTATAAAAGGCTTTACAAGCTTTTATTCCCTCTACTACCATACCTACCTCTTCTATTGCTTCTTCTGTGCTATAGCCTTTACCGATTAGTATACCAGCCCTTCTATTTCTACTATGCATACTTGTACATGTAACTATTAAATCTCCCATACCTGTAAGACCTGAAAAAGTTTCCTGTTTACCTCCAAGCTTTGTACCTATTCTTATTATTTCACTCATACCTCTTGTCATTAAGGCTGCCTTTGTGTTATCTCCATAACCTATACCATCAGATACCCCTGCAGCTAAAGCTATAATATTTTTAACAGCGCCTCCTATTTCTACTCCTACTAAATCATCATTAGTATACACTCTAAATTTATTAGTCATAAAAAGGTCCTGAACTTTTTCAGCTATATCCATATGCTCTGAAGACGCAACTACTGTGGTAGGTATATCTTGAGCTACTTCCTCTGCATGGCTAGGGCCTGACAATACTACTATAGGATTATTAGGCAGTTCTTCTTTTATGACCTCTGATAACCTTTTCCCTGCACCCTCTTCTATACCTTTAGCTATACTTACTATTATTTGATTTTCTTTTATAAAAGGTTGTATCTTTTTGCATACCTGTCTTATCACATGGGAAGGTACTGCTAATACTATAAATTCACATTGTTCTATACTTTTTTCTATTTCATTATAAGCTTTTACCCCTGCAGGTATTACTACTTTAGGTAAATATTTTATATTTTCTTTTTTGATATTTATATCCTCTACTATGTTATTATTTCTATGCCATATGTTAACTTTCAATCCTTTTTTTCCTAGCATTACAGCTAAAGCTGTTCCAAAACTACCTGCTCCTAAAAAACAAACTGTTGAATCCATTTTATTCCTTCCTTTCCCCAATTAATTATTAACCTAATTAAAATTTTCAATTGATTTTTAAAATTAATTTAAGAAATAAGTTTATATTAAAAATTCCTATGCGTTCACTGCCACTTAAAACTCTCTATATAATAAGTTTAAGTGGCAGTAGCTATAGGATATCTTTAAATTTATTTTTCTTTTCTTTCTCTAAACTCTGATTTTATTCCTGTACCTTGGAAATCAAAATTTTCTCTTAATTGATTTTCTAAATATCTTTGATAAGAGAAATGTATGCAAGCTGGATCATTTACAAAGAAAATAAAAGTTGGTGGTTTTGTTCCTATTTGAGTTACATAGTAAATTTTTAATCTTTTTGTTCCTACTATAGGAGGCTCTTTCATCATAATAGCTTGACTTATTACATCATTTAAAACTCCTGTTTTTACTCTCTTATTATAATTATCATAACATTCTTTAGCGGTTTGTAAAACTTTTACAACCCTTTGGCCTGTTTTAGCAGATATAAATAAGTATTTTGCATAAGGCATGAAGGATAAATTAACTTTTAACTCTTTTTTAAATTTATCCATAGTCTTATCGTCTTTTTCAACTAGATCCCACTTATTAACTATAACTAAAATAGCTTTATTTATATCATGAGCATATCCTATAATTTTTTGATCCTGCTCAGATATACCCTCTGTAGCATCTATCATAAGTATACATACATCTGCTCTTTCTATAGATGCATAAGTCCTTATTACAGAATATCTTTCTATTTCTTCTTTTACTTTACTCTTACGTCTTAATCCTGCGGTATCTATTAAAGTAAACTCACCAAAATCTGTATCTACATAACTATCTATGGAATCCCTGGTGGTTCCCGGTATATCACTTACTATAAGTCTTTCTTCTCCTAATAACTTATTTATAAGTGATGATTTCCCTACATTGGGTTTACCTATAAAAGCTATATTTATTCTCTCATCATCTTCTCCAGCTGATTCATCATCTTTAAAATATTCTACAACTCTATCTAGCATATCACCTAAGCCTAATGCCTGTGATGAAGATATGGTTACAGGATCCCCTATACCTAGATTATAAAACTCATAAGCATTATTCTCATCTTTCAATTTATCAATTTTATTTACTACAAGCACTACAGGTTTCTTACTTTTTCTAAGCATTTGTGCTACTTCTTTGTCTGCTGGTGCTAATCCTTCTTTTCCATCTACTAAAAATATTATTACATTAGCCATTTCTATAGCTATTTGCGCCTGTCTTCTCATTTGAGATACTATTATATCTTCACTTTTTGGTTCTATACCACCTGTATCTATCATTGTAAATTTGTAATTTAGCCATTCTGCCTCTGCATAAATTCTGTCTCTTGTCACCCCTGGTGTATCTTGTACTATAGATATTCTTTTTCCTGCTAACTTATTAAATAGTGTAGATTTCCCTACATTAGGTCTTCCTACTATTGCAACTATAGGTTTTGCCATTTTTATTCCTCCTTGCTGTGTTTATTTATTATATCTATTAAGTCTTCTCCTGTATAATCGCATACTAAAATTTCTCTTTTTAAACTATTGCTTAATTCTTTTAGTGTTACATCATCTAAGAAAACTTGTTCGGATATATCTGCTAATTCATATCCTTTCCTAAGCATTACATCTGGAATTATAACATACTTTCCTAAATTTTTCTCCTGTGTTTGTTCTATTATATCCTTAGCTGTTATAAGTCCAGCTACAGTAATGGTCTTTCCAAAAAAATTATTATCTATTTTTATAACTTCTATATCTATATCATTGCTATGATTATTTATCATTTTACTAGCCTCTATTACCTCTTTATAAGCAGATTGTCCTGTTATAAGTGAAAAACTACCCTTAGCTTTAGTTGAAAGTTTGTTTACATTATCCTTTATATTATTTCTAAATATCCTTATAACCCCTACACCATCTTCTAATTGTTTAAATCCATCATAAAAATCTTCTTTAGGCACTTCTTTTTCTGCTATAACATAGAATTCATCAGATAATCTTACAAAAGGTTTTCCTATTTCCTTTATAAATTTGTTTTGATATTCCTCTACCATATTTAATTCTTTATTAGCAGTTTCTTTATTAAAAAGTTCAAATTGATATAAACCTTCTCTAAATTTTGTAACACCTATTGGAACTACTGCTAAATTTTCAACCTGAGGATAAAGAGCATATAAATCTTCAATGGTTCTTTTTAGTTCCTCTCCATTATTAAGTCCTGGACATAAAACTACCTGACAATCCATTTTTATGCCACCCTGGGCTAGCTTTTTCATCCTGTCATATAAATTACCTGCAAATCTATTATTTAAAAGTTTGACCCTAAGTTCTGGATTTGTAGTATGTACAGATATATTTATAGGACTTATTTTATAATTTATTATTCTGTCTATGTCTTCATCCTTCATATTTGTAAGGGTAAGAAAATTTCCTTGAAGAAAAGATAATCTTGAATCATCATCTTTAAAATATAGGGTTTCTCTCATACCTTTTGGTAGTTGATCTATAAAACAAAATAAGCAATTATTATGGCATCTTTGAGGTACATCTAATATAGCTGCTTTAAATTCTATTCCTAAATCCTCATCATAATCCTTTTCTATCTCTAGTTCCCAAATTTCCCCGTTATTTTTTTCTATTTCAACTTCTAAGTATTCATCACAAACTAAAAATTTATAGTCGATAATATCTTTAACTTCTTTATTATTTATAGACAGTAAAAAATCGCCCTCTTCTATTTCAAGTTCCTCTGCTATGCTACCTCTTTCTACTTTTAGTATTTCCTTTTTCATTTTTTCAACTCCAAATTTTATATTTATCATTAAATTATATTACATTAATATAGTAATTTAGTCAATTTACAACTTGAAATTCAATTTTTAAAATACAAAAATAATAGTTTTATCCTTTTAATAATGTTAATATGAAAAAAAGTAGTTATTCTAAGCAAACTCCACCTGAACCTAATAATCACTTGATATAATTGAGATAATAAAGCGTAAAATGTTATTTATAATATTATTTACTATTTTAAGCATTATAAACAAATATATAATATAAAAAACAAAACACTTCATAAGATTTATAGAAGCTCAATATTTTAAAATACGTGCTTTCCATTTTATCTTAGAAGTGCTACAAAATATTTTTAAATAAATTCTCCTAATTTTTTAATATAATGATTTCATTATATGTTATTCTTAAAAAATAACCTAATATTTTTTATATTATTACTTAAGAATTTTATTCATTCATATCAATATGCTCTCCTGTTATTAAATAAATAGTCCATTCACATATGTTAGTGGCGTGATCTGCTATTCTTTCTAGATATTTGCATACGAATAAAAATTGTGTGAGTTGATTTATACTTTCTTTTCTCTCTATCATCGTATCTATAGATTCTTTAAAGGTAGTTTTATAGATATGATCTATTTCATCATCTAAAGTACAAGCTTTATAGGCTCCTTCTTTGTTTTCATTCACATAAGAATCCAAAGATTCTTTTATCATATTTTGAACTAGATCTGCCATTCTAGGTATTTTTATCAAAGACTTAACATATTTTTCATCTTTTATTTTTTTTGCTATTTTAGCTATATCCACTGCATGATCTGCCATTCTTTCTAAGTCTGTAACAATTTTTAGTGTAGTAAATATTTTTCTTAAATCTGTAGCTAAAGGTTGTTCTTTTGCTATAAGAACTATACATTCATCTTCTATTTCTTTTTCTAAATCATCTACTACATCATCATTTTTTATCACTTCATCTGCTAATTTTTCATCTTTTTCTACTAATGCCTTAATACATGTGTTTATTTGTTTTTCTACAATACTACCCATTCTTAATATACTATTGTGGAGTTTTAGAAGTTCCTCATCAAATACCTTTCTCAATCTATTCTTCCCCTTTCATTTAACTAGTTCTAGCCAAATCTACCTGTTATATAATCCTCTGTCCTTTTATCTTTTGGTTTATAAAATAATTCTCCAGTTTTTCCTACTTCTATTATCTCTCCATTTAAGAAAAATGCTGTGTTATCAGATATTCTCCCTGCTTGTTGCATATTATGTGTTACTATTATTACTGTATATTTATTTTTAAGTTCATCCATAAGTTCTTCTATTTTAAGAGTAGATATAGGATCTAGTGCCGAAGTTGGTTCATCCATTAACAATATTTCCGGTTCTACAGCCAACGTTCTAGCTATACAAAGTCTTTGCTGTTGTCCTCCTGATAGCCCCAATGCATTTTTTTTAAGCCTATCTTTCACTTCTTCCCAAAGGGCCCCTCCTTTTAAACTTTTTTCTACTATTTCATCTAATTTCTCTTTAGTTTTTATACCATGAATTCTAGGGCCATAGGCTATATTATCATATATAGACATAGGAAAAGGATTAGGATTTTGAAATACCATTCCTATTTTCTTTCTAAGATCTATCACATCATAGTCTTTATATATATCTTTTCCTTCATAATATACGCTACCTTCTATTTTTACAGAATCTATTAAATCATTCATTCTATTTAAAGTTCTTAAAAATGTAGATTTCCCACATCCTGAAGGCCCTATTAAAGCAGTAACTTTATTTTTTTCTATGTCTATGTTTATATTCTTTAAAGCTTTTACATTACCATAATATAAATTTAAATCCTCTGTTTTAATAATTGCCATACTTTTCCCTCCTTAATTATCCCCTGTATACATTTTGTGTATTTTTTTGCCTATTATCCTAGCTAATATATTAAATAATAAAACCATTATAATTAAGACCGCTGAGGCTCCATTAGCTACTCTAGCAGCATCAGGTATCATAGCCTCTGAATTTACTTTCCATATATAAACTGCTAGTGTTTCTGCTGGTCTCATTAAATTAAGTGGAAAAGCCTTTGAAGTTATGTTAGCTGTAAAGTTTAAGCTAGGGGCACTCATTCCCGCTGTATATAAAAGTGCTGCTGCTTCTCCAAATATTCTTCCTGCTGCTAATATTATTCCTGTTAAAATTTGAGGTATAGCTGAAGGAAGCACTACTGTTTTTATAGTTTGAAATCTTGTAGCTCCAAGGCCTAAACTAGCTTCCTTTATTCCTTTAGAAGCTTCCTTTATAGCATTTTCACTTACTCTAGTTAAGGATGGCAAATTTAATATTGATATAGCTAATGCTCCTGACAAAAGAGTAAAACCCCAATTAGTAATCTTTACAAAAACTAAAAAGCCAAATAAACCTACTACTATAGAAGGAAGGGAAGCCATAGTTTCTATAGAGACTCTAACCACATTCAAAAAGAAACCTTCTTTAGCATACTCCGAAAGGTATATTCCAGCTCCTATTCCTATAGGTACTGTAATTATTAAAGATACTAAAAGCATATAAAAAGAATTAAATAATTGAGGCCATATTCCTCCTCCTGCTTCTCCTATTTTAGGATCTGAAAACAAGAACTCTAAATTTAGTGTACCTACGCCTTTTATTAATATATATCCTAGAAGTATTAATAATAAAAAAACTACCATTGCAGAAATAAAATATAATATAGCCGTCCAAATTTTATCTATTAATTTAGAATTCATTAGTCTTCCCTCCTTCTACTTATAATCCTAATTGCTATTATGAATAAGAATGATATTATTAAAAGTAATAGTGCTAAAGCCCAAAGTGCATCATTCCATACTGTTCCTCCTATGGTATTTGCCATATCCATAGTAATAACACTTGTTAATGTAGAAGCTGGATTCAATAATTTATTAGGGAACTGAATAGAGTTTCCTATTACCATTTGAACAGCTAAAGCTTCTCCAAAGGCTCTTGCAAGCCCTAATATAATACCTGTTAATATTCCATCTTTAGCTGAAGGTACTATAACATTACTTATAGTTTGCCATCTAGTTGCTCCTAATCCATAGGAAGCTTGTAAATAAGATTTAGGAACTACTTTTATTGCATCAACAGAAATACTAGCTATAGTTGGCAATATCATTATACTTAAAACTATTATTCCTGCTAAAATACTAAAACCTGTTCCCCCGTAAATTCTTTTTATAATTGGTAATAATATACTTATACCTAACCATCCATATACCACTGAAGGAATACCTACAAATAATTCTAAAGCAGGCTTTAAAACTTTATCTCCTAATTTAGGAGATATATAATTTATAAATATAGCTAAAGCTATACTTACTGGAGCGCTTAATATTACTGCACCAATAGATACAAAAGTAGATCCTGCTATAAAGTTTAATGCCCCAAATCTAGGGACATCATTATCTGGACTCCAATTAGTAGAAAATAAAAATTCTTTTAATGAAACTCCCTTTGAAAACACTGCTATACCTTTTAAGGCTACAAAAAATATTATTGATAAAGTTAAAAAAACTATTAACACTCCACATATGGTTGATAGTCCTCTTCCTATGTATTCATTTCTTAAGTTTTTCAATAGCTTTCTTTTAGATATTTCTGTGCTAGAAATCTTCCTATTGCTTATATGCATAAATCATCTTCCTCTAATAATTATTGTTTTAAATGGGGTCATAACCTATTACATATTGTTAAACCCCATTTAAATAGTTACCTTCTTCATCTTTAAAGTTTTATATTTTTACCTTACATCAAATAAACTTTAAGTTTGCATAAATTTTTATAAAAATTAAAATGCTAAAAGTCCATTTAATAATAAAGCTTTACTAAGCTATAATAATTACTTAATATCACTAGCTGGTATATATTTTAATCTTTCTATTAATGGCTTAGCTTCATCACTGATCATATAGTCTATAAAAGCTTTTGTTAATCCTTCTGGTTCTCCCTTTGTATACATATGTTCATAAGACCAAAAATCATATTTTTTAGCTATTATGTTTTCCTTTGTTGGTTCTACATTATTTATTTTTAAAGCTTTTACTTCATCGTTAAGATGTGAAAAAGCTACATAACTTATACTTCCCTTTGTTTGGCCTATGGCTTTTACAACACTTCCACTAGAATCTTGAGTTGTACCTAACCCTTCTTTTTCATCCTTTCCATCCATTACAGTATCCTTAAAAGTAGCTCTTGTACCTGAAGATTTAGATCTATTTATAACATTTATTTTTTCATCCTGACCACCAACATCTTTCCAGTTAGTAATCTCTCCTGTGAATATTTTTTGTATTTGTTCTTTTGTTAAAGAATCTACCTTTACTTCTTTATTAACTATCATACCAAATCCTATGGCACAAACCTTATGATCTACTAAAGATGAAACTTGATTTTTATCTTTTAGTTTTGATTCTGCTGTTACATCAGAGTTTCCTATTTCAACTGAGCCTGAAACTACCTGGTTTATTCCAGCTCCACTTCCTCCACCTTGAACATTTATAGTAGCATCTGGATTTTTCTGCATAAATTGTTTAGCTCCTTGTTCAACCAAAGGCTGCAATGCTGAGGAACCTAATGCTGTTATGCTGCCACTTATAGCTTTCTTTTTGCTTTCTTCCTTATTTTCTTGTTTATTACCACAACCTGCCAATATTCCTAAGGTCATAGTAATTGTTAAAGCTGATATTATTAATTTAAGTCCTTTTCTTTTCATTAATAAAAACCTCCGTTCAAGATTTTTTATTTTATGTTTCTTAATCATTATAGTGTATATTTTAAATCATGTAAGTTAAACAATTATTATAGTAAAGTTAATTAAATTTAACATTAGTTTCTGCTTTTTTTCTTGACTTATGCAATTTTTTATTTCTAAACAGTCCTAAAATCCTATATATAGAAAAATGAAGAAGCTTTTGTTATAGGCACCAAAAACTTCTTCATTTTATATTTTTATTTTAATCTATATTATACTTAAAGGTATTTTTACTATAAATTTAGTTCCTTTTTTAGGTTCACTTTTTACTTCTATTTTCCCATTAATACTTAGAACTATATGTTTTACTATGGCTAAACCTAGCCCCGTTCCCCCTTCTACTCTAGATCTGGCTTTATCCACTCTATAAAATCTTTCAAATATTCTATCTAGATGTTCTTCGGAAATACCTACTCCTGTATCCTCTACCCAAAATACTATATTACCTTTATCTTGTCTTGTACCTATACTTACATAACCATTAGGCTCTGTGTATTTAATGGCATTATCTACTAAATTTATTATCATTTGATTATATTTATCCTTATTTCCTATTAATAAAGGTACTTTTTCTCCTACAATATTTATTTTTATATTTTTATCCTCTGCAGATTTTTTTACTAAACAATATACTTTTTCAATTAATTCATTTAAATCTATTTTCTCTTTTATTAACTCTTGCTTTTGTTTCTCTATATTGGATAATACTAATATATCATTTATTAATCTTGTAAGTCTATCCGCTTCATCGTTTATTATTTGTAAAAATTTTTCCCTATTCTTTTTATCATCTACATACTTTAAAGTTTCTGAGAAACCCTTTATAGATGTTAATGGGGTTTTTAATTCATGGGATACATTTGCTACAAACTGCTCTCTCATATTTTCTAGTTTCTTTATATCTGTTATATCCTGCACTACTGCCACAGTACCTATATTATCATATTTACTTATTATATCTGTAGTTTTAACTCTAAGGGTTCTTTTTTCTGGCCATAATATGCCTATTTCTTTATAGCCAGGTTCTTTATCCCTTAATACTTTTTCTAATTCAAAATCTCTTATATTATCCATAAGGTTTTCCCCTATTATATCTCTTTTTATACCAAATAATTTGTTAGCATAAGGATTAATCATAATAACTTTAAACTCTTTGTCTATAGCTACAACACCACTGTCCATGCTCTTAAGTATAGCCTCTAGTCTATTTTGTTTATCTCTAACTTCCACCAAACTATTTTCCAATATATCTGCCATAGCATTGAAGGTTCTTCCAAGTCGTCCTATTTCATCCTCTGAATTTATTATTACTCTTCTATCAAAGTCTCCTCTTGCTATTCTTGAAGTTACAAATTCAAGATTTTTTATAGGTTTTATCATAGCCATTGATATTCTGGATGAAAATAAAAAAGATAGAACAAAAGAAAATAATATTATAGAAATATAGTATTTACTATATTTTTTTTCTAATAATTTTATATCTTTCATATCTATGGCACTTCTTATAATATAATCATTATTAACTTTGCTTGCAAAATAGAGACTTTCTACTTTTCTTGTATTACTATATCTTACACTATAAGCCTCTCCATTTTTTTTTGCATTTACTATTTCTTCTCTTTTATTATGATTTTCTAATTCTACTCTATTTTCTTTAGAATCTACTAAAACATTCCCTTTATGATCTAATAAAGTTACCCTTATATCATTATCTCTATAATTATTCTTTATAAAATTAACAATATTTTTAGGATCTTCATTTCTTATTACTTTCAATATAAAGGAATTATTATTTTTTAATCTATTTTTACTGCTTTCTATATATTGATTATTAATGGTTATTAAGAAAAGTGATGATACTATTGTTAATGTAAATATTAAAATTATAAGTATTGATAATGTTAATTTTTTTTTCATAACTTCACCTTTTAAAATTCACTATTGAATCTATATCCTATTCCCCTTATAGTTTCAATAAACTTAGGATTTTTATCATCATCCTCTATTTTTTTTCTTAAATGCCTTATATGCACATCTACAGTCCTAGTTTCTCCAATGTATTCATATCCCCATATTCTATCTAGCAAAAAATCTCTTGTCATAACCTTCCCTTTATTCTTTATTAACACCTCTAAAAGTTCAAACTCTTTTAGAGTAAGTTCTATTTTTTCTCCTGCCTTTGTAAGAGAATGTTTTTCAAAATCCACAACAATATTCCCTAAAATATAGGATTTAGATTCTATATTTATGGTTGTTCTTCTTCTAAGTACCGCTTTTACTCTAGCTACCATTTCTCTAACTGAAAAAGGTTTGGTTATATAATCATCCGCTCCTAGTTCTAAGCCCAAAACTTTATCCAATTCCTCTCCTTTAGCTGTAATCATTATTATAGGGGTAGTAGCTATATTATTATCTTTCCTTATTTCCTTACAAACCTCATATCCATCCATTCCCGGTAACATTAGATCTAAAAGTATTAAATCTGGTTTTTCTTCTTTAGCTATATTTAATGCCTCTATCCCATTCAAAGCACAAATACAGTTATAACTATTATTTTCCAAATTAAATTTTATTAATTCACATATATGTTCTTCATCGTCTACTATAAGTATTTTTTCCATAGCCATGGTACCCCTCCTACTGTTTGTTTAAATATACAAAGGAAAATTGTCTTCCTATATTCCCCTCTTTTCTATAGGAATAAAATTTAGGATCAGAACTACACATAGTACATAAGTTTGCTCTAATTATATTTTTATTTTTAACCCCTACATTGCTTAGTTGTGCCAATATACATGCTTCCATATTTAAATTTCTTTTATAGTTTATATTATAATCATTATATATTTTGTCTTCTTTAAACTTATTTATTAACTCATAACTAACTTCATAGCAACAATCTTTTATATGTGGACCTATTGAAGCTATAATATTTTCTGTTTTTGTATTATAATTTTCTTTCATTTTCTTTAAGGTATTTATGACTATATTCTCATAGGTACCTCTCCAGCCACTGTGAACCGCACCTATTGCCTCATTTTCTTTATCATATAACAATATAGGAACACAATCTGCTGTAAAAACACCTACAGCTCTATTAAATTTATTAGTTATTATTGCATCTCCCTCTTTATCTTTATCCTTAAAATTTCTAACTATACTACTGTGTACTTGATCTAAATAACATACTTCCTCTAATAAAAACCATTTTTTTATATTATTCAAATTTTCTTTTCCTTCATCTATATTTTTATTAAAATTCAGATGATTTTCTCCAGTAGAAAATATAAAATTAGCATTTTTAAATTCCGATTTTAGAAATGTATATGCACCTACATTAATTTTTTCAAAATTCATAAGACACATCATCCTTCCTATAAATATATTATCATTAATTTTATATTATTTTTCAAATATATATATTTTTTAACTTTATTTTAACATAGAGTTTCTAACTTACCTATAATTAATTCTGGCTATTTTAATATAAACAGAGTTCTTGGCTTCAGAGGAAGTTTTTACTCCCACTAAAGCTTATTAACAGAATTCTTAGGAGTTTTACTCCTTAGAAGTCGTTATCCTTTAGGGGAAATCGTTATCCAGGGACGTAACCGCTCTTTACTCCCACTTTGAAGAAAAGCAGAGAGTCCAAATCTTCGATTTGGTTCGAATCGCTTTCACAGAGTGCGATGGGAGTATTAGAGGGTGTAGTCATCTGATAAAAATTACAAAATAAAAAACCCAATACTATTACCATAATAGCATTAAGTTTTTACATACTTAAATTAATTTTAATTCTTTATACTTAATTCTTATCCATTAGATTTTTAATCTCTTCCATAAAGGTATTAATATCTTTAAACTGTCTATATACAGACGCAAACCTAACATAGGATACTTCATCTATCTTTTTTAAATTCTTCATTATTATTTGCCCTATTTTATCTGTATTTACTTCTGTAAGCATTTCATTGCTTATATGCCTTTCCACTTCATTTGCTATTTGTTCAATTTGCTTTCTTGACACTGGTCTCTTTTGACAAGCTTTCATAAGACCATTTACTATCTTATTTCTATCAAAATATTCCCTACTCATATTTTTTTTTATAACAAGAATAGGTGTAGTTTCTATTTTTTCATAGGTAGTATATCTTCTATTACATTTTAGACATTCTCTTCTTCTTCTTATGGAACTCC
Source organism: Clostridium botulinum (assembly GCF_001276985.1). GTDB lineage: Bacteria > Bacillota > Clostridia > Clostridiales > Clostridiaceae > Clostridium_F > Clostridium_F botulinum. Next base: position 62,585 of record NZ_LHUL01000026.1, read on the forward strand.
CATCCTCTGTAGATCTTGAATCTACCACTTTGCTTTCTCCATATGCACAGTAGGGACACTTCAATTTAATCCACATCCTTTTCTTTAGATTACTAAAATTTAGCTATATATATTAATTATACACTTTTTCTCCATTTTTTCTACTATATACTTAAATTTTCAATGATTAAAAGTATAAATCCTTTTTAAATAAACTAATTATCTTCTACAATATAGTTATCTCCATTTACTAGTATAACATCCGTACCTATTTTATATATTTTGTCCCAACTTATTTCTAAATCTTCTTTCTTATTAAAAAATCCTACTTTCTCAGTGGGTAAAACTATAGATAATATTTTATAAGAATCACAGTCTATAATCAAATCCTTTATGTATCCCATTTTACTACCGGTATTTAAATCTATTATCTCCATATTTTTTAAACTCTCTATGGAATATAGTTCCGTTTGTTCCATGGTATCCCCCCTTAAACAGTTTTTATATTATAATATATGTTTCCTTATCCTATTCTATGAAAAACATTAAAAAATAAAAAGCTACTGATAAAAAATATTTATCAGTAGCTTAAAGTGTTCTCTAATAATTTAAGAACATTTTTTGATTAAACATACTTTCTCATATGTTTTAAAGCAGTTTTTTCTAACCTAGATACCTGTGCTTGAGATATGCCTATTTCATCGGCTACTTCCATTTGAGTTCTTCCATCAAAAAACCTTAAATTAAGTATTAGTTTTTCTCTGTCATTTAATTTTTTCATAGCTTCTTTTATAGATATATTTTCTATCCAATTCTCATCTATATTTTTAGTGTCACTTATTTGATCCATAACAAATATGGCGTCACCACCATCATGATATATAGGTTCAAACAAAGACACTGGATCCTGTATAGCGTCTAAAGCAAACACTACCTCTTCTCTTGGTAGTTCTAATTCTTTAGCTATTTGAGACACTGTTGGTTCTTTATTATTATTTTTTATTAATTTGTCTCTAGCCTGTAGAGCTTTATAGGCTATATCTCTTAAAGATCTACTAACTCTTATGGAATTATTATCTCTTAGGTATCTTCTTATTTCTCCTATTATCATAGGAACAGCATAAGTAGAGAATTTTACATTTTGACTTAAATCAAAATTGTCTATGGCTTTTATAAGGCCTATACATCCAACTTGAAAAAGATCATCCACATTTTCCCCTCGATTGTTAAATCTTTTTATTACACTTAATACTAACCTTAAATTTCCTTGTATAAATTCTTCTCTACATTCCGTTTCACCGTTCCTAATCCTTACCAGTAATTTTTTCATCTCTTTATCCTTTAATACTGGTAATTTTGATGTATTTACTCCACAAATTTCAACTTTATTAATAACCATAAAGTCATCAGTCCCTTCAGAATGATTGCATTTAAATTGTTTCCAAAGGAATCTAATTTTATACTAAGGACAAACTAAACCATTTTATTTATTTCTTTTTTTAGAGTCTTAATTATTCTTTTTTCTAGCCTTGATATATAGGACTGAGATATACCCAGCATATCTGCTACTTCTTTTTGAGTTTTTTCTCTCTTCCCATTAAGACCAAATCTTAATCTTACTATTTCCTTTTCTCTTTCGTTCAATTTTTTCATAGCTAATAATAGTAATTGTTTATCTACTTCATCTTCTATTAAATTATAGACCTCATCATTGTCTGTTCCCAATATATCTGAAAGTAATAGCTCATTTCCATCCCAATCAATATTTAAAGGTTCATAAAAGGATATTTCTGCTTTTACTTTACTATTTCTTCTTAAATACATTAATATCTCATTTTCTATACATCTTGAAGCATAGGTTGCTAATTTAATTTTTTTGTCTGGTTTAAAAGTATTTACTGCCTTAATTAGTCCTATAGTTCCTACGGATACTAGATCTTCTATACATATGCCTGTATTTTCAAATTTTCTAGCTATATAAACCACTAATCTTAAATTTCTTTCTATTAAAACGGATCGAACTTTTTCATCTCCATTTATTAACCTTTGTACAAAATATTCTTCTTCTTCTTTTGAAAGTGGCGGTGGAAGTGCATCATTCCCACCTATGTAATAAACGCTTTTAAAAAACAATTTAAATTTTATTAATATTCTGTTTAATAATACCTTTAAATTTATCATAAAAGTCCCTCCTATATAATTCCTCGGGATAAAAGTGCTCTATAGTCTTTTATACCACTAAGTTTACCTTCTGAAAGTGCTATTATAACTTCTTTTTTTTCCTTTTTGTCTCCTACATGGACATCTATATAATTAGGTCTAAATCCTTCAAGATTACCAAAATTACCATTTACGACCCTATAAGGTATATAAAATTTATCATAGGTATCTAAATTCACATTACTAAAAACATCTTTTTCTACCACCAATACGGGGAGATTTGTAGCAGGCTCTCTAAGCTCATTACCCGTATCTAGAAATGCTTTAACCCTTCTATGATCCTGTTGAAGAATTATATCTACATCATATATAAAACTACTTATATCTTTTCTGTCTTTTATATACCATATTAGTTTATTTCCAATAATATATATAGTCATCATAGAAATCATAAGCTTTTTATAAGAAAAATTTTCTATAAATAAGTAAGTTTGAGAATTCATTTTATTGCATTCTAAGAAAACACATATACCAGCAATAATCATTGAATAAACTATATAAACTCCTGTAGCTTTTATATTAAATATTAGATCTCTTTTCCTAAAGGCTATCAAAATCAGTATAAAAGCTATTAGAATTTTAAATATAAGCTTATTAAATATTGCAAGAGAAGGTATAATAAGTACCACTACATATAAGCTTCCTAAAAATGAAGATATTAATAAATATAGAATTTTATTGTTGACCTTTAAAGTTTGAGAAGTTAGAAATAGTATAAACAGGTTTACAATAAAATTTTCTAGTATCATAATATCTAAATAAACCACCAATAGTTATCTCCCCCCTTAAACTACTGCCATTTATTTACTATTATACAATTAAATATTTCAAAAATTTGTCAATTCATATAAAAATGTTATGTTTTTATCGTATAAAATATGTCAATATAATTTATAATTTAATATATTATTTTTTTATTTACAAAAATAATATATTAAAAAGTATTTTTTAATATATTATTAGAATATTTATAATTGCCAAAGTATTTATTGTTAAGTAGATTCTAGTTTCATGTAGATTTTCTATCCATTGGAAATATTTACATATAAAAAAAGTAGGGAACATTGTTCCCTACTTTATAATTACTTTCTTTGTCTTCTTAAGAAGGCAGGTATCTCTAAATCATTTTCATCTATATGCTGCTCATATGTAGATGATTGCTCTTCTCTATCCTCGCTTTTACTAGCTTCCTTTGGTATATTGTTTTCTTCCTTTTCAATATTATCCTTTTCTAATCTATCACTTTCAAAACCTGTAGCAATTACAGTTATTCTTAACTCATCTTTCAAGTTTTCATCTATAACTGCTCCAAATATGATATTAGCATCTGGGTCTGCAGCTTCTTGTACAATTTCTGCTGCCTCATTTATTTCTAATAAACCTAGATCATTTCCTCCAGTTATATTAAGAAGTACTCCTGTAGCTCCAACAATAGATGTTTCTAATAAAGGGCTTGATATAGCTTGTTTAGCTGCTTCCTGTGATCTATTGTCTCCTGTTCCTTTACCTACACCCATATGAGCCAATCCTTTATCTACCATTATAGTTCTAACATCTGCAAAATCTAAATTAACAAGTCCTGGTATAGTAATCAAATCTGATATACCTTGTACACCTTGTCTTAGAACATCATCTGCTAGTTTAAAAGAGTCCATTAAGCTTGTTTTTTTATCTACTATACTTAATAATCTTTCATTTGGGATTGTAACTAAAGTGTCTACTCTCTCTTTTAAAGTATTTATTCCCATTTCTGCATGAAGCAATCTTTTTCTTCCTTCAAAAGGGAAAGGTTTAGTTACCACACCTACAGTAAGTATTCCCATAGATTTAGCTATTTCTGCAATTACTGGAGCTGCACCAGTACCAGTTCCTCCGCCCATACCTGCTGTTATAAATACCATATCGGCTCCCTTTATTGCTTGAGAAATCTCTTCCTTACTTTCTTCTGCAGCTTTCTTACCTATTTCTGGATTAGCCCCTGCTCCTAATCCCTTTGTTAATTTATCACCTATTTGTATCTTCTGAGACGCCTGTGAAAGCATTAGAGCTTGTTTATCTGTATTTATAGCTATAAACTCTACATTTTTTAATCCATCTATTATCATTCTATTTACAGCATTGTTTCCTCCGCCACCACATCCAATAACCTTTATTTGAGCAAATTGCTGTACATCAACATCGAAATCTAGCACAATAAAACCTCCTTATCTGTAATTAAAAAAATTCTGTTAAAAATTCCTTTATTTTTAATAACACACCTTTTCCTTCGTTTTCAACTTTATAATGTGATGTATCTTCTTTAGTAATAGCAGCCTCTTTATTTTTTAAATTGACATTTTGAATTTTTCCGGGAGTAAATAAACTTTTAACTACCCCTACTGAAGATACATATATAGGATTTGCAGCCCCAACATACTCTGGACTTCCAACTCTGAAATTTTTATTAAATATGTATTTCCCGAGTTCTTCTATACCTTTTATTAATGAAAGACCTCCTCCTACTATAACTATATTTGATATATCTTGAAATTGACCACTTTCTTTTAACCTTTTTTGTATTAAAACTAATAATTCTTCCACCCTAGCTTCTACAACTTTTGTTAAAGTTTCCACATTAATTGTTATATCATTATTATAACCTATATTTACTTTTATTTGACCCTCTAAGTCTAAATTATTTTCTCCTATTACTCCATATTTTATTTTTAATTTTTCGGCTTCAGAAAAAGGTATTTTTAAGCATATGGATATATCATTTGTTATACTATTTCCTCCTATAGATACAGTATCAGTTTGTGCTAAAATACCATCTTTATATATAGAAATATCCATAGAATCTGCTCCTACATTTACTAGAGCTGATCCCTGATTCATCTCCTCTTCTTTTAATGCTGCTTTAGCATCTGCCATAGGTGCAAAAACTACACCTAATATATTATAACCTGCCTTTTGAACTGTTTTTAATAAATTATTCACTATAGTAGTTTCAGCTAATACTAAATAAGCATCTAATTCCATTCTATTACCACTCATACCTATAGGCTCTTTTATATTACTATATCCATCTACAATATATTCTTTAGGAATTATATCAACTATTTCTTTATCGTTAGGAACATTAATTATTTGAGTAGCTCTTTTAACTCTATTTACATCTTTTTTTGTTATTTCATTATCATCAGAGGATATAGCTACCATACCTTGACTAGATATTAATGTACCTATCCTTCCTGGTAGGGAAATATAAAAATTTTTTATATTTGTGTCTACTATACTTTCTAATCTAGTTATACAGTTTGTAATAGACTCTGCTGTACTATCTATATCAATTATTATACCATTTTTCATTCCATGACATTCAGCAGAAGTAACTCCTATAATTTTTGCTTGTCCATATTTATCACGTTTTCCTGCTGCTGCACAAACTTTTGAGGACCCTATATCCACTCCTATTACGTAATCCTCCATGTAGTTTTCACCCCTTTTTAATGTAACCATTAAAATATATATTCAACAAAAAACTCCTATTTCCTCTTAAAATTATTAATTATTATAATTATTATTTAATTTATACATTATAAATTCATCATAAAAAAAGCAAAAAAAGGAAAGCTATGCTTTCCTCTAGTTAACTTTTTCTAGTTCATCTATATTCATATTTCTAGTATGAATTGTATGACTCCATTCTTTATTGTTTTTATCCATAATTCCTTGTATTGAAATAGGAAACCACGTTATAGCATATATAGGATAAACTATATAATATAATAACACTTTAAATGTAAATTTTTTTTCTAAAATCAATATTAAAGGTGTATATAATATTTGAAACAATGAAAATAAAATTATTAATATAGTTATCAAATTAAAATCTATAGAATAAACTATATTATTAAAATTATTAACTATGTTTGTTGCTTTAATAACATATTGAAACAAACCTATTATGGCTGACAAACCTAATAGTATAGCTACAAAAGGTTGTATACTATAAAGTGCACAATCAAAAGCAGTAAAATTAAAATTTTTAATAGCTTTTTTCATAAGCTTAAAAAAATATCTACTAGATACATCTGCAAAACCTTGCATCCATCTTTTTCTTTGCCTCCATGATTGAGATAAGGTTAAAGGTTTTTCATCATATATTATGGCATCATGGGCCCACCCCACTTTGTATCCATTTAATATAATTTTGCAAGAAAACTCTAAATCCTCTGTAAGACAAGTAGCACCCCAGCCAAGTTCTTTTAATATATCTGTATCTATACAAAAACCAGTGCCACCCAATTGACTAGATAATCCTAAATTATATCTTGCAAGTTGGAACATTCTATTACAACTCCAAAATGCAATAGAATAACTTCCTGTTATCCAAGTATCCTCAGGATTCTTACTATCTAAATAACCCTGAACTACCTTATATCCTTTACACATTTTTTTATTCATTTCTTTTAAAAAATTTTTATGAACTAAATTATCTGCATCAAACACTGCTATGGCATCATATTTTTTTTCCATTTTAAATATTATATTAAACATCCATTCTAATGCATAACCTTTTCCTCTTCGTTTCTTGTCAAATCTTTCCCGTACAATAGCCCCTTTTTTTCTTGCAATCTCAGCAGTTTTATCTGTACAATTATCTGCAATTACAAAAATGTCATATAGCTTTTTATCATAATCCATCATTTTTAAGCTTTCTATTATGTTACCTATAACTAGTTCTTCATTATGTGCTGCTACAATAAGAGCAAATTTCGTTTTATCACCAATATTCTTATTATTCTTTTTTCTATATATACCAAAAAGAGAAATTATAAGATAATACATGGATATGAAATAAACTATGTATGTTATTGCTTTAGAGCTATAATGAACTATTCCATTTATAATATTCAATAGTATCCCCCCTCGGTTCAAAAATATTTTAGCATAAATACTAGTTAATTACTATATATTATTGCAAATAAATATTATAAATTACTTAATGCATACTTAAGAATATAAATATTCTTAAGAAAATAAGAGGATTTAATAAGTAAATAGATACAAATTTTATCAATAAATAATTATTGTATATAGTGAATATTTATTGTATATAGATAAAATTGTACTAACTTAAATTATATGATATTATATAAATATAAACAACAAGTATTGGTATTGATGCATCAATATTAGTTTATAAAGGAGGTAGTTAGCGCATGTCGCGCTACGAAAAAATATTTTTCTTAGATTTAAAAAGACTTCATAAAAAAGATGAGTCTTTCTGGTAAGTTTTCTAATAATTAACTACTAATATTAAACAATATTTAACTTATCAGGAGGATGTTAAAATGAAAAAAAATACTGTTAAATTAAGTTCTATAGATTTAAAAACTATTAATAATAAGAATAATATGCATTCAAAACATTCAAAGAAAAAATCAAGACCTAAAAATCAGGTTTCAATAAAAATGTTAGATTATATGATATTTTAAAAAAAGGACCAAAAGGTCCTTTTTTTAATATTACCAAATGCATAATTATTATTCTATATTTTAATATCATAATATTTTTATAAATTAATTATTTTTGTAATTAAATCCTTATCTACTGAATAATTTAATGCAGTATCGTAGCTTATAATTTCTCTTTTATATAGCTCTGCTAAGGACATATCCATAGTTTTCATTCCATATTTAGATCCAGTTTGTATGGAAGATTCTATTTGATAAGTTTTTCCTTCCCTTATCATATTTCTTATGGCATTTGTAGTTACCATAGTCTCTAAGGCTGCTATTCTTCCTCCATCAATTTTATGTACTAATTGTTGACTTATTATTCCTTCTAACACACTTGCTACTTGTATTCTTATCTGCTCCTGTTGATGTGGCGGAAATACATTAACAATTCTATCTATAGTTTTAGCCCCTCCTATAGTATGCAAAGTAGAAAATACTAAATGTCCTGTTTCTGCAGCTGTTAAAGCTATAGAAATATCTTCTAAATCTCTAAGCTCTCCTATTAATATTACATCCGGATCTTCTCTTAATGCTGCTTTTAAAGCACTTTTATAACTAAAAGTATCCCTACCTATCTCTCTTTGATTTATTATACATTTGTTATGTTTATGTAAAAATTCTATTGGATCTTCTAAAGTTATTATATGATTAGACCTAGTATTATTAATTTCATTAATCATAGCTGCTAAAGTAGTGCTTTTGCCTGAACCTGTAGGACCCGTTACTAAAATAAGGCCTCTTTTTTTATTGGTTAATTCCTTTACTATATCAGGCAATTTTAGTTCATTTAAGTTAGGGATCTTCAAACTTACAACCCTTAAAGAAATAGCTATACTTCCCCTTTGTTTAAACACGCTTACTCTGAATCTACCTAGGCCCGATATAGAATAGGATGTATCTATTTCTCCTTTTTTCAATAAATCTTCAAATTCTTCACCTAATATTTCTTTGGCATAATTATTAGTATCTTCTGGTGTAAGCTTTTCTTTAAATATTTTACTTAATTGTCCATTTATTCTTATAGTTGGTTCTACCCCTACCGATAAATGTAAATCTGAAGCACCAAAGTTAATAGTTTTTTCCAATAATTCTTTTAATTGTTTCAATTTATCGTCCTCCTTTAATACCATTTAAGCACCAAAGACCTATAGCACTATAGGCCTGAAAAATGAGCATTTTTTCTCCATTTATAATAAATGCCCCATTTTCTTTAGCTTCTTTTAATAATTTAGATCTTTTAGGAGTATAATTCAAATCATAAACCACACAATTTTTTTTGATCTCTTTAAGTTCTATAGGTTTTTGTTCTTTAAGATTAGGTCCGCCTATGGGTGTACAGTTTACAATTAAATCATATCTATCTAATTTATTTTCGTCTTTAATATTTAATATTTTAACTTTTTTTTCAAATTTTAGTCTTGCTTTCTCAGGATTTCTAGAAACTATACATATATCTCTTGCATTTAATTCTTTTAATGCATAATATATACACTTGGCACTTCCACCTGATCCTATAATGAGACACTTAAAATTTTTAACCTGTATATTGTAATATTGTAAACTTTTTATAAATCCTATATAGTCTGTATTATACCCTATTAGTTTATCTTCCTGTACTGCTACAGTATTCACTGCTCCTATCTTATCTGCTGGATATACTATATCATTTAAATATTGTAATATTGTTTCTTTATATGGAATAGTAACATTAAATCCTTTTATATTATTCTTATGTAAGTTCTTTATAAAATCATCAATTTGATCCTGCTTTAAATTAAATATTTTATAAAAGAATGGTATATTATTTTTTTTGTAATAATTATTGTGTATTTCTGGTGACTCTGAATAATTAATATTTTTACCTATTAAACCTGTTGTATACATTTAAACCCTCCTGCTTATATTATAACGATTATAAATATTCTGTAAAGAATCTCCTGCCATAAAATAAATAAAAAATAAAACAAAAGAATTAAGAATCACCTTATATGTATAAAATTCTTAATTCTTTAGAGTTCTTATTTAAATATTTTTATTATAATTTAATTCTTTATAAAGCTTTTTAAGGGCTTTTTTTTCTATGCGTGAAACATAAGATCTAGATATGTTTAGTATGCCAGCTATTTCTCTTTGAGTTCTGGGTCTTCCATCCTTTAACCCATACCTCATTTGTATTACCTTTTTTTCCCTTCCCCTAAGGCAAGTATCTATTTTTCCATATAATTTTTTTACTTCTATTTTCGTTGAAACTATTTCTATTATAGAATCTTCATCACTACTTAATATATCCATAAGAGAAATTTCATTTCCTTCTTTGTCTACTCCTATAGGATCTTGGAGATATACCTCACCTTTAGTTTTTTTATTATTTCTTATGAGCATTAATATTTCATTTTCTATACATCTTGCTGCATAAGTGGCAAGTCTAGTACCCTTTGAATTATCAAAAGAGTCTATAGCTTTTATAAGACCTACAGTTCCTATAGATATTAAATCATCAATATCTTTTCCCGGATAAGAATATTTTTTTACTATGTGAGCCACTAATCTTAAATTTCTTTCCACTAAGATATCTTTTGCTAAAGCATCACCCTTTTTTAACCTATCCAAATAGTATTTTTCTTCTTCATCACTTAGAGGCTTGGGGAAAGAAGTATTTCCTGTAACATAGCCTGTTAAAAATAATGCACTTCCTAGTACATCCCATAAGTAACTTAAAAAGAACACAAGCTGCTCCTCCTAATAGTGCTTATTAATATAATATTCAATAAGCTTGTACTAGTTGCATATTTAAAATCATATTTTCCATTAGGCATTAAAAGACAATATTTTTAATATATATTATAATGTAGGCTTTTTTATATTATGATTATATTTTCATTTTATTTTTGGCATGAAAAATAAAAAACTCTAAAGCTTGAAGTTCACCTCTTTCTTTTTTCTCTTCTGACCAACCATATCTTTTTACCCGGGACTTAATTGTATTTAAGCTAACTTTATATTTTAATGCTAAGTCTCTTTATATTTCATACCTTGGAAGTAGTCATGTTTTGCCTGCTTTTTTATATCTGGCTCTCTTATATAACCCATATCACCACCTCGTGCTAGTTGCTTTGTTTGTTTTATATATAAAAAAGAGCCCTGTTAAGAGCTCATTTCTTTTTTAACTTTTCATCAATAAACTTATTGTACTGATTTAACGCTGCATTTAATATCTTGCTAGCAGTTACTACTTCAGAATCAACTAAATTTCCCTGTTTTTTATTTATTAACTCCTCTAATTGTGCCCTTAATATATCGATATCTTTTAATAAATCCTCTAACTCAGACATACTAACACCTCCATGATTAGTATTAACTACGAAAGTGTTTTTAATCATTCTTATACATATTTTTATCTTTATCTTAAGGCTCCTTTGTACCTTTCATAACTATCATGTTTCATCATTTCAACATAAGAAAAGGAGAGGTCATTTTTACCTCTCCATTAATTTCATCATCTTATTCTCCTTATGTATATGAATATAATCTACTATATCCATCCAAATATGCAAAAATAGCCCAACGTCCAGTAGAGAGCGAATCACTCACCTTATAGTTAAGCACTTTTAGCACATATAACACAATTTCATTATATTTTACCCCCTAATGATAAGTTAGAAATTATTACTATCGTTATCTTTAATAGTCTGTTCTTTTCCAGTTGCCAGTTATTTGTGTCTGATCCTCTTATATTTTCCATTTGATATTAAAAAAGAGTCTATACTAAGACTCCTTTTTAATTGATTTATATTTTGACTTATTTTTATCATTTGGATTTATATATTCAAAATCTCCATTTGAATTTTTTCTTATTCCCAACCTTGCATATTCCTTATCTTTTACTTTAAGTTTATTAACCATTATTAACACCTCCAAGTAGTATTCTTACCCCAGAAGTGTTAAATTATTTCACCCGCTTAATTAATCCACTTTTACATCTTCCATAGCTATCATGCTTCATTAATGCCATACAAAAGAAGAGGTCCTCTTCTTATCTCTCACCACCAATCTATTTATGTAATATGAATATGGTCTCTCAACCTTTACTAAGTATGAAAAAACACCTAATCTCTAGTAAGGATCGAATCACATACCTTATAGTTAAGCACTTATTTATGTATTTTATTTAAAGGTAAACCAATAAATGTTATAATATGATTATGTTGGAAATAACTTGAGAGGAGGTTTTAAAAATGATAGTTTCTTTAAGAGTTCATAAATATGCCTAACTATTTAAAGGAGGTTAGTTTTATGAAAAAATCTAAAAAAAGAAACTACATTAAAGATATTGGCAAAATCATAATAAATAAAGTTAGAATTAATATAAAGGGATATATTAGCTCTATTATCATTAGTCTGGTAAATACTTGGGTAAATAAATTAGTATCTTCAAGAAATAGTATTTTTGGTAGACCTAGTAATAGTATTGCAAAATCTACTGATATATATTTTTTAATTTTATCAGCAATGATTCTCTTTACTTATTATTATTTGCACAAACATTAAAAATATTATTTCCAACATAAAAATCCCAATTATATTACTTTACGTATTTCCTATTAGTAGTTTTCACAGCGAGGGCTTGATAAAAAAATTATCAAGCCCTTGTCAATTTTAATCAATACCTAATGTTAATTATATTCTTATAGCATTATTTTAGTACCTCTTATTTTCTGCTTATATTCCTTAAGTACTCTCTAATATTTAACTATTTATTTATCATTTCCTTCATACTATCTTGCTTCAAAAGATGCTATCTTATGATGTTCTATATATTTTTCAACTGTTTTATAAGGATTAATCTTTTTATTGAATAGATACAATGATGAAGCTTTACCATTAGATCTTTCCTCAAACCAATTTATAAATTTTTCTACTTCCTGCATACTTACATCATATTCTTTTGTAGCTCCATTTACTAAAGATATACTTAATATAGCATTATTTTTATTTTCTTCTACCTTTTTAGTAACATTAACTTTACAAGTAGTTGTTAAATCTGAGCCTTCTAATGAAAAAATTGATAAAGACTTTTATAGTGAACCATCTAACTATCAATACATGAATTTTGACCCAATGATGTATTATCCGCAATCTATGCCTACGTATATTGAATATGATAATAATTATAATGACGAAGAACTGATGGTTATAGATTAGCACGTGCTCGTCGACTTCGTCGTTATCGTTGTCACTTCCATCATCATTTTCTCCATCCATTTGGCCATGGTGGATTTGGATGAACAGATAAACATATGAATATAAATAATGCTAGTTAATTAACAAAATAGATATAGATACAGTTATTATAAAATTATTGTAGTTGCATCTTTTTAATTTTATTATGCTCTAAGCTTTAATATAGTGTTAATTTTTTTTATAAAAGACACCTGGAATTAACCAAGTGCCTAGATATATACTTATAGATACTAAATATTTTTGTATTGCGACGAAAAAACACCATAAAATTCTAACTTGAATAATATAGTGTTTTAGTAAATTGTGCATTTTTCAGTTATGACGTTAAGCAAAATACTTCCTAATCCTCCCTTTTTGCAATCAGAAAGTGTTTAGAGCTATTAATTATCCCATATTTCTATCTTTGATATTTTTTATCGATTTCCTTATTTACAATTTTTGCATCTCCATTAATACTAATATAGGGTACTTCCTTTTTTAATGTTTCAGTTATATGTTTTACCTCTTCATATTGATGATTTTTAACTGAAACATCTTCTAAAGTTACTGGTTGCTTGTGTATGTCAATACGTTCTTCTCTTATAGGAATACGAATAGTTTCAGTATGACCATCTGATTTATCATGAAATTGTGGATCACAAACAGTATTTTCAATAACAAGTTCCTCACGTTTTACAGGTACAGTAATATTCCTTTCTTCAGTTAAAACTTCTTTGTGAATAGATACCTCACCAGTTTGTATTTTTTTCTTAGACATTTCTATCTGTTCTTCGCGAAGTTGCATCTTCATATCACTATCTGAATTGTAAGGAGTATTTTCTATATCGTTCTCATATATCTTACTCTGAAGCATTAGCCTACATATAATTAAGCCCACAACAATGCCTAATATAGTTCCGGTTATTATTGGGGCAATTGATGTAATTGTAAATATAGTTACAAATCCAGGTATAGTTAAAATAGAGAACTTAAACAAAATAGCAATTATAAAACCAATTATTCCTCCAATAATAGCACTTGTTAAATATCCACTACTTCTTATATTAGGTATATCCTTGTTCACCATGCTTTATCCTCCTAAAAAACACCTCTTAAATCTGATATACAATTTGAGAGGTGTTTTTTTATTTATTTTATAAATTATTTAATGGAAGCCCTCATCTGTATCTTTATCCACTATATCTGCATCACCATTTGTGTTTATGCGAGCTTCTTCTCTTTTCAGACTTTCATCAACGTGCCTTGTGTCCTCGACTTCACGTTTATGAGCAGATACCTCTCCAGTTACTACTGTGTGTTTATCCACATTAATCTGTTCTTCACTAACTGGAATACGTATGCTTTCTTCATCACTAATATGTGTATCACTAGCTTCGTTATCTAATGCTCTTCTTTCAATAACAACTTCTTCGTGAGTAACAGGAACATCAACTGTTTTTTGTTCTTCAATAATTTCCTTGCCTAATTCAACTTCACCCTTGTGAACGCGGTTTTTATTTATATCAAGCTCTTCTTTATGAAGTGTAAGTCTTCCTTCATCTTTTCTTTTTTTATCGTCACTGTGATCGCCATTGTAATTATCATCGTAATTCCCAAAAAGATTTCCAAATAAACCCATCATCAGTATTACCTCCTATAAATACATACTTTAATTCATTAATATTTTATCCCTGTTAGAGTAATATATACTTTGTGAAATATGGAGTTAGAGTAAATAGCTTGCAGCAAATAAATATTATTTTAAAGGTTATATAATACCATCAGAAACTACTCTACCGGTAGCAACAAGTTTTTTCCATCATAAGCATAAATTATATACCAGCTTTGTTCCATTGCTTTTGTCAATTTCTCTTGATTTAATCGTAAGAAACTATTCCATCCAAGAATATCATATAATGAATGTAAATTTTCTTGCATTATTAATTTTGTTGTATACTCTATCCTCATAAGAAATCACCTTTTTATCCTATATAAATTACTTTACTTTGCCTTATTTCAACTTATCTAATGGCAATTATATCACATTTACATAATAATTCAGGATTGCTTTTACTCCGTTATTATTTCAATCCATAAGTATCTGCTCTATATAGTTCCACTTTCTGGCATTGTTTTTAGCTACTATATTTATAGCATATACAACTAATTTATTACCTAAATTACTGCTCCAACTATTTATACATTATATTTCCATTACTGCTGGCATAGAATATATATTATTTTGATATACTTCTATTGGATTTACTTCTTCTTTATTATTTATATACTTATTATCATTATTGCTTGTATTTTTACATGGTTTTTTTGTGGCTTTTAAATTTTGGTAAATCTCGTAATTTACTATTGTTATAATAATCTTTTTTATTACTAGTTTTTATTATCATGTTGTCATTTTTCAGTAAGTCTAAAAAGTTCTTTACCTCGTTTTCACTCCATCCCTATTTTTCCATTAATTTAAGCTCAAAATTGATGAAACTACCTCGGTCAACTTACAAAAGTTCGTTTCCAAATAAGAACTTATTTCCTTTATGGTTAGCTGACAAGAGAAGGTCCATACATGCCTGTCCTTTTGAAAAAGGCTTCTCTTGCCATAACCAATGACTTTGTATACTTCTACATAAACTTATCTAGCCTTTGCCTTTCTCTGCCATATTGATTTCTCCTATAGCAGTGTTATCTTTTTAAAAAATCTATTCTATCTTTTAAACATTCAAGTTGATTTTGTGCTTCTTCTAAAAGCAACTCCTTATTTATTAGCTGCTCTTCTAGTTCTCTATAGCTTGGACAATCAAATAGATTACTTTCTAAAACATCACATACCTTTTCAAAAACTTCTCTTCTTCCAATAATGCTTAAATCATAGTCAAATAACTTGTCTAATTTTAGCAAGAAAGAATCATCATCTTCTTGAATATTTACTTCTGTTTCTTTATCTATATATAAAGTTGTATCTATCACTCTACCCCTCCTATAATTCTTTATAGTGTATAATTTCTTTTAATTCTTTAGTAGCCTTGCAATAATTACATTTACCACATCTAATGGGCTTTAATTCACCTTTCCATACTTTTTTAACTCTTTCTATTTTCATACATACATTTAATAGCGCATCTTCTATAAAGTCTGTTCCCATCTTTATAACGGCTTTATCAGGTATATCTTCTTTACTAACTGCAATTATATGTGGATATAAATATTTACTTGATCCCCTATAAAGTCTTTCAATCTCTGCATATATTGCCATTTGTATATCATATCCGTAGTACTCTATAAAGTTTTGTTGGATTCCTTCGTATTCATTCCAATACCTTTGATGTATAGATCTAGTTGTCTTTAAATCAGTAAAACTTTTCATTTTAGGATTGTAAATATCTATCATACATTTCCATGGAATATCAAATATCTCAGCTGACATTAAAACTTCCTTTTCTCCATCTCTAAGTTTTTCTATTAATTTATCTCTAGCCAAGACTTCAATCATCTTATTTGCTAGCTGGAATTCTTTTTTTAGTTGTCCCTTTGTTGGAGCTCTTCTAGAATACATTTCTGGATGCATTTTTTTGAATTCTTCTAATGTTCCTTGATTCCATGCATGAACATAATTACCAACTAAAAAAGAATCTGGTTTTATTTCTTCCCAACTTCCATTTAACACTGCCATCGTCCTAGCTTCACATCCGTTATATTCTTCTAAAAAAGATTTAAATAAACTAACTGACATATATTCTTTTTGGACTTCTATATCAAAATAGTTATTCTTGTTTAGCTTCAATTATGCTCCCCTCTTCCACTTCTTCAAAGTCTACATTTTCAAATGGTGATGCCTCTTCTTTTACTTCTTCATCACTTTTAACATCAAACTCTGATGCCTCTTCATATGTTTTCTGTTGTTCTACGCTATCAAACTCCAATTCTACTGATTTTCTCAATCTCCTAATAACTGTTTTCTTATACATTTCCTCTGGTGTTGCGGTCCATGCTTTTGAATAATTCCCTTCTTTATCTCTTTTAGCAAAACCTACTTTTATCTTTTCAACGTCCTCTGCTGACATAGTTTCATATAATAGCCCGCCATCTTCAAATAGAACTACTGCAAATACTCCTATTATTTTTTCATTACTAAAAGGTTTAGGTCTAAAATTTATTGTTGGAATTCCCTTCTCTATAATTTCTTCGAACTCATCACCTTCTCTAACTACCTTTGCATATATATCCTTTATTGGTCTAACTGAATATTGCTTCATTAGTTTTCTTTCACCTTTATAATCAGTTTGAAATTCCAAATGACATTTTCCAGTTTTATAATCATTGTATGGTATCGCATAACATTCTTTACTAAAAAAGTCTAAACCTAGAAAAGCTCCTTTAAGCATTGTCCTTGCTACACTTACAGAATTACATTTTTCTATATTCCTTGTATCTTGTAATACTGTCATGCAATTTTGTAAAAATCTAGTTTCATTAAATCCTTTTGGTAAAGCTTTTACTTTAGCCTTTAATAAAGTATTTAAATTATTGGCTGTTTCTTGTAGTACAATTGCTTTTGTATTTGCCATTTTTTATTTCCTCCTTAATACACTTTTAATTTAACCAAGCTTTTTCTAGTAATACTGTTTTTGTATTATATATAACTTGCTGTAATCTTTAGTGTATACAACCTTTGCAGTAACTATTCATTCCAATTATTAATGATCTTTCTTAAAGTTGTTTCCATGATTTACTCGTATCTAATATTTTACAATTTCGGTTTGCTCCTCTCTCTGTCCATAAGTATAGCTTATAAGGAATCTAAACTGAAACCTTATGAGAAATCAAAAGAAATAAGAATTAATAAAAACATAACTACCTATGAGTTATCTGAATTAATAGGAATTCCTCAATCGACCATAAGCAAGATAGAAAATAGCAAAAGGAAAATCAAAATTGAATCTTTACAAAAATTGGCCAATACTTTTCATGTATCTATAAATGTTTTTTTGATAATGAGAATACTGTGATAGAAGAAGAAAATATTAAATTAAATAAAAATATGAAGCTGAATATATATCTGTTTAACTTTTAGAACTACGTTATGAAATGTTAGGTAATTTACATTAATTATTTATTAATTTTTTTTGCAGATGAATCACAACATATGTTTTGAAAGGATCCTAATTAAATGAATTATACTTTGAGAAAAGAAATAAAGGTTGGCAATCTATAATTGGCTATAAATTTAATAATCCTCTTAGCTGGTTCCTGTAGACTTAAAATTGGTGAAATACTTGGTCTAAAATTAAGTGATATTGATGAAATTAATTTGACTATATCTATTAAAAGAAAATTAAAAAGAGTTGGTGATAAAAACAAACAATAAGAACATATAGTCCTGTGGCAAATAAAATGATGAAAAAAACACACAAACTATACATTCTATTTTTTAATTTTATATTTTTGACGCTTCTTTTAATGGCTACCCCTTAAATATTGATTTTGCAGGTATCAAACCTAAAATAGTGCTTATTAACATAATATATCCTTTAAGATAGAAAGGTACATGTACACATAAATATACTTTATTTTTTATATATGATTTAAATAGAATCTTTTATTTCTTTAACTATATCATAAAATATAGGTACTGAGGTGGTTCCAGCACTTTCTCCTTTTGTTTTTATCTTAGGTATAAATACTACCATAGTATAATATTTATTGTTTGATTTGAAGAATCCTACAAACCAGGCATCTGAAAGATGCTCCATTTTACCTTTATCATTAACTTCTTGCCTTTCATTGGTACCAGTTTTTCCTCCAATTTCTATACTAGAATCATAAGCTAAAGCCGCCGTTCCCCTCTTTACAACCTCTTTCATTTGGTCCTTTAGACTATTTGCGGAATAGGTTCCTATAATTTGTTCCTTTGTAGTATTAAATTCTTCTATTGTATTATTTTTATCATCTACAAAAGATTCTAATACATAGGGTTTAACATAAACACCATTATTAACCACAGTACTCACCATAGAAACTGCTTCTATAGGAGTTATTCTAATAAGCTGACCAAAGGACACTAAAGATAACGTACCATCACTTAAATTCGGTTTTTCTCCTTTTTCCATTTGAATAGCACCCTGCTGTTCATAGTGCAAATCTAATACTTTGCTATATAGTCCATGCTTTTTAACCATATTATCAATATTTTCAAATCCTGCTTTTCTCCCTATTTGTGAAAATATATCATTACAAGAAACTATAAAAGCTTCCTTTGTACTAAAGCTTCCATGAGTTCCTTTCTTATTACTTTCAAATTCTCCAGTACATTTAAAGCTATCCTTTAAGGATACTTTATTATTTTCTAATGCAGCTTCTTCTGTTATTATTTTAAATATAGATCCTGGCGGAAACCCATTTTGTGTAGCGGCCCCTATATTTACATTAGGTAATGTTTCATCCTTTTGAACCATAGCACGTATCTTTCCAGACTCTGATTCTGAAAGAATTACACCTACTTGGTTAAAAGCCTTATATTCTTTTTTATTTAAAATCTTTCTTATACTATCTTGAACTTTAGAATCTAATGTAAGTTTAGGATTTATATTAGATTTAGGCTCTTCTGCTTCTTTTGATATAATTTCTCCTTGTAAATCTTTTTTATATATTATTTTAGATGTTTTATTATCTTTTACTCTATTATATATTTTCATTTCTAAAGACTCTTTGTCTTTAAAAGTTTTTTGATCATTTTTATAAGGATTTAATAACATATTTTCTAATTTCCATGCTTCTTTTTTATCATTTATATTCTTATCTACTTCTTGTTTTTTATATGTATAAAATCCTTTTACACCTTTTATATCTTTTAATTTTTCATAAGTTATTTTATCTATTTCATAGTAATTTTTACCACTACTATCTATGGTTTGATTTTGGGTTATATCATATTTTTCATTATAATTTCTTAAAATATACATTATTGTTAACAATTTTTCTTCATCTTTTTCTTCTTTGTTATCTTTAAAGGCACTTGGCACTAAAACAGCATAATATTTTTCTTTATATTTTAGCAAATCATTACCTTTAGTATCCAATAGCTTATATTTATTATCCTTCGTATCTTCTTCATAAGCGTATTGAGATTCTGCCATAGTAGTTAATTTTTCTGCATCAAAAATCTGGAATTTAACCATTCTATATATAAGAAATAAAAATATAACCATAAATAATGTTAATAATTTATAAGCCTTTTTTTTCTCCCTGTATCTCATAATAAAAACACCTCATTTTAGCTAAATTATAACCAAAATAAGGTGTTTTATTCTAAATTATTGCTATTTCATTTTAAATAAGATCTTATTCTTGTAACAAATGTTTTATATTTGCTACCATCATGTCTACGGCTACTCTATTGTGTCCACCCTCTGGAATTATTATATCTGCGTATCTTTTTGAAGGCTCTATAAATTGCATATGCATTGGTCTTACAACGGTTAAGTATTGATTTATAACTGAATCTACAGTTCTTCCTCTTTCGTTTATATCCCTTAAAAGTCTTCTTATTATTCTTACATCTGCATCTGTATCCACATATATCTTTATGTCTAATAATTCTCTAACCCTTGGATCTTGAAGCACTAATATACCTTCCACAATTATAATGTCCCTTGGTTTCACCTTTATAGTTTCTTCTTTTCTATTATGAGCTTCAAAATCGTAAATAGGCTTTTCTATAACATTTAGGTCTATTAAATTCTTTAAATGATCTATTAAAAGTTCATTATCAAAAGCATCTGGATGATCATAGTTTTTTTTGCATCTTTCCTCAAAAGGCATACTGCTTTGATCTTTATAATAAGAGTCCTGTTCTATCATAGCAATACAGGCTTCATCAAATTTATTATATATTTCCTTAGCCACTGTACTTTTTCCTGAGCCAGTCCCTCCAGTTATACCTATCAACACTGGACGTTTCATTAGCTTTCCCCCTCATTTTCTAGTTTTTTATTAAACATTTAATTAAATCATTTTATGCATAATAAAATTTAAAATTATAACAAATTAATGGTATATTCTTGGCTAATTTTCTTTCTTCACACTAATATATAAATATGTTTTTATATATTATTTATTTTTTATAAGTATATCATTTTCTTTTAAGCTTTTATCCGTGTTAACTTTAAATACCATTTGAGCTGAAGGAGCGGAATCTATTTTTTTATCATTTTTATCTCTCATGTTGGTTATATTTATTTTAAATATAGGACCTTCAGGCCTTAAAACTTCTAATTCATCTCCATCTAGTAATTTATTTCTTTGCTCTACTATAGCTTCCATAGTTTCTTCGTTAAATTCTTTTACAATACCTACAATATCACAAGTTCTAATATATGAAGAAGATTCATGTAATTGCTTATTAGGATCATTAAAATAAAAACCTGTAAAATATGCTCTATGACTAGCCTTTTTTAAATAATCCATCCATCTTTCTTTAAAAGTATAATTTTCTGAGTCCTCAAAATAAGCGTCTATAGCTTCTCTATAGGCTTTAACTACTGTAGCCACATAGAAAGAACTTTTCATTCTTCCTTCTATTTTAAAGGAATCTATGCCACTTTGAACTAACTCTGGTATGTGCTCTATCATACACATATCCTTTGAATTCATTATGTATGTTCCTTTATCATCTTCTAAAATCGGGAAATACTCCCCTTCTCTTTTTTCTTCCATTAAATAATATTTATATCTACAAGGTTGTGCACAAGCTCCTCTATTAGAATCTCTTCCTGTCATATAGTTAGATAGAAGACATCTACCGGAATAAGACATGCACATAGAACCATGAACAAAGGCTTCTAATTGACAATCTTTTTCTATTTTTTCTCTTATGGTTTTTATTTCTTCTAAAGTTAATTCTCTTGCTAATACAGTTCTTTTAACACCTTGTTTATACCAAAAGTTTATAGTTTTAAAATTAACTGTATTTGCTTGAGTGCTTAAATGTATCTCCAAATTAGGTACTGTTTCCCTTGCAGTCATAATAATTCCTGGATCTGAAACTATTATGGCATCTACATTAAATTCATATAATTTTTTCAAATACTCTTCTAATCCATTAAAATCTTCATTACGTGGAAAAACATTTATTGTAACATGAACCTTTCTACCTCTATCATGAGCATATTTTATACCCTCTTGAAGCTCATCATCTGTGAAATTGTCCGCAAATGCTCTTAGATTCAATTTGCTACCACCTAAATAAACCGCATCTGCTCCAAAGTTTATAGCCGTCTTTAATTTTTCTAAATTCCCTGCTGGAGCTAAAAGTTCTGGTTTTTTCATATTAAGCATCCTCATTCCTCCTCTTAGTTATAGCAATTCCATCTCCCATAGGTATAATTGAAGTTATGAAATTATCCTTATCACTTATCATATTCATATATTTTCTCATTCTTTTAACTATAGTTATCTTTCTTCTTATAACTAATTCATCATTAGCAACCATACCTCTAAAAAGCACATTATCTGCTATTATAATTCCATCTTTATTTAAAAGCTTTAAACAATAAGGTAAAAATTCATTATAATGTCCTTTTCCTGCATCCATAAAAATCATATCATATTTATCTTCTAAATCTTTAAGGATTTCTAAGCAATCTCCTTGAATAATTTTTATTTTATCTTTAAAGCTATATTTTTCAATATTATTTTTAGCAATTTCTATCATTTTATCATCACGTTCAATGGTAGTAATATTGCATTCTCCCTTTGAACTTAAGCTCATAAATATTGAAGAGTATCCTATGGCTGTACCTAACTCAAGTATTTTTTTAGGTTTTTTTACACTTATCATAAATTCTAAAAAATTAGCTACCTCTTTATGTATTATTGGAACAGCATTTTCTTTAGCATAATCTTCTAATTCCTTTAATACACCTTCATTTTCTGGTATAAGACCTCTTATATATTCTTCCATATAATCATAGGCTACTTTACTCATATTTACCTCCAATTTAAAACTAATAATACACAAGGTGACCTTTTAATTTTAAAATATTGTAGGTCACCTGCAGCAAAATATATTAATCTCCTTGAGTTTCCTTTTTCACCTTTAAAAAATCGTTATAGTTCTTTGTAAAAAAGTGAGTTCCATCATTTTTAGAAACAAAATATATATAATCTGTTTTTTCTGGATTTAATGCTGCCTTTATGGAACTTTTACCTGGAGAACATATAGGTCCTATAGGTAATCCCATATTCAAATAAGTATTATAAGGAGACTTTATTTTTAGATCTTTATAATATAATTTGTCTTTATGATATCCTAATGCATACAATACTGTAGCGCAGGATTCCATCTTCATTTTTTTATCTATTCTATTATAAAATACAGAGGCCACCTTACCTCTTTCACTATCTTTTTCAGCTTCTTTCTCTATAACAGATGCCATGCTAATTAATTTATCTATGTCTTCATCTTTTATTTTTATATTATTTTCTTTTTCTATTTCTTTAATAACATAATTAAACCTGTCTAGCATCTTATCTATTATTTTATCTCCTTGCATACCTTTAAAAAACTCGTAAGTATCTGGAAATAAGTACCCCTCCAAAGGATATTTCCTGTTTTTATCTTCTTTTGCAAAAGAAGGGGTTTTGTATTCTTTTACACTTTTTATAAAATCTTCTTTCTTTATTATTCCCTGTTTCTCCAATTTATTTCCTATTTCATCTATATTACACCCTTCTGGAATAGTAACTTTTATAGGTCTATTATCATATATACCGTCCTTTAAATTAAGCAATAAATCATAAGCATTTAAATTAGCAGAAAATACATATTCTCCTGGAACTACCTTTTGTGGTGCTTGTACTTTCTTAATATAATTTTTTAATACTCTTTTACTTTTAATTTTTCCTTCTTTATCTATTTTTTCTATAACTTCATTTAAACTCTGGTCCTTGTCTACAACAACATTAATGACTCCATTTTCCGCTACTTTTAATGGAGCTCTTAAAATTTTTCTGTCATAATACTTAATGGATACAAAACCTATAGCTAAAACTACAACTATAGCCATTCCTAAAATAATTAGCCTGTTTTTATTTTTCATAAAATCACCACCCATAGGTTAATATAGACAAACAACCAGCTCTAAGCTAGTTGTTCGTTTAGAATTATAATGACTATTTATTTTTTTCTTATTGTAGCTTTTCTTCTTAATTCTGAATCTAATATTTTCTTTCTCAATCTTACATTTTTTGGAGTAACTTCTACCAATTCATCAGATGCTACAAATTCAAGACATTGTTCTAAGGACATTTTTGTCACTGGAACTAACTTTAAAGAGTCATCAGCGCCTGAAGATCTAGTATTAGATAAATGTTTTTTCTTACATACATTAACATCTATATCCCCTGTTCTAGAACATTGTCCTGCTATCATTCCTGAATATACTGGAGTTCCTGGTTCTAAAAATAGTATTCCTCTTTCTTGGGCATTAAATAATCCATAAGTTATAGCTTCCCCAGATTCAAATACTACTAATGATCCTCTTGATCTTTCAGGTATTTCCCCTCTATATGCTTCATAATCTTCTAATACATGATTCATTATACCGTTACCTTTAGTATCAGTCATAAATTCATTTCTAAATCCTATTAATCCTCTTGCTGGAACTTTAAATTCTAATCTTGTATAACCATTTATAGCTGAAGTCATATTAATCATCTCAGCTTTTCTTGGTCCTAATTTTTCCATAACTACGCCCATAAATTCTTCTGGTACATCTATAGTTAATTTTTCAATAGGCTCTAATTTTTTACCATTCTCTTCTTTGAATATAACTGTTGGTTTTGAAACTTGGAATTCGTAACCTTCTCTTCTCATAGTTTCTATTAATACAGATAAGTGAAGTTCTCCTCTTCCACTTACTTTGAAGCATTCTGCTCTATCTGTATCTTCCACCCTTAAGCTTACATTAGTTTCTAACTCTTTCATAAGTCTGTCTCTTAAATGTCTTGATGTAACAAACTTACCATCTTGTCCTGCGAAAGGAGAATCATTAACCATAAAGTTCATGCTTAATGTAGGCTCATCTATTTCTACAAAAGGAAGAGCTTCTGGTTCATTAACATCTGCTACAGTTTCTCCTATATTAATGTCTGGTATACCTGCTACCGCTACTATATCCCCTAATTTAGCTTCTTCTGTTTCTATTCTTGCTAATCCATCGTAAACATATAATGAAGATATTTTTACATTTTCCACTTTTCCATCTTTTCTTATTAAAGCCACTTGTTGGTTTTTCTTTATACTTCCTCTTTCTATTTTACCAATACCTATTTTACCTACATATTCGTTGTAATCTATAGTAGTTACTAACATTTGTACTGGTTTATCTATATATCCTTCTGGTGATTTAACATTTTTAACTATAGCTTCAAATAAAGCTTCCATATTATCTGATTCATCTTCCATTTCATTTTTAGCTATACCGTCTCTGGCTGAACAATATATTACTGGGAAATCTAATTGCTCATCATTAGCTCCAAGTTCTACAAACAAGTCAAATATTTCGTCTAAAACTTCTTCTGGTCTACCATCTGGTTTGTCAATTTTATTTATTACTACTATTGGCTTAAGGTTAAGTTCTAATGCCTTTTTAGTAACAAATTTTGTTTGTGGCATAGCCCCTTCATAGGAGTCTACTACTAATAAAACACTATCTACCATTTTTAGTACACGTTCAACTTCTCCTCCAAAATCTGCATGTCCTGGAGTATCTACTATATTTATTTTAATACCATTATAATTTACCGCAGTATTTTTAGATAATATAGTTATTCCTCTTTCTTTTTCTATGTCATTAGAGTCCATAACTCTTTCCTCTACTTTTTCGTTGTCTCTAAAAACGTGGCTCTGTCTTAAAAGTGCATCTACAAGTGTTGTCTTACCGTGGTCAACGTGAGCAATTATGGCCACATTTCTAATGTCATTTCTAACAAATAAACTCATATTCTTTCCTCCAATTATTAAATTAAAAAACTTATATATTTTATCTCACAGATAAGTACCATTAATCTATGATTATTAAATAAATGGCACTAAGTCCCGGATAATTTCACTAATCTTTAGCAAAAGCTATTACTTCTTCTAAAGGCAAGTTCTAATAAATATTTTTCGCTATTTATTTAAAAAATCTTCAACCAAAAATTTTTAGATGAAATATCATTTACTCAAAAAAATTGGATACTTCCTAGTATCCAACTTGGTTCACCTTATTATTTTAATATTATACTCAAAAAAAGTCAACTTATGTAGTATATTAATTTATTTATCTAAAACTGCATATACTAATTCCTTAAACATTTTCATTATATCTTCCTTTATTACTGCATGTTTTTCGTGAAATTTAAACTGTTTAATTGTTTTATATTGAACTTCATAATTATTTAACTACTCAACCAACAAAAATATTATATAACAAAATAATTTTAATCTAATAATGTATAAGTTTAATTTAGTTAAAAAGCTATGAATTTGAAACATTATATTTGTAAAATTCATAGCTTACTTTTTTTAAAATTATTAGGTATTAAAGAGTTCTTTGAAATATTCCATTAAAAATTATTTTTATGAGCTCTTTTAATATACCGTACTATATTTCCATTATAATTGGTAATATCATAGGTTTTCTTTTTGTTTTTTCATATAAGAATCCTCTTAAAACATCTTTTATATTTGTTTTAATTGCAGCCCATTCTGTAATATGATTTCTTTCACATTCTTCTAGAGCTTTTTTTACTAAATCTTTAGCTTCTTCCATTAAATCCTCTGATTCTCTTACATAAACAAAACCTCTTGATATTATATCAGGACCTGCAATAACAGAGCCTGAAACCTTTTCTATAGTAACAACTACTGTTAATATACCATCTTGAGATAAATGCTTTCTATCTCTTAATACTATATTCCCTACATCTCCTACACCTAGTCCATCTACAAAGACTTGACCTGACACTACAGAGCCATTTTTTCTAATACATTCTCTACTTACTTCTATAACATCACCTATATCTGAAACCATAACATGATTCTCTGGCAATCCTAATTGACAGGCAAGTTCTCCATGTTGTTTTAAGTGTCTATATTCTCCATGAACAGGTATAAAATATTTAGGTCTTACTAATGTATGCATAAGTTTAAGTTCTTCCTGGCATGCATGACCAGATACATGGATATCTGCAAGTGTTTCATATATAACATCTGCACCCTTTTTAAATAACTGATTTATCACCCTAGATACTAATTTTTCATTACCTGGGATAGGTGTTGCAGATATAATTACCTTATCACCGGGCTTTATATTTACTTTTTTATGCTCTGAAGCTGCCATCCTAGAAAGAGCTGACATAGGCTCTCCTTGACTTCCTGTAGTTATTATAACTACTTGGTCATCTGGATATTTATTTATAGCATCTATGCTTATAAATATATTTTTTTCTGCTTTTATATATCCAAGCTTCATAGCTACTTCCATAATATTTTCCATACTTCTACCAGAAACCGCTACTTTTCTTTTAAATTTTTCAGCAGCCCTTATTATTTGTTGGATTCTATGGATATGAGATGCAAAAGTAGCAACAATTATTCTTCCCTTGACTCCTGAGAATATATTTAGAAAAGCTTCCCCTACAGTACTTTCTGACATGGTATAGCCTGGTCTTTCTACATTTGTACTATCTGCCATCATAGCAATAACTCCACGCTTACCTATTTCAGCAAATCTAGCTAAATCTGTAACATGACCATCTATAGGAGTGTAGTCTATTTTAAAGTCTCCTGTATGAAGAACAACCCCTAAAGGTGTATGTATAGCTATAGCTACTGTGTCTGCTATACTGTGGCTAGTTCTTATAAATTCCACAGAAACATTTTGAAGTCTAATTATTTCCCTTGGCTTTATGCATTTTAACTCCACAGAACTTAGTAGTCCATGTTCTTTTAACTTGGTTTCTACTATACCTAATGTAAGCTTAGTTCCGTATACTGGTACATTTACTGCTCTCAGAACATAGGGTAATGCTCCTATGTGATCTTCATGACCATGAGTTAAAAATATACCTTTTACTTTATTAATATTCTTTTTAAGATAAGTTATGTCAGGAATAACTACATCTATTCCTAACATATCGTCGTCTGGAAATTTAAGGCCACAATCTATAACTACTATATCATTTTTGTATTCTATAGCAGTTAAATTTTTGCCAATTTCATTTAAGCCGCCTAAAGGAATAATCTTTATTTTATCCTTCTCCTTATCTTTTACTCTATCTTTTGCTTTATCTTTTTCTTTGTCCACTCGCAAACTTCTTCCCTCCTTTTTCTTTTATGTTTTCATCATAGTTTTATTATTTATTTTCCTTGACATTCCTTGCAGATACCGTAGAACTTTAAACTATGATTCTCTATTTTAAAATTATATTCTTCTTCAATGTTTTCTTCTAAATCTTCTAAGAAATCATCCTTAACCTCTATTACCTTATTGCATTTACTACATATTAGGTGATGATGCTGATGATTTTCATCTTCATTTACCAATTCATATCTACTACATCCATCATCTAGGTCTAATTTATATATAACACCCATTTCTTCTAAAAGTTGTACTGTTCTATATACCGTTGCAAGACCTATTTCTGGGCATTCTTCTTTTACTAAATCGTATAACTCTTCTGTAGTTAAATGGCTACCCTCATGTTTTTTTATCATATCTATAATCGCTCTTCTTTGAGGAGTTAACTTATATCCCTTAGATTTTAATTCTTCCTTTAACTTTTCAATTTCTTCTCTCTTAAAATCCGCCACTTTTCATTCCACCTTTAACTACTTTATTTTAATATAAGTTTAATACAGTATTGTTCTATTGTCAATTGATAATCTTTATCTGTAATTTCAAATTATATATTCATAAATTGAATAAAAACTATTATTCTTCTGAAAATAGCAATTCATAAGCCTCTGCTACCATATTAAATTCCTCATCTTCTTCTACTGGTACTAACACTTCTTCACCATTATCATTATTATCTATTCTAAGGGCTATAGCCTCATCTACTTCTTCATTCTTTGGAACTACAACTACATATTCTTTATCTTCTATATCAAGCTTTGTTATTACCTCAAATTCAGTTTCTTTTCCTTCTTCATCCGTTAAAGTTATTGTATCTACATTATTATCCATATCATTATCCTCCTTATTTTGATAAACTATCTAAGTATCCTTGTAATATATAAGTAGCAGCTACTTTATCTACTATTTTTTTCCTCTTTGAGCGAGATAAATCCGCCTCTAGCATAGCTCTAGTAGCTGCTACAGTCGTTAATCTCTCATCCCACATTTTTATTTCAATATTTAAATGTTCTTTTATTAAATCACAAAACTCTAGAACCTTTTCACTTTGCGGCCCTAATGTACCATTCATATTCTTAGGAAGCCCTGATACTATAGTATCCACTTCATATTTATCACATATTTTTTTTATCTCTTCTAAATCATATGCCTCGCTTTTTCTTCTTATAGTTGTAATTCCCTGTGCTGTAAAACCTAATGGATCACTTATGGCGATTCCAATAGTTCTATCACCTATATCTAGACCTAATATTCTCATAAATCTCTCCTAAGTATTGTATTTATATCAAACTCCTATATCATCGGAGTAAGTCATCATCTTTAAATCCTACATTTGTATTCTCTTTATACTAAACTCCTATTGCGTAGGAGTAAGCGATTCACACCAAATCGTAGATTTGGGTTCACTGCTTATATTATTTCCATATTTAAAATAAAAATGCCCTACAGGGCATTTTTATTTTTTTAATTTATCCCTAAATATGATTTTATTACTTCCTCTAGTATTTCATCTCTTTCTAGCTTTATAACTAAAGATCTAGCTCCATTATAATTAGTTATATAAGTTGGATCACCAGAGATTAAATATCCTACTAGTTGATTTACTGGATTATAACCTTTCTCTAGCAAAGAATTATAAACTTTAGTGAGTATTTCTTTCGTTAATGTTTTTTTATTTTCTACAGGATCAAATTGTATTGTTTTATCTCCACTCATTTTATCACCTTCCTATACAATCTTTAAGGATTGCAACTTTCTTTGGAGCAACCAGTATTGAGTGTTTTTTATGTTCTTTAATTATATTATAAGACATATTTATTAAAAAGTATACTATTTAACTAAACTTTCAACTACAGTTTCTACTGTTTTTATAGCATCTTCTAATTTATTTGGATCTTTACCTCCTGCCTGTGCCATGTCTGGTCTTCCACCACCACCACCACCGGCTATAGTTGCAACCTCTTTAATTATTTTTCCACAATGCACTCCTTTAGCCACTGTATCCTTAGTTGCCATAGCAACAAATAAAACTTTACCTTTATAGTTACTTCCTAGAACAACTACTCCACTTTGCATATTATCTCTTATTTTATCGCCTAAATCTCTTAGGGCATTCCCATCTATATCCTTTACTGCAGCTGATGCTACTTTGACACCTTTTATTTCTTTTATGTTATCTAATATTTCATCTTCTGCACCACTTGCTAATTTTAATTTTAAAGCTTCTATTTCCTTTTCCTTTTCTTTCATTTCTAGAACTTGATGATTTAATTTATTTAATAATTCCTTTTCGTTACATTTTAATATTTGAGCTGCTTCTTTTAATATGTTATTTTTATGATCTACATATTCCATAGCTTTAAAAGCCGTTACTGCCTCTATTCTTCTTATGCCAGCTGCAACCCCTGCCTCGGAAACTATTTTAAATATTCCAATCTGGCCACTATTACTTACATGAGTTCCACCACATAATTCTTTACTAAAATCTCCTACAGAAACTACTCTAACATCATCCTTATATTTATTATCGAATAATGCAATAGCCCCCTGCTGTTTTGCTTCTTCTATATTCATTACTTTAGTATTTACAGCATTGGCTTTCATTATCTCTTTATTTACTATCTTCTCTACTTCTTTTAATTCATCCTCTGATACTGCTTCAAAATGACTAAAGTCAAATCTTAGTCTTTCATCATCCACATAAGAACCTGATTGTTGTACATGATCTCCTACCACTTTTATTAAAGCAGCATGTAGTATATGGGTTGCTGTATGATTTTTTCTTATATTATTTCTTCTTTCTTCATTTACTTTTAATATAACTTGATCTTCTAAAGCAACTTTTCCATCTAAAATTTTTACAAAATGAAGTATTTTACCTGATATGTTCTTTTTACAATCTATAACCTCTGCTTTAAAATTATCGTTATATATAATACCTGTATCTCCTATTTGACCACCCATTTCTGCATAAAATGGAGTATTATAAGTTACTATTACCCCTTCATTTCCTTTTTCCATTTCATTTTTGAACTCTTCATCTTTTATAATCACAGCCACTTTTGATTTTACTTCTAGTTTATCGTAACCTTCAAAGTCTGTATTTATATTTAGATCTATTTTATTTAATATAGTATCCTCTGCCCCCATATAATTAGTTTCTTCTCTAGCGGATCTAGCTCTTTCTCTTTGCTCCTTCATTTCTTTGTTGAAACCTTCTTTATCTATACTTATACCTTCCTCTTCTAATATTTCTTCTGTTAATTCTACTGGGAATCCATAAGTATCATATAGTTTGAAAGCTTTATCTCCTGAAAGGATCTTATAATTATTATTCTTAACTTCTTTTATATAATCATTTAATATTTGCATTCCAGCATCTATAGTTTCATCAAATCTTTCTTCTTCTAATTTTATAATTTTCTTTATATATTCTCTTTTTTCTTCTAATTCCGGATAATTTTTATAGCAATTTTCTATAACTATGTCTGTTAAGTTATGTAGAAATGTATTGTTTATTCCTAAAGTTTTTCCATGTCTTGCAGCTCTTCTTAAAAGTCTTCTAAGAACATATCCTCTTCCTTCATTAGAAGGTAATATACCATCGCTTATCATAAAAGTAATACTTCTTATGTGATCTGTTATTATTCTTATAGATATATCTTTTACTCTATCTTCTTTGTAATTAGCTCCTGAAAGTTTACACACCTTATCTAATACAGCTTTTATTGTATCCACTTCAAATATAGTATCCACATTTTGCATTATAGTAGCCATTCTTTCAAGCCCCATACCTGTATCTATATTAGGATTAGCTAATTTATTATAATTTCCTTCTTCATCTTTATCAAATTGAGTAAATACTAAGTTCCAAAATTCTACTATTTTATCCTCATCACTAGCTTTTACAAATTCCTCTGAAGTTTTAACCTCTCCTGCTCCCCTATCAAAGTGAATTTCTGAACAAGGTCCACAAGGTCCTAATCCATGTTCCCAAAAATTATCTTCTTTTCCTAATCTAAATATTCTTTTAGGATCCATATCTGTTTTATTTACCCATATGTCTAAAGCTTCATCATCATCCTCATATATAGTCACATACAATTTGTTTTTAGGTAATTTTAAAACCTCTGTAGTAAATTCCCAAGCCCAAGGAATAACTTCTTCTTTAAAATAATCCCCAAAGGAAAAATTTCCCATCATTTCAAAGAAAGTACCATGTCTTGAAGTTTTACCTACATTTTCAATATCTCCAGTTCTTACACATTTTTGACAAGTAGTGACCCTTTTATTTGGTGGAACTTGAAGCCCTGTAAAATAAGGCTTTAAAGGGGCCATTCCTGCATTTATTAAAAGTAAACTTTTATCATTTTTAGGCACTAAAGAAAAGCTCGGCAATCTTAAATGTGCTTTACTTTCAAAAAACTTTAGATATTCTTCCCTTATTTCATTTAAACCCATTCTTTCCATGGTTTATCTCTCCTTTATTCTCATATTTTTATAATAAAAAAAACCTTCAATCCCTAAAAGGGACGAAAGTTATATTCCGCGGTACCACCCTAATTTAAATACAAAAACTGTATTCACAACTCCTGCAGCATAGCTCCTAAACAGCCTTCAGTACAAACTTTAGGAAGTTTTCACCAACCACTTCCTCTCTATATAAAGTTACTTTACTTACTCCTTTTAATCATCACTATATATATATATTTAATATTATCATGCTCAAATTATAAATAAAAATTACCATTATGTCAAGATATGCAAAAATTTATCCGATGACTATCCGCTCTAATACTCCCATCGCACTCTGTGAAAGCGATTCGCACCAAATCGAAGATTTGGACTCTCTGCTTTTCTTCAAAGTGGGAGTAAAGAGCGGCTACGTCCCTGGATAACGATTCCTAAGCTTTAGTGGGAGTAAAAACTCCCTCTGAAGCCAAGAACTCTGCTTATCCTATGATTCATTTAAAACAAATAATAGTTTAAATCTTCATATATAATTTTCATTATAACCCCTATAGGTATAGCTAAAACCATTCCCGCAAAGCCATATATTTTCCCTCCTATTAAAAGGAGTAATATAACTGTTAAGGGATGCATATCTACACTATCTCCTGTAATTTTAGGAGACAGTATATCACCTTCTATTTGTTGTATAAAGTATAATAAAATCAAAGCCCACAAAGCTGTTTTAGGCGATTTTGTAAAGGCTATTAATATAGCTGGCAAGGATCCTATAACCGGCCCAAAATAAGGTATTATATTAAAAAATCCATTTATCAAGGATAATAATATAGGTAATTTTATACCTAAGCCTATTAAAACTAAAAAAGTAAGTATTGTTATTATTAAACATAATATTATTTGACTTATAATATATCTTGCTAAAATTTTATCTATATCCTCAAGTACGTTTTTTACCATCCCTCTTATCTTAACAGGAAAAATTATAAAAAATTTTTGTATTATTTTATCCCCTGCGGCTAAAAAGTAATATACTATTATGGGAATAACTGCATAATCTAATATATTTTCTCCTAAACCTACAAATTTATTTAAAATATTTTCTCCAATTGATACTGTATAATTTTCAATTTTTCCATTTACTTTATTTAAAATCCCTCCTAAAATTTTATTATTATTTAATAAATTTATTTTATTATATATATAATCTATATATTTTTGAATATATCCTACAGAACTTGTTATATTGTACCCTTCTTTTATTATTGCAGGTATTATAGAAATAATAAAGACTCCTATGATCATTATTAATGTAACAACTAAAAGTAATGCAGAAAATTTCTCATTTATACCTTTTTGTTTTAAAAATGTATGTATAGGTTTTAGTACATAATATATAACAAAAGATATAAAAAACAAGGAAAGTATATCTCTTACTATGGTATTTTTTATAAGTATAATAAAAAATACTAGGAATACTAATATAAAAAATAATAGTTTACAGTACAAATTTTTGTAATATTTTCTCATTATCTCTTGCTCCTATGTATTCATTTTGTTTTTAACCATAATTTTAAAATCTAAATTTCTACTTCTATAATTAAAGTAAAGTAGATTTCTTTCTCCTAATATTATTTCATTAGGACTTATTATTTTTTTCCCTTTTATAAAATTATTTAAAAATCCCATAGATATTATAATAGCAACTATTCTAAAATTACCTTCATTTATTATTATATCTTCAATAACTCCCATTAAGACGCCCTCTATATCTATAACCTCTAAATGCTTTATATCATTAAAACTTAAATACTTTCCCCTTTCTAGTTTTTTTACCACCATATTTTTATTTATTGATATTATATCCTCTATAAGCACTATATTATTTTTATTTAATATTTTATAAGAGCTCACACAAAAACCTATAATTCTTTCTTCATTAAAATCTACTAATATATCCTTTATAAAACCTACTTTTTTACCATTACTATAATATACATTCATATATTTAAAATATTTACTTCTATACATCTTTACCTCACTTTATATTAATATTTTAAAATTGAAAAACTCCTAAAACTTATAGTCCAATTACCACCATCTTACCTTTAGTTTTATCAAAAAAATAAAAAATACCCTCTCTAATGAGGGTATTTTTTAAATATCTTATATAAAAATAATTTATTATATTCTGCAGCAATCTACAGATCTATTAATGGCCGTGTACATGTTCGTGAATATGTTCAGAATGAGTCTTCATTTTCCATGCTTCTAAACCTTGAGATACTCTATATTCATTTATTGCTTTGTGTATAGCTTCTTCTGCAAGTACAGAACAATGCATTTTTACTGGTGGTAATCCTTCTAAAGCTTCTGCTACAGCTTTATTTGTAAGCTGCCATGCATCTTCTAAAGTTTTTCCTTTTATAAGTTCTGTAGCCATACTTGATGATGCTATAGCTGATGCACATCCAAAAGTCTTAAATTTTACATCTTTAATTATGTTATCTTCAACTTTTAAATATATCTTCATTATATCGCCACATTTAGCGTTTCCTACTTCACCTATACCATTAGCATCTTCTATTTCCCCTACATTTCTAGAATTTCTAAAATGATCCATTACCTTTTCTGTATACATATTATTTTTCCTCCTTGTTTTTCATATAATCTTCCCAAAGTGGTGACATTTCTCTTCTTTGTTTTATTATTTTAGGAAGTACTTCTAATACATAATCTATATCTTCTTCTGTGTTCTTAGCTCCTAAGCTTAATCTCAAAGAACCATGAGCTGTTTCATGTGGTAGTCCTATAGATAAAAGCACATGGGATGGATCTAAAGATGCTGAAGCACAAGCACTTCCTGTAGATCCAAATATGCCATTCATATCCAAATCCAATAATAAAGTTTCCCCCTCAATACCTATAAAACTAAAATTAACATTATTAGGTAATCTTCTACTCATATCTTTAGGACCATTTAATTTTACTTCAGGTATCCTTGCTTCTATTCCTCTTATTAACCTTCCTCTTAAATTAGATAGTTTTTCATTTTCTTCAGGCATATTTTCCATAGCTAATTCTATGGCCTTACCAAGCCCTACTATTCCAGCTGTGTTTTCTGTGCTAGCCCTTTTACCTCTTTCTTGTCCTCCACCATGAATTAAGTTTTGTATTTTAACTCCATTTTTTATATATAGAGCACCTACTCCTTTAGGTCCATAAAATTTATGAGCAGACATAGATAGCAAATCTATATTCATATCTTTTACATCTATATCTACATGACCTATAGCTTGAACTGCATCTGTATGGAAATAAATATTTTTTTCCTTACATAATTCCCCTATTTCTTTTATTGGTTCTATAGTTCCTATTTCGTTGTTAGCAAACATTACAGAAACTAGGATAGTTTCATCTGTTATAGCATTTTTTATATCCTCTACACTTACAAAGCCCTCCTCATCTACTGGAAGATAAGTTACTTTGAAGCCTTCTTTTTCTAAGAATTGTGCCGTATGTAATATAGCATGATGTTCTATCTTAGTGGTGATTATATGATTTCCCTTCTTTTTATTAGCATAAGCTATTCCTTTTATAGCCCAGTTGTCTGCTTCTGAACCACCACTTGTAAAGAATATCTCATTTTTTTCTGCATTTAATGCCTTTGATACTCTTTCTCTTGCTAGATTTACAGCTTTTTTAGTTTTATCTGAGAAAGAATATAAAGAAGATGGATTTCCAAAATTTTCAGTAAAAAATGGAAGCATTTCTTCTAATACCTCTGGTTTTGTATAAGTAGTAGCTGAATAATCCATGTAAACTTGTTTATTCATTATTTTCACTCCTTTTAATTGGTGAATTTATTTTCTTATAGTCTTCTACCATATCTTGTAAGGTAGTTGATTCCATTATATTATCTAGACTTTCCTTTATCTTTGCCCACAAAAGTCTAGTTGCACAACAATCCATATTACTACAACTATCCTCTCCCTCTAAACAACTAGATATTTCTATAGGGCCTTCTAAAACCTCCATAATATCTGCCACAGTTATGTCCTTAGGATGCCTATTTAAAATATAGCCCCCTTGAGCTCCCCTTATGCTTTTTATAAGTTTAGCCTTTCTAAGTGGGGAAAATAGTTGTTCTAAATAATACTCAGATATATGTTGCCTTTCTGAAATATTTTTTATAGAAACTGGTTGCCCACCGTAGTTAATTGCCAAATCTACCATAGCCTTTACTCCATACCTACCCTTAGTTGACAACTTCATTTAATCACATCCTTTTAATGTTGACCACTTTACTATGATTTATTTTTATAATAGCAAATCAGACTAAACCTGTCAACAATATTAATAAATTTTGTCAAAAATTTTTATAGCTCATGACTAAAGCTATTATAATTATAATCCTATTATATATAATAATTATTTTTTAATACAAAAAGTATAGTCTTAATTATAAAGGACTATACTAAAATATTAATTTCTTTATTTAAATTTTTTAATATTTTCCCAATATTTTTTTAGATTTTCTTCATATTTATTATGTTGCGCTATATAATATACTTTATCCTTTAACTCTTTAGGTAAGTATTCCTGACTGACATAATGATTATTAAAATCATGAGGATATTTATATCCCCCTATACCTAAATTTTTAGCACCATAATAATGAGAATCTTTAAGATGATCTGGCACATCTCCAAAATTAATATTTTCTAAATCTTTCGTAGCATTTTTTATAGCTATGTATGCACTATTTGACTTTGGCAAAGTAGCTAAGTATATTGTGATTTCAGATAAAATAATCTGCGCCTCAGGAAATCCTACTTTTAAAGCTAACTCTATACCAGAATTTACAATAGTTAATGCATTAGGATAAGCTAATCCAATATCCTCTGCTGCCATTACTGATAACCTTCTTGTAATAGATATCATATCTCCACTTTTTATAAGTCTTGCTAAATAATGAACTGCTGCGTCAGCGTCACTTCCTCTTATACTTTTTTGGAAAGCACTTAAAATGTTATAATATTCATCTCCTGTAGCATCTGCTCTAATGTTAGATTGTGCCAAAGACTCTATATAGTCCAAATTAATTTCTATATTAAACCCACAGTGAGAATTTACAGCTAGTTCTAAAATATTATAGGCCTTTCTATAATCTCCTTGACATATCTCGCTTATATATTCTAAAGATTCAAAAGTATATTTTATATTTATACCCTTATCTATTAATTTGTTTATGGCCTTTTCTAAGCCTAAAATAATATCCTCTCTATTAAGGGGCTTAAATTGAAATATATTGCATCTACTTAAAATTGCTTTATGTATAACAAAATAAGGATTTTCAGTAGTGCTAGCTATTAATATCACTCTTCCATCCTCTATAAACTCTAATAAAGCCTGTTGTTGTTTTTTTGTAAAATGCTGCAGCTCATCTATATACAATACAACACCACTATAATTTAACAAACTGTTTATGCTAGAAGTTATTTCTTGAATATCCTTAATAGATGCTGTAGTAGCATTTAATCTATAAAATTTCTTATCCACATAATTTGCCATAATATTAGCTAAAGTAGTTTTACCTGTACCTGGTGGGCCATAAAATATAGAATTACATATTGATTTATTTTTCATTAAATTATATAAAGGTTTATTCTCAGATAGTATATGCTTTTGTCCTACAAAATCTTCTAATTTCTTAGGTCTCATTAAATCTGCTAAAGGCCTCATAATTTCACCTCACTAAAAAGACTTTAACTCTCATTTTAAGTTAAAGCCCTTGTTTTATCAAGTTATAAACTTAATTCATATAAAACTTTTCATCTATAAACAGAGTTCTTGGCTTCAGAGGGAATTTACTCTCTCTGAAGCTTATTAACAGAATTCTTAGGAGTTTTGCTCCTTAGAAGTCGTTATCCTTTAGGGGAAATCGTTATCCAGGGACGTACCCGCTCTTTACTCCCACTTTGAAGAAAAGCAGAGAGTCCAAATCTTCGATTTGGTGCGAATCGCTTTCACAGAGTGCGATGGGAGTATTAGAGCGGGTAGTCATCGGATAAATTCTAGTCTTTCAAAAATGTAATCTGAAAATAGATTTAATTTTAAGATGCATACTCTCTAATCAATCCTATTTATCATATTCAGGCTTTCTATTTTTATAATATACAACCTTTAAATTGCAATAATCCGCAATTTCTTTTCCAAAGCTCAATCTATTTCCTATATCTTTAGCATTATGAGAATCAGAACCTAATGTAACTGTTCTTCCTCCTAGTTCATAAAATCTTTTATATATTTTAACTAAATTTTCCGCAGCCCTTTTATGATTTAATCTCCTTGTATTGATTTCCATAGATTTTTCCTTTTCTACTATAACCCTTAAAACTTCATCTATATCCTCTTTAAAAATATCATAATTTATGTCAGGGTCTTCATAATTGGCATATCTTGAAATATAATCTATATGCCCTAGACTATCTACAAAATCATATTTTTCTAAATTATGTCTCATATTTCTAAAATAAATATGAAAAGCTTCCTCTTTACTTTTATCCTTATAAAATTCATCTAAATATAAATCAACTTTATCTATTAAATGAATGGAACCTATTACATAATCAAATTCCCCACTATTAATTACTTCTTTTCCTTCTTCTATAAGATCTTTTTCCATTCCTAATTCTATACCTAAAAGTAATTTATTGTTTCTATATTCATTATACTTTTCAAAATAAGAAGGTACATGAAAACAAAATTTATTTTCATCCTTTAATCCTAGATCCATATGTTCTGTTACTATTATACCTAAATCATTATCTTTAGAAGCCTTTATAGCTTCACCTATGGTCATTTTAGAATCTGTAGAAAACTCTGTATGTAAATGTGTATCAAACATTTTCCCACCTCTTTTATAATATTCAATATAAACAGATTTCTAAGCTTCAGAGGGAGTTTTTACTCCCTCTGAAGCTTATTAACAGAATTCTTAGGAGTTTTACTCCTTAGAAGTCGTTATCCTTTAGGGGAAATCGTTATCCAGGGACGTATCCGCTCTCTACTCCCACTTTAAAGAAAAGCAGAGAGTCCAAATCTTCGATTTGGTGCGAATCGCTTTCACAGAGTGCGATAGGAGTATTAGAGCGGGTATTCATCGAATAAACCTAGTATAAGTAAAAGAATAATTTTAAATTAATATCTATATTATACAATACAATTAAAGCTTTTGTCATACTAAATATATACTTTAATAAACCAGATATATTTAACTTATAAAAGCTACTACTAAAGGTATAGTTATAACGGATAAAATAGTAGTTATAAATACGCACTTAGCTGCTAAAACCACATCTCCATCATATTCTTCTGCAAGCACAGTAGCTAATACTGCTGTAGGCATAGCTTCTAATATTACACATATTTCTAGTAAAAGCTTGTCAGCTTTTACTACAATCATTAAAATATAAACTAAAGCAGGTATTATTATAAGTCTAACAAAAGATCCATAATAAGCCTCCGTTCCTGAAAAAATCTCCTTTATATTTATATCTGCAAGCATGGAACCCACTATTATCATGGATAAAGGAGTAGTCATAGATCCAACATATTGTAAAGCTGTGTTTATAGGTATAGGAATAGAAATTGAAAACACAAGTATAAACATACCTAATACTGTAGCAATTATACCAGGATGTTTTAATATACCCTTTAAGTTCTTAGCATCTCTTTCTCCTGTATATATCATAATACCTGCAGACAGCATAAATATATTAAATGGTATGCCAAAAATCGAAGCATAAAATACTCCAATTTTGCCATATAAAGCTTCTATTACAGGATACCCCATAAATGCACTATTAGAAAATATAGTAGAAAATTTAAGTACTTTCCTAGCTCTTTCATTATATTTTAGAAAAAACAAACCACTTATCAATATTAAAGCTATATGTATAATTATTGAATATATAAAAAACATCTTAGCGTTTTTTATCATATCTTCAGTAAAATTATAGTTAAAAGAAGAGATAATGAGACAGGGTAAAGTAACTTTAACTAAAAAATCTGAAAGTCTTTTAGTTGCTTCTTCATTTAAAATTTTTCTTTTTCCACAAATAACTCCTATCCCCATTATTATAGAAAGAATTAAAACCTGATTAATAATATTACTCTTCAAAAGAAAACCCCCATATTTTAAATTAATATAAATATTTAATTATTTTCAAAAGAAAAATCCCCCTTTTTATTATTATACTAAAAAAGGAGGATCTTTTTATATGTTATTTATATATTATTTGCTATAAAACATAATGCAAGCATTCCATCTCCACAGTGAGCTCCCATACCAATACCTAATTCATTAATTATAAAATTCTTCACTCCAAATTCTTCCCTTGCCATTTCTTTCAATTTTTCTGCTTCTTCTGCACAATGTCCATGAACTATGCCTATTAACACGTCTTCATGATTAGTACAATTTTCTTTAAATCTATCTAAAAGATACCTTATAGCTTTTTTCTTTCCTCTTATACTAGTTATATTTTTTAAAGTACCATCTTTTTCTATGTGTATAATAGGCTTTATATTTAATAAAGTTCCTATAGTTGCAGAAGTTGCTGATACCCTTCCTCCCCTTCTTAGATGGGTTAAATTCTCCACCATAAACCAATGGTTAACTTTATTCTTATTTTCATTTATCCATTTTACTATCTCATCTTTACTCTTACCCTCTTTAGCCATCTTAACCGCATTATATACCAATAGTCCCTGTCCTATAGAGGAACATTTTGTATCTATTATAGTTATATCTGCTTCTTGATTTTGTGCTAGTATCTCTTCTCTCGCCATCTTAGCACTATTTACAGTACCACTTAATCCGGATGACATAGCTATATATATTATAGGTCTCTCTTCCTTCAATAATTCTTTAAATTTTTCTTCAAACCTATATTCATTAATTTGACTGGTAGAAGGCATCTCACCATTTTTAATACTTGTATAAAAATCTTCATAGGATAGTGTCTTACCAAAGTCATCTTCCCAGTCTTTTCCTTTAAAATTACACATAAGTCCTAAAAAAGGTATATTATTTTCATCTATAAAATTTCTTGGTAAATCACAACTAGCATCCGTAAAAATTATTGGAACCATAGTCTCACTCCTTATTTATAGTACTTTGTAGCACTGGTATATTGAATTATTAAAAAAAATAAATAAATCCATCAATTATAATTATATTCTATAAACTTCTTTTATATCCTTTATAATAAAGATATGTTTAGATAATTTTAAGAACTCCTAAAATAAAAACAACTATAAATATACCTAACATGAAAGAAAATTTCAAGATAAATTTTAAAATTTCATTATATTATAAAATAGTTTTACCATCATCTATAAGTATTATCTATAAGTCCACTGGTAAATTTGTGATATAATTAAAAGGATAACTAAGATTTATTTTAGGAGGCTAAAAATATGACTAAAATAATTGATTGTAAAGGACTAAAATGTCCTCAACCTGTAATCAACACAAAAAAATATTTTGATTCTATAGAAAAGGGACAAGCTACTACTATAGTAGACAATGAAGTTGCTAAAAATAATATTATAAAGCTTGCTGAAAAAAATGGTTTTAAAAGCGAAGTAGAAGAAAATGATTCTCTATACTACATAACTATGACCAAAGAACATTGTGTTGCCTGTGAGACAATTTTATCTAATGAAAAAAAATTAGTTATGGTTATTTCTAAAAATGTTCTTGGTGGTGGAGATGATAAATTAGGAACTGCCCTAATGAAGAGTTATTTATATGCTTTATCCGAAAGCGAT
Source organism: Clostridium botulinum (assembly GCF_001276985.1). Taxonomy (GTDB): domain Bacteria; phylum Bacillota; class Clostridia; order Clostridiales; family Clostridiaceae; genus Clostridium_F; species Clostridium_F botulinum. Next base: position 105,225 of record NZ_LHUL01000026.1, read on the forward strand.
AGCCTTCCTTCTCATTTATTATTTTTAAATGGTGGGGTTAAACTTACAATAGAAGATTCTGAATGCCTTGAAAGTATACAATCTCTAAAAAATAAAGGTGTTACTATACTAAGCTGTGGAACTTGTCTTGATTTCTATGGTATAAAAAGCAAACTTAAAGTTGGAGAAATAACAAATATGTACACTATAGTAGAAGAAATGACTTCTGCAGATAATACTATATTTATCTAAATAAAATTTGTTTGTATAACTTATAATTATGTAACCTCCATAAACCCACACTGTTATAATTATAAGTATATAATAAAAGCAGGAATTTTCAATTCCTGCTTTTTAATTTACACTAAATTAATATGAAAATCTCCTATTACATAGGAGTAAGCGACTCACACCAAATCGTAGATTTGGGTTCTATTTATACGAAACTCCTATTTACATAGGAGTAAGCGACTCACGCCAAATCGTAGATTTGGGTTCGCTGCTTATATTTCTATTTCTTTACCTACTTTATTTTCTAGGGCTTTTTCATATATTTTATATGCAGTTACAACATCCTGTACTGAAATACCTACAGATTTAAATAGAGTTATTTCGTTTTCGGTTGTTCTTCCATCTATAGCCTTTGAAATAACTTGTCCTAACTCTCCTGTAATTTTATCTTTTTTTATAATTCCTTTTTGTAGGGGTATTATAAAATCTCCAGCTTCACTTAAAACAGCTTCTTTTGAATCTAAATATATTTTATCTGCCCTAGATATAATATATTCATCAATTTCTTGCATATGTTTCATATAAGATCCTACGCCATTTATATGAGCTCCTTCTTTTACCTTTCTACCGTCAAAAACTGGTGAAGTAGCTGTAGTTACTACTGTTATAACATCTGCATTTTCAATAGCTTCGTCTGAACTGTTTACTCCTATTATTTCCGTACCATATTTACTTAAATTTTTCTTAGCTTCTTCTACAAAAGCTTTTACCTTTTCAAAGTTTCTACTATAAACCTTTACTATTTCTAAATTTCTAGCTGCTAATAAGGCTTCTAACTGACATAAAGCTTGACCACCCGTACCTATCAAAGCTCCTATTTTAGCATCTTCTTTTGCTAAAATATCTGTTGCTGCTCCAGCAGAAGCACCTGTTCTAAGTTGAGTTAAATAAGTTCCATCCATTATAGCTGAAACTTCTCCTGTTTTTCCGTCTAACAGTATCATTTTAGCTGGTACTGCTGGCTTTCCTAATTTGACATTTTCGGGAAATACAGATACTATCTTGATTCCTGCTGTATCTAATTCCTCGACATAACCTGGCATAAAAAGACTTGTCCCATTATATTTAGGTATATTTATATTTGTTCTTAATGGAACTTCAGCTTTATTAGTTGAATAAAGCCTAAAAGCTTCTTTATCTGCTTCTATAGCATCTCTCATAGTAAACACTTTTTTAATATCTTCTGCTGTTAAAATAAGCATAAAAATACCTCCATAATATAATATTAAACTCTTATATATATAATATTACATTATGGAGTATTATTAAATAGGAATATTGATTTTTTACTATATTATATTAATTAATAAAGTCTTTATTTAATTATAAATTACTAGCTTTCCTATCTGCCAACGCTTGCTTTAATAAGAAATTTTCATTATAATCTTTAAGTTCTTTTTGAACTAATTTAGCCAAAGCTATTAAAGCTATTAAGTTTGGTATAACCATTAATCCATTAAAGGTATCCGCTAATTGCCATACTAGTGGTACATCTAAAACAGTACCCAATATTAAAGAAATTAGGTATATAGCAGTATATGGCTTCATTCCTTTTTTCCCAAATATAAATTTAACATTTAGAGCACCAAAGAAAAACCATCCTATCATAGTTGAAAATGCAAAGAAGAATAAACTAATAGCTACAAAAGAATTACCAAATCCTCCAAAACCATTTACAAAAGCCTGTTGTGTTAATTCTATACCTGTAGTTTTACCATCTAAAGCTCCACTTGTAAGTATAACAAAAGCTGTACAGTTTAATATTACGAATATATCTATAAAAACTCCGAACATAGCAACTAGTCCTTGTTGTACTGGATGCTTAACATTTGCAATTGCATGAGCATGAGGTGTAGATCCCATACCAGCTTCATTTGAAAATAAACCTCTAGATACACCGTATCTCATAGCTTCTCTTACAGATGCACCTATAAGACCACCTGTAGCAGCTCTTGGATTAAAAGCTCCTACAAATATCATCTTAAGAGCTGGTATTATATTATAGTAATTTTTAAATATAATTATAAAACTACCTAATATAAATAATGCGCCCATTATAGGTATTAATTTTTCTGTAACTGATGCTATACGTTGTATACCACCTATAACTATCATAGCTGTAAGAACCACTAACACTATCCCTGTAATTAAAGTTGGAATATTATAAGCCTTATTTATGGCTATAGATATGGAATTTGATTGAACCATATCTCCTGTTAAACAGGCAGATACCATCATAGCAAAAGCAAAAAATTTAGCTAATTTTTTATTACCTAATCCATCTCTTATATAATAAGCTGGACCTCCTAAAACTTCACCATCTTCGGCATGAGTTTTATATTTCTGAGCTAAAACAGCCTCTGCAAATATAGTACCCATACCAAAAAAGGAACTAATCCACATCCAAAATATAGCTCCTGGTCCACCAGATGCTATAGCCGTTGCAGCTCCAGCTAAAATTCCTGTTCCTACCTGTGCTGCTACTGCGGTAGCCAATGCTTGGAATGAACTAATCCCATCATCATTATCACTTTTAGTAAATACTTGTTTGAACATTGCCTTAAATTTCTTAACTTGTACAAATCCTAGTTTAAAAGTGAAAAATATTCCTGCACCACATAAAAAAAACATTAATATATAGGACCATAGCACATTATTGATATTTTCAAAAACATTTAGTAAAAATTCCATAAACTTCTCCCCTCTTTATGTATATCTTAAAATGTATTTGGATCAAATCCTCATTGTAAATGTTATCATTTTTCAAATATTAAGTAAAATTAATATTTATATCTATATTCTTTATTTTAAATAATTACCTTTGAATATTTTGAATTTACTGCATAATAATCTTAAAACCTTTAGGCAATTGCAATTGTAATAATCCTAACCAATTATAATTGTTAAAAAATATACATTTATGAATATTTTAAAATATATCATTTCATATTTATTAACAATCTATTTTACCACTATACATTCATAAACTATAGTTTTGAAAGAATTTTTTACTAAAATTATAATCTTAAATAGCATTTAACAAATAATTTTTAATTATTAATTAAAAACCTTATATTATACTCTCTTATTTTTAACTTTATATAATTTTTTTCACTTAATATAAAAATATTTACAAATATATTTATATTTATAGATATATTTTTTTACTATACATATGTATAAAGATAAAACTATTTTTATCAATATGCTTTATAAAAATATAACAAAGTATTCAGAACATTTTTAAAATATTATAACTTTAATCCTATTTTTAATTTATATAAATAAAAAAATATCTCTAACATAATAAATTTATATAACATTATGTTAAAAGATATTTTTCATTGTTGACCTTCTAATAACTCTTCAAATAATTTTTTCTGAACCTTATTATAAAGCAATCATTCTTTCTAAACTTTCATCTAAAGCTAATAATTATTTTATAGAGAAGTTATTTTCATAATCCTTAAGTTCTTTTTTAACTAATTTAGCTAATGCTATTAATGCTATTAAATTAGGTATTACCATAAATCCATTAAAGGTATCTGCTAGCTGCCATACTAACGGTACATCTAAAATTGTTCCTACTACTAAGGCTACAAGGAATAATACTACATAAGGTCTCGTCCCTTTATCACCAAATATAAACTTAACATTTAATAACCCAAAGAAATACCACCCAATTATTGTTGAGAAAGCAAAGAAGAATAAACTTACTGCTACGAATATATTACCAAAATGCCCAAAACCATTTATAAAGGCCTGTTGAGTTAACTCTATACCTGTAGTCTTTCCATCTAAAGCTCCAGTTGTTAAAATTACCATGGCTGTACAAGTTAAGACAACAAAAGTATCAATAAATAATCCAAACATGGCTACAAGTCCTTGCTGAGCTGGATGTTTAACATCTGCCACAGCATGAGCATGTGGAGTAGAGCCCATACCAGCTTCATTAGAAAATAACCCTCTAGATATTCCATATCTCATGGCTTCCCTTACAGATACACCTATAAGTCCTCCTGTAGCTGCTTTAGGATTAAAAGCCCCTAAAAATATCATTTTAAAGGCTGGACCTATATTATCATAATTAATTCCTATTATTATTAGACTTCCTATGATAAAAAATAAGGCCATAATAGGAACTAATTTTTCTGTAACTGATGCTATTCTTTGTATTCCTCCAAGAACTATTAACGCAGTAAGTATTGCTACTATTATACCCACAACTATATTGGGAACTCCAAAGGCTTTATTTATAGATATACCAATTGAATTGGATTGTACCATATCCCCAGTTAAACAAGCTGACACCATCATTGAAAAAGCAAAGAAACCTGCCAGCTTTTTACTACCAAATCCATCTCTTATATAATAAGCTGGTCCTCCAAGCACTTCTCCGTTATCTTTTTTAACTTTATATTTTTGCGCTAAAATTGCTTCTGAAAATATAGTTCCCATACCAAAGAAAGCACTAACCCACATCCAAAATATAGCTCCTGGACCTCCAGCCGCTATTGCTGTAGCAGCCCCTGCTAAGTTTCCCGTTCCAACTTGCGCTGCCACTGCTGTAGCCAAAGCTTGGAAAGATGTTATACCTGAATCTCTATCTTGGTTCTTTGAAAAAACCTGTTTAAACATAGCCTTAAACTTTCTTACTTGTACAAATCTTAAATTAAAAGTAAAAAATATTCCTGCACCAAATAAAAAGAACATTAAAATATAACTCCAAAGTATATTATTAAAGCCCTCAACAATTTTTAATAAGTCCATAAACACCCTCCTTTGTTTTAGTATTTTTTTTAAGATTTCTTTTATTTATTGTAAATGTTATCATCTTTTAAATTCTTGGTAAAACCTCTTTTTAGTTCAAATTAGCTTATTTACTCAAAATAAGTCTGATTCTTTTTAATTTACTGTATATTGATTTGTTTATTTTTAAATCTTGCACTATAAAGTTATTTTTACTATATTCTTGTTAAAAAATACACATAACTGCAATTTCATATTTTTGTAATTGCGTATATTTCAAATAAAATTTACCATATTTTATTTAATGAATGATTTAACAAATAAACAAAATATTATGTAACAGTTTTAAAACATATCTATATATTAATACTGTAGAAATTTTTAGTGAGGTCTTATTATGTTTGATTTTCCTTGTTTTGATGAAAACAAAGTAAAATTTAGAAAAAGTGATGAAACATCACATATTAGAATTCTTCACGCAACCCCTGATGCTCCTGCCGTAGATATATATATAAACAATAACTTAATATCTAAAGGACTATCTTATAAAGGCTTTACTGAGTATATGCCTTTAATATCTAGGGTTTATAACATAAAAGTATTTCCTACTGATAAAAAAGATGTACCAGTTATAAATAAAAATATTTTCATTCCACCAAACTCTATATATACAATAGCAGCTACAAACTTTCTTAAAAATATAGCTTTATTCCCTATACTTGATAAAAAATTAGACAATAAAAATCCAAATAAAGCCTATGTACGTTTTGTGCATCTTTCTCCTAATGCCCCAAAGCTAGATTTTTATATGAACGGTAAAGAAATATTTAATAATATAGATTATAAAAATATAACAAATTACTCATCAGTAGATCCTAAAAATTATACACTAAGCCTAAAAATTGCTAATACAGAAAATACAATATTAACATCTCCAAATGCTAATTTAAAATCTGATAAATATTATACTGTTTACGCTGTAGGATTAGCTAATGGTAAGCCTTCTCTACAAGTTTTAATTCCTCTTGATGGTAACTCATATATAAGATAATTCTTAATTTCATATAGAATTTAAAATATTTTTTGAAAAAAACACCCTATTTAGTTATAATTTCTCTTTAACTAAATAGGGTTTTTAATTTATAAAAAACTTCTCTTTAAATTTTACATGATTTTTTATTAATATATTCATTTAAGAATTACTTCTCCTGTTTTATTATCTATCTCTATATTTACTTCAAAGATATCTTTAATGTAGCTCTGTGGTAACATTAATTCATTGTTTCTAACTTTTATATTCTTATCTATTTTTGTATTTAGATTTGTTGAACTATTTTCTATAAAGATTCCTTTTTTATTAGCCTTAACATTCTTATCCATTACCTTTATAATCACACTATATTCCTCATCATTATATAGCTTTATTCCTAAAGAATCTGCCACATATTTTAAAGGTAAATATACATTATTGTTTTCGTCCTTAAAAGGACTCACAGTCATTAAGAATTCTTTTTTAGCAATCTTACTTTTCTTGTATCTATTCCTATTGATTTTAAAAACTGCTTTTCCATATTTATGATGATATATGAACTTTCCTGCAGTTAAAAGAAAGGCAAATGAACTAAAAAATAATAAACTCATAAAGGTGTATAAAAATATTTTCACTCTATCACCTCTTTATTATTATAAAAAATAAATTTAAACTACACATTATATAGTATTAAATTCAACTTTTATCTGATTTAATTATAATATCCTGGTTAGTGTTTTGTCAATTCGAAATGCTCTGAAATTAAAATATTTTCAGAAAAATTGGTTTCTTTTTACAAAACAACATACTGCATAAGTAAAAAAATTTTACACACAAAAAAATAAACCAAATTCAGTCTTAAAAGCAAAAAAATAAAAAATACATATAATAAATATATTATTAGTAAAATAAAGTGATTTATTACATGTATTTTTCAACTTTGCTATATTAAGATTAAACCTAGTTTAAAATAAAATTTTTCAGATCAGAGATAAAGCTTATTTAAAATATTTTATTCCAGCATCAAATATTTTCTGATCCTTATTGCCTGGTACATTTTTTAATGTGCCATAGCCTATTCTTTCTGAATGGGCCATTTTACCAAGAATTCTACCATCGGGACTGCAAATACCTTCTACAGAAGATATAGACCCATTGGGATTATATCTTATATCGGAAGTAACATTTCCATTAACATCTACATATTGAGTAACTATTTGACCATTATCTATTAGTCTTTTCATTACATTATCTTTAGCATAAAATTTACCTTCTCCATGGGATATAGGTATTGCATGTATATCTCCTACTTCCACGTTGTTAAACCAAGGTGATAAATTAGATGCTACTTTAGTATATGCTATTTTTGATTGGTGTCTTCCTATATCATTATAAGTTAGTGTTGGACAATTTTCATTTATATCACGGATTTCACCAAATGGTACTAAACCTAATTTTATTAAAGCTTGAAATCCATTGCATATACCTAGCATTAATCCATCCCTAGCCTTTAACAATTCCATAACTGAATCTTTAATTTTTTCATTTCTAAATATAGTCGCTATAAATTTACCAGAACCTTCTGGCTCGTCTCCTGCGCTAAATCCTCCAGGTAACATAATTATATTAGACTGTTTTATTTTAGAACTTAAATTATCTATAGATTCTTTTATATTATGCGAACTCATATTGTTAAATACAACTAATTCTACCTCTCCACCGGCTTTTTCAAAAGCTCTTTTGGAATCATATTCACAATTAGTACCTGGAAATACTGGTATTAGAACCTTTGGCTTAGGAACTTTTACACTTGGTGATTTTTTATTTTTATTTCGATATAATGATATATCTAAATCTTTTTTATATTCTTTTTCTACTTTTGATATAAATACATCTTCTAGAGTACTTTCGAATTCCTCATAACACTTGTCTAGTAATATTTCTTCACCTAAAATTTCTATAGAAGCTCTTTCAGTAGTATCACCTATTATTTTATAATTTATTTCTTTTAATAAATTTAAATCAAAGTTTTTATTAACCTCTAATATTATTGATCCATAGTCTCTTGAAAACAATTCTTCTCTTTCTAAATTCTTTAACTTCGCCCCTATATTATTACCAAAGCACATTTTACTTATAGCTTCTGAGATTCCTCCAGATTTAATAGTAGAGGTGGCTAAAACATTACCTGTTTCTATAGCTTCATATACCTTTTCATAATTTTCCTTAAGAATGTTAAAGTCCGGTATTTCTTCTTTATTTCTTTTAGCTTTTATATATAAAATAATACTTCCTGCTTCTTTAAATTCTGAGGATATTATTCTATTCACATTTGTAACTCCTACTGCAAAAGATACTAAAGTTGGTGGTACATTCATTTCTTTAAAAGTTCCTGACATACTATCTTTTCCACCTATAGCTGCAATAGAAAATTCTCTTTGTGCCTTTAGGGCTCCTAAAAGAGCTGCTAATGGTTTTCCCCATTTTTCTTCTTTATTTTCTAGTTTTTCAAAATACTCTTGGAAAGTAAGTCTTATTTTTTTATAGTCTATCCCCATAGCTACGGCCTTAGTTACGGATTCTATAACAGCATACATGGCCCCATGGAAAGGGCTCCATTTAGATATTTTAGGATTAAATCCATAGGTCATAACTGTAGCTGTAGTAGTATCTCCTTCTAATACTGGAAGTTTAGCAGCCATACCTTCCTGCGGAGTTTTCTGGTATTTACCTCCTAATGGCATTACAACAGTACCAGCTCCTACTGTGCTATCAAACATTTCTACTAATCCTTTTTGACTACATACATTTAAATCCTTTATATTTTCAATCCATTTATCCTTTATATTTTCTTTAGAACCTATAGTTATTTCTTGAAAATAGCTTTCTTTTTCTGGAGTATTTATATAAGCCTTAGTCTTTTGAACTACGCCATTAGTATTTAAAAACTCTCTGTCCAAATCAACTATAATGCTATCTTTCCATAACATCTTGAGTCTTTTTTCTTCTTTAACTTCTGCAACCACTGTAGCTTCTAGGTTTTCTTCTGCTGAAAGTTTAATAAATCTTTCTCTATCTTCCTTTGAGATTACCACCGCCATACGTTCCTGTGATTCTGATATAGATAATTCTGTCCCATCTAAGCCATCATATTTTTTGGGAACTTTATTTAAATCTATGTATAGACCTTCTGTAAGTTCCCCAATAGCTACAGCTACTCCACCAGCTCCAAAATCATTACATCTTTTTATCATAGTACTTACTTCTTTGTTTCTAAAAAATCTTTGAATTTTTCTTTCTGTTGGTGCATTTCCTTTTTGTACCTCTGAACCACAATTTTCTATAGATGATTCTGTATGTTTTTTAGAAGAACCAGTAGCTCCTCCTATACCATCTCTACCTGTTCTTCCTCCTAATAATATAACTATATCTGAAGGTTTAGGTTCCTTTCTTATTACATTTTCCATAGGCGCTGCACCAATAACTGCGCCGATTTCCATTCTTTTAGCCACATAGCCTTCATCATAAATTTCTGCAACTTGACCTGTAGCCAAGCCTATTTGATTTCCGTAAGAGCTATATCCATGAGCTGCTTCAGTGGTTATTTTCTTTTGAGGGAGTTTTCCTTCTAAGGTATCTTCTATATTTTGTCTTGGGTCTGCACTACCTGTAACCCTCATAGCCTGATATACATAAACCCTTCCGGAGAGTGGATCTCTTATAGCACCTCCAACACAAGTAGCTGCCCCACCAAAAGGTTCTATTTCTGTAGGATGATTATGTGTTTCATTTTTAAACATAACAATCCATTTTTCTGTTTTACCATTTATTTCGGCATCTACTACTATACTACAAGCATTAATCTCTGGAGAAACATCTAAATCCTCCATTAGTCCTTTTTTTCTTAATTCTTTTGCAGCTATTGTAGCTATATCCATAAGACAAGTAGCCCGTTCTTTTGCATATATATGTCTTTTTATATTTTTATAAGTTTCATAGCTTTCCTTTATTGCATTAGAATATAATCCCTCTTCTATTTTTATATCCTCTATTTCTGTCATAAAGGTTGTATGTCTACAATGATCTGACCAATAAGTATCTATAACCTTAATTTCTGTTATAGTAGGGTTTCTTTTTTCTTTGTCTCTAAAATATTCTTGACAAAATTTTAAATCTTCAGAGGTCATAGCTAAATTTCTATCTTCCAAAAATTCTTTCAATTTCTTTCCACTTAAATCTATAAATCCATGTAATATTTCCACAGACTGCACTTCTAATTGTATATCTTGTAGTGAATTTGGTTTTTCTAGTTGTGCTTCTCTTGAATCTACTTTATTTATACAATATTCTTTTATTCTTTCTAGTTCTTCTTTTGCTATATTCCCCTTTATAACAAAAATTTTACTATACTTTACAATTACACCTTCTCTTTGAGTAAGTATTTGTATACATTGAGCCGCAGAGTCTGCTCTTTGATCATACTGACCTGGTAAATATTCTACTCCAAAAATTTTATCCTCACTATCATAAGGAAATTTTTCTTCATATAAGTCATCTACAGTTTTTTCTGAAAATATAGTATACTTAGCCAAATTGTATTCTTCATCGCTTACACCACTTATATTATATCTATTTAAAATTCTTATGTCTTCTATATTTTTCATATTTAGACTTAACCTAAAGTCATTTAATATTTTTTTACTTTCTACCCTAAATTGCGGTTTTTTTTCTACGAATAATGTTTTTATTTCATTCCCCACTCTTATCCCTCTTTCCGAATATTTTTTTAAATTACTTTTTTATAATTCGTGTTATCTAAATTATATCATAGCTTAACTTAAAATAATAGGTTGTTTTATCTTTAAAATCTATAATTTTATGAACTATATATAAAAAAAACTACTCCCATTCATATTTTCTTGGTAGTAGTTTATAATTATTTTATATTAAAGTATACTCTAACATTTTAACTCTTTTTTATACTTAGCTACTAAAACAACTGAAATAACAAAAGTAATAAAATCTGATAAAGGTTGAACATACAATATCCCCTTTACCCCCAACATCTTAGGCATTATTAAAATTAGAGGTATATATATATAACCCTGCCTAGATGAAGTAATTAAAGTAGCTTCTTTAAATTTATGCGTACTTTGTAAGAACATACCCGTTATAGTAATATATCCTATGAGTGGTAAAGTGATTGATTGTATACTTAGAACTTGTGAACCTATATTAATTATTTCATTATCATTTCTGAACAACATTACCATATTTTCGCTGTACATTAAAAATATTATAGAAATAAAAACCATAAATATTATAGCTGATCTTAATGTAAATTTTAAAGCTTTCTCTACTCGTTCATATAACTTAGCACCATAATTAAATATACACACAGGCTGAAATCCATGTCCAAGCCCTACCATAAGATAAGTTCCTGCAAGCACTAATCTATTAACTATAGTAAAGGAAGCTATATATTCTTCACCAAAAATTTTTAATTCATTATTCAAAAGCATAAGAGATATTCCTATAAAAATTTCTCTTGTAAAATTCGGTATCCCTCCTCCATAAAGCTCAGACAATATTTTTTTATTTATAGAAAAATTTTTTAGATTAAACTTTATATTCTCTCTCATTCCACTAACTACAATTAAAATGATAAAGCTTATTATTTCTCCAATAACCGTGGCATATGCGGCTCCTTTAATTCCTAAATTAAAATAAAAAATAAAAATAGGATCAAGTATACAGTTAATTACTGCTCCAGATGTAATGGCGGCTGCTCCCAAACTTGGATTCCCTTGTAATCTAAATTGATTATTCATCGTCAAAGCTGAAATCATAAATGGGGTGCCTATTAATAGTATTAAGAGATATTCTTTCGTTGAAGATAAAAGAGAATTAGTAGCTCCTAAAAAAAGTGCTAATTCATTTAAATATAGTTCCCCAAAAATCATTATAATTATCCCTGTAAGAAATGATATAACAAGACCATCTATTGCCATTTTTGATGACTCTGTTCTATTTTTTTCACTTTCCATTCTTGACATATAATTTCCTGAACCATGTCCATATAAAAGTCCAAAGGCCTGGGTAACACTCATAAATGAAAATGCCAACCCTACTGATGCTGTAGATATTGTATCAATCTTGGATATAAAATAAGTATCTGCTAAACTGTATGCAATTCCTATTAACATTGCCATTATAGACGGTATAGCCATTTTCAATATTAATTTGGAAATTGGCGTCTTAGTAAGTTCTTCAAATTTTCCCTGTTTGTCTTCTATATTCTTTGTCATATTATTTCCTCTGATAATCGCTTTACAATACCATTATTTCCGTCTAATAATATATATTCCCCATCCGATAAATTTACTGTGGCATTTCCAACACCCAATACCGCTGGGATATTATATTCACGTGCAACAATAGCTGCGTGCGATAAAGCTCCACCTGTATCTGAAACAACTCCTTTTGCTATTTTAAAAAGAGGGGTCCACTCAGGATCAGTATATGGACATATAAGAATATTATCTTCTTTCAGTTTATCAAATTCAGTATGATTTTTTATAATACAAACTCTACCTCTCACTACACCTGAACTTCCGCTTATTCCCCTGAAAATATTCTTCTCATTATCATAAAAGGCATCTAATGCCATCTGCTCCCAAAGTTCTTCAGTCTCCTTACGGTGATTTTTCCTATATGAAATTAATTCTCTATATTCATGCTCTAACTTACCAATAGCTATTACTTTTCTTAACTCTTGAAAAGACAAATATAGCAAATCTTCTTTCTTTGTATTTAACAAATCTTCTATTTGTTTTAAAAGCAACCTCAATAATCCAAATCCTGTTTCCCAAAGATATTGACTTTCCTCACGTCTAACATGAGCTAGTCTATAATAAGTAATATCTCCCATTGTTTTCTTAAATCTTTTTTTACCTTTACTTTCCTCCAACTCTTTCAATATACCCATGTACTTTCCAGATTTATTTTCTTCATTTTCTTTATTCTCTGAAATGGTTATTTTAAGAAGTTTTATAAATCTATTTGGTTCCTCATTCCAAGAAGATGAAGAGAATGGAATACAACAATAATTAGACTTCCAACCATATTTATTAAAAAACTCTTTTATTTCTATTGAATCATAATCATATTTTTCTTTTATAAATGCATAGCTTGCCCCTTTTATTAAATCCTTTATTAGTTCTTCATTTCTTGATAAAGTTTTTGATAAAATATCAATATCCTTATTCATATCTACTGTTACATAATCTAAATCTGATAAGAGATCATACTCTGTATAATTTGGATTTATAGCTTTAAGTTCTTTATCAAGTTTTTCGCCAATAATAACAGATGGGAAAAGAAAATATCTAAACCTTGCAAAAGAAATTCTTTCATGAATTGAAATAATATCACTCATATATTTATCTATATCACGAAGAGAAAATTTATAACTATTTTCATTTATATTTTGTTCTATTACTTTGAGTTCTTTTTTACAAGAATCTAAAATCTTTTCTCCATATTCAACATTCTTCTCATTATTTTTATATTCATAATAAACTTTAAAAAAGCGTAAAATTTTTGGATTTACTTTCCACCTAATTTTATTCATATGGATTATACCCATATTATCCATATATATAGGACTCTCTATTTTCAGTCCTACCTCCTTAAAAAGTTCAAATTTCATATTTTGAAGTATCATTGCAATTTCATAATCTAGTGGATAACATGCAACTGGAAAATGTTCTATCATATTATTTAAATACTTTTTTTCTTTTTGTGAGTACTGCTTTCTGGTATTTTTATTCTGTTTTTTCTTTATAGTTGTAATTGGGCGTGCCTGAAGAATATATACTTTTTTATTTTTAATTGCCCATTCTATATCCATAGTTTTTTTATATAAGCCTTCTATCTTTAAGGCCATATCAAATAATTCTCTTAAATTTTCATTATGAAGACATCTTCTTTCTCTTATATCAGAAGAATTATTTACAACCACAGTTCCTTTATCTGAATATACAACTGAAATTTCCTTACTTCCAAGAGTGAAAGCTATTTCTTCTCCATTTTTATCAAGAACATAATTATCTGGCGTAACTTTTCCTGATACTATGGCTTCTCCCAAATTATAAGATGCATCTATCACTATTTCCTTTTCAGCGGTTATTGGGTTAGATGTAAACATAACTCCAGAAATATCAGATTCTATCATTTCTTGAATAACAACTGCTATACCAACATTCAAATGATCATATCCATTATTAGTTCTATATGAAAATGCCCTAATGCTCCAAAGAGAAGAAAAGCACTTTTTTATTGATACAAATAAATCTTCCTTGTTCATAATATTCAAATATGTCTCTTGTTGCCCTGCAAAACTTGCTTCCGGTAAATCTTCGGCTGTTGCCGAAGATCTTACTGCTAAGTGAATAGGTCTCTTAAATTTATTAAATCTACTCAATATATCTTCTTTTAAGTCCTTTGGGAACTCAGCTTTTAAAATTAAATTTCTTATCTCTTCAGTTTTATCCTTTATAGATAAAGTTTCTTTATCTATATTACTAATTTTTTGTTCTATTATTTCTAATATACCATTACTTTTTAAAAAATTTTTATATGCATTAGCCGTTACAATAAAGCCATCTGGAACAGGAATGCCACATGAAATCATTAGTCCTAAATTAGCCCCTTTTCCTCCTACAATATCAATTTGATTTTCCCGTGCATCTTTTATACCAATAATATTTTTAGTGTCCATTTTTTCACCCCACTATATCTTCTAAATCAATTTTAGTCTTTTCAATATTCTCAACTATTTCATTCAGAGATATTGATTTATAAAGATCTACTGTAGCATCTAGTGATATACCATACTCCTCCTGTAAGATAACATATAATTGAATGATTACCATACTTGTAGCTCCCATTTCTGTTAAATCTACATCATCCATAATATCTTCAGTATTAACATCCATTAGCTCTGATAGATATTTTTTAATTTGTTTTTTTAGCCCAATTTTTGTATTATTATCTATCATAATTATCATACTCCTTTTATATTAAATACTTCACCAATATCCCTGTATTCTTTCAGAATACGGATAGGATCTCCCTTTTGAGTAAATTCAATATTTATATTTAAAAATAATACTTTTAATATTTTCTTTGAAATAGGAAGATTCTTATTTTTTTCTCTTATTAGCTCAATAATATATTTCTTTGAAATGCGTTTATGTGTATTCCTCTCAATGAACATAGTAGCCCTATTTTTATATTCTGATATAAAATATACAATCCCTTTAGACTTCATGTCTTTAAAAAATTCTTCTAATTCTTCAGCATATATATTTTCTCCAGATTCATCTACAATAATATTTTTCATCCTACCTTTAAAATAAAGTTTTCTATTTTTTAGCTCAAAGATATCCCCTGTTCTATAATACATGCCTTCAATTAATTTAGGGCAAATTTCTTTTTTATCTTTTATGGAAGCAGCGTATATAGAATCTGATTTTACGATAATTTCTCCAGTACCTTCATTTCTTATACTTCCATCTGAAGTTAAAACTTTAATTTCATAATTATCATAAACTTTTCCTTCAGACTCACAGTCATTTAGATCACTTTTGCCTATAGATAAAAAACCAGTTTCTGTTAATCCATAACCAACGAAAAATTCAATTCCTGCTCTAATATAACTATTTCTAATGGAAGCATCTGTTTTACTGCCACCACTTAAAATAATTTTAAAATTTTCCCCTAATAATTTATCTACACCTTCACGATTTTCGGAATACCTTCTCTTTAATATATTTTTTATTAATTTCCAAACCATAGGCACACCAAAACTTCCTAAAGCATTCTCATTTCTTATTCCTTTAATAATACCATATGGTGTTTGATCTGATAGAAAAACAACCTTTAAGTCTAAAGTGATGAAAATTAAAGGTAATAAAAAACCTAAAATATGATTCATAGGTAAAAAAGTTACTATTTTTCTGTACGAATTATCAGTTTTATACACAATATCTGCTAACGTCTCATTTCTTAAAAATTCATATTTAACATTTTTTATTTGATTTAAAATTGCATAAGCATGATATATAATAACTTGTGGCTTTCCTGTTGTTCCAGAAGATAAAAATGCTACTTTGCTGGACCAAATATCTTTCTCAAACTTACTATTTAAACATTGAATATCAATAGCTTCATTATTAAAATTATCTAATATATTATTATCTAAAATAGCAATTAACTCCACATCTATCTCATATCTATACCTATTATTACTTTCACTTTTATTGTCAAGTAATAATATATTCCATCCTAATTTCATAGCCCCAAATACTACTGCATAATAGAGATAGTTATTATGATATTTCAAACCAATCCAATCTCCGACTTTTATATTTGGATAAAGAAGTTTTAAAAATCTACTCATTTTATTAATCAACATTTGATATTGTTTTTTATTGTACACAATCCTTTTTTCATCATTGTAGACTATTATACATTCTTTATTACTATCTTCCTCTTGAAAAATTACAGTATATATATCTCCAAAAGTAACCTTTTCTTTCATATACTCACCTACATAACTAAAGTATTACTGCGATAGTCGCGATATTAATTCCAACTCCAACACCAGACATCAAAGTTTTACTTCCAGTCTTTAATCTTCCATCCATAATAGCTTCATATGTTGCTATTGGAATATTGCTAGCTCCAACATTTCCAAATTTATCAACGACTTGAATAATTTTTTCAATTGGGAAAGATAATTCGTTAGACATACTCTTATTAATCCATTTAGCTACTTGTGTTGGGATATAACAATCTACATCCTTCTGAAAATTCCACCCAACTTCACGTTCTAAAATTGGCAATAAGTTTTTCCCTAAATTTCTTTGCTCATCTATTATAATTTTAGTAGTCCCAGGAATATACATTTTATCAGAATCTCTCGGGAAACGAACTCCGCCTCCCCAAACTACATTATTGTTCCAATATTCTGCATATGTACGGAAAATACCTTTCACAATGCCTTTATTGTCATCTTCCTCTCTTTCCATTATAAAAGCGCCACCACCATCGCCTATAGACAAAGTCACTGGAGCTCTTCTAATTAATTCCTCTTTAGATTCAAACTTAAAATTGATCCATTTTGATAAAGCTTCTCCAGAAACAACAAGAACTATATCAGCTTTTCCTGTCTTTATTAAACTATCTGCAATATCAATACCTGTTAAGAATGCATTGCAAGCATTTTTAACATCAAATCCAAATGCATTCTTTATGTTCAATAAATCCATCACTACATTTGCTGTTGCTGGTTCAGCAAAATCTTGAGATACAGAACAAAAAATAAGTGCATCAACTTCATCACTTGAAACTCCTGCCTTTTTCATGGCATCTATAGCTGCCTTCGCTGCAATATGTGAACTATATTCATTGGTATCTGAATATCTTCTTTCTTCACATCCCGTTAGCATCTTACAAAGTCCTTTTCTAACTCCCAATTTTTTAAAACCTGCAAGTTCTTCCGCTTCCTCGCTAGTTACAATTCTATTTGGTAAGTATCTTCCTACTCCCTTAATCCTTGATCTCATAATTCACCTCAAATTTTTTTTAATATAGTTTCTGTTTTTTCCTGTATCTTTTGTAATACAGTTTCATTATTATTAAATAGAATCAAATGATCTCCTTCTACCATATATAACTCAAACTTTGCACATGTATATTCCTTCCATTTCATTAATTCTAATTCACTAGCTACTTCATCATTAGTAGCTCCGAAAACAGTTAAATCAACATTGATAGGCAATAGACTTATTTCATCTTCTGAAGTTATTTTTTCATCCTCAATAAAAAGCTTTATATGTTCAAGTGCAAATTCTAATGCTTTATATTTCTTCCCTTTTATCATCTTTATATCTCCATATATCTCCTTATACATATCTTCTGCAGAAAAATCTAAAATTTTTTCTCTGTTGTTATAAACAATATTTAAAAATACAGATAATAATTCATTTAATTCCTCTTTTGTAATTAAATCATCAAGAAAATATTTTTCAAAAACACTTTTCACAAAGTTCTTTTTCTTAGGATCTTCCAACATCTTTTTTCTATTCTTTAAAATATCAGGTGGTGGTTCCACAGCAATAAAAATGTGTTTAGGTCTTTTAAATTCATACGTCTCTATTAGTCTACATAGGTCTATTGCTATAATTGAACTTGCACTATTTCCTAATATCATATACTCTTCATCATTCTTTAACTTTAATTTAACATCTTCAAATAACAAATCTATAAGATTTCTACGACTTACTGCTTTTTTTTCTCTCTCTTTAATTCCTCGGCCTGGTATCTCTAATGGACTTAGTCTGATTTGCTTTCCAATGATCGGTATCCATTTGTAATACATTATCGCTGAAGAACCCGCCCCTGGTAATGTAAATAATCGAACTATACTCACACCATTACACCTCCTTGAAAATAGAATAACTTGGATATAATCATATTAGTATTAAATTTAGGAGTTTTTTTATACTGAATTCTTCATAAATTTTAGATATGTCCACTTCTACACCTAATTCATCTTGTATATACCATTGTAATTTCATAGCTTTAAGTGAGTCTCCACCCATTTCAAAGAAACTACCATCTTCCATTATTTCATCTTTATCCATTTTAAGTATATTGGCATAAGTATCAATTAGGAACTCTTTTAATTCTAATTTGCTATACAGTAAATTACTTTTTAGATATACTTTTTCTTTTTTATTCTCAAAAATTTTCTGCAACCCCCTATAATCAACTTTTCCATTTGTAGTATATGGAACATCTTTTATGTTAATGTGACATAATGGCACCATATAAAAAGGTAAATATTTACTTAAAAATTTATTAATTAATTCTTCATCAAGTACTTCTTTTGCAACATAAAAATTAACTAATAAAGATAATTTACCTTTTTTTATTACCATAGGAATACTTAATTCTATGCAAGCATATTTCTGCAAATAAAATCGTATCTCATCTAACTCTATCCTGTAACCACTTATTTTTACTTGTTTATCTTTTCTACCCTTAAAATATAGATTATCATTCTCATTTATATATCCCAAATCTCCAGTTTTACAACATCTCAAATTACCCATTTCTTTTAACTTAATAAATTTTTTATTAGTCAACTCTGTATTATTATCATATTCTATTGCTATACCAGAACCAAAAATTGCAATTTCTCCTAATTTCCCTTTAGGTATAATTTTATCTTGATCATCTAAAATTAATATTCCTGAATTTATTATTGGATCTCCCAAAGGAATTTCTCGCTCATCTCCTTTAATCTTATAGACTGTATTAAGTATTCCTGTTTCTGTCAATCCATAAGAATTAAATAACTCATAATTAGTAACTTTATTCTTACAAAATTTTTCCCCTCCAAAATAAAGAACTCTTAGCACATTATTATCAACTGTAATAAATTTTTCAGCTAAAACCGTAGGTAAAAACATTATTGATATCATATTATCAATACAAAATTTATTTAATTTTTCAATATCGTAAACATATTCTTTTCTCCTCTCAATGCATACTAAAGGGACTTCATTCAATAAATATGGATATATATCACAACCACATGAATCAAAAGAAAATGATGTAAATGCCACACCCCTATCCTTTTTTGTTAATCTGAAATTAACGTACAATGCATTAACTAAATTCACAACAGCTCTATGAGGTATAATAACACCTTTAGGTACTCCCGTAGATCCAGATGTATATATCATATATGCTGGATCATCAGCTTTTATATCAATAACGTTTTCTTTGCTATCTAGGCTACTAAAATCTAAATCTTCTATAATTATAAAACTTACACTTTCTGATATTTTTTCTTTTAATATATTTACATACTCTCTATTTGTAATTACAACTTTACTTTTAGAACGTTCTACTAAAGAAATTATTCTATTAATATTGTTTACTTCTGGTTCTATAGGCAAATAATACCCACCTGAAGCTAAAACACCATATACGCAAACATATCTTAAATAATTCCCATTTAAAATTAAAGTAATTGGTGATGTTCTTTCAAACTCCTTTTGATTCAGCAAAAAATTTGATAGAGCATTAATTCGCTTCATGAAATGTCCATAAGTTATCTTTGTTTCATTATCTATAATAGCTACTTTTTCTTTACTTAAGTTAACGATTTTTCTTAAGCAAGAAATTATTGTAGTATCTATTCTGCTATTATTATATCTAAAACTTAAAATATCCTGTCCAACCAATATAGAATCTTCTCTTTGTTGTTTTTCAAAATAGTTATAGCTCATCCTTTTTTTTCTCCTAATTATTTTTATATAACTCACATTTTTACTTATTATTTATAATTTCTTTAATCATTAAAATTTCATCTATTTTTTTTCTAAATAAGCCTTCAAATGTATATAATTCTCTATACCCAGAATTTAAATATAATTTTAAAGCCATAGTATTACTACTTTTTACTAAAAGAAAAATTTTTATTTTGGGTATTTTGCTTTCCTTGCATACCATGTTTTCAAAAAAATTTAACAAACATCTTCCAATACCACTTTCCCTAAATTCAGGAAATACAAACAACATATTTAAATAAGGAAATTTACTAAATACTCCATCCATAGAAAACCACATGAATCCAAGCATAGCATTGTCCATTTTTGCAACAAAGATATTATTTTTTCTGTATGCTTTTTTCAGTATTTCTAATACTGTTTTATATGTAGGATAATACATTTTCCCAAAATCAGATTGAAAAAGCCTAAAACAACACTCTTTTAACTCATGTTCCTTTATTACTTCAACTATAACTTTTGATCTATCATATATTCTATTATTCTGAATCATCTTTTACTCCAAAGCTTTTATTCTTTCTATCAAGCAATAAATATTATTTACAGTATTAAAATCTATCATTTCAATTTCTTCTATGGGCATATTTATATTAAATTTGATTTCTAATATTGAAATAATATTGATTATATCAAATGATTCCAGATAACCCTTGGATATAAGCTCTAATTCATCACTTATTTCAACATCTTCTAGTTCAAAAATGTTCTTTTTTAAAATATCTTTGATTTGATTTTTTATATTCATTTTTCCTCCTAATAATTAAGAATATCATCTATACACAATCCCAACTTTAAAAGTGGTTTTTTCAAATTTTCTTCTTCTATAGGTGTTCTTATGATTTCTAATGCACGTTGTCTTGATAACTCACCTTCTCTTACAAGATCACTTAACTCTGTTTCATGCTGAGCATAACCAAACTGTTTCATAGTTTTTAATTGAGACACATAATTAAACATACAATTTGATGATTTGTCAGGCCAACTATTTTTAGGAATTTTAAATTTCAACTCTTCTGTTATAATATTTAATATTTCATTCTCATTCCATGTCATATATTTAAATGGAGAAAGTTGCACAATATTTCCAAACTTTTCAGTCATATATTTTATTGGGCTCTGAAAAATAGCTGATAATTCACTAAATTTTTTATCATTTTTAAACAATTCAATAATATTATAATCAGACTTTTCATAAATCCAAAATAATTCTGAATTTTTTATATATTGCTGTCCCTTTGTATATCCTCCCAAAATTACATTAATATTATTTTGAACACAAATACTTTTTATATAGTACTCTAATAAAGTATGACATACCCTACAATAATATATATCTTTCTTAGATTCTATACATTTTTTAAAAATATCTATCATGTCAGAGGTTTTAAAAATCATCATATCTACATTCAAAATATCTGTTGCATTATTTAAATTATCATACATCTCCGGTAAAGCAAAACCATTATCTATAAAAATAGCTAAAACATTAAGGTTCAATATCTTTTTTGCAACATATAATGTCATAATGCTATCTTTTCCTCCCGAAACACTTACTACACAATTATACTTACTATTTTTTTTATCATAAAATAAAATTTTTTCTTTAAAATAATCCAGATTGCACTCTTTCTTAGAATTATTTTCTTTGTTTATTGTACGTTTATCTCCATTGCAAATATTACATATACCATTACTATCTAACTCTACATGTCCTGGGACTTCAGGTAAAATACAACTTTTACAACGTCTAACCTCTATATTGTAATTCATTTTTCATTACTCCTTAATTTACTGTATTTTTCTATCTCTTTAATAGTTTCAAAATCCCATTTATCAATGTTCAATCCTTTTTGTGATAGTAATGCATAAGCTAATCTCTCAATTCCAAATGCAAAACATGCACTATAACAATAATTACCTTTTTCACCTATAATATTATATACCTTAGAAAAATGAGTCCTATGATAATTAATTGAGCTTGCTGCAATGTAATTTTTATTCCCAGGAATAAAGGCTTTAAATTCTTGTTTTGATTCACCTATAATTTGAAAAAATTTCATTTTCTTATAATTATTAGCGAAAAATGAGTCATTTGCAGTTTCATATTTACTATTCAATTTAAATATATCAACCCAAAATTTAATCAATTCTTTAGAAATTTCTATCATTTTATTAACTGCATTTTCATCACCTACAAAAACAAATTCTTTCATATAAAATTCATTCAATCTACTTAATTCAAATATATTATCTTCTTCGTTTCTAAAGCATTTTCCTGATACAATAAAACTTTGCACTTCTTCTGCATCTAGCATCTCATTTTCCAATAAAGAATATACAGGTACACAAGCCGCATGCCGAAGAACATTTTGAGGAGTCTTTATTTCATCTAAAATACTTTTATACTCAAATTTACATTTAGAAAACTTTTCATAAACACTCATATCATTCTTTAATGTCGTCTGAAACATCATATAATGAGGAAAATTTTCAAAATAACGACCTTTTATATAATCTTGAATCGAATGCAAATCTGGATACACAATTTTTCTTATATTTTTGAATTTAGAACAAGCAAACTCATCAATCTTTCTTTCAAAATATTCATATATATCTAAAAACAATCCACTATAAGCAAAAGATCCTTTTGCTAATTCTCTCACATCACCTCTACTTACAAGATTATTGTAAATATTAGAATGATTAATAGTTGTATAACTAGTATAGTCTTCTATAGTTTTAATTTTTTCAGTTTTTTCCGACAAGATATTTTTATTAATCATATTTATTAGATTATCTAGACAATTGCGTATCTGATTTTCATTATCTACATCACAATAAATAAATACGTCCCCTTCTTTCATCTCATATTTTATAATGTACTGTGATAAGTACGGTATCATATCTTTAAAAAAATTCTTATCTTCTTCTCTTAAATTTTTTATAGAATACTTAAACATTTAAACCCTCTCCATCCTTCAATTAGTTTTAATACATTGTAAAGCCAATCCTCCTTTATAATTAATTTCAGGCTCAAAAATATAAATTCTTTTATAGATATTATTATAAGTATCAAAAATTTCAATGACATTATTTGAAATTCTTTTAACATACAAGAATTTCAACAACTTATTAAGACTATTACCACCCAATTTAATATACGCTTCTTTTGCTACCCAGTATTTTAAAAAAATATCACTCTCCTTAGCTACTACTCGTCTATCATTTTCATTAAATAAACTATTAATTATATTCTTATAATCAACTCCCTTATCCATATACTCTATATCTATCCCCACTAAATGTTTTGTAATGCAAATACCTATAACATTCATTGAATGGGTAATATTAAAGTTTATTTTATCAACATTATTTATAAACGGTTTGCCGTAAAATCCTTTTCCTATAGACAGATATTCTATTCCACAATTATTCCAGTTAGAATATAAATAGTTAATCAGTCCATGAGCTATTGAAAAACACTTTTTATCTTTAATTCTTAAATATTTATTCCTCTTAATTTTCTCCTTTTCCGTTAAAAAATAAGAAACTTTATCATAATCATTAAAATTATCCACATTTATTATTAGCACTAATGAAAATCCATTCTTAATAAAATTCATATATATTTTGTAATCTATGGATTTAAAATTATCTATCTTTATATATTTAATTTTATTTGCATCAAAAACAATATTATTTTTTACTTGTTCTAACATTATTACCTCATATTTTTTAAAAGTATCATTCTTTAAATTTTTTCTTTACTAGTATTCAAATGAGCAATTTATCTTCTGAACTATACTACTTTATCTTCTTATCATAAATATACCACAATTGATAGTAATTGTCAATATCATCTCCCAGAATATTATGTATTTACCAAAATTTTATATAAGTAAATAGACAAAATTATTTTTATATTCAATTAATATTTATCTGCACATATTAATTAAATATATTTATTGGCAAATCTCCACAATCTCTCAAAAAATATATAGTATATATCATTTTAATTTATATCTATCTACTTTTATTAAAGCTTTTTTTAATTTTTACACAAAAAACACTTGAAATTCTGCTTAAATTTCAAGTGTTTTAGAGTTGTTTTATCATTTTTTTGTATATCAAAAAATAAAAGGAAGAATGTTTCCATTCTTCCTTTTATCTTATATATTTAATGATTATTGATCTCCTAATGTTGCAACCATAACAGCTTTTATAGTGTGCATTCTGTTTTCAGCTTCATCAAATACAATTGAGTATTTGCTTTCGAATAATTCGTGAGAAACTTCCATTTCTGATAAACCATATTTTTCTTTTATTTCTTTACCTACTGCTGTTTCTTCATCATGGAATGCTGGTAAGCAGTGCATGAATTTAGCATCAGGATTTCCAGTCATTTTTATCATGTTCATGTCAACTCTGTATGGAGTTAATAATTTTATTTTGCTTTCCCATACTGAATCTGGTTCTCCCATTGATACCCAAACATCTGTATATAGAACGTCACAACCTTTAACACCTTCTTCGATATTATCAGTTATTGTAACTTTAGCGCCAGTTTCAGCTGCTATTTCCTTGCATTTAGCAACTAATGCAGCATCAGTTGGTATTTCTTTTGGAGAAACTATTCTAAAGTCCATTCCCATTTTAACAGCACCTATCATAAGAGCATTTGCCATATTATTAGCACCATCTCCAACATAAGCAAATTTGATTTCATTTAATGGTTTATTGAAATGTTCTCTTATTGTTAAGAAGTCAGCTAATATTTGAGTTGGGTGATCTTCATCTGTTAATCCGTTCCAAACTGGTACTCCAGCGTATTCAGCTAAAGTTTCAACGATTTCTTGACCAAATCCTCTATATTCTATACCATCATACATTCTTCCTAAAACTCTTGCAGTATCTGCAGCTGATTCTTTTTTACCAATATGGCTTCCTGTTGGTCCTAAGTAAGTTACATGAGCTCCTTGGTCTTTTGCTCCAACTTCAAATGCGCATCTTGTTCTAGTTGAAGCTTTTTCAAATATTAAAGCAATGTTTTTGCCTTTCAATCTTTGTACTTCAGTTCCTGTATATTTAGCTCTTTTTAAATCTCTAGCTAAATCTAAGAAATAGTTTATTTCCTTTGGTGTGAAATCCATTAGTGTTAAAAAGTTTCTGTTTTTTAAGTTAAACATATGTTATTCCTCCTAATAGTATAATATTTGTATTATAAACTTTTATATTTTAGATTACATATGTATTATGCAACCCTGTTAGCTTTTTAATTAATTATCTTACTACTCTTGTACCTGAAGTTCCATTAATAGCGTCTTTTGCTTTTGCAAGGGATGCTATTAATGCAATTTTATTTTCGCTAGATTGAACAAATTTTTTGCAAGCTTCAACCTTTGGAAGCATACTTCCTGGTGCAAATTGTCCTTCAGCAATATATTTATCAACTTCTTCTAAAGTCATTTTAGCTAAAGATTCTTGATTTGGTTTGTTAAAGTTTATAGCAACTTGATCTACAGCTGTAAGAATTAATAACATATCAGCATCTATTATTTCTGCTAATTTTTCAGCTGCAAAATCTTTATCTATAACTGCTGGAACACCTTTTATAATGCCATTATCATTAACAACTGGAATTCCGCCACCACCACAAGAAATTACTACATTTCCTGCTTCAACTAATTGTTTTATCATGGCTTTTTCTATAACATCTACAGGTTTTGGTGAAGCAACAACTCTTCTATATCCTCTTCCTGCATCTTCTTTCATTACATAACCTTTTTCAGCTTCTAATTTTTTAGCTTCTTCTTCACTATAAAAAGAACCTATTGGTTTTGTAGGATTTTGGAAACCTTGGTCATCAGCCTTTACTAATACTTGAGTAACTACTGTTCCTACTGGTTTATTAATATTTCTTTTATTTAATTCTTCTTCTATAGCATTTTGAAGATGATATCCTATATAACCTTGTGAAAAAGCTCCACAAACATCAAATGGAAATAATACGTTAGAATTATTTGCTTTATATCCTGCTTCTACAGAAGCTAATATTTGACCTACTTGAGGACCATTTCCATGAACTACTGAAACTGTATGTCCTTCTTCAATTAAATCTACTATAGATTTTGCTGTATCCTTACAAGTCTTTAATTGACTTTCTGGAGTCTTGTCTTTTGGATCTGATTGTAAGGCATTTCCTCCTAAAGCTAATACTATTTTCATAAAAGCACCTCCGAAAAATAATATGTTTAATACTTTAAATTTAATCACATATATTAGTTTATGTAAATTTATGATACATTATAAATTTAATAAAAATATAATTACAAGTTTAAATCTTTGTAAATATATTAATATCTTCAATATTAGGAATACGTTTGCAAAACTGATTAAAATTATAACAAATTAGTTAAAGTTATAACAAATAGTTTTATAATAAAAGGCTATTCACATATTAAATAGCAACATTTTGTATTCCTGGGTAATTTTTGAACTTCTTCCTCTAGACTTAATATTCTACATAAAGTTTTAAATTCCTTCCTAAAAACATAAAAGTTTTATGTTTTAAGAAGAGGATTTTCTATGTATTTATTTTTTAATTAAAGTTTTGTTATTACAGATTCATTGTACATACTATTTATATTTTTGTCTACACAGGATTAAGCTTTAAAATTGCTATATTTTTTGAATTTATATAGTTTTTCTACAATATATCACAAGAATATGGGCTTATGCTCCTGTTTTGGGACATAAGCCCTATCTATTATGTGTAAATTCTACATTTTTTATGCATTTTGATACAATGGGTATTTTTTACAAATTTCTTTTATTTGCTCTTTTATTTGAGATAAATTCTCTTCCCTATGTTCTATAGAATAATTCATGAAATAGGCTATTTTTTTCATTTCTTCTTCCTTAAATCCTCTCGTAGTTACCGCTGGAGTTCCTATTCTAATTCCACTAGTTATAAAAGGGCTTAAAGTTTCAAAAGGTATTGTATTTTTATTCACAGTAATTCCTACTGAATCTAAAAGTTTTTCTGCATCTTTTCCTGTTATATTTTTATTAGTTAAATCTATTAGTAATAAATGGTTATCTGTACCACCAGATATTAGTCTAAATCCATAATTTTTTAATTCTTCTCCTAAGACTTTAGTATTTTTAACAACTTGCTGCATATATTCTTTATAATCTTCTCTTAAAGCTTCCCCAAAACAAACGGCTTTTGCTGCTATAGTATGCATTAATGGTCCCCCTTGAATGCCTGGGAATATAGCTTTATCTACTGCTTTTGCATATTTTTCTTTACATAAAATAGCCCCACCTCTAGGTCCTCTTAAAGTTTTATGAGTAGTTGTTGTAACAAAATCTGCATAAGGTACTGGTGATGGATGTAATCCTGTAGCTACTAATCCTGCTATATGAGCCATATCTACCATCATATAAGCATCTATTTCATCACAAATTTCTCTTATCTTTTGAAAGTCTATAATTCTAGGATAAGCACTAGCTCCAGATACTATCATTTTAGGTCTATTTTCTAAGGCTATTTTCTTTAATTTTTCATAATCTATAGTTTCTGTTTCTTTATCTACACCATAGGATATAAAATTATATAATTTTCCTGAAAAATTTACTGGACTTCCATGAGTTAAATGTCCGCCATGAGATAAATCCATACCTAATATAGTATCACCAGTCTGAAGCACAGACATATAAACTGCCATATTGGCTTGTGAACCAGAATGTGGTTGTACATTAGCATGTTCTGCAGCAAATAATTTTTTTAATCTTTCTCTTGCTAAATCCTCTACCTCATCTACAAATTCACATCCTCCATAATATCTTTTATGTGGGTATCCTTCTGCATATTTATTTGTCAATAAAGATCCCATAGACTCCATTACAGATAAACTAGTAAAATTTTCTGAAGCTATTAATTCGATATTATATTCTTGTCTTTCCTCTTCTTTCTTTATCATGTCTAATAGCTCTGGATCTGTGTTTTTTAAATTTGTAAAGTCCATATTATCACGCTCCTAAAAATAAACATATATTAATTATAAATTATAGTTGTAAAATTTAAAATAATCAATAAAATTTAACTTTTATGTTTCTACAAAAATTTCATTTTACAAAGATACTTTTGGTGTTATAATACTTTTGATAACATAAAAATTTAACAATAAACGGTGATAATATGGATATAAATAAAATAATAAAAATAGCTGCGGAAGCTGGAAAAATAATATTGGAAAGTGGCGGTGAAACCTATAGAGTAGAAGAAACCATGTCTAGAATATGCTTCGCATACAACATTGAAGATTCTGATAACTATGTTACTCCTACTGTAATAATGATATCTGCTACAAATGGATTAGGACAAACTGTTTCCCTCAACAAAAGAATTACAAATAGAACCATAGATTTAGATAAAATAGATAAGGTAAACAGTTTATCCAGAAGTATAAAAGAAAATAATCTAACCTTAGAAGAAGTTGAAAAAGAATTAAATATTATAAAAAGAGGTATCCCTTACAGTAATATAATAGGAATTCTTTCTTCCTGTTTTATTTCCTCTTTCTTTACGTTGTTGTTTGGAGGAAATTATTTAGACTTTATCATTGCATTTATAATAGGTGCTGCACTAAAACCTGTGCTTTCTTTTCTAAGTTATCTCAATGTTAATGTATTCTTTACTAACTTAGTCGGTGGATTTACAGTATCTCTTATTGCTTTGCTAAGCACTTTAGTGGTATCTGGTTTAAATGTAGATAAAATAATAATAGGATCTGTTATGATATTGGTCCCTGGAATTGGCATAGTTAATGCCTTAAGGGATACCATTGCTGGAGATTTAATTTCTGGAATCATAAGAGGTGCGGAAGCTTTTTTAATAGCTGTAGCTATAGCAGTAGGTACTGGAGTAGTGCTTAAGTTATGGATATATTTGGGGGGAACTACTTTATGATTATTATTTCAAATTTTATATTTTCATTTTTAGCCTCTTTGGGATTTGCAGGTATATTTAACATAAAAGGAAAAAAAGTTATATACGCATCTTTAGGAGGAAGTATAGCTTGGCTATCCTATCTTATATGTAAAAACAATAACTGTTCTACAGTATTTAGCTTCTTTATAGGATCTATAGCAGGAAGCATATATTCAGAAATAATGGCAAGAATACAAAAAACTCCTGTAACCTTAATGATAATATGTGCTATGATTCCCTTAGTTCCTGGTGGTGGTATGTACTACACCATGCAAAAGGTTATTGAAGGAGATGTAAGTGGAGCTCTAAATACGGGATTCACTACTTTCTCTGTAGCAGGTGCTATAGCTTTAGGTATGGTTATGGTATCCTCTATAACCAGACTTATATATAAATTTAGAGAAAAAATTACAATTAACAGAGTAAAAAAAGAAAAAGATACCAGATTAAATACCAAAATGTAATTTGGAATGAAGTAAAAAATAATTAAGGGGCATGTTATGAGATAAGGAAAGTGCGTAGCACTTTCCTTATTTCATAAACATAGTAAAGGTAGAAACTAAATCTTCTATAGCTTCATCTTTTTCCTTATCTTCTCCTAAAAAACACTGTTTAGCATAATTTTCTAAAACTAAACCACCTACTTTGTTCATAGCAGCTCTTATAGCAGCTATCTGTATAAGCACGTCTCTACAACAGCATTCATTTTCTACCATTTTCTCTATACCTTTTACCTGTCCTTCAATCCTTCTAAGTCTCGTTTGTATATCTTTTTTAGCATCTTTCTTTTGATTTTCCATAACTAAAACTCCTCTTTTTTACTACAACTATAATTATACCTCTACCCGGTATTATATCATTTTCTAATTATTCCTTCAATTTTATTTATAATTTACCTTTGAAAAGTATGTATATTTATAAATAATTGTATATTTATAAATAATTTTACCACCCTCTTATAAGTAGTTTTTCTAAAATATAAAACTAATATAGAGTTAACTTATAATATAAATTTTTCTATTACTTCTGCTATCCCATCATTATTATTATCCATATAAGTTATGTAATCAGCATATTTCTTTAATTCTTCTCTTGTGTTTTTCATAAATACTCCAAGACCTGCTTTTTTTATCATACTTATATCATTTTCATCATTACCTACGGCTATACATTTTTCTATAGGTATGTTGTAATAATTAGCTAATTTTTCTAAGGCTATTCCCTTACTAATTCCAAAGTTACATATTTCTATATTGCTTATATGAGATTTAGTTACACTAACTTTTAAATTATCTTCTATTTCCTTTTGGATTCTATTTAAATATTTCAAATCATTATCAACTACTACTATTTTAGTTATTTCACTAGACCTATGTTTAATGTATTCCTTGCTATCTGTAATTATCCTTATTTCTATTCTATATTTTCTTTCTATATTTTTATTAAATTCATAAAATTTTTTTGTACTATAATCAAATTTTTCTGTACACATTATATTATCATGATAGAAATGATAGTATGTATCTTTATATTTTCTTAAAACATCTATGATATTTAAAAGTGTATTTTTATTAATTCCTTCATTATATATAGTTTCTTTTTTATCATTTAAAATCAAAGCACCATTAGCACAAATCATAGGTTCCTCTTTAGCTATAGTTTTTTCATAAAATTTTAATCCTCCTGGAACTCTTCCAGAGGATATAACTACCTTAACTCCTTTTTCTTTTGCTTCTTTTATATAAGAAAGAGTTTTTTCTGTTATTTTCTTTTCATCATTTAATAAAGTTCCATCCATATCTAATGCTATTAATTCGTAATTCAAATTTACCCCTCCCTGATTAATCTATTTTTTATTATTATACCATTAATAAAGGTAATAAAAACTAAAAAGAACACATAGTTTTAATTAGTAATAAATTATGTAGGTGATTTATTTGAAAAAATTTTTAAAATTAATATTTTTAATATCTATTTGTTGCTTTCTTCTAACATCCTGCAATATAGTATTCCCTATAGATGGATTAAAGGGTAAGAAATCAAGTAATTTCTACTATACTAACCTTTTAGCTAAAAATATGACCCTAGAAAAAGAATATAAAGTTACTATATTAGAAACTAATTTTTATAAAGGACTAGAGATAAATAAAAAAGATAAAGAACTAATAAAACACTTTATAACCCTTTTAAAAAAAGAAAATTTTAAAACTTTAGAAAAAAAATCGGAATCAAAGCCACTATATAAAATATTTTTTACATTTGAAAAAGATAAATACATAATAAATGTATATAATAAGCAATATATTTCAGTGTATCCCTTTGATGGTAATTTTCCTATGGATTATATAGATATGAGTAATATACCTGAAGCTTATAATTTATATAATCTATGCAATTTTTTATTCAATAAATAGTGTAAATAGAAGGTCATATATTACTAAAAAATCTAGATTTGTTTAAATACAAATAATCTTTTAGTGAATATATGACTTTTTAACCTAATAAAGGTTTAAATTTATAATCTTTAGACTATTATTTAAAATGAACCTTTAAAAATTATTATAGTAATTATTAACTTGAATAAAATAATAATAAGATAAATTTCTTATATCCCTATAAAAAAATTAAAATAAATTATATAATCTTTATAATAGATATTATTATCATAACAGAACTTGTTATAATATATTCTCTCCTATAAATATTTAAAAGTATAAACTATATTCTACGGGAAATTTTTCAGAAAAATCCTGTGAATAAAGCTATCCATAATAATACTCCCTTTTAATTTAAAAATAATTTTATAAAGGAGGCTAAAAATTATATGACTAAATTAAACTTTAAATATTTATATAATAAAATATCTAAAAGCTTAAAAAATAATAGCTGGATAAAAAAACAAGGTATGAATAAAGAATATATAAGTTTACATATTGATTCTTTAGAATTTAATAAAAAATTATCTAAAATGATAGTAAATCAGGATTTTTCTGCTAAAAGCACTTTACAATTATGTAAAGGTTTATTAGAGAGCATTTATCCTATAAAAAGTGAAAAAGAATGTTTAGAAGAAATATATACTTACTCTCTAAATAAAACCTTTCCTCATACTAACAAAATAAAAAATGATTCTAATCTAAATATTTGTGCAGAAGTATTCTTGAAAGTCTTTTGTATAATAAACGACTTTGAAAAAAATTGTAATGGCTCTAGCTTCAAAAGCAAGTATCCCTTAAAATTTTTAAAAGATGAAGAAATAGAAGCCTTAGAAAGACCCCAGGAATATAAAAAATTTTTATCTAATTTTAAAAAAGATTATATTTATGAAATGATGAAACTAAGCGAAGAAGTTATGGGCTTTAATACTTTGGATCATGTGTGTGGTGTTCACTATTTATGTGTTCATATAGGTCGTCAATTAAAAAAAGTTGGTATACCTATAGATTTGGGTAGAGTATCTGGTGCTGGTGCTGGACACGATATAGGTAAATACGGATGTACTGGTGAAGATTTAAAAAGAGTTCCTCATCTTCATTATTATTATACAGATCAATGGTTTAAAAGATACAATATACCTTATATTGGGAATATCGCCATGAATCACTCTACCTGGGATCTAGAAGTTGAAAATTTATCTTTAGAATCTTTAATATTAATTTATTCAGATTTTAGAGTAAAAAATATGGAGACACCCTCTGGTTACAAAATGCATATTTATTCTTTAGAAGATTCTTTTTATGTAATACTTAATAAATTAGAAAATTTAGATGAAAAAAAGAAAAAAAGATATAGCGCCGTTTATTCCAAATTAAAAGATTTTGAAGACTATATTTTAAGCTTAAATATAAATGTAGATCCTAATAAAAATATGTTTAATAGGTATTTCCCTTTAAATAATACTGAATATTCATTAATGCAAGGTGAAGAAATAACAAATAATCTTAAAAATATATCTATATATCATAGTATTTATTTAATGCATCAACTTAGAGATGAAATTTCCCTAGAAACCATACTAGATTCAGCTCGTTCTGAAAAGGATTGGAAAGATCTTAGGGAATATATTAGAGTTCTTCAGGAATATTCTACTTATCTTACTCAAAAACAAAAAAAACAAACTCTTAAATTTTTATTTGAAAATTTAACCCATCCCGAAGATGATATTAGAAAACATTGTGCTGAACTAATAGGTAAACTTATTGCCATCTTGGATGAAAGCTACATGAAAGAAATTCCTTCCAATGTAGAACTTCCAAATGCTGAAATAAACTCCTCAGATGTTTTAAGGGAATATTTAAAAGCTATGTTATCTCCTCCAAGCAATATGATTTATATAAACAAATTCAATTTAGGATATAGCACCCCTACAATGATTGACTCTTTATTTAAATATTGTAAAGAGAGTTCTCTAGAGGATTATAGAAAAATTATACTTAATCATTTTGATCATAAAAAATATAAAAATGTAGACGTTCAACTTTTTTTATTAGATACTGCAAAATATATACCTATAGATTTCTCCTCTGAATATACTAATAGTCTTTGGGATTTTATATTTAATATATTGAAAAAAAGAAATCAAGCTTTAAGATTAGGAGCTCTTAAAACTTTAAATTTATTAGCACAAGAAGATTTACCACTAGACATAAAAAGTAAAATAGAGGATTATTTAAATTCCTCTAGTATAAATAAAAAATATATTACTGAAAATTTGCTTAAATTAAAACTAGCTAAAAATTTAAATATGAAAAGCTTATGCTGTAGCCTTGAAGAGCATATTAATATAAATAAAAAATTAGCTACAGAAATTTTTTTAAGCAATCTAAAATCTAACACAAGTTGGATAAAAAAGCATATACAAATAGATCTTCTTTTAAAATACGCAAAAGAAAATCCTTCTTCCTTTGCTATGCATACAGTTATACACTTTTCTAATCTTTTAAAGGTAAGTGATATAGAAAGCGTTAGAAGTAAAGCTGGTAATGCTATTTTAGAACTTATGCCTTATCTAAGTTTAGCAGAAAGGAATGAAATTGCTATTGAACTATTAAGAGGGCTAGAAATAGAAGGTAATAGGTTTACAGAATATATTCCAACCTATGCAGGTCAGGTAATCTTATGGCTTCAACCTATAGAGTTAGATGAAATAATACAGGATTTGACTATTAAATTTAAAAAGTCTAATACAAATTTAAAGTGTTTACTTTTAAAAACTATAGGAATCACTATATCAAATTACTCTATCTATAAAATTAGATTTAAAGAAGATATTAAATTTTTTAATAATAGATTGATAAATATGCTTGGAATTTTATTAAACGGTTTAGGTGATTATAACATACAAGTTAAACAATCTGCTTTTATCTCCTTAGGTAAGCACCTTTTTGGGGAAGAAAGTTCCTTTGAAGAAAAGGCAGAATTATTTAAGCTAACGGCAAAAAAAATCCTTACTCTTATTGCAGAAGATAGAAACAAAAACTTAATGATGCTCACAAACTCTGTAGGTATGCATTATATATATAGATTTATATCCGACTACAATTTTTTTGTTGGAGATTTAAATATGGTTTCTGCAGAAAAAGTAGCTTTCTTTCCTGGAACCTTTGATCCTTTTTCTTCAAGTCATAAGGAAATAGCCAAAGCTTTAAGAGACATGGGCTTTGAAGTTTTTTTAGCAGTAGACGAATTTTCTTGGTCTAAAAGAACACTCCCTAGCCTGCTGAGACGGGATATACTAAATTTATCAATTGCAGATCAGCTTAATATATATATTTATCCTGCTAGTATACCTATAAACATAGCTAATAATAAAGATTTAAAAAAATTAAAGAGTCTATTTCCAAAATCTGAACTATATATAGCTGTTGGTAGTGATGTAATATTAAATGCTTCTAGCTATAAAAAAGAAAATGTAAATGTAGCAAATTCCATATTTAATTTTTCTCATATAATATTTCAACGGGGAAAAAACAATGAAAAATTAAGAGAGATAATTTCTTATATAAAAAGAGATGTGTTGATCTTTTCGTTGTCTTCTAAATATTCAGAAATAAGTTCTACACAAATTAGAAGCTATATAGATGAAAATAAAAATATATCTAGTTTAGTAGACCCTATAGCAGAAAAATATATATATGAAAAAGGGTTTTATCAGAGGGAATCCCAGGATAAATCTATAATAAAACCTATTTCTTTAAGATTAATAATTTTAAACTTCATAGATGATTTTATAATAAATGAAATATCTTCTCTTTTAAAATATAAAGTAAAAAATATAAAAGAAATACTAGATATTATAAAAAGTAAGCCTTCTTCTAGAATAATATTAATAAGAGACAAAAAAAATGAACTAATAGGATTCTCTTTATTTCATTGGATAAGATCTACTGTATTATATGAAGAAATGAAAGACGATCATATCACGGAATATATAAGAAATAACAGTACTGGTAGAATGCTATCTTTAGATGGATTTTATATTAAGAATACAGAAAAAAGTAGATATATAGAACAAATTCTAGTAACTGAAACCTTAGCATTTTGTGCTTCTAAAGATTATGAATATGCTGTATTTCATCCAAAATGTGAAGAATTCCAAAGTCCTTCTATAGTTGATATTTTAAAACTTCAGGGCTTTATTAAAATTCCAAATGTTAATAATTCTTTATCTATATATGTTGTAGATATGAGTACTCCTTGTATATTAAATTTAGATATTGAAAATTTTATAAAAGAACCCTATAGAAATAACAAAAAAATTAAAAACATAATTTTAGAAAGTAGAAGAAAGCTACAAAAGGCCTTAACAAATTTATATAAAGGTGAATTGATTTTATCCTTTGATAGTAACTTCTTACATCAAGCTATGATAGATAAGATTTGTAGTGAAAATGATGTGCCCAGTTATATAGAAACACCTAAAAATCTAGGTAAAGCCATGTGTGTTCCCTATGGAGATATATTGGATAGGCATATAATTCCTAACACTGTAACTAAAGCCCTTCATACAGAGAAAATATTTTATTCTAATATGAAAGGTTTTAAAATTGGAGAATTTCCTCACTATCTTGGTTTAAGCACTCAAGTAAGAATGCTAAAATCCTTTAATAGGCCTGTTATTTTGGTAGATAATTTACTTCATAAAGGATACAGAATAAAAGCTTTAGATCCTATATTTAAAGAAGAAAATCTAGAAATAAAAAATATAGTAGTAGGTATTATGTCTGGACGAGGAAAGGATTTAATGGATAGGCAAAATAGATCTGTAGACAGTGTTTATTTTATACCTAGGTTAAAACTTTGGTTTAATGAGGTATCTATGTATCCTTTTATGGGCGGTGATCTATTATGGCGTGGAAAGTACCCTAAAAGGAATTTACTTCCTTCTATAAATTTAATATTACCTTATACCTATCCTAAATTTATAGTTGGCAGTAATAAAAAACCCATATTTAATTTATCTAAAATTTGTATAGAAAACTCTATAAATATATTAGAAATCATAGAAGAAGAATATCGTAACATAACAGACAGAAATTTAAGCTTATATCTATTAGGTCATGTGTTTAATGTGCCAAGATGCCCAGATCAAGGGAAAAATATGTATTATGATTTAAACTTAAGTCCTTCTCACTATTTAAAAAATGATCTAGAAAGCCTACTGAGATTAGAAAATATTATGGAAGACTAAAAATTAATCTAATATAAATAATTAAATAATATTTTATGTATAACTATTATGACAATAATATATAGGATGTGAATTTATGAATAACTTAAATTTATTTTATTATATTGTAGAAAATAATATTATGATTTCAACAGAGAAAGAGGATTTAAAAGAAATAACAGAAAAGGAAGCCTCTGATTATAAGGGATTAATGTACTTTTTAATAAATATAGTTCAAAAAAATTCTAGAAGAAGCTTTTTGATAACTAATAGCTCCATGCTTTTTATAAAAAATGAAAATTTGAATATTTTAATAGAAAGAGATTCTCCTATTAAAATTCCACAATTTATAAGAAAAGCTATAAAAGAAAAAAGATTAGTAGCTATTAATAAAGCTTATGAAAATTGGAAGGAAACATTAAAATTTAATCCTTGTCCAACCCGAAAATGGAAGATAAATATAGTAGGATTAGGTGATGTAGGAGGAACATTAATTACAGGATTAAGACTTTTAGGGAAGGATTGCATAGATGAAATAGGTATATATGACAAAGATGTAAATAAAATAAACCGATGGGAATATGAATGTAATCAAATTCAAAGTCCTGACTTAAATCCAAACTTGCCCCGAATAAAAGCATTAAATGAAGATGAAATCTTTAATTGTAATATGTTTGTATTCTGTGTTTCTGTGGGTGTCCCTAAAATAGGAGATGAAATTAAAGATGTAAGACTAGTTCAATTTGAAGGAAACAGTAAAGTAGTATCTTTTTATGCCAAACTTGCAAAAGAAAAAAATTTTAAGGGTATATTTGCCATAGTATCCGACCCGGTAGATCTTCTATGCAAATCAGCCCTAAAGGAAGGTTTAGCTCCCGAACAAGTAAGAGGCTATGGTCTTGGAGTTATGAGCGCTAGAGCTGCCTATTACGCAGATAAAGATCCTAAATTCAAAAATTATTCTATGGAAGGAAGAGCTTTTGGACCCCATGGAGAAGGTCTTGTAATAGCTAATAGTATAGATAATTACGATGAAAATTTATCTGATATTTTAACTAAAAAAACTAGAGAAGCAAATTTAGAAATACGCTCCTTTGGCTTTAAACCCTATATAGCTCCTGCTCTGTCCTCTGGAAGTTTTTCTTTAATAGCTACTATAAAATCAGAGTGGCACTATAGTGCTACATTTTTAGATGGTGCTTTTATGGGAATTAAAAATAGATTTATAAACAATACTATAGAGTTAGAAACCTATAAAAATATGCCCCCTAACTTACTAAAAAAATTAGAAGAAACCCATATTTATCTAAAGAATTTTTAACATTTTTGAAAAGTAGTATAACAATTCATATAAACTTTTTAGCTTAAATATAAATTTTTTCTAAAAATTGTTTAAAGACGCATTTATCATTATTTAAAGCGATTACTCTAAAGATTTAATTTAAATACAATTTATTTTTAAGGGAGTGTTCTTATGGAGGACTTGTTCCTTGTAATACCAAATCCTAATCCATCTAAAGACCTAAATAATATGATAAATAAATTTTGTGAAAACTTTTCTAAAGTTACTAAGATAGCAAATAGCGATAACTTGTTAAACTTGAAAAATAAAAAGATTTTATTTGCCATTGAAGTAGGTTTTTCTGGTATAGACTTATATATGTGGTCTTTTCTAGAGAATTTAAAAATTAAAGAAAAAGATTTTTTTTATGATTCTACTGCCGCTTTACTGGTACATAGTGCTACAGAACTTTTTACAAAGGATGTATGTCAAGATTTAATATTTATAACTAATTCTTTAGGTTGTAGGTTTATAGGTCACCCAATGATTGAAGCTACTGGTTCTTTTAAAAATTTTTTAACTTGGCAAAAGACCCTCACTATGCCTTTAGAAAATATTTGTTTAGATCTATGCCATAAACTTGGAGAAAGACTTTTAAGTTATACTTCTAAGCATATAAAATCTCCTAAAATAACAGCCCTTTATTCCTCTCCTCATACTTTTTCTAATACATTAAGCCTTTGGCATATGGCTTCATGTGAATTAAAGGAGTATGATATAAATGAAATTCAAATAGAAAATGGTAAAGTGCAAGATTGCAAAGGCTGTTCCTATAAAATGTGCTTACATTATGGTAAACAAAATAGTTGCTTTTATGGTGGATTTATGGTGGAAAATATATTACCTGCTATAGAAAAATCTGATATAGTAGTTTGGCTATGCCCAAATTATAATGACGCTATTTCCTCTAATATATCAGCCACAATAAATAGACTTACGGTACTTTATAGAAAAACAAATTTCTACGAAAAATATCTATTAGGAATAATAGTATCTGGAAATTCTGGAAGTGATTCTGTAGGAAAACAATTAATAGGAGCACTAAATATAAATAAAGGCTTTTTATTACCACCTTATGCCCTATTAATGGAAACAGCCAATGACCCTGATGCCATATTTAAAATACCTAATATAAAAGAAAAAGCTAAAGAGTTTGCATTAAATATAAAAAAAATTAATAGCAAATAAGCTTAAAATTTTTAGGGTTATTTGCTTATATCTTATTAATATTTTATAAACCCTCTTTACTGATAAACATCATTATTCTAAAATTAATCTATTTATAAATAAGTTAATTCATTATATTTGTATATTTTATTTATTATAGTTTACTATACAATATATAGTAAACTCATTAATTTTTAAAGGAGGTAATTCTTATTTATATAAAAGGTGATTTTCACACCCATACTAGTGCTTCTGATGGCAAATATTCATCAAAGGAATTAATTTATCTAGCTAAAAAGGAAGGACTAGATATAATATCCATAACAGATCATGATACTACAGATGGAATAGAGGAAGCGTTGTTTTATGGAAAAAAATTAAACATAAAAGTTATTCCTGGTATAGAATTATCCACTACATATAATAACTGCAGTATTCACGTTTTAGGCTATTTTAAAGGAAATAATTATAAAAACAACTTAATACAAAGTTTTCAAAAACACAAAAAAGAATATAGAAAAAGAAGAGCCAATGAGATAGTAGATAAACTAAAAAAACATTTTAATATAATAATAAGTTTTGATGAAATAATGGACTCTACAAAAGGAGTTATTTCAAGGCCTCATATTGCAAAAGCAATTGTAGAAGCTGGATATGATTATAGTTGGGACTATATATTTTCAAACTTCATTGGAGAGGGATGCAAGGCCTATGTACCAAATAAGACTATTTCCACTGAAGAAGGTATCTCTCTATTAAAAGAATCCGGTGCCATATCTGTTTTAGCTCATCCTGTATTAATTAAAAAAACTAATGTAGAGGACTTATTTAAATTAGATTTCCACGGAGTAGAAGCCATATATTATATGAATAAACCAGAGGATACTACTAGATTCAAAAATCTGGCTAAAAAATATAACAAAATTATAACTGGTGGTTCAGATTTTCACGGATTAACCAAAACTGATGGAAGCCATCCAGATAGAATAGGGGCAACTACCTTAGATCAAGGTAATATAGAAAAACTCCTAAAATCTATAAACTCAATATAAGGAAATTACGACTTAAAAGGGTGTATATTACCCATGATTTTAAAAAGGGATATATGGTTAAAGAGATAGTTCGCTTCAATAAGAGATTCTAATTTATTTTTTCTTAAAATATATGGTTTCAAATTAAACTTAATAAACACTCGAACAATAATTTGAAACATTCATATATTTTGCAAAAACAAATAAGAATCTCTAATCTTGCTCAAATGCCTTTTACACCGCATATCCCTATTTTTTAAATCACGGGAAGTTAGCATAACTCTTTAAAGGTATTAAAGCAATAAATAATTTTAGTGAAAATATATATCTAGAAAAATAATTAGAACACAAATATTAGTATTCTTTATTCTTATAGCTATATATTGATAAAAATTATTTATTGCTTTAATTCTCACTCTTTAAAGATTGTTAAGTCGTAATTTCCTTATTTTATGCTTCTAATAAAAAGGCATGGTATCCTCTCATAGCTTCATAAATATCTGCCTTACTAGCTATTTCCCAAGGTGCATGCATATTATGAAGAGCAACTCCACAATCTATAACTTCCATAGAGTATTGAGCTAGTATGTAAGCTATAGTACCTCCACCACCTTGATCTACTTTTCCTAATTCTGCTGTTTGCCATGATACATTATGCTTTTCCATCATAGCTCTTATCTCAGCTATATATTCTGGATTTGCATCATTTGATCCACCTTTTCCTCTAGATCCAGTATATTTATTAAATACTATACCTTTTCCAAAATAAGCTGAATTTTTCTTTTCCATAACAGATGGATAATTAGGATCAAAAGCTGCAGATACATCAGAAGATAACATCTTTGAATTTGTAAGGCATCTTCTTAATTTTAGATCACTATAATTATTTGACGTTAAGTTTATTATTTCTGCTACTGTATTTTCAAAAAACTTAGATTGCATACCGGTTGCCCCTACGCTACCTATTTCTTCTTTATCTACAAGTAATGTAACACAAGTTTTATCTACTTTGTCCATTTTCATCATAGCTTCAAAAGAAGTATAAGAACAAATTCTATCATCTTGACCATAAGCCATTACCATACTTCTATCAAAACCATAATCTCTAGCCTTTCCTGCTGGCACTACCTCTAATTCTGCTGAAACAAAATCTTCTTCATCTATTTTATATTTTTCATTTAATAATTTTAATATATTTCTTCTTACTCTATCTTTAGCTTCTTTATCCTCTATAGGCATGCTTCCTATTAGTACATTTAGATTTTCTCCTTCTACTACTTTAGAAGCCTTTTTATCCATTTGATCTGCTGATAAATGAATTAATAGATCAGATACACCAAATACAGGATCTGATTCTTCCTCTCCCACTACCACATTAATCTTAGTTCCATCTTTCTTAACTATTACACCGTGAATAGATAATGGTAGAGTAACCCATTGATATTTTTTTATTCCACCATAATAATGAGTTTTAAATAGAGCTAAATCTGTATCTTCATATAAAGGATTTTGTTTTAAATCTAATCTTGGTGAGTCTACGTGAGCTCCTAATATTCTTAGTCCTTTTTCCATAGATTCTTTACCTATAATAAATAAAGCTAAAGTTTTATCCATATTATTTGCATAAACCTTATCACCAGACTTTAATTTTTTATTATTTTTTATAATTTCCTCTAAATTTTTATATCCGCATTTTTCTGCTAGAACTATGAATTCTTTTACACATTCTCTTTCTGTTTTGCACTTGGACATAAAATCTTTGTATCTTTCTGATAAATCAAAAACATTTGTTAAATCTTCTTTAGAATACTTATCCCAAGCTAACTCATATTTTTTAGTTAAATCTTTTTCCATAGTATTACTTAAGTGATAAACATCACCTAAGTCTTTCACCCCTCTTCCATAATATTCTATTATTATTTTAACATAAATTAATTGATAATAGCTTATTTTTCTTATAAATACTTTTTTTTCTCCTACAACCATTTTTTTCTTATAAATAAATAAACTAAAAACAGAGATATGATAAGGGTAAATCCTAAAACGTATAAATATCCATATGGATTTTTCATAGGGGGAAGATTATCGAAATTCATTCCATAA
The DNA here is from genome assembly GCF_001276985.1 of Clostridium botulinum. Classification (GTDB taxonomy): domain Bacteria; phylum Bacillota; class Clostridia; order Clostridiales; family Clostridiaceae; genus Clostridium_F; species Clostridium_F botulinum. Next base: position 148,010 of record NZ_LHUL01000026.1, read on the forward strand.
ATACCAGTAATTAAACTAGCTGGTAAAAAAATAGTAGCAATTAAAGTAAAAACTTTCATTAATTCATTAGTTTTATTGGATATTTCTGACTCAAAAGCTTCCCTAACTAAAGAAAGATCCTGTACCAAAGTTTCTAATGCTACCATTAATTTTTCTATTTTATTATTTAAAGCCATACAATATTTAACACATTCTTTTTCTATCATACCATTGTCATTACTTATAAGACTATCTCCTATATATCTTAAGGGAGTTATGTATTTTTTGATTCTGTAAACCTGTCTTCTTAAATATATTATTTCATCTATATGTTCATGTCTTGGCTCCTTTAATATATCTATTTCTATCTTATCGGCTTCGGTTTCTAAAGTGCCTATAACTTCATAGTTTTTAATTATTATCCTATCTATAATATAATATAATAAAATGAATGGTTTAGGGTTTTCTTTAATCAGAAAACAATTTTTGCATTCCTTAATATCATCTAATATTTCCTCTATTAAGCTTAATTTTTCTTTATAAACTGTTATTATATAGTCTTTACTCAAAAATATATTAATTTCATTTGCTTCTACAACTTTATCATATTGGAGTAAATTTAAAATAATAAATACATAATCTTTATAAAAATTTATTTGAGCCCCTTGAGTATAATTTTCACATTCTCTTATATTTTCTTCCTTTAAATTTAGTTTGTCCTTTAGCGCATTTAAATCTTGTGAATGAACTACTATCCAATAATAACTTTTTCCAACCTTAAAATCCCCTTTAACTTCCTGAAAATTATTTAACAAATCAAAAATTATCATATAAAATCACCTAAATACTATTTTTATATGACTATTGTTTGGACTTAATGTGTTTATTATTCTTATATTAAATTTTTATTTTTTAATAATTAATTATTATTTTGACATTTATACATAAAACATTAAAAAAACTAACTAAATTTTTTTATATTTCATTAAAAAATTATAGTTAGCTTTATTGTAAAAATACATTTATTTTAGATCTATTTATATATATTACTAAGAAGCACTTATTTTATCCGATGACTACTCGCTCTAATACTCCCATCTTCTTCAGAGTAGGAGTAAAGAGCAGCTACGTCTCTGGATAACGATTTCTCCTAAAGGATAACGACTTCTAAGGAGTAAAACTCCTAAGAATTCTGTTAATAAGCTTCAGTGGGAGTAAAAACTCCCTCTAAGGCCAAGAACTCTGTTTATAAATATTAAATATCTATTATAATGTCATCTACTAGCACATCATGTGCATCTTTAGGAACCTCTTTTAATATTTGAAAATCATAGGCTAAGGCTATTTTTGAAACTTCTTTTTTTAGTTTAGGAATAAACCTATCATAAAAGCCTCCACCATAACCTAATCTCCCCCCTTTGTTATCAAAAGCTAAACCTGGTAAAATAGCTAGATCTATTTCTTTTGAATCTACTATATTTTTAAAATTTTTAGGTTCTAATATTTTATAAGGTCCACATTCTATAAGTTCTGAAAAATCCTTTATTTCTATAGCCACCATACCTTCTTGTATAGATATAACCTTAGGCACACATATTTTTTTCCCATGCTTTAATCCCTCTTTTATAATAGCATGTGTGTCCACTTCATCTTTTAAACTTACGTATATAAATATGAAATTAGATTCCTTATACAAAGAATTTTTCTGGAGCTTATCTTTTATTATTATATCTCTTTTTATTTTTTCTTCTAAAGTTAAAGATTTCCTTACATTTATAATTTCTTTTCTTAAAATAGCTTTATTATTCATCTTCTATTGAGCTAACAGCCTCCTTACTAATTCTTTCATTTATTATATCTGCTGGGCAATTTTTTGTAACTAAATTATATCTATAATTTGCTGCTGCAGCCTCTATTATAACAGCTAAATTTCTTCCTGGTCTTATAGGTACAGTAAGCTTTCTAACTGGTATATTCAATATATCTATATATTCCCTATCTACCCCTAATCTATCATAAGTTTTTTCCGCTTTCCATTGTTCCAAATTGATCATTAAGTCAATTTCTTTCTCATTTAATATAGAACTTAATCCATAAAGAGCTGCTACATCTATTATACCCATCCCTCTAACTTCCATCATACCTGAAGTAATAGATGGAGATGTACCTTTTAATATTCCATTTATCTCTTTAATATCCACTGCATCATCTGCTACTAATCTATGACCTCTTTTTATAAGTTCTAAGGCAGTTTCTGTTTTCCCTATACCACTTTCTCCTGTTATAAGTATACCAATACCATATACGTCTAAAAGTACACCATGCATTCTAGTCTCTGGAGCTAATTTTTCATCTAAATAAGACATTAAGGAACTTACAAATCTAGTAGATATTTCACCAGTTCTTAAAACCCACTGCCCTTTTTCTTTAGCACTATTTATAAATTCGTCATGAGCTGCTAAATTCCTTGTTATTATAGTACATGGAGTTTTAAACTCAAAAAATTTATTTAATCTTTTGATTCTAAGTTCTTTTTTCATTACATCTAAAAAACTCCATTCTGTTTTTCCAACCACCTGGACTCTTTCATTAGCAAAATAATTATAAAAGCCTGAAAATTGAAGACCTGGTCTATTAATATCACTAACATCTATAATATTATTCTCTAATCCTTCTACTAATACCTCTAGCTCCATATCCTTTATTAAATTCTTTACTCTAACCAAATGGTTTACACCTCCTTTGAATAAAGACTTATTAGTTTTTTCTATTAGGCGTTGGTATCTTTTCTACTCCTTCTAATTGAACCTTCACATTTCCCTTTATTATATCTGTGTATTCTCTTCTTAGTTTTTGCTGTTCTACTTTTTCTTCTTTTGTAAGTCCTTCTTCTTTACTTTTTTTATATAAAAAATTAATTCTCTCTATAAGTTTTTTCATGTCCATCTTTTACAACTCCTTAATATCAGTTTACATTTTATTTTACATCATATTTTGTGAAAATAAAACACATGAAACTTATTATTTATTAAATTAAGGCTAAATAACCATCTAAGCCTTTAAAGTAGTATAGAATAAGAGACATATTCCCTTTAAAGACTATGTCTCTTATTCTACTATTCTTTTGTGACTTGTAAATTTTCATTATTAATCTTAGCTTTATCCTCTTTATTTTTTTTATCCATTAAATACTTTTTAACAGCTATCGCAAATACTATTAGAGCCACTACTCCTGAAAATATCCATAGACCCATTTTTGCTATATTACCTATGTTTTGTCCTAATATGGAGTAAACTATAGTAGCTGGAAGTTGTCCAATTCCTGTAGCCCAAAAGAAAGCCCAAAAAGACATTTCTGTAAGCCCAGCTGCATAACTTATAGCATCAAAGGATATAAAGGGTAGAAGCCTAGCTATTAATATAGCATATTTACCATACTTATCAAAAAATTTATCTGTCATATCTAATGCTTTTTTACCAATTATCTTTTCTGCTACAGGTCTTCCATAAAATTTACTTATATAGAAACATAGAGCAGCTCCCATCATAGCTCCTGTCCAAGATATTAAAGCTCCAAAGGCCCATCCGAATACCCAAGCATTAGCAAAAGTTATTATGAAGGCCGGAAGTGGAGCTGCAATAGATTGAAACATCATAAGAGCCATAGATATAAGTGGTGCCCAAACACCAAAGGATTTTATGTAATTTTTTACCTCTTCTATATTTAATCTAGCAAGCATCGAAGCTATTTTATTTACTCCATTTTTAAAACCAGGAACTAAAAAATACAAAAGTATTATGCCTAAAAGAAAACCTAATTTAATTATTAAACTCTTCTTTTTCTTTTGATCCATAACTATCCCCTTTCTTAATTATATTTTTCTGTAATTTATTAAAGGATAGCTTCTTTTTCATAATAAAAGAAGCTAAACATAGCAAAACTAACAATACTACAGATATTACAAACTGTTTAGATTTAATATTTAAAGCTTTATCTCCAAGGTTTATAAATACTAATATACCTGGAATTATTCCTACTATAGTAGCTAAAACAAAATCTTTGAATTTTATTTTTGAAAGTCCCGCTCCATAGCTTATAATATCAAAAGGAACTAAAGGTATAAGTCGTAATATAAATACAACCAAAAATCCATTTTTCTCTACTCCATCCTCAAACCATTTTCCTTTTCCTCTAATCAATTTTTCAACTACAGTTCTTCCTAAAAATCTAGCTATATAAAAAGATAGTGATGCTCCACAAACAGCACCTATTATAGTATATACGCTACCTTCCACCATCCCAAAAGCCATACCTCCAGCTATAGCTAATATTGAATCTGGAAATAATGTAAGTGGTACTAAAGTAAATAATATTATATAGATTATAGGGGCTATAGCACCATAACTATTTATATACTCTTTTATAGAAACTGCACTTACATCTTTAGCCAGTATAGTATTTCTTAAAAAATATATTAAAAAAGCTAATAAAATAACCAAAATTATAGAAACTATAATATTTTTTTTAGATTTTTTCACATAAACGCCTCCATTAAAATTTTTATTTTATACTACACTTCCCAATTGTAATCTTTATTTAAAGGAAAATGTAAAATATAATAAAAGCTCAACAGTAATTATTAAATTTTACTTTATCATTCTCTTTGTTTTTAGTCTATTACTCCAAGATTTTAAAGGAGAAGTTATTTTTATATCCTTATGCTGGTTAACTATTTTCTCTCCAAAGATTAAGTCTAATATATGCAGTGATTTAGCTCCCCCTTTAATCATAGATTCTCTACAGCCTGCACAATAAGTAATTATATAATCTTGTCCTATATTCTTTGCAGCTTCCCTCATCATAGCATTAGATACCTTAGAGTTTACTGCATGAATCATTCCTCCTGTACCACAACAATTAGTCCTATTTTTTGTATTATCTCCTTCTAAAATTTCATATCCTAATTCTTTCATAATCCATCTTATACTGCTTTGTATTTCTTTTTCGTATCTTGTAGCACAAGAATCGTGAATAGAAAACTTAACTTTGCTATGCGCTCCCTTATTTACAACGTTTTCTGGTAAACCCATCTCTTCTAAAACTGTCCAAAGGGATTTAACCTTTATATATTTACTATAATTTTTCATTATCATATAACAATTTTGACAGGCAGTTATTACTTCAACTGCTCCAGTATCCCTTATATGTTTTTCTACATTGCTAAATAATTTATTAAATTTCTCCTCTTCCCCTAAAGTTTCTGTTGGTTTTCCACAACATTCTAAAATCATAGAGGTACCTGGTAGCTTTTTTTTTAAATATTCATATATTTTAAAAACCAATTCTGGACTATAGGCTGGAAGTGTACAACCAGGGAAAAATACTCTCTCTACCTTATTAGTTTCTATATTTTTATCTCCCACATACTTTGTAAATAATTTTGAGAATCCTAATTTTTGATGCATATGTACAGAGTTATGCTCTTTTAAAGGAGCTTTGCCATTATTTTGCTCTACAGTTTCCACTCTAAGCTCCATAAAAGCTTTTGCCATATTTAAATCCTTAGGGCAAACTTCTCTACATTTTCCACAAATAGCGCAAGAATAAGGGAGTATAGCTTCAAAATTCTTCTCTTCAAGTATCTTACCAAATATTTTTTTAGGATTACCTCCAAATTCTTTTAACATAGAACAATTTTTAACACATAGATCACACTCTATGCATTTTTCTTTTATGTCTTTTATATGTTTTTTTCTTTTTCCATTTTTTATATAAAAACTTTTTTTATCCATTAAAACCACCTACTTAATAGATTGCTCATAAAATCCAATTCTAAATACTCTTTTATCTTTTCATAGGTATCCATATTTTTTATATCTCTATCTGGATTTTGATATTCTAAATAAGCATGAGCACACCAGCTTAAGGCTCTCAAATAAAGATAAGGTGTATACATATCTACTCTTTCTCTTATATTTTTCCCTTTAAAAATTATTTCATAATTATAAAAAAACTCATTTATCTCGCAGTCTTTTAGTATATAATTAGCTTTCCAAAGAGTAGTTGTTGGTGCTAAAAACTGTGTTAAATCCTGACAAGGATCGCTTATCACTGGTTTCTCCCAATCTATTAAATAAAAATTCTTAGATCCTATTATGAAATTATGAGAATTAACCTCTGTGTTATTTATTACTTGTATGGGATCATCTATAAAATATTTTTCCTTATAAGAATTTTCTGTAGCCCAATTTATAAATTTATAAAAGAATTTTTTAATATCTTCTTTTATTAATGAACTATCCCAAAAATCCTTTAAAAGATTATTAGCTTCTTTTATTCTGTCAGAAAATATATTATTTTCTATTATAAAAGAAGAAAAATCCTCTTTATTAAGTTCTATGGAATGTATTTTGCCAAATATTTTAGCAGCTTTATTTAAGTCTTTTTCATAATTTAATGGTCTACCATCCAAAAATTCCATTATTAACACACCATATTTTATATATTCCCTACTACCATCTACATAATAAACCTTTGGAGTAACCTTACTATTTTCTAGCCTTTTTAATACGCTATATTCATATTCTATTTGATTTTCTAATGACAATTGACTTCCCGTATTTACCCTAAAAACATACTTATTTATTTCATCTTCTAATATAAAATTTATATTATATTCACCCTGTGCTAAAAATCTAACATTAAAACTTTTACTTAAATTTATTATTTTAAACAAATTTTTATGATAAACATATTCTCTTATTTCTTTAATCAACATATCTTTCAGCATCTTCATCTCTCCACCAATTTTCTAAATACTTCTTAGTATTTTTAGGTATAATATCATACTTATATAATTTGTAATTTAATCTATAAATCAAGTTCTTAAGGTCTTCTTTTGTGTCTATATCTTCATATTTTTCTGTAAAATCTACTGTTAAATTTTCTTTATTTAATAAATCCATAGTACTATAAAATACAGATTTATCTCCCCATTTTATATCCTTTTTAAAAACTATTTTATTTAATTTTTTCATACCTACAAGATAATAACCTCCATCAAATGTAGGTCCAAAACATAAATCTTTATATTCTAAAATATCAAAAGCCCTTAATATATCCTTGATCTGAATCTCTGGTATATCAGATCCTATTAAAACAACTTTTTCATAACCTTTTTTTAAAACCTCACCTACAGCATTTTCCATTCTTTGTCCTATATCTTTGCCTTTTTGGGGGAAAACTCTAGCAAAACTTGGTACTAAAGCTTCTATTATACTAAAACCCCCTTCATCACCGTAAGTTACATATATATCCATACTCTCTTTTAAGGATTTACACATATTAAATACATCCTTTAAAAAGCATTTATGTATATCTGCACACTGCTGCCCTGTCAATATTTTCATAAGCCTAGTTTTAGTCTTATAAGGTACAGGTATCCTAGTCATTATTATAAGTGCATTCATTACCTTTCCTCCCGATATATTTTATTTAATTTTTCTGTAGGTACTCTCATAAAATATAAAATTCTTAATTTATGCATTAGAATATGTGTTTTAAATTGGCCCCCCTTTTTAAACCTTCTTCCAGAGGTACCAATATAATAAGATAAAAGCTTAAGTTTACCCAATCTTCTTAATCTAAAAGAAAATTCTAAATCCTCCATTATATCCAATGATGGATATCCTCCCATATTTAAAAATATATCTTTTTTAACAAATATTCCTTGATCTCCATAATATATATTAAATTTATCCGCTCTTATATTTGAAGTTTTAGATATATATTTCATAAATAAACTATTTAAATCACAAAAATATATAGGAAATCCACCTCCTATATATCCATCTTTTATAGCTTTTTCTATAGCAACTATGCTTTCATAATGAACTATAGAATCTGAATGTACAAACCAAAGAATATTTCCATTAGCTTCTTTTGCTCCACAATTCATTTGATTAGATCTACCCTTTTTACTTTTTATAACTTTACCATATTGAGAGGCTATATCTGTAGTAGAATCCTTACTTCCTCCATCTATAATTAAAATTTCTTTTTCACCCTTTAATCTTTTTAAATTTACCAATAAATTTTCTATAGTTTTTTCTTCATTTAAAACTGGAACTATTATAGAAACCATATAATCTCATCAACCCTTATCTCATGTATTAATCTAATTATAATTTTTTCAAATACTTATTTGTTGTTATATAAAAAAAAATTATAGGTTATAGTCCACCTATTTGTATTTTTTATTAACTTTTATATGTAAAAAATTAAATGATATACTAATTATGACATCTATTAAAAAGGAGTGGAATAATATATGAAAATGAAAAAAAATTTCTTTAAAAGTTTTTCCTCTATTATTCTTTGTTTTGTTTTAGGGGTTATAATTTTTACTGGTTGTTCTAATTCATCTTCTAATAAAGAAGAAACAAAGGATAAAAAGCAAGAAACAACACAAAAAGAATCCTATAAAGACAGTAGTTACATAATAAGTTCTGACTGGCTATCTAAAAATTTAAATAAAGATAATGTAATAATAGTAGATGCTCGCCCTGACAAAGACTATAAAAAAGGTCATATACCTGGAGCTATAAATGTTCAGTGGCCATATTTTACTAACCAGGAAGGGAAACCTGGTGAAAAGGATTGGGGAATGCTTTTACCAGAAAAAGAACTTTCTAAAAAATTGTCCTCCCTAGGTATAGATAAAAATAAAACCATCGTTGCTTATGCAGAAAATAAAAGTGGTTGGGGAGAAGATGGAAGAATAATTTGGATGCTTAGAATGGTAGGCATAGAAAATTCCAAAATGTTAAATGGTGGATTTGACTATTGGAAAAACAAAAGCTTAGAAATATCAAAAGATGATGTTACTCCTAAAAAAAGTGATTTTGTAGTAGAGAACATGGACAAATCTATGTATGCAGATACAAAGTGGGTTAAAGAAAACTTAGACAAAATAAAAATATTAGATGCTAGAGAAGAAGTAGAATATAAGGGTGCAACAAAATATGGTGAGGCTAGAGGTGGACACCTACCTGGAGCTAAGCTATTTACTTTTAATAAAGCATTCAATGATGATCAAAGTTTAAAAAGCCAAAAAGAAATAGAAGGCCTGTTAACAGAAGCTGGTATTAAAAAAGATGATGAAATACTTACTTACTGTACTGCTGGTATAAGATCTGCCCACTTAGCTTTAGTATTAAAAATGTGCGGATATAATAATGTTAAAAACTATGATGGTTCCTTCTATATGTGGTCAGCAGATAAGAATTTACAGATAGAAAAATAATTTGAATATATTAATTAAATTATTAAATATCACATGCATTGTATAATTTTAAAATAGAACTATATTGAAATATTAGTTGGTTAAATTTAAAATATTGCATAGTATTCTATAAATAAGAAATTTTATACACTACTATAAATCAAAAAAGTATGTATTAGAGAGCTACATCTTAATACATACTTTTTTTTATATATAAGGATTATTAAAGAACTAAATTAATTTTTTAGATTATTTTATTCAACTACTATAGCGCTTTTAGCTAAGTTATGACAAGCTTTAACAAATCTAATAGTACCAGTTTTAGATCTCATAACTATAGAATTTGTAATAGCCTTTTCATTTCTATTGTAAACTACTCCCTTTAACAAATCACAATCTGTTATAGCTGTAGCTGCAAAATAAACATCATCACTTTTTACTAAATCATCTATATAAAGTATAGCTTCATGATCTTTTATTCCCATAGTCTTACATCTTTCTATTTCTTCTTGACTAGTTGGACAAAGTTGTGCTTGCATTTCACCGCCCATACATTTTATGGCAGCTGCTGCTATAACACCTTCTGGAGCTCCACCGGTTCCCATCATTATATCTACTCCAGTATCTTCAAATCCACAGGCTAATACTGCTGCTACATCTCCTTCTCCAAAAAGCTTAACTCTAGCGCCTACTTCTCTTGCATCTTTTACTATATAATCATGTCTATCTCTTTCTTGAACTATAACTGTAAGTTCTGTTACATCTTTATTTAGAGCTCTAGCTACATTTAATATATTCTCTTTAGGGGATTTATTTATATCTATAGCTCCCTTAGCCCCTGCTCCTACAGCTATTTTCTTCATATACATATCTGGTGCATGAAATAAACTTCCTTTAGGTCCCATAGCTACCACAGCTATAGCATTTTCTAAACCCTTTGCTATAAGTTTAGTTCCATCTACTGGATCTACAGCTATATCCATTTCTACCATATCCTCTGCACCAATTCCAACTTCTTCACCTATATATAGCATAGGAGCCTCATCTAATTCTCCTTCTCCTATAACAACCTTACCTCTTATGGGCATTATTTGAAAAGCTTTGTGCATGCCATCCACTGCTGCTTGATCCGCCGCATTTTTGTCTCCTCTACCCATAAATTTTGATGCACTTAACGCTGCTGCTTCTGTTACTCTAGCAAGTCCCATAGCAATATCTGTATTTAGCATATATTTTCCCCCTCAAATTATGGTTTATTGTATACAAATAATAATTTATATATATTTTTTACTTTTATTTCATTAAAATCTCTTAATTAGCATATCATATTAATATATATGTAAGCATTAATCTTTTTTATTATATCATATTTAATAAATATGACAAGTGACTTGAATAAAATACATTATTTTGTTGAAATAAAAAAACTTTTCGACATCTTGTTTTTATTTTATAGTTTTTTATTCACAGTTCTATCCCTTAAATGTCAACAACTAGCATATTTTTCCACATTTCCTACACATTTTTTCCACAATTTATCAACATAGTAATACACATTTTATCAACAGAAATTATAGTTATTTATGTTGCAGAATGTATAACCTTGACTTACGAAATATATGATAACTTCAGTATAATCTGTTAGAATAAGGATATAAAACAAAGAAGTAATTAATTATAATTAAACTTACACAATAAATGGGGTTGATGCTATGAATAATTTACAATTAAAAACTTTAAATTTAAAAATTTATTATCTTAAGCAATACTTATATACTTTGATAGACAAACATGATTTATCTAATGCTGAAGTAATACAATGTAGTAAAGAATTGGACGAGCTTATTGTAGAATATGAAAATAAAAAATATAAAAATTTATACAAATAAAACAACCACAGATTTATCTGTGGTTTCATTTTTAATAGACAAATTCTATTATTTCATCTATATCTACATTTTTACCTTTTTCATAAAAAACTACAATAAATTCATTTACCCCATTATCTACAGCATCATCATAACATATATACTGAGCTTCTATATCTAAATCTTCCTTTAAGTCTTCAAGTATATCCTCTACATTATCTCTTGATATATCATTTAAATAAGGCTTATATAATAAATCCTCCTCTTCTTCTCCATCTTCTATATTTTCCTTAGAATCTTCCTCCTCTGCATAAGTTTTAGCTGCTAATATCTCTTCCTCATCAAATTCATAATAAATTTTAATTGGAAAAACGTCCTCATTATATTCTATTTCTTCAATATTATATATGTCGTTGTCATTTAAATAATCTATTATTTCTTCTTTGTTCATTTTCATCCTCCTACTTATAATATAATTATTAAAATATCCTTTTTACTAATTCAACGAATTTAAAAAAAATCCTTTAATCAATCTAATTATATGTATTCGTTGTTTGTAAATATGTGCTAATTTTAAAAATAAATTAACAATTACTAAGTTTCTTTAAATATCATTTTACCCAATATATGATTTTTAAATCTAATAAATATTTAAATTTTTAAAAATCTTTATATCTTTATTCCAGAATTCTAAAATCTTATAAAGTCATTTAAAATAAAAATATTATAATCTTTATAAAGAAAAAACTACGAACTTAGAATATTATATTTCTAAGTTCATAGTTTTTTAAATTTGAAATAAAATTTGTTTTATAACTATCATTTCTAATGTCTTTATGGTTCTTTATAAAAATAGATTGCTTTATAGCATAATAAATTCACAGACCAATACAAAAGTACTATTTTTAAAGAAGTTTTATATATTCTTCTATAAATTCATCGGCTCTTTTAAAGTCATCTTTACTTGGAACAAACTTAAATTTAAAAGGTTCTTCTACAACTTTTAATTTTAGCCCTCTTAATCTATCTGTCATAAGAGAAGGGCCTTCTCCACTCCAACCATAAGATCCAAAAGCTCCTGCTGCTTTACCCCTATTAGTTATAACACCTATATGGCTCATTACATCCCAAACTGGCTTTACTGCATCTTGGTTTATAGTTGGAGAACCTAAAATAATTCCTGTAGAATTTTCTATTAATTCTAATACCTTTTCCATAGGCATAGAAGTTATTTCATGGCCTTCTGCTTTAATTCCTTTTTCATTAAGTTTTTGGACTAAATATTCTCCCATCTTTTCTGTATTTCCATAAGCTGAAATATAAAATACTTGAATATTTTGTGCTTTTGTATCTTCTGTAGCCCACTTTTTATAAAGATCTATATATTTGGAAATATCCTCTATATGAATAGGACCATGGCTTGTAGCTACCATATCAAAATCTAAATCTTTTATTTTATCTAACCCCATTAATACAAACTTTTTAAATGGTCCCATAATAACATCAAAATAATATTTCATTTCTTCTAAATAATCTCCAGAACAACTATCTGTTATACAACCTTCTGGACAGTAGTGGCAACCTAGAAAATCACAGGTAAATAGCACTTTTTCATTTTCAGCATAAGTAAACATAGTATCCGGCCAATGTAAGTTTGGTGCAGTTATAAACTTTAATGTAGTTTTTCCTAAATTTAATTCTTTTGGTGCTGGTAAATTTTTAAATTCTTTATTTATAATATCTTTAATATAAATTAATGCCGCTCTTGATCCTATAACTGTTGCCTCTGGATATATTTCTAATAATTTGCTCAAAGATCCACTATGGTCTAATTCTGTATGTTGAACAATTATATAATCAACCTTTTTATCACCTATTACTTCTCTTATATTTTCCATGTATTCATCAAAATAACCATCTTTAACACAATCTATAAGAGCTACTTTCTCATCATCTATAAGGTATGCATTATATGTGGTTCCTTTTTTAGTTTCCATTATAATATCGAAAACTCTTAATTCTGGATTTCTAACTCCAATCCAATGTATATTTTTTTTCAATTGTACACTCGCCATATTTTTAACCTCCTGTATTTTAAGAAATAATTTCATAATATACTAACTTTATCTTTTATATTTATTTTAACATATTAAAAGAAAATATTAAATACTAATAGTTATCTATGTATCTTTGCAAAGTTTTATATGTGATATTTTATCCGATGACTACTCGCTCTAATACTCCCATCGCACTCTGTGAAAGCGATTCGCACCAAATCGAAGATTTGGACTCTCTGCTTTTCTTCAAAGTGGGAATAAAGAGCGGCTACGTCTTTGGATAACGATTTTCCCTAAAGGATAACGACTTCTAAGGAGTAAAACTCCTAAGAATTCTGTTAATAAGCTTTAGAGGGAGTTTTTACTCCCTCTAAAGCCAAGAACTCTGTTTATATTTAAGAAATTATAATTTGCTAAAATAAAAAAGGCTTTATTCCTAAAACATATTATATTTAAAACTACATAATAGTATTATAACCTAAATAGTTTTAAATAAAGGAATTCTAGCCTTCTTTATATATTTTTTTAAATTTATTTTTAGATAATAATTTAAATATATATTTATTATTTTGATGAAACTGTAGGAACTAATTTTATGTTTAATGTTTTAGACAATGCTTTTACTAAAGCAAAAGCAATTATACCATCTACTAGATGATGAAGTATAGATCCTATTCCCACAGCAACTAATATTTTATATAGTGTAAATCCAAAAGGAATTACTGCTATAGCTTCTAAAGCTCCATGTATTGGTGCAGTTATAGCTATTACTTTTTTAAAAGGCATACCTTTTTTTATAAGAATAGCTCCTATAAGTCCAACAAAAGTATGCATAAACGCTCTAGCTGCGACCACTAAAGGGGTAGATACTAAAAATCCCAAAGTGGAACCTATCCCTACCATCACCGCTGAAGCTGGTCCTAAAAGCATAGCTACAAACAAAGGCACATGAGATGCTAATGTAGCTGTAAAAGGGCCTAATTGAATTTTTAAAAATCCAAAGGCTAATGGAATTACTATGGCTAAAGCAGTTAAAACTGCAGCATAGGTCATTTTTTTTACATTTTTCATTTTTTTATCCCCCTGTATAGTTAAGTGTATATACATTAGTATACACTATACTTCCCCTTTTGTAAATATACTTTTATATTGCTTATTCATAAAAAGTTATATAATTATCTTCTCTACAACTAAATCTTCATTAAACTATTATGAAAATATATATTAGAAATTTTTCTTTACTTTAAAAAAATAAATCTATTATTAAATTATTTAAATTTATTATTAATATAAATTATACCTATTGACACTATCTATAGAATATATTAATATATAAACATACCCCATATGGGTATGGAGGTGGATATATTATGATAAAAATAGATGAAAAAGCATTAAAAATAGCAAAAGAAAAAAATTCAAATTTTATAATTAACTTAATAACTACGACCTGTGGTGGATGAGGATCTAACGGATCCCAAATCCAAAATCTCAGTGTTGAGATTTCAAAGAAAATTCCAGCAAAAAATGCTTTTCATAGTTTTGAATATGAAGGCATAAAAGTATTTATAAATAAATCTCTAAAACTTGGAGAAGAAATATTAGTTTATCAAAAGCTTAAACTTCCTTTTATAGGGGCTATATATGGTGTTAAAGGCGTAATAGTACCCTAAATAGAATTTTAATTACAATAAACTAAAAATACAAAGCATATAAATATTTTTTTAATAAATTAATAATTAAAAAGCTATAAATTTGAAATTTAATCTTTCAAATTTATAGCTTTTAACTTTTAATATATTTTTAACATATAATATTTATATAAACTTTTCTAAATTTTTAGTGAATAAAGGTGCTTATGATAAATAAAGTCTATCTAAAACTAGTAATAATTTTATGTTAGTTTATGAATAAAATCTTTTAATTTTTCTTTATCATTTAAAACGACTATATGAAAATTATTTTCTTTTATTGGAATAACTATATTTTTCATATAAACACCTACTATCTTAAAATAATTTTATTCTAAGGTCATATATGTTAAGATAAAATTCTTTAAAATTTAAATAAATATAGATTATTTTCATAAATAATCTATATGTAATCTTAAAAATTACTCCTTTTATAATTTTCCCCACTTTTCAATAAGAATACTATTAAATTTATCTAGATCTATTATCTTATTTGGCATATTTACTTTAAATACTTTATGTTCTTCACTTAAAGTTATGATTCCAGATTTTAGTTCTTCTATATAAGGATTTATATAAACAAAATTTTCATTAAAAATCTCCTTATTTGTTATATACATAGCCGCCGCTACATCCCAATTGCAAAAGGCTTTTATATTAAAAGTTTTTTCCATAGAATTAAACCAAGGCTCTATTTCTGTATACACATATCTCAATATTTCATTTGAACTATTCTTAAGTGCATTCAACTCTTTCTCTCTAAACAAAGCTTGAAGAGTAACATGTCCATCTAATATAGTTATATCTGCTCCTGAAGTTAAAACACTATAGGACGCTTCATAATCACAGGATAAATTTAATTCTTTAACCTCTACCCCTGAAATAATCAGAGGTTTTGTGATACCACCCATTAATACAATGTTTTTTACATTCTTATAAAAATTTTCATCATATAAATATGCACCATATAAGTTAGACATGGATCCTGTAGCAAGTATAGTTATTTCTCCTTTATATCTGCTAGCACTTATAGCTAAAAATTTAGCAGCTTCACTAATTCTTCCTGTGTTTAAATCTCCACCTTTAAAAATGGGTTTATATTCTTTGTCTAAAAGATTCATAATTCTAAGATTATTTTCATGAACTTCCTCTACAGTACCATTACCATGAGTTGATGTTAAACCAATTAGCTCTACATTTTCATTACCTATAAGATACATTAAAGTTAGACCATCATCCACGTCTTTATCTTTAAGCCCCATGGTGTTATCACAGTCATAAATAATCCTATGCATTAGCATTCTCCCCTTTTTTATTCTATTTGTTCCACTTTGTATACCTTCTTAGCCTTATCTATATAAACTATGCCATCTAAATGATCATACTCATGGCAAAAAGCATTCTTTAGTAAGCCTGTTGCTTCATAAGTAACTTCTTCACCTTTCTCATTTAGTCCCGTTATAGCAACTCTTCTGGGTCTAATAACAATCCCTTCATAACCTGGATAGCTTAAGCACCCCTCTTCACTTTCTTCTTTTCCTATTTTTTTTGAAAATTTAGGATTTATAAGAATTATAGGTTCTTGTCCATTTCTTAAATCTATAATGAAAATTCTTTTTAAATAACCTATTTGAGGTGCTGCAAGACCAATACCAGTACCTGCATATAAAGTATCCTTCAAATCTTTTATAATACCTGTAATTTCATCATCAATACATTCTACTTTTTTACTAACTCTTTTCAACGTCTTGTCTCCAACTTGTAATATCTCTCTTATTGCCATAATAATTCTTAAAGCTAAAAGCTTTAAAACTCCCTCCTTTTTATCATGTATAACTAAATTATACATAATATTCTAGAAAAATGCGAGATTATTATAAGAAATACAGAATTTAGAAATTCATCTTTCCTTATACTTTTACTCTAAAATTAAAATGCTTACTTTAATATATGTATAAAAATAAGATTTTATTAAAACTATTTTTACCATATATAGCTACTCATTAATTTTAAAGCAAAACATACTTACTTTGTATAAAAAAAGCAGCGATTTTCGCTGCTTTTTTTATACCATATTACTTTGCTTTTCTTCCATCATACTCTTGATTTTCATAAGTCTTGTTACTGTACTTCTTTCATTTTCATCTAACTTCATTTGTATAAATTTTATAGTTTCCTCTAGTTGAGGTATAGTCATATATTCTAGAGCGTTAACTCTTCTTCTAGTTTTTTCAATTTCATCCGCCATTAGTTGACATGCTTTTTCTACTTTAGCTAATTCTAAAAGCTTAGGTAATATACCATATAATTTTTCTATAGCACCATCTAATTCAGCAGAAGTATTAGCAAAACCATAAGGGAATATACTTCCTTTATCTCCTTCTAACTTTCTTTTAAAGTCAAACACAGGCACATTAACACTCATTATATTTTGCTTTTTAACATCTACAGAAATACTTTCCTTTGGATAAGCTACGGCTTCCTCCAAAAACTCTGGAGACATAACCGCGCTAGCCATTAAAAAGTCTTTAAAAGATCCCTCTAATTCCTTTTCTACATCTTTTCTAAGTTCATTATTCTTTTTTATCATACCTATGAATCTTCTCATAAGCTCATCTTGCTTATCTTTTAAGAGTTTATGTCCTCTGGTGGCTGTTGTTAACCTCTTTTTAAGTTTAGTGAGCTCCATTCTAGTAGGATTTACATTTAATTTCATAAAGATCACTCATCCCTTTTAATGGTTATTATTTGCTTTCTTCAGCTTTATTTAAATATTTTTCTAGATATTCATCTCTTATTCTCTTAAGCTCTGACTTAGGTAAGATAGTTAACAATTTCCATCCAAGATTTAGTGTTTCTTCTATAGTTCTATTAGTTGTGAATCCTTGAGATACATATTCTTCCTCGAAAGCATCTGCAAATTTAGCATACAATTTATCTGTGTCAGATAACGCAGATTCGCCAAGTATTACGGATAATTCTTTAGCTTGCTTACCCTGTGCATAAGCTGAAAATAATTGATTCATTGTATCTGCATGATCCTCTCTAGTTTTACCTTTACCTATACCCTTATCTTTAAGTCTTGATAATGAAGGTAATACATCTATCGGAGGCATTATGCCTTTTTTGTATAATTCTCTACTTAATATTATTTGTCCTTCTGTTATATATCCTGTTAAGTCTGGAATTGGATGTGTCTTATCATCTTCAGGCATTGTAAGTATAGGAATTTGTGTTATAGAACCTTCTTTACCTAAGATTCTTCCAGCTCTTTCATATAAAGTAGAAAGGTCTGTATATAAGTATCCTGGATATCCACGTCTACCGGGAACTTCTTTTCTAGCAGCAGACACTTCACGAAGAGCTTCACAGTAGTTTGTTATATCGGTCATTATAACAAGTACATGCATACCTTTCTCAAAGGCTAAATATTCAGCTGCAGTGAGAGCCATTCTAGGTGTTGCAATTCTTTCTATCGCTGGATCATTAGCTAAATTTATAAATAAAACCGCTCTATCTATAGCTCCTGTTTTGGTAAAGTCATCAATAAAATATTGAGCTTCTTCAAAAGTTGTTCCTATAGCTGCAAATACAACGGCAAATTTTGAATCTGAATTTAAAACCTTTGCCTGTCTTGCAATTTGAGCCGCAAGTTCTGCATGAGGAAGACCGGATCCTGAGAAAACAGGAAGCTTTTGTCCTCTAACCAAAGTGTTAAGTCCATCTATAGCTGAAACTCCTGTTTGAATAAATTCATCTGGATAGTTTCTTGCTACTGGATTTATAGGTATACCATTTATATCTAATTTTTTATCAGGAATTATTTTAGGACCACCATCTTTAGGATTACCAAGTCCATCAAATACTCTTCCTAACATATCTTCAGAAACACCTAATTCTAGAGGTTTGCCTAAGAATTTAACTTTAGCTCCTTTAAGGTTTATTCCAGCTGAACCTTCAAATAACTGAACCATAGCTTTATCTTTATTTATTTCTAGAACTTTTCCACGTCTTTTCTCTCCATTGTGAAGTTCTATTTCAACAAGTTCATCAAAACTAACGCCATCTACTTGATCAACCAGCATAAGTGGCCCAACTACTTCTTTAACTGTTCTATATTCCTTAAGCATTCATTATACCTCCTTTGCTGATTAATTGGTCTATTACCTCTGATAATTCATTAAATATTGCATCTATATTTTCTATATTTTCCTCTGAAATATATTTTGCTCTTGCTATTTTATCTCTAACTTCTAAGTCTAAAAGTTCTTTTAGGTATACGCCTGCATTTAATGCTCTTTGAGCTTCATCATAGAAGAATAAAACTAACTTTAACATCTTATATTGCTTTCCTAATGAAGCATAAGTATCTACTTCATGGAAGGCATTTTGTTGCAAGTAATCTTCTCTTAAAGATTTTGCAACTTCAAGTTTTAATCTATCCTTTTCAGATAAAGCATCTATACCTACAAGTCTAACTATTTCTTCTAAGCTAGCTTCTTCTTGAAGAAGTGACATAGCCTTAATTCTAAGTGCTGTCCAATCAGATGCTACATTTTCATCCATCCAAGGGCTTATTTTTTCTATATACAATGAATAGGAATTTAACCAATTTATAGCCGGGAAATGTCTTCTATATGCAAGTTGTGCATCTAATCCCCAGAATACTTTAACTATTCTTAAAGTAGCCTGCGTAACTGGTTCTGATAAGTCTCCTCCTGGAGGGGATACAGCACCTATAACTGTTAGGGCACCTTCTCTTTCCTCAGATCCTATAGATACCACATTACCTGCTCTTTCATAGAATTCTGCTGCTCTTGATCCTAAGTATGCTGGGTAACCTTCATCACCGGGCATTTCTTCAAGTCTTCCTGACATTTCACGAAGAGCTTCTGCCCAACGAGATGTAGAATCTGCCATTAGTGCAATAGAATATCCCATATCTCTAAAATATTCTCCTATAGTTATTCCAGTATATATAGAAGCTTCTCTGGCTGCAACGGGCATATTAGATGTATTTGCTATAAGTACAGTTCTTTTCATTAATGGTTCACCAGTTTTAGGATCTTTTAGTTCTGGGAATTCATTAAGAACGTCTGTCATTTCATTACCACGTTCTCCACAACCAATATAGACAACTATTTGAGCATCCGCCCATTTAGCCAATTGATGTTGTACAACAGTTTTTCCACTACCAAAAGGTCCTGGAACACAAGCTGTACCACCCTTTGTAACTGGGAAGAATGTATCTATAACCCTTTGACCTGTTATCATAGGTTGTGCTGGATTAAGTTTTCTGCCATAAGGTCTTCCCCTTCTAACAGGCCATTTTTGCATCATCATTAAGTCAGAAACTTTATCTTTATCCTTAACTTTTGCTACAGTATCAACTACAGTGAAATCTCCTTCTTCTATAGTCTCTATAGTTCCTTTTATACCATAAGGAACCATTATTTTGTGTTCTACTATAGAAGTTTCTTGAACGATACCTATTACATCTCCTGCTTCAACAGTATCTCCTACTTTTTTAACTGGAGTAAAGTGCCATTTTTTATCTCTATCTAATGAATGAACTTCTACTCCTTTTGTTATAAAATCTCCAGCCTTTGCTTTTATGGCATTTAAAGGCCTTTGTATTCCATCAAACATGGCTTCTATTAACCCAGGTCCTAATTCAACACTTAAAGGTTCTCCAGTAGTTATTACTGGATCTCCTGGTGCTAAACCTGCAGTTTCTTCGTAAACCTGAATTGAAGCTCTATCTTCTCTCATTTCTATTATTTCACCAATAAGACGTTTTTCACCAACTTTTACAACGTCATATATGTTTGCCTCTTCCATTCCTTCAGCAACAACTAAAGGTCCAGATATCTTTAAAACACGTCCTGTCTTCAAGTTCACCTACCTACCTTCCTTATAAAATATTAACACCAACTGCTTTTTCCACATTATCATTTATTCTCTTCATACCAATATTTAGAGAGCCCTGATTACTAGGAATAAGTATAACGGCAGGAATTAATTCTCTATTATATCTCTCAATAGTTTCTTCTAAATCCTTAGCTATTTGTTCTGTAACAAATATAATAGCATATTTTTCCGCAGCCATTTTATCAATAGTTCGTTTTCCCTCTTCTGGTCCAACTACTGGATATACATCTATACCCAAAGCTTTAAAAGCTAGAATAGAATCTTTATCTCCAACAACTCCTATTTTAAACATATATATCACGCAGCCTTTCTCTTATAACTTCTGGTGCTACGCTATTTAATTTACCTATCATTATAATTCTTAAGACCTTTATTTCAGTTTCTTTTCCAATTATAAATCCTATAATAGGTTCTAATCCAAAAGTTATATATTTGGCTTTCTTTACATATTCCATAAGAAAGTTATCTGAAAGCTTTTCAAAGTAATTAAGTTTTCCTGTATTTATATAATCTTCAATACCTTCTGCAAGTATTCTTTCATATAAGCTGCCTGGTAATTTTTTAAGGATATTTTCCTCTGGTTCATTTAATAGATCCATATACACATCCTTATTAATATTTCCATCTTTTATAATTACTTCATTTAAAAAACTTCTATCCTTCTCTTGCTTTTTAGCCCTTAATAGAGTTTTTATATTAGTAAAATCTATATGCATTTTTATATATTCTTTTAAAAATTTATCATCTAGCTTTGAAGCTTTATAAAACATATCCTTATACATATAGCTATCTAATACTATATCTATCATTTGAGGATCTTTATCTTTGTCAAAAGCCTCTAATGCTTTTGAAATTCCTTCTGCCATTATAGGGTTTACATCCTTAGATTTCTTTGATGACAAATACTCCTTTAATAAATTTATATTAACAGTACCTAAAGATATATAAATATTACTTAAATCCTTCTCTAATATATGTTCTTTTATAAGAACTTTTATATTATGATAATCATATCTTGTACTCATAACATCTACAACTAAATTTTCTGGTGTTATTTCATACATAAGCTTATACAAACCATTTAAAGCTTCCTTTAAGATAATTTCATAATCTTCAGGTCTATTAACTGAAGCCATGTAATTAGAATACTCTGTTTCTTCTAGTATTTTTATAGCTTCTTCTGGAGATGAACTATCTATCATTCTCTCTATTTTAGTTTTATCTAAGAGTCTTGTTTCGAGAACTCTAAGTCTACCTACAGCATGAGCATAATTTAAATTATCCATAGTTATCCTCCTTGCTAACTAAATAAAGCCTCTATAATTTCCTGTTCTAGTTCATCCCTTAAAGAATCTACTAAAGCTTCAAAGGAGTTATTTATTTCTATACCATTTTTATATAGTATAAAACCACCTTTAATATTTCTATTTTCATTACTTATCTTTAGTAATCCTTTTTTGCCTTTAGCTTTTAATTTATTGTTTAAAGTAAGCATAAAGTTAACGTCCATCTTATCTTTATCATTAGGTGATATTATAATTTCTTCATCGCCTTCTATATCTAAAGATAAAATGCTACTTTTTACAAAATCTAAATATTCATCCTTTGAAAGATTTTGAAGTTTTATAACGGCTTCATCAAAAACTTTGTTTATCATTTCCTGTTTTGCCTCTAGTTTATTATTTCTAATTTTTAGATGGGTATTAGAAATAATTCTTTCAGCCTTAGTTTTTGCTTCTCTTTTAGATTTTTCTATTATTTGTTCTTTAGCTTTATTTCCTTTTTTTACTTTTTCATCTACTATTTTATTTTCTTCTTTTTTGGCTTCACTTAATAATTCTTCTGCCTCTTTATTTGCATCTTCAATTATTTTTGAAGTTAAATTCTCTAAGTTAGACAACAAATATCACTCCCTTAATCATAATTCCTGTAGGGATACTATCTCAACATTAAAACAGACATAACGAATCCTAATAATGCATAAGTTTCAACCATTACTGTTAAAATGATACCTTTAGTATTATGTTCTGGTCTTTTTGCAAGTATTGATACAGAAGCTGCTGCAACCTTAGCTTGTGATATAGCTGATTTCCAACCTGCAAAAGCTACTGGTAAACATGCTGCTAAAATAAATAAACCTGTTTTTAAATCTATTCCTTCTGTAATTTTACCTGATGCCATAAGAGCTATAACGAAACCATATAACCCTTGTGTACCTGGTAGTAATTGTAATATAAGGGCTTTACCAAATTTTTCTGGTTCTTCTGTAATAAGTCCTGAAGCTGCTTCCCCTACTAAACCAACACCTCTTGCTGATCCTATTCCCGGCATTATAGCCGCTAATGCTACACCCATGGCAGCAAATATTGCTCCTCCGTTTTGTGTTAAAAAATTCATTAATGTTGTATTTTCCATAATAGACTCCTCCTAATCTTTTATTATGTTAATGTATTTATTATTTGGTTTGAAAGGAGTAAATGGTTTTCCTCCCCCTTCATAAAACTTACCGAAATATTCAACATACTGTAATCTACAAGTGTGAACATAAGCACCTAATGCATTTATAAGCAAATTAAATACGTGACCTATAACAAATATTAATGTTCCAAATACCCAGGCTTTAACTCCATTACCTAAAAGGCTTATCATTAAGTTAAAAGCTCCACCTATAAATCCTGTAGCAAGCCCCAAAGCCATAAGCCTTGAATAAGAAACTATATCTCCTACATAACTTGTAATACCATATAATCCATATAAACCTGCACCAAGTTTTGCTCCTATTGTTTTGTTTTCTCTACCTTGAGTTAAAACTAAACCTACCATACCTGCATACATTATATATTTACAAGGGTTTGTGTATGGATTTAATGCAGTTATATTTCCGAAATTTGCAGCTACTATAATTATAGCTGTAGTTAAAGTTATATACCATAAACCTACATCGTAAAATGCATCTTTATATCTTTTGTTTCTAATTAACATATAAGCTTTTACACCAAGTCCTGTATATAGGTGAATTATACCAAAAACTATAGATATAATTAAAATTGATGATACACTATCCTCTGGTTTTACCCATATGGCCGGTATGTTTATAATACCTCCAAAATAACTGCCATAAAGCGCGCCCCAAACTATGGTTGGATAACTTAAGTAATATAATAACTTAATCATTTGTTTAGTTGCTTTTTCCATTGGTATAGTTTTAAGAGCTAGCAAAGTAGCTATCAGCATAACTAAACCATAACCTGCATCTGATAACATCATTCCAAAGAATATTAGATAAAAAGGTACTAAGGCTGGTGTAGGATCTATTTCCTTATACTTCGGAAGGCTATACATAGCTGTAATAGATTCAAAAGGCTCAACTATCTTATTATTTTTTAGCATTATTGGAACCTTTTCTTCTTCTTCATCTAAAGGATCATTAAATTCTATATAATATAACTCACCTTCGGATTGTCTTATTAAACCTTCTAATTCTTTCATAGAGTCCTCTGGTACCCAACCTTCCATAGCCACTACTTTATTAGTCTTTAAAATATTTATAGATGCTTTTGCCCTATCAACTTGTAAACTAATATACTCATAAGCTATTTGAAGATCTTCTGCCTTATCAACAAAGGCTTTAATTTCTTGTATAGTTTTTATTTCTTCTTTTTTAATAGATTTTATTTCTTCTTCTAAAGCTTTTATAGTCTCTTTAGGAGAATCATCATAGTTAAAAGCTATTTTACTAAAACCATATCTTTTTAATAATTCTGAAGCTTCTTTAAAGTAATTATTGTGAAATACTATAAACAAATAAACTCCATCTTTATTTTCCCCTATAGTTTCTACATAAGAAACTGGTATCTCTGAATCAAAAGATTCCCTAAACTCATCTTTGTAATTTAAAGGTAATACCCCTAAATAGGAAGTACTAGTATTAAACTTAGCCTTACTAATTTTTTCATCAAAATTAGTCCAAGGCTCCAATGCTTTTATTTCACCTTTTGGTTTAGATATTTCATTTTTTAAGGCACTAAGCTTTGTATCCTTTTCTTTTAGAGCATTATAAATACTTATCCACTCTATCTTCTCGCCTAAATTTTTGAGCTCATTATAGTTCATGGACTTCTTACCTTGCATAAGAGCCTTAAGTCCTTTTTCTTTTTCTACATATCTTTCTAAAATATCTAAACAAAATTTAAGTCTTGCTTGTTTACCTTCCAAGTCTGATATCAATTCTGATTGACAATCATTTTGCATAAACTCTAGCTTTTCTGACTTTTCTTCTTGTAGGTTAACAAATTGTACTTCTTGAAACTTTTGCATAGCTTCAAAAAGAGATTCCTTATGTGATTTAAGGGCTAATAAAGTAAATCTTTTCATCTTAGCTATTCCCATTAACTTTCACTATCCTCTCAATCACTATATTTGCAGCCTTTTCAAATTTATCCTTAGAAATATTTTTTATAATTTCTAAGGATTTTTCCCCCTCTTTCAGTATAGGCTCAGCTTCCTTTTCCGCTTGATCTATACTATCTTCCATAATCTTTTTTGCTTCCATTTGAGCCTTATTAATTATATCCCCATACTGGTCCTCAGCCTTTTTAGCTGCTGCCTTTACTAGTTCCTTGCTTTTAATTTGAGCATTTTTAATAATTTCATTAGCTCTTTCCTCTGCCGCTTTAATTTCTTTAATTGCATCCTTTGCCAAAATATCACCCCCTTGCAGGTCTAATAATCGAATACCACTTAATATGGTATTCAATACATCTTTATAATTATTTATATCTAAGTATAATACTAATTATACTTATTGGCAATACTTATCAATACTAATTTTCTGGTGAAAATTCCTCATAGGTAATATTTATTCCTTGTTTTCCAAAAAAATTATATTTTCTCTATCTTTTTCGTCAAATATGACATATATTTCTCTATATGAATATTATCGAATAATTGAACTTCATTTTATAGTGCCTTTTTTGATTTTTTTGAATTTTCTTTATTTTTTTAGTCCTATTTGTAGTTTGTTAAAAAAATTATACTTTCTATATCTTCTTGGGAAAATATAGCGTATATTTCTCTTTTTTCTTTTATACCTTCCTTTATAAATTTTTCTATGTCCACCAAAAATTTTTCTATATGAATATTATCTGATATTTGTACTTCATTTTTTAGTATCTTCTCTTTTAAACTTATTTTAATTTTTTTATCTATATCTCTAATTAAAAACTCTGGCAACCATTGCTTTTTATTAAATTTTAAATAATCATATTTTATTACTTCTTTTAAAAATAAGCTATCTTTCTTTAGAACTTCTTCGTTAAATTCTATAAAAACCTTATAGTATTGGGGTCCAGATATATTTCTGTCAAAATATCCTTTATTATTGCAAAACATAGCTAAAGTATAATAAAAATCGAAGGGCTTTTTAAATTCTGAACTGAAATATTTTAGTATATTGTTAAATTTCCCTGAATTATAATATTTATCTACTACAGCTTCTACTTTTTTTAGTATAAGAAGCTCCTCATAACTTATGTCCTTTGTGCTTAATATTTCATAAGGAGGATAAGGTGAATATACCATCCGCCACTTTTCTGCCTCTAGCCTCATAGGAGATCCCTTTAAAAGTTTTAAAAACCCTAATTGTATTTCCTCAGGCTCTATACTATAAACATCATTGAAAGAATTTTTAAAAGAGTTATAATCCTCTCCTGGCAGCCCTGCGATGAGATCTAAATGTTGCTTTATATTCTTAAGATTTTTAAGCTCCTCTACCTTTTCTTTAATAGTTTCAAAATTTACATGTCTATTTATATTTTTTAAAACTTCATTATTAGTAGTTTGAACTCCCACTTCAAATTGAATCCTGCCCTCTTTCCCTTTGCTTAAAATTTCTAACTCTTCCTTTGTAAGCAAGTCAGCGGATATTTCAAAATGAAAAGTGGCATCTGTATCAAGATTCAGAATATACTCCCATATTCTCATTGCAAATTTGTGATTACAATTAAAAGTTCTATCTACGAATTTAATAAGCTTAACATTTTTATCTACTAAAAATTTAATTTCTTTCTTTACTCTTTCTATGTCATGAAATCTTACCCCGTGCAGTGTGGAAGACAAACAATACTTACACTTAAAAGGACACCCCCTTGAAGCCTCGTAATAAACTATTTTATTTTTTAAATCTTCCTCTTCTTTATAAGGAAATACTACCGAATCCATAGAAATATTATGTCTTTCCCCAGTATACTCTATACCATTTAATGTCTTACTATATAGCCCCTTTACCCTATCTACGCTTTTATTTTCTATTTTGCATTTAATAAATTCTCTAAAGGTTTCTTCTCCTTCTCCCTCTATAACATATTCTCCAGGGACTTTCCTTAGAAAACTTTCACTATCATATGAAACTTCTGGTCCCCCAAAAACTATTTCTGTAGAAGGCTTTACTAATTTAATTAAATTTGCTAGTTCCTCTACATATTCTAAATTCCATATATAGCAAGAAAAAGCCACTAAATCAGCTTTTTCCATAATTATTTTTTCTAATATATTTTCTTTTCTATCATTTATAGTAAATTCTTTTAACACACACTCATAATTTAAATCCTCTGTATTAGCTCTTAAATATCTAAGAGCTAGATTACTATGAATATATTTAGAGTTAATGGCTACTAATAGTGCTTTCATTAATTTCTTCCTTCCTCTTTTCGTCCTCTTTGGTATTAGTATTTATTTTTTTCTTCCCTTTTATGTAATACACTCCATCGGAAGATTTCAAATCTTTTATTTCAAAATAAGGATCTAATAATTTTATAGTAGTATCTATGGAACTATCTTTCAGCACATTTAAATCCTTTATAGATATATTTTTCACTTTTTCTTCTGGCAATAAAATTTTTATTTTTCCGTTAAAGGTTTCCTTTATTTTTTTATCAATGTCCCAAATATAAACATTCCCTCCTTTCTTTAAGTACTTATATATCTCCTGTATAAGATTCATCCTATTTTTTTTGAAAAATATATTGCTAAAGGAAAACAATAAAATACAGTTATCATAATAACCTTCTTTTATGCTTTCCTTTTCCTCTGCTCCATTTATATATTCTAAGTTTGAATCCTCATTATATTGTTTATATATGTTGTATATTATTCCATAATTATCCGTGCCTACATCTAATAAATTGCCCCTAAAAATTTCATTTTCCATATTAATAACAATTTCTTTTATAATGCTCACCTCTTTACATATTCCCCAAGTTCACTTTACCATTTTTCTATAATCAAAATAATTATTTTAATTTCAAACTGTAGCAAAGGAGAAGATTTTTTATTTATATTAAAAATAATCATTATATATAAATAATTCTTAATTGTATACTATTCTACAATAAAAAAAAAAATCCTCCTCTTAAAGGAGAATCTTATTTTTTACCTTCATTTCTTCATAAAATAATAGTAAAAATCCTGCAGTAGTCTTTTGGGCTTCATGTATTATAGTGGTAGCTATTTTAGCATATCTTTTGTCTGTGTTTTTTATATTTATGCTCCTTAAATAGGTGTCGTTAGCCATTATAGCATTATTTATTATAAAATCTTGTAGTTCATTATATTTAATTATTCCTTCTTCTGCATCAAAAGAATAATCTGTCATAAGCTTACTTATTATCCAGAGCTCAAATTTTCTATGACTTTTTAAAAGTTTGTTATTTACATGTTGAGGCACTGTAGCATCCTGTATTAAATGACAGGCAGCACCTAAATAAAATAAACTTTTTTCTATATTACCATTATTAAAACTTCCTTTTGCGTTTTTATAGTACTTCCTGCACTCTGTTAATGCATCAGAAAAGCCATATAATCCTTTTCCTTTGCTTACATGATAAAAATGATTAGAACTTTTAAAATCCTGATCTGCCCAAGAAACCCCGTTATTTATGTGCTTTATATATTTTTTAAAAAACTCGTATTCTTTTTCATAGCCCTCTATTTTAAGCAAATCCACTGCTTTAATATCTATATATTTATGCACAGTACAGTTAGTTTTAAGCATTTTCTTTTTTAAAGGGTTCACTGCAAAAAATACTCCTTTTAAAGCACTTCCATAAGTTTTTTCAAGTTTTTTTATCATTAGGAACCTTCTTTCTTTTAATTAATTTCCTTTATTTATAATATATAAGTATCCTTTATTGTTGTCTAATACAATTAAATTTTCATTAATTATTTTTATACTTTGTATATTTGCTTTTTCAAATTCTACTTCTTTTTTTATTATACCTAAATCATCTAAAGAATATAAGGCTTTTTCATTCTTTTCATAAAATATTATGGAATCCTTTGAAAATATATCTCCAGTATGATCTACTGCAATAGTTCCTAAGGAATTTAATGCTTTATGTTGATATAATGGTGCTGGTGGATTAGTAGAAGGATGTTTATCCAAAACAAAACCTACAGGTTTATTGCCTTTTCCCTTAAATCTAGGAGAATTTATAGGATCTCCTCCCGAATAATCAGGCCATCCATACCAAGTACCCTTATTTATTTCATAAATATAGTCTCTGTCTCCTTTTACAGGCCTCTCCCCTCTAAATTCCATTCCACCTACAGAAGCTAGGATCTTTCCCTTACTATTAAAAGCTATTCCCTTAAAATTTCTTATACCCCAGGCATAGGTTTCCATTCCTTCTTTTTTTAGATTATATATTATAACACTAGAATTTCCTGGAAAGTGTTCTGCTACCCTTTGACCTCTTACTGCCTTAGTTCCATAAGTGCTAAAAGCTCCTGTACCTTCCTTTCCAAAATTTTTACCATTTAATATAAGAGGGAAGGGGGATACATCGCAAAAGAAAGGAGAGCTACTAAACCATTTATTATCTTTACCTACCACTGCTGAATTAGTAGCAGCTCCAATAGTTAAATACAAATAATCATCATTTATTAAAATAAGACTTTTATTGTAATCTCCCATATTAGGCAAATTACTTATTAAAACCTTTTCCTTCTTTTTTTCTATATCATAAGAATAAAGTTCATTATTAGAAGTAAAATATAAATGTTTATCCCTATTGGCTAAACTAGTTATATTTAAGTTTTCCTTCTTTAATATGTCATAACTTTTACCTTTCACATCTATGAACTGTATCTTATCTTTAAAAGCTATATAGAAATTCCCTTCCTTATCTAAAACAAAATCTTTAGCTTCTTTTAACCCCTTATATTTTAAAACACAATTAAGTTTATCATTATAAAGCTTAACTTTATTATTTTCATAATAATGCTTAGTTATAATAAAGCTGAAAATCCCTATTAAACATATAATCATAAGGGATTTAATAATTTTTTTCATAGTACCTCCAAAATCATTGATACCCCATTTTTTACAATTATTTTTTCATATATAAATAAAGACTATTTATAAATGCAATGGTTCCAGAGAAGAAAATTACTATAAGCCATTGAGCTAAATTAAGAGAAACTGTATGAAATACATTCTGCATAAAAGGTATATATAAAATACTTATAAGCATAACTATAGATATTGCTACCGCTCCTACTAAATATATATTAGTAAAATATTTAATTTCAAATATAGAATGTCTTTCAGATCTACATTCGAAAACATGTATAAGTTGTGACATTATAAGTGTACTTAAAGCTAAGGTTCTACAAGTCTCTAAGGTAAATCCATAATAAGATCCTGCCATAAAAGAAAGTACAGTACAAACACCAATTAAAGAACCTCTTATAATTATTTTTTCTTTTAACCCTCTTGCAAATATACTCTCATTTTTAGGTCTAGGCTTTTCACTCATTATATCTGTACCTGGCGGATCTACACCTAAAGCTATTGCTGGTAATCCATCTGTAGCTAAATTGACAAACAATATTTGTATTGGAAGTAATGGTGTCGGTAAATACAAGAGTGAAGCTATAAACATAGTTAAAACTTCTCCTAAATTACAGGAAAGCAAATATCTTATAAACTTTCTTATATTATCATATATAACTCTTCCTTCCTCTACTGAAGCTACAATAGTTGCAAAATTATCATCCAATAAAATCATAGAAGAGGCTTCCTTTGTTACATCAGTACCTGTTATACCCATAGATATACCTATATCTGCTTCCTTAACTGCTGGAGCATCATTTACCCCATCTCCTGTCATAGCTACAATCTTATTTTTATTTTTAAATTCTTTTACTATTCTCAATTTATGATTAGGGTTAACTCTCGCAAATACTGTAATAGTATCCAATTTTTTATTTAAATCATTATCACTTAATTTATCTATTTCCTCTCCCTCTAGAACCTCTTTTTCATTTTTACAAATATCTAATTCTTTTCCTATAGCATAGGCAGTATTTTTATGATCTCCAGTTATCATTATAGGCTTTATACCCGCCATCTTACATTTTAATACTGCATCTTTAACTTCTCTTCTTGGTGGATCTATTATACCTGCGACACCTACGAATATTAAATCATTCTCCAAAGTTGTACTTCTTGTAAGTCCTTCTCTTTTATAAGCTCCAGCTATGCAGCGTAATGCTTCATAGGACATTTTTTCTATAGCTTTCTCTACATCATGCCTGTGCTTATCTGTTAATTTTTGTGCTTCCCCACTAATTAATATATATTTGCATTTTTTTATAACTCTTTCTGGAGCACCTTTTACATAACAGGTTTCTCCACTCCCATCTTGTACTATAACAGACATCATCTTTCTATCAGAATCAAAGGGATTATCATAGATTCTTCTACCTTTGTCTGTAAAACTTTTTATTTCATTTTTACCCCTAAAAAAAGCTTTAACAAGAGCAGTTTCTGTGGGATCTCCTAGCACACTCTTATTTATATCTTTTTCCTTCATATCCAAGTTAAAGTCATTACAATAAGTAAAAATTTTCTTTAGTATTAAATTCTCTGGGAAATTTCTATTGTCTAAATTATAAATCTTATTATCATAATACATCTTTTTAACAGTCATATTATTTTCTGTTAAAGTACCAGTCTTATCTGAACATATAATGGATGTGCACCCTAAGGTTTCCACGGCAGGTAACTTTCTAACTAAAGCATTCCTTTTAAGCATTCTAGATACCCCTAAAGCTAAAGCTACCGTTACTATAGCAGGTAGTCCTTCAGGAATAGCTGCTACTGCTAAGCTTACTCCTAAAAGGAACATTTCATATTTATCTTGTCCCCTCCATATGCCTGTTAAAGTTACAATAACACATATTATAATACATAGAACAACGAGAACTTTTCCTAAGGAAGCCAGTTTTTCTTTTAATGGTGATTTTTCTACCTGTATATCATCTAGCATTTCTGCTATTTTGCCCATTTCTGTTCCCATACCTATTTCTACAACCTTTGCTTTTGCTCTTCCTTTTAAAACAACGGTACCCATATAAACATTATTATTTTTAGAACTACTATTTTTTTCTACCCCTACAGATTCACCTGTTAAGAGAGATTCATCCGCCATGAAACTACTATCTTCTACTAATATACAATCTGCAGGAATTCTATCTCCACTTTCTAAAATAACCAAATCACCTATAACAAGTTCTTCTGCATTTATAACCTTTACGCTAGAATCTCTTATAACCTTAGCTGTAGGAGAAGATAATTCATTTAATGCTTCTAGTGACTTTTCTGTTTTAAATTCCTGTACAAATCCTAATATGGCATTCATTATTACTATAATAAGTATAGTTATGGCATCCGCTTTTTCTCCCATAAATCCTGATATTGCAGTAGCGACTATTAGAACCCATATAATAAAATCATTAAACTGTTCCAAAAATATTTTGAAAGGAGATACTTTTTTCTTCTTTTTTAAAACATTAGGCCCATATTTTTTAATACGCTTTTGTGCTTCTCTTGTTGTAAGCCCCTTATATAAATCTATTTTAGACTCATTCATTACTTTAATTCCCCCTTAACCTGTTTTCTTATATTATGTATAATTAATATTGATGCACTTTATGAATATTTTTGAACTTAAATAAATGAATTTTATTAAATACTCTGTTTATAAAGATATTAATTATTTATATTACATATTGAAGTACAGCTGTATATTTTTATATAATAATATATGATACATAATCCGAAGCTATGAAAAAAAACGATATTTTTAAATATTAATAAAATTTAGAAATTTGAACTTAATGTTCATTTTTATGATAAAATAGTTAATACTGAAATTTATTATATAAAATATCATTAGGAGGAAATTTAAATGAAAGACCTTATTTATATAACAGGACATAGAAATCCTGATTCTGACTCTATCTGTGCCTCTTTAGGATACGCAGATTTTAAAAAACAATTAGGCTTTGAAAACATAGTATCCGGAAGACTTGGAGAGTTAAACAATGAAACAAAATTTGTTTTAGATTATTTTAACGTTGAAGCTCCAACTCTTATAGATACAGTAAAAACACAAGTTTCTGATTTAGATATAGATAAAGTTACTCCTATATCTAAAGATTTATCTTTAAAAAAAGCTTGGACTATAATGGAAGAAAATAATGTTAAGACCTTGCCTTTACAGGATGAAGAAGGTAAATTGATTGGTTTAGCTTCCCTATCTAATATAAGTTCTACTTATATGGGAGTATGGCAAAAGGACATATTAGCTAAAAGTAATGCTAATATAGAAGATATTATAGATACTTTGAATGCTAAAATTGCTTATAAAAAAGAAGAAAAGCAAAAATTCACAGGTAATTTAGTAGTAGCTGCTATGGAAGCTAATGATATTAAAAATTATGTTAAAGAAGGAGATATAGTTATCCTTGGAAACAGAGAAGATTCTCAAGAGACTGCTTTAGATTGCAAAGCCCATCTATTAGTTGTTACAGGTTCCCATAAAGTATCAGATAAAATATTAAATAAAGCAAAAGATTTAGGATGCTCTATATTAATATCAGAGGAAGATACCTTTACAACATCAGTACTTATAACTCAAAGCATACCTGTTAGCTATATTATGACTTCTTCTGATATAATAAGCTTCAAGCTTTCTGATTTTATAGAAGATATTAAAGAAGTTATGTTAAAAACAAGATTTAGAAGCTATCCTGTAGTAGACCAAAACAACAAAATAGTAGGAACTATTTCAAGATATCATTTAATATCACCTAAAAAGAAAAAGGTTATATTAGTAGACCACAATGAAATTGGTCAATCTGTACCAGGCTTAGAAGAAGCTGAAATAATGGAAATAATAGATCATCATAGAATCGGTGGAGTTAATACTGCATCCCCTATATTCTTTAGAAATCAACCAGTAGGAAGTACATCTACTATAATTGCAAATATGTTCTTTGAGAATAATATTACACCATCAAAAGAAATAGCTGGTTTATTAGCCTCTGCAATTATATCTGATACATTATTATTTAAATCACCAACTTCCACAGAATTAGATAAAACAATCTTAGACAAATTAGCTAAAATAGCAGAAATAGATCCTAAAAGCTATTCCGTAGAGATGTTTAAAGCAGGTACATCCTTAAAAGGAAAAACTGTAGAAGGATTATTTCATGAAGATTTTAAGAACTTTACTATAGGTGGAGGGAAAATAGGTGTATCTCAAGTATCCACTATGGATCCTTCAAGTTTCGACCCATTAAAAAAAGATATGTTAAATTTAATGGAATCAAAAGTAAAAAAGGAAGGCTATGAAGGATTAATTTTAGTATTAACTGACCTACTAAAGGAAGGTTCTTTTATATATGTTATAGGACCTAAAAAAGAAATTATAGCTTCAGCCTTTGGAAAATCCTTAGATAAAGATAGTTCCTTATATGCTGAGGGAGTATTATCAAGAAAAAAACAAGTAATACCACCAATTACCAATGCAATAGAAAATAAGTAAACAGCTTTTATTTATTCAAAAGAGTATCAAAATAAATTTAATTTTAGTTTGGCGCTCAGTCTTTTAAAAACTTATCATATCAAATTAATATAATAAAATAAATAGCTATAAAAATAATTAAAATGCTTTATTTTTGTAGCTATTTATTTAAATTAAAATACCTTTATTTTAATTTTTTTACAGATTAAGATATTACAATCTATAGAAAGACTATTCTAATCTGTTATTTCCTTTAAAGGAACCTTTCTCATATTTATTTTTATTCCTCTATATGGTTCTTTTTCTTTTGATTCATCTACTTCTGCCTCTTTATTAATTTTCTCTAGCTGAATCTCCTTTTTTTCTGTAAAAGCAGATTCTAAATCTGAATCATAAATTTTCTCTTGTGCCCTATCTAATTTTTTTTCTTTTTTAATATGTTCATTTTTATCATCTTCATTAAATATTACCATATCATCTAAAGAATCTTCCTCGTAAAATCTTTTCTTATTTTCTTCTTTCATATAAACTTCTTTTTCATATTGCTTTGGATATATATTTTCCTTTGTGAACCCATAATTATCTGCACCATAAGCTCTAGTGGCCCTACATTGAGCTTTATCCTTATAAGAGCACATATTTCCGTAATATGCATTCATATAAGGATCCGTATATGGAGTCATAAAAGGGTTAAGCATATAAGATGTATATGGATTCATATACATATATGGGTAAAACCACATGTTGTTTATAGGACAATAATAGGGTCTATTCTTATATGAGTGCTTTTTTCTGTAATATATATTACTATTCATTATAAATCCCCCTATAAATTATTATTAACCTTATACTTTAAATATAATTCCTTACAACACATTATATGATTAATTTTTTATTTGTTTACAGAAAAAATTTTTAATTCTGCCAGATTAAGAACCACTAAAGCTTAATCATACGTTTATAACTTGTATTTTTTATATTTTCTATATTAAAATTAAATCTATTTTAAACTATATCATATCCCATTTATTCCAAATAAAAAACTATGAAATAAAAGAATTTATCTTGTACTTCATAGTTTTCTTATTTTAAATTATGGAGCTAAGCTTAAGATATAGTAAAAACTCAAATTAAAATTTACTTTATTTTCTCATATTATTTACTATACCCCACATCTCATCTGCTGTTTTTATACCTCTTGAACTTAATTCGAAGGCTCTTTGAGTTATTATCATTTCTGTCATTTCCTTACCTGCATCTACATTAGAGTTTTCTAAAAATCCTTGAAGTATACTTACATCATTATTAACAAAAACATTAACCCCATCTCTAGGAAGATACAAATTTCTTCCTATGGATAGGAAAGCATCTGCACCTACTGCATTATATATATTAATTTTGCCTACTACCTTATTCAATCCATCTGTGTCTCTTACAGAAATAGATCCATCTTCTGCTATATTTATATTATTAGCATCAAATCCGCCTATTCTATTTAAAATCTGCATTCCTTCTGGTTGTTGCAACTGTATATCCAATGCATTACCATTTTCATCTACTAACATTCCATTTCTATCTATTAGAAAATTACCTGATCTTTCATAGGCATAATCGCCATCCGCCATAATCACTCTAAAAAATCCTTGTCCATCTATAGCTAAGTCTGTTTTATTTCCAGTAGTTAAAAGAGCCCCTTGCTGATGAGTATCTCTTATCCAGTTAGTAGCCTTAACACCTGTTCCTGTTTGGATTTCTGGTCTATCTGAAGTTGGGTATCCTTTTCTTTTTAAAGTTTCTTGAACTAATTCTTGAAAGGATACATCTTCTCTTTTATATCCTACGGTATTTACATTAGCTAAGTTATTAGATATAGAATCTAATTTATTTTGTTGGGCTATTAAGCCTGATTTACTATTCCATAAAGCTCTTAACAAAATCATCACCCTTTAAACATTTTATATAAATAATATTAATCATCTCAATTTATTTTATCTTGCTGCTCCAACCTCATTAACTGTTTTCCCTAAAGTTTCATCTATTGATTGTACAATTTTTTGATTCGTTTCAAAACTTCTCATTGTTGTTAACATATTTACCATTTCATTAGTTACATTTACATTAGATTTTTCTAATGAATTTTGTCTTACTATACCGTTTATATTTTGAGGATTATTTCCTTCAAATAAGTTGTCCCCTATCTTTTTTAATGAATTATAATCATTAAAATCTGCTACTTGAAAACTATAGGAAGGTACTCCATTCAAACTTATATTTCCACTAGCATCTGTACCAATTGTTTTATTTCCTACGAATATGGCTTCTCTAGCTCCTGTATTTCTATTTATTCCCATTACATTGTATCCTGAATCATTTACTAAATATCCTCTAGTATCTACATGAAAATGTCCGTCTCTTGTATAATAATTTCTTCCGTTATTTTCTATAGTAAAAAATCCTCTTCCTTCTAATGCAAAATCTGTAGGCTTTCCTGTGTCTTGAATAATGCCTTGGGTAAATAAATTATTCACCTCATCTATTTTATTTCCCATACTTAAGCCACCAATAATATTCTTTATATTCTTATTACCTAATTTTTTATCATAGTTTTCCATTAATACATCTTCAAACTTTTTAAAAGCTAAATTGGTTGATTTATATCCTACTGTAGAAGCATTAGATAAATTAGAGCTTATAGTATCTTGCTTTGCTTCTAAAGATATCATGCCAGAAACCGCCGTATATAAACTTCTTATCATACTATCACTACCTCATTCACTTTCCTTTATAAATTTATATTTAAAATTAAATATATAAAAATAATTTATTTTTTTGTTTTGTCTATAACCTTCATTTCTTGGGGATATTCCATACCTAAACCTCTAGCTTTACTTTCTATTTGACTTTTACTTAAATTATAATTTATCTTAACTCCAATCATAACAGTTGTACCTAAAATTATACCTATACCTATACCTATTAAAATTTTTCTATCGGAAAGAAAAGTAATAATTTCTTTTATTTTGAATATAATTCTTTTATTAATATTACTTCCCCCTTACCTATATTAAGAATTTCACATATTTCCTCTACAGTGTGTCCTTCTTCAAGGAGTTTGCTTACTTCATTAACTTTTGTGCTATTCTCTAAGCCATTTTTATAGTTATCTTTTTCAATACTTTTTTTATGATAATCACTTTTACTATTTTTCTTTTTTAAACTACCTTTTTGATTTTTATGGTTTTTTTCTAGGTTATTTGTGTCTATTTCATTTACCATTATTTTTTTATTTATTTCCTTGGAAATATTTTTCTCGCTCTTGTTATCTATGTATTTAGATTGGATTAAATTATCATCATTTTCCTTAGGATAATTTGTATTATGATTTTTCTTATAGAAAGTTTCTACTTCTATATTATTTTCGTATGTATGCTTTAAAACATTTAGCTCTTTTTTTAAATATTCCATTTCTTTTTGAATATCTATTAATGTTTCCGCAAATTCTTTTCTTATTAATCCTATTTCTTCCTTATATTCATCTATATTTTCCATACTACCTTTAAGAGCTTCACTAAAAGAGCCCTTTTCTTTTTTTATAGCTTTAAAATTTATAAATATAAGTGTTGTTCCTATAATAATTAATAAAAAAGCTATCATCTTTCATTCTCCCTATTAATTCCGTTTATTAATTATATTTTAACTTGGCCATAGCTTTCTTTAGATGGATTATAGCTCTGCTATGAAGTTGACACACTCTAGATTCAGATACATTTAATATTTTTCCTATTTCCTTTAAAGTTAGTTCTTCATAATAATACAGAGTTACTACTAGCCTATCTTTTTCATTGAGAAGTTCTATGGCTTTAGCTAAATAATCTAACTGTTCATTTTCTTCCACATGTTTTTCTGGGCTTGGACTTTTTTCATCTTTTATAGTTCCTATAAGTGGTACCTCATCTTCTGACGAAAATATTAAATCCTCTAGAGAAATTACTGATATATAATTTATATAATTTTCAATTTCACTTACTTCTTTTAAAGATATGTTTAACTCATCTGCTATTTGTATTAAGTTTGGCTCTTTGTTTAATTTCTTTTGAAGTTTCTCTATAGCTTCATTATATCTATTTAATTTATCCATAGCCCCTTTGGATATGGGGCTATTTCTTCTCAATTCGTCTATCATAGAACCCTTTATTCTTATTGATGCATAAGTAGAAAATTTCATTCCTTTAGATTCATCAAACTTATTTAAAGCATCCATTAGTCCGATCATACCATAGCTAACTAAGTCCTCATATTCTATATATTTGGTTTTACCAATTATGACCCTAGAGGCTATATATTTAACTAAAGGAATATATTTTTTTACTATCTCTTCTTTAACATATAAATTATTATCAGCTATTGCCATGACCTATCCTCCTCTATAGCCTATGCACTTGTTTTCTCATTTTAGAAAAAATAAATTTTATTATTTTTTCTCTAGTTAATACATCTATGTCTAAAAATTTAACTCCATAAATATATTTTTCTTTTTCATTTTGCTTTCTAATTATTTTACCCTTTATAGCCATATTTTCCTTCTCAAAAGGAATATTCACTATAATTTCTTCTCCAAAATCTATATCCTTTTTAGTAGAAAGTTTTAATCCACCACCACTTATATCTACAATATCAGCATCAAAAAAATCGAATTCAGTATTGCATTTATTAGCATAACAAATTTCTTTTAAATCTCTTTTAGTATCTATTAGCGCGGCATAAGTATTTAAAATTAAACTTATTCTTACAAAATTTCTTCTTTGAATTCTATTCATTTTCTGTGGTTTTTTTAAAGCTATAAGTAGTATTTTATCTATTTTTCTTCCTGTTACTATAGTTCTAAACTTAAATATCTTTTCACCATGAAAATAAAAAACAGTTACTTTATCATTATGGTTTAGTGGCAAATATTTCCCCTTATTAGCAGGTATATTTATATAAATGGTATCTTCATTTACATCCTGTATAATACTTCTATAATAACCATCCTCCCACTCTATTTCTACCCTATTATTAATCTTAAATTCATCTTTATTATTCAAGAATACTCATCCCCCTAAGAAAATATACTGAATAATTTTTTAAAAAATCCTTCTATACTCACATTATCATTATAACTCTTAACATCACCTAATATATTCTTAGCAATATTAGCTATATCCTTAGATGCATCACAATTGGGATATGCTAATACAAAAGGCATTTGTCTTCTAACTGCCTGTATTGCTTTTCTATCTTCTTGTATAGATCCTAAATATTCTAAATCTATACGTAAAAATCTATTTACAGCATTTCCAAATTTATTATAGGTAATATTTCCATCTTCTTGATCTATGGCTTTATTTACAACTAATTTTGCCTTTTGTTTTATATTAAAATGAGATACTGCTTTCAATAAACTATAGGCATCTGTTATAGCTGTAGGCTCCGGTGTAGTTAGAATTATAAGTTCCTCTGAACAAGCAATAAATCCTAACACACTTCTGTTTACTCCTGCACCTGTATCCATTATTATATAATCTAACTCTTCTAAAGTGGATAAGTTCTTAATAAATTTTTCTATTTGATTTTCAGTTATACCTTCTAAATTTGTTATTGCGGTACCGGCGGGAAGTAATTTAACACCGAAGGGTCCCTTTATTAAAACCTCTTCTATAATTTTATTGTTAAATATAATATCATATATACTATACCTAGGCATAACTCCCATTAATACATCATCATTCCCCATACCTATATCTGCATCTAATATTAACACTTCTTTTCCCATTTTCTGAAGAGTTATGGCTAAATTAACTACAAAATTACTTTTTCCCACTCCTCCTTTACCAGATGTTACTGTAATTATTTTAGGGGAATTTACGCTTCCAGCCTTATTATTTACTAATTGTCTAAGTTTTTCTGCCTGGTCTAGCATAATTTATTCTCTCCTAATACAATCTTTGCTATTTCCTCTTTGTTTCCTTCCTTTATATCATCTGGTACATCTTGACCTGTGGTTATAAAACTAATAGGATTTTTACCTTTATCTAATATAGTTAAAATTGAACCATAGATACTAGTTTCATCTAGCTTTGTTATTATTATATTTTCATATTCTAAAATAGAATACCCTTTTACTATAGTTTCTATATCCTTATTTTTAGTAGAGGCACTGATTACTAAATGCACTGATTTTTCTTTTATTTTTTCTATAAAAGCCCTTAACTCTGATATCTGCATCATATTTTTACTACTTCTCCCTGTAGTATCTACTAATATAACATCACAATAGTCTAAATCTATAATAGCTTTTTCCATATCCTTAATAGAAAATACTACTTTAAATGGAATATTCATAATATCTGCGTAAGTTTTTAGTTGTTCTACTGCACCTATTCTATAGGTATCTATAGTTATGAGACCTACTTTCTTTTTATCTATTAAAGAAAGCTTACCTGCTAACTTTGCAATTGTTGTAGTTTTACCCACACCAGTAGGCCCTACCAAGACAGTAACCTTACCTACAGAATTCACTCTAACATCTATAGTATCTTCTATTACTCTTTTTATTTTCTCTCTTTCTTCTAAATTCTCCTCTAAATTACCTACTTTTTTTATTATTTCTTCAATAAATTCTTCTTCTAAGTCCAAATCCTTAAAAAATTTCACTAATGAGGAATTTTCATCTGCATAAGATTTTTCGCTTTTTCCTATATCCTTAACTATTTTCTTTAAATCTCTTATTTCATCCATTAAATCTTTTGATTCTGAAAACTTTTTTCCTTTAAGACTCTTATTTTGGGCGCCTTCACTTTTAGATTCTAAAATTTCCTTATATCTATCTAATGCATTAGTATCATGATTTATGTTGTTATCATATTTAACATTATTATTTCTTTCTTCTAGCATCCTTTTAATAACTTCTATATTATTTCCCTTATTAATTTTATTTACAGTATTAGAGTTATATTTTTTTTCTGTTGAATAATTATCTATAGCTGCAGTAACTTCTAAGGATTTTTTAGAAAAGAGGCCTAAAAAGCCTCCCTTTCTTATTTTTCTTTGACTTATTATTATAGCATCTGCTCCAAGTTCATAACGAATTCTAGTCATTGCTTCATTCATATCATTGACTACATATTTTTTTATTTTCATTGTAGCGTAACCACTCCTTCAGTTCTTATCTCCACATCGTTAGGTACCTCATTTAAAGAAAGTACGTTCACCGCTGGAAATACCATCTCTATAAGCCTTCTAAAAGCTGGTCTTATATTTGGTGAAACCAAAACTACTGCTTGATTATTATAAAAATATACTTCATCTAATTTTTGTTTTAATCCATTTAGTATATTACTAGTAGTATCTGGATCTAAAGCAGGAAAAGAACCCTGCATAGATTTTTGTATATTATTGTTTATAGTTTGCTCAATACTCGTATCTAGAGTTATTACGGTTAACGCTCCATTTTCATCTATTAACGGATTGCATATACTTCTAGCCAAAGAAAATCTTACGTACTCTGTTAAAACTTCTATGTCTTTTGTATTTCTAGAATTATCCGCTAAAGATTCTAATATAGTAACCATATCCTTTATGGATACTCTTTCTTTTAATAGATTTTGAAGAACCTTTTGAATTTCTCCTATAGTCATAAGATCTGGTATAAGTTCCTCTGTAACGGCACTATATTTTTCCTTCATGGAATCTAATATTAATTTTACTTCCTGTCTTCCTAAAAGTTCATAGGAATGATTTTTTATTATCTCAGTTAAATGAGTAACCATAACTGTAGTAGGATCTACCACTGTTAAACCTTTAAGTTCTGCCTCTTCTCTTTGGTCTTTATTAATCCATACAGCTGGAAGTCCAAAGGCTGGTTCTATCCCCTTTATTCCTGGTATTTCTACTTCTCCTGTAGGATCCATACAAAGAAGCATATTAGGCATAAGCTCTCCTTTTGTTATAGTGGTTCCTCTAATTTTTATTATATATTCATTAGTCTTAAGCTGTAGATTATCTCTTATCCTTATAGGTTGAACTACTACTCCCATTTCAATAGCACATTGTCTTCTTACAGAAGTTATTCTTTGAAGAAGATCCCCTCCCGCGGATTCATCTGCTAAAGGTATAAGTCCATATCCTATTTCTACTTCCATAGGTTCTACAGATACTAGATTCATAACGTTTTCTGGTTCTTTACTTTCTATTTCTGTAATTTCCATTTGCTGAGCTTCTTCCTGTATAATAACCTGTTCTTTTGCTTCTTTGAATAAAAGATAAGCAGCCACTGCATTAGCTATAGCTAATATTAAAAAAGCCAAATGAGGAAGCCCTGGAATCATAGCTAAAAATAAAAGTACTACAGATGCTATGGCTAAAACCTTTGGGAATCCTGTTAATTGTTTACTAAGAACTGTTCCCAAATTTTCGTCACTTCCAGATCTAGTAACCAATATACCAGATGCTGTAGATATTAAAAGAGCCGGTATTTGTCCTACAAGTCCATCCCCTATAGTAAGTCTTATGTAAGTTTGAGCTGCTGTAGCTATATCCATTTTCAGCATAACAACTCCTATTATTATACCTGCAATTATATTTATAAAAGTTATTATAAGTCCTGCTACCGCATCTCCCTTTACAAACTTAGAAGCACCATCCATAGATCCATAAAAATCCGCTTCTTTTTGAAGATTTTGCCTTTTTTCTTTTGCTCCTTGTTCATCTATAAGTCCTGCATTTAAATCTGCATCTATACTCATTTGTTTTCCTGGCATAGCATCTAAAGTAAATCTAGCAGAAACCTCTGATACTCTTGACGCACCACTAGTTATAACTACAAATTGTATTATAACTATAATAAGAAATATTATTATACCTATAACATAATTTCCTCCTGTAACAAGACTTCCAAAGGTTTCTATTATTTTTCCGGCATAGGCATCCCTTAGTATAAGTCTAGTAGAAGAAATATTCAGCCCTAATCTAAAAAGAGTAGTTATTAATAGTAATGTAGGAAAAGATGAAAACTGAAGAACTTCTGTGGTAAACATAGTAATTAAAATTATAACCACAGAAAGAGTTATATTAAAAGCTAAAAGTACATCTAAAATTGCAGAAGGAAGAGGTATTATTATCATTAATACAATCCCTACAACTCCAAAAGCTGCAATAACATCTATACTGTTTTTTATTTTAAATCTATTATTAGTACCTTCCACTAAATCACCTCATTTTGTATACCTAGTTTATTTTTTCTTTTTTAAAGTATAAACTATAGCTAATATTTCCGCTACTGCTTCATACATATCCTGTGGTACTTCTGAATCAATTTCTACCTTTTCATATATTAGCCTTGCTAAAGGCTTGTTTTCTATTACAGGAACTTCATTATTTTTGGCTATATCTTTTATTTTTATAGCAACATAATCTGCCCCCTTAGCCACAACCTTAGGTGCAGTATCTCCTTTTTCATACCTTAGTGCTACTGCTATGTGGGTAGGGTTTGTAACCACCACTGTAGCTTTAGGAACTTCCTGCATCATTCTTTGCATAGCCATTTCTCTTTGTTTTTGTTTTATTTTTGATTTAATTTGAGGATCTCCCTCATCTTGTTTATATTCTTCTTTAACCTCTTGCTTTGTCATTTTTAAATCCTTATTATATTGGTATTTTTGATACACATAATCTGCTACAGCTATAAAAAGCATAATCAAAGTTATCCTAAAAAATATAGATATTGCAAGAGATAAAAGTCCTGTTATCATATACCAAGGTCTTAAGGTTCCTAAATTTAATATTTTTAAATAATTATCCTGTAAAAATTTATAACCTACAATCCCAACAACAGTTATTATAGTTAAATCTTTTAGAAGTTCCATTACAGTTCTTA
Source organism: Clostridium botulinum (assembly GCF_001276985.1). Taxonomy (GTDB): domain Bacteria; phylum Bacillota; class Clostridia; order Clostridiales; family Clostridiaceae; genus Clostridium_F; species Clostridium_F botulinum. The sequence goes on from NZ_LHUL01000026.1 coordinate 192,607, forward strand.
GTGAAAACATTCTTTTAAAACCATTTATAGGATTTAATTTTTTAAAATCTGGTTTTAAGGGTTCTTTTGTAAATAAAAATCCTGTTTGCAAATAATTAGCAGCTATACCAAAGCACATAATTGGTAGAGCCACAGGTAAAACTATTTTACCTACCCGTAAAACCGTTAATATAGCTAAGGAATTCAAATTATTGTAATTTAATTCCATATTAAGATAATTATTTAAAAATCCTGCCATAGTTTCTTTAAGTTCATTAGCTCCATACTCCCCCAGTGCTACTAACACTAGAGTACAGGCCAAGAGAGTAAATGCAAGGGCTAATTCTTTACTTTTAGCTACTTGCCCTTTTTTTCTTGCATCCATTTTTTTACGAGGGGTTGCTTCCTCTGTTTTTTCTTCTGATGCAAAAATAATTAAAACAGGTATAGTTTTATAAAAACCTCTTATAGCATCTGGTAACATCCCAAAAGCAGAGTTTAAAACTTTCAAAAACAAAGGTAATGCAAATACAAAAGCAGTAAGGCCCACTAGTATTTTAATAGGAAGTCCTAAAATCATTATATTTAATTGAGGCACTGTTCTAGCTACTAATCCCAAAGTTAAATCTGTTATAAGTATAATGAATACAATAGGTACTGCTATTTTAATACTTATGTAAAAATATTGTATAAAAACATTTAGAACATGTTTTATACCCTCTTGATTTAGGAAAAAGGCCCCTAATTTTATAACATTAAAACTTTCTACTAAAGCCCTTATAAGCATATGATGACCATCTATTAAGAAAAATACAATGGTACTAAACCAGTATAATATTCTCTCTAAAAAGGTTACATTACTATTAGTGCTAGGATCAAACATAGTCATCATAGAGAATCCTACCTGAAGATCCATCATGTTGCCAGCATACCTTGCACAGACAAAAGCAGCATTAGTTATATATCCTAAAATGGCTCCTGCTAAAATTTCATTAACAATATTAAATATTAGTGCGGTTGAATTATTTATAGTATTTATACTTCTAATATCTATAGAACCAACTAACATATAAGCTATAATTAAAGCTAACGAAACTTTTCCTATTACAGGGGTTCCCTTTGGGAAAAATATAGGTACCATACTAAAAAAAATAAAAAGCCTAAAAGAAATTAAAATTATGGCTGTAGCATAGGCTGCACTTATCAAAAAAATCCTCTCCTAGCGTATTCTCTACTTTCCTTACTTTATAACCTGAGTTATCATTGCAAAAATTCTTTCTGTAAAAGCTAATAATTGATGTAACATCCAACTACCAGTTAAAAGACCTACTACAGCTACAGCTATAAGCTTTGGAACAAAAGTCAACGTTTGTTCCTGAATCTGTGTTGTAGCTTGAAATATACTTATTATAAGACCTACTAATATAGATATTGTCAAAATAGGAGCAGATATTAAAAGACCTGTCTGAATAGCATCTTTTATAATACCCATAACCATATTTTCGCTCATTTAAGTCACCCCTAACCAAAACTCATTACTAAAGATTTCACCAGAAGGTACCATCCGTCTACCATTACAAACAACAAAAGCTTAAAGGGCAGAGATATCATGACCGGTGGTAACATAAACATACCCATAGACATAAGTACACTAGCTACTACTAAATCTATAATTAAAAATGGAATAAATAATAAAAATCCTATTTGAAAAGCTGTTTTAAGCTCACTTATTATAAAGGCAGGTACAACTATATATAAAGGTGCATTATCCTTTGTTACTTTAAAATTAGGCTTTGCGAGCTCCACAAACAATTTTAAATCCTTTTGCCTTGTTTGCTTTAGCATAAATTGTCTAAGAGGCTTGGCCCCTATTTCTACTGCCTGTTCTTGAGTAATTTTATTTTTCATATAGGGTTGTATAGCCTTAGTATTTATTTCGCTATATACCGGTTGCATTATAAATAAAGTTAAAAAAAGTGCTAGACCAATCATTACCTGATTAGGTGGAGATTGTTGTGTTCCCATAGCATTTCTTAAAAATCCAAATACCACAATTGTTCTTACAAAGCTTGTCATCATTACTATAAAAGATGGCAGTAATGTTAATACAGTTAACATTATTAACAGCTTTATATTATCTACATACTCCGTGGGATTATTAGCATTATCTACAGAAATATTTATTTTGGGTATAGGCATGGTATTTTGTGGTGCTGCATAGGCTTTCATGGAATAAAAAAACACTATACCTAAAGCTAGTAAAACCATAAACATCATTCTGTTATTTCTTTTCTTCATATTTATCTTCCTTTTTTAGCTTATTTAACTTAAGTTTATCATAAATTTTATTTAGTTCTTTTTTTTCTAAGAATTTCTTTAAATCATTATACTGTGGCATAGATTGAATTTTTAAATTTTCTATTTTCTCTGTGTCATCTTTAGATAATTCTGTTACTTTTTCTATACTATGAGGAGTTGAAGTCATAATATAGGCTTTTTCACCTATTTTAACTACACATACAAAATTTTCCTTTGATAATGGAACCCTTTCTAAAACTTTTATATATTTTCCATTTTGAAATTTTTGAAGTTTTTCCCCTCCTAACTTTAATGACAAATACAGAAGTAAAAGCACTAAAGCCAAGGCTAAAATAGTTTTAAAAATCATTCCAATAAATTCCATATCCATAATTATGTCCCTTCAACACTTAAAATCACTTTTATTTAAAAGCTTTTAAAATTTATATTATTTTTACATTTTCTATTGTACTATTAAATCATCAAAATAGATACTGCTAATTCTACCTTTTTCGAGCATAGGACTAATTTTATTTATAATTTCTACTTTTATTTTGTCGATATTTTTAGGGTTTATATCTGCAGCTTTTTTAGATCTTAAAACCCCTATAACCGCATCTCTTAATATAGGTTTCTTTTTTTCTAGCTCTTTAGCTAATTTTTTTTCTTCATAGCCTATAAATATCTTTGCTTTTACAAATCTTTTTCCATCTTCATCTGCTAAATTAACTAAAAATTCATCTAAAGAGTAAGTTTTAGATGAAACTACTACCTGTTGTGGATACATTCCATCATTAGTTTGCTGTGAATTTATAACATTAGTATTATTTACAGGCATTTGATTAGCACTATTTGCATTTTTCTTATTCTTTGCAAAAAGCATATATCCTCCAAAAGCTCCTGCTCCAACTATAACTAACACAAGAACTATTATTATTATTTTTTTTAAACTTCCACCTTTTGTCTCTACATTTTTCTCGCTCATTTTTTGCTACTCTCCTTTTCTTTTGAAACTATAACTATATTTACCCTTCTATTCTTTGCTCTGTTAGCATCGGAATTATTTTGTGCTATTGGTCTATATTCTCCATATCCTGCTGCGGTAAATCTTACTGGATTTTGTTTCTTAGTTTCAACAAAATATCTTAAAACATTAACTGCCCTAGCTGTAGATAACTCCCAATTTGAACCATATACTTCATTTTTAATAGGTACATTATCTGTATGTCCCTCTATAATTACCTCATTGGGCAGCGTGGCTATTAAACCATTTATTTTATCCATTATTTGTTTACTTTGTGGCTTAATATCAGCTCTACCTATTTCAAAAAGTACATTGTCTCTAAGCTGTATTATGATTCCCCTGCCATCTTCTTTTACTTCCACAGAAGATTTAAGATTATTTTTATCTACAAATTTATTTACTTCCTTATATACATCCTTTGCATCGGAACCTGTTTCTCTTCCTAGTTTAGTTGTTTCTCCTACTAAAGGTATATCACCATTTTTCATATTATAATCTACAATACTGTCTCCAGATTGACCTGTCATGGCTACCTGCATAGCAGAGGCCACCTGTTGAAACTTTTGAGCGTCTACACTAGAAAAAGAATAAAGTAATATAAAGAAAGTTAACAATAGGGTTATGGTGTCGGAAAAGGTTGCAAGCCATTCATCACCTCTTATTTCGTCTCCGCCACCACCTTTTTTATTTCTCCTAGCCATTTTGAGCTGCTCCTTCCCCAGATACTTGTACTTTATTATAAGCTAATCTTTCTGTTGGTGAAAAATAACTAACTAACTTTTCTTCCATTATTCTTGGGTTAACTCCTGATTGAATTGCTAAAACTCCTTCTAATACCATTTCCCTTGTGGTAGCTTCTACTCCACTTTTAAACATTAAATTGGCGCCCATGGGATTAAATACCATATTTGCCATTACAGAACCATAGAAGGTTGTTATAAGAGCTTTTCCCATACCTGAAGCTATAGTACTAGAGTCTGTAAGATTTGCAAGCATTTGTATAAGGCCTATTAATGTACCTATCATACCAAATGCTGGTGAATATCCTCCCCAGGTTTTAAGCATATCTGCCCCTGATTTATGTCTTTTTTCCATTTCATCTATTTCAAGCTCCATAATGTCTCTTATAGTTTCTGGTTCTATACCATCTACTACCATTCTTAAGCCCTTTTTCATATAATCATCAGTTAAATTATTTATAGCATCTTCTAGAGAAAGAAGACCTTCTCTTCTAGCCTTTCTAGATAAGTCTACAAAATTTTGAATAACATCTATATTAGACATTCCATTATCTTTAAATGTCTGTACTATAACTACAAAAAGTCTCTTAAATTCATCTATAGGATAGGTAATTAACATGGCTGTTAGAGATCCACCTATGGTTATAAATACGGACGCTAAATCCCAAAACACTTTAAGACTAGATCCACCTGTAGCCATTCCCCATATAATAAGTCCAAAGCAGAGAACAAGTCCTATAGGTGTTAATATATCTCTCTTTTTCATTTCCTAAACTCCCCCTGTATGCCTAAAGTGATTATGTCACTTTTGTATTTTTTGACCTTTTCTATTATTTCATCTGGTGTTTCTGTAACTATATATTTTTTGCCATTTACTAAGGTGATTAAACTTTCTGGTACCTGTTCAATTTTTTCAATATGTTCTGCATTCAAAGTAAAGCCTTCACGGTTCATACCTGTTAGCTGAATCATTATAATCCCCCCCTTTATTAGTTAAAGTTTTAAAATTTAGATTTCATGATTTTAAATTGGAAATTTAACTTTTAAAGTTATAGTCTATACTTTTTACAATTAAAAAATTTTATATTTAAACTCCAACTTCATCACTAAAAATTTTTTATATTTAATGTAATAGTTAATAGATAAAACTATTAACTATTACATTATTTTTATGTTTATTAAATCAACTCTTACTTAATTAATTATTATCTCTTTAAGTTAACTAGCTCTTGAAGTATTTCATCTCCTGTGGTTATCATCTTTCCGCAAGCTTGAAAGGCTCTATTAGCCACTATCATTTCTGTAAATTCTTCTGCCAAATCTACATTAGACATTTCAATCATACCATTAAGCATGTCTCCATACCCTTTATCATTTCGATTTTCTTCAGCTGTTCCACGAGGTGTTCTAATTATCGCTTCTCCAGAGTTTGCAGAATTTTTATATAAATTCTTACCCATTTTTTCAAGTCCACCTTCATTTTTAAAAGAAGCCATGGCTACTTGTCCTAATGCTGCTGATTTTCCATTAACTAATGACGCCACAAGAAGACCATCCTTATCTATACTAAAAGATTGAACTCTTACTTTTTTACCTTCAACCTCTATTTCGTCAGGTATTCTTAGTGGAATTAATTTTTTACTATCATCAGCTGCTTTTAAAGCCTTTGAATCTGCATCCACAAATGCCATTTTTGCCTCTCCTGTACCTGCATCATAAGCTAAACTTGTACCAGTACCATCAGTCATAGCATATCCCATGATTCTAAATCCATCTGAGGTTAAAAGATTTCCCTCGTCATCTAAAGTAAATGAACCATCCCTTGTAAAAGATATGTCCATTGTACTACTCTTACCATCAATAGATCCAGCCTGTGCATCATCAGTGCCCTCTGTAATAATACTAGTTTGACTTGTTATATCTCCTTTTCCTACTATAAAAAATCCTGGTCCGTCTACAGCCATATCTAAGTTTCTTCCTGTAGTTTGCATGTTTCCTGTAGTAAATTTAGTGAATATACCAGCTACTTGTACACCTAATCCTACCTGTCTTGGGTTTGTACCTCCTAAATTAGCACTTGGTCCTGTGGCACTAGACATATTTTGGCTTAACATATCTTGAAATCTAATACTTTGAGATTTAAAAGCCGTAGTATTAGCATTGGCTATATTATTACCTACTATGTCTAATTTTGTTTGTTGTGCTTTAAGTCCACTTATACCTGAATACATTGATCTTAACATATAAAATTCCTCCAATTTTTTAAGGGGTAATAACTTTGTATCCTTCATTCTACAAAGTAAAGCTTCCTAAAAAGGTCCAGCTTATATTATTACCGCACTATCTATATTTGTAAAAACATTATCCTTACTTTCTTCCTTTGTCATAGCTGTTATTATTGTTCTATTTTTTATAGAGGTTATTAAAGCTGCATCCTTGCATAATATTAAGCACTCCCTGCTTCCCTTCTTATCGGCTATATTTATAGCTTTATTTATACTATTCATATCTTCTTCTGATAGATTTATATCTCTAGATTTTAACCTATCAAAGGCATGCTTTGATATTATAAAACTTTCTTCCTTATTTTTTTTATTGATTTTATCGTTGTCATTTAGTTTCTTGTTTAATAATTCTTCAAAGCTTCCTACTTTATGTTCATTTTTAATATTTTTATTTTTTAAGGATGCGTAATTATAATCTTCTACTAAATGTAATTTACCATTTATGATTTTAAATGACATATTTTTTCACATCCTTATTTTTTTTCTTCTCCTCCGGTTTTATCTTCTTCTCCTCCCTCAGAAGGTTTTTCATCTGGTTTTCCAATATCACCAAAGTCTCCATCTTCTTGAACATTTGTTACATATTCAAATGGTATATATATATCTTGCTCTTTGCCATCTTTTGTTACAGTAACCCTAATACTTACTCCTAGGCCATTTCTAACTACACCTTTTACCACTCCTGATAGTTTTTCTGTTCCATCATCCATTAGTACATTTTTCCCTATCAAACTTACTGCATTTAATAAATCATTATTATACTTAGAATTTTCGTTTATATCATCTGTAATATTTAGAACATCCTCCATGGCAAATTCTCCAACTTTTCCCGGAGCATACTCTATACTTAATTTAACTTCATCACCATTTTTTATTACATTTCTTACTATTCCTGCATATTGATTACCCTGTTCATCAAACCTTCTAAGTAGAACCACTTTACCTATAAAGCTAGAGGCTCCTGTTAACTTCATCATGCTATTTAAATTAGCCATTTGCTCTAAAGATGAAAATTGCGCTAACTGAGATACATATTCTGTCCCATCCTTTGCATTAGTAGGATCTTGATTAGCAAGTTCCGCAGCTAATATCTTAAAAAAAGCATTTTTATCAAGGTCTTGCCCCTTTTTTACAATCCTAGTACCTCTATCGGTTTGAATACCAGTATTCTCTTTTAATTTTTCTATTATTCCTTTTTCATCTTCTTTTTTATCCTCAGTTTTGGTTTTACCGGTATAAGGGGAATAGTTTGAATTAATTGCTGTTGGCATATATTACACCTCCATTCCATTTTTTAATATTAAGCTAAGATATTTACATTTCCATCTATAGCGCTTATATTTTCTTCTTCTGGTATTTCATCCATAGATGATAAATCTGCTTTATTTTCTGATTTTGATGGGTTACTATTTTTCCCATTTTCACTACTCTGTTTAAAGAAGGTTGTATCTTCATTGTATATATTTAGTGAAAGCTCTTGAACTTTTATACCAGAATTCTGAAGCTTATCTTCTATTAATTGCATATTGGAATTTAATAAATTATAGGCATCCTTTGTACTAGCTCCTATATTAGCTTTCATAATGCCACCTTCCATAGTTAGTTTTATAAATACTTCTCCTAATTCTTTTGGCATTATTTTTACTGTTAAATCTTTTACATTATTTAATTCCATATATTTTATAGATTTGATTATGTCAGTATTCATAGTATTCTTATTGATTACTAATTTGCCTAAAGTTTCATTTGAAGATAATTCGTTTATGTCCGTAGAATTTTTAAGATGGGACATAAAATTAACAGTTTTATTTATTTTTTCTCCTGTTCCTTGTTCTTTATCCTCTAAAAGTCCCTTTAAGAGCTTCTCCTCTTTAGAAGTATTTTCTTTTAAATTAGAAGAATCGGTTTCTTCCTCTAATACTAATGGTTCACTAATATCTATTTTAGGCTCTACAGGTAATTTATTATTAGATTCTTCCTTTAAAATATTTTCCATTTCACTTTTAATATTTTTTAAAAGACTTAATTTTTCTTCATTAGGCTCCTTTTCAATTTTCATTTGAAGCTTATTTGAAAAAGTTTCTAACAAATCTTCATCTAATGAATTTTTATCTGTAAGATTTAGCTTATTAAATTCTTCACCCAAAATACCTTTTATCTCCATTAGTAATTGTTCCTTGTTACCGTTACCTTCAGATAAATTATTTAGTAAAACTTTTAATTTATCTAAATTTTGTTCTAATTCTTTACCTAATTTTACATTTTGTCCAGAATATAAACATTGTAATATAGAGTTAACTAAGGATGCAAAGCTATCTAAATCTCCAGCGTCCTTAATCTTTTGTAATAATTTTTTTAAATCATCTAAAGACTTTATAGAATCTAACTCTTCTTTAGAAAAACCTTGTTCTTTTAATTTATCCTTTATTTTTTGCATATCCTCTTTGTTTAATTTTGATATAATGCTACTGTCTTTACTATTTATGTTTTCATCTTTAATTAAACATTTTTTATTATCTTGTTCAGTATCCTGTTTTGTGCTAACATTTTTATCTTTACTAGAGCTTTTATTAGAAGATATATTGTTTAATATTTCATTAAAAGAATAAGATTTTTCACTTTGACTAGTAGGCTTCTTAGTAGATGAATTATTTTCTATTTTAGTAAATCCACTTATTTTCAATTCCACATTTCTCACCTCCTTTCAGCATTTCTTATAAATGCATAGAGAGCAAATTCATCATTATTTCTTTGCTCTATCATATTTTGTTCCTTTTCAAAGGCTAATTTATCCTTTTCTTTTAAAATTTCTACAGTTTTTCTTTCTACTTGTTTTGTTTTTAATTCTTCTCTTCTTTCCTCTACTATCTTAAGTTTTTGCTGTAATTCATTTGCTGTTTCATTTATGCAAAAATTTAAAGAATTTAAATAACTATGCCTTATTTTTTTTTCTAGTATAGAGTCATTTAAATTTATATTACTGTATTTACTATAATTATTTTTTAATTTAAATAGTTTTTCTTCTGTATGATTTTTTTCCATTTGAGCCTGCTTAAACTTCATTTTACTTTCTTCTTCTTTTTTTTCTCTTATATCTAAAAGTTTTTGAAGTCTAAAGGAATATCCCTTCATTAAATTACCTGCCTTCTTTCAAAATTCAAAAATATATTATTAAATTAAATGTATTAATTTTACTTATAAATTCTTTATACTATTAAATTAATAAAAGGTATTTTTAATTTTTAAACATATCTTGAAGAATAGATGTACTTTCCTCAAAGGAATGTTGCTCACTAATACCCTGTTTTAAGAAAGATAGTATTGATTCATGATAATGTATAGCCATATCAACTTTAGGATTACTTCCCTTAACATAAGCTCCTATATTTATAAGATCCTCTGAGTTTTTATAAGTGGCCAAAAGATCTCTTGCCACTCCCGCTGCATTCTTATGTTCCTTTGAAGCAATTTCTGACATAAGTCTGCTTACACTACTTAAAATATCTATAGCTGGATAATGGTTTTTAGCAGCTAAACTTCTAGATAAAACTATATGTCCATCTAATATACCTCTTACAGCATCTGCAATAGGTTCATTAAAATCATCTCCATCAACTAGCACTGTATAAAAGGCTGTTATAGATCCTTTGTTAGACATACCTGATCTTTCCATAAGCCTTGGTAATTTTGCAAATACTGAAGGTGTGTAACCTTTGGTTGCCGGCGGCTCCCCTATAGCTAGTCCTATTTCTCTTTGAGCCATGGCAAACCTTGTTACAGAATCCATCATAAGAATTACCTTTTTCCCTTGGTCTCTAAAATATTCTGCTATAGCTGTAGCTGTAAAAGCTCCCTTTAATCTAACTAATGCAGGCTTATCAGAGGTAGCACAAACTATAACAGACTTTTTAAGACCTTCTTCTCCTAAATCTTTTTCTATAAAATCCCTTACTTCTCTACCTCTCTCTCCTATTAGAGCTATAACGTTTATGTCTGCTTCTGCATATTTTGCAATCATACCTAAAGTAGTACTCTTACCCACTCCACTACCTGCAAATATACCTATTCTCTGTCCTTCCCCTACAGTTATAAATCCATCTATGGCTTTTATTCCCGTAGGTATAACATCTTTTATTCTTCTTCTTTTCATAGGATCTGGAGGGTCGCTGTCTAAAGCATATGGACTACCCTCCATTAATTCTTCTCCCTCCAGTGGATTACCAAGTCCGTCTAAAACTTTTCCTAATATATTCTCTGAGCATATAACACTAAGAGGTTTTCCTTGAGGTATCACTTTGCATCCTGGAGCTATGCCTATAAGCTCTCCTAGAGGCATCAATATAACATTTTCTTCTTTAAAGCCAACTACTTCACAAGGAATTGTTTGATTTTTTTCGTTATATATAATACAAACCTCTCCTACAAAAGCCTTTATTCCTTCAACTTCTACAGTTAATCCTATAACTTTCCTAACGGTACCTTCCATGTAGTTAAAATTAGTTTCTTTAATTCTTTTTTCTATTTTCTGAAAATCTATATCTAACATGGACATTAAATTCACACCTTATCCTTTAAAGTAATTGTATAACTTTTATTTTTCATTTATTAATAGCTCTTTAATTTTATCTAAAGCAGTATCTAAGGAAGCTATAACTTTCCCTTGTTCTGTTTCTATAATAACCTCTCCATCTTTTAAAGAAATATCTTCTATTACAAATATTTCTCCTCTATAAGGAAGTTGATTTTTCCAAAACTCTGATTTAGCTTTTATTTCTTCATAATAATTAGTATTACTTTTAACTATAAAGGTGGCAGATTTTTTTGATTCCTCTAGCTTTTCATATATAATTTCGTTCATAGAGGATTTATCCTTAACCTCATGTTTTAATACTTCTTCTACTATAGTTAAAACTAAATTTCTAACTTCCTCTTCTTTTTCTTTTAAATAGCTATTATATTGTGCTTCAGTATCTAACAATAATTTGTTAGATTTTTGCACCATTTCCTCATAGGCATTTTTCCCTTTTTCTATATAAGCTTCATAAGCTTCTTCATAACCGGATTTTTTTCCTTCTTCTGAGCCTTTATGAAAGCCTTCCTCATGACCCTTTTTAAAAGCTTCCTCTTCAACAACTTCAGCTTCAGCATAAGCCTTTGACAAAAACTCTTCAGATTTTTTTCTAGCATTTTCTAATATATTTCTCGCTAAATTCTCGTAACTATCTATAAATTTTTTAGAATTTTCTTCTTCTATTTCTTTTTCTTTTTCTATTTCTAAGCTTACTGGTTTTTTATAGTTAGTTTTTATTTTTTCTTCACCCTGTCTTACTACGCTGCTTTTTTTAATGACTTTATACAATGATTGCATCTTCGCCACCTCTTGATATTACTATCTCTCCAGCTTCGTCTAAACGTCTTATTATACTTACTATGCCCTGTTGTGCCTTCTCTACATCCATTATTCTTACAGGACCTAGGAATTCTATATCCTCTTTTAAAGAAGATGCGGCTCTCTTAGATTGATTTCTAAATATAACATTGGCAACTTCCTCTGAAGATCCCTTTAAAGCTAAAGCTAAATCCTTTGTTTCTACTTCTCTTAGAACTCTTTGAATTGCTACATCGTCTAAAGTTATTATATCTTCGAATACGAACATAGATTCCTTTATCTTTTCTGCTAATTCTGCATCCTCTCTTTGTAGTCCTTCTGTAATGTTCTTTTCTGTAGTTCTGTCTACTTGGTTTAATACCTCTACAATAGTTTGAACTCCTCCTATTGTTGTAGCATCAGATCTAACTACTGAAGATAGCTTGCTATCTAATACTTTTTCTATTTCTTTAACCACCATAGGTGAAGTAGCACTCATTGTAGCAATTCTATAAGCAACCTCTGATTGCAAATCTTCAGGAAGGGAGGACAATATTTGCCCTGCCTTATCTGATTGCATATAGCATAAAACTAAAGCTATAGTTTGAGGATGCTCATTAGATATAGTATTTAAAAGCTGAGATGGGTCTGCTTTTCTAGCTATTGCAAAAGGTCTAAATTGTTGTGTAGCCTCCGTAACCTTATCTAATATTTCTATTGCCTTTTGACTACCTAAAGCCTTTCCTAGAAGATTTTTTGCATACTCAAATCCACCTTCTAATATATAGTCCTTAGCCTTATTTATTTGTATAAATTCTTCTAATATGTCCTGTTTTAACGCTGCTTTTTGAACTCCTGTTAATTTATCATCTTTAGCCATATATTATCACCTCTCATCCTCTGCTAGCCATGATTTAATTATTTCCGCCACTTGATCAGGTTTGTCCTTAGCATATTTTCTTATTTCATTTTCAACATGTGTCTTTTCATCCTGTGCTTCTAAATCTATAGGTTTAAACTTAGGAACCTGTTTAGTTTCACTGTCGTTATCATCTATTAAAATATCAAGACCTTCTTCATCTTCTTCATACTCTTCATCTTCGTTTCGTTTCTTAATAATAAAGAATATTATTGCTCCCAATAACAGTAGTACCCCTAGCCCTATAGCAGTAAACAATTTTATTCTTTCTTTTGTTTTTTCAGCTTTTTGCATATCTTCTAAATCTTTTTTCACTTTATCCTTAGCCGCTGTATCAAATGGAAGACCCTCTACGTTTATGGTATCTCCTCTTTTTTCATCATAGCCTATAGCAGATACAGCTAAATTTCTAACAGCACTTCTAGTTTCTTCATCTATATTTCCATCTAACACAATAGACGCTGTTAACCTTTTTACAGAACCTGGAGCCTTTATACTATCCTGCTGAGTTTTTGATATTTCATAATTTTTAGTATTTTCATCTCTAGAAGATGTCTCACTACCATTATTATTTTGGGTAGTTCTATTTACCATATTATTATCTACTACACTACCATTTGTATTATTTCCACCTGCATTATTCTGATTTTTCTCTTTAATGCTATGTTCACTAACTACTACATTTTTAGGATCATAGGTTACAGAATTAGTTTTAACTGCATCAAAATCTAAATCTGTGTTAATATTAACTTTAACCTTGTCCTTTCCATATACAGCTTCCAACATACTAACTAGTCTATTTTGAAGATCTTTCTCATAATTTTTTTGAAGTTGTTGCTGCTTTTCTGCTGAAGTTGTAGCCTCTTCTAAACTTCCTGAAGCATCAAATAAATTCTTTGTAAGAAGATTCATGTTGTTATCAATTACTTCTACATTTTCTTTCGGAATATTTTTCACACTTCCACTTACTAAAGCTACTATAGATTTAACTTGCTCCTTACTAAGTGTTTGTCCTTGTTTTAAGTTTAAAGTAACAGAGGCTCTACCTGGCTGTGTTTCCTTTACAAAGGCAGTTTCTTCAGGAAGAACTAAATGAACTCTGGTATTATCCACTTGCGGAAATCCTTTTATAGTTCGTTCTAATTCTCCTTGAAGGGCTCTTTGATAGTTTATTTTCATTTCCTGATCTGTTTCTCCAAACTGACTTTTATCTAATATTTCAAATCCTTGACTACCATTAGTTAATGGAACTTCAGATAACATTTGCATCCTTAGTTCATCAACCTTATCTTTAGGTACTAATATATTATTTCCCTCTACCTTAGCTTCAACTTTTTTATCCTTTAATTTTTGAAGTACCGTGCCGGAATCATTAGAATCCATATTGGAAAATAAAACTGCATACTTAGTTTTTCCAAAATAAAGAGATAATGCAATAATAGATGTTATAATTCCTAAAAAAATTATAGAAAAAGCTATTTTCTTTACTTTACTAAACCCTGTCCACTTTTCTTTTAACCCTTTAAAAAACTCCTTTAGCTTATTCATCGAAAGCTCCCCTTACTATAATTGCATTCTACTTAATTCTTGATAAGCTTCTACTAGCTTGTTTCTAACCTGGACTGCTAGCTCCATGGACATTTTAGCTTCTTCTGCATTAAGCATTACATTATGTATATCTGTCTCGTCTCCTTTTATAAAGGCTTCTGTACTATTATCTGCTTTAACTTGTTTTGCATTTACTCCATCTAATTTATCTTTTAGTATCTCACTAAAACTAACGCTTTTCGTATTTTCTGTCTTTTCATTTTTATTTATAAAGTTTTTTTCAAAGTTATCAAAAACCTTAATATTGGGTACAAATTCATTCACTCTCATAATCAACTCTCCTATTTACCAATTTCCAACGCTTTTCCAAACATTGATTTTTCTGCATTCATAACTGTTACATTTGCTTCATAGGTACGTACTGAAGCCATCATATCTGCCATTTCATTTAATACATTTACGTTAGGCATAGATACATACCCCTCCTCATCCGCATCTGGATGAGATGGATCATACATTTTTCTTACAGGAGAAGGATCTTCCACTATACCTGTAGCTTTAACTCCATAAAGCTTTTTTTCAGTTGCTCCATTTTTTTTATTCAATTCATTATTAAGATTTTCTTCAAAAACAGCTATTTTTCTCTTATAAGGACCACCATTTTCCGTCCTTGTAGTAGTGGCATTAGAAATATTAGAAGCTATAGTATCCATTCTCAATCTTTCAGCGGATAACCCACTAGCACTAATTCTCATAGTATCAAATGCTTTAATCATATTATTTCCCCCTTTTTCATCCCATATATAAATTCCTAGACAAATTTTTTAAGCTTGATCTAGAGCAATATCTAATAAAATTTAAAATTCCTTTAGGCTATCTTCCATTAATAATATATCTGGTAGTAGCTAATCTATTATTAGCTTGAGTAACTAATGCATTGTACATAAGAGCATTAGCTGAATTGTTTACCATTTCATTATCAATATCTACATTGTTTCCATCTGTTCTCATACTAGTAGAATTATCTACTTCCTCTTTAACTTGTCCAAATTCCACTCCATCATTCATATGTTTTTCTGCAGTAACCTTCATATTTATATTATTCAAATTATCCTTTAAAGTTTCTTCAAAAGTAACATAATGCCTTTTATAATCAGGAGTATTATAATTAGCTATATTGTTTGAAATAACTTTACCTCTATAAGAGGATGCATTCATAGACTTTTTTAAAAGATCGTTAACTAATTGACTACTAGACATATCTTCTACTCTCATGTTCTACACTCCCATATTTACTTAATTAGATACAATAATATACATTTTTACAAAATTTATATACAAATTGTTTTAAGATAAACTATTTATATACAAATTCCTTCAATTTTATTTTACATTAAGAAGAGGATTTTGTACATACATTTTCTTCATGTTAAATGATTTTTTTAAATAAATTTAACTTTATATTATAACCCTCTTTAAATTTCATATATTTTTTGTTTTTATAATATAATTAACGTTATTTCCCAACAAAACCTTGAATATGGAAATATTCATATCGAAAAATTACATAGTTATAAACATTTTCCTACAAATATTATATAATAACAAAATAGGTTTTACTACCCAATTCTGTCCGCTTTAAATATAAATAATTATTATATTTAAACTATTTATTAAAATTTAATAATATCATATGTATATCCTTTAACACACAGATATATTCAGGTGTATTTATATATTTATAAGCTAGATACTCTCTCTATTCCAACTTTGACGAATAAAAAAATTGATAAAATAAGCTCAAATAAAGCATCTTTAATTTATCTTTATTAAAGATGCAATTTTGTTATTTAGATTTTACATTTTCTAGTATTTTTAGTACATCCATAGGGAAATTGTTAGTTTGTCGCATTATGGCAAGGGAAGATTGATATAATATATCTGATTTAGCATAAATCATCATTTCTTCCGCTACATCTGCATCCACCAATTCACTATTAGCACCTTCCATTTTAAAGGATATTTCCCCTATATTATTTATACACTCTTCAAATCTATTTTCCAAAGATCCATATTCACTTCTTACAGAAAGTACAGTCTCTATAGCATTATTTACAGCATCAAGACTTTCTCCTAATTTGCTTGCATCTGTAACATTTATTTTTCCTTTTATATCTAACCCTTCTGTTGTTAGGTTGTAAAACGGAATATCCTCTAAATCTCCCACATTAGCTCCTATAGGTACAGACTTTGTCATAACATTAGTTTGATCACTAAATTTATTTCCCTGAGAAAGAAGCTTAACTCCATTAAATTCTGTTCCCTTTGCTGTAGTTTCTATACCAGCTATAAGTTCATTTATTTCATTTTGAATCACTTCTTGGTCATCTAAATTATTTGTTCCATTAGCAGCTTGAATAGTAAGTTCCTTTATTCTCATAAGCATATTTCCTATATTCTCCAAACCACCTTCTGCAGTTTGTAGCATGCTAACCCCATCCTGAGCATTTCTTGAAGCCACTTGAAGACCTCTTATCTGTATTTTAGTCTTTTCACTTTGAGCCATTACGTTAGGATCATCTTTAGAACGTCTAACCTTGTATCCTGAAGTTATTTTATCTAAAGCTGTACTCTGTTCTCTTAAAACTTTGGAATAGTTCCTAAAAGCATTTAAGGATGCCAAATTATGGCTTAATCTCATAGCTATTACCTCCAAAACAAAATATTAAAATATCTATTTTTTTAGACCAAAATGGTTAAATTTATATATACACATATTTTTTCTATCGTAAGTAATCTGCATTACTTTAACATTTATAAGATTTTTAATATTTATTTTAAAAATTAACAATAAGTATATTTTTTTAATTTACTATCTAAATGTTTTTTCCATATTTCATACTTCACAAAAAGGTTATCCTCTATAAAACTAATAGCATCATCCATATCTCCATTATCCAAAGTATCTTTAAGAATATTTAAGCTATTTTGGAGGTCTTTCATTTTTTTCCCATGATCATTATCCTTTATCTCTAAAAAAACTGGGTTTAAGGCCTTTTCTAAATATGCTACTGAATCTATAAGGCCATCTAAAAGGCTGTCTAATTCTTCATATTCCCTAAAAACTATAATTTCCTTTATATAATCTATCCCTTCCTTTAAAATATTAGATAATTCTATAGACTTTTTTATCACTTCTATGTAATCATTCATATAAATTCTCCCTTAATATTATTTCTTTTTATATAACCACAAATATTTTAACCATTCATAGGCTTATAAAACTTTAATCAAAACCAAAGTCCTTGCTAAAGCAAGAATCCTGCTCATACAAAACTTATTTTAACACAATATATTAAATAAGAAAATTATGTATTAAAAGGAGTTATTCTACCTTTTCTTTAGAAATGAATATGTCTTTGGAAAGGTAGTTCTCTTTCATAAGAGATTCTAATTTATTTTCCTTCAAATTAAAAATTTTATATATGGAAAATATGAATAATTAAAAATTCTGTGTAGAGAAGCGAAATAAAATCATTCTCTTGTTAGTTTTCTATCAGTAGGTAATTACTATAATAATTTTAAAAGCATTAAAACAAGAAATACTTTTAGGGAAATAGGTATCTAGAAAAATAAAGAATACTTTGTTTGTGAACTAATATTATTAGTATTCTTTATTTCATGGCTATCTATTGACTAAAAGTATTTCTGCTTTAGTTTTCAACCTTTAAAGACTATAAATTATAATCCTCTTAAAAGTATCCCATTTCTTTTTTTATCCCTTTGTTTATAGAATTCTTATAATCTATAAATTCATAAATATCCTCACAAAATAGATCTGAAAATTGTTTTAATTCTTCTAAGGATAAATCCTCTATAGCTGAATTTTTATCCTCACAGTATATTACAACTTCACCTATAACTTTATGTGCATCTCTAAAAGCCATTCCTTTATTTACTAAATAATCTGCTGCTTCTGTGGCATTTAAAAATCCTTTCTTCACAGATTTCATTAAATTTTCTTTATTTACTTTTAGAGTAGATATTATACCTTCCATTACTTTTAAACAGCTTATTACAGTATCTTTTGCATCAAAGAAAGGTTCTTTATCCTCTTGCATATCTTTATTATAAGCTAATGGTAATGATTTCATAACTGTTAATATACTTATTAAGTCCCCATATACTCTTCCAATTTTCCCGCGTATAAGTTCCGCCCCATCTGGGTTTTTCTTTTGAGGCATTATACTACTGCCTGTGGAATAAGCATCTCCTATTTGTATAAACCTAAATTCACTACTACTCCAAAGTATAAGTTCTTCAGATAATCTACTTAAATGCATCATTATTATAGAAAACTTACTTATAAGTTCTATTATATAATCCCTATCACTAACTCCATCTAAAAAATTATCTACCGGTTTTCTAAAACCCAATAACTTAGCAGTATATTCTTTATCTATGTTATAAGTACTTCCCGCTAAGGCTCCTGATCCTAAAGGACTTTCATTTAAAATCTCTAAGGCATTTTCTAATCTTTTCTCATCTCTTTTAAACATTTCAAAATAAGCTAACAAATGATACCTAAAAGTTACCACTTGAGCTCTTTGAAGATGAGTATATCCTGGCATAATATAATTATTTTCATTTCCAACTTTAATTAAAGAATCCATAAGTTCCTTTAAGCATTCTATTACTTCTTCCGTGGATTTTTTAGCATATAATTTCATATCTAAGGCTACTTGGTCATTTCTACTTCTTCCCGTATGAAGCTTTTTTCCCACATTTCCTATTTTGTTTATTAAATTTATTTCCACAAAGCTATGAATATCCTCATAGTCTCCCTCTATTTTTAAAATCCCTTCATCTATTTCTTTTAATATTTCCTCTAACCCAAGCAATATTTTTTCTTTTTCTTCTTCCTTTATTATATTTTGATTCGTAAGCATTTTAACATGAGCTATGCTTCCTTTTATATCTTCATAATAAAGTTTTTTATCAAAACTTAGAGAACTATTAAAGTCCTCCATAAGTTTGCTTTCTTCTTCCTTAAAACGTCCTCCCCAAAGTTTCATAGTATGTTCCTCCAATTTAGTCTAGAAATTTTTTAACGCTTTTATTTTGGATGGTAATCCAAATAAATTTATAAAGCCTTCTGCATCTTTATGACTGTAAAGTTCACTCTCTCCAAAGGATGATATACCTTCATCGTATAAGGCATATTCTGTATCTACTGAGCAAGGTTTTATATTCCCTTTATACAGTTTTAATTGTACTGTACCCGTTACATTTTCTTGAGTTTTATCCACAAAAGCATCTATAGCCTCTCTTAAAGATGTAAACCATAGTCCATTATATACAAGCTCACCATATTGAGCTGAAACTATTTTTTTGTATTGATAAGTATACTTATCTAAGGTTACTGATTCTAATTTTTTATGAGCTGCATATAATAATGTTCCGGCTGGTGTTTCATATATACCTCTTGACTTCATACCAACCAAACGATTTTCTATTATATCCGCTATGCCTATACCGTTCTCCCCACCTATTGTATTTAATTTATCTATTATATCTACAGGATTTAAAACCTCTCCATTTATTTTTACTGGTGCACCCTTTTCAAAATAAATTTCCAAATAAGTTGGCTCATCTTTAGCCTTTTCCGGTGGAGTAACCATAAAATACATATCCTCCTTATGCTCATTTTTTAGATCTTCTAAATCTCCACCTTCGTGACTTACATGCCATAAATTTTTATCTACGGAATATATCTTTTTCTTAGTTACAGGAACTTCAACTCCAACTTTTTTAGCATAATCTATAGCATCTTCTCTAGATTTTATATCCCAAATTCTCCAAGGTGCTATTATTTTTATAGTAGGATCTTGAGCCTTTACTCCAACTTCAAAACGCACTTGGTCATTTCCCTTTCCTGTACAACCATGACATATATATTTAGCCTGCTCTTTATGGGCTATTTCCACTAATTTCTTAGCCATCAAAGGTCTTGCAAAGGATGTACCTAACATATAGTCTTGTTCATATAATGCTTCAGATTTTATTGCTTTATACAAGTAGTCTACTACAAATTCCTCTTTTACATCTTCCACATATATTTTTGATGCACCAGACTTTATTGCCTTTGTCTTTACATAATCCATATCATCCCCCTGACCTACATTTACACAGACAGCTATAACATCTAAGTCATAATTTTCTTTAAGCCATGGAATTATTATTGATGTATCTAATCCTCCTGAGTATGCAAGCACAACTTTTTCTTTCATAAAATACTCCCCCTTAAATATTATAATTCTATTAACAACTGGCTTTAATCCAGTTTCATTTTTATAGGAATCAATTTTCCTATAAAATTTATTCCTCATTTGTTTTTATAATTATACATACTAAATAATAAATATGCAATACTTTTCTTGAAAATTTTTCTATCCTTTTTTATTTCCGCATAAAATAAGCCATTTATCACAACGATAAATGGCAAATATAGTAATATTAAATTTGAATCACTTTATAATTATGCACAAAATAAGCCCTGTTACATAAATTGTAACAGAGCCTATTTACCATACTATTCTTTCGAAATTTTCCATAACTATATAGGTTTCATATATTTCTCTGGCTTCCTCTTCTTTTATCTTATTGTCAACATATTTCCTATATAATATATACAGCTTACTACTTAAATCTGGATTAGTATTCTTTGTTTCTTTCATCTTGTCATATATAAGTTCTTTTAAAGAAGGTTCTATCTTAGATGCTATTTCTTCATTAGCTACATAGATTATACCTTCTACTCTTTTCTTTAATTCTTTGTCAGTACAAAGTATTTTTATTTCATTTAAACTAGATAAAATCTTTTTTACTGATTCTTTACTGATTTCTAAACACTTGTCTTCCATTAAAGATACCACCTTTATATTATTAATATATTAATTTATCATAAACTTGACTTTTAATATACACATCATATAAAATTCTTGCATCTTCTTCAGTGATTTTTCCATCAGAAAGCTTTCTATATAGTATATATAATTTAGAATTTAATTCTGGATTATCAAGTCTTACTTCTTTCATTTTTTTATAAATTGTATCTTCAAAAGGTTCATCATCTTTATATTTAACTATATTTTCCATATATTTTATAAGTAAATCTATTTTTTGTTGAAGCAATCTTTCTGAGCTAAGGGCTTGAATATCTTTTAATTCAGAAAGCATTTTTCTTATTAGTGCTTCTTCTATCATTATATTACTGCTATTGCTCTTCACCTATCACACCACCTAATAAGCCATTAACATAATTATATCACTTAAAAACTTATATACTTTAACAATTAACAATTTGTTTAATAATATTTAATACATTATTTAAATTACAAAATATTTTACATTATATTAATATCGTAATATAAAGTTCACTCTTTAGTGTTAAATTTTGTTTAAACACTTTATAATAAAGCCGAAAAAATTCTAGCAACACCTTCCAACATTCTGCCCCTTAAAGATCTATTTTTAAAATCTTCTTTATAAATTCTTTTACTACGCTTTAAATCCTGGAAAAAAATGTTCTCTAAATTTTCTGTAGTTTCCTCATCATATATAACCGCATTTATTTCATAATTTAATTCAAAACTTCTTATATCCATATTAGCAGTACCTACAGTACAAATTTCTCCATCTACCATAATAGTTTTAGCATGAATAAAAGAGTTCTCATCATAAAAATAAATTTTAACTCCATATTTTATAAGTTCTTCTAGATAAGTTCTAGAGGCATAATATACTACTAAATGATCATATCTACCTGGAAATAATATTCTTACATCTACTCCACTTAAGGATGCTACTTTTATAGCATTCATTATACTATCATTAGGCACAAAATATGGTGTAGTAATGTATATATGATCCTTAGCTAAAGTTATCATCTTAAATATTGTTTGCATTATAGATTGAAACTGCGAATCTGGTCCACTTTTTACAAGTTGCATAACCTTTCCATCGTACTCATGCATTTTAGGAAAATAAACCTTAAAATTATCACCATAAGTAAACATCTCATCATTTACAGCCTTTATAGTAGCAAAGTCATCCATAAACACTGCCTGAAGTCCCATGACAAAATCGCCCTTTATCATAAGGTGAGTATCTCTCCAATAACCTAATTTACCTTTGCCTAAATATTCATCACCTATATTTATACCACCTATAAATCCAGTTTTACCATCTATAACTACTATTTTTCTATGATTTCTATAATTTATTTGAGTATTTATATGCCTTAAAAGAGGAGCTAAAAAGTAGGAATATTGCACCACATCTATACCATTATCCTTAAGCTCTTTTATGTAGAATCTTTTTATACCTATAGATCCTACCCTATCCATTATAAACCTTACCTTTACACCTTCTTTTGCTTTTTTTATAAGTATATCTTTTATTTCATTACCTATATTGTCATTTTTTACTATATAATACTCTAAATGTATATGATGTTTAGCTTTTAAAAGCTCTTTTTTTAGATATTCAAATTTTTCATTACCATCTTTAAATATTTTTATACTATTATCTCTGAACAAGGGAGATTCGCTATTTCTAGACAGTAATTCTATTAAAGAATGATATTCCTGATTTTTTACTTTTCCCATAGCTTCAAGTACTAATTGTTCTATTTCTATATTAGTAGTATCATGTAATTTATGTTTTTTCCAATTTCGACCTAAAAAAATATATAAAAATAGTCCTAAAGGAGGAAATATAAAAAATATAAGTAGCCATGCTATAGTCTTTTCTGGCTTCTTTCTCTCTATTACTATTAATATTATAGATATAATTATATTTATAATAAAAAATAAAGAGAATATGTTTTTAAAGGACACCAAAATCCCTCCTTTAAATTGTATTTACATAGAATCTTTAATATAATAGATATATTATACTATAATCAAATTAAAATTACTATGAATTAAACAAACATATATTGACATAGATCTACTTTATCTATTAATAAGTATTGTTTTTACATTGAGTATTTTTTTTTCTTTTTGTATAATTATTTTAAAGAAGAATACTTTATATATTAAGTAGTTTAATTTATACAACAATATTTAATAAAGCACCTTAAATTTTAGTAAATCATCTTATTTATATATAAATTTCTGAAAACTAAAATAAAATTTATAGATTATACAAAGTGAGGTAGACTATGAAATCCATAGGTATGCGTAACATTAAAACTGCCTTAGCAGTTACTCTTGCTATATTAATATCAGATTTTTTTAAACTAGATTCTCCTTTTTATGCAGCCATTGCTGCAGTTATTTCTATGCAAAATTCTGTTACAGGTTCCTATAAAGCTGGGAAAAATAGAATTCTAGGTACTGTAACCGGTGCACTTATTGGACTCACCTTTTCTAGTATTTCACCAAACAACCCTTTTTTATGTGGGCTAGGTATTATAATTGTAATTTATATATGCAATTTATTAAAATGGGATAAATCTATAAGTATTGCTTGTATAGTTTTTATAGGTATAATGATAAACCTTACAAATAAAACTCCTTTATATTATAGCATCCACAGAACTTTAGATACTTTTATAGGTATAATAGTAGCAGTACTTATAAATATGTTTATAAAGCCCCCAGCCTATGAAAAACAAATAATAGTTAGCTGTAAAACTATAGTAAAACATTTTTCAAAAATACCAACAGAAAAAATTTACTTTCATCATAAAGTAGATATAAAAAAGCTTAAAAATCAAATAAATAATTTAGAAAATAATTTTAATGCTTATAAAAAGGAAATACTAAAGACTAAAAATTTAAATGAGGATTATATATCTGTTTTAATAAAAATATTTAACCAAACCTATACCCACTTATCCTTTATTGATGCTATTAATAGTAAATGTGAGTTAAATAATAAAAATTATGAAAGATTCAAAAATTTGTATCATTTACCAGAAGAGTCTCATAAATATGATGAAAATGATTTGAATGTTGTATATAACTATCATGTATCTAAGATAATATATAACTTAGAAAGCTTAAAAAGGGAATATAAAGAAAATAAATTAAAACTTAAGCATCCTTAAAGTTTATTAATTAAAATAAATAAGTACTTTTAATTAATAAATAGCTATAAGAATAAAAAATACTGGTATTCTAAATTATTTTTTTAGATATTTATTCTCCTTAAAAGTACTTATTTATACTCTGTTATTCTTCTCTATACTCTTTTATCTGTAATCTTTACTCTGTACTATGTCTTAAGTTTGATCTAAACTTGTTAGCACTTTATCGTAAAGATTTTTTACACAAACTCCATTTTGTAGGTTTTTGCAGTTTGTACAGCTTTTACTGTTTTTTGCACCTATTACAGATACAAAGCCTGTATCTATACTATCATATCCATCACACACATTTGCTATATGCATCATTTGTAGTTCACTCATCTATATTTTCCTCCTTAATATTTCATAGCAAATATTTTTTAAGAAATATTACATATCTAGCCTTTAGTGTTATTCTTTGTTTTATTAGTAATCCCATCAATTATTTAGTTTTTTATATGAGGATGTTAATAATTTTATTTTTCCCTTTGTTTTAATTACTATACAGTTTAATTATTTTATTGCCTTAAAGTTTCATTTCTATATTATTTAATAAATTGTAATAAGAACTTCACCAGTAAAAATATAAAAGAGAACCGCCATTTTTAACGATTCTCTTTATATTTATTCCTTTTTCCTATGTTCTTTTATAAATCTAAATGTATAAATTAAAAACACTCCTATAAATACACCTATAGAATCTATAAGTACATCTCTTACCTTCCCTTCTCTTCCTGGAATGAATAATTGATGAAACTCATCAGTACAGGCATATAAAATAGTTATAATAGCTGCTTTTATTTTAAGATTTTTATAAAAAGTTTTTTTAAAAGCATAATACAAAAGCATGAATAATATAAAATATTCTGTTATGTGAGCTGCTTTTCTTATTAAAAAATTCAAAAAATTATAGTCTATATGTTTAAACAAACCTATTTTTCCTTTTGTTAACGCATCTGCTACAAAAAAATTATTTTTATCTGATGATTCTCCTGGTTGATTTGAAAAAGTAAAAATAATTACCATCCAGATAAAGGAAGGTATAAAGTATGCTAGTTTTTTAGATTTATTCATAATAAAATCTCCTGTAAAGTAATTCTGCTAAGTTAAGTAACTCTTTTTTTAATTGGTTGTTCCAATATAATAAAAATATATTTATTTATATCTTAGTCACTTAATACATTTCTTTTTCTATTATATCTAATTTAAAAGTAACTGTGCAACCATCATAATATGATTAACAGAAATATTATATTATTTTAACACACTCTTTTTACTCTTATATTAATAATATATTATTATTTAGTAAACTTATCCCATTTTACTAAATATACTTTTTGACAACATCATTAATATCTTTTTTATATAACATAAATACAGATGCCAACAAAATCATTATATATATGTAATAATTTATTTTCAAAGTACTTATAATTAATAATATAATTACAAATAAAATAAATTTATAATAAGTTTTTAACATTATATTAAAATAATCTTTTCTCTGATTTAATATTTTTAAGAAGATTAAATACTGCATTGCAGAATATATTATATTAGTAATCATAGTAGCTATAGATACGCCCATAACCTTAAAACCTAATTTTAAAAATATATAATTTAATATTATGGATAATATTATAGTTAAAAATTGAAGAAAAATTAAATACATTTGTTTCTTATTTGACACTATAAAAACATTTGCAAAATATGAAACTTGTGAGGCTATTGCACCTAGTACTAATACTCTATAAATATTTATACTAGCTTCATAATTAGGTACAACAATATTTACAAAAGGCTTTATAAAAATTACGCCTACTATACACAATAAAACCCCTAATAATTCCACATATTTAGTATACTTTTCTATGCTATTATAAACCTTTTTTACATTAAAATTTTCATTTATATTTAGTATTTTTATAGCTTTGGGGTAATATAAGAATAAAATAGATGTTATAAAAACTAATGTTGCACTAACTATTTGATTTGAAAATGTATAATAACCTAATTCTTCATATTTTAAATATTTTAAAATCATTATTCTATCCACTGTTGTTAAAATATAAAATCCTAAATTATAAATCAATAAAGGTATTCCTACATAAATTAAATCTTTTAATATATTGTAATTTATATTAATTTTTAGCTTTTCACAATTAATAATGCCATATATTAAAGTTATAAATCCACAAATAATCATAGAATACAATACTGCATTTATTTTATAATTCTTTATAAATAACATTATTAATAAAAACGTTCCTGCATTATTAATCAATTCAATAATATTAATTTTTGTAAAATTGTCAACTAATCTAAAATAATTAATAAAAAACATTTTAAACTGTTGGAAAATAGCAATAAGAAAAATATATATCAAATATTCTCCTGTAGCATCCTTAAAAATAAATAATTTTGATAAAAAGCCACATAGTATAAAAAAAATAGAGAGTATAAATAAACTTGTAAAAGAAGTATAAATAA
The DNA here is from genome assembly GCF_001276985.1 of Clostridium botulinum. Classification (GTDB taxonomy): domain Bacteria; phylum Bacillota; class Clostridia; order Clostridiales; family Clostridiaceae; genus Clostridium_F; species Clostridium_F botulinum. The sequence continues at coordinate 219,393 of NZ_LHUL01000026.1, forward strand.
CCTGCCTAGCCTTTCTTTCATCTTTATCCTTATAAAGTATATATTCTCTATTCATAGAATATAAAATACCTAAATTGGCATAGGACAAATAATTTAATATTAATAATAAATTTCCTAAAACCCCTAATAACTCTGGGCCCAAAACTTTGGCATTTACTATTTCTTTTAAGAAACCTATTACTAATGCAATATACTTGATAAAAGAATATTTGAAAATCACATTAAATTTATTGTTTTTTAATATATTTTTAAATTTTGTTAACATATTTATCACCTTATGTAACACCCTTAAATAAGCATTATCTTATATATTGTTTTTATAATAATTTATAGTTTTTATAAGCCCCTTTTGTAAACTATATTTTGGTTCCCACTTAAGTTCCACTTTAGCCTTTTCTATATTAAAATAAGATTTCTCTATATCTCCTTTTCTAGCCTCTTGGTACTCTATATGAGATTGAACTTTCATAGTATCTATCATCATTTGAGCTAAATCTTTAACAGTAATATAAACACCGGTACCTATATTAAATAGATTTCTACTACCATTATATAAGGCGGCAATATTAGCATTTACCACATCTTCTACATATATATAATCTCTCAAAGCTTTTCCATCTCCGAATATGCATAGGGGATAATTTTTAAATAATCTATCCATAAATATAGATACTACTCCACCTTCACCCTTAGGATCCTGTCTTATACCATAAACATTAGCATATCTAAATATAGTATAATCCAAGTTATATAATTCACTAAAGGACCTTATATATTCTTCTGGTGTATATTTTGATAATCCATAAGAAGATATGGGTTTTACCCTATGTTTTTCATCTATAGGTAAATACCCTGGTTGTCCATAAACTGCTGCTGAAGAAGGATATATTATCTTCTTAACTCCATAATCAACACAGCTTTTTAATATATTCACGGTACCACATATATTTACATTAGAATCAAACATAGGATCTTTTATAGATTTTTGTACATCGATTTGAGCAGCAAAATGATAAACTATATCAAACTTTTCTTTTTTAAATATGTTAGCTATATTAGAATCCAATATATCATTTATATATAATCTAGCTTTTTTATTTACATTATTTATATTTCCAGTGGATAAATTATCAATTATACATACATCATTTCCCATACTTATAAGTTTATCTACTAAATTCGATGCTATAAATCCTGCGCCACCAGTAACTAATATTTTCATAGTTAATCATCCTCTTTTAAAATAATAATTAAAATAATTCCCAAGTTAATATGGTATCCTCTTCTATATTAACTTTTGCTTGTCTACCTAATATCCTATCTAAGTCTATTGGAGATATTCCTGTACCTGGTCTTTTAAAAGTTATCATGTCTTTAGTTACCACTTCACCTTTTTTTATTCCCTGTTTAGCAATTAAACTTCTTCTTGCTTGTTTTCTTGAAGAGCTTTCACATTCTAGAGGTCTTTTACAATATTCTCCTGCTATTAAACTTAACATGTATAAATTATGCTTAAATGTCTCTAAATCGCTAGTATCCATAGCATGATAATGATCATTCCCAATTAAAGTTTTATCTAATGTAAAATGTTTTTCTATAACCTTAGCTCCGTATTCATAAGCTTTAGTTAAAACTAGCATATTTTTATCTGGTTTAGTATGATCTGAATATCCTAACATATATCCTGGAAATACTTCTTTCAAATGCTTTATCATGTTTAAATTAGCATTTTCATATTTAGTGGGATAATCTAATACGCAATGCATTATACATATTTCTTTATTTCCTGTTGATAATATAGTATTTATTGCAGCTTCTATCTCTCCTATAGTAGCAGCACCTGTAGATATAAATACAGGTTTTCCTTTTTTTGCGATATGCTCGATAAATGGTAAATTAGTTAAATCTGAAGAAGATATTTTATATATAGCCATTAAATCATTTAGATAATCTGCTGATTCAAAATCAAAAGGAGTGGACATAAACATTATGCCTATCTCTTCGCAGTACTTAGCTAATTCAGCATATTCACTTTCACCAAATTTATCGAACTTAGTAAATAATTCATATTGGGATTTTGTGTTTTCTTCAGTAGTATCCCAATAAGCAGGTGCTTTTTTAGATGCTATTTTTCCAGCTTTATAAGTCTGAAACTTTGCAGCCTGTGCACCAGCATTTTTAGCTTCTTTTATCATTAACTTTGCAGCCTCTAATACAGTTATACTTTCTTTTTTAGCTATATCATAATAATTAACTCCTATTTCAGCAATTATAAATGCATCCTTAGAATTTTTTATAGACTCCATTATTCCTTCCATTATATATCTCCTTTTATCTAAAACTTAATTTTTATATATTAAAGTTTAATTTAAATTTACTATACTCTTCTTTAGCTAGATCAAAAATATTTTTGAATCCATTAGATAAATCGATACTTTCCATTCTCTCTTTCATTTCTTTCCTTAATTCAAAATCCGTTATGACTTCATTTAAATTACTTCTTAACATACTATCTGTTATATATTTTCCCATTCCTAAATTTATAACACCATTCCCTGAATGGCCAAATATATGAGTTAACTCTCTTTCATTTTGACATAAAACTAAGCAAGGCGTTTTTAATGACACCACTTCATACATAGTTCTGCCACCAGATGTTATAACCAAGTCAGCATTATACATATACTCGCTCATATTTTTTATAGAATTATGTATAGATATATTTTTAAAATTCTTATACTTTTCATGTATATTTTTTTTATCTTTGTACCCTAATCCTAACACCACATTTATATTTTTGTCATAATTAATTTTTAGTAATGCCTCTAAAGTTTTTTCTGTTAAATTACTAGGGTCTGTTCCTCCAAAGGTTACTAATATGTTATTTACAGTTTCTTTTATATCTCTATCTTTATACCCATAAAATTCATCCCTTAAAATATAATACTTATATCCAGAATATGCATTTCTTAAAGGTATTTTATGCTCATACAAAGCATTAAATACTAAATTTGCATACTTAGCTCCTTCTCCAAGATCTTCAAAATTTATAGTGAATATGCCCTTATTTTTTAATTCTTTCATATATTCTTTATCTGTGTCTAATATATCATTTATGATTATATCTGGATTTAGCTTATCTATTGTTTCCAATAAATTATTTTCAAAAGTATATATAGGATAATTATTTTTACCTACAATTTCTATTCCTAATTTACATTTACAATCCATTAAGAAAACAACTTCATGTTCTGTTATTTTACTGGATATATTCATTCCCCTATATATATGACCTGTTCCTATTTTATTAGTGGCATCTGCTCTTATAACTATTTTTTTTCTTTTTAATAATCTTTCTGCTACCCACCAATCGGAATAATTATCTATGTCTATACTTTCATGCTTGCTTACTTCTATTAAATCTATATTTTTCCCCATCCTAGAATTTTCACTTATAAATTCTCTTTTTGTAGCAAATATAGCTCCAGTTTCTCTAAACTCACTAGGTAAGTATTGTCTATTTATTCTTTTCTCATATTTAGGTACATATTTTCCATCTTCATTGATTGTCCACGCTAAATGTCTATCATCCACTACACTTATTACTGTATCTACATTCTCGTCCACTATCTTTCTTATCCCAGCTTCTACTGTTTTTACTTTAAGTAATGGAGAGGTAGGCTGTACCGTAATAATAATATCTAAGTCTTTTTTTATATTGCTTTCTAAGGTTGTTATAGCATGATATACAACAGGGTCTAAAGGAGTTTTATCATCAGCTAAATTTGAAGGCCTCTCTATTATACTGATATCTTTTTTCTTGGCGATAAACTTTATCTCTTCATCATCTGTAGTTATTAATATGTAATCTATAATAGATGATTTTTTTAATTCATCTATTACATATGTAATTAATGGTTTACCAGCTAGTAATCTTACGTTTTTTCTTGGAATACCTTTGGATCCTCCTCTTGCTGGAATGCACACAGCTATTTTTTTATCGTTATACATTTTTTCACCTCATTCTACATCTTTATTTTATATTTCTTAGTAAAAAACACTTTATTTGAAGGTAGACACAATAATATAAGCCAAAACACTAAAAACTTCCTATTTAATAACTCATGTAAAAATAACGTACTAAATAAATAAGGAAGTATGTATTCTAAATTATCTTTTGTATATAATTTATCTATAATTGTTGATAATATATAAAAATATAATAAAGAAAATATAATTCCAGATCTTATATTTATATTTAAAATGGAATTGTGAGGCTGAACAAGCCTGACTCCCATAAACCTTCTATGTAAATCTATTTCATAATCATATATACCAAAAATATCTTTAAAATCATTATCATATCCATAAAATATTAATTTTTCTTTATTATTTTTAAGCAAATCTATAGCATATATATTAGCAACAAACCTCATTTTATTAGAAGTATCATTTAATCCCTGTTGATATTCTTTAACTCCATCTATAGCTACTTTGTAAACCCATATATAACTAATGGATACAGTTATAATAAACATTAAAATGAATAATTTATATATTTTATTTAACCTAAATCTTTGTAATAATACATATATTGTATTTTTAAATAACTTAACTACCAAAAATAATACTAATGTAAGTAAACTAGCTCTACTATCTAAAATTAAAATAAAAAAAACAGATAATATCTCTCCTAAGAAAAATTTATTTTTGGAACAATACATAAAAAACAAAATAATAACAACACCTGAAAAATTCTTATCTCCAATTATACTTAAAGATATCTTTCCATTTATAGTATTATATCTACCTAATATCAATTGTATAATTATGGATACCAAACACATTATATATATTATCCTATTTAAGTATTGTTTTGATATATAATGTTTTTTACTAATGCTCATATGTGCAATTATTAAAAAAACAAAGGTACTAATAGTAAATACAGTAGTATAAGGGCTTATTATTAGAATAACTATACATATAACACCACTTAAAGAATACAATAATATATCTATTTTCTTAATTTTTATTTCAATATCATTTATAGAAACATAAATAATATTTATTAAAAAGAATCCTATAATGAAAACAACACTAAATTCCTGCTGTAAGTCCCTAGGAATAACAAAAAATGTTAATAATACGTATAAAACTAACATATTAAAGTCTAAATTTTTTAACTTGTTCATTTTTCCTCCTAATGTTACCAAATAGACATATCATTATTTTTTCACTTTACATTTCTTTAAAAAATTCTCATCTATATTAAAAGTTTCTTTCGCATCCACAAATTTAACTGAACCAGTACAAACACCTATGGCTTTTTCAAACTTTATATCTAGCAATTTAAATAGTTCACTAGGGAAATTCCCATCTAATTCTAATACATTAGGAAAATTATATATGGTTTTCTCTCTAGGATGTTTTTTAAATACAATATTATAGCCCTGTCCATATTCATTTATTATATCCTTATAAAGTTTTATCTTTTTTTCTTCCGTTATATAGCCATCCTCTGATAATGGCTGAGATAAGATTAATAAACTTTTATTTTTAAAATCATACCTATTTAATTTATCTAAAAAAATATTAACTATATTATTTTTACTAATAGCATCTATTTTAGTAACCATACCATTTAAGTCTAAGTATGCTAATTTATCCTTTAAATGCTTTGGATATTTTTCTGGAAATTGGACCATAACTTCTGTAATTTTTTCATCTTTGTAAAAATTTAAATTTCTTCTGTATATATATCTTTTTACTAACATAAATGCTTTAGAAGGTTTCTTCATTATATAGAGATTAGCCCCTTCTTCTATTAACTTCACTTTTTTAGCATACTTAAATATATATTCTGATGGTGAAAATAAAGAGTATGGATTCCATGGAAATATAATAACATTAGAATTGATTATTTCTTTTTTTAAACCTTTATATTCTAATTTATCCTTAATGCTTTCTATAAATAGTCTCTCATGAAGATTACTTCGTTTTCTCACCCAAACTCTTTCTATATTCTTAAGAGCAATAAGTTTTTCTTTATATTTTAAAAATGATTTAAAAATATTATCATCATGTGTAGATAAATATATATAGCTTTTTATATTACTATTAGCTATATCACATAATGTAATAAATAAATGATAAGGCGTGGCACATACATAAAAATTCATTTATCATCATATCCTTTATATAATTTCTAATTTCTAAATTTTCTTTTAATAAAACCTCGTATTTTTGATGGCAAATTAATATTTTCCATATTTATTACATCCATTTCATATACTGTTTTTTGATTTTTAACAATCCAAACATTGAATAATCTTTCACTTAAAAATCCAAATATTCTTTTTTGGTAATTATCATAATTTGATATGTCTATTCTCTTTTCTAATTCAAACAGTATACTAAAGATCCATTCACAATATTTATTAAAATTCTCTTTATCCATTACAAACATATTATATAAATGAAGTTTTTTCCCTTTCATTACTTTATCAAAGCTAGAAATATACTCAGGATATAATTCACTTATAATTTTTTTAGTTTCCTCTAAATCTTTTATATGATGAGCATTACCATAATGAGACCATATAGTCTCTATATAATAATTTCTTTTTTGGGGTAAAATAACATCATATTCTTTTAGTAAATTTTCAATTTCTAATTTACTTAATATTAAGTCCATTTTATTATTTCTATTTGAAGCTTTTTTAAATAAATTACTATTAGTAAAATATCTTCTATAATGGCATAGCCCTATATAATCACATTTTAAATTTTTCCATGCCCAATAAAGGCCTGTTAATTCACAATAATTAGAATTTCTAAGAGATATATTATCTCCTGTATTATCCCCTATATATCCCAAATCTTTTTTCCCTTCACATCCAACATGTATTGGTAAATACATACTTTCTTTAGGCATACTATATTTCTTATGCGTTGCTACAAGTATTTTTATATTCATTAATCTCTAAACTCCTCTTTTACTTTTTTAAGAGCTTTGTAAACTATGTGGTGCATATCATAATATTTATAATCTGCCAATCTTCCACCAAATAAAATCTTATCCTCTTTCATAGCTAAATCCTTATATTTTTCATATAACCCTATATTTTTTTTATCATTTATTGGATAATAAGGCTCATCGCCTTTTTTCCATTCACTAGGATATTCTTTAGTTACTATTGTCTTTTGTTGTGTTCCGAATTCGAAATGTTTATGTTCTATAACCCTTGTATATGATGTTTCTTTATCTGTATAATTTACAACAGCATTCCCTTGGTAGTTCTCTAAATCTAAAACTTCTGTTTCAAATATTAAACTTCTATATTCTAAAACTCCATATTTATAATCATAAAATTCATCAATCATTCCTGTATAAACTATTTTTTCTGCTATAGTTTCTAACTCTTTTCTATGTTTAAAGAAATCTACATTTAATCTTACTTCACAATTCTCTAGCATTTTTTCGATAATAAGATTATATCCACCCATTGGAATTCCCTGATATGTATCATTAAAGTAGTTATTATCATAAGTAAATCTAACTGGTAACCTTTTTATAATAAAATCAGGTAATTCTGTTGCAGATCTACCCCATTGCTTTTCTGTATATCCTTTAATTAACTTTTCATATATATCTGTACCTACTAGCGAAATCGCTTGTTCTTCTAAATTTTTAGGTTCTTTTATTCCTGCTTCTTTTTTTTGTTTTTCTATTTCTTCTTTTGCCTCTTTAGGGGTAATAACACCCCATAATTTATTAAAGGTATTCATATTAAAAGGAAGATTATATAATTCTCCTTTATAATTTGCTATAGGAGAATTAGTAAATCTATTAAATTCTATAAATCTGTTTATATAATTCCAAATATCTTTATCACTAGTATGAAATATATGAGCTCCATATTTATGAATATTTATTTCTTCTATATTGTCACAATATATATTTCCACCAATATGATTTCTTTTATCAATAACCAAACATCTTTTTCCTCTTTTTGTTGCCTCATAGGCAAATATAGAGCCAAATAATCCAGCTCCTACTATAAGATAATCATACATTTAACCTTTCCTCCTTGATAAAGTATTAATATTTGTTTGCTAGTATTTTATCTACTTTTATATGAAAATTTTTGATAAACTATTATTTATATGTATAATTATTCTTATCTTGCTCCTTTTTTCCTAACTACTGCTATGGCTGTTTGAAGTATAATCTTAATATCTAGCCAAAAATTTCTATTGTCTATGTAATACATATCCATTTCAACTCTATCTTCATATGTAGTATCACTTCTTCCATTAGCCTGCCACATTCCTGTAAGTCCCGGCTTAACCATTAGAAGCTTGTCCCCATATTCACCATATTTTTCAATTTCTTTTTCTACTATGGGCCTAGGTCCCACTACAGTCATATTTCCTATAAATATATTTAATAATTGCGGTAATTCATCTAAACTACTTTTTCTTAAAAAACTACCTATTTTTGTTATTCTAGGGTCATCTTCTAACTTAAAATTTTCCTGAAATTCTCGTTTTTGTTCTGGTGTCAAGTTTTTCAATAATTCTTCAGCATTAGGTTTCATAGTTCTAAATTTATATACTTTTATCTTTGAACCTTGTTTCCCCAACCTTATATGTGAAAAAAATGCTGGTCCTTTAGAATCTAATTTAATCAGCATTGCAATAATTAAAAACAAAGGAGAAAAAACTATTAACCCGCATAAAGAACTGGCTAAATCAAAGGTCCTTTTTAATAAATCATAAAAAAATTTATTCTCCACTAGTTCAAGTTTTTTAGTTTTTATATGACTATCGTCTAATTCTCTTTCTATTTCCTGCATAATTCCCCTCCCTTTAGCTTTCTTCTTCTTATCATTTTTATATACTTATTTCTATGAAATCAGAAATCATATTATATTTTACAATTTATTGTCATTTTATTTTAAATTATCAAGTATTATTTTTATATATTTTTTATTATTATTGAAGTTCATATTTAACTTTTATTTTTTTGTTTTTTAAAGTGGTGATAACACCACTTTCTTAAGCTTTTATTTTTTGCTTCTTTTTTTCTTTTTTCCATCTTCTTCATAATAATAATTGTAATATCTGTATCCATTCCCAGAGCTTGTATCTACCTTATTTAATACTACTCCTAGTATTTTTGCATTGACTTTTTGTAAAAGTTGTTTTGCTCTTATAGCTAATTCTCTTTCAACCTGTCCAGAAGCTGTAACTAATATCCCTCCATCTGAATACTGGGATACCAATTGAGCATCTGTAACCACTCCTACAGGTGGGGTATCTAATATTATATAATCATAATGTTCTTTACTCATCTCTATAAATTTTTTCATTTTTTTAGAAGATAATAACTCTGAGGGATTAGGTGGCTTTATTCCTGAAGTTAAAATATGTAGATTTTCTATACTGCTTTGTTGTATTACCTTATCTATACCATTGTCTTCTATCAGTAAATTAGATAATCCCCTTGTATTAGATAGCTTAAATAACTTATGTACATTAGGTTTTCTAAGATCACAATCTACCAAAATAGTTTCTGAACCATTTTGTGCCATAGTTATGGCTAAATTCGCTGAAGTTGTAGATTTACCCTCTCCTGGAGTAGAACTAGTCATAAAAATTACACTTATTTTTTCATCAAAGGATGAAAATTGTATATTAGTTCTTAATGTCCTATAGGCTTCGGATATTGGGGACTTTGGTTCTTTTATAGTTATCAAACTTAAGTTTCTATCCAACTTGTAATCACTCCAATGTTAAATCATATTTTTTAGAAAGCTAAATATATTTTTTTTCCTTTCTATTTTGCTATAACTTCTAATTATTTCTTTATTCTCAAGAAGATTATTTGAATTTATAATTATTTCATCATAAAGAGACTTATCCATAGTTTTTATAATCTCAGCCCCCTTATTCATATCAGGTTTTCTTGTATTCAAACTATGAGCATCTGAGCCTATAAAGTTACATATTCTATTTTTTATAAACTCCTTTGATATTTTTTGAACATCCTTACCAAATATCCCCTCTATACTTCCTGTATTTATTTGTACTAAATACTCTTCCTCTATAAATTTATTTATATTACAAATATTTTCATGAATAAATTTATATCTTTCTGGATGAGCTATTATAGGATTTATGCCTCTTACTTTTAATTCATAAAGAACATCCATATAATAATTTTCCCAAGTAGTCATAGGAAATTCTACTAGCATATAGGATGTATTATTTATAGTCCCTATATATCCCATCTCATAAAACTCTATAGTTTTTTTATGTATAAGAACCTCTTGTCCTAAAAATATTTCTATATTTATATTATTTTTTTTAGCTATTTCATTTAATTGCTCTAGATATTTTTTTATATTAAAATATTTCTCTTCATACCTACCCATATAATAATGAGGTGTAGCTACTATTTTTTTTGTTCCACTTTCTTCTGCCATTTTAAGCATCTTTAAAGAATAATCTAAATCATTTGCCCCATCATCTACAGATGGTATTATATGACTGTGAATATCTATCATATAATTATTCTCTCCTTATTTTATTTTAGGTATTACAGCTATTACTGGAAGTTCTAAATATTTATCTATATCGTTTTCTGTTTTTATAGTTTTATCCATATATTCTTGTATAAAAGCCCTACCTGCAGACAATAAAAGTCCCATAAATAAAGCTATAGCTATATTTAATAGTTTTCTTGGTTTTATAGGCTTTTCTGGTATTACAGGCTTATCTAATAATTCTATAGTGTTATTAGGATATATTTTTTTACTTTCAGCTATAAATTCATCACAAACTATGGTAAGTATTTTTTGTGCATATGCTGCATCTTTATGTTCTATTTTTAAATCTAAAATTTGGGTATCTTGTTGAGGTGTTACTTCTAATTCTTCTTGTAGATCCTCCGGTTTTAATTCTCCAGTTTTAGCTGCTACATTTTCTGCTAAAGTTCTAGAACTAGCTATTTTGGCATAGGTTTTAACTAACTTTTGATACATCATAACATCATTATAATCATTTTTATTTTCATTTTTTTCATCTAAAGTCTTACCTATAACTACACTAGCCTTTATTTCATAGATAGGTGGAATAATAAAAAAGCTTAAGGCTGCGGATATTATTCCAAATAATAGAGTTGTTATTAAAATCATCTTTTTTTTCTTTTTTAATACATTAAGAATCTCCTGTAAATCTAAGGTTACTTCTTCATTCATCTTAAGACTTTCCTCCATATCTAAGTATACTAAGTTAATTAGGTTTTATATCTTCAAATATATATTTGTACATTTGATCTATAGTTTTTTCCTTGTTAAATAATAAATAATAAATACCATCTATAAGTTTACCTTCACAATAATTATCTAAAGGAAATCTTTGTTGCTCTACATTATCTATACCTAAAGCAAAGACTGAAGTCCCCATTTTTATTATTTCTGTAGAGGAAAGACTACTTTCCACATTAGGAAGCAAAACGCTTACTACTTTAGGAAACTCTGTAGGACCTAATTTTTTTATTTTATTCATGACAGCTGTTAAAATTGTTCTCTGTCTTTCTGTTCTTTCATAGTCTCCACCACTGGTATACCTTATTCTGGCATAAGCCACCGCTTGCATACCATTTAAATTTTGTAGTCCTGGATTTTGAACTTCTTGTACAGCCTTATTTTCAACTTTTGCAGTTCCCTGCATATAGCTATTTATATATTTTATTTCATCAGATCTAACAGGTATTTCTACTCCACCAACAGTATCTATTATATTTTCTAATCCATAAAAATCTACTGCTACAAAATCCCTAATATTTAATTTAAAATTAGAATTTATAGTCTTTATAGCTAACTCTGGTCCCCCATAAGCATAGGCATGATTCAATTTTGTTTTTCCATGACCCTCTATATCTACATAGGAATCCCTCATTATAGATGATAGTTTCACTTTTTTATGCTTTTTATCTAAAGAAAGTATCATCACAGCATCTGATCTTGAAGGTTCCTCTTTTTTTCTTCTATCTAAACCAAAAAATGCTATATTTATAACATCATCTCCATATGACTCTGCTTTTTTATCTATCTTTAATTCCTTATCATCTTTAGATATAGGTACTTTTTTAACGGATCCTAACTTACTATAAACATATAATGCGCTAACCACTGACATAAGCACAATTACTGCCAATATAGACAATATCCATTTCTTTTTTTTACTTCCCATACAATATCTCCCCTCAAAATATGGAATATTACTATAAAAAATTAATTTTTATAAAGCAATAAAATATCACAGAGCATATATATTTCAATAAAATAATTCTCCTTAATTTAGCTATCGACAAAATTATCATTTTCTTTTGCTATTTATCGACTTTTTTTTACTTTATAATTATTTATCGACAAATTATTTCTTATATTTCCTACAATAATTAATATTACATTAAATTTTCCATATTCGCAATCGTTTAATTGTTTCTATTTTGTAAACTCAATAATATAAATCCACTTCTTTTTTATCATTTTAAGTAATAAAAATAGTAATTTAATAAATAAAATATGAACTCTTTTCTTTATTGGATAATAACTTTAATATAAAAAAATTCTAAGCTTTTTTGAAGTAAAAACCTCTAAAAGCTTAGAATTTTTTTATTAGACTTTCTATCCTTTTAAATCTATATTTTGTCCTAGATTGGGATCTACTGATTCTTTTATCATTTCTGTCATTCGAACTGCATTTTCTTTTGAAGTATTCATAGTGATTTTCATTAAAGATAATGAAACCGCCTGTGCAAGTTTCCCTTGATTTAATGACATGGATAATCCTCCTATATCCATACACTCACCCCTTTAATTATATTTCATATATCAATCCTTTAAATCAACATATAATGGCAACCATATAATATCCTATACTGCTCTACTTTATAATATCGTGGATTTTCATTGAAAATATAGTATTAAATTTAATCTTCTTTTCCAAATTTCATATATTCTAAAATAAGCTCATCCATTTCTCTACTAACACTAAGTATCTTTTCTTCATCTCTTTCTTCATCCTCTAAAGTTATACTAACTTCATGTAGAGCTTGTCTCACTATATCCATTTGTTCACATAAAGATTTTTTACTATATTTCAAAATCATCTCCCCATTCTTTTTAATATATCGTAAAAAACAATTTATTTACTGTATTTTTTATTATACATATTTTTTTGAATATAGTGTTTTAAATTTTTATTAACACAATGAATTTAATATTTATTTGAATTCGCATTTCATATATTGTACTATTAATTCATCCATCTCCCTACTTAAATTTAATATTTTTTCCTCATCCCTATCTTTTTCTTCTAGTGTAACACTTATTTTATATAAGTCCTGTCTTAATTGACTCATTTGTTTAAACAAATGTTCTTTAGTTTTCAATTGTTCCCCACTCTCCCATATATTGAAAATAAAATAAAAATTAACTAATATTATAAATATCGTTAGTGTAATAAAAACTTTTATATATAAATTATAAATTTTGTTAAATTATAAATAAATATGTAAATATTATATATAATTACTTTGTTTTATATAGTTCTATAAATTTTAATTTTAAATTTACTTTATTTACCACCGAGCTAATTAATATTATTTTTAGAAAATTACAATAAATGTCTTTTTTTAATTCACACTTTATATGTGAAAAATCATATTTTCATTTCAAATAAAAAAGCAATGAAATATAAGATCATCCTCTTAATTTCATAGCTTGTATCTATATTATCTTACTGCCATAAATTCAAAAATATTTTAAGAAAAATTCATAAAAAATTTATAAAATAAACTTTTTCTAAAACTCTATGCTACATAACATTAGAATAGTCCCCAACTATTATTAAGTGGGGACTTTGTTATAAACTTTTATTTATATTTCTCTACAAATTCTTGTAAGTTTTTAATAGTTTCATTAAGTGTTTCTATTCTAGATAAAATCTCCTCTGTGGAAGCTGCTTGCTCTTCACTAATAGCTCCTACACTTCCTATGGTATTATTAATTTCATTTACACTATTATTCATTTCATCTAATATTTTTTCGATGTTCTTAACAGCCTCTTGAGATTGATCTGACAATTTTCTAACCTGTCCTGCAACTACTGCAAATCCACGGCCAGATTCCCCTGCTCTTGCAGCTTCTATAGCTGCATTAAGTCCTAATAAATTAGTTTGAGTGGCAATACCCTTTATAAATTCCAGAATTTCGGAAGTATCATTTTTCTTATTATTTAATTCTTCTACCATAGAAATAGCATTTTGACCTGACTTTGCCAAACTTTCCGCTGCCTCTGATACTTGAGCAGTATTTTCGGTTACCTGTTTAACATTTTCGACTAATTTTTGAACATTTTCCACTAATTGATTATTATTACCAAAATCTATTCCTGAACTAAGGGTACCTATAACTTCATTGTTTACGCCATAAATAGGAGTGAATATTGTTTTTATAGCTCTACCATACACTTCCTTTGGAATATTATCATAGGTTTCTTTTTTATATTTAATACATTCCTCTATGGTTTTTATACCTTTTATAGGTTTTCCTTCTGGTAAATCTAGTTCAAATTCTTTAGCTCTATGATAACCAGCATATTTTTCTAAATCCGTAAGACCTACCACCATATCTTCATGAATGATTTTATTTATGTAAGGTAGTACTAGTTTAAAAGCTGCTAATATTTCTTCATTACTTTGAAATCTCCTATTTTCACCCATTTATATTCTCCCCTTTTTTGTTTAGGTTTGTTTTTTAACTAATAGGATTTTTGTGTTTTGTATATATTTTCATCATCTATAGAAGCGATTTACTTATTATTGCATTTATCCCTTGAGTAGTTTCTCTTACTGCTACTAGCATAGATTTATTATACTCTGAAAGCACATTTCCCTTTATTAAATTCATCATAGATGAAGCCATATCAGAATCCTCTACTCTAGATAAAGATGCTGTTAGATTTAATTCTGAGTTACTTGAATCATTAAAGGCCTGGCATAAATTATTATAATCATTTCCAGTATTAACTCTATATTTTATTAATTCATTTAATGCTTTATCTATACTTGATATAGTCTTAGAAGCATCCTGAAAAGTATCCACAGTACTATCTTTTATATCCATTCTTTCTGTATTTACAGCTTGCAACTTAACTGTATAAGTTACATATGGATTATCTTTAATTTGTATATTTAGATCTTTATCTTCTTTTAAAAGTTTTATTTTATTAAATTCTGTCTTATCTGAAATTTCGTCTATAGAATTTTTTAATTCTTTAAATTCTTCATGTGCTAACTTTCTATCTTCATCTGTTAATGTATCATTAGCAGCTTTCACCGCAATTTCTTTCATTCTATATAAATGTTTTGAAATATCATCTAATGCAGCATCCACAGTCTGGAGCATAGAAATACCATCTTGAGTATTTCTTCCAGCTTGTGAAAGTCCCCTTACTTGCGCTTTAAAACTTTCAGATATAGTTATACCTGAAGCATCATCTGAGGCCCTATTTATTCTTTTTCCAGAAGAAACCTTTTCTACAACACTTTCATTTTTAAACTTTTGTTTAGTAATTCTATTAAAAGATCCTAAAACATTAGCATTATTTATAAGCATAAATCCACCCCCTTTTAATTAAGCTAATATAATTATTTATCGTAATATAATATTATATCTTTATTGGTGTTTGTTTCTTTTCCCAACATTCCCAAAGTTTATGAGTTGTATTTGAATTAATTTTTTAACATAATATTAAATTCAGTATTTAATTCTTTAGTATTTTTCATATAATTTAATCTCTTTATTTTATATATTTTTTACCTTCTAAATAATTTTGCTCTATGCTTTTTAAAAGTTCCTTTTTAATTGTATTACGGTTTTTATCTTTTTCTAATATTTCTCTTAAATAAACAAACTTCTTTTTTATATCTCTAGTATATAATACTAAATTACTATAGGTATCCTTGTAATTTTTATTCAATGCATCTTCTATAGAGTTTAAAGCTACAATACAATCATCTATTAAAATTCCAACTTCTATTACTTTTTCTTTGTTGTCTATATTTATTCTTAAATAATCTATAGACTCACCTAAAGTATCCCAAACGCCAGATATATGATCCTTCACACTATAATTTTTTTCTTTATCATTATTCTGTTTGATATCATTGCTTCTTTCTATATATGTTATATATTTTATATCTTTATTAAAGTTTTTTATATTAATAGCCACTGTGGTAAAAACAAATATTAAAGTTATAATTAAAGATATCTTTTCTTTTATAGAGATTTTTTTCATATAGTGCTCCTGTTTAACTTTTAGTTTTCCATTAAAAATTTTCTCATGATTACACAATAAATCACATAAGTCCTACTTTTTATTTTTATTTATTGAGAATAACATTATTTAAAATTTCAGTCATTTTTTTTGCGCCATTTTTATTTAAATGAGAGTAATCCCAAAAATCATTATAATCAAACAAATCTGACTTAAAATAATCAAAAACTTTCAAATTATATTCTTTTGAAAATTCTTCTAATATATTATAAAACCTTTTCTTTAAAACACCATCCTCAAAAAATTTATAATGATAATTGCTAGTTGGAAAAACTACAATTATAGGTTTAATGTCCATTGATTTTAATAACTCCAAATAATTTTTAAATATAATTTTATTCTCTTTAACTGTTTCTAAATGACACATTGCAGCATGATGTTTAGCTATATATTCTTGAACTTCTGTATTTTCATTATACATAACTGTATTCATTTTAACTAGCATCATTTTATTATAATCTTCTCTAGAATGCATAGTTCTATATAGAGACTTATTAATATTTATACTTAGTTTTGAAGTATGATTATGTATATCTTTGATAAATTCTGAATATCTATGAATTCTTATCGCTTCACTTGACTTCGACAAATCATAATCAAAGCTGTAATAGGACAATCCTATTATTACATATTTTAAATTAGACATTTTATCTTTAAATTGAAGTAAATATCTAAGTATGTTGTAATCATAAAATAAATCTTGACTAGATAATGCAAAATTACATGCAGGAATATCTAAATATTTACAATCAATCCCTGTTTCTGCATAAGATAAACCTGTTACTAAAAGTTCTACTTTATCTTTTAGAAAAAAATTATAAAGTTTATATTCAAATCCTTCTATAGGTAAATTATAATCACAATAGTTATGTACTTTATTGAAATTTACATTGTATTTTTTTAACCTTTCTATAATCTTTTTACTTCTTCCTATATCATTCTCCATAATAATTATATAATCATAATTTAAATTCTTTATTTCATTCCACTTTATTATTGAAACTAGTTTCTTTTCTACTTCTAAATTATTAGTTCCTATAAAACCTTTAATATTACCTATTTTCTTTAAACTTTGTAAAATATTTTTATTTATATTAGATCCACACAAAATAAAGTCATAATTTTTATTATTTATACCTAGTAATTCTTTAATAGAACTTATTCTATTTTCTATTCCATTAATCATATCATAATTATTATTATTTTCTTTAGCAACAATATAAAACAATAATGCTTCAAAATATCTTTGTTGGATTTCACATATATAAGCTAAATTATAGTTTAAATCAAAATTATTCTTATCTATGGATAATCCTAATTTTAAAACTTTTTCTGCATCACCTAGATTTCCCTCTAATATTAACACTACTGCTTTCATTGAATAAATTTCTATATCATCAGGTATTTGTGATATATAATTATCTATTAGTCTATGGGCATACTCTAATTGATTTTTTTCTATAAAACCTTTAATTTTAGATTTTATTTCATTTAACTTTATATAAAAATTCTCCATCTTACATTGCCCCTTTTATTTTAACTTTAATAAATTATCTTTTATTTTATAATCCAATTTGCATTTATGTATTAATAATTTCCATTTAACATAATCATAATTTTTATCATTTATTGACTTTTCCATAATAATTCTTCTTCCCTTTTATTATTTAATATTTATTTATTAAATACGGTTTCGTATAAAAATAAAAAAACTTTAGAAAAGTCTGCTGCAAGCTTTTTTTAGAAACATCATTTATCCCATACACCTATTTCTTTAACTAAATTTTCTACTCCATTTTTATTAATAATGCGTTGATTATTAATAATTATTTTTCTATTTTCTAATTTAGATATTTTTTTAATATTTTCTATGGTTTTATCCCTAGTTAAATGTGTATACCATCCAAGATTATATATTAATTCTTTCTGATGCATTTTGTATGCTATTTTCTCTTGATTGTCTGCAATAATTAACCCAAGAGTTGGAACACTACAAACTGCAAGCTCATATAATGTACTTCCACAACCTGATATAGCTATATCACATTTATTCATTATTTCAATCATATTAGCATTAAAATATAAATTTATATTATCTTTTAAATTTTTTAATTTTACTAGCTTTTTAATGCTTTCTTCTTCAAAGGATGCCCCTATAACAATATGGAATTTTAATTCTAAGTCTTTCACATAACTACATATTGTATTAGTTATTTCATTAGGATCTGCTCCCCCTACAGTTATCATAACATCCTGCACTTCTTTTTTAATATGTTTTTTATGATTTTTTCTAAATTCTTCTCTCAACATAGTATAATTAGTTCCTAAAAATAGCTTGGTATCTTTATTAACTTTATAGGAGAGCTCCTCAGCTCCAATATTTTGATTTATTATAAAATCCACATTAAAATAATATAAATTTGTATCATCTATATATCCAGTAACTTTAAACATATCTTTTGTTAAATTAAAATATTCTTCATTTACATCGTAACTATCTGTAATTAAACAATCAGCTTTAACTTTGCATAGTTCTTTAATGAATTTATCTTCATTTATAGTTAATACCGTAAACCCTTCAGATTTAATCTTATCTATACCTGGTTTATACCTACTGGGCAAAGACATATCTGCTTTACATATATAAAAAACCTCATTGGCTTTTGCTAATTCTTTAGCTAAAGCCAATGTTCTCATAATGTGCCCCATCCCTGTTTGGAAACCACCCTCTGCTCTTATTGCTATTTTCATCTTATCACCTCATTTATTATTTTTTATCATTACCTATTCATTCAAAGCTTTATCATATTTTTTTATTATTCCTACTATAAAATCTTTTTGTTTATTATATATTAGAACAAATTCATATCCTACTTTTTCTATATTGATTTATTTTTTCAGATTTTATAATGTAAAAAAGTATTTAAACATAAAAATAAGCACCAACAGCTTTTTTTTTAGCTATTGATGCTTCTAATCTAATTTTTGATAGGTATTCTTATAATTTTTATTTAAAGCATCTTCTATAGAATATAAGGCTATAATTCAATTATCTATTAATATTTTTGTTTATGTTACTTTTTCTTTGCGATTGTTTTGTTTAGTATTATACTTGCTATTTATTCCAGGGAATATTATATGTTTTATGTCTGTTTTAAAGTTTTTCATATATTACTTCTATATAAATTAGTTAAAACATACATTCTATTTTCTATATAAAACTTTACTATTTCATAATAGTACTTATCTACATATTTTCCACTAAAAAACTACCTATGCTTATTTTATTCCCTTTACTTTTAGGATTTTTATTCTCACTAACCTTTATTATAAGCTTATGTTTTGTATCCTTTAAATCCTTCAAATTTAAAATAGGAGTACAGTAATTATCTGTATCCGAATATAAATCTAAAATTGCTGATGCTCCATCTAAATTTATTTCTGCTATTCCACATTCTCTCCCTACAATAGCTAATGCGGATATATATTTACCTTTAAAATTAAATTCTAAATAATCCCCAACTACATCTGATACTGCTGAAAGCTCTATTCTCTTAGGTATATTCATATTTTCTTCTCGCCAATGACCATAGAATATAGCCTTTTCATAGCTTTCTATTTGAGGATTTTTAAATTCATACCCCATTAAAGATTTTTCTTTTAAATTATTTTTTTTAAAATAAAAATCTTTATTTTTATCTATGGATTTTATTATATACTCACCATATATTTTATGACCTACATCATTAGGATGAAGATTATCCGTAGATATATGACTCCAAGTATATTTATCTTGTCCAATTGCTTTGAAAACATAATCTTGTATATCTATAACTGGTATATCATAATAATAAGCTATTTTTTTATGTAAAGAACTACAAGCATCTGCCATTTCACTTGGAGTTATTAAAAATATTATTTTAGGTGGATTTTTTAAAAATAATAATTTTCTTACTACGCCTTCAGTGGTTATAGATGCATCAAATGGATTTTCTATTCTATCATTAACAGAAAATTCAAAGAAAACTAAATCTGGATTATAACATATAACATCTCTCTCTAATCTAAAAAGCCCAAATCTAGAACCAGTTCCCCCAATACCTGCATTATATATATTAACTTTTTTATGTTTATATAAGTTTTTAAAATATTCTCCTACTATATGCACATAAGCTTTATCTTTAGCTACAGCTCCTGTGCCTTCTGTTATAGAACCACCTAAAAATACTATATTAAAATCATTATTTTTCATCTAATCACCTGCACTTTTATAAAAAATCAGCTTAATATATTACATAAATTTATTTTTTAATATTTCTTTATCTTTATATAATGCTATTTTTACCATTGTATCTCTTCATTTAATATTTGTGTAAATTTCTCTGCCCCCTTAGTATTTAAATGAGATACATCAGTAAAATCATCATCCTGAAATAAATCTGACCTAAAGTAATCTATATATTGAAAATCATATTCATTTTTAAACTCATTAATTATGGAATTAAATTCATCTTCTATTCTTTTTGAAAAATATTTTGTATAGTATTTTGAAGCTGGGAAAACTACTACTATTGGTTTTATATTATTATCTCTTAAAAGTTTTAAATAGTTTTTGAATATTTCTTTGTTTTCTTCTACAGTTTTAGGATAATTTTTATTGCAATCTCTTTCTGCTTGCATCTTTCCTGCATATCTTTTATCTTCAATAACTTTTAATACTTTTGTATTCCAATTAAAATTATACCATCCATCTTTATCTTTCTTAAATATTTTACTAGCTATATTTTCATTTATTTCATATTCCAAATATATTTTTTTTGCGTCCTTAAAATTATGTACATCTTTTAATATTTCATAGTAAAGAATAACCTTATTTTTCATTGCAGACAAAGACATGTCATACTGAAAACTATAGTAAGTTAACCCTATAATTGTATACTTTAAATTTTGTTTTTTTTCTTTATAATTTTCTATTATATTTTTAACTATGGTATAATCATAGTATAAGTCTTGACTCCCTATAGAAAATTTAAAACATTTTTTATTTAAAAGTTCTTCTTTTAGTCCTAAATTAGTATAGGATATACCTGTTGCCAACATTTCTATTTTTTTCTCACATCTTATATAGCTATTCATCTGCCACTTAAACATGTTCCAATATAAATCTACAAATTTAAAAAATTGAAATATTTTCTTCTCATTTATACCCATATTTAGAAGTTGATTACATATTTCTTCATTAAATTGACTAGCTATTACTATAAAATCATACTCCATCTCATTTATATATTTAGGATTTATTATTTCTTTATTATAATAATATTCTCCCCATTTATTACTATCATTATCTACATAAGCTAATATTTCTACATTATCATTTAATAATCCAGTTACAAAATTTGAAGTACTTCCTGTTCCAAAAATTATTATATCATACACAAATATCACCTAAACTTTACTTATTTTTATAATTTATCAAAGTATTTCTTAGTTCCCTCCATGTAAAATTTATATTGTTATACGTTACATTACTCTTATTAATTACTAAATCCAAGTTATGCATAGCATCTAGATAGTTTGGGAATATTTCTAAAGCTTTAATTAATAACCGCTTTCCTTGATCTATTTGTCCTAACAAACAATATATAGCTCCTAAATTATTTAATGCTGCTCCATGATTTTGTTTTAAATTTATAGTTTTATTAAAATTCTCTAAAGCTAAATTTAGATTCTGATTTTTAATATAATATAATCCTAGCAAAAAATAAATATTGTAATAGTCAAAGCTTTTTGATAAACACTTTAATTTTTCAAAGCCTTCCTCCCAATAATTTAATCTAAATAGCATAGATACAAAATCACAGGTATTTATATAGCTTGGCACTTTTCTTTTATTAACTGCTTCCTCTATAAACTCTAAATCATATTGGTTTAAAACAGTTTTTTCTCCATCTTTCATATTCTTTAAATTGGAAGATAGGCTATTTTCTCTCCTTCTAACTTTTACTAATGGTTCATTCAGATAAGAAAATCCACCCAATGCTGCCACCTTGATCCATAAATCCCAATCCTCCGAATAACTTAATCTCTCATTAAACTTTCCTGCTTCATAAAAATAATTTTTTTTAAGGATAACACCTGATGTAGATATAATATAGTTCCTTAAAAATTCATATCCTAATATTTCTTCTGTTTCTACTTGTATACCTTTTATTATATCACTTATAATATTATCATTTTCATCTATTTGAATATAAGAAGTATAAGATAATATCCATTTATCATGGCTTTTTCCATTCATACTCTTAAGCTTTGTTAAAGACTTTTCTATTAAATATGGTGAAGCTAAATCATCTGAGTCCATAAATAATATATAGTCTCCCTTTGATTTGTCTACGGCATAATTTCTGGCAAACGAAGGTCCTTTATTTTTTGTTAAATTAAAAACTCTTACTATTTCTTTGTTGCTATTTTGAATTTCTTCCAGTACTTTAATAGTATCATCTGAACTATTATCATTAACTAAAATTATTTCTTTTGGTAATATAGTTTGTTTTAATAAAGTTTTTATAGTCTTCTTTATGTATTTTTTACAATTATAACAAGGTATTGCGACTGATAAATTCGACTCCATATTTTAATATCCTTTCATATATGCATATCATACATTTGTTATTTTTTTATAAAAATCAATCAATTTTTTCTCTTGTTCTTCCCAAGAAAACATATCCTGAATTTTAAAAATATTTTTACTATATTTGCATGACTTTTCATCACTATGAATTAAAGAATTTATCTTATATCCTATTTCTTTAAAATTAATATTTTTTATATCTATAATTTCACCTATATCATATCTCGTTACCACTGAACTCATAAATTTCAAATTAGATATAATCATTGGCTTTCCTGCCATCATATAATCAAAAAATTTATTAGGCGCTGAATAATCCATATTCTTTACAGTAGGTATACCTAAATATACTAATAAATCAGCAAAAAAACCATAATTAAATAACTCCTGATAGTTTAACTTTCCTGTAAATATTACCTTATCTTTTACATTATACTTTTGAACTAGTTCCTGTAATTTTTCAATACAATTAAATTTATCTCCGCCTGCAATTATAAATACACAGTTTTCCACATAAGGCATACTCTTTATTACTAAATCTAAACCTCTTGATGGTTCTACTGTACCTGAAAATAATAGTATTTTTTTATCTTTAGAAATATTATATTTTTTTCTTATGTCAATTCCTATATTATATTTTTTAGAGACCTCATTAATACTTCTAGTATTATATATAACTAAAGGTTTATACTTTAAATTGAATTGATTATATAATTCTTCAGAAATAATTTCATTTACTGTTATAGCTCCATCACAATATTTTATATATTCTCCTCTTGCTATAACTAATAATTTAGTTAATTCATATTTGAAATCACTGGCATGCCATTCTTTACATATGTAATCTGGAAAAAATTCATGAGAATCACATATGAATTTAGCACCATCTCTTTTAGCCAATATATACCCTATTGGCCATGTTTCAGTATCATGACAATGATATACATCAAAACTTTCTGAAAGATTATTAATTAAATCAAAATGAGCTAACAAATTTTTTTCTACTAAAACAGTGGTACCTAAATTATACTTAAATAATCTTTTAATCTTTATACCTTCAGTTTCCTCTTCCTTAGGTAAAGATTCATCTATTTCATTTTTACATATAACTGTAACATCAAAACCATTTTTTACAAGAGTCTGTGCTTCTTTATATACTCTTTTATCATTAGTAAAGCTGTTGTCTAACAACATAGCTACTTTCATACAGTATCCTCCTATTAATGTTTAAATATAAAACCTAGTTACTATAATTTTATCGTGAATTTAACTTAAATCTTTAAAAAACAAAAGCATCTACTAAATAGATGCTAAATATTATCAAATAATTTTCTTTTAACAAAATAATACGGATAACATACTAAATATATTAAACTTATTCCAATCAGTGCAAATAGTACTTTGAAAAAATATATTGCTTCTCCTAAATTTTTATCAATCCATATATAAGCAAAATTTAATTTTTTCTCTACTGTTTCCCCATAACAATTATAAAGAATAGTTTTATCATTTTTTATTTTTGAACATATTAAAAAAACTTCGTTAAAGTCTGGGTAATCTCCATAGGAAGATGGTATATATAATTCATCAAACTGGAAATCATTAAGTTTATGTAGAAGTTCTTTATTATTTTTAAGCACTGAATATTTAAAAAATCCATCTTCACTTTCAATACATTTTATACTAGGATATTTTTCATTAAAACTTTTCACAGAACTCTTTTGTATTAAACAATACAATTTAATATTTTCATTTTTATGCTTATTTTTAATATAATCTACAAGTTGTTCTATGACTTGTCCATTCGCAGACCTTATAAAAAAAATATTTTTTCCCATTTATAAATCACCTTTTATCTAAAATATTGTTATATATGCTCAGCAATTTTTTCTCCATAATTGACCAGTTATAAATATATTTTATAGACTGCCTTGCATTAATACTATATTTATTATATAGTTCTTGATCTGATAGTATTTTATAAATACTATGCCAAAATTCTTTAGGATTTTCTATATTATTTACTACCTCCCCACATATATACTTTTCATTTAAGACTACTTCTCTAATATGTGGCAAATTACTACCAATCACAGGCAACCCCATAATCATATATTCAAACATTTTAATAGGAATTGCCTTTACATACTTTCTAATATCATGCAATGGAACTAATCCTATTTTACTTTCTTTATAATAATTCCATACCCTTTCAAAAGATATCTTACCCTTAAAGAATACATTATCTGATAAATCATTTTTTTCTATATAGTTTTTAATGTCCCTTTGTAAATTACTATCATTTATTGGTCCGATAAATATAACACTTATATCTTTTTTATATTGTTTTCCTATGTTTATAGCCTCTAATATATTCATAACTCCTCTAATTTTTGTTATGCCTCCGCAATAAACCAAATCATATTTTTTATCTTCTAACTTAGTTTCTTCTTTAGAATTTTTCATTAAATATTCTTCTAAAGGATAATTATAAATTAAATCTACCTTAGAATCTCCTAAGTATTTTTCAAATGTTCTATTTATATTTTCTTCTACATTTATGATAAAATCACATTTTAAAGCTTTTACTTTCTCCCAAAAATATAAATACAAATAAAATAAATACTTATTTATATTCCTTTTATTCTTATTATAGTCTAATACAATGTCTACATAGGATTCATGAACATCATATACAATTTTAGGTTTAAAGTACATTTTTTTTAAATTTTCGCATATTTGAAGTAAATATATGTCATGCAAATGATACAAATCACATTTTACCTCTTTGCACTTGTTTAAAATTTTTAGATATGTATCATATGAAAATCTTTCATATATAAAATTTTTATACTCAAAAATCTTGTCTAAAGCATTATATACTTTATAACATGGTTTAACTTCTATATATTTTATGCCCTCCTTTGTGATGCCACTTGAATCTTTTCTTCCAACATATATACAAGTAACATCATATCCATTATTTTTTAAAGATATAGCCTCTTTATAATAAATTCTTGAATCCATTAATATATGAGTAGTTGAAACCATACAGATCTTTTTCAAATTATTCACTCCATCGCAACATAATTTATTTTTTCATAACATTTTTTAGTACTTGATTTAAAGAAGTAGTTAACATAATAATTTTAACACCTTCTTTACTATCTATATACTTGTCAAATTTTTCCACTAAATAGTTTGCATTTATGTATTCATTTATATACTGGTTTTCACTTATTTCATTTTTAATTAAACTATAAACATTATCATCTTTGATCCATTTATTAAAATCCGTAGATGTATCATTTCTATCTTTATACCCAAATACAGATACATCTTCAATGTTTAATAACTTTAATTGTTTAAGTATTTCTTCATAGTACATGCTTGCAATAACTATGGACACTTTTCTCATATTCACTAATTCTTTTGGAGATATTACTTTAACTCCACAGAATTTTGTGTTCCATTTTTTATCATCATTATCACAAAAAGATAATATGTTATAATTCCACTTTAACAACTTGTAAGCCTTTACTCCTAAAGTAGATGCTCCGAATAAAACTACATCCTTATTTTTAATATTTAAATTTTTTACTATATTTAAAGAATATTTTTCTATATATCTTTCTATATATTTTTCATCAAGTTCTGCTATAATCGGCAGATTAGTTCTTTCCCATGGTATATCTAAATAAAACTTAGGGAAAAATTTTAATAACATCATATTATATATATAATGGTTTTTTCTCCATTTCTCTGGAAGAGAGTATAAATAATTTAAAAAATCATTATCTAAAAAGGGTGTTATACACTTATAATTATCCCCCATCATTTCATACAAAACAGCAGTTCTATTTCTTATCAAATATTCATTGAATATATAAAAATCAGAGTGTAAATATTCCTGTGAATTTTTATCAAAACAATTTTTATTTAAAGCATCATTTTTTTTCAATAGCATACTATCATTTACACCATATATTCTAGCTTGCAAATTATTTATGTAATTATAAACTTCCTCTTTAAAACTATAACTTATATTATTTATTAGTAAATCTCCTCCTATACTTTCTCCTCCAAAAGTTCCTGAAAGAATAGGATACTTATATATCTCTTCATTATCTAGGATATTTATACAAGCAAAATTTCCATTTAGAGCACATATAGATCTTTTTAAAGCCTTTTTACAGTTCTGTAGATATTTTTTGTTATCTATTTCAAAAAACTTATATTTAAAACCAGCTTTTTCTGCTACTTGTCTAGCTATCTTTTCTTCTAAACAACCTTTTATACCAATAGTATAGGATAAATTAATTTTGTGATTTAATCTTAAGTAATCAATTGCTGCTACAATAGCTCTTGAGTCTAGCCCCCCTGTAACAGTAATGTTAAATTTCTTATGTTTATTTAATGTTTTTCTTACAGCTTCAATCCATAGTTCCCCTAATTTTTCTACAGATTCATTAAAACTAATATTTTCTTTTTTCTTTATGTTCCAATCCCAATATTGTTTAATTCCAATATACTTCTTTGTAATTTTTACCATACTAGCTGCTTGAAACCTCTTCACATTTTTTAATAAGGTTCTATTATTTTTTAAGCATCCATATTTTATATAATCTTTTATACTTTCCTCATCAATAATCCTGCTTTTTATATTATTTAGCATTACTTCTGCTTTATTACTAAACAAAAATCCTTTATCATCTATGTTATAATAAAAATTTATAGAACCATACCTATCATTTACTATGTAAACTGTATCTTTATTTCTGTCAATTAAACATAATATAAACCTACCATTAATATTTTCCAGTGATTTTTCTCCAAACTTTTTATATAACCATATTATATCTTCCTTACACCTGTTCTCGTTAGAGGTAGTATAAACATCTCCTAATATAAATACTTCAATCATTTTATCTTCATTATTAACTAGATTTTCTTCTGGTCTATATAAAGTATTATCATTTAAAAACTTAATACTAGTATCATTTAAATTACATTGTTCATAATGATATTTTTTCCCTTCAGTTAAACCATTTAATCTATCATTATTTTTTTCTACAACTAAAATAGACATGCTTTTGCTCCTTAACTACTAAACTCAAATGATTTTCTATCTGTTATTAATTGAATTTATAACTTTATTATAAAAATTTATGATATTATTAGTTTGCTTTTCCATAATAAACTGATTATTTTCTAAAAAATCATCACTTATATGTAGATTTTTAATATTTTCTATTTGTCTATTAATATCTAAACTAAAATCTATAATATCTCCACATCCTGTTTCCTTCACAAATTTTTTTAATGTTGGTAAATCTTCTACTAGAAGCGGTAATCCAGAATTTAGATACTCAATCATTTTATTTGGAAATGCTGAAGATAAAAAATACTTATTTCTAAAATTCACATTGAAAATTACTAACCCAACATCATATTGTGTCATTTCTTGAATCAATTCATATGGTTCTCTAGTTCCTTCCCAATGAATATAATTACTTTTTAATGCAATTTTCTCGTAATATTCACTATAATTAAGAGTATAAAAATGTACATGTATTTTATGTTTAGCCAATTTCAATAATTTATCTTCTATGCATCTATGATTACTAGAATCACTAGACATCCCTCCTTGATAAACACAATGTATTTCTCCATCAATTTCACTTAACTTTTTTAAAAAATTTTTAGGTTTCTGTTCCCTTAAGGTATAATTATTAAGCACCAATATAGGCTTGCTTTCATCTAAATCAAATTTTTTCATTGCATAGTTTTTAACGGAATAATCCACATACATATTCCCATGACTAAATTTATTAGCAACAAATTCATGTACTAATTCATCATTCGATATATCTCCCCTTAGACTCATTAAATCATGACAATCATGAACTATAGGTTTATTAGATTTAGTAAGTAAACATGTTAAATAATCTGGTTCATTTGAACTATGTATTATATCATAGTCTGATTCATTTACAAAATTAAGAAAACTATTCATATCTTTTATTCTAATTATGTTTGTATAAGCAAGTTTTAAACCCTTATATGCTATAGAAGGATGACTTTTTAAATATGCGATATCTACTTGTATACCCATCTCTTGTAATACTTTTGAAATTTTATAAGTTCTTATGCATTGAGCATCTTGTACAAACAAAACTTTTTTTATTAAATTTTTACTGCATGAAAAATAATTATTATCTAAATAACTATAACTATCAAACTTAAAATCCTCGTAATTAATTTTATTTAAAAAACTATTAGCTTCAGTGTAATATTCTATATTTTTTATTTTCATCTCTAAAAGCTGTCCTATAATTTCTTTATAATAAGTGCTGGCTACTATAACATGAATATCGTTTCCTAACTCTAAAAGTTGTTTAGGCGATATAACTTTTTTGTCACAAAAGTTTTTTCCCCATTTATTCTTATCATTATCACAAAAATATTGTATATCATAGTCTTCTTTTAAATTATTGTATACTCTTTCTCCGAAGCTTCCACATCCAAATATTATGGTTTTATACATATATTCCCTCCTCTTAATCAAATATTTTAAAACTTATATAAAGACCTAATGGTTTGAATTAAATATAGCTAATATTTCTTTGCCACTTAGTCCTCGGGAATTATTTAAAAAAATATATTTAATTATACACTCATAACTCTTCTTCCATCCAGCCCATCCTTCTCTGTCAAAAGATGAATTATGCCAAAGTAGTGTAAACACTCCTTTATATCTTTTTACAGTGCCTATAAATTTCTTTGCCACTTCAGCACCCTCAGCTGGATTTAAGTTCATATATTCTTCGCCTTTTAAAGAACCTTCCATTAAAATAAGAGGAATTTCCCAAAGACATAATTTCTTATTTTCCAATATATCAAAAACTTTATATGGATAACATATACCACATCTAAAACCTACTATATCAGCATATCCTAGAGTAGTATCATATTTTAATCCTACTTTCTCACTTATACTCCAACTTTCAGGAACTTTAAATCTCAAATAATGATTTCTTCCACCATAATCTTTATTCCGAACATACTTGTCTAACAGTTCCTTTTCTTTTGATCTCTTACTTATACTATTATAAGAATTAAAACTATAATGGTATCCAACCTCACAACTGTTATCTTCCAATGCGTTTATAAGTTTAATTATCCTATAATCGCTTATTTTATACAAATTATCGTATTTAGAATCTCCTCCCGCCATAAAATAGAAAGATGAACTAAAATTATATCTTTTTTCTATATTTCTAATATAATCAAAAGTATAGAAAGGATCTTTTTTATATTCTACGTTCTTTAATGTGTGTTCAAAAATATGTCTATATGCTAGAATAGATTTTTGTATTTTTAAATTGCAAATATCCTTTTTTAAAGGATATTCATATTTAAAAGGCATATCTACATCATGAGTTAAACAAGCTGCAAAATCATATTTACCCCATATATTTTTTCTCTTATATCCAAGATTAAAAGAATCAATCCACTGCCATAACCATTCTATATATTCATTAACTATAGGAATGTCTAAAAACCCTTCTTTATATGCTAAGCTCTCTTTTGCTGGGAATCTTCCATATAAGTCTTTATCTACTCTATCCCATAATAAAACTTCTTCATACCTTGTAATCATAAAAAAGGAAGATTGAATTATATCCATATTAGTAATTAAACAATTCTTATCTCTTTTTACATAACATCCTTTATTATCTCCTTTGTATGAATATATCACTGGAAATTCTTTATATTTTTTTAATGGTGTTTTAGGCATACTTCCCATCGTAAGATACTTGTCCGAAAATAAATAAGAAGGTTTTATATTTATAACGTTTTTCCTTTGTAGAACTTCATTGCTATAATTGATATTTAATACATTTTCCTCTTTAACTTGTTGCAATTCCTTTATATATTTAATATTTATTCCTAATATATTAAATATAACTGAAAATATATACTCTACTTGTTTACAAAAATCATTATTATTGTAATATATATATATCATGTATTCTCCTTACAAACTTTATTATTGATTAAATTCTATTTAATTTTAAGGCTAAATAATGTGCAACTTTACCTTTTGGCACACTAAAATACCAATCTAACTTATATCCATTTAATTTATACATTTTTAATATTTAATCAGTTATATTTTTTATATACACTAAGTAAAAATATTTCTTATCCTGATTTATAGTCTTTAGTTTTACAAGCTTTTCTTCAGGGTATATTATATCTAAAAATTTTAAACTTAACATATTAGATAATTTATTTATTTCATCAAAACTCCAATTAACGGTTTCCCCACTTTTTTCATAACCAGAAAAATCAGAAGAAAAAGCTACTACTAAGGAACCTCCTATTTTAATTTTTTTAATATATTTATTTAAAAACTCACTAACAAAATTTAAATTATGAGTATTGCATCCTGTAAATCCTCTTACAAAAACTAAATCAAATTCTTCATTCAATCTTGGATTAAACCCATCCATAACTTGAAATGTGCAACTTGGGAAACTGTCCTTTGCCATATTTACAGCAACATCAGAATAATCTATACCATAAGAATTTAATCCAAAATTCCTAAAAGCTTCTGTAAAATACCCCTTTGCACAGCCAACATCCAATATGTTGGAACAATTTTCAATTTCAATTCCTAATCTTTTCATTTCTTTTAATAATTCTTGTATAATACTTTTAGTATAATTTAAATCTGTGCAAGACCACTTGTCTTCTTTTTCTTTATAATTTTTGTTATACATTTTCTTTCCATCTTCAGCTATAGGCAATAGTTGCCTTTTGTTTTTTTCTTCCATATCTTCTTTAAAAAACAACTTGAAAATATGTTTATTATATTTTACATCATAATTAATATCATTAGGTTTGTAATAATAACTTATTATTCGTTTTTTTTCTATACCCATATCTAACAGTTGTTTCTCAATTTCAAGGTAGTATTGACTAGCTATTATTATATAATCATAACTATATTTATGTATTTCTTTTGGAGAAACAATGTTTATATTATTAAAAATAGTTCCCTGCTTTTTTATGTCATTATCTACAAAAGCTAACATCTCCACTTTATCAAAATTCATGTCACACTTTAGCCTTTCATAACCACTACCTACCCCAAATATAATTATTTTTAATTTATTCATTATTACTCCTCTTATCCAATAAATTATTATATATGCTAATTAATTTTTCTTCAGAGCACTTCCAATTATATTTTTCTTTAACAGCTTGTATACCATTCTTACTTAATTCATAATAAAGTTCTTCACTTTCTAACAAGGCTTTTATAGCTTTCCAGATTTCTCTTTCGTTCATGGGATTAACTAAAATTCCACTATTACTTTCCCCTGTGAATTCTTTAATTGGCGGCAAATCACTGCCAACCACTGGTAACCCATATGCCATATATTCAAATTGCTTCATAGGTATATTTTTTTTATATTTAGGTATAGATAACAAAGTAACTATACCTATTTTACTTTTTTCTAGATATTTAGGTAACTCAGAAAAATTAATTCTACCTAATATATCCACATTTTCATTTAAGTTATTTTTATTTATATAATCTAATAATTCATTTTTAAAATTGGAATCTATAGGTCCTATTAATAAAAACTTTAGATTATATCCATCATTTTTTGCTAATTTTACTGCTTTAACTACTTGAAATATACCTCTGACTTTTGTTACCCCACCACAGTATATAATATCATAGGTCTTTTTTTCATGGTTCATACTATGAATAGGTTCAATATTAGTAAAATTATATATTATATTAACTTTGTTTTTGCCTAGCCTATTTTTAAATCTTTTAAAAATATTTTTATCTGTAACTATTACTTGATCACTTTTGGCTGCCTTCATAATTTCCCATAGACTCATATAATATGAATAAATTATCTTATTTATCGTACATATGCCTTTAGTTTCATTATAATCTCTAATAGCATCAGGATAAAACTCCCTATCCTCATATATTATTTTTGCTTTACTATTAATTTTTTTTAATTTATCTATGAGTAATAAAGAATATAATCCATGCAAATGATAACTATGAAAATTTTCCTTAGTAGCGATTTCAAATATCTTATTAAAAGTTGCTTTACTAAAAGTATATTTATACATCAATGGTTTATTAAAGGAATTAAATAACTTGTTAGGATAAGATTTAAACTTAAAGTATTTTATACCTTGCTCAGTAATTCCAGTTTCTTCTTTATCTGTATCACTCATAACTATACATGTAACATAATATCCATGTTTTTTTAGTGAACATGCTTCCTTCCAATACATTCTACTATCATAAAGATAGTTTTCTGTGGCTATTATACATGTCTTCATTTATTTTATCTCACAACCTTTGTTATATTGATTATTTTTTATTCAAATTAATCTTATTCATTAGTTATCTGAGGATTAAATTTATATCAAGAACACATTTGTATTATGTTTTCTAAAGATTCTATTTTTGTTTCACATCCTAAAAGCTTCAATTTTTTTCTTATATTTTCAAACTCATATATAGGAGTTATAATAATTAAATCCGAATTGATTCTATCTAAGCTATTAAAATCAACTATCAAAACATTTTCTGCAATATCGGATTCTATAGTATCTAAAGAGCTACAAATGAAAGAATCAACTTTAATATCTAAATTATTGAGCTCATTAAATAAATTATGAGCAATATCCCCTAATCCATAAATAGAAACTCTTTTTATATTATTTTGCTTCAAATATCTACCAATAAGTTTTTTATTATTTAAATTTTGAATCCACTTATTATTCATTAAATAATATTTTTTATATCTATCAGATAAAATGCTTTTATTTATTATATCTAAATTAAAGTACTTCGAAGTATTTACAACATAATTTAATCCTATGTTATTGCACTCTTTACATACTGAACTGTTCATTCTCCAATTATTTATGTCATCTGCTTTTGAATTATATATTTTACCATAAATACTGCTATCTAAGCAGCATGTTATAATATTGCAGTTTTCATCAACACTTAAACAGTCAAACTGCGGACAATAATATTCTTTATCTTTTTCTTCAATCATCTCATCAACATAATAAAGTAATAACTCTTGAGTCGCTTTTTTTAAATCATTGTAGTCTAATTCAGACTTTATATATTTCTTGAAACGTTCAAAATCATTTATAAATGCTATTGCTGGAGAAAATCCCATTGACTGTTCATTGCAAAACTTAATTATATTTGGGATTTCATTTATATTAAATTGATAAACATGATATGATACATATGCATCACCCTTAAACCCATTTTTTTTAAAATTATCTAATATTTCTGATATATTTCGTTTAATCTGTTCAAAATTAAATCCATGTATCTTATCATAAGACTTTTGACTAAATCCACACATTGAGAAGGTTATATATTTTAGATTTTTTAATTCATTGTTGTCAAGCAAAATAACCTTTGATGCATTTGTACTTAATGCAAAACTCAAACCTTCCTCATCTAAAAATTTAATTATTTCCTTGAATTTAGGGTGTAAAAATGGTTCCCCCCAATTATATAATGCTATAGTTGTATCTTTATTAATAAAATCATTATCAAGCATATAATATATGGATCTTTTAAATTTATTAATATCAACAAAATTTCCAATTGGTATATTACATTTATTCTTAAACCCAGTTTGACACCAATGACACCTTGCATTACATTTACCTGATATTTCAAAATAAATATTATTAAACATTTATATACTCCTCAACTTTTATTAAAATCCATTTTTTATTCTTTTTAACCATGCACTAGGCCAATGCGTAATATTTTGCTTTAAGCTACTTTCATTAAAAATCCTCTTTGGTGTCTCTAAAACAAATTCATCATTTTCTTTAAGAAAATCGCATACTGATTGTACTGGATTATCTTCTTTCCAACTTTTTTGTCCTCTTGGAACATCATACAAATCTTCCATTATTCCATCTTGTACAACTATATAAAATTCTTTAGATACTAGCTCTGAATACATTTTAAGTTCATTATATACATGATCTCTTGT
This sequence comes from Clostridium botulinum, assembly GCF_001276985.1. Taxonomy (GTDB): domain Bacteria; phylum Bacillota; class Clostridia; order Clostridiales; family Clostridiaceae; genus Clostridium_F; species Clostridium_F botulinum. The sequence goes on from NZ_LHUL01000026.1 coordinate 254,529, forward strand.
ATGACAAGAATCAAGTATTACTAATACTTTTTCTCCATGATTTATACAATTTTTAACCTTTTCTAATGTAGACTCTTCTACAGAACTTCCTTCTATTAAAGTAATCAATGGATATAGTTCATGTTCTTCTATTGAATTCCTATTGTGTGGTCTTATCTCAATATCTACACCCACTACTCTTCCTTTCCCTATAGCTCTACAAATACTTGCATAGTATATCAAAGATCCTCCATGAGCTACTCCTGTTTCAACTATAACATCTGGTTTCAATTTATATATTAATTCTTGAATTCTAATCATATCTTCTGGCATCTGAATTATAGGTCTTCCAAACCAACTAAAGGTATACGTATATTTTTCATTCCAACCAACTTTAACCCACTCTTTAGATAATATTTCAAAGGCTTCTTTTGAATATAAACTAAGCTCTTCTTTTTTTTGGTTTTCCTCCACAATACACGTATTATTATCAGTATCTATTAATATTTTCAATTCAAATCCTCCCCCGAAATTAAATTTACCTTTATATTTTCCTTATTTAATACCTCATTTATTTCATTATAATAATTTTTATTCATAACAATAATATTTTTAATACCTCTATATGGTATATCTTTGTAATTTATTATTTCATGAGCTGTTCCCGATATAAAATATCCTTGTTTATTTTTATTTATATCAATAACTGAATCTATTAATCCATTATTATTATCAATTAAATTTACAAAGGTAGCTCCCTTTGCACCTGCACCCCATACTGAAACTTTTCCATTATCATTTAATTCTCTTAATTTTTCTTTTAACATATCTATTTTTTCATATGTATTTTTAGTATAGCTAAACGCCATCTTTTTTAAATGTTCTATTTTCTTATAATAATTAGAAGCACTAATAAAATTTGATGACTTTGCAACTACCCACATGTACTGATTCTGAAACTCTTTTATAACATTTAGTACTTCAAATCCACATATATTTAATGCTTTACTAATAGATACATCTTCGAAGTAAGAACAATGCTCATAAAAAAAATCATATAATATATTATTTTCTAATATCCACTTAACTGAAGGTGTTTCGATAAAGACTATAGCATTTTTAGAGTTTTTCAAGGCACATTTAATTTCTCTTAGCATCTGTATTGGAGCCTCAATATGTTCAATTACATGTCTAGATATAATAAAGTCTGCTTTAAAATTACTATATTTATCATTATAAAAATCTTTAATAAACTTCAACTTTCCTTCATATAGTGTTTCTTCTCCTAAATAACTTGGATCAAAACCAATAGCATAACACTTTGATTTTTCTACCAACTTCTTCAAAAATGAACCTTTACCACAGCCCACTTCTATAATCGTTTTATTTTCAATATCAAAATTACGTATTAAAAAATCTATTTCTTTTTCTACATAATCTTTAAATACTAGAGATAAATCTTGAGTATTATCATAATTGCATCCATAATCTAATTTATTTATATCAAATTCTGAATTGAATATAAATCCACAATCTTCACAGAAACTCAGTTTAATACTTCCTTTTTTGGTGTTAATGGCTTCCTCTTTAGTTTTAACAATATAATTCTGATGTACTGGCACATCGGTTCTTTGTAAAAATCCAACAATTTTTTTAGAATTACATATAGGACAACTATATTCCATTTTCTATCTTCATCTCCTTCCACCAATTAATAGTTTTTTCAATTCCTCGTTCTAAACTATAGCATTGACTCCAATTAGTTTCATTTTTTAATCTATCATTATTTGCAACTATCATTTTTGGCTCATTAGATGCAGTTTTTATAGCTCCTAGATTTATTAGTTCTTTTTTATTTAATTTTTCACCTACTTTAAACAAAATTTCTTTTATATTTATAGCTTGTCCAGAACCTATGTTTATTACACCATCTATACTACTATCTAAAATTTCTACAAATGCATTTGCTACATCATCTACATGCATAAAATCCCTTATTTGATTTCCATGAGAACAGTTAGCTACTTTGCCATTAAGCAAGCTATTTATTACATACGGAATTATTCTATTCTTATTTTCTCTTTCTCCATAAATATAAAAAATTCTTCCTGAAGCAAAAGACATACCATTTTTACAACAATATTCTCTAGCCATATTTTCAAAACTATTTTTGCATATACCATATAATGAATTTGGAATAGATGGAGTTACATTTTCATCCATAAGTCCATAACCTAAATCATATTGAAAACAAGTACCTGCAAATATAAATCTCTCTCCTCCATATTTTTTAAAGCTTTTCAGTAATTGAATGCTACTTTGAACCCAATCTAAATTTTCCTTTGCACTACTATACTTTCCTGGTACAGCATACCATGCAAAGTGTAAAATATAATTTGGTTTTATAACTTGTACAATTTTTTCTGTTTCGTCATTGTTTAATAAATTTATTTTGTACCATTTAACAATGCTATTATCGGAAATATTAATACCTCTTGTTGTTAATGCATGTACTTCATACCCTTTGTTTATTAAGAAATTCAAAGTTTTATATCCTATAAATCCACTAGCTCCTGTTACCAATACTTTTTTCATACTATAAAATCTCCCCAATTTTTATCCTTATAAGAAATAATTACATCCCCCCGTACCGGCCAATCTACGCTAAAGGTTAAATCATCCCACCTAATTCCCCTAGCACATTCAGGATGATAAAATTGTGACATTTGATAAAATACTTCTGTATCATCCTCTAGGGTTTGAAATCCGTGTGCAAATCCCTCTGGAATATAAAGCATTTTTCTGTTTTCATCTGTAAGTTCTATTGCTGTCCATTGTTTAAAAGTTTTAGAGTTCGGTCTTAAATCTATAATCACATCATATATTGAACCTTTTGTACACCTAACAAGTTTTGCTTCTTCATAGGGTGGAATCTGATAATGCATACCTCTTAGTGTTCCTCTTCTTTTATTAAAAGAAATATTACACTGGACTAAGTTTGAATTTAACCCATACACTTTAAATTCTTCTTCGCACCATGTTCGTGCAAAAAAACCTCTTTCATCTTCTATAGGTTCAATTTCTAAAATATATACTCCTTTAAATTTAGTTTCTTTAAAAATCAACTAAAACACCTCAATTTGAGGGATAAATGTTATAAAATTACCGTTCCATTCTCTAATGTATTTTATTTGTTCTATTACTTCTTCTTTAATATTCCATGGCAATATAACAACATAATCCGGTTTCGTTTCTTTTATTTTTTCTACTGGATATATTGGTATATGTGTCCCAGGTAAACACAATTCTTGTTTATATGGATTTTTATCTACTGTATATTCTAAAAAATCAGATCCAATACCACAATAATTCAGAAAAGTATTACCTTTTGCTGGTGCCCCATATCCAACAATCTTATATCCTTTATTTTTTAACTTAATAAGATGCTGTAATGAATTTCTTTTTATTTTTTTTACTTTTTCATGAAACTCTGTATATGCCTCTACCTCATTTAACCCTAACTTTATTTCTTTCTCAACAATTATTGCAACATTTTGATGTATATCTTTTGATGTATCTTCCATATGCTTTGCATAAATTCTCAAAGATCCTCCATGAGTATTTAACTCTTCAACATCAAATATACATAGACCATGCTTTTGAAAAATATTATTAACCGCTATAAGTGATAAATATGAAAAATGTTCATGGTATATTGTGTCAAACTGGTTTTCATTTATCAACTGCAATAAATGTGGAAACTCCATAGTAATTATTCCATTGCTTTTTAATATAAGTTTCATAGCTTTAACAAAATCATTTATATTAGGTACATGAGCAAGTACATTATTTCCTATTAATAAATCCGCCTTAATATTTTGTTTTAATATTTCTTCTACTAATTCACAATTAAAAAACTCTTTAATTGTTGAAATTCCCTTTTTTTCAGCTTCTAATGCTACATTTTTAGCAGGCTCTATTCCTAAAACAGGAATATTCTCTTTTTTAAAGTATTGAAGTAAATAACCATCATTACTTGCAATTTCAATCACTTTAGACTTTGAATTAATATTAAATCTCTCAATAACTTTTTCCGAGTATATCTTTGCATGTCTTAACCAACTATCAGAATAAGAACTAAAATATGCATATTCATTAAAAATTTCTTTTGGGGATTCAAACTCTTCCAATTGTACTAAGTAACAATTAGAACATACATAAGCATTAAGTGGATAAAAATTTTCTTTCTTATTTAATTGCTCTTTTTTTAAATAAGAATTTGCCAAAGGTGACATACCCAAATCCACAAAAGTATTCTTTAACTTTGTATTACAAAATCTGCACTTAGCCAAATTTATCACACCTTTTCCTACTAAAGTATAAGTATTATAATAAAGCCATTAATTTTTACTTTTCCCATTCAGGTGAAAATTCATTTCCTACCTGAATAAATGATGATTTATTATTCCAATTAGCATAGGAGGATTGATAACACATTTTACATGATTTATACATTTTTTTACTATCATTAACATTTTCTCTAAAATTAATAAATTTTTCAGAATTCCATATTTCACTAAAGCTACAGTATTTATCTATGCTAAAGAATTTAATAGGCGTTGACATACATGGTCTTACATATCCATCAGAACCTAAGAAAAAATCTCTCCAACCTACATAACACTCTTTATGAAACTTATTTTCTGCCATATCTCCTCCTTGTATATACGGAAGTTTTATTTTCACACCTAATTTTTTAGCTAGTTTCACTGCTTCATCAAAAATTTTACTAACTTCATCTTTGCAATTATACAAAGTATCTTGAATCATTTTATCACTAAATGCAGTTAAATAAACCACTTTCACTTCTTCAATTCCTATTTCATGAGCTAATTTTATCATATCAGGTATCTCTTTATAATTTGATTTCATTGCTGTAAAAACAAAGTTAATATAAGGATAGCTAACATTTCTTTTATTTCTTTCCTCTACAATATTTTTTAAATATTTAATTACTTTATCAAAATCAGAACCTCTTCTTATGGTATCATTAGTATTTTTATTTGCTCCATCAAGACTCACTGCTATTATATCTACTTTATTTTCAAATATACTCTCTTGTAATTCTCCAAGTTTCATACCATTTGTACAAAAATATTTTCTAACATTGTATCTATTTATTTTTTCAAGTATTTCTTTAAAGTTAGGGTGCATTGTAGGCTCTCCCCACCCCATAAGTGTAACTTCTTCTATTTTGTCCATTATATTTGAAAACTTATCTATCCAATTAATATCAAAAATTGTAGGTTTGAAATATGCATCATTTCTACCGCACATAACACAATTTAAATTGCATGCATTAGTAAGTTCAAATACTAATCTTCTCGGATAAGATTTAAGTATTGTTTTATTTTCCTTAATTTCTTTTATATTTAACTCACTATTACTTTTTTGACATTCATTTAAATTATTTGATTTAAATAAATCTATTGTTTTTGCTCTTAAAATCACTCTACCACACCTTCCATGGAGCTTGTCCAGACTTCCATAATTCTTCTAATCTCATTTTATCTCTTAATGTATCCATTGGAAGCCAAAAACCTTTATGTTTAAATGCTGCTAATTTTTCTTTTCTCGCAAATAATTCAAGTGGTTCTGATTCCCATGAAGTTTCATCACCTTTTATATAATTAATAGCTTCTGGTTCAACTACAAAGTATCCCCCATTTATCCAACTATCTTCTCCTTGAGGTTTTTCTTTAAAATTACTCACTTTTTCATACTTTAAATCAATGGCACCATATCTTCCAGGAGGATTTACCGCTGTTAAAGTTGCTAAGACACCATTTTTCTTTTGAACATTATGAAACTCTATAACTTTTCTTATATTTACATCACTTACTCCATCACCATAAGTAAAGCAAAATGTTTCATTTCCTATATAATTTCTAACTTTTTTAAGTCTTCCGCCTGTCATTGTATCTGTTCCAGTATCCACTAAAGTTACCTTCCATGGCTCACAGTGATTATCATGAACTTTCATTTTATTGTTGGCAATATCAAATGTTACATCTGATTGATGCAGAAAATAATTAGCAAAATATTCTTTTATTATATATCCTTTATAACCTAAACATATTATAAAATCATTTATACCATAATGTGAATATGCCTTCATAATATGCCAAAGTATTGGCTTGCCTCCTATTTCAACCATAGGCTTTGGCTTTAATATAGTTTCTTCACTTAATCGTGTACCATATCCTCCAGCTAATATAACTGCTTTCAATTTATTTCCCTCCCCGTTTTAATAATTCAAATGTCTAGCCTCTATTAATCCTTTTTTAAGCAACCCCAAGTCAAAGATATTATTGTTAATGTTTATAAACTCTTTCTTTATCCCATATGACTTATTTAAAAAATGTATCATTAAATCATTTACATTAAAATCTTTCATAATATCAGCTTCTAAAACAGATTTAATTATTTTATGTATTTTCTTACAATTTTCATTAAAGGTTCCATCTAAAACTGAATGTGAAAAATTTTTCAAAATATATTGTGCTGAATTAATACTTTCTTCTCTTAATAATGAAACATCATCAATTTTTTTCACTTTACCATTTAAAACAACTATAAAATAATATAAATATTCTGCAAATCTAGGGTTTAAAGTTAAATAATCTTCATTTTCTATAGTTTCTCTTAAACATTTTATAAATAATTTAGTTTTAATAAGCATATACCATAATTGTTCACAATAATTATTATAATATTTTTTTAATCTTTCAATTTTGTTATCTTCTTCTAAATTAGCTAAGCCGCTAGTTATTACTTTAATTTTATTAAATCTTAATTCATCAAAATAAACAGTTGTTCCTTTAACTGCCATATATTCTTGTGAATTACTTAATATTTTCAAAGATTTCTTAAGAGTTTCTTTTATTATAAAATCATCATCAGCACATATAAATAATTCTTCTATATTAATATTTTGAGCTGTATTAAGGATCTTATGATTAAAATCCGTATTTTTATCATAAATAAAATGTTGTATTTTATTATTATTTAAATTTTTAATAAATTTTTTATTATTATTTATTATATCTTTAGAGCTTGAATCTGCAATATATATATATACATCCATTTCTTCATCACTCATTGATGTGAGATACATTAATTGTCTTTTTAAATATCTAGGTCTATCCTTAGTTGGCATAAGAACTGCTACTTTATATTTTTCTATATTATCCATTTTAAAATCGCTTTTTTTATTGCTTAATTCATAATCTAATTTCACTTTTTTATAAAAGTTAATTAAAGTATCTTCTTCACTTTCTATTAAAAATTCACTTATTATTTTTTTATCATACCTTATAGACCTTATATGATTTATTTGCTCTAAGATATCACCTTTAAAATCAATTTTATCGCCAATTCCTCTCATTTCCACCAAGTTTCCCACCAGCGGAAGTCCATTTACAATTATAGGCAAATTTGCTCCAACATAATAATAAAAATATTTTGGTATTACAGTAGAAGCAACAAATTCATCTCTTAGTCGTAAATCATTTAATACTAAAGCCGCATCATATTTTCTAAGCTCATTAATAAATTTCTTTTTATTAATTACTTCTTTATGTATATATTTACTCTCAAATTGAAAATCACTATCTTCTTCTATATAATAATGAATATGTATATTATCATCAGCTAATTTTATAAATATTTCTTTAAGCAATCGATAGTTAATCTTATATAAACTTTCATCTATAATATAAGCAATATGAATTTTATTATCTATATTGCAATATTTTTCTATATCTTCTATGTTCCATTCAAGATCTTCTCTACTTAGCTTACTATTAATCTTTAGAAATAATTTTTTATTGGATTCTATATCCTCTAAACTATAAATTCTATTTGGATTATCATATATTAACTTATCACAATTATTAAGCTTTTCATTTATAATATCATGAGTAAAACTTTTAAAATAATTATTATTATCTATACTACTTGGGAGGTAATAAATCATTGGCTTTTTTAAACTTTTTAAAATATTTAGATCCTTTAAGTTATAGCAAAAATTATGTATTACATCATAATTAGAAAAATCAATTTTTTTTAAAGAATCCTTAAGCAAATTTATATTATATATTTTTTCAAAAAGTTCATTTTTACATTCATCATTGTTTCCATTTATTCTTAACAAATCTACATCTATATTTTTATCCTTTAGTATCTTTGCAAATTTCCATTCTTCGCTAAGATTCTCCTGGCTAATAAAAAGAATTTTTTTCAAATCAGTATTATTTAATTTATCCCCTGTAATATGAACTTTACTTAATTTATCATAATAAAATAAATCTAAAAACAGATTATATAATGTTTTTTCTTCTATTTCCCATGTTTTAAATATTTTATAATTATATATTCCACTCCTATTTAGTTGTTTTGATATTTCTTTATAATACATACTCGTTATTATAATATTTGAATGCTTAAATTCCTCTTTGCTTAAATATTCTGGTGAAATTATTTTTAATCCACACAATTCTTTTCCCCATTTATTTTTATCATTATCACAAAAATAATCTATATCATATCCGTCTTTAAGTAAACTATAAACAGTTTCTCCCATTTTAGAAGCACCAAATAATATAAGTTTTTCTTTTCTCAATGCACTTTCATCTCCTTCTAAAAAACGCATATCCATACTAAATCCACCACTACTTATAATATATAATCTCATATTTAATACTTAGTACATTATTTTACATCAGAGTAAATACACTTTTCTTATTGCTTAATATACTATTTCCAAACTTATTGGAGTTCCCTTTTTTATATCTTTTTTTGCTTTTTTCCCTAAAACACACTTAATATATTTAGTTTCCATACCAAACCCTGGTCTTATACTCTTCACATTTTCTTCCGTGAACACTTCTCCTTTTTTAATATCTTTTACCACAAACAAAGATCTAGAATGTTCCCTACTATTTCTTTGTTTTTCTGTAAGATCATAGGTAACACCACCTAACGCCTTTTCTACTTCTCTTATGCCCTGTATCATGGCTTTAAATTCTTCAGGTTCCATAGAAAATTTCGCATCTGGGCCTCCATCTTCTCTTTTTAGAGTAAAGTGTTTCTCTACTATTTTAGATCCTAAGGCTACTGCCCCTAAGGCCACTGAATGACCTAAAGTATGATCTGAAAGCCCCACTACTGTTTTAAATGTTTCTTTCATATTTGGTATGGTTTTTAAATTTATATCTTCTAGTGGTGCTGGATAAGCTGAAGTGCATTTTAAAAGGACTATTTCATAATTACCCATTCTATGACATGCTTTTATAGCCTCTTCTATATCACCTAAAGTTGCTATACCTGTAGACATTATTATAGGCTTTCCTTTTGATGCTATATATTCTATAAAAGGAATGTCTGTTATTTCAAAGGAAGCTATTTTGTAAGCTTCTACATTCATATCCTCTAAAAAGTCTACTGAAGTCTTGTCAAAGGGTGATGAAAAACAAATTAATCCTAAATCCTCTGCTATTTTTTTTAGCTTTGGCTGCCATTCCCAAGGGGTATATGCTTTTTTATAAAGCTTATATAAAGTTGTTCCATCCCAAATAGTTCCTTGTTTTATTTGAAAATATTCGTTGTTACAATCTATAGTTATAGTATCTGGAGTATACGTTTGAAGCTTTATAGCATCTGCTCCAGATTCTTTAGCTTTTTTTATTATTTCTACTGCTCTTTCAAAACTTTGAAGATGGTTTGCTGACATTTCTGCTATAATAAAAGTTTTTTCACCTTCACCTATTTTTTTATTTCCTATTTTAATAAAATTGTTCATAATCCCCTCCAAAGTAATCTACATAATCATCTAAAATTCGTTATTATATTTATCGTTTAAAACATTTTTTTCTTAATTATAAACACTAATATAAAAAAATTAAATAATATTTTTTATATTAGTGTTTAAATTATATATTTCTTATATCCTTTGTTGTATGCTTATATTAATATTTGCTATAGAAGGATTCTTATCTAGATATTCCACAACTTCCTTTGATGTTATATATGGATTTTTAAAATGCTCATATATATTATTTATAAGGGCAAAATCTTCTTTAGTGTCTACACATAATCTATATTCTTTATTGTAAAAATCCTCTCCCTTTACATAGCCTACTTTAAATTCTTCTCTGTGATTATACATATATAATGTTACGTGTTCAAAATAGTTTTCCTTTGTAAATCCTTTTTCCTCATAGTTATCCTCTAAGCTATTAACTATATTATAAGCTTTATATAGGCTTTCCTTCCAAAATATCTCTACATCAAAGCCTCTTATAAAACTATTTGGCACATCTAGCCTTATATAATCAAAATTGTTCATTTTAAAATAAGTTATAACATTATCCACAATGGTAGGGTCTATTAAAGGACAATCTCCTGTTACTCTTATTATTATATCTCCACCAAATTTATCTACTGTATCTTTGTATCTTTTAAGTACGTTATTTTCTTCTCCTCTAAATATTTTAAACCCTTCTTTTTCTACTATATCTACAAGAGGCTGCTCTTTATTTTCTATTGAAGTAGCTAAAATAATTTCATCTATATATTTACTTTTATTTAATCTATTTAATGTATAAAGTATCATAGGCCTATCCATTATGGGTTTTATAACCTTTCCTGGTAACCTTTCTGAACCCATACGAGCTTGTACTACACAAAGCACTTTCATAATATATTTTCCCCTTTCTTAACTTAACAAGCTATTTTATTATCGTAGAGTTTTATATTGTTTTTAGCAAAAAGAAAAAGGCTTAGAAGCCCTATTTAAGTATTTTCATTTACTTTCAATTTTCAACTTAAAAAATTCAACATTTCCTTTAAACTGTTTATTTTATTATCTGCTTCATAATCTACATCTAAAAAAGTATTCATATGATCTCCAACTTCTCTTATTATCCTTACAGTGTGCATGCCAACTTTTCTTGCACCAATAAAGTCCTTATGGGGATTGTCTCCTACATATATGCATTGTTCTGGGGTACTGTTAAAATATTTTAACATTTCTCTATAGGCAAATTCATGGGGTTTCCAAAAATCTAGTCCAAAATCATCTGTAACTATTATTTTATCTACCATTTTTTCTAAACCTAATAGTTTTATTTTATTCCACTGTACTGAAGCTTTTCCATCAGTAATAATTCCTACATTTTTTGCTTTTAAATACGTTAAGATATATTTTGCATCTTCGTATAAACTTATTTTGGGTTTTGCTTCCCTGTATATTTTCACTAATTCTTTAATATCCTCTTTCATATTATACTTTTCACAGATTATATTAAATATTTTTCCTCTACCATGCTCTTCTAATATATTTAGGATATCTTTATATAATTGTTTTTCATCCTTATTATATTTATTAGCTAAGTATATGCAAACTTCTTTAAATGCTCCATAGACAAAATCTAATTCTTTATATAAAGTATCATCTAAATCAAGAATAATTGTATTAATCACTTGTTTCACCTTTCTCCTAAAAATAATACCAATATTTCTTATATCTCATCACATAAATATAGCTTCATCATATCGGAGCATGGTTATTTCTTTAAAATCTCCTATTATAGGCTTTATTTCTCTTTCCTCTACCATGTATTTAAAATATTTTCCATAGTCTACTCCTGCTTCAAAGGATAGGGGTACTCCTCCACCAAAACGTGGATTTATTTCTATGAATTTTATTTCTTTCTCTTTTGTAACTATACATTGTATGGTTAATGGACCTATAACTGAAGCCTCATCTTTTTCTAATGATAGAGTATTAAAATTTTTGCTAGCAACTTTACAATATACTTTGTATTCCTCTATATGTTGTTTTAATTTGTTAACTAAATTTAATGTAGCTTTTATTATTTCTTTATGGTTTACAGTTTTACTTTTGCTTACTTCTCCTGAACGTACTTCTATTCTTTCCCTTGGAACTATGGATATTATTTCTCCTTTTAAATCACAAAGCACATCTATGGTATACTCTGTACCTTCTACAAATTCTTGTATTATAGGCTCCTTTATATAGTCTTTAAAAAAATCTAGCTGGGTTTTATTATTGGCTTTAAATACTCCTGCACTGCCCATACCATCTAGTGGTTTTAATATAAATGGAAAGTTTAATTTTTCTGGATTATCTTTTAATATATTTTCTATATTTTCCTTTGTATATGAAATTGGAGTATTTATATTATTTTCTATAAAAAATTTATAGGTATTCCATTTATCATTGCATATGCTTATTAAGTTTTTATGGCTTAATAACAATGTAGTACCTAATTCTTTAAATTTTTCTCTATTATTGCATAAAGTATTAAATTCTCTTTCATATAAAGGTATCAATAAATCTATTTTTTCTTTTTTACAAATGTCTAATAAACTATCTATATAATTTATATCCGTACACTTAGGTATCTTATAAAATTTATCTACAAAAGCTATAGCTGGAGCTAATTCTCCTGCATCTGCTCCTATTATTTCTCCATGTTTTTTTATATATTTTATAAGCTGAACTCTTTTTCCTATGGCTGTTAAAAGTATCTTCATAATTCGAACTCCTTGCTCATATTTACTTTTAAATATACTACATTGGGCTAATATTAGTAAAGAGTATACTTTTTAGAAGCATACTCTAATAAATAAACCACTATACTTTAAATTATTCTAATTATAATTTCAAACTATAAAAAATATAAAAATTTTTACTTTTGAAAATTCCAATTAATATAATTATATTTTAAAACTAAAATATTATTAATTTTTATGCTTATATTAGATTTTTATGGTTTTTAATCCACTGTTTAGTTTCTTCTATACCTCCTTCTAAAGTGTAATTAGGCTCCCACCCCATTAACTCTTTTGCCTTTTTGTAATTACATTTTAGCTTCATTATTTCGCTTTGTGGATGAATATGAGGTACATGATTTATTTTTACTTTTCCACTGGATATAATTTGTGCAAGTTCATTTATGGTAATATCTCTTCCTGTTCCTGCATTTACTATTTGACCATTTACAGAATCCTTATATCCCGCTTCTACTACAAAATTTGCACAATCTTTTACATATAACAAATCTCTTGTTTGATCTCCTGTGCCATATATGTTTAAGTTTTTATTTTGTAGATAATTATTTATAAATATAGCAACTACTCCACCTTCTCCATTGGTTTTTTGAAAAGGTCCATAAGTATTAAATGGTCTTATAACTACTGTAGGCAATTTATAAGCATTGTAATAGGATAATACCATATTTTCTGCTGCTATCTTAGCTCCACCATAAGGGGATATTGGTTTTACCCTATGCTCCTCATCTATTCCCACTTCAGGTGCTTTATCATATACCATACAAGTACTCATAAAAACTACTTTACAAGGATAAGCTTTTTCATTTTTGTCTAGAATCCATTTATCGCCTTCCATTTTTGCCTTTTTACCAAACATTTGAGTTTTACATTTTTCTAGTATATTAAAGGTTCCTATTGTATCATTATAAAAAGTAGTTTTAGGATCATCTATACTTTCTTGTACATTTATGGATGCTCCTAAATGATATACTATATGAAATTTATTTTTTTTAAATAATTCATCTAATAAAGCTTCATCTCTTATGTCACCTTTTATAAACTTAAAATTTTCTCCTTCTAAACCACTTATATTTTCTTTATTGTTCTTTATGTAATCTAATTTATCTTCATATACGAATTCATATATATTTTCCAACCTTCCATTAGATAGGTTATCTAATGCTACAACTTCATGTCCTTCTAAAAGTAGTGTTTTAACTACCCATCTTCCTATAAATCCTGCGCCACCAGTTACTAGTATATTCATATTCCCACTTCCTTTTACAAAAACTTTTTAGTATAAGCACTATACTAAATTATAAAAATCTAATTCTTTTATTAATGCTTGTTACTATTTATAAATTGAATTTATTTAATAAAATTTTCTTATATTAATTTTTCATTTATTAGCACTTTTCTAACCTCTTCTTTGCTTATAGGTCCTATATTATGTGAAGAATAATTTCCTATTTTACAATCCTCATACTTATTATAATAACTTTCATACCAATCATTATAGTATCCCGTTGGAAACACTACATACATATTACCTAAATCTTTGGCATGGTGTGATTCTTGTAAAGTCATAAGCTCTTCATATATTCTTTCTCCAGCTCTAAAACCTATTATCTTTGTTTCTATTTTATCTTTATCTAAATTATTTTTTTTACAAACCTCTTCTATAATAACTTCTGACAAATCTTTAAGCTTAATAATTGGCATTTTAAGTACAAAGAGCTCTCCACCCTTTGATATCTCACAAGATTTCATAACTAAATTTACTGCATCCTTTAATGTCATCATAAATCTGCTCATATTAGGTTCTGTCACTGTAATTTTACCTTTTTCTAATATCTGTTTTTTAAATAAAGGAATAACGGATCCTCTAGAACCCATTACATTACCGAATCTTACTGCTACAAATTTAGTTTTTACAGGTCCTTTACTATAATTAGCAGCTTGTACTAATTTTTCTGCTAAAAGTTTTGTAGCACCATAAGAATTAGTTGGGTTTATAGCTTTATCTGAACTTGTAAATAATACACATTCTACATTATTGAAAATAGCTGCTTTTATAACATTTTCCATGCCGTTTATATTAGTTTTTATAGCTTCTGTAGGATTATATTCACAGGAAGGCACATGTTTCATAGCCGCTAAATTAAATACTATATCAATACCTTTCATAGCCCTTTCTACTCTGTCATAATCTCTTACATCACCTATCAAAAATCTAAATTTTCTTCTTAGTCTAGAGTCTATTTCATTTTCCATAATGAATTGTTTATATTCATCTCTACTTAATATTCTTATAACTTTAGGATTTTGTTTTATTATCTCTTTTACTAACCCTTTACCTATAGTACCAGTTCCACCTATTATTAGTATATTTTTATTGGAGTAATACTTCATAAAATTACACCTCCTTCTTTCTATGTATTCTTCTAAAAGATTAATTTTCAATGATTTTTTTTATTTCTTCTATTTTAGTAATAATATTATCTTTTAGTTTTTCATTATTACATAATTTAATGCTTTCCTTATATTTAGATATAGCTTCCTTATATAAGCCTTTAATTTCATATATGTATGCTAAGTTGTAATTTAAGTCAAAATTTTTTTTATCTTTATTTAATCCCTCAAAAATGAATTTTTCTGCTTCTTCTAAATTATTTTCCATAATAGACATAATTGCTTTCATAGAAAATATGTCTATATCTTCTCTTAATTTTTCTTTATTATCCTCTAATATTTTTCTAGCCTTTTCTATATAATTTAAATTTATTAATCTTTCTATTTCTTTTTTTATGCCTTTTGGACTTTTATTAAAATTATCTATATTTTTAAGTCTTTCTTTTGCTAAATCATATTGTGAACATTTTTTATAGCAATCTTTAGCTTCCTTTACATAGCCTAGAGTTTCAAAAATAACTCCTAAATTATAATTAGGTAAAAAACTATTTACCCCTTCAATTTTTCCTTCTTCTAGTTCTAAACATTTATAAAATCTTTTAGCAGATTCTGTAAACTTATTATTGTTCATGAAAATTAGTCCCATTAAGAACTGAAAATCTGCACTATTTTTATAACATCCTTGAAATTTTTTAATTTTTAGTGCTTCATTATAGTCTTTAATATTTATTAATGTATACCCATAGGATTCTATTAAATCTTGTACATAATATTCTTTTAAATTTAATGGCATTTCTATAGCTTTTCCAAAAGCATTAGACGCTTCCTTATAATTTTTATCTGTATAATAGATTTTACCTAATTGATAATATAAATAAGGATTTTCACCATCCTCTTTAATACTATTTTTTATAAGGTTTATATTCCGTTCTACTTTATTTTTCCTTTTAATTTCGGATTTTATATATCCTATATGTTCTATTTCAATATTAATATTCTTTTTTTCATAGGCTTGATTATGAATTGGAGTTAATTGTTCATGTACTTTTCCCATATACTTAAAATACTTTCTATTAAACAATCTTCCTAATCTAAAATTACTTTTATTTATAATACTTTTGTTGTCAAATAAATTTATTACATTGACCCTACCTACAATATTTTCTTCTTTAATAAATTCCTTTACTTCTTTTATATCAAATTTAGTTATAAACTCATCTGCATCTAAAATTAATATCCAATCCTTTGAAGCTTTTTCTATTGAAAAATTTCTTGCCTTTGAAAAGTCATTACACCAGCTAAAGTTATATATTTTATCTGTAAACTTTTTTGCTATATCTATAGTTCTATCCTTAGATCCTGTGTCTACTATAACAATTTCATCTACAAATAAAGCTGCCTTTTCAAGACAGCTTTTTAAATTTTTTTCTTCATTTTTTACTATCATACACAAACTTATCATAAAATCACCTAATTTAACAAGGATTTATTCATAATTTCTTCCATATTCTCTACTTCTGGTAATATCTCATATTGAAATAAATCTCCAACTAATATGAAGTCTTGGAACTCTATAGCTTCCACAATCTCTTCTAATTTATTGTTAAGTTCATCAAAATTCACTTCTTTTTTATGAACATCCTTTGTAAGTTCTAAAACCTGAGTTATCCAGTTTATGCCGTCTGCTATTAGTGGTACTAAATCGTTTCCTTCTTGCTCATTACCATTTTGAAAATTTTCGGATGCTGTTTTTATTCCATTTTTTAAATTTAATATATATTCACTTGCAGTTCTTAACGCTTCTATTTTTTCATTCATCTTTTAATCCTCCACCTCAAGCTTATTTAATATATTTAATGCTCCTTCTAATTCATTTTCTATACTACTTAAAAGAAAATGATATTTATTTTTTATCACATTTATTTTTTCGTCCTTATTCATAGAAAACTTAGTATAAAATTGTTTATTATTTGATTTTAATATTACAGGGTATATTATCCAATAAATAAAATCCCAATATTTATGGCTTAAAATAGCTTCTATATAAATTTTTATACTTTTAGAATCGATACTATTTTTAGATAAATTTTTAAAATACTCTTCAGCATTTTTTATATCTTCTTCTATATAATCTTTAATGTTATTAATTTTTAATATTGCATAGTTTTTATCTATATAAAATTTTTCACATAATTGTTCAATATTTTTTTTACTGACAAATTTACCATATTTATTTAAGGATTCTTTTAAAGGCATTACTTTTGTACCCTTTATGTTTGCCCCACCTTCAGTACTATTTATAAAGTTAATATTTTTAAGCATATGAATATAAAATTCTATATATCTTCTATAAGCATCCAATTCACAGCTTGTCCTAACCTTATTTCCATTTATACCATCTACATATATATTATCATCATACATACCTATATTTCCACCTTCAGTTTCAAGAGTAGAACTATTTGAGTGAAGCCTTTCTCCTGTATAAGCTAGATCTTGTCCTATAAAAATTATATTATTACATCCTAAGTAAATAGCTAGTCCCATACATACATGAGCTACTGAGCCACCTTGTATTATTGAATCTACTTTTTTGTTTATTAAATTATCTAAATAATTTTTTTCTATGTTATAGGTATTAAAAAATATTTTAGGACCTTTATATTCCCTTATAAAATTATAATTAGAAGCTATGTGATAAACTAATGGAATATTAAAATTTAAAAAAGGATGTCCTAACTCATATATTTTATCACCAAAATCTATTACACAAATAAAATCTGGTTTTACGCCTATATCCAATAATGGTTTTAGTGTTCTTAAGCCACATATTATTATAAAATTCTCCCTATATTCTTTTAATAAATATATATTCTTATCTAGAGATGGTCCTGCAGACACTATTATAGCTGATTTCCCTTTATATAAATCTTTTATATTATTTATAGGGATACTGTTTATTATACTATTAAGATTATTAACATAATTAATCCAATTATTTTTACCACAATTTATTAATGTATTATTTTCTAAGGATTTATCTTTTTTATATTTTTTTAAAATTTCTATAGTTTTTAAAATCTCTTTGTTGTATATTTTGTCATAATTAGCATATATTAAAAATTCCATGTTAATCATATTGTTAATATATTTACTAATAATATTTTCTAAAATTATACTATCATATCTAGCTATTTCTATTCTTTTGTCCAATATAATTTCTTTATAGTATCCTAATTGTCTAAAAGAGTTTATAACAGAATTATTAGGTTCTATTATAATTACTTTATTTTGTTGTGATAAATAAGACAATAATTTTATTATATGTTCTCCCGCTCCTAAACCAAAAATAACTAATAACTGTTCATCATTTATTATTTTCAAGGTTTTATTTATAAAATTATCTACATCTCTAGAAACAGAGTACTTACTCCCTATATATATCCATTTATTATCTTTTTTTATTCTAAATATATTTTTATTATCTTTACTTTTTTCTGTAATACACTCCGTAATAGTACTCATTCCTTTCCACAACTATTTTAAAATTTACAAAACTTCTTTTAATAATTTTCTGCTATAATTTCCCAATAAATCCGCTAAATATGGATATTGTTCTGCCGCTTCTTTAAAGTATTTTATAGCTAAAGAATACTTGCCTAATTCATAAGCTTCTCTAGCAAATATTATAGAAAACATTTGCTTTTCTGAGGCTTCTAAATTTTTATAAAACAATCTAGATTTATCTACATTATATATAAACTCTATATAATTAATATATAATTCTATATATATTTTAAAAATATCATTATATTTTTTATCTATGTTATTTTTAGTAATTTTATAAAGTTGCATTTTATTTAATAATATTACCTTTGTTAAAATAGCATATATTCTAGTTTTGTGAATATCTAATTTTTCTAATTCCAAAGCTAATATTTCTTTTTCTACTTCATCCTTCCAATAAACTTGTATATTTTGTCCTATCATCCATTGAAAAATATTTTGAAGGGTATTATTTTGTAATCTTTTTAATATAGAAAATACTAATGCTTTATTGTCCCACTTATTTAGTATCATTTCACCATAAAAGCTAGGTACTTTGTCAAAATCTATTTCCTTTAACAATTTATCTGTATCTTTTTCTTTAGGATTCTTTAGTCTAAATTGGTTTAATTTAAAATATTCTTCCCCTCCCTTTGAAAAAATATTTTTAATTTTATCCTTTTCTTCTTTGGTCATTAATTCCATTTTATCTTCTAATTTATTTACAAACAAATTTTTATTTTCTTCTTTTATTTCAAAATATAAATCTTTTATCCTTGTATACTGATGTATCTTTATATAAATTTCTATTAAATGTATTATTTTCTTCTGCTCATTTTCTATATCTACTGCATATTTTAAAGCTTCTTCATATTTATTAAGATTTACATTACGCTCAGAAAGCTTTGTTAGAACTACATCCTTATAACTATTATTCCTATATTCAATAGTTATAGCCGGATCCTGTGATATTTTATAATTGTAAAAATACTCATAGACCTTAATAAATTCCTTATAATAATAAAAAGCTTCTTCTAAATCTCCTAAAGCTTCTAAAGAATTAGCTACAATATAATATAAATCTAAATATCCATCAAATAATTTTATACCTTCCTTACATATTTTTATAGCTTCTTTATATTGTTTATTAGTAGAATAGGCTAAAGCAAAGGGCATATATAGTTGTCCAAAATTCTTTTTTAATTTTTTCTTATCTAAAACTCTATAGGCTTTTTCGTATTGTTCTATAGATTGTAGTAAATCCTTATGTAGGTAGTAACTTTTTCCCAATTGATATAAATAATATATATTATTAGGTTCCTTTTCCAATTCACTTTTTAATATGCTGGCTGTTCTTTTAAATTTTCTTTCCATTAATTCTGGATCATTAGTAACATACCCATAATGCAATATCTCTGAATTTAAAAGTAGGTTGGGCTCTTTATGTACTGGCTGATTATGAACTTTACCTTCATATTTAAAACTACCATCATTTTTAAATATCCTTGGGGATGTTAGAATGCTATAGGAATTTAAATCATATTCACTATGTAAGCTTTTTACTCTAATGAATAATGTATTGTATTCTTTATCTAATTTTAAAGTTAAAGCATCTATTATAGACTGTGGCTCTTCTAAAACCTCATCTCCATCTATTATAAATATCCATTCACCACTGCAATAATCTATAGTTATATTTCTCATATCTGAAAAATCATTATTCCAATTATGAAAATACAGTTTATCTGTATATTTTTTAGCTATTTCTACTGTATTATCTGTAGAACCTGTATCTACTATAATAAGCTCTGATGAAACAGCATCTAAAACTGGCTTTAAACTTGAAAGACACTTATCTAAATATTTTGATTCATTTTTGACCATCATAGCTATACTTAATTTCATAGTCTTCATTCCCTTCAAAAGCATATATTATATTATCGTTTATATCTATGACTTCTTAAGAATAGGTTACTATAATGATTTTTTATTTATAATAAAATAACTTATAAAAAGCAAAAGACTTTACATAAATTATGTAAAGTCTTTTGCTTTTATAAAGAAACTCCGTCTCCTTACGTCGACGGAGTAAGTTCTACTAACTAAATTAAAAATTTAGAGTATCACTTATCTTAATAATTGAAGAACTCCTTGTGGTGCTTGGTTTGCTTGTGCAAGCATTGCTTGTGCAGCTTGTGTTAATATATTTGTCTTTGTGAAGTTCATCATTTCTTTTGCCATGTCTACGTCTCTTATTCTTGATTCTGCTGC
This sequence comes from Clostridium botulinum, assembly GCF_001276985.1. Classification (GTDB taxonomy): domain Bacteria; phylum Bacillota; class Clostridia; order Clostridiales; family Clostridiaceae; genus Clostridium_F; species Clostridium_F botulinum. The sequence goes on from NZ_LHUL01000026.1 coordinate 275,376, forward strand.
TTGTAAGTTTTCAGCTGAATTATCTAAGTTCGCTATTGTGTGCTCTAATCTGTTTTGGTTAGCTCCTAATTTTGCTCTTTCTTTTGATACTGAATTAATAGCATTATCTATTGTCGCTATTTGTTTTGTTACATTAGCAGCGGTATCATCTAACTTAATCTTATCAACATTTAATGTTTTAGCATCCATACTTCCTATGGTTAATTTAATTGTTTGTCCACTGTTTGCACCTATTTGGAAAGTCATTGCATCAGCATCTTTAGAAACTGCTCCATTTATTAAGCTCTTAGTATTAAATTGAGTTTGGCTTGATATTCTATTTATTTCACTTTGTAATTCTGCAACTTCTTTTTGTAAGTTCTCTCTGTCTACTGTTACATTTGTATCATTAGCTGCTTGTACTGTTAATTCTCTCATTCTTTGTAGAATTGAGTGAGTTTCGTTTAATGCACCTTCTGCTGTTTGGATTAATGATATAGCATCTTGTGAGTTTCTTGATGCTTGGTTTAATCCTCTGATTTGTCCTCTCATTTTTTCAGAGATTGCTAATCCTGCAGCGTCATCTCCTGCTCTGTTTATTCTTAAACCTGAGCTTAATTTTTCAATTGCTTTACCATTATTTCCTGTATTGATTGCCATTTGTCTATGAGCGTTCATAGCGTTTAAATTGTGATTAATTATCATTTTATATTCCTCCCTGTTTTTTTGGTGAACATCCTTGTTCATCCATTAATTTTATTTTAAATTTATTTTCTTTAATTATAATTTAAGATAGACTTTTTCCCATCCTAAGCCATAATATTTAAATTGTTTTAAAAAATTAATTTAAAGGAAACTCCGCCTTCTTACGTCACCGGCGTAAATTCCATTAACTAAATTAAAAATTTAGAGTGCCACTTATCTTAATAATTGAAGAACTCCTTGTGGTGCTTGGTTTGCTTGTGCAAGCATTGCTTGTGCAGCTTGTGTTAATATGTTTGTCTTTGTGAAGTTCATCATTTCTTTTGCCATGTCTACGTCTCTTATTCTTGATTCTGCTGCTTGTAAGTTTTCAGCTGAATTATCTAAGTTCGCTATTGTGTGCTCTAATCTGTTTTGGTTAGCTCCTAATTTTGCTCTTTCTTTTGATACTGAATTAATAGCATTATCTATTGTCGCTATTTGTTTTGTTACATTAGCAGCGGTATCATCTAACTTAATTTTATCAACCTTTAATGTTTTAGCATCCATACTTCCTATAGTTAATTTAATTGTTTGTCCACTGTTTGCACCTATTTGGAAAGTCATTGCTTTAGCATCTTCAGAAACTGCTCCATTTATTAAGCTCTTAGTATTAAATTGAGTTTGGCTTGATATTCTATTTATTTCACTTTGTAATTCTGCAACTTCTTTTTGTAAGTTCTCTCTGTCTACTGTTACATTTGTATCATTAGCTGCTTGTACTGTTAATTCTCTCATTCTTTGTAGAATTGAGTGAGTTTCGTTTAATGCACCTTCTGCTGTTTGGATTAATGATATAGCATCTTGTGAGTTTCTTGATGCTTGGTTTAATCCTCTGATTTGTCCTCTCATTTTTTCAGAGATTGCTAATCCTGCAGCGTCATCTCCTGCTCTGTTTATTCTTAAACCTGAGCTTAATTTTTCAATTGCTTTACCATTATTTCCTGTGTTGATTGCCATTTGTCTATGAGCATTCATAGCATTTAAATTGTGATTAATTATCATTTTTTATTCCTCCCTGTTTTTGTGGTGAACATCCTTGTTCATCCATTATTTTTTTATTTATCTATTCTTAATTACAATATATTATGTCGTTATAAACATATATTACTTTATACCTTATTACAAAAACTTTTATGATTTATATAATATTTTTATATTGTTTTATTTAAAATATATTGTGAATTAAATTGTTTCATATTATAGGATTTAGCAGCTTCTTTAGTATCCGAAGCATTATTTAATTTTTGTTTTAATTCCGCTTTTCTTTTTAGCATAATAGTTTGAAGTTTTTTTTCTACAAACATTAAATCCAATTCATAGTTTATATTTTTAAACTCTTCTTTTGTATAAGAAAGCTTATTTATGTTATTTATTATATTTTGTCTTTCATTCAAAAGATCTTTAGGAGCATCATAATCTTCTTTTTCTAAAATTTGTATTATTTCTAAAGTTAACTCTCTATAATTTATTAATTGTTCTTTTAGTTTATTCATTCAAATCACTCTACTTAAATTTATTTTTAACTCATGCCACCACCTAATTGTTGTGCAAGCCAACTAGCTTGAGAATTGGCTTGATTTATATATTTTTCCAGCTGTGCAAATTGAATATAATACTTATTTTCTCTTTCTATAAGTTTTAATTCCATATCTTGTATAGCTTTTTCTCTTTTTTCTAAATCTTTATAAAGTATATTATCTATTGCAGATACAGTTCCCTCTATACCAGCCTTATCTACTAATATACCTCTCTTACCACTTGCACTTCTTGATGTTCTTGTGTAATCTTTAAATATATCATTTATTCTTTGAAATATACCTTCTTCTTTATTTCTAATTTGTCTTTCTGTAAGTGTTAAATCTGCACTATAGCTTGGATAGCTTGTAGATTCTTGTGAAAATATTTTAAATACTTTATCTGGTTCTTCTTTCAAAAGCTTCTTAAGCCTAGCTTCTCCGTTATTTCCATTTTTATCCAATATTTGATCAAATACTATTTTGCCGCCTTCTTGGTAATCTTTAGAAGTAGTTAATCCTAATTCCTTTAAACTAAGTCCTGCCCCTTCTACTGAATCGAAGAAAGCTCTTCTTAAAGTTGAAAGCATGTTTTCTATATTTGAATCATTTCTTAATATACCAGACTTAGCTTTTTCTTCCCAAAGTTTTATATCATTTTCTTTCATTTCTTTTTTCTGTTCTTCTGTTAATGGTTCATATTTTCTATATTTTTTTTCTGAAGTTTTCTTCTGCAATTCATCTATTAATTTATTATAATCATCAATAAAGCCTTTTATCTTATTAAAAGAATCCTCTACATTACCATCTAGTGAAAAACTTATCTCTTCGTCTTTTTTTGCTCCTGCTATATTATAATTTACTCCATCTATAGTAAAATTATTAGAAGGTTTTATTATTGTTGTTGCTGTAGAATTATTAGGAGTCTTAAGTTCAATCTTAGCATCTTTACCTTTTGCTGTTGTGCTGCTTCCCAATATACTTGACACAAAATTTCCTGATTTATCTTCACACTTAATATTTTGAGTAGCTCCCTCTTCCTTTGATCTTAATGTAAAGCTTTTGGTAATTTCACTATATGAAGCTTGTACATTAGCTTTATCTAATATATCTGCTAATATTTGTGATATAGTTTTATCTCTTTCTGCTCCTATACTAGTAAAATCATATTTAAAATTCACGCCATTTATTTCAAATTCCACTGCTTCATTTACGATATTGGACATTTTTTCATTAGTGCTCATAGACATTTCATATCTATCTGATAATCCAAGTAAAGAAGTAGCACTCTTCCCTGATTCACCTGTAATTATTACTTGTTTATCTGAATTAGATGACAAAACTATCTTTCCATCTTTTACTGTTGCAGTTAAAGTAGTATTTAGTCCTGCAGTAGTAAAAGCATCATTAAGTTTTGTTTTTAACTCATCTATTGAATTTATAGTTCCTGCTGCTAGTTTTACTTGTTTTGAAGAATCAGTACCTATTTGTATATTAAATGTATCATTAAATCCTGCTATTATTTCTTTTGCATAAGTTATTGAATTACCAGCTACTGTTACATCTGTACCTGTAATTCCAGTTCCACCTGTTGTTCCTCCCAAATTAACTCCAGCCACTAAATAATTAGGTTGCGCTGTTGTTCCTGTAAATTCTATGCTCTTACCATCTGCTGATAAAGACGCTTTAACACCTTTATCCTCTACCAACACATTTCCATCAGCATCCTTAGCAACTTCTAATTTACCATTTATAGAATCTGTTAATTCTTCTAAAGTAAAATTTCCTTTAGCCAATTCTGCAGTATATTCTTTTCCATCTACTGTTACTTTTAATTCCTTATTTGTATCATCTATTTTAAATAAATTTTCTATTTTTATACTTCCATCTTTAACTACGGCTTTTACTTTATCCTTTAGAGTAGATCCATCTTCATTTATTTTGCTATTTATTTCAGCTGCTATATCTGATGCATTGTTATATTTGCTTTCACTTAATGTTATTTCATTGCCATCTATAACTATTTTGCTATTAGAAGCATCTATTTTTATGCCATAATCACCTTCACTTAATGTCTTTATATTTATGGCTTTATCACTTATAGCTTCAGCCTTTGATGCTAATTCTATAACCTTTAAAGAATAATTTCCTGATACAGCACCACTTCCTGTATTTATTTTAATAGTTGAAGTATCTGGTATTCCTGATGGCTTTAAACTAGAAAAATTCTTTGAAGATAACATATAGTTGTCTCCATTTAATACATCAAAATATTTTTTTGTCATATCTGATATACCACTTATTACACTTCTATATGCATCCTGTTGCCATTTTACAATTTGAGCATTTTGTTTCATTTTGTCTACACGCATAGTATAGGGTTTCATCATATTTTTTATCATATTATCAGTATCTAGACCTGAAAGTCCACCGATTCTCATAAAAACACCTCCACATTTGTTTACCTTATATTTAAAATAAATTTGTCACTTCACTAATCATTTGATGCCTTTGAAAGTTTATATGCCTCATTCCATATATCTCTTATTTCTTCTATTAAAGGTATGGCTTCATCTATTATCTTTACATCTTTTTTCATATTAGCTTCTGCTAATTTCCTTACTATGAAATCATATAAACTCAATAAATTTTTTGTCCATTGTCCACCTTGATTCACATCTAATGTTGCCATTAATTCATAAAATATATCTTGAGTTTTTACTAGATTCTCATGAGCTTTGGGCACATCTTTATCTGCTATAGCTTGTCTTGCTATTTTTGAAAATTTCACTGCGCCATCCATTAACATCAAAAGCAGTTGATCCTTTGAAGCAAAATTAACACTGTTATTTTTATAAGTATTGTATGCATTAGCTGTATACATTAAATACACCTTCCTCTTATATTGGAAAATTTAAAATTATTTTTTAGTATCTAATATAGTTCCTACTATACTATCTTTTCCTTCTATTTCTTCTTTTGTAGCTTCTATGTCTAAATTTTCACCTTTAACATATTTTACTGCCTTTACTTTTATGTTTTTATTCTTATTTTTTTGTTGCTTTTTTAGTTGTTCATAGAATCCTCTATTCTTTGAATTATTGTCTTTATCTTGCTTATTTATGGTTATATTTTGCTTAGAATGGACCTTTCCTTCTTTTGTTTGCTCTTTTATTCTATCCCTTACCTCTAAGTCTATTTTGTTTAATCTAAATTCCATAACCACACCACCTTATAAAATTTAAAATGGCTGAGATATTTTTATTTACAAATACTATACCTTTTCGTCTATTAAAACTCCTGCCATTTCGCATAATTTAGCTACCATATCTATTATCTTTCTAGGTGGTATTTCTTTTATTACTTCCTTTGTTTTTGTATCTATTAATCTTATAGTCAAATCTCTAAACTTACCATAAATTTCGTATTCTAACCGTATATCCTGTCCTTCTAATAGTTTATTTAGCTTATCTACAGAATCCTTAACTTCTCTTGTACTTTCTTTATCTAAAGTAGTATGTTTTTCACTTAATTTAATTTTTTCAACATTTTTATCTAAATCTGTACCACTATTTACGATTTCAGCATTATACGCTTGATGTCTTCCTTGACTCATAGCTTTTACTTCCATGTATTACACTTCCTTTTATTTACTTTTTATATTTTTTAAAATAGAAGGATTGAAATTAGTAGCTTTTTTATTTTCCTCTTGAACTTCATTATAAAGTTCTTTTCTTAGTATAGTTAAATTTTTAGGGGCATCTATGGCTAATTTTACAGAACCATCATCTAATTTAACTACAGTTATCTCTATATCATCTCCTATTAAAAGGGACTCTCCTTTTTTTCTAGTTATAACTAGCATTAAGCTTCCTCCTTAAATAGTGAATGTTTTACTTTATATTTATCACTATTTATTATTATTTGTTCCCCTATTTTTTCTTTTATATTTATAATAATGGGAGCTCTTAAATTTACTGTTATTTTATCTATATCTGAATCTAAGGTAACTGTATTTAAAACCAATGCATCTTTTTCATCCTGTAGTTTAAGATTTGTTATTTGTTCTTCCTCTAATTGTATTTCATAATTGTTTTCTATATTAAAAGGAGAGGTAACTATAATACCTATATCTTCATTTTCTATAGAATGAAATACTAAAAACACTTCATTATCTTCTACAGGAAATATTATGAATTTATTTAATTCTTCAAAACCTGGTATACCCTTTTGAAAATAAATTACATCCTTTTCCTCGTACTCTATACATCCATGATATTTTGTATTTAACTTCATACTTACCCCACTCTCTATACTAAAATTAATTATTCTCTGTACTTTGTTCCATATTGTTATCTGTACTCTTTACTCTATTCTCTGCACTCTACCTTAAGTAGTCCATTAATGTCGGTTGTAAAATTTTTGCACTAGTTTGGAGAGATGATATATAAACAGCTTGAAGTACAGCAAATTCCATATGTTTTTCTGCATAATTCACATCTTCTATATTGGATAAAATTTCTGTCATATTGAAGTTTGTTTCCTTATTCATTTCCTTTGCTGCTTCCATTCTGTTTTGTTTTGCTCCTACTTCTGCCCTTATTCTAAGTACATTGTCTAAAGCCTTATCTATATTTCCTAAATCCTCACCATATAATTTATTTATTTCTTTAGGATCATCACTATCTAAGTGATTTACTATATTTTCTAGTAACTTTCTTAAATCTACGTCACCTTGTAAAACTTCCATAGCAGTTACATTATATTCCATAACTACCCCTTCGGATATTTCTGCCTTTAATTTTCCATTCATTTGTTTATATTCATCACCAGCTGGGTCTAGGGGCATACTCCCATCTTTATTTATATAATCAATAGAATTATTTTTTGTAGTCCCATCTTTTTGTATACCTGTTGGTTTTCCTGTAACTCTTGTACCAGAAAATACATATTTACCATCAAAATTAGTATTTAGAGTTTGAGACATGCTAGCTATAATTCCATTTACCTCATCCTTTAAAGCCTTCCTTTCTGTTTCACCATAGCCTGCATTTCCTGCCTCTTCTAATTTATCTCTTATCTTTCCTAATTGCTTTCCTATTTGATCTAAAGCTGTATCTGTAACATCTAACCAGTTTATTACATTGCTTATATTTTTGTTATACTGTTTATTTGCATCTATACCTGTATGAAGTTGCATACTTCTTATAACACCAGCTGGATCATGAGATGGTTTAGAAAAGTTTTTACCTGAAGATGACTGTTGATTAATTCTATTTAAATTTTCCAAATTATTATTCATATCTGTCATAAATGAATTTGCCATCATCTTATTTGTTATTCTCAAAATTTAACACCCTCCTTTTATTTCTTAAGTCCATTTATTACTACGTCTAATAATTGATCTACAGTACTTATTATTTTTGCATTAGCTTGATAACAATGATTAAACTGCACCAAATTTGCAAACTCTTCGTCCATAGATACTCCTGATACAGAGTCCCTAGCTTGTTGGAACCCTGCTAGTGAAGTAGCTTGATTTTTAACCATCCTTTGGGCCTCTGCCTCATCCACACCAAGGCCACCTATAATATCATTAAAATAAATATTCATAGTCATACCATTAGTATCTTTTCCTATGGTATTCAACGTAGTACCATTAAATTCAAATTCATCATTTGGATTGAAGAATTTTTCCAAGAATTTTTTTCTATCTGTACCTTTTTCTATACCCTGTATACTCATAAATACGTCCTTTATTTGAGATATAGCTAAAGCTCTTTTTCCATCTCCTTCACCAGAGTTTGGAGTTACTCCAGCAATTATTTTCATAGGATCTTCTTTTATAGCTTTATTTAATGCTATATTTCCTGCAGTTATTTCCATTTCATTGTTTGGATTCTCTCCATTAATAAAGAAGTTTAGTGCCCCATCTTTAGGACTTGCAGGATCTAAACTTTGTGTATGAACAGCATTTACAGAAAAGGCTAAAGCTTTAGCTAATTTATTTAACTGCTCTTCGTATTTATCTATATCCTGTTGTACAGACATTTGTCCTCTTAATTCACCTGATGGTGGTTCAAATAATTTTAAATTTTTAAAATCTGATTTACTATTATTACCCAAAACCCCGATGGCATTATTATCCTTCTCTAACTTACCACTGTTATTTTCAATTTGTACCGCATTCCCATCCTTATCTGTCCAAAGTACCCTACATTCATCTAATCTTTTAAAATCTTCTTCGGATTCTATATTAATAGTCAATGTTCTTTTGTTATCTTCAGTTTTTGTATCTCCTCCTACATAATAGGTTACTGTATATTCACCAGCTTCTCCTGGTTTAGTAGTATCTTCCTTAGGTTTTATATCTTTTATATATGAAAATCTATAAACATCCTCTGGATCTATTCTTTGCACTAAATTTGCATCCTGGTAGTTGCCGTCTTTATCCTGTATTTGAGGTGGTTCTCCTCCAAAGGGTGAGGTTTTATCTTGGTAATTCTTTGCATGGTTAGATGTACTCAGTTTTATTCCTTCAAAATTTTCTTTATCAATTTCTATGCCAAATTTTGCACTTAACTTGTCTAATAACAAGTCTCTTCTATCCATTAAATCATTTGGTTGTTGTCCTGCTACCTTTACCTGTATAATTTCTTGGTTTAATTGGTTTATTTGATTTAGCATACTGTTTACTTCAAATACTGTTTGTTGTATTTCCATTTGAGTGTTTTCCTTTAATTTTGAAAGTTCATTAAAGGTATGATTTAACTCATCTGCTAGAGCTGATGCTTGTTGCATTACTACTGATTTAGCATTAGAAGTTTGTGGATTTACAGATAAGTCCTCCCAAGCGTCAAAAAACTTTCCAAACAATTTTGATATACCTACATCTGTAGGTTCATTTAATATATTTTCTATTTGGGATAAAAATTTATGTCTACTAGCAAATTGGCCTTGCACTCCCAATTCTACTCTTGTTTGATAATCTAAAAAACTATCTCTTACCCTGTTTATAGCTACTATTTGAACTCCTGTACCTACTTGTCCTGGCCCTGCAGCACTATTCATACTTGGCTTGCAGTAAGGTCTTGTAGTTTGAAGTTCTACTCTTTGCCTTGAATAGCCTTCTGTATTTGCATTAGCTATGTTATGAGATGTGGTGTTTAACGCTCCCTGTTGTGCAAACATACCACTTTTACCTATATTCAAAGTTCCGAATAATCCGGACATCTCTCTCATCTCCCTATCTATTTGTTTATATGTCTATTTTCGTAGTTATACTATAGAAGCTTTAATAATATAGTTCAATTCGTCTATAATTAATTGATGTCTCATATACTGGTAGGAATTAAGTATACTTGTTAGTTTTTATTGTTCAATGCTCAATGCTCAACAAATTATCAACTTTTAATTTATAATTTGTTATTATTCACCAATTAATTGATTATTATAAATAATATTTCGTATAAAAATAGGCAGAGACTATGTAAGGCTATATAGCCTTTTGTCTTGCCTGTTTTATCGCCTTCCATAGGGTCCATAAGTTTTAGGTGTCCTATCTGGATTTAATATGTTAAGCATGTTAGTTGTTAATGATATAGCCTGTTTTATTAACATATCATTACTATCCTTTTGAAGTTTTATTTCTTCTAGTAGATTTGTAACTTCTTTATATATAGCCTTAAGTTCTTCATCCTTTGCATTAGCTACAAATTCCTTCATAGAACTATCTCCTATTAGATTCCGCCTAGCCATTTCCTTTTGGGCTAACTCTTTACATTTTTCTTCTATGTCTATGGCTATTTTATCTAACTCAAAGGTTTTTTTAAAGGAAATAAACTTATGTTGATCATCTAGAAGGCTTAAAAGTTCTTTTAATACTTCTATTTCTTCTTTTAATGATTGTTTTATTTTTTCTTCCATTAAAAATTCTCCTTAATATTATTTAATAGCTTTTTTGCTACTAATTTTGAATCAATTTTATAAGTACCCTTTTCTATTTGGTCTTTTATTTCATTTATTCTATCTAATCTCTCTTTTTCATCTAAAAATTTATCATCTAAAGAATAAGTAGTTAGACTTTTACCTAAATGAGATATTTCTATTTTGTCTTTTAAGCTTTTTACTTCTTCCTTTTCAGTTACTTTTTTGTTAGCATTGTAAGCATTTATACTATTTGTTATACCTACTCCATTTACCTTCATATATATACACTCCCAAATATATTTTTAACCTACAATTAAATGTAGTTTTGTTCTGTTGTAATACTATTATCGAAAAGCTTATATTAAGGTTTATACCTTTTAGTATTGATAAAATAGCTTTTTATTCTTCAATGTCCCTCTATTTTTCTGCTTTAATCATAAAGTTAATTATATTAAACTTACCATAATATAGTCCTGTTACAGTCATCTAATATTTATTTACATTGTTACCATCATTTATAGATTTGTTCACATTAAAATACCCATAAAGGCCTAGTTTATTATATTATATTTTTTGCAATAAAGTATATATTAATTTATAAAAAACATAAAAATTAATAAAATATATATTTTCTTTTTAAAATTAAAAGCTATGAATTTAAAATATTATACTTCTAAATTCATAGCTTCTCCCTTTTTAATTATCAAGTTATTGAAAATTTTAATATGTATTTTTATTTATGGAAATTTTAAATAACTTATTATATAACTCTTTATATTTTCCTAAGGATTTTATTCTTTCTTGACTGCTAACTATACTAGTTATTCTTACCCCAAAGTTTTCGTCTACTACAACTACTTCTCCATAGGCTACTTTTTTACCATTTACTTGTATTTCTACTGGCTCTTCTGCTAGCTTGTCTAATTCTATTAAAGAACCATTGCCTAAATTTAATATATCCTTTACATTCATTTTTGTTCTTCCTAATACTACAGATATTTGAAGTGGTACATCTAATATTAGGTCTATATTATTAGGCATAGTAGTTGCAGATTCTCTTACAGATAATGGCTCAAATGAAGCTTGCTTTATTTCTACCTTTGGAGCTTCTCTTTCTATTGGTTTTTCATATACTATTTCTTGCTTTGGTGCTTCTACTGCTTTAGTAGGCTTTTTCTCCTCTACAGTTGATGCTTGACTTGAATTGTTTTCTACTGATGGCTCATCCATACTTTCTTCTCCCATCATAATGGCAACTATTTTTTTAGCTGTTTTCATAGGTAATAATTGCATTATACTACTATCTACTAGCTCACCTATATTTAAAGAAAATGATACTAAAACCACTGGTTCATCATCACTTATTCCTTCTGCTAATGGTGCTGTTAAATCTGACCAAATTTTTGATAGCGGTGGAGATATATTTACTTCTCTTGCAAACATAGTGGCCATAGATGTAGCTGCTGAACCTATCATTTGATTCATAGCTTCTGATACAGCACTTATTTCTATTTCTGATAGCTCTTTTATTTCTCCTTCAACAATTCCATTTCCACCCATCATTAAGTTTGATATTACAGAGGCATCGTCAATTTTCATAACTAATAGGTTTTCTCCTACTATACCACTGGTATATTTTACCTCCAAGGCTATATTAGGAATTTCAAAAGAATTTTTTAATCTTTCTAAAGTTGTAACACTTACCACAGGTGTTGTTATATTAACCTGCTGATTTATTATAGTTGAAAGCGCTGTGGAGGCTGAACCCATAGATATATTTCCCACTTCTCCTAGAAGATCTTTTTCAAGATCTGTAAGATCAGGTAATTCTGGTAGTTCAGTATCTGTTGCTTCTTTTTTTGCTTCCTCCCCTTGGCTTCCATCTCCATTTAGAAGAGCATTTATTTCTTCCTGTGAAAGAAACCCGTTACTCATAACTTTCCACATCCTTATCTATTTGATCTAGTATCTGTAACCCTATATTCTTGCCTATAATTCCTGGTTTAGCATAATAACCTGGTTCTTCTTCTATTAATAAATGGACAGGTTCCTCAGTTCTAGTGTCTAAGGCTACCACGTCTCCTACAGCTAATCTTAAAAATTCTTCTACTGTAACTGAAGTTCTTCCTAATTCAGCAGTCAGTTCCATGCTAACTATATTTATTCTTTCCTTTATTTTAGATGAAGATTGTTCTATTGATTCTTCATCATTTTCTCTAAACCAGTATTGAACTACTAGCTTTTCTAAAACTTTTTCTATGCTCAAATATGGTATACAAATATTTATAAAAGTATTACTTTTTCCCATTTCCACAGAGAAAGTTATTAAAGCTACAGGCTCTGTTGGAGCTAGGGTTTGATTTAAAGCTGGATTAGTTTCTAAGCTTTCTATTTCAACATCCACTTCCATTACATCTTCCCAAGCTAATTTTAAGTTTGTTATAAGTCCTGTATTTATTTGTTTCATTATATTTTTATCTATATCTGTAAACTCTCTCATTTTGTAGGTTCCATTACCATTACCACCTAAAAGTACATCTATCATTTGAAATACAAATTGAGGATTTGTTTCAAATAATATGGACCCATTTAAAGGTGGCATTTTAAATATAGTTAAAATTGTTGGATTCGGCACAGAGTGAATAAATTCTTCATAAGTTATCTGCTGAACTGATTCTATCTTAACTTTCACATTACTTCTAACTTGAGCTGTTAAATAATTTGATATTATTCTTGCATAATTATCATGTATAAGCTCTAAGGTTCTTATGTGATCCTTTGAGAACTTTTGAGGTCTTTTAAAATCATAGGGTTTTACTTTTTGTTTTTCCTCTTCTTTGGGAACCTCGTCTGGTGTTATTTCTCCTGAAGATAGAGCAGATAAAAGGGCATCTATTTCACCCTGGGACAATATTTCTGCCATATATTTCCCTCATTTCCTTTTTGAGAATTATAATAATTTATCTATGTCTATTAATGTTACTATTCTATCTTGAAAATTAATTATTCCTTCTATATATTCTTTTCTTCTTTCATCTGAGGATCTTTCTATTAAATTTTCTTCTACATCTAAAACTTCATATACATCATCTACAGCTATTCCTACCAGTTCATCTTCCATTTCTAATATTATTATATTATTTTGGCTTTTATCTCCTTTTGGTATGTCTAATAAAAGATTTATATCTAAAAGTGAGATGATATTTCCTCTTAAATTTATAAGTCCTTTTATATGAGCTGGTGCCTTTGGAACCCTAGTTATTTCCATAGCATCATTTATACTTTGTATTTTGTCAGTTTGAACTGCAAACTGTTCATTATTTAATTTAAATATTACAACTTGCAAAGGAAAGCCTCCTCTCAAAATAAACTATCAGTGCATTAAGAAACTTGCCTAATGCACCTATAAGTTTTAAACTTTAAGAAATTAAATTTCTTTTATACTTTATCCTATAACCTTTTTGATAGCTTCTAAAACTCTATCTGCTTGGAATGGTTTTACAATAAAATCTTTTGCTCCTGCCTTTATAGCATCCATAACCATAGTTTGTTGTCCCATAGCACTACACATTATTATTTTCGCAGCAGCATCAAATTCTCTTATAGCCTTTACCGCTTCTATCCCATCCATATCTGGCATAGTTATATCCATAGTTACTACATCTGGTTGCTCTTTTTTATATAGTTCTACAGCTTTTAATCCATTATTAGCTTCTCCTACAACTTCAAATCCATTCTTTTCTAATATATCTTTTATCATCATTCTCATAAATGCAGCGTCATCAACGATTAATACTTTTGCCATTTTTCTTTCCCTCCAAATTAATACAAATTAACTTACTCCTAATGTATTTAATATTTTTTCTAATGAACCAGGCATTGGTATGTAATAAAAATGCCCACTTATTTCTGATCCATCCTCTTTGAATACAGTTTCAATATCCAAAACATGTTCATTGTATTGTCCTGCTTCTATAAAAGTAGTAGACAATATTGCTCCTAACATATCATATGATACTGCTGGAACGGATGGTGTTATGGTTAAATTAGTGAATCTGGCTATAGCATTCATATATGAAGCGGATATTATATTTCCTATTTCACACATTACTGAATTTCCCATCTCACTTAGTTCTTCCTCTTGCATGCCAGTTAATCTATGAACTAAATCTAATGCTGTACTTTTTTCAAATACAAACAATATATTCCCAGGAGTATCTCCTAATACTCTTACTAATACTCCTACAGCTACTTTCTCATCTCCTATTTCTGCCATTACCTCTTCAAAGGGAACTATATTTATATCCGGTACATTCATATCTATTTTTCTACCTAAAAGCTGTGATAATGCTGTAGCCGCATTTCCTGTTCCTATATTAGATACTTCCTTAAGTGCATCTAATTGAAGAGGCGTCATACTATTGTAATCCATATATATAAGCCCTCCTATGATTTTATCATACTAAAGCTGCCACGTCTAAGATTAATGTTACAAGTCCATCTCCTAATATGGTTGCTCCTATATATTCTTTTAGTCCTTGTAGTGTTTTACCAAATGGTTTTATAACTATTTCCTTTTGACCTAAAAGACCATCTACTAAAAGTCCTACAGTTTTTTCACCAGATTTAACTATTACTATGTATTTTTTATCATTTTCTGATTCTTGAAGTCCTAGTTTTTCATTTACTCTAACAAATGGTATTACATTCCCTCTATATATTATAACTTCTTTATTATTAGTTTTCTTTACTATATCTTTTTCATAATCTATTACTCTATCTATATAACCTAAGGATATAGCCATAGTTTCACTTCCAACTTCAACTAAAAGAGCTTGTATTATTTGTAGCGTTAAAGGAAGTCTTATTATAAAAGAGGAGCCCTTTCCTTCTTCGCTTATAAGATCTACAGTACCACCTAATGCAGTAATTTTAGTTTTTACTACATCCATACCTACTCCTCTACCAGATATGTCTGTTACTTTTTCATTAGTACTAAATCCTTGAGCAAATATTAAATTTCTTATATCATTGTCTGACATTCCCTCGGTATTTATACCTATTCTTTCTGCTTTAGCTTTTACTTTGTCAACAGGTACACCGCCACCATCATCTTCTACTTTTATAACAGCTTTTGTTCCTTCTTGATAAGCTATTAATCTTATCTTTCCTATAGGATCTTTGCCTTTTTTTACTCTTTCCTCCCTTGGTTCTACACCATGGTCTGCTGCATTTCTTATTAAATGGATTAGAGGTTCTCCAATTTCATCTATTACTGTTCTATCTAATTCTGTGTCTGCACCTTGTACTATAAGTTCCATTTCTTTGTCTAACTCTACAGAAAGGTCTCTAACCATTCTTGGGAATCTATTAAATACTATATCTAAAGGAAGCATTCTTATTTTCATAACCAAATCTTGCAAGTCAGAGGTAGTTCTTGCTACTTGTTCCAAAGTTTCATTTAAATCTGTTAGCTTGTGATTAGTACTTATTTGTTCTAATCTAGTTCTATGGATTACAAGCTCTGAAACCATATTCATAAATTTATCTAGTCTTTCAAGATCTACTCTTACGGATTGGTGAGCTTTTTTATGATTATTTTCCTTTGGTTTTGCTACCCTTTTATTAGCCTTTGGTTTATTTTCTTCTACTTTAGTTTTCTTATCTGTATTTTCTTCCTCTGGTTTTTTTGTATCTATATTATTTATTTGCTCTTTTACTTTTTCTTTTACTTCTCTACTTTCTATTTTTTCTTCCCTTTTTAACTGTACATCTACATTATCGACCATAACATTATCTACTTCAGATATATTTGCCAAAATATCATAAATTTCTTCTTTACCTTTAGTAGTTAAGTATATTAAATCTATTTCAAAATCAAAATTTTCATTTTCTATGTCTTCTGCTATAGGTAAGGATTTTATTATTTCACCATACTCTTCTAAGTTTTTAAATATTAAAAAAGCTCTTGCAGATTTTAATAGAGTATTTTCACTTAATATTATTTTTATTTCATAAGCATTAAATCCTCTATCTTCTGCTTGTTTTATAACATTTAAATCATATTCATTTAGTGGTATGGTAGAATTTCCTTCACTTTTATTTCCCTCTATAGTTTCTATAGCCTCTTTTTCATTTTCTTGTGAACTTATATCTCCATTTGCTGCCTTCTCTAGTTCTTCTATTATGTGATCTATTGGAACCTTTTCGTCTACCTCTTCTGATATATTATTTACCATTTGTTCTAGAGTATCTAGACATTTAAAAAGTACAGTAACTACATTCTGTGTTACTTTTAAATCTCCTTCTCTAAAATTAGAAAGTACGTCTTCCATTTTATGAGTCAACTCTGACATCTCATTAAAGCCCATAGTGGCTGCCATTCCTTTTATGGTATGGGCAACTCTAAATATTTCATTTAGTTTATCTATATCATCTGGCTCTTGTTCTAATTGAAGTAAGGAGTCATTTAATGTTTGTAAATTGTCCATAGATTCTTCTAGGAACATTGACATGTATTGTGATGTATCCATGTTACTTCCCCCTTATATTTTTCTATATATAAATGTAGACACCTTCTCAAAACCATAATCTTTATAATTATAAATGCTTTCTGTAGCTCCTACAAAAAGTAAGCCTCCTTTTTTCAGTGACTCTGAAAATTTCTTATATATATTGTCTTTTATATCTTGATTAAAGTATATAACCACATTTCTGCAAACTATAAGATCAAAATCTTTTTCATAATTATCTAATATTAAATCATGTTTTTTAAATGTAACCACATTTTTTATAGATGATTTTATTTTATATTTTTCCTCTTCTTTTGTGAAGTATTTTTCTAGTCTTTCTTTTTTTACATTTTTAATTTCCGCCTGTGTGTATATACCTTCTTTAGCTCTTTGTAATATAGTCATATCTAAATCTGTAGCTATTATTTTATGTTTTTTACTAGGTGATAGTTCATCCATTATTATAGATAAAGAATAGGGTTCTGCCCCTATCGAACAGGCTGCGCTCCAAATTTTTAGAGATCCTGATGTATTATTTAAAAGTTCTGATTTTATTTTTTTCTCCAATTCATCGAATATTTCTGGATTTCTAAAAAATTCAGATACATTTATAGTAATAAAATCTAGAAACTTTATCCTTTGATCCTTATCTTTCTTTAATAAGTTAATATATTCTTCTACTGAATTTACTCCAACCCTTGACATCAAACTTAATATTCTTCTTTGAAGCTGATTTTGTTTATATGCTTTTAAATTTATTCCAAAATCCTTTAATACCCACTCCTCGAAATATTCTAAATCCATAATTACCTCCAAAATTAAATATTTTTCAGTATTGTATCTGTAACATTATAAAGTTGTACTACGAAATCCACCTTTCCTGTTTCGTAAGTTGCTTTTGGCATACCGTATATAGTACAGGTAGATTCATCTTCTGATATGGTTATGCCTCCTCTATCTTTTATATAGGCTGTACCATCTGCGCCATCTCTTCCCATACCAGTTAATACAACACTTATTAAGTTGCTGCCATAAACTTCAGATGCTGATTTAAATAACTTATCTACAGCTGGTCTCACTCCCCATAGGGTTGGTTCTATGTTTAGATGTATTTTTCTATCCTTTCCTACTTCCATATGAAAGCCTCCTGGGGCTACATAAACAGTATCTTTCTCTATAATTTGTCCATCTTGCCCTTCTACAACTTTTAATTTACTATTAGCATTTAGTCTTTCTGAAAAAGCTTTGGTAAATCCTTTTGGCATATGTTGAACTACAAATACTGGCACATCTATTTTTTCTGGAAAAGCTGTTATTACTGAATATAATGCTTTAGGGCCTCCTGTTGAAGCTCCTATAACTACAGCTTCTATTTTTTTTGAAGAAATAGTATTTTTTATAGGATATCTTTTTTCTTCCACTTTTTTAACATTAATTTTTTCGTCTGTTTTTAAAATATCTGAAGTGTAATTATTTTTTATAGCATTAGTAGCAGCTCTTATTTTTTCTACTAATTCTTCTTTTACTTTATTTATATCTAAAGATATAGCCCCTGATGGCTTAGGTACAAAATCAAAGGCTCCCTTTTGAAGACAATCCATAGTTAATCCTGCACCTTTTTTAGATAAACTACTAAGCATAATAACCGGTATATCTTTGTAAATCCTTTTAATATTTATTAAAGCTTCTATTCCATCCATTTTAGGCATTTCCACATCTAATGTTATTATATTTGGCTTTATCCTCTTCAACTTTTCTAAAAGATCTTCTCCATTTCTAGCTGTATCTATTACTTCTAAATCATTTTCTTCATTTATCATATCTGATACTATTTTTCTCATTAAAGCTGAGTCATCTACTACTAAAACTTTAATTTTATTCAAATGAATCACTCCAATAACTTATCTATATTTCTTTAGTTCCTAAGCCTACAGTCTTTATATATACTTTTCCTGTGGAGGTATCAAATATCATAGTTCTTCCTTTGTTTCCCCCTATATCTTCTGCAAGCAAAGGTATAGATAGTTCCTTTAATTTTTCCTTTACTGCTTTCCCATTTCTATTTCCTATATCCATTACCATACTTTTATCTGAAAAATTAAACATAGATGCTCCGCCACATATTTTAGCTTTTAATCCATTCTTCCTTGCTCCTAATTTTTCCATCTTTTCTACTAATATAGGTATAGCTAAATCTGCGAACTTCATAGGATTTGTAACTTTGCTAAATTGAGTGCTATCCGGTAACATTATATGCGAAAGCCCCCCTATACATTTTATGCCATCATATAATGCTATTCCTATACAGGAGCCTAGTCCTACTGTTATTATCTTATCAGGATTTTTACCTACATTTAAATCTGCAATACCCACTTTTATCTCTTTTATATCCATACAATTACTCCCTCAACTATATCATTGATTTTTCTTCTTCTGTTAGTATAGTTGATAAATTTAAAAATATTATTATTTGATTTTCTATTTTTATTAATCCTTTTATATATCTTTTGGATATACCTGCTACAATTTCTGGGGGCTGTTCTATATTATCTAATTTTACGTCTTTAACCTCTGAAACTACATCAACTATTATACCTAATTTATTTTCTTCTTCCTTAACTACTATTATTTTAGCTTCATTTTTAATTTCTTCTTCTTTTAAATTAAATTTTCTAGCAAGGGAAACTATAGGTAATATTTTACCCTGATAGTTTATAACTCCTTCAACAAAACTTGGTGCATCCGGTAAATTTGTAGGTTCTTCATAACCTAGTATTCTTTCTATTTCCATGATATCTGCGGCATAGTATTCTCCATTTATTTTAAATATTAATACTTTAGCTTCACTTATATCCATTACTAAATTAACCTCCTATAATACAAACTTTTCTACGGTAATCTCTCCTTTTTTGTCTAAATAAGCATGTATATCTTTACTTGGTATTTCTAATAAGTATTCCCTATCACCTATAATAAATATTGTATTTTGATAGGCTACATCTACATATATATCTCACTTTTGTAAAATTTGTAGTTTAGTAATAACTCCTGCTTCACTTCCTACCTCTTTACATCTTATTTCATTTTTAGCTATTATGTGCCCACCTCTTGCTACGCTATCATCTTTAGTAAAGTAAACATTATTATTACTTGTTAATTTTGATATATATTCACCTTTACCCGTTATATAAATATCTCCTGTACTTTTTATTTTAGAATCTTGACAATAGCTAATATTAACATTAACGGGTAATGATAATCCTTCCTTGCACATCTTTATTTTTTCTTCTATAAGATTTACTATTTGTTCTAATTCCCTATAATTTTTTATATGAACGGGACCTAACCCTATTAACTTTTTCCTTATAATTCCTACTAATTCATCTTCCTCATCATCACTTCTACACATATTTATATTAGCCATTATAGCTATACATATTTTAGTCAAAGTTTTAAACTTATTCTCTATTAAGATTTTTATTATCTCTCCGTCTTTTTTACCTTCTCCAAGTAAATTAAATCTCTTTATTTCTTCTACAGCGGAAATTAGTTCTGTAAGAATATCCTTTAATTTTTCTAATTTATTTAATACCATTACCTTTAAAGTAT
Source organism: Clostridium botulinum (assembly GCF_001276985.1). GTDB lineage: Bacteria > Bacillota > Clostridia > Clostridiales > Clostridiaceae > Clostridium_F > Clostridium_F botulinum. Next base: position 295,663 of record NZ_LHUL01000026.1, read on the forward strand.
CTTCCCCACCACCGTATATATCAGAATTTATTATATTTCCATCTATATTTAAATTACTCTTTGAAATTATCTCCGCTCTCTCTACATGTTTTTTTATTTCCACAGAATTTCCTGCTTCTACTTTCATACCTTCCTTTACGGAGCCCTGTACCACTACATCTCCTACAAATGTTATATTTCCTGTACTTATATCCACATCACCTTTAACTTCGTGGACTTGATATACATAAAATATATTGGATTTTACACAGGGTTTTCCTTTTATGGAAGCTTCTATGGTATCTTCATCCCTTAAAATTGTTCCTTGACCTGGTTTCAATATAATTTTTTTTCCTTGTTTATATTTTTTTACTATACCTTTTATATCGATTCCATCTTGTCCCTCTTTACCTTTTTTTCTTACAGCTAATACCTCTCCTGGCTTGACAGATTCTATTGAACCTATACTTTTAAAGTCTACATTTCCTGTTTTATCCTCCGTTAATTTTAATTCTTGATTATCTGTTGTAAATTTAATCTCTATACTTTCATCCTCTTCATTAATAGTTTCTTTTCCTTTAGCTATTAGCAATTCTATACAATTATTTTTTGTACACTGCTCTAGATTTTCTTTTATTATTCCATAAACTATCCCCATCTTTTTTAAAGCTTCTATAATTTCTTCTTCAGTATAATAAGGAGGATCTTTTTCTTCCATTTTACAAGAGTTTAATATTAAATAGTTTTTATCTTCTACATCTTTCAATCCATACTTTATTTCCGGCTTATATATTACAGAAATATAAGCTTCCATATTATTTTGATCCGTTTTAACATTTAACTCTCTATGAGCTTTAACTTCTTCGAAAATAACTTCTATTTTATTTTCTTCAAAGATTTCTTTTCTGGATTTTATTCTGTCTCCATCTATTAATATAGTTACATTATCCCCTGGAGCTACAGCTGCTGGTTTCCCACCCTCTTTAGGATTTGTAACTATTACTTGTCCTTTTACTATTCTTACCTTTCCATCATTAACTGCTATAGTTTCTTTAGCTATTGGTTCTTTTTCTATTTCTATTTTTTCCTCATTATGTTCTATATTTTCCTCTAGGTTATTTTCTATAGTAGCTTTATCTTCTTTCATATTCATTAATTTTTCTTCTGCATTAACTAATATTGTAGTCTTTTTCATGAAAAAGCCTTGTTTCTCTTCTATAATTTCATAATTTAATTCCTCTTTTTCTAATCCTAGTTCTTTACAAGCCTTATTTATACACTTATCTAATGTAGAGCAACTATAAATTGTCTTTTTCATATTGATCCCCCTTAAATTATATTATCCCGCCCCCTATTTTGAGGAATATACAGATTCTAAATATAGGTATATATAACTATATTTTATATCATATAATAATTTATTACAATTTGTTTCAATTATTTACAAGGAAAATATTATATTTAATAAATTAAACATACTCTTTTATTATTTTCGTAATTCTTAATAAATAATGTAGATAATAATTATAAAATAATTATTATAGTCATTATAATTTTAACAATTTTCATATTAATTCTTAATATAAGCTACTATTTCTTTTTCTTTTTTATAACCATATTCTATTTTTACTTCTGAGCTTTCTTTTAAATTTGTTATTACTATAGGCGATATTAAACTTTTAGCCTCTCTACCTAAAAACTCTTTATCATAACTTACTAAAAGTTGGCCCTTTTTAACCTTTTCTTTTTCTTTTATATAAACTTTAAATCCTTCCCCATTAAGGTTTACAGTATCTATACCTATATGTATTAAAATCTCTAAACCTTCCTCAGTTTCTATAGCTAAGGCATGATTACTAGGAAATAAAAATTTTATAATTCCGTCCACAGGAGAATACACCTTATTTTTATAGGGCTTTATGGCAAATCCATCGCCTAATAATTTTTCTGAAAAAACCTCATCTGGCACCTCTTCTAAGGCAACTATTTCTCCTTCCATAGGATTCATTAATTTTAATGCTCTTTCATATTCTATTATTTCCTTTGGATTCATTCCTTTTTTAATTATTTGCTCTATACTATATTTTATATTTTCTGCTTCTGTACCTAATATTATTTGTGCCACTTTTCCTGTCTGCACTATACCTAATAAATTTATTTTTTCTAAATAAGCCCTGTCTAATTTTTTTTCGTCCTTTAAAGCTACCCTAAGTCTTGTTATACAACAATCTAAATTTATTATATTTTTTTCTCCTCCTAGAGCTTCTAATATTAAGGCTGCTTTTTCATTACTTTTTATTTCTTTATTTTCTTTAAGTATTATGCCTTCTCTTCCTAATGTTTTTATATCTTTTTTTATTATTAGATAGTAAAAGACTATAAAATATAATAAAAAATAAAAAATGCCTATAGGGAATATTAGTAATCCATTTTGAGAAAACTTATATCCTAAAATATAATCTATAAAAGAAGCTGAAAAAGTATAACCTAGTTTTATATTAAAAATACTAGTTACTATGCCTGCTGTAAAAGCTGCTGCAACATGAAAAATAAATAATATAGGTGCTACAAATATAAAAGCAAATTCTATAGGTTCTGTAATACCTGTAAAAAAAGACACTAAAGCAGCAGATAGCATTATGCTAAGAGCTTTCTTTCTATTTTGTTTTTCTGCGGCACAAATCATAGCTATAGCTGCTCCTGGAAGCCCAAACATTAATATAGGAAACTCTGAAGCCATAAAAACTCCTGCTGTAGGATCTCCATGAAAATACCTTGAAAAATCCCCAAAATATTTAATTCCGCTAGGATCTACATAACTACCAAATTGATATAAAAAAGGTGGATAGTATATATGATGAAGTCCTAGTGGAATTAAAAGTCTTTTTCCTGCTGCATAAAAAGCTGGTCCTAAAGGAGATGTAGTGGCAAATCTAGCAAAAGTATCAATATTCTTTTGTACCTCTGGCCATATTACTACATTAATCATTCCAAACATAAAGGATATTATAGCTGTAAGAATAAGCACAAACCGTTTTCCCCCAAAAAAACCTATAGTACTGGGTAGCTTTATGTTTTTATATTTATTGTATATAATTGCAGCTATAATGCCTATTATTATTCCACCAAAAACACCCAAATCTATATTGGTACTTCTTAATATATCATCATAAAATTTGCTATTCATAAAAGCTTCTAAAGTCATATTCTTTTGGGCAGCTACTTTTATAGCTGCTTCTTTGGCTGCCTTTGAACTTCCAACATTCAATATACCCTGCAACATTAATTGACCTACTATAGCAGCTAAAGCTGCTATTCCTTCCCCATCTGAAAGGCCTACTGAAACTCCTATAGCAAATATTAATGGAAGATTGCTAAATATAGCATCTCCCGCTTTTAACATATACATATTATTTAAAAGATCTGGATACCCTAATCTTAAAAGTATAGCTGCTGCAGGTAATACGGATACAGGTAGCATTAAGGATTTTCCTACCCTCTGAAGAATAGTTAAAATATTTTTCAATTTTACACACCACCTTTAAGCTTGCTTATAGTTTAAAAACCTTGCAAAAGCAAGGTTTTTTAGTTTATATATTTAATATACCTTAATATTGCCCTATCCTTTTTAAATGTAATGCGATATATCCTATTTCATCCTCTGGTATTTTTATTTCAAATAATTTTTCTATAAGCATGGCTACTTTAATGGCAATGCCAAACTCACTTTTCATCTCTTCTTTTATACTATCTAATAACTCATTTTTTATAGTTTTATTTTCTTTAACTCTTTCTATCATAAAATTTAAATGGGTCAAAGTTCTTACATAAGAAAGGGAATTTTTATCTAAAGGTTTTCCTTTTAGTTTAGATATAAGTTCCATTACTTTACTTATTTTTTTAGTATAAGCTAAGGATTCTGAAACCTGCTGTTTTGTGATACCTGCTCTTATATGAAGGCATATAAATCCCGCTTCATCCTTTGGAAGGTTAACCTTTAATCTCTCATTTATCATTTTAAGAGCCTTCATAGCTATTTCATATTCCTTCGGATAAATTATGCCTAATTCCTCTAAAAAAGGATTTTCTATATTTATACCCTTTTCTATTCTTCTTAATGCAAAATTTATATGATCTGGCAAAGAAATGTGAACCCCTTCATTTAATTTTGTATTTAAAGCCTTTTCTGAAAAATTTATTATTTCTTCGGAAATACCTACTATTTTATTATCTATATTATCCAAAACTTTATTATAATTTTCTGACATTTTTGAGGTGGTCTTTATATATACCTTTTCTATTTTATCCTTAGAAAGAACTTCTCCCTTTTTAGAATTAAATCCTATACCTTTCCCTACTAGTATTGCATCCTCTTCTCGCCAATTTGCTATTATTACATTATTATTAAGAACCTTTTTTACTGTATAGTTCTCCAAATCTTAACACTCCAAACCTTTTTCTTTCCAACCTTATATTTAACATAATATTAAACTTTCTGCTCCTACACCTATGTTATAATTATAAAATTCATTAATCTATCTATTTAAAAATTTTTAGAAATAATTTTTATATCATAATATAAAATTATATTTTTTATCCAATATTTTGTCAATCTATCAATAAATTTGCTGTGCTATCTGCCTTATAAAATTACACTGTGATATCCATTTGATTTTTAAAATGATTATTCTTTACTTTTATAACTTTTTATATCTTTCTCTATTGCTTTATTATAACCTTCCATAATACTTAGTATTAATTTATTCTCTGAAGATTTGAATTCCATTTCATCTACAGATTTTATTGGTAAAACTTTTGGTGATGTACCTGATATAAATAGTCCCTCTAATTTTTCTATATCTTTATAATGTACTTTTTCTTCATCAATATCCAAATTTAGATTTTTACATACATCTATTATATTTTGTCTTGTTATTCCTGGTAATACTTTTTCTACAGGCGATGTTATTACCTTACTATCTTTTATCATAAATATATTAGATTTACTTCCCTCGGTTATGTATCCATTTTTGTCTACTAGTATTGCTTCATAAGCTTTCTCTTCTTTTATCTTTTCTCCTACAGCTTTTCTAAAATCCATATTTATAACCTTTGCATTTGGATTTTCTCTTTCTCCATGATAAAGTATAGTTCTTACTCCATTTTTATACTCTATATCCTCTGGATAATTATGTTTTAAAAAATAGCATAAAAATTTGTTATTCTTCTCTTTATTAAAATTAAATACTAACTTTATATTGCCTATAGATACTTTATTTATTTTTATAAGTCTATTTATTTTTTCTTTTATTACCTCTTCATCTAACCATAAATTTAGTTCTTCTAGTTTTGCAGAGTTGTAAAATCTATTTAAATGGCTTTTTAAAAACAAAGGCGCTCCATCTATTATCCTTATAACTTCATAAAGAGATTTTCCTTCTTTAAGGAAATTTTCATCAAATAGATTTATTTCTTTTATTTTCTCATTCTCTATAAAAAATTTATTAAAACATTCCATTAATATATATCCCCCATTTATTCTAAATATCACAATCCTCATATTGTGTATTAATATTATAAAGCACTTAAATTAGTTTGAATTAAAATTCACAATCAGTGAATATAATTTGAATTAAATTTTATTCTACTTCCAATTAAGTACTTCTATATTATTATACTTCTTTTTTGCATTTATAAGATAAGGCTTCCCTACTAATTTAAATAAAGGTAAATCCGCTAGAGAATCTGAAAACATATATGATTCCTTAAAATCTACTTCTATATTTTCTTCTTTTAAGACTTCCATAAGCCTTCTTACCTTTTCTTCTCCTTTACAGTTTTCTCCTATTATTTTTCTCTTATATGCACCTTCCTCTAATGTAAATATAGTTCCTATTACTTTATCTACTTCTTTTATACTATAGAGCTCTTTTAAATAAAATTCTGCAGAAGCAGATATAAGGTATACTTTATAGCCTTCATTTTTCAATTTTCTCATAGTATCTATAGCATCTTTGTATAATATTTTGCTTAGTTTTTTATCATAAAATTCTTTTACATAACTTTGCATTTCATTCTCTGTGATACCATCTATAAATCCTATAAATATTTCTTTAGCTTTTCCTGCTTGAAATATTTTCAAAGCATACAAAAGCCCAGATATAACTATTTTAGGGGCATGAAATATAAGAGAAGGTTTCTTTTTAAGCATAAATTTATAAAATTGTATAAGTGTTTCTTGTTTTGTAAGCGTATAATCTACATCAAATATTGCCAATTTTTCCAAAATACCACCTCTTCTATAAGTTGTATTCTTATATTATACTATATATTTTGTGATTTTTTATAATATATTCACTTTTTTATTTATACTAGACTTTTCACTTTAAATATTTCTTATTAAACTGCAATTTCTCTCAACCAAAATTTAATAATTTTTATTTGCTAAAATTGATCTGATTTCTTACGAAACATAAATTATAACTATTAAAGTTAACCAAAGCAAAAGAGCCTCTGTAATGACAGAGACTCTTTTTACAATACTATTGTAGAGTTTCGTAGTAAGCAGTTACTTCTTCGAATTCATTTTCGTCTGGATTAACAAGTTCAACCTCGTCTCCTTGACTTTCTTCTCTAAATAAATATACTGAATCATTTTCTGGATTTTGTACTAATGCATATGTTTTATCTTTATAATCAAATTCATCTATTACTTCACAAGTAACATTATTTCCGTTTTCATCTTGTAAATCTACAAGAATTGTTTCTCCAGCTTCTTCATCTCCGCAGCCACAACCGCAATGGTCATGATGATGCTCTTCGTGATCATTACCGCAGCCACAACCACAACTTTCTTCTGCTTCACCGCAACCACAAGTATCTTTTTCTATTTCTTCTTCGCAGCCACAACCGCAACCGCAACTATTTATTTTTTCATCTTTCATAAAAACTCCTGGTAATATTACCAGGATCTTCACCTCCTTTTTTCCTATGTTCTAATTGTACCCTTAAACAGAGTTTTTTAAAAGAGTTTTTTTACTTTTTTATAAAATTATTTAATAATCATTATCATTCCCTATATATAATTATAAATTTAGAGAATATTTTTTAATAATTATTTTATGATATAAATATACCAAGTAAATAATTATTAATAACTATTTACTTGGTAATGAAATATTTTTATAGTATTTAATCTCTTTATTTATTTTTTGTTCATTTCTTTAGCAATTTTTTTGAAACCTTTTTCTACGTTATCTAACATATTATTTACTGTTTTTTCCACTCTTCTTTTCTTCATTTTTCTTCCCATAACTTTCATCTCCCTTCAGAAGAAGTTATAAGCTTATTTTGTGCATTTTCTTTTTTTATATGCTATTTGAACTTTATAAATATTTACCTGTTTTTTATTAATTTTGCAAGCATAATTATAGCTAAAATCATTAATACTATATTAAATAGGAGATTTAAAAAACTTATTGTTTATATTGAATTTATTCATGCTAGTTTTTTATGATATAGCTATAATCTTTAGAGTAATATTGCTCTTTATATTTAATAAAAAAAGAGCCTTTCGGCTCTTTTTATTATTGTTCAGCTAATTTTTTGTAGTTTTCTAATCTTTCTTTAGCATCTTGTTCTGTTTTTGCAAATAATGCTTCAGCATCTTTTGGGAATTGTTTAGCAAGTGATGCATATCTTACTTCTCCCATTAAGAAGTCTTTGAAGTTTGCTGTTGGTTCTTTTGAATCTAATGAGAACGGATTCTTTCCTGCTTCTTTTAATTCTGGATTGAATCTATATAATCCCCAATATCCACAATCAACAGCTTTCTTTTCTTCTAATTGGCTGCAGCCCATTCCTGCTTTTAATCCATGGTTTATGCATGGAGCATAAGCTATTATTAATGATGGACCTGGATATGCTTCAGCTTCAGCTATTGCTTTTAATGTTTGGTTTTTATCTGCTCCCATAGCAATTTGTGCTACGTAAACATAACCATAAGTCATAGCCATTGCGCCTAAGTCTTTTTTCTTAGTCTTTTTACCAGATGCTGCAAACTTAGCTATAGCTGCAGTTGGTGTTGCTTTTGAAGATTGACCACCTGTGTTTGAGTAAACTTCTGTATCAAATACAAGGATATTTACGTCTTCTCCTGAAGCAAGTACGTGGTCTACTCCACCATATCCGATGTCGTAAGCCCAACCGTCTCCACCGAATATCCAGTGTGATCTCTTAACTAAGAAATCTTTGTTTTCATAGATTTCATTTAGGAATTTGTCGCTTCCTTTTTCTTTTCCTACTAATTCTATAACTTTATCTGCTCTTTCTCTAGTACCTTCTCCTAGATCTTTATTGTTTAACCAATCTTCTAGAGCAGCTCTTAATTCTCCTGATATAACTGTTCCTGTCATATCTTTTTCTGAACAATCTTCTGTTCCTATTGCACAGCTTTGAAGTTCTTCTGCTGATTTAAATCCTAATACAGCTTTTACATCTTCTGTAACTTTATCTCTTATTTGTTTTACTCCAAGATACATACCCATTCCAAATTCAGCATTATCTTCGAATAATGAGTTAGCCCAAGCTGGACCGTATCCTTTATGGTTTGTAGTATATGGAGTTGATGGTGCTGATGCTCCCCAAATTGATGAACAACCTGTAGCATTAGCTATCATCATTCTATCTCCGAATAATTGAGTTACAAGTTTAGCATATGGAGTTTCTCCACAACCTGCACAGGCACCTGAGAACTCTAATAATGGTTGTTCAAATTGGCTACCTTTAACTGAATTTTTCTTCATTGGGTTAGCTTTTGGAGATACTTTCATTGCATATTCCCAATTCTTAGCTTGTTCAAGTTGAGTATCAAATGGTTTCATTACTAATGCTTTTTCTTTAGCTGGACATACATCTGCACAGTTTCCGCATCCTGTACAATCATATGGGCTTATAGCCATTGTGAAGTTTAATCCTTTTGCTCCTGCAGCTGGTTTTGATTCAAATCCTTTTGGAGCATTTTTAACTTCTTCATCAGATAAAAGCACTGGTCTTATAACTGCATGTGGACAAACATATGAACATTGATTACATTGAATACATTTGTCTAATTGCCATTCTGGAACGTTTATAGCAATTCCTCTCTTTTCGTAAGCAGCTGTTCCGGATGGGAATGTACCATCTTCCATTCCTTTGAATGCACTTACAGGAAGTTTATCTCCTTCTTGTCTGTTCATTGGTTCAACAATATTTTTGATAAATTCTGGGTTTTCTTTAGCTTCACATGCACCTTGGCATTTAGCATCTTTCCATGAAGCTGGAACTTCTATTTTAACTATAGCATTAACCCCTTCATCTATAGCAGCGTTGTTCATATCAATAATTTTTTGTCCTTTTTTACCGTAGTTAGTTACTACTGCATCTTTTAAGTATTTAACTGCATCTTCTACTGGTATAATGTTTGCAATCTTGAAGAAAGCAGCTTGACAAATCATATTAATTCTTCCGCCTAAGCCTATTCCTTGTGCTATTTTAACAGCGTTTAATGTATAGAATTCTATATCATTTTCAGCAATATATTTTTTCATTGAAGCTGGTAAATGTTCTTCTACTTCTTCTGGAGTCCAGATAGTATTTAATAAGAATCTACCACCTTTTTTCAATCCTTCTAATACATTGTATTTATATACATAAGATTGGTTGTGACAAGCTACAAAGTCAGCTTGATTTATTAAGTATGGTGATTGTATAGGTGATTTACCAAATCTTAAGTGAGAAATTGTTATACCACCAGATTTTTTAGAATCATATGCAAAGTATCCTTGTGCATACATGTCTGTATGGTCACCTATGATTTTTATAGCACTCTTGTTAGCTCCAACAGTACCATCTGAACCTAATCCCCAGAACTTACATGCTGTAGTTCCAGCTGGAGTTGTGTTGATAGCTTCTTCTTCTTCTAATGATGTATTTGTAACATCATCAACTATACCTATAGTAAATCCATCTTTTGGTTCATCTTTCTTTAAGTTTTCATATACACTTAATATATGTGATGGATAAACTTCTTTTGAGCCTAATCCGTATCTTCCTCCAACTATTGTTGGTTGCCATTCTTTTCCGTAGAACGCATTTTTAACGTCTAAGTATAATGGTTCTGCTAAAGCACCTGGTTCTTTAGTTCTATCTAAAACAGCAATATTTTTAACTGTTTTTGGTATATATTTAAAGAAGTGTTCTAATGAGAATGGTCTATATAAATGTACTGTTAATAAACCAACTTTTTCTCCTTTAGCCATTAAGTAATCAACAACTTCTTCTACAGTATCACATGCTGATCCCATAGCTATTATTAATCTTTCTGCATCTTCTGCACCATAGTAATTAAATAGGTGGTATTCTCTTCCTGTTAATTTTGAGATTTCTCCCATGTATTTTTCAACTATTTCAGGAAGTCTTTCATAGTAGTTATTAGATATTTCTCTTTCTTGGAAATAAATATCAGGGTTTTGAGCTGTACCTCTTATAACTGGGTGATCTGGATTTAAAGCTCTTCTTCTGAAAGCTTTTACTCCATCCATATCAACTAAATTTTCTAATTCATCATATTCTAAAACTTCTACTTTTTGAATTTCATGAGATGTTCTAAATCCATCAAAGAAGTTTATGAAAGGAACTCTTCCTTCTATAGCTGATAAATGTGCAACTGCTGATAAATCCATAACTTGTTGTACACTACTTTCAGCTAATAAGGCTAGTCCTGTTTGTCTAGCTGCCATAACGTCTTGATGGTCTCCAAATATGTTTAGAGAATTAGCTGCTAATGCTCTTGCACTTACGTGGAATACTCCTGGTAAAAGTTCTCCAGCGATTTTATACATATTAGGAATCATAAGTAATAAACCTTGAGATGCTGTATAAGTTGTTGTTAATGCACCTGCTTGCAGTGAACCGTGAACAGCACCTGCTGCACCAGCTTCAGATTGCATTTCCATAACTTTTACTGGTTGACCAAATATATTTTTCTTTCCTTGAGCTACCCATTCATCAACGTGTTCTGCCATTGGTGATGAAGGTGTTATTGGATAAATAGCTGCTACATCTGTAAATGCATATGATATATATGCTGCAGCAGTATTACCATCCATAGTTTTCATTCTTCTCATAGAAAATTCCCTTCTTTCCCTTTAATTTATATAAAATTTACGGAATAAATCCGCAAAATAATTAACATTTGTAAAATTTGACCTTTTTCTTCAAAGCTCATTATTAATATACACCAAAAATTTTTATCTGTAAAATCCTTTTCAGTGTTTATGCATAAAATAACACTTTAAAACATAAAAATCATTTTAAATTGCAAAAAATTCATACCTTTCCTATAAAACACATTATAGCACTAATATGTTTTTATTCCAGCATACACGAAATCAAAAACATATAAATTCTTTTTATAAAATTATATGCTTTTTAATCTATTTCATTCTTACCGATACTGGTAAGACCACAAAATATATGAAATAAGAAACAAATTTTTAAAGGCTTGAAAGGCTTATTTATCAATCTTCAAAAATTTGTTGCTTATTTTTATTATAATACTTAAATAAATAAATTCAATGGTATATTTTTAAAGAATTTCCCGTTTAAGATTAAAATAAAAAATAATATATATACATTAACATTCAATAATTTTATAAAATTATTATTCTATATTTAACTTAATATATATTCTTTTTTGAATTTATTAAACTATGCAAGATTAGTTTAATTTAGCTTTAATTTTAATACCATATATTTATTTTGTATATTTTTTTATCAATTCTGTTATATTTTTAACGCCATTATCCATTTTACTTTTGGACATATTATTTATATATACATTTCTGTTTTCATACAAATAATTTAACTTTTTTATTAAGGTTTTATCTTCAAGCTCTTCCTCCTTTAAAACTAAACTATAGCCACTTTTTTCAAAGGAAGCTGCATTTAAAATTTGGTCCCCTCTACTAGATTTTTTAGATAAAGGTATTAAAAGATTTGGCTTTTTAAGTGCTAAAAGTTCATATATTACATTTGCTCCTGCTCTTGATATTACTAAATCTGACGCTTTCATTAAATCTGGTAGCTCTTCATTTACATACTCAAATTGAGCATATCCCTTTCTATTTTCTAAATTTTCATCTAAGTTAGACTTTCCGCAAATGTGTATTATATTGAATTTTGAAAGTATATTGTCCAGATTTTTTCTGACTATTTCGTTTATAATTTTCGAACCTAAACTTCCTCCAATTATTAAAAGAATAGGTTTATTATCTTTAAATCCACATAACTTTATACCTTCAAGCTTATTTCCTTCTAATAATTCTCTTCTTATAGGTGTACCTGTTAATACAGCTTTATCTCCTTTTATATGTTTTACTGACTCTGGAAAAGTAACGCATACCCTTGTACAATAAGGAGTAGCTAATTTATTTGCAAGACCTGGAGTTATATCTGACTCATGAGCTATAACTGGTATTTTATTTAAATGAGCTGCTATAACTACTGGCACAGTTACAAACCCGCCCTTTGAAAAAACTATATCTGGTTTTTCTCTTTTAATTATTTTTTTTGCTTGAAACACTCCCTTTAGCACTTTAAATGGATCAGAGAAATTTTTCAAATCAAAGTATCTTCTTAATTTTCCACTAGAGATGGGGAAATATTCTATCCCTTCTTTTTCTATAATTTTTCTTTCTATTCCTTCTATGCTCCCTATATACTTTATTTCATAGCCTAATTTTTTCAATTCTGGAACTAAAGCTAAATTTGGTGTAACATGGCCTGCTGTTCCTCCACCTGTCATTATAATCTTTTTCAAAATTATATTCCCCTTTCTTTAATTCATTATGTATATAACTTAATTTTTATTTTTTGTAAATCATTATTAGTTTCAGTAAAATTTCTTCCAAAGAAAAAATATGCACTCAATTTAACACTTATAACGTTCTTCATAATATTTATTATACGCACATAAAGTTCATTATTAATAATACTATAAATATTATTTTTTTAAATACTTTTTCATTCTATGCATAATCTATATTTTTTACCTTTAATATTATAATATATATAAACTATTATTGGTTAATATATTATTAATTCTATATTTAAATATTCTATATTATATTAGGAGGTGCTAATAATGACAAAAATTTAGTGCCAGAAGTAAAGGAAGCTTTAAATAGATTTAAAATAGAAAGTTCAAAAGACATGGAAATAGGTTTTACAAATTTTAATAACCCTAAAAATTTTTCTAATAAATTAAAACTTGATCCAGATGAATCTTTTAATTCATATAAATTTTAAACAAATAATAATATAAAATTCACAATATTTGTTTAGGTTCCTACTATGCATTAACAATAAAAGCCCTATTTAATTGTAAATTTTATTTACCTAAATAGGGTTTTATATATTTTCTAGTTTATGTCTGAAAACTCTATATGTATTTTTTTAGAAATATCATTGTGTATAACAGCTTTCTTTATCTTTTCATAACATTTATTCATATTTTTATTTATTTTAACAGTAAATGTAGTTCCCTTCCCCAAAATACTATATACCTTTATTTCTCCATCCATGAGATCCACAATTTTCTTAACTAATGAAAGTCCTATACCTGTCCCTTCTGCACTTCTTGATAATGAACTATTAACTTGAGCAAATCTGTTAAAAATACAATCTATTTTTTCTTTAGGTATTCCTCTTCCTTCATCCTTTACTATTAATTTAAAATTATTTTTATATATTTTAAGAGTAACATATATAGATTTGTTTTCTGGCGTGAATTTTACAGCATTAGATAATAAATTTAATAATATTCTTTCATATTTATCTTTATCAATCCAAACCTCTTCTTCTTCTTTCGTAGTATCAAATATTAAATTTATATTTTTAGAATTAGCATAATTTGTTATTGAATTAACTATATTTTCTGTTTCCAATACTATATCAAAATATTCATTATTTAAAGTTAAAAATCCTGCTTCTGCTTTTGATATATCTAATATATTATTTATAAGCTTTAAAAGTCTAGCTGTATTTTGATTTATTCTTTTTAAAATCTTATCGATATTTAAGTTTATATCCTCTGGATAAATATCATAAGCTAATTGCAATGAAGAATATATTATGGTTAATGGAGTTCTTAATTCATGAGATATTATAGTAAAAAACTCATCTTTAAGTTTATTCACCTTTTCTAGTTCCAAATTACTTTTAAACTCTTCTGTTACATCAGAACCATGTATGTGAACTCTTTTTTTATTTTTAGTTTCATGATAAATATATCTTACTTTAAAAAATCTTTCTTCTCCTGACTGTAGAATAAATTTTTTAGGAGAAAATGTATACTCTTTAATAGTTCCATCTTTCATTTTCTGTAATACTTCTAACTGCTCTTTAAATTCTTCTTTTCTAAAAATATTCTCCACTGTATTTCCAAGTAAATTTCCCTTTATTTTTTTAGTATGTAATCGTTCTACTAACTCTTCATATCTTTCATTAACTAATCTATATGTTAAATCAGGATAATCTAATACTGCTAAGGGTAGCTCTATACAATCTACTACATATTTTATAAATTCTGCCCTCTCTTCAGATATTATTTGACTTTCTATTAAATCTGTAACATTCTTTATACTTGATATAGTATAAAGTATCTCATTATTTTCATCCATAATGGGATTACTGTTATACTCTATATATTTAATCTTATTAGTATCTTTCTTTACTAATTTCAATAATAAGTCTTTTACACTGCTATTATAATCTGGATTCATCTTTTTTATTTTATATTTCATATTTTTATGATCATCTAGTATGTATATATCATACTCATTAATTATTTCTTTAATATCCAATATTTTTTTAATTTTCATTTCACCTATTTGTTCAATAGCTTTATTCCATAAAATTAATTTTGAATACTTATCAAAAACCAATATTCCTTCAGATATATTATTAATTACATTATTAAGATATTTTATATAATCTAATTCTTTTTTTCTTAATATGTCTATAATCTCACTCTTATTTTTTATTTGTTTTGAAATATTTAAAATCTCTTCCTTACCCTTTTCTATGGTTTCTTTATAGATACGCTCTTGAGTAATATCCATTAAATTTACTAAAGCTCCTTTTTTGGTTCCTTCTAAATTTATAGGTATTACAGTTAAACTAAAACACACCTTTTCATAATTATTCTTTGTAAATATTAATGGAATTTCTTTTATCTCCTTTTGTTCTTTAAGAGCTATAAAAACAGGAAAGTTTTTTTCTGTAACAGTTTCACCATCGATAAAATTTATTTCGTATTCATCTAAACAATTCATCAATGTTTTTTCTTCTCCAGGCCGTAGCTTAGAACTATATTTTCTTTTTAGCTCTTTGCTTAACTTTAGAGCTACACTATTTACATAAAGCAATTCATATTCATCGTTTACAATATAACATGAATAAGGAATGCTATCCATTATACTTTTTATTGTACTTTTATCTTTCAAAAAAACACTTCCTATTGGTTCCATATTTCCCCCCTAATATATACATTACTTTATATAGTTTACTCTTTTTCTGTAGCCTTAGTCAACTTCTAAAGAAATTACGACTTAACAGCCTTTAAAGGGTGTTAAGTCGTAATTTCCTTATTTTATCTATTTATTCTGTAATCTATTATTCTTAATTGAGTATACACGTTTCCATTATACTCATTAATCATTGGATAATATATTAAATCTAATTTTAAACCTGCCATAAGTGGGTTAGTTATAATATTTTCCACATTTTCATCTTCATATATATTTTCTAAATCTCTTTTAAATTCATCCACTTTTCCAAAGGCTATTGCATGTATTCTTTTATTTGTATCTTCTACTCTACAAGTTAATTTTAATGTGTTTTGATCTTTACCTAATATTCTTATTCCTTCTATTTTTATATTTTTTTCTGCTAGTATTGGTGAACTATTTCCTTTACCAAAAGGTTCTAAACACTGTAGGCTATCTATTAGCTCTAAGTTCACTTCTTTTAGAGCTAATCTCTTATCTATTCTTATTTTAGGTATAAAGTCTTCATCTTTTAAATTGCAATTTTTATTTAATTCTTCTCTTAGTTTATTTATGTTTTTTTCTTCTATAGTAAGACCAGCAGCCATTGGATGACCCCCAAATTTATATATGTATTCCTTGCATTTCATAAGTTCTTCAAAAAGATTATATCCATCTATAGATCTTCCAGATCCTTTAGGCATTTCTTTGCCTTTAGTTAAAACTATTGTTGGTCGATTATATGCATCCTTTATTCTTCCTGATACTATACCCGCTATACTTTCATGTATATTTTCTTTATAAATGACTAACACTTTATCATTTTTTAATGATGAATTCTCTATGGCATATGTTATTTCTTCTACACCTACCATCGTTATTTCTTGTCTCTCAGTATTTAAGTTTCTTAATTCTTTTGCTAGTTTTTCTGCCCTTTTTATATCTTTAGCCAAAAACAGTTCCACAGAAAGAGCCGCTGTATCTAATCTTCCTGTAGCATTTATGCAAGGTCCTATTATAAATCCTACATTATAAGAAGTTATATTTTTCTCATTTAATGAAGTCTCTTTTATAAGTGCTCTCAAGCCTAGATTATTTGTGTTATTTATACTTTCTAATCCCAATTTAGCTATTATTCTATTTTCACCCTTTAAATCTACTACATCACATATTGTTCCTATAGCTGCAAATTGTAATAATTCTTTATATTTATTAGGATTCATATTTAATTTTTCATATAAAAGTTTTGAAAACTTAAAAGCTATACCTGCTCCACAAAGCATTTTAAAGGGATAATAACAATCCTTTTGTTTTGGATTTATTATAGCATCTGCTTTTGGTACTACATATTCTCTTTCTTCCTTTTCATTTTCTATAAAAGGTAATTCATGATGGTCTGTAATTACCACCGTCATACCTAATTCTTTTGCTCGTTCTACTTGCTCTAACGCAGCTATACCATTATCACAAGTAATTATAACCTCTACGCCCTCTGCTTTTAATCTTTCAACTCTTTCTGTACACATACCGTACCCTTCTGTTTCTCTATCTGGTATATAATAAATCACATTAGCTTCGCATTCTTTTAAAGCTATATATAATATTACGGTGCTAGTAACCCCATCTGCATCATAATCTCCATAAATAGCTATTTTCTTTTTATCTATTATTGACCTTTTTATTATTTCTGTACCTTTGTCCATATCTTTCATCAATAAAGGATTATAAAGTTTTTCTAAAGAAGGCTCTAAAAAATCCTTTATATCTTCTAAGTTATATATTTCTCTATTAACTAATACAGTACATAAGGTCTCACTTATTCCTGATTTATTAGCTATATCTCTTATATTCAATTTATTTCTTCTTAACATCCACTTTTTATTCAAGCTACACACCTCTTCCTTGCTAATTATACCATTAAGATTAATATTTTTATATTTATTTTATTTATCTCAATTTTAATTCTCATTTTACATATTCTTATAAATATTATATAATAATCATTATCAAATTAGTTTTAAATTATATTTTTCATAATAATATGTATATTAAATTAAAGCAATGGAGGTTTTATTTATGGACAGATTACTTTTTGGAATATCCGGCCTACCTATAGGTGATGGAACTACTAAATTTAATTATAAATCAGGCATAACATATTTAAATAATATAGGCTTAGATGCCATGGAATTACCCTTTGTAAGATCTGTTAATGTTACAGATAAAAACAAAGAAGGCATATTAGAGGAAAAAAATAATAATAATTTTTATTTATCTGCCCATGGTTCCTACTTTATAAATCTAAACGCAGATGAAATAGAGAAACAAGAAAAATCTATGGAAAGAATAATAAAAGGTGCTGAGGGCTTAAAACAAGTTCAGGGAAGAAGCTTAATATTTCATCCTGGATTTTATCTTAAGGACTCCAAAGAAGAGACTTTTAAAACTATTTTAGAGAATTTGAAAAAATTACCCGATTTAGGAGTAGACTATAGATTAGAAACTACTGGAAAAGGAACTCAATTCGGTTCTTTAGAAGAAAATGTAGCCTTATGTAAAGAAGTTGATACTTGCAAATTATGTATAGACTTTTCTCATATACATGCTAGATCTAATGGTGGTTTAAAAAGCTATAAAGATTTTTATAATATATTAAGTTATGTAGAAAAAAATCTAGGGAGATCTGCCTTAGATGATATGCATATCCATCTTTCCGGAATACATTATAGTGAAAAAGGTGAAAGAAACCATCTTCCTTTTGAAGAAAGCGATTTTAACTATATTGCTTGCCTTAAAGCTTTTAAAGATTTTGATATTAAAGGTTGTGTAATATGTGAAAGTCCAATACTTGAGAAAGATGCTCTTCTTCTTAAAAATTCATATTACGAACTTTAAAATGGAAACTCAAAATAGATTTAATTTTAACCCGTAAATATAAATAAATACATTCACAATGCACTCCATTTTACTAAGAAGTTCTAAATTTGACTCCATTAAAATTTTTTACCCATTAGAGGCGCCATCCTTGGCTTCACTACTGGCTCCTCACGTCCTGTGAGGAATTACAAAAATTTTTAATTACGTCAAATTAAGAACCACTAAATCTTATTCATATGCTTATTGCATGTATTTTTTTATATTTATTATATTAAAATTAAATCTATTTTTATTTTGGGACAACCTATTATTTTATGCTTATTTTTTCAATTTTGCCATGGTTTGTATTGCATATATATATATTATCATCATATATCGCTATTCCATTTGGCTCATTTAATCCTCTTTTTATTATTTCTACTTTTTTATTTAAAATATCTGCTTTTACTATTCTATTGTTATAAGTGTCTGCTATATATAATGTATTGTTTTTATATTTTAAATCTAAAGGATGTTGAAGCATTGTATTTTCAAAACTTCCAACCTTATTTCCAAAATAAAACAATCCCTTTCCTATAAGTGTATGAACTTTATGTTCCTCTAAATCTGCATATCTTATAGAACTTGTTTCTGAATCTACAAAGTATAGTTTTTTCTTCCCATCATAACATAAAGCTGAAGTCTGTGCTAATAAGCATTTATCAAAACTTCCATCTCTTATGTTTTCTCCTCCTGTACCTATATGACTTTCTATACTTTTATCTCTCATATTATATTTCCATATTTGATGATTTCCTGCCATAGCTATATATATACAGTCTTTTAATATTTCTAGATCCCAAGGAGAATTTAAACTTACATTTAAAGCGTCTCCCTTTGCCATAGGACTATATTCCTTTTGTCCATTACCTGCTATAGTTTTAACTATTTCCTTTTCTAAATCGCATTCCCTTATGGAATGGTTTTCAGTATCTGCAACATAAATCTTATTTTCTATAAATCTTAACCCTTCTGGAGCTTTAAATTGGGCCTCTTTAAAATCTCCATCTTTTAATCCATATTCACCACTACCTATTATTTTTATTTTTTCTAAGTTTTGGTCTAATATTACTATTCTATTTTTACCTTTTTCTGAAAAGGCTATTAATCCATTCTCATTTATAGATGCCTTAGATGGATATATATATTCTTCTTTTTCACATTTATTTTCTAAAATTATATTTTTATCTGGCCAATTTATATTATCAAAGTACTCCATTGTGTCACCTATTATTTGGTCCAATAGTTCTCTATTACCTTCTCCTGATACCATAGCAAAAGCATATCCCTCTGGATCTATTAATATAAATGTTGGCCATGCATTTACTGTATAGCTATCCCATATGCTTTTATTTTTATCATTTACTACTGGATGATTTATTCCGTATTTTTTCATAGCATTTAGTATAGCTTTACTGTTCTTTTCGTATTTAAATTTAGGAGAATGTACTCCTATGACCTGTAACTTATTCTTATATTTTTCTTCTAAATATTTTAGATCCTCTATTACATGTATGCAATTTATACAGCAAAAAGTCCAAAAATCTAAAAGTATAACTCTATCTTTTAGTTTATCCAAATTTGTCCTCTTGGCACCTAGCCACTCAATAGTCATTGGGAAATTAGGGGCATGAACTCTAGCATTTTTATACTTTTCATACAAATTACTCATATATTTATAAGGATAATCCTATCCTTATTCCCTCCTCTCAAATTTCCTCATTCTTATTATATAGTATATTATTATATATATATTTATTTTCACATTCTTTAAACTTTATATATTAATAAAACTATATTCTTATTTATCCGATGACTACCCGCTCTAATACTCCCATCTTCTTAAAAATGGGAGTAAAGAGCGGCTATGTCCCTGGATAACCATTTTCTAAGCTTTAGTGAAAGTAAAAATCCCCTCTGAAGCTAAGAACTCTGTTTATGTTTATTTTAGTTGTGAAAAGATTATCCACATACTTTTTAATTATAATAATTTTCCGACTTTTTTACAAGGATAGTAACAAAAAATTTTATTAAAAGCACTAAATATATGCAAATTTTCACATATAATAATATCATATGCTCAAAATATACAAAATATATAAATTTAATTTTAATGTTTTTTATATAGTATATATTATGTATAAATATATTTTTAGGGTATAATTCATACTACTTATTAAATTTGATATTATAATATATAAAAATATCTTTTCTTTAAGGTATTTTTATATGAAATACCCCCATTTATTTTTAGAGTTGTAATATAAAAAGAAGATTAAAACCTTTTGGCAGTCATACCATTAACAATATAAGATGGTATGACTTATTTAAAGAAAATTTTTATAAATGCGGTAATTTTATAAAGAAAATAAACTAGAATCCATAAAGCGATTCGAAAATAATTTTAGTTTTCTTCCAAATTAAGTAAAAAAAACTTATCTATGATGATAAATATAAATATTCTATTATGAAAAAAACTACACCCTTTATAAAGAATGTAGTAAATTAGTTAATTCTTATATAAATAACAAAATTTCAGAATTTTATAAACTTATGGATAAAAGCTTACTTAATGATTTTGATAAAAAAACTAATCCTTATAATCCTCTTAACTCTATTGTTATCTCTATTAATTTTTTTAGAATCAAGATTACTTTGATTAATTATTATTGTAATATCTGTATAACTTTACTTTTAAAAATCTTTTTCAATACTTTTTTTATATTTTCTTCTTTTATTAAACTTAAATCCTCTATAGAATCATTTATATTTAAACTATCCTTATACATAAGTTCAGAAGTGGTAATATCTAAAGCTAGCCTTATAGACATTTCATGACGTATAGCTTTTTTAAGTTTTATACTTTTTAAGGCTCCGCATATCTTTTCTTTTGTAAAATATTCTTCGTTATCTATTATTCCTTCTAAAATTTTATCCATTATATTAATAGCTTTACTTACTTTTTCTTTGGATGTACCTATATAAAAATCAAATAATTTTATACCTCTTTCATTTTTAAAATTACTCCCTACATCATAAGCTAAAGAATTTTTGGTTCTAATATTATAGAACAAAATGCTACTTGTACCTTCTGCAAATATCTCATTAAATATTTTAAGAACCATTATTTCTTCTTTATTTAAACTATGAATATCATAGCTATATATTATTTTAGCTCCTTCTATACCATCCTTATGGTCAGTATAAATAGTTTCTTTTCTATTTTCATATCTTACTTCTTCTATTTCTCTATATAGTTTATTAAAATGTTCAAAATATTTTTTTATACATTTTATACTTTCTTCTATCCCCATTGATGTTACTATAGTGATCACACAATTTTCAGGAGTATAATAGGCATTATAAAAATCTTTTATATTATTTAAAGTAATATTTTTAATACTTTCCTCATTTCCTATAATCAATTCTTTTATTCTTCTTTCTTTAAAAGAATTTTTTAGCATTTGATCCTCACAAAATTGATAAGGATCCTCTCTCCATTCTTTCAGTTCCTCTAATATAATAGATTTTTCTTCCTGGAAAGCTTTTTCTTCAAACTCTGGATTTAATAATATATCACTATAAAAATCTAATGCTTTTTCTAAATCTTCATTCAGAAAGCTTCCATAATACACTACATAAGGATAATTAGTCATGGCATTTTCAAACCCAAAAATACTATCTGCTAAAATATTTATTTCTTTCTCTCCTCTATTAAGAGTTCCCTTAGATACCATGTGCTCTACAGCATGAGCTGTACCAAAAGGGAACTCATCTTTTTCTTCTAAAGCTCCTGCATTAAAACCTATAGATATAGAACTTATATTACTTAAAGTCTTCTTATAAACTACTCTTATTCCATTTTCTAATTTCAATTTCTCCATAATTTATATTTTAATCAAAGATTAAAATATTATCACCTCTCTTAATTTAATTAAGGATGGGTTCATTTTTTATAACTCTACCTTAACTGAATAGTTTTAATTTATATATTATAGCTTTTTCACTATAAATACAAAATACAAATAATATATTCTATTATACTAAAAAATAAAAAATTTTAAATTAATTTTATTTTCATGTGTTTATTTGAATATTGTATTGATTTATAAATATCTATTCTTTGTATGAATTTAACCTTTTAAATTTATTATTTTTGATGAACCGCCTCATTTATTTCAAATATTATACTTTAAAGTATAATATTATGATATAATTTATGTTAAAATATTAATTATCTTTATATAGAATAGAAGGGGTTTTATGTTTAAAAATAAAGGCTTTATAGAATTTATAAAATATGCCTCTATAGGAGCTTTAAATGTACTTATAGATTTTTTAGTATTAAATTTGTTATGGTTTCTTACTGGCAGGTATAGTGGAAATATCAATTATTTATTTAAGCTTATTTCTTTTTCAATTTACTCTATAAACGGATATCTTTTAAATAGAAAGTTTACGTTTAAAACCAAAAATAGCCCCTATATTCAATATGCATCTGTAATTGGTATAGCTGCTATATTAAATGGTATAATACTATCTACTCTATCTTCTTACAATTTATTAAATGTGTCTCAAGTTCTTTGGTCCAATATATCTGCACTCATAGCTTCAATGGGTACAGGTATTTTGTCATTTCTAATAAATAAATTTTTTATATTCAAAAAAAATTAATATTATTCTTTTAATAAATTGTATAAAATTATTATATTAACTTAATAAGATTAAAGGAGGAACATTTATGACAAAAGTTTTAGTATTTATAGCAGAGGGCTTTGAAGAAATTGAAGCTCTAACTGTAGTAGATGTATTAAGAAGAGCCAATATTCGATGCGATATGTGCAGTATTACTTCTAATAAAGAAGTAAAGGGTGCTCATAATATTTTAGTTAATGTAGATAAAACTTTAGAAGAAATCAAAACTAATGACTATAGTTCTTTAGTTATTCCTGGGGGCATGCCTGGTGCCGCTAACTTAAGAGATAATAATAAAGTAATAAATTTAGTAAAGGAATTTAATAGGGATGAAAAATTAATAGCTGCCATATGTGCAGGTCCAATAGTCTTAAGCAAGGCAAATATAATAAAAGGAAAAGAGGTTACTTCCTATCCTGGTTTTGAAGAGGATTTAAAAGAAGGTATTTATAAAGAAGATTTAGTTGTGCAAGATGGAAACATAATAACCAGTAGGGGACCTTCTGCGGCAATGTATTTTGCCTTTAAAATACTAGAAAATTTAAAAAAAGATTCTGCAAAAGGAATAAAAGAAGACATGCTTTTGCACCTTCTTTAAAGAAATTTATCCGATGACTACCCGCTCTAATACCCCCATCGCACTCTGTGAAAGCGATTCGCACCAAATCGAAGATTTGGACTCTCTGCTTTTCTTCAAAGTGGGAGTAAAGATCGGGTACATCCCTGGATAACGATTTCTAAGCTTCAGAGAGAGTCTTTACGCCCTCTGAAGCCAAGAACTCTGTTTATGCTTTCTCTATATGATACAAGATATAATAAACTAAATAAAATATTTTCATACTATCCCTACTCCTGATTAAATAAAAAACATATGTGATTATAATTCATAGGTTTATCTACCTTTTACACCACATATGTTTTTTAATATATATGTACCTAAATATATATTTAATTATAACTCTATATTCTAATTTTAAAAATATACCAATTTAACCATTTACTACAAATCCCAAAGTTCCCAAGATGTAGTGGATATGGCTACTGCTCCTGCAGATAAAGATTCTATTACATCCTTTTTTTCTTTTATTAATCCTCCTGCTATTATAGGAATATTATTTACTTTAGTCTCTAATTTGTTTATTATTTTACTAGCAATTCCAGGCATAACCTCTACCGCTGTAGGTCTGTGTTCTAATATATTCTTTACTCCTGTTTTTAAGGATAATGAGTCTATTATAAAAATTCTCTGTATCGCATACAATCCTACTTGTGTAGCATGCTTTATATTAGAAGTTTTTGTGCTTATTATTCCATCTAATTCTACACATTCCTTTAGATATTCTATCCCAGCTGAGTCTCCTTTCAGTCCCTCTATCATATCCACATGAACAAAAATTTTCTTTTCTTTTTCTTTTAGTTTATGACAAATACTTTTTATATTTATAATGTTTCCAAAAAGTACAAATACTATATTGGCCTTGCTTTCCAATGCTTTTTCTAAATCTTTTTCGTCTCTTATTGCTGCTATTACAGGATTTTCAATGAAGACTTCTGTTAAGTTCATATATAATACTCCTTCTTATATTAATTTTTTAATATTTAAATTATACTCTTATTTTTTTAATTCTACTACCTCTACAAAATCATTTAACAAAAGAGGCATCAAGCTATTTCCTATACCTGCTCTATTTTGAACTTTTATTTTATTTATTTCTATAGTTCCTTTATCCTTTGCCTTTGTTTTTATTTTTATTTTTCTTGTATCATTTTCATCTATTATTGATGCTAAAATTACTTTATCTAAATCTTTTAAACTTATACCTGTAACTCCTGATGCCATTTTTCCCATAGGATTTACAGCCTCACTTTTAAATCTTATTACCATTGCTTTTTCTGTTATTATTAGTATATTTTTTTGCTCTCCATGTTCCTTTATAAGTATACTTACTAATTTATCCTCCTTATGTTTAAATTTATAAACTTGAGTTGAATTGCCCTCTATCTTTAATTCACTCAATAAAGTTCTTTTTATTAATCCTTTTTCTGATGAAAAATAGATACTAATATCTTCTTCAAATCTAAAGGTGGATATTGCATTTAGCAAACTTATTTTATCCCCAGTAAAGGCTGAAATATTTATCCCCTCTTCTTTTATGCTTTGAAGCATAAATGCTGGTATGTAATAAGCTTTACCCTCATCATCAAATAAAACTAGAATTTTAGAAGAATCCGTAAATAAACTTATATGTGATTTATTATCTTTTAAATCTGATATAGTTATTAATCCCTCTTTAGATATATTTACATAAAAGCTCTTATATTCATAGTTATCACAAAAGTCTACCTTTTCTATACTATCGTTAGGTAAGATATCAAATAATTTATACCCTATTATATTTCTATCTACTGGCTCTAAGCTAGGCTCCTCTATATTAAAACTTAATCCTTTCTGGGTTTTTATATTGAAAAATTTTTCTTCTCTAGTTCGATCTACTAAATCAGCCTTAACAAGGAATTCTCCTTTTTTAAGCTTTAAAGCCATTATTTTTGTATAATTTGTATTAAATTTATCTAATGTAGTTTTCTTAATATACCCACTATCTGTTATAAATAACATATCCTTTTGAGCTGTAAAGTCTTCTATTGAAAAGGCTTCCATTATAGTTTCAGATAAATCTATAGTTTTAATTATTTCATCTAGCCTAACACCTTTTTCTTTCCACTTAAATTCTGGTATATTTATAACTTTTATTTGATACATATTCCCCTCTTTTGTTACCAAACATAATGTATCCTTTGTATTACACTGAATTAGGAACCTATTAAAGTCCCCTTCTCTATACTCTATATCCTCTACATTAGCACTTGATCTATTGTAGGACTTAAGAGATATTCTCTTTGCAAAGCCTTCATTAGATAAAGTTAATACTACATCTTCTTCCACTATTATTTCTTCTATATCTATTTTTGCTTTTTCGTCATCTTCTATTATTGATGTTCTTCTTTTGTCATTATAAGTTTCTTTAACTTCAATTAATTCTTTCTTTATAACTTTTAAAAGTTCCTTTTCACTATTTAATATTTTTTTAAGCTTATTTATTAATTTTTCTAATTCTTTATATTCTTTTTCAAAGGCTACTATTTCAAGACCTGTAAGTTTATATAGCATAAGCTCTAATATAGCCTCTGCTTGAACATCTGTAAAAGAAAACTTTTCCATTAAATTTTCTCTAGCATTTTTTTTAGATTTCGATTCTCTTATAGTTTTTATTATCTCATCCATTATTCCTATAGCTTTTATAAATCCTTCTACTATATGGAATCTTTTTTCTGCTATTTCTAATTCCCTTTTAGTTCTTCTTGTAATTACTTCCTTTTGATGTTCTACATAATATTCTAACATAGCTTTTAACCCTAAAGTTTTAGGTTTGCCATCTGCTAAGGCCACCATATTAAAAGATATATTACTCTGTAGATCTGTCTTTTTATATAAATATTTTAAAGTTTTTTCTATCACATCTTGAGTAGCTATTTTTTTAAATTCTATTACTGCTCTTATTCCATTTCTATCAGATTCATCTCTTATATCCGTGATATTCTCTAAAGCTTTAGAATGTTTTTTGTCTGCAGTCATTTCTGATATAAATTGAAGAAGTTTTGCCTTGTTTTTTCTAAAAGGAAATTCTGTAATTACAATAGCTAGCCTTCCATTTTCCAATTTTTCTATGGTTGTCTTAGCTCTTAAGGTTACTCTTCCTTCTCCTGTTTCATAGGCTGATAACATGGATTTTTTACCTATTATAACTCCTCCTGTTGGAAGATCCGGTCCCTTTATGTAATTTAATAACTCTTTAGTAGTTATTTCATTTTTATCTATATAAGCTAAAGTTCCATCTATAACTTCTTCTAAATTATGAGGTGGTATATTAGTGGCTAACCCTACTGCTATTCCAAAGGCACCATTTACAAGGATATTTGGGAACTTTGCTGGCAATACTTCTGGTTCTTTTTCTGAATTTGAATAGTTATCTACCATATTTACTACATCTTTATCTATGTCTCTTATCATTTCCATGGCAATAGGTGTAAGTCTTGCTTCTGTATAACGCATGGCTGCTGCACTATCTCCATCTTGACTTCCCCAGTTTCCATGCCCATCTATAAGTGGCATTCTTGTGGTAAAATCTTGAGCTAATATTACCATTGCATCATAAACAGAAGAGTCTCCATGAGGGTGATATTTACCTAATATATCACCTACTATTCTAGCAGATTTGTAATAAGGTTTATCTGGAAAGGCTTTTAACATATATGAACCATAAACTATTCTTCTTTGTACTGGTTTTAATCCATCTCTGACATCTGGCAGTGCTCTTTCCTTGGATACCTCTACTGCGTAAGGTAAATAATTCTCTGGCATAGCCTCTTCTAACGGAAAAGATATTATATTGTTATCTTTAGGTATTACTATTTTTTTAGCCATCTAAAAGTCCTCCCTGTGCTTTTATATTTATTTACATGGCAAAGGCTAAATATATATTATTTAGCCCTTTTATCTAAAACTCTGCGTATTTGTATAAGTAATTTTTTCTAGGTTCTACTACATCTCCCATAAGCAAAGATACCATCTTTTCAGCTTTTGCGGCATCTTCTATAGTTATTCTTTGAAGTGTTCTTGTTTCAGGATTTAATGTAGTTTCCCATAATTGTTCTGGATTCATTTCTCCTAATCCTTTATATCTTTGAATTAGGTATCCCCTTCCAATTTGTTTTTTAGCCTTTTCTAATTCTTCATCATTATAGCAATAAACCGACTTTTCGCCTTTCTTATCTTTCTTGTAAACTTTATACAAAGGTGGCATAGCTATATAAAGATGACCATTAGCTACTAAAGACTTCATATATCTATATATATAAGTCATCCATAAAGTTCTAATATGATATCCATCTACATCCGCATCACTTAATATTATTATCTTATCATATTTTAAGTCTTCCTCTTTATAATTATCTAATACACCTGTACCTATAGCTGTATTAAATATTTTTAATTCTTCACTGCCTAATACATTTTCGATTTTTTGTTTTTCTGTATTCATTATTTTACCCTTAGAAGGCATTATGGTTTGAAATCTTCTATCTCTTGCTTGTTTTGCAGAACCTCCCGCAGAATCTCCTTCTACCACTATAAACTCTGTTACATTTGAATCTCTTAAAGTACACACAGCTATCTTTCCTGCTAACGGTGCTAATCCTTTACCTATTTTTTTCTTTTCTGCTTCATTTATTTTTTTTATTTTTTCTCTTCTAGCTGCAGCAGCTAAAGCATTATTTATAATCAATGTGGATACTTCTTTATTATCTTCTATCCATTCTAAAAATTTACTATAGGCTAAATCATTCATCATAGTATAAGCTTCATTATTTCCAAGCTTAGTTTTAGTTTGGCCTTCGAACACAGGATTACTTATTTTTATTCTAACTATAGCTGTAATTCCTTCTCTAAGATCATCGCCATCAAATTCTTTATCTTTTTCTTTTATAAGGCTTAACTTTTTTGCGCCTTCTTTAAACGCTCTAGTCATGCCTGTTTTAAATCCAGTTTCATGGGTTCCAGCTTCTGTGGTTGGAATATTATTTACATAACTTGCTATATTTTCTGTTGAAGAGTCTGTAAATTGGAAGCATATTTCCCCTTCCATTTTTAAATTATTTATCTCCTTTTCTCCCTCAAATAATACTGCTGGATTATGTATTGGTGTTTTACTTTCATTTAAATAATCTATAAAGTCTAAAAGACCTCTTTCAGAATGATATTCTTTTATTTCCGGCTCTTCTTTTCTATTGTCTATAAGTTTTAAAGTTATCCCTTTATTTTGAAAGGCTAACTCTTGTAGTCTTTCATCTATAACATCGAATTTAAAATCTATAGTTGAAAATACTTCTTTATCAGGTTTAAATGTTACTCTAGTACCAGTTTTGTCTGTATCTCCTACTATTTTAAGTTTTGTTACAGGAGTTCCTGGCATCTTTTTATTTAGTTTTTTATCTAAGGCATATTCAAATCTTTGTTTATATATTTTATCATTCTGATAAACTTCAACCTCTGTCCACTCAGATAAAGCATTAACTACTGATGCTCCAACACCATGCAGTCCTCCAGAAGTTTTATATATTGAATTATTAAATTTTCCTCCTGTATGAAGCTCTGTAAAGACCATTTCCACACCAGACTTCTTTTTTATAGGATGTATACCTGTAGGAATTCCTCTTCCATTATCTACAACTGTAACACTTTTATCTTTATTTAATATAACCTCTGCAGTATCTCCATATCCATTTGAAATTTCATCAATAGCATTATCTAATATCTCCCAAATACAGTGATGAAGACCTTTTATCCCAGTAGATCCTATATACATTCCTGGTCTTACTCTTACAGGCTCTAATTTTTCCAAAGAGGTTAACTTGGTAACATCATAATCCTTCGTGTTATCTATTCTTTCCTCCATTTTTATCCTCCAAATCTATACTTAATGTTTATATTAATTCTTAGTAGTAACCATATTCTTTAATTTTTATTTAAGTTTTACAGTTTATTCCACATAATTCTTTACTGTTTATTATACATTAAAAAAACTGCTTATTATAGTTTTAATAATATATGAGCAAAATATTAGCTTTATAAATTTATTTTCTTAATCTTATATTGATTATAGCAAACAATTATTTTGAAAACAAACGTTCTTATTTTCAAACTTAAAAAATAATATGCTGATATATAAATATCTGCATATTAAAATAGTATATATATTTACCCTAGTTATTATATATTAAAAAACAATAATTTAAAATATTTCATCTATAAATCTATAAAACTATTTAAATATTTCATTCATTAAGGCACAGTTTATTCTTATTAAATATCTTAAAGTATCCTCATTTATCTTTCCTTTAAATTTATATTCTTTTAGTAAATGCTCTGTTTTTTCTAAAGCTTTATCTTCCTTTATTTCATTAGATTGATTTTTAAAATCCTTTTCTACTTCATATACAGAAAAACCTATTGCTCTCAATATAATTTTTATATTTTCTCTACTTTTCTCATCCTTACAATCCGTATTTATTATTATATCAGAAAGTCCATAATAATCTTCTAAATAATCCTCACTTTTATTTCTAATTAAATATAGAAAATAACCTATGGCTATTATTAATATAATTATTAGTATATATTGTGCTAATATATATCCCAAAATACTCACACTCCCTTAATAATTCTCTTACTATCTTTATATGCTATATATTTTTTTTGGATAGAAACTGTTTATAAATTTGATATATTCTATTTATTTGTTGTATACTTAATATGTAAACAAAAACTTTAAAATTTTTATATAAATTTTAAAATTAATAAAATTTATTTTAGGGAGGAATATTCAATGAATCCATTTATAGGAGTTGGTATTGCTCTTATTGTTGGTGTGCTTTTTGGAAAGACAATGAATCGATTCAAAATTCCAGCAGTAGCGGGTTATATCATTGCTGGGTTAGTACTTGGAGTGTCGGGTTTTAATCTAGAAAATAGTATAATGATTGAAAAATTATCTTTTATAGGAGATTTTGCTTTAGGAATTATAGCTTTTAATATAGGCAGTGAATTAGAAGTATCTGTCATAAAAAAATTAGGCAAGCCTATTTTTATAATTGCATTTTTCGAAGCTACATTAGCCTTTGTAGCAGTCACTATAATTACATTAATATTAGGGGAAAAGATATATACTGCCCTAATATTAGGAGCAGTAGCCTCTGCGACAGCTCCAGCGGCTACAGTAATGGTGCTTAAAGAAATGAAAGCTAAGGGTCCTTTAACTACTACTTTACTTGGAGTAGTAGCAGTAGATGATGCTATATGTCTTATGATATATTCAGTAGCCTCTTCTTTGGCAAAGGTTTTTATTGCAAATAAACCTATTAGTGCCTATTCTATAATAGTTCCACCCCTTGTAGAAATATTCTTTTCTCTTTTAGCGGGTTTTCTTTTAGGCATAATCTTGATTTATATACTTAATAAATGTTCTAGAGATTCTGAAATTCAAACCTTAACATTAGGTACCATTATAATACTTACAGGGCTATGCATAAAATTTAATTTATCCTCACTTTTAGCTTCTATGTGTTTAGGTATAACCGTAGCAAACGTGTCTTCTCATAGTGATGAAGTCTTTGCTACTATAGAAAATTTTGCTTCACCTATTATAACGGCATTTTTTGTTTTAGCTGGTGCTAGATTAGATATAAAAATGATACCTAAGATAGGCATATTGGGCATATGTTATCTTTTATTTAGAATGATAGGAAAAGTATCCGGTGCTTCTCTAGGAGCTGCAATTTCTAAAGCACCTAAGCCCGTAAAAAAATATATAGGCTATGGTCTATTCTCACAGATAGGTGTAGCTGTAGGTTTAGCTATTATAGTAAGTAGAGAATTTAAAGGAACTGGTCTTGATACAAAAGTTTTAACCATACTTTTAGCAACTACAATTATTACAGAAATAATAGGTCCATTATCTACAAAAACTGCTATAATAAAAGCTAAAGAAGCAAATATATAAAGGAGGCTTTTTATGTACGCTCTTGTTTTAATACTTAATGATGTAAAAAAACTACATGCAGTAAACGAAATATTTTACGAAGAAAATTGTGGCGCCACTAATATAAATAGTAGGGGTCTTGGAAAAATTCTACTAGAAAACAATTTAGATGTACCTGTTTTTGCTGGTCTAAGAAAACTTATAGAAGGTGATGTTCCTTATAACAAAACCATAATAAGTGTTATAAGCTCTGAAGAAAAGAAGAATATAGTAACTAGAAGGATTAGAAAAACTTTAGATATGGATAATAAGCCTGGTATAGGCTTTATGTTTGTGCTTCCTGTAATTGAATGCTTTGGTGCTAAAACAGATCATTATAAGTAATGTACTAAATTCCTTAAATTAAATACCTCTAAGAAAGCTCTGTCCAAAAGAATTATTTAATATATAATAGAGATAACATAATAGATTTAAATTTAATATAGAAAATATAAAAAAATACACATACTAAACCATATTATTAAGCTTTAGTAGTTCTAAATCTGCGGAATTAAAAAATTTTCTACCAGATAGCGCCTTAATCCTGCCAAAAATTTCTAGCGGAATCAGATATAGAACTTCTTAGTTAAAATAAATTGGTTTATAAGTGTATTTTTTATATTTTCAGTTTTAAAATTAAATCTATTTTATTTTAAAGCACCTCCTTTTATTTTTTTACATTGTTACTTTATTGTTACAAATGTCAAAATTTTATATGTATAATATAAAATATAAGGAATAAAGAAATATATTGTTGTAAAAAACAATTAATTTATAAAAATTTTGTTGAAAGGAAGAGATAACCTTGAGAGAAAAATCTCAATCTAAACTAATTTTATTACTAGCTGTTACAGTTATTTTATTTATATTTTCTTTTATTAATATAAACAGAGTAAATACCTACAAAAGTAAAAATGAAAATTTAAATAACAACTTAAAAATCTTACAAACAGAAAATGAAAAATTAAGTTCGGAAAAAGAACAGTTAGATAAAAAACATAAAGAAATAAAAAATAAAATTTCTACTTTAAAAGGAGTTTAATAAAGACGAGGGGTTGGCTATGAGAAATTCTAGAAAAAATATTTACAGCAGAAAAAGGCACCATGATTTAAGAAACACAGTAACTATATGTTTATTATTCTTTTCAATCTTAAGCACTTTTATAACCGGTGGAAGGCTTTTAAAAGTTAAAATTCAGAGTAACATGTTAGCAAAAAAAATTACTAATATGTCTTCAGAAAATAAAAATATAAAAAATGAAAATATAAAACTTATGTCTGATATAGATAAAGAAAATGAAACGTATAAAGAAAAAATGAAGCATATAAAAATAGCATATTTAACCTTTGATGATGGCCCATCTAAAAACACTATGGAAATATTAAAAATATTAAAAGAAAATGATGTTAGAGCTACATTCTTTGTTAATGGACATCCAGGTTTAGAAAATTTGTATAAAGCTATAGCAAAAGATGGACATGTTATAGCTAATCATACCTATAGTCATGACTATAGCAAAGTTTATATGTCTCCTGAAAACTTTGAAAAAGATATAAAAAAATTAGACAAATATATTGAGGAAACTATTGGTCAAAAACCAAGTCATATTATTAGATACCCTGGTGGTTCTAATAATACAGTAAGCCATAACTATGGCGGTCCTGGTGTAATGAAACAAATAATACCTCATATGAATAAATTAGGTTACATGCATTTTGATTGGAATGTAGATTCCACTGATGCTTCAGCTTTTCGTCAAAGAAAAGATAAGATTATAAATTCTGTTTTAACTGAAAGCCGTGGTCAACATAAAGCCGTAATATTAATGCATGATACTGATCCTAAAACCACAACTGTACAAGCTTTACCAGAAGTAATAAAGGGCTTAAAAGAGCAAGGATTTATATTTGATGTAATAACTAAAGATACTCCAAAAACAAGCTTTACGAAATAAGGAAAGTGCTATACACTTTCCTTATTTTATTACATTCTTGGAGTTTTTTCATTCTACACATACTATATTACTATTTTATTATAAAACTTCCTGCTTTTTGTTATCATATAAACTTATTCTATGTAGTTTCATACTTAGTCCCTGTAAATTAAGTTTGTAATAATAAATCCAATTTTCTACTATATCTAATCCTAAAGCATTTTCCTTTGTTATAGTATAAACCTCTCCCCCTTCTTTTCTTATTTTATATATTCCTTCCTTATCGTTTCCTGAGAAATATATGTTATCTCTTGTAATAGCCATGGATCTTGAACAATCTTCTTCACATATTTTTTTTCTTTCTAAGCCATCTATATTTATTTTATATAAATGAGTTTTATTACTATCTATATCCTTTCCATAATAGATAGAAGTATTGTCCATTATAGCATTTACACAACTATCATTATTTAATTTTTCTTCGTAATTTCCATCTAATGTTGTTCTATACAAGTTATTTCCTAGTTCTTCGTTAATATAATATATCCATCCATCCTTTATTCTCATAAAATTTCTACTAGAATAATTATTTATTTTCTTCATATCTAATCCATCTACCCTTATTCTATATATAGAATAATTATCCTCTATATTTAAATAATATAAAAAAGGTCCTTGGATTATAAGATTTATACCTCTTACATTACTTAAAGCTATCTTACTAGATCCATCCTTTTTTATTCTATATATTTTATAATTATCCTTACTAGATGAACTTATATATTCTGAATAAAAAATGTAATTATCTGAGAAGACTAAAGAATCTATAGTAGTATCGGTTAATCGTTCTCTTGAACTTCCATCCTTTTTTATTCTATAAAGACAATTTTCTTCATTACCGCCTCTATAATTTATGTAATACAGCCACTGCCCATTTATCCAAATATTACTTGCAAAGTCATCACAAAGTTTTATATTCAAAGACCCATCAAGATTAATTTTTCTTATTTCTCCATGAGGATTATAATCCATATAAGTATAAATTTTTTCATTGCCACTATAATAAATCCAATTATCTTCCTTTACTACCCTTGTACCATTATTTTCGATCTTACCTTTGTTTAAACAAAATTTTATATTATCTAATTCTTTAAAAGCATTTCCATTTTTTGAATATATACAATCTTTGAATTCCAACGTATATTCATTATTAATATATTCCTCATCTGCTTTTATCTTTATATTAAGTATATTCTCTTGTTCTACTTTTATATGAGATGTTACTATATTTCCTCTAGTGTCTTTTACAACTAAAATATTTGAGTGTATGGATTTTTTATCTATTTCCTCATTAAACTTTAAATTTAAATCTATAAATTTATCTTCCATAATTTCAAGCTACACTCCCTTGTATTCCTTTAATATTCTAATATCCATCTGGATGGGATCTGTGCCATTTCCAAGCACTATCAATTATACTTTCTAAAGAAGCTTTCTTAGGATTCCAACCTAGTTCTTTTATTATTTTTTCAGATGATGCTATAAGTATAGCTGGATCTCCTGATCTTCTTGCAGCTATTTCTGATGGTATAGCATGCCCTGTAACTTTCCTGCATATATCTATAACTTCTTTAACACTAAAGCCCTCTCCATTACCTAAATTATATGTAGCACTAGTATTATCTCTTCTTAATTTTTCTAGTGCTAGAATATGAGCTTCTACTAAATCCATTACATGAATATAATCTCTTACACAACTTCCATCTTTAGTATTATAATCATCTCCATATATCATTATTTTTTCTCTTCGTCCTAATGCTACTTGAAGTATTATAGGTATCAGATGACTTTCTACCTTATGTGCCTCTCCTATATTACCGCTTTCGTGAGCTCCTGCTACATTAAAATATCTTAATACAACATATTTTATATTATAAGCCATTTCTGCCCATTTAAGCATTTTTTCTACTGCAAGTTTAGTTTCTCCATAAGCATTAGTAGGCTCTGTAAGATCTTCTTCTAATATTGGTATATTTTCTGGTTCTCCATAAGTTGCTGCTGTAGATGAAAATACTATTTTCTGTACATTATATTCTTTCATTGTTTCTAATAAGCTTAACGTTCCACATACATTATTATTATAATATTTAAAAGGTTCTTCCATACTTTCTCCAACCAAAGAAAAAGCTGCAAAATGAATAACTGCATCTATTTTATTTTGGTTAAAAACCTTATTTAAAAATTCTTTATCTCTTAAATCGCCTTTATAAAATTTACCACCGCATATGGCTTGTTCATGACCTGTAACTAAATTATCTACAATAACTACTTCTTCATTTTTCTCAATTAAGGCTGCCACCGCATGACTTCCTATATATCCTGCTCCTCCACATACTAATATAGCCAACTAATATCACTCCTATCTGAATTTAACAATAAAGTACATATTATTAATTATACACATTATTTTAATATTACTCTATTAAATAAAAGTAACTTATTAGTTAAAATTTATTGAAAAAAATAAAAATCAGTGCATTTTTAATATTTATATAGGCGTTCTTTTGATAACTATTTTTCAACTATACAACGTTCTGTCTGGAGGACAGTTCCTATATAAAATATTAAAATATGCACTGTTTTAAACTTTATGTGTAATTTTCAACTATTAACTTATTTTAATCATATGTTAGTTTTAACAACTAATTAAAAACTATTTATATAATAATATTAACTTCACTTATTACGTGTTATTATACTAATTTTTGTGCAAAAGCTTTGCACTCTTCCATTGTTGAATCATCTGGTTCCCCTTGATGTATTAAACTTTCAACCTTTATTTCTGCACCATAGCTTTCCATTCTTTCTTCCCAATCTCTCATCCATTGACCATCTCCCCAGCCATAGGATCCAAATAAAGCTACTTTCTTACCTTTAACTATGTTGCTTATAGAATCTACAAAGGGCTCCATTTCACCTTCTTCTAATGCCTCGTCTCCCATAGATGGGCAACCTAAAACTACTACTTCTGCTTCTTCTACATCCTTTGTAGTTGCATCAGATACGGATAATAGCTTTGCTTCTGCTGATGCTAATCCTTCTTTGATAGCTTCAGCCATTTTTTCTGTGTTACCAGTACCACTCCAATAAATTATATTTACCTTTGCCATTATATCACTCCCTCATTCAACGAAAACGATTTTCATTTACAATTAATATTATATATCATTTTCATTTTTTGTCAATACTTTATAAAAATAAATCTACAAAATCATAACTATATTAATGTATAATTAATATAGTTTTTATAAAAGCCTATCATAAACACAATCTATTTACTCTTTTTAAAATTTTATTCTCAATTTAAAAATTTAAAAAAAGTACTATAAATATTGTTAAATTTCAATAATACTTATAGTACTTTTCTTATAATAATGTTGCTTTCTAATTCATTTATAAATTTTCTATTTCATCTTTTTTAAATTCAACGTAAGATACATGCCATTGCCTTTTATTATTTACTGCAGCATACCATACTTTATATTTATTTTTATCTATTATAAATGTTGATCTGTACATATCTTTAGAATCCTAAGAATTTTTTTAGGAAATATTAATGGATTTTTAGGTATTTTCCAATTAATCCCATCTTTCGATTTAACTTGATAAAATTTTGCTGGACCTAAAACACCAGAAACATTATATACATAATGAAGTATTAATTCATTATTTCTAAACATAATATCTGTATCTGATAAATGAGCCTTAAAATTTTTTTCATTCCTTAAATCATCTAATGGATTTTTTATTCCTTTAGTTTCTACAAATTTTTTCCCATCCTCTGAAACAACAATAGATGGATTCTCTAGCTTATCATTATAATATGGATACGGTGTGAAAGCTAACCAATACTTATGAATAAATATACCATTTTTATCATATAAAATATCAGGATGTGTAAGCTGATTACTTCCATCATATGTTTTTATATCTAAAGTAGATTCATTGTTTCTTCTTAAGGCTTTTGAATAATATAACTCATTTAATTTTTTATTTTCTTGTAATTCTTTATTATAATTTTTAAAATTAGTAATAATGTTACCTTTAGTTTTTACTACATGAACATAGAGAGTGTATAAATCATTATATACAAATCTATATTTCGGTAATCTTATTAATTGAAAAGATGAAATCATTATAATAATTAATAAACTAATTATTATAATGATATTATTTATTATGTTTTTCTTCGCACATTCTGTCATAATTTTTAATAATTCCTTCTATCATAATATATTTATGTATTATATTACATTATTCTCACATACAGATTATTACAAAACAATTACATTATATTAACAAAATATTAACAAAAAAATATGTAGTATAAATATGTATCAACTTGATTAAATAAGTTCATACATATTTATAACTACATATATAGTTCTATTTTGAATTTAATATAAAAGAAGTTCAAATTAACAGTTTACTAAATTATTTTTCTAAGCTGTTTCATCATCTTTACTGTTATATACTTTAAAGGCCACCTACTTCTACGGATCTTCCTTTGAATGCTTTATCTTTTTTCTCTTTTTCATATTCTTGAGCTTCTATAGCTTTGTTTTTTTCTTTTAATGCTACTCTTACATATATTACTCCTGTAATAGCTGATATTAAATCTGAAATTGGATAAGCTATCCAAGCTCCCATGATATCAAATTTACCAACTAATATAAATAATAATGGTATAAATATTATCATTTGCCTATATACAGATAGTATAAGTGAAGTTCTTGCCTTTCCCATAGATTGGTAATAATATATGGATACATAATATATCCCTATGGTTGGAAATAGAGATATTATTATTCTAAAGGCTTTTACAGTTTCACCTAAAAGACTTCTATCCTTTAAAAATAATCCTATTATAGGATTTGCAAATATAAGCATTACTGCCCATAATATTAAAGTTGCTCCTGTTACAGCTACTATAGTCTTTATAACTACTTCCTTTACACGAACTAAATTTTTTGCACCATAGTTAAATGCTGCTATAGGTTGCATTGCCGAACTTATGCCTATAACTGTTATGAATAAGAACATTGATATTTTGGTAGTTACCCCTACTATAACCAACGCCTTATCTCCTCCATAAATAGAAAGTATATTGTTTAATATTACTGCCACCACTGCATCAGATATTTCTATAATAAAGGTTGAAAATCCTACTGCTAAAATTGGCTTTAATATATCTAATTTAAGTTCAAAATTTAATTTTAAATTTAATCCTATCTTCTTTCTAACCTTATTAAATTTATATATCGCATATACTAATGCCACTGTTTGTGAAAACACAGTTGCTATAGCTGCTCCTGCTACTCCAAAGTTTAAATGCATAACTAAGAAATAGTCAATTATAACATTTAATATAGCTCCTACCGAAGTAGCTTTTAATGTTATATTTGTATAACCTAAGGATGTCATTATATAACAAATAACTAAAGTTAGGGCCTGAAATAGTCCACCAAGTACTACTATAGAAATGTATTCTTTGGCATAAGGATAAATAGATTGACTAGCACCTAATAGGCCTGTGATCATATCTTTTTTAAAGATTGAAATTATAAAAGTTAAAACTACCATTATAACTACAGTAATATTTATAGCGTTTAATATTACCGATTTTAGGTTATCATAATCTTTTTTACCTAAACTTCTGGCTACTGCAGTAGATGCACCCACTGCTATCATCATCCCCAGTGAAGACATAAGTCTTTGTACTGGAAAGGCTATGGTTAATGCTCCTATGGCTTTCGGCCCTATAGCTAAACCTACGAAAAATGTATCTACCATATTATATAATTCCATAACTAATAAAGAAATCATAGCTGGAACTGCAAATTTTAATAAAGCTTTTTCTACCTTTTCTTTTGAAAATAACTTGTAGTCAATTCCCATATTAAGCACCCCGTTCTAATGGATTTTGTATTTTTAGGTAACATTTTTGCACTCATTTTGTTATCTACTCCTTCTTTTTAAAATTATAATCTTATATAAATTAACTATATTATCTATACATATTTTATAAATTTTTCTAATCTTCAATGAAAAATATATTCTTCCTTACTATAAGTCTCTATAAAGATAAAAAGAGCTTACTATCTATGTTTTATATTTTCAAAATATATTATAAATCATAATTTTAAATGTACTTTTAATTCTTTATATTAATATTATATTCTTTTAAATATATATTTTCATTCACTATGCTAAGGACTATAAGGTATATAATTAAGGACTATGGTTTTTCCTACTTATTACCAATAAACAAAAAAACACCTTATTTAAGGTGCTTTTGTACTTTTTGTACATATTTTTTATATTCAATTTGAATTTTGAAATAAATAAACTCAAAAAAGTATTTTTGTACTTTTTATATATATAATTGAGTACTATTTTAATATTATATTTTTATATTTAACATTATATAGCTGAGAACTATGTGTTCATAATATTCTTTATCATATTATTCTTTATTTGAAAGTTTTTTAGTTTTAAGAAGATTTTATCTAAAAATATATTTATACTCTTTGGAGTATAAATAAAAATGCTCCATATCCTTCTATCTTGGAAACTATATTATATATAGGAGATTTTTTAGCAAACCCTAATTTTATATTGGGTACAGAACTTTTTATTAATAAATCTCTCTCATATTCATCTATTCTCTTTGGTTTACCCATAGATAACCAATTATTATAAGAAGATCCTTTCCCTTCATCTATTTTATAAGTAACTATTTTATAATTATAAGGTAGCGCTGCTATATTTATAGAAAATTTCTTCTCTGCGGTTTCTTTTAAACCTCTTCTTTTATACAAATCATCTAAAGAAATCAAAGACTCTAATTCTTCACTATGGGAATAAACAAGAATTTGAATATCATCATCTTCTTTAGTAACTATATATCCATCTCCCTTTTCTATTACCTCATTGCCCAATTTAGATAAAAGATAATAAGCATAGTAAGAAGGCTTTTTTATTCCTTGGCGATTTATTATTCCAGAACCACCATAAAACAATTCATTATTTATATACTCTCCTCCATATATTTCATCAAAAGTAGTTAAAAAGATTACATTTGAATTTTTATTTAAGTATTGATTTAATATGTAGGGGACCATGTAGGCAGTATCATAAATATTATTCACTTCCTTATAGTCTAAATCCCAATTTATAAATTCTATATCTTCATATTCTTTTAGAAAGTTTTCTAAACTCTTTTTATTTTCATCTAAGGAATTTTTTAAATAAAATCTCCATTTCTTAATTTCTTTATCTCCAAAAAAATCTGTAAAGTAATCTATAAAATCCTTAAAAAGTGCCAAGAAAAATTCCACTTTATACTTATGAAAATCTATTAGTATAGCAGGTTTTAAATCTAAATCATATATAAATTCAAACACTTGTCTTATCTCATACCAATTAAAGAATCTATCCTTTTCTGTTGAAAAGACATTCATATCCTTTGAAAATATATTTTGTATAATTGCATATTCACATTCTACATGCTTTTGAAGTTCCTTTATAAGTTTTCCATGATTACCTTTTAATACTTCTTTAGCACTACCTAGGTTAATAATATCATGCCAATTTTCATCCAATTCCTCTGTATCCTTAGACAAATCCACATGAATTTTTATAATTTTCCCTTCATAATTGAATCGTGGGTAATCTTCTAAATAATGCATTAAATACTCATATGCATCCTTTAATTTTAATTTTTCATAAACTTTCAGACTTTCATAGGTTTCTTCATCTACTTTATACTTTTTTCTATATTGCATTGGAGTACATTTATAATGTTTCTTAAAATGTTTATTAAAATACCGGGTATGTGAAAAGCCTAGTTCTTCAGATATTTCAGATATGGTTTTATCTGTATCTAAAAGTAATTTTATAGCTTCTTCTACTCTAGTTAAATTTACAAAATCATTAAAACTATATCCTACCTTATTTTTCATTTCATTAGATAAATAATGAGAACTTAAGAATTCTAGTCTAGCTATATCTTGAATACTTATTTTGTTATTATAATTAGAATATATATATTTTATTATTCTATCATATCTTTCAAACTGTACCTCATTTTCTTTTAATTCCTCTTCATCATATATTAAATAATGAAAATTATTTATAAGATGATATAAAAGATCTACTAAGATTTCCTCTACTACATCTTCATAATTATCACCCTTTTGAGCTATTTCACAAAGTAATGTAGAAAGATATTTTCTTAATACATCATACTTTTCATGCTTTTGAGCCTCTGGTGCAGAAAAATCTGTATAAAAAAACATATTCTCTATATCATAATATTTATTAAAAAAACTAGTATCTATTTGAAATATAAGAACTTTATTGTTGTTAGTTATACTTTTTATGCTATGGGCTTCCTCTGGATTTATTATACCTATTTCCTGTTTGTTTACCCTATGGCTTTCTGTCTCTATAGTTATTTTTATGCTACCTTCTAAAACATATATAACTTCCATAGCATTGTGCCAATGAATAGGACTTTTCTTTATATTTTGCATAGAAACTTTTATGGGCAAATCATTTGTATACTCTACAAATTCTCTTGGCATAAACTTCCTCCTATCAGTTTTTAACTGTGTCTATTATATCATAATTTAGATAAAGTTATTTATGTTCCTGTTTTAATCCTACAACAATATTATATCAAAATAATATTATGTTGAAATTATCATAGCTGTAATGTATAATATTTACAATTAAATTATTGTTTATACTCAGTTACAACTTTAATTATTATTTTTAACTTACCAAATTCACACTAACTTTTTATAAAAAATTTTTATTAAACTAAATGATTTATCTAATAACCACTAACTCTAATACTTCAATTTTCTTAAAGTTAATATTAAAGAGCAAGTATGTCTCTATAGTCATTCACTAAGCTTTAATAAGAATAAAAACTTTATCTAAGTCCAAAAAATTAATTTATATTTGTGAGGTGGAATAAATGCTAAAATTAGCAAAACCAAAAAGATTAAAACCTGGCGATAAAATAGCTGCAGTAAGTCTTTCATGGGGCGGTGCTGGTGATGCAGACTTACTTTGGAGATATAAATTAGGAAAAAAGAGATTACAAGAACAATTTGGTCTAGAAGTTGTAGAAATGCCAAATACTTTAAAAGGATCAGATTATTTATATCATCATCCAGAAAAACGTGCAGAAGACTTAATGTCAGCTTTTTCTGATACATCTATAAAAGGAATTTTTTCTTGTATCGGCGGTGAGGAAAGTATAAGAATGTTACCCTATATTGACTTCAACGTTATAAAAAATAATCCTAAAATATTTATAGGATATTCTGATACCACTGTATCACATTTTATATGTCTTAAAGGAAATCTCTCTAGTTTCTATGGCGCATCCATTCTTGCGGAACTGGCTGAAAACATTAAAATATTTGATTATACTACCCATTGGCTAAAAAAAGTTCTTTTTGAAACTTCTCCAATTGGATTAATACCAGCAGCCAATGAATGGACTGGAGAGAGAATAGAATGGATTGAAAGTAACTCATTTATTGCAAAGAACATGGTAAAAAATCAAGGATATGAATTTTTGCAAGGCAATGGAATAATTCAAGGACAATTAATAGGTGGTTGCATGGAAGTACTAGAAATGATAAAAGGTACTACATTATGGCCATCAAATGATGTATTTAAGGACACTATTTTATTCTTTGAAACCTCAGAAAATATGCCACCCCCTACTTATGTAGAATACTGGCTTAGAAATTATAGTAGTCAAGGTATATTACAAAACTCAAAGGCAATAATTTTTGGTAAACCATACCAAGAAAAATATTATAAAGAATATAAGAACGTAATTATGAAAATAATATCTGAATTAGAACTTTACCATATACCTATCATATATAATATGTCCTTTGGGCATAATGAACCAATGATGTGTATCCCATATGGTGCAATGGCACAAATTGATTGTAATAAAAGAATATTTTCTATACTTGAATCAGGGGTAGTTTAATTTACTTATTTATAATAATCATTTTTCATTTTAATCATTTAAAAATTATTATAACAACTTTTAAAGAATTTAGAATTCAGAGTAAAAAGTACTGAGTAATGAGTACAAATTAGTAACATTCTACCTTACTGTGCAAAATGTACAATTATATTTTCCAATTTGATATAATCCATGTTTTTCAAGCATGTTAAAAATTTTTAAACATTTATATCCTTTTTCTATAAGAACTTCAAAAAAGTTTTCAACCT
Source organism: Clostridium botulinum (assembly GCF_001276985.1). GTDB lineage: Bacteria > Bacillota > Clostridia > Clostridiales > Clostridiaceae > Clostridium_F > Clostridium_F botulinum. The sequence continues at coordinate 339,739 of NZ_LHUL01000026.1, forward strand.
TTAAAGGAATATATCAGCTTCAGCTTATTAAAAATTGGGATATGTGGCGTAAAAGACATTCGAAAAAACTTAGATATTCTTATTTGTTTTTGAAAATATATTAGGAAAAAATGATTGTTCGAGCCATTAGCGAGTTATCATTTTTTCCAATATATTTTATAAGAACAATTTTAGAATATCTTAGTGAATTGAGCTGCCGATCTCGTCACATATTCCTTTTTAATAAGCTGAAGCTACCTACCTTTTAAGCTATAAATTTCCTTATATTATTCTCTTTCTTCCCAATCCATTGCTTTTGTTACTGCCTTATGCCATCCTTTTATAAGTTTTTCTTTCTTTTCATCTTCCATCGCTGGAGCAAAGCTTCTTGAAATTGCCCAGTTTTGTGATATTTCATTTCTATCCTTCCAATATCCTACTGCAAGTCCTGCAAGATAAGCTGCTCCTAATGCTGTAGTCTCTACTACTTCTGGTCTATCTACTTCTACACCTAATATATCAGATTGAAATTGCATTAAGAAATTATTTTGACAGGCTCCCCCATCTACTTTTAATGCTTTTAGTTCTATACCTGAGTCCTCTTCCATAGCTTTTAAAACATCATGAGTTTGGTATGCCATAGATTCTAATGCAGCTCTTATTATGTGTTCTTTTTTAGCTCCTCTTGTAAGGCCTAATATAGTTCCCCTTGCATAAGAATCCCAGTATGGTGCACCTATTCCGACAAAAGCTGGCACAAGGTAAACTCCATTATTATCTTCTACTTCTGTGGCATATTTTTCTGTTTCTTGAGCAGTTTTTACCATTCTAAGTTCATCTCTTAGCCATTGAATTACTGCTCCACCTATAAATATACTTCCTTCTAAAGCATATTCAACTTTTCCATCTATACCCACAGCTATAGTAGTTAATAATCCATTTTTAGAATCTACTGCTTTTTCTCCTGTATTCATCAACAAGAAACAACCTGTACCATAAGTATTTTTAGCCATACCCGCATTAAAGCAAGTTTGACCAAACAAAGCTGCTTGTTGATCTCCTGCATCTCCGGCTATTGGAATTGATACACCGAACAATATTTCATCTGTTTCACCATATACACAACTAGATGGTTTTACTTCTGGAAGCATAGATTTAGGAATATCAAGTATTTCTAATAATTCTTCATCCCATTTTAATTCATGTATGTTAAATAACATAGTTCTTGAAGCATTAGTATAATCTGTTACATGAATTTTCCCCTTTGTCATATTCCAGATTAACCAAGTATCTATATTTCCAAATAACAAATCACCTTTTTCTGCTAATTCTCTAGCTCCCTCTACATTATCTAATATCCATTTTATTTTTGTTGCTGAAAAATAGGCATCTAGCATTAGACCTGTTTTTTCTTTTATAGTTTTATCTATACCTTTTTCTCTTAATTCATCACAATAACCAGCTGTTCTTCTACATTGCCATACTATAGCATTATATACGGGCATTCCTGTTCTTTTATTCCAAACTACTGTAGTTTCTCTTTGATTAGTTATACCTATACCTGCTATTTGTTCTGGAGAAATTCTAGCTATATTTAATGCCTCTCCTGCTACCCCTGCTTGTTTTCCCCATATTTCTAGTGGATCATGTTCTACCCATCCTGCTTTAGGATATATTTGTGTAAATTCCTTTTGAGCAACACTTACTATTTCACCTTTTTTATTAAATATTATACATCTTGAACTAGTAGTTCCTTGATCTAAAGACATTATATACTTTTCCATTATAAACTCCACCTTCCCTTTTTTATTCATTTAATAAAATATTAAGATAAAAAAACTAGTAAAATAATCTTTTAAAACATAACTTTCTTATATTTAAACTTTGAACTGTAAAAATAATTATAAATATTATATACAACCTTATTAATAACAAAATTAATAACAAAATTTTTAAATATTTTTCTATTATATAATTCATTAGTATTATTTTTGCTTTATTATATCATGATGAAATAATTTACTTAAATGTTTTCATAAAGTTTTAATTAAAAAACTAACATAAATAATAATGCTCCTAATATTCCTCCTAATATTGGACCTAGCACTGGTATCCATGCATATTTCCAATCTGAATCTCCTTTACCCGCTATTGGTAAAATTGCATGAGCTATTCTTGGTGCTAAATCTCTTGCGGGATTAATAGCATATCCTGTTGGTCCACCTAAAGAAAGTCCCAAAACAAATATAAGTGCACCTGCAGTTAATGGTCCAAAGCCATCTACCATTTTAACTTGTCCAAGACCCATTAGTCCAAATACTAAAAGGGCAGTTACTATAAATTCAGTTACAAAGTTAGCTTTTGTGTCTCTTATTGCTGGAGCTGTACAAAATACTCCCAGCTTAGTAGCTTTATCTTCTGTTGCTTTCCAATGTGGAAGGTAAGTAAGCCAAACTAAAACTGCTCCTGCAAACCCCCCTAACATTTGAGCTGTAATATAACCTGCTACATTTGCCCAAGGGAAATTTCCTGCAATTGCATTACCAATTGTAACTGCTGGATTCATATGAGCTCCACTTATACCTCCAAAAATATATGCAGGTATAGCAACAGCTAATCCCCAGGCCGCTGTTACAACAATCCAGCCACCATCCTTTCCCTTACTTTTGTTAAGAGCTACACTGGCTACAACGCCATCCCCTAACCAAATTAACATCATAGTACCCAAAAACTCCGCCATATAAATTGACATAATTTTTACTCCCCCTGTTAAAATTATTTAATTTTGGAAAAGACAAAATAGAGTCAACTCACCCATTGAAACGTAATGAATTGGCTCTCTTATCTCCGCCTTATAGTATTTAATTTATTTTATTTTATCATTTCTTGTTTACGTTTTCAATATATATTTTTTCAATTTTTTAAAATTAATTATACAAAAAACACAAATCTCGAAAAGATTGTAATTATTTTCTTGCTAATAAATCACATGATGGTATAAATTCAATTATATGTTTAATATTTTATAAAGTTTTTACCCCAATCTATATATGATTTTTGTAATATACAGCTAAAAAGCTGTGGCACTCCTAAATTTAGATATAGTAAGAGTTAATCTAAATTAAGATTCACTTTATATTATCTTTAATATACTTTATACTTCTAATATATGTTGGTTAAAATCTTAAAATAACATCACTTTAAAGGATTTTTAATATTATTTTTGAAGGATTTACATAAACTATATAGAATTATTTCTATAATAATTTTTAGGAGGATTTAATTATGCTAATTACTACTACTAACAACATAGAGGGTAAACAAATAAAACAATATAAAGGAATAGTCTGTGGTGAAGTTATTACAGGAGTTAATTTTCTAAAAGATTTTATGGCTGGAATAAGAGACTTAGTAGGCGGAAGATCTCAAGGCTATGAAGAAGAGTTAATTCGGGCAAGAAATGAAGCTATAGATGAAATGAGGGATAGAGCTGCTTCATTAGGTTGTAATGCAATAGTAGGCGTAGATATAGATTATGAAGTTTTAGGTCAGGGTGGAGGAATGCTTATGGTAACAGCTTCCGGTACTGGTGTTGTAACTGAATAGCAATTAACTTAATTTTTAATATAAAAAATGCTAGTAATATTAACTTAGTTATTAATTACTAGCACTTTTTATATCATTAATTACAATATATTATAGTGAATGAAAAGAATTTATCTTGCAAATAAAATAGCTCTATCATAAAAACCAAATGCCACAATAACTAAATAGGGGATTATTACACAAATAACAGGCAATATACTCCATGATGATTTTTCCGCATCATCTTCCAAAGTAAATTTTGCCGTAAATTTAGGAAATAGCTTGCGAAGAATGACAAATGCTAAATACCCAAGCATTGTCCCTATAGTATTTAATATTAAATCATCAATATCTGTTCCACGTGCTAAAAATAACTGCGAAGACTCGATTGTAAAAGAAACTATAAAGCCAAATAAAACAGTCTTTGAAAATTTTCTAAAATGTTTCCATAATAAAGGTAATAATAATCCCAATGGTCCAAACATTAAAATGTTTCCAAATATGTTTGCGCCAAGATATAACATAACCTCATTTCCTGGTATGTTTTCAACATGAGCTGTATTAAACACATCTTTAACCATATCCAAAGTACTTACAACTGGGATATATGAAATTTCATTAATGCGAATATCTGTGTGAAATCCACTAATAGGAGAAATTCCTGTTAATTCAAAAACTATAGTCATTATAAATGTAAAAAATAATACTCCAGTTATATGACCTGTCTTATTCTGTTGTTTTTTATTTATCTTTGAAAGTATAAATATAATAATACTATTAATAATTATAGGTGTTACAATATCCCTCACTAAACCTTTCATGCCTTCCATATTTTATCACCGCCTTACAAAACAAATATCATTCAACATGATAATATTTAATTTAAATACTATTTAATATACTCCTTTATAATTCATATTTATTATTTAAGGAAAGTGCACCGCACTTTCCTTATAAAATCTTATCTACTACAAAATTTCACAACTAGTTTCGCTATAAAATATCCTATAACTGTACCTATTAATAGAGTTATATATATTAGTGGCATATTGGCAACTGGTTCTTGCCCCTTTGGATATCCAAATATTTGCGAAAAAATCATTCCTATACATATACCTACCCCTAATTTAAATACTGTTTCAACGGGTTTGAATATTATTAATTTATTTATTCTCTCTAGTTTAACCCTGTTATATATAATTACCGCTAAAACAGCAAACACTACTATTAAAATTATAAGTATCATTATTTTAATATCAAAGTTTTCATATATAAATCTATCAATATGACCTATTTGTTCTCCATCTGGCCCCTTTTCCATTCTATCTATTGCATAAGTATTCACTATATCATATATATTTGAATTTCTAACTGATTGATCTAATGCCATTAATTTAGGACTATCATACCCTAGCCCTTTACCTAATCTTATTAAATCAACTATATAAGATGCAAACATATTTGGTACAAATAAAGTTATTGGTGCGATTATAGCTGCTGCGAAATATTGCCCCACCATACTTTGCATAAAAACTAAAAACATAAAAAAGAATAAAGAAAATAATAAATTTATAGAATAAAACTTAGGTATATCCAAATAGGAACTTCCTATTTGGGATTTATTATTAAAATAAAAAAATGTTAGTATTATAAAATTAATTAAAAATGCTATACTTATAGTTAAAATTCCTACTTTAATTTTAGATACCATTATATCCTTTCTTGTAAAAGGCATAGAATGTAACAAATCACAGGTAGAATCCTGTTTTTCCCCTTTAAATAATAATATACAAAGTAATACTATTACTCCTAGAACAAGTATATTTTTCCCATTACTCCACCCTAATAAAAGCTGATTAAACCACATTTTATCGAATACAAAGGTTTTATCCATAAGCATTTGATATTTTAGGGAGCTTAATGTCTCAGAAGCAGTCCGAGGCTTATCCCAAAATAAAATTAAAGTCATAAGTAAACAAATCCATTTACTACTCTTCCACTCTTTATAAAACAAGGGATCTTTAAACAAGCTTTTCATTCTCTTTTCCTCCTTCCATGGAGTATATAAACATATCTTCTAAACTTAAATCTATTTCTTCTACAAACTCTGCCCCAGCCTCTAACAATTTCTCTTGCAATTCATCTGAATAATTATTGGTTATTAGATGATTTATTCTTCCTATATTTTCTACTGTCATTATTTCGTCCCAAGTTTTTATTTCTTCTATTTTATTTTCATCTTTAAATAAAACTTGAAGCTTCTTTATATATTTCTTCATATCCTCTATATTATTTGTGTATTTTATTTTGCCTTTTTCTATAATAGCTACACAATCACATATTCTTTCTAAATCATCTAAATGATGACTTGCTATAAATATAGTAGTATTTCTTTCTGAAACCTCTTCTAGTAATATGTTTATTAATTTTCTTTTTATTATAGGGTCTAATCCAGAAGTAGGTTCATCTAATATTAATATTTCTGGATATATACTTAAATTTAACATTAAAGAAACTCTCATTTTCATTCCTTTTGAAAGTTCTCTTATTCTCTTATTTTCTGGTATTTTAAATATCTTATTAAGTTCTTTAAAACGTTCATAAGAAAAAGTGCTATATGTTAAAGTATAAAGTTTTACAAGTTCTCTTACTTTAAAAGATGAATAATACTGAACTTCTGCTGCTACATAACCTATTTTATTTTTTACTAAAGTATTTTCAAAAACAGGTTCTCCTGCTATCTTTATTTCTCCTTCATCCTGTTTATATATTCCTAACATACACTTTATAAGAGTTGTCTTTCCTGCTCCATTTTCTCCTATAATACCAAATATACTTCCTTTTTCTATATTTAAATTAATGTCATTTAAAGCTTTTTTATCTCCTAACATTTTTGATACATTACTTATAGTTATCAATTTAATCACCTCTTTCCATCTAAATCTTCATAAATTTCTTCTATTAACTTTAAAAAATCCTTTTTATCAATTCCCATATATTGTGCCTCTATCAAAAGTTGCTTTAATTCTTTTCTTAAAAAACTCATTTTTTCTTCATCCTCCCTAGGATTAAAATCTGATATATAAGTCCCCTTTCCCCTTAAAACCTCTATAATTTTTTCTCTTTCTAATTCTTTATAAGCTTTACTAACTGTATTCGGATTTGTAGTTATCATTACAGCTAGCTCTCTTACAGAAGGTAATTTATCTCCAGGCTTCAATATTCCTCTTATAACATTTTCTTTTATACCGTCTATTATTTGTTCATATATAGGTTTGCTGCTTCTACTGTCTATATTTATCATTTCTTCACCACCTTACTTTATTGTTATTACTAATACATTTATTTTTTAATCTCTGTTTTAAACTGCTGTTAATAATTTAAATTAAAATACAAATTACATTCGTCCTTTCTTCTATGCTATATTATCTAATATTAAAATCACTCAATAAATTTACCACAGATTATGTTTATAATCTAATTGTATATAAATAGTGCTATTAATATAATTGCAACTGGTATCATAATTACAATACTACAAATAGTAACGAAATTTTTTACTTTCTTATTCTCTTTGAAAACTCTCTTAATTAGCATATATATACCTATACCAATAATTCCTCCAATGGTATTAGTAATAATATCCGTTATATCACTGGCACCTATTCCAAATATATACTGACTAGCTTCAAAGATTAAACTTATTGCAAAAATTTTATAAATTCTCTTATATATAGCATTGTTTTTATTGATTATATTCATATAAATTCCTAATGGAATAAATAGAATTATATTGCCCCAAATATCCAAACTGTTATAATTTCCATTAAAGATATCATAAAAAGGAATCAAATTAAGTATTCTAGAAAAATATCTATTAGTACTAAATACTTCTAATGGAGATACATATTTAAAAGGAATATTCCACAGTAGGAATGAAATATAAAATACAAATCCTACAGTGAATAAAATGTTAATTATTTTTTTCTTCATTCTGAAATCACCCCATTTTTTTAAGACATTAAACAATTGTTAATTTTCTCTTATATCTATCACCTGTAAAAAATAAAGTGTTCTAAAAGCATTAAGTGTACTACTACACCTAATACACTTATAATATACTAAAACTTTTAGCTATTGTCAACAAAATTATTATATATATTGTTTTATAAATTTCTTAACCTTTAACTAAAAAACTATTACTATTAAAAAAGATTCAGTTAACATTAAGGACTACTTCAGATTGTTTTTTCAAAATTATATAAGAAATAATCTCTAATAAAATTTTTAGAAATTATTTTACTTGTAACATAGGTTACAGAATTAATCATATTTTTTTTATACAATTAATTCAGAGTTAAGCGATATACTTACTCTACTAAATTAGTAACTAAAAATAATTTTAAATATATGGAGGTATTAATAATGAGTATGTTTTGTTATCAATGTCAAGAAGCTGCTGGTGGCCGTGGTTGCACTGTGAAAGGTGTATGTGGTAAAACTGAAGATATAGCTAAAACTCAAGATTTAATTATATACGTTGTAAAAGGAATAGCAATATATAGTTCTCAAGTTAGAGAGATAGGTCTAAATACTAGTGAAGCTGATAAATTTATAGTTGAAAGTCTTTTCTCTACTATAACTAATGCTAACTTTGATGCTAAAGCTCTAAATGCTAGAGTCCAAGAAGGTCTAAAAATAAGACAAAGTTTAAAGGATGCTATTATAAAAGCTGGTGGTTCTTATAATTCTAAGGAAAATAAAAGTTGGACTTCTAAATTCTTAAGTGTTTTAGGAATAAAAAATGATAAAGATGAAAAAGAAATTCACGATGCTGCAGCTTGGGCTGCAAATAATCCTGAAGACTTTAAAAAGAAAGCTGAAACAGTAGGAATATTAGCTACTGAAAATGAAGATATAAGATCTTTAAGAGAACTTTTAACTTATGGATTAAAGGGAATGGCAGCTTACTTAGAACATGCTAACAATTTAGGCTATGACGAGGATAGTATCCATGCCTTTATGGAAAAAGCTTTAGTAGCTACTTTAGATGATACCCTTTCTGCAGATGAATTAACTGCTTTAGTTTTAGAATGTGGAAAATATGGTGTAGATGTTATGGCCCTATTAGATAAAGCTAATACATCAACTTATGGAAATCCTGAAATAACAAAAGTTAATATAGGTGTTAGAAATAATCCTGGTATATTAATAAGTGGACATGACTTAAAGGATATGGAAGAACTTTTAAAACAAACAGAAGGTACTGGAGTAGATGTATATACTCACAGTGAAATGCTTCCTGCAAATTACTATCCTGCATTCAAAAAATATAAACATTTTGTTGGCAACTACGGTAATGCTTGGTGGAAACAAAACGAAGAATTTGAAGCTTTCAATGGACCAATTTTAATGACTACAAACTGTATTGTTACACCTAAAGCTTCTTATAAAGATAGAATGTACACTACTGGCGTAACTGGTTTTGAAGGAGTTAAACATATTAATGCTTCCAAAGATGGTAAAAAGGATTTTTCAGAAATAATTGAACATGCAAAAAGATGTTCTTCCCCTAAAGAAATAGAAAAAGGTGAAATTATAGGCGGATTTGCTCATAACCAAGTTTTAGCTTTAGCTCCTCAAGTGGTTGATGCAGTGAAAACTGGAGCCATAAAGAGATTCTTTGTAATGGCAGGTTGTGATGGAAGAATGAAAAGTAGAAATTACTATACAGATTTCGCCAAAGCACTTCCAAAGGATACAGTTATATTAACTGCAGGTTGTGCAAAATATAAATATAACAAACTAGATTTAGGAGATATAAATGGAATACCTAGAGTATTAGACGCAGGTCAATGTAATGATTCTTATTCATTAGCTGTAATAGCGCTTAAACTAAAAGAAGTATTTGAACTTGAAGATATTAATGAATTACCAATCTCCTATAATATAGCATGGTATGAACAAAAGGCTGTAATAGTATTACTTGCATTACTTCATCTAGGTGTTAAAAATATTCACTTAGGACCAACTCTACCAGCCTTCTTATCACCAAATGTAGCTAAAATATTAGTAGAAAACTTTGGTATAGGAACTATCTCCTCAGTAGATAAAGATATAAAAATGTTCATGAACTAAATAAGGAAATTATGACTTAAAAAGAAATTATACTATCCTTGGTCTAAAAAGGGATATGTGGCTAGAAAGGTAACTCACTTCGATAAAAAGTTCAAATGCCTTTTACGCCACATATTCCCATTTTTTTAACTACAGGAAGCTAGAATAATTCTTTAAAAATAATTTTCTATGGGACAAAAGCAGTACAAAAGGAAGATTTTACTCTACGCCCTTCTGTAAAATCCACAATTATATTTTCTTTTTTAACATATTTATACATTATACGTATATAAAAAATATTTAGTTATTTATATTCTTTACAGTAAGGACTTCAAAAAAATTTTCGATAGAAAATTAATGCGGTAGCATGTCAAAAGGCTGTATTTTTCTTAATATTTATATGAATTAAATTTAGAATGGATTTTATAATCTTTAAATTTAATAACTAACCTAACTTAACTATTATAATTAAAGATTTTGTGTAGAAGATCGGAACAAAATCATCCTTTTGTAGGCTTTTCTTTCAGTAGGAATTATTATAACAACCTTTAAAGGTATTAAAACAAGAAATACTTTTAGATAAAATAGATATCTAAAAAAATAATCAGAATTCTTTATTTTTATAGCTATCTATTGACTAAAAGTATTTCTTGTTTTAATTTTCAACCTTTAAAGGCTGTTAAGTCACAATTTTCTTCTAATAATAAAATATTAATAACCATATAATATTATATATTGGATAATACAAACGAAAGGTTAGGTGACATTTTGAAAATTAATTATAAAATAAAAACATTAACCTATAATATATGCAAATATGTTATAAGAATTCTTATTTTTATTAATGTAATAAATAATTTTATAAAAAAAGATTACTACTTTACTCTAATTGGAGTTGCTGCTTTTATACTAACTTTTATACCCTCTTTAATTTTTAAAATAATGAAAATTGAACCTGATAAAAGCTTATATTTATCTATTATAATTTTTATATTTATTTCCCTCTATTTAGGCACTTTAAATAATTTTTATAGATATACCTGGTGGGATACTATGCTCCATACCATCTCTGGTATAATAATAGGATTTTTCGCTATTATTATATTAAAAAAACATAGCCCTAATAAATCTATAGACAATTACGACAAAATTTTCATATTTATTTTTATATTATCCTTTGCAGCTTTATGTGGTGTTGTATGGGAAATCTATGAATTCACCATTGACACTTTATTTAATTTAGATATGCAAGGGGTAGAATATACAGGTGTTACAGATACTATGGTAGATTTAATAGCAGATCTTATAGGTTCTATTATTTCTTATATTATTTATCACCTTACTTATAAAAAGCAATAAAAATCATATCCAAAACACTATATTTATAAACTTATCATAATCTAAATAAAATTATATTTTCTGAATCAGTATAATTAATAATTAACTTAAGATAAAATACTATGCAAACTTTATCAAACAAAAATTGCATAGTATTTTTTATTTATATATACTACGATTATATTTACAATTAACTTTATATTTTATAACTATACATTTTCAATTAATTTACAAATATTATTGACTTATATATTTATTGGTATAAACTAATAATAGAAGAAATATGTACTAAGCCAAAGCACATATTGTAAGGAGGGTGTCGTTATGAATGATTTTAAAAAGCTTTTAGAAAAATATGCTGATATAGCCATTAAGATAGGCATAAATATAGAACCTAATCAGACACTTGTTATAAATTCACCTATAGAGTGCGCAGAGTTTGTAAGAATTATAGCTAATAAAGCTTATGATGCTGGTGCGAAAAATGTACGCGTAAAGTGGAATGATGAGGAGCTATCTCTTATAAGATATATGAAAGCTCCTTTTGAAACTTTCGAAGAATTTCCTGCTTGGGAAGTAGAGGAATTAGAAAGTTTAGCAAAAGAAAATGCGGCCTTTTTATCTATATCTGCTTCAAATCCTGAATTATTAAAAAATGTTGATCCAAAAAAAATCGCTACTGCTAATAAAACTAGAGGGAAAGCATTAAAAAAATACTATGAATATATAATGAATAGCTTTGTATCTTGGTGCGTTTTATCCGTTCCTACAAAAGCTTGGGCAAAAAAAGTATTCCCAGATTTGAAAGAAGATATGGCTGTAGAAAAACTTTGGGAGAACATATTCAATATAGTTAGAATAGATAAAGAGGATCCCGTTAAAGCTTGGGAAGAACATTTAAATAATTTAGCTGATAAGGTTAATTTTTTAAATGATCAAAAATTAACTAAACTACATTATAAATCAAAGGATACAGACCTAACTATAGAATTACCTAAAGGACATATATGGTGCGGTGGTGGAGAATATAATAAAAATAAAAGGTATTTTGTAGCTAATATGCCTACAGAAGAAGTTTTTACTCTTCCTTTGAAAACTGGTGTAAATGGCATAGTAAAAAGCACAAAGCCTTTAAATTATAGTGGAAACCTCATAAATAATTTCACTTTAAAATTTCAAAATGGGAGGATAATAGATTTTTCCGCTGAGGAAGGTTATGAAACTCTAAAAAAATTAATAGAAACAGATGAGGGATCTTGCTATTTAGGTGAGGTAGCTTTAGTACCTTTTCATTCCCCTATTTCAGATTCAAATATAGTTTTTTATAATACATTATTTGATGAAAATGCTTCTTGCCATTTAGCCCTTGGAGAAGCTTATCCTACTTGTATTGAAAACGGAGATAATATGACAAAAGAAGAATTAGAAAAGGCTGGAGCTAACAATTCTTTAACACACGTAGATTTTATGATAGGATCTTCTGATTTAAATATTATAGGTGAAAATAAAAAGGGTGAAAAAATTGAAATTTTCCAAAATGGTGATTGGGCATTTTAAATAAAAGCTTAATATAAATTAAGTTTCACCTTATTTTTTAATGAAAAGGATATGAATTTAAATACAATATTACAAATTCATATCTTTTTCATTTTCAATTATTAAATATTTTATAAACACTTGAAATATTTAATTTAAATTTCATTTTTAAATTAACCTTCTTACTATTTATATTAATTTAAACTAATTAAAAGGTTCCTCTGCCACCACGAATTAATCTCATATTTATATCTAATTCTATTTCTGAATCACTTACTATCTGATTCCAATCTACACCAGTATTCCTTCCATATTTGGCCGCTGCTACGCTACCTAGGTTTAAAGCATCTACCTTGTATTCATTTTGCATTTTATTAATAAATTTATAGGACTCTTCATATATTTTTTGTTCAAATTTTTTTACTAAACCATCTTTTCCTTCTTGATTGCATAATTCATCCCTGCAAGATTTACAATTAATCATATCTCCCTTTATATCTAGTTTTATTACAAATCTATATTTACCCTTTTCTTTATAACATTCTACCTTTCTTTTTATATAGCAGTCCATTTCTGCAAAATTTTTATAATCTTTTTCGATACTAATAATTCCTTTAGTTTTATCTTCTCTTAGCCTATTCAGTGAGTGCATTTCATTTACGTTTATTTTTCTTTCCATTTTATCTCCTTTAAAAAGAGCCATACCTGTAATTTCTATACCATTTCTTGTTTTTTCTATATAGGGAAGAACTAAATTTTTCCCCTCTGTTTTTAATTGATAATAATTAATATTTGTAGTATAGGCTTTTGTAGGGAAAAAATTATATTGTGGTGAATTTTGCATTAAGCCGTATATATAATCTGCAGAATTAGGATATCCTTGTACTTTATAACTTAATATATCCCTTGGATCTCCACCACAGACTAATGTAAATGCTCGAGAATTAGATAAAGGATTAAAAAATAAAAGATTGGTAATCTCATTTAATCCATCATAGGCAGATTTTTGGCTAATTAAATAAGCTTTCTCATTACCTAATAAGAACTTTCTATTGGATTTTCTTTGTCTATATTGGCGAGTTTTTAAAAGGGTTTCTCCTTTTCCTTCATGTATAGTACTTGTAGTAGTACCATTTGGATTAAAAATATATGTACTTATAGGTATTCGATAGTATCTTATATCATCTATCTTTGTTTGAAAATCATAGCCTATTCCCGCAGGTATATCTAATTCCTCTGCATATTTTATATTAGGATCATAATAATATATATTTAAAATAATTATTATAAGGATTATTATATTAATTCTATTCTTCTCTAAAATTTTCATTATCTTTTGCATTGGTTTTTTCATTTTTCCCTCCATTCTTTATAATTTTTATAGCAGTTATGGTAGTTATAAAAATCAAATTAAATATTAAATAAAATATACTAATACCTTTATTAATTTTTTGAAGAAGTATAAAGCTATATAATCTAGTAACAATTATAGTAGCAAAGAAAAATACTATCATATACAAAATACTGGAATTTATTTTTTTAAATATACTAGACAATGAATAATAAAAAAAATAGTTCTGATTAGCTATAGTTTTAAAAATTATATTACTCCATAAAAACATAAACACAAATTTAAAATTACTTATACCTGGTATAGCAATTGTTTCTGCAAGAGATAAAGTAGGCCAATATAAATTTTTTGCTACATCTGCTCCTAAATAATATATAGAAACAAAACTTAACCATATATACAAAAAAACTATAATTGATATACTCTTTAAAAATGAACTCTTTATCTTACTTTTATCCTGCATTAAAGGAACTATTAAAAAAATAATTTCTATACCTACAAAGGAATATACAGGCTCTATACTAGCTTTTAAAATAGAGGAGAATGGGTTTCCTAATATAGGTTGAATATTGAGGATATTTCCCTGTTTTATTCCCAGAACAGTTAATAATATTAACGGTATAGATGCATAAAAAATAATTTCATTTATTCTTCCTAAAGCTCTTATACCTTTAGAGGCGGTATATACTGAAATTAATAGTATTGGAATGGCCAATTTATACTGCTCTAAAAATAAAACTAAATAAACTCTTAACATATTACTCATATTAGCAGCAGTAATAATTATATAAGCAAAAAATTGGAATGTAAATATAAAAGACAATGAGCTACCTAAAATTTTCCCAAAATAATTTTTACTTATTTCTATTATGTTAGTATTTTGGTAGGAATTATCTTTGAATATTAATATAGCACAAAGCCCCATGTAAAGTGGATATAAACTTCCTATAACCACCCCAATCCAACCGTCATTGTGAGCTATCTTACTTAAATTAGCTGGAAGAGATAATATCCCTATTCCTAGCATAGATCCTACTATAATAACTATAGTTTGACTTGTAGTTAAAACATTATTTCTGCTATTTTCCATTGTTGTTCCCCCTAAATTTTTTTCTAAAATCCTCTTGGCGTACAGGATTTTTGTTCGGTATTGCCTTTGGTCTTTTATTCATTTTCCACAAAGGGGCTCTCATGAATATATCCTTCATATCAGATTTTTTAAACTGAAGATAAGGAACCCCTATACTGTCCAAAGAACATAATTCAAGCAATATAAAAAACCATCCTATAGAAACTCCTATTATGCCCAAAGCATTGGTTAGAAACAATATAGGAAATTTTAATATCCTAATAGCTAATGACATTTCATAATTAGGAATAAGAAAGGTAGCCACTGTAGAGACACCTACTACTAAAAGGGTGGTAGAGCTTACAAGGTGAGATTTTATAGCAGCATCTCCAATTATAATACCACCAACCACACTTAGAGTTTGCCCTATTTTTGAGGGCAATCTTAATCCTCCTTCTCTCAAAAATTCTACTATAAGCTCCATTGAAATTATTTCCATGATTGGATTCAAGGCAATACCAACTCTAGATTGTATAATAGGTTGTAATAATTTATCTGGCAGTAATTCCACATTAAATTTTATAAATGTTAAATATATAGGGGTTAGACTTAACACTAAAATTACAGCTATTACTCTAAAAAGTCTTATAACTGTTGATAACATAAATGTTTGATTGTAATCTTCTACAGTTTGAAAAAATTCTGTAAAAATAGCTGGTGCAGTTATACCTTGCTCCGTTCCTTCCATCAATATGCCAACTCTTCCTTCTATAATACTAGCTTCAAATACATCCGGTCTTTCTGTAGTAAAAAACTGTGGAAATATAGTGTAAGTATTATTTTGCATATACTGTTCTATATAGGCTACAGTTTTTATATGATCTACTTTTATTAAATTTAATCTTTTCCTCATCTCATTCACTATCTTCTCATCTGCTATATCTTCTATATATACCATTGCTACTTCTGTTTGTGATCTTACACCGATTATAAATCTTTCGATTCTTAAATTTTTATCCTTTATTCTTCTATTAATTTGGGATAAATTATTCTCTATACCTTCTGTAAAGGCTTCCTTAGGTCCCCTTATAGAAGTTTCTATTTCCGGTGGAATTATAGATTTATAATTTTTTTTAACAGTATTAATAATTATAGTATTTTCACTATTAGGAACAAAAATTGCTGTAGATCCTTTTTTTATGAAATCTGTTATTTCTTCATTATCTGTTTTTATAATAGTGTCATCTACACATATATATTTTTCCATTAAAATTTCTGTAATATTTTCTTTACCAGTAAAACTTTCCTCTACATGGAGCATTAATGGTTTTAATATGTAGTCACTTATTATATTTCTATCTATTAAATCTTTATCATAAACTAATGCTACCTTTATATTATTTCCTTTACCTAAATTTATTTTTTTTACATTAAATTTATCTGGAGCATTAAGTTTATCTAGAATAGGTTGTATTTTATTATCTAACTTATCTCTCATTTTTTACCCTTTCTTATATGATTTATATATAGTTATCATATATTATGTGCTAAATCACAAAATTTAATTATATTATTAATAGGATACCTATTTATTTATATATTATTTGAATAAAATTCTATTAAAAAACACTATGAAAATTTATTTAAGCAATAAATTTTCATAGTGTTTTTTATGTTTTATAAATTTCAGTGAATTTAATAAGAAGTATATAGTATTAAAACTAAAAATCATTTAATATTTTTTAACGTGTTTTTAATTATATAGCTTGTTTACCTAAAAAATATATAGAATTATTATTTAGCCAATACTTTCCTGTGCCCTCCATCTCACAAATTAAATTATCCTTAATATAAAATTCACAAAGCATATTATTTAAATTATAAATATAAATATCTTCTATAAAATACATTCTATCCCCATATTCATTATAAACGTAGCCATTTTTTATAAATCCTCTGTCTAGCATAGCGCACACCCTCCATTTGAATAAAATTCCAAACCATGTTTATATTATACATCTTTTGGTAATTTTTTTCAATTATTTATAATCAATTGTGCATTTCATAATAATTTTATTGGAATTATTATGAAATTTTCCAAGTAAAAAACTCTTTTTAAGTTACATATTTAATATACACACTTAAAAAGAGTTTTTTAATATTTAAATAAGTTTATTTTATATAATTATATTTATTTAAAATACATACTACCAATTATAATAAATATTAAAAATGCTTCATTTATTTTTTCTAATATTTTCATATGCTCCACCACAGAACCCTGTAGGTTTAATACGCCTACTTTTATCATTTTACCAGCCTCTTTCAGCAAATTCTGTTTCTAGCTTACTGATTTCTAAACCTGACATTGCTCCTCCTAAGTTCTCTGAAACCTTAGCTAAAACCTCTGGATCTTTAAAATGAGCTGTTGCTTTAACTATAGCTTTTGCTCTTTTTTCTGGATTATCTGATTTAAATATTCCAGAACCTACAAATATTCCATCACACCCTAACTGCATCATTAAAGCTGCATCTGCTGGTGTTGCTATGCCACCTGCTGCAAAATTTATTACTGGAAGTTTACCCTTTTCTGCCACATATTCTACTAAGTTAAATGGTGCTCCCATTTCTTTAGCTGCAGTCATTAGCTCTTCTTTTGGTGTAAGTTGCAGTTTTCTCATTTCTGAGCTTATAGTTCTCATATGCCTTACCGCTTCTACTACATTTCCTGTACCTGCTTCCCCTTTAGTTCTTATCATAGAAGCTCCTTCTCCTATTCTTCTTAAAGCTTCTCCCAAATTTCTTGCACCACAAACAAAAGGAACTTTAAAATCTTTTTTATTTATATGGAACAAATCATCTGCTGGCGTTAAAACCTCACTCTCATCTATACAATCTACTCCTATAGCTTCTAATATTTGAGCTTCTACAAAATGACCTATTCTAACCTTTGCCATAACCGGTATTGAAACTGCATTTATTATTTCTTTTATCATCTTAGGATCGGAAGTTCTAGCTACTCCCCCTTGTTTTCTAATGTCTGATGGAACCCTTTCTAATGCCATAACAGCTACAGCCCCAGCTTCCTCTGCAATTTTTGCTTGCTCTGGATTTACAACATCCATTATAACTCCACCCTTAAGCATTTGAGCTAAATTTTTTTCCATAAATATATCCCCCTTTTATGTATTTTCAAATTAATTAATACCATTATTTCATAAAATCACCATGGTCTCAATTGTACCCATACATTTAAAATGCAACTTATTTTATCTACTTCGTACATTTTTAGCATCACTCTTATGGATACTTCACTACTAATCTCAAAGTAAAATTTCTCCTTCAATTTTCTACTCCTCTTGGATATACATAAAAATACTTTTAGAAATTATATAAATTTCTAAAAGTATTTTTAAATAATTATTTAAAACCTATAATAAATTTATTTTTTAATATCTTGGTTATATATTAATGTTAACTTCAAAAATAAAATATGAATAAAATTAAAGTTATTACCAATCATTTCTATTTTCTATAAGGAAATACGAATTCTGGAGTATTCTTATCGATAATTTTAAATTCATAGCCTTTATCTTTATAAAACTTAATTATATCTGGTAAAGCTCTACAGGTATTTTTATTTAAATGATCACAATGGGCGAGTAGTATAACTTTGGATAATGGTTTCTTTCTTTTAGTTCCCTCTTTACAAAATTTACTTACAGGTGACCTAGGATTTATACCATCTGTTAATGCCATATTCCAATCATATATTTTAAAGCCTTCATCTTCTAATTCCTTTTTAAATCTTTCATCTAATCTTTTTACGCTTCCCCCAGGAAATCTAATTATATTAGTTTTAACTCCTGTGGCCTTATAAATTTCATTTTGGCATTTTAACATTTCATCTATAAAAACTTTGTTATTTTGATATATAGTCTTATAATTATGACTATATGTGTGTAAACCTAAACTATGTCCTTCTTTAACTATCCTTTTAAGAACATCCTCTCTACCTTCAATATACTTCCCTATTATAAAGAAAGTAGCTTTTACGTCATTTTCTTTTAACACATCAAGTATATCTTCCGTAGTTTTATCACTAGGACCATCATCGAAAGTTAAATAAATTTCTTTCTTATCACTTGTGTCTTCTTTCTTATCAGCCTTAACTTTATAGTTAAATGCAATGACTCCACTAAAAATTAAAGTTAAAAATAAAAGTAAATAAATTGATTTTTTAAACTTAGTATTCATTTAAACATATCCCTCCTAAATTTTTGTTATATTAGTATTTAGGATTACTATATTTTTTTAGTATTAGTATTATTAATTAAATTATTCTCCTTTAATTTTTCATCATAAATAAAAAAAATTACATCAAAAAATAACAAAAGCTAAGAAACAAATAAAATTTACCTCTTAGCTTCTAAATTCTCTAGTAATTCCCCTTTAAATAACTAAATTTAAAATAATTTATTTTTTACTTTTAGCTATTTCGATATTAACTTTTCTTCTATTTAATTTTTTACCTGAACATTTATTTATTATCTTTTCTGCAGTGCTTGATGATACATCCATAAAAGTAAATTTATCTAATATATCTATATCTCCAATTTCATGATTTTTTACAGAGGCTTCATCTTGAATAAATGTTAATAAACTTTTTACATTTATACTATCTTTTCTTCCTACGCTTAAAAATAATCTTACTGGAACTTCTGCCTCTAGTTTGTCATTTGTATAATCAAAGCTCATTTCTTTACTAAATAACATTTCCATCAAAGCTGCTGAAACTTGAGATAAATCAAAATTTTGTTCTAAAGTTTTTACCATTGGCATAAATTTTTCATATTTGTTTTCTTCTATTTTAGAAGTTATATCATTTAATAAATTATCGTATTTCTTTTCTAATATATCCTCTAAAGTAGGTAATTCTTTTTTGGTGATTTTGCTCTTAATTATTCTTTCTATTTGTCTAATAGAAGATACTTCTCTAGGGGTAACTAAAGAATAGGCTGTTCCTTCTTTATCAGCTCTTCCTGTTCTTCCTATTCTGTGAACATAGGATTCCGCATCTTGAGGTATATCATAATTTATAACATGAGATATATTTTCTACGTCTATACCTCTAGCCGCTACATCTGTTGCAACTAAAAAGTTTAAAGTAGCTTTTTTAAATTTTTTCAAAGTATTTATTCTTTGATTTTGGCTCATGTCTCCATGCATACCTTCTACATTGTATCCCTTTGATTGCATAGCTTCAACTAATTCATCAACGCCTCTTTTTGTTCTACAAAATATTATAGCACTTTCTGGTTCTTCTGAATCTATTATTCTACATATAGCTTCTAGTTTATCTTTATTTTTTACTGCAAAATAATGTTGTGCTATTTTATCTACTGTTAAAGATTTTTTTAATATAGCTATATGCTCTACATCTTTTTTCATGTAGTTTAAAGCTAATTTTTTAATAGGTGCTGGCATAGTAGCTGAAAAAAGCATAGTTTGTTTTTCTTCAGAAGTACTTTCCATTATAGTTTCTATATCTTCTATAAATCCCATATTAAGCATTTCATCTGCTTCGTCTAAAATTAGGAAATCAATACCTCCAAGCTTTAAAGTTCTTCTATTAATGTGGTCTAATATTCTTCCTGGAGTTCCAACCACTATATCTACTCCACTTTTAATATCTTTTATTTGTCTTTCTATAGACTCTCCTCCATAAACAGGAAGTACTTTTGTTTTACTATATTTAGATAATCTCTTTAGCTCATCTTTTATTTGAAGGGCTAGTTCTCTTGTAGGTGTTAATACTAAAGCTTTTACGCCTTTTTTCTTTTCCTTGTCACACAAAGCGCTTATTACAGGAGCTCCAAAAGCTAAAGTTTTACCTGTTCCTGTTTGAGCTTGAGCTATAACATCTGCTCCTTCTAATACTACTGGAATTGATTTTTCTTGTATTGCAGATGGAGTTTCAAATCCCATATATTGTATAGCTTTTAGTACATCTTCATTTAAGTTCAAATTTTCAAAGTTTTTATTTTCCATATAATGTTCCTTTCTAGTTGTTAATTAAAAATGGCTGTTGACATATAATCAACAGCCAATAAAAAATCTTTTCTAATTATCTAAAAGATCTGTTGTTGTTTCTAGCTTGCTTTCTAGCTCTTCTACAATCTGGGCATCTTTGTGGTTCATTTTCGAATCCCTTTTCTTTGTAGAATTCTTGTTCTCCTTCTGTGAAAACAAATTCTTTTCCGCAATCTTTACATGTGATATTCTTATCTGCCATTTGTATATCTCTCCTTTTTTAAGAAAAATTATTTTAATTTAATAAAGAAAAATCTATACTTCTTAAAAAAGAAGAACCTAGTTTTTATCTTATTAAATCACCTCCTATAGAATATCACAAATAAATTCTATATGCAATATATTTTAAAATTATTTATTTAAAAGCTATTTTTTTAATATGTTATTTATGGTATAATGGTAAACAATTATTATCCACCAGCATATATTCATTTTTTTTAAATCATCTGTATTTTATTTTTTACTCAATTATTCATATTATTCACCTATCTTAATAATTTTTAATTCTTCATGATTTACACTGTATACATAATACCTACCGTTACTATTATTATAATTGTATTATAAAAGTATTTATTTTAAAAACATACATAATATAATTATATAATTTTATAGATTTTTAAGGAGGTTACATTATGAAAACAAAGAATACTATAGGTAAAATCTTAGGTGCTACAATAGCTGTGGCAAGTTCTGTATTTATAGTAAAAAAACTCAATAACAAATTTAGAAAAAATAATTTTGAAGAAATGGAGTATAAAAAAGCTTTTAGGAGCAAGATTCATAACATAAAAAATGACGGAGACAATCTAAAACATAAAATGAAAGATAAAGGAAAAGACATTAAAGAAAATTTAAAAAACAAATCTGAAAAAATAGGGGAAAAACTAAATATAACTGGTGAAGATGTAAATGATATATATGAGGAAGGTAAGAATAAATTCCAAGAAACTTTAGAGGAAACTATGGAAGATTCTAAAGATTTTTATGAGGATGTTAAAGAAGAATCTAAGGATTTTTATGAAAATACAAAAGAAAAAACTGAAAATAAATATGAATAAACTAAATAATTTATAAATTTATTGATTTTAAAAATTAAAAAGCTATATATTTGTAACCATATATTACAAATGCATAGCTTTTTAATTTTTATATTTTAAATTTAGAAATTGAATTTATTAGTTTTTCGGAATTAGACATAGATTCTTCTGATTTACATTTAACATTGTTGCTTTCTCCTAATATATCATTTGCACTTTTAGCTATATTACTTGTACCATCTGCTGCTTCATTAGCGGCTATAGTCACACTATTTATAGATTCTATAACATTTTTCATAGAAGCTAAGACTTCTTCCGTAGTGAAACTTATATTTTCAGATACAGCTTTATAGTATTCTGCATCACTACTATACATTTCACCTATAGTAACTAAATTCTCATAGTCTTTTACTACTTTTCCATCTATAAATGTCAATATTTTATTAGAGTTATTTGCTAAATTTTCTACTGCATTAACTACAATTTTTGTAATCTCTTGAATTTCATTAGCTGTATTATTAGATTCTTCTGCCAGCTTTCTTATTTCCTCTGCTACCACTGAAAATCCTTTTCCTGCTTCCCCTGCTCTAGCAGCTTCAATAGCAGCATTTAAAGCTAAAAGATTAGTTTGCTCTGTTATTTTAAGTATTGCTTCTGACAATATATTAATTTTTTCTACTGATTTTGATTTTTCTATAGCTTCACTTAATTCTTTTTCATTAGTTTTATACAAATTAAAGGCTTCTTTTCTAGAGTTTTCAGCATCTTTTTTTAATTCATTTGCTTTATTACTTATATCCTCAGATTTTTTATAAGTTTCTCCTATTTTATTAGTTATTACTTCTATAGATTTTTCTATTTCATTAGCTGTAGCGTTTATTTCCTCTGCTGAAGCTGCAGTTTCCTCCATTGCTGCCGATATTTCTTCTGTAGTTGATGTAACTTGCTCTACATTTGATGATAATTTATTTATAAGTATAAATACATCTTCATTAGACTTTATAGAATCTTTTGAATCAGTAATTACTTCCTTTAATATATCCTTTATAGCTATCTGCATATGTTCTAAATTATTAAACATTTGTCCTAATTCATCTTTTAGTTTTAAATATCTAATATTTAACTCCTTATTAAAGTCTCCCTGAGACATATTTTCAAGATATTCATTAAAGGAATATATATTTTTAACTATGCTATTACCTATAAGATTAAATAATATTATTCCTATAATCAATACAATTAATATAATAAAAAGAATGTAACTTAATATTTTCCAAACTTCTTTTTTAATAGTTTCTTTCTCTATCCCTATGAACCACATACCTATAATTTTAGAATTAGAATCTTTTATAGGTTTATAGTAGGTTAAAACATCCTTACCAGCTACCTTTGCAGTACCCTGGAACTCTTCACCTTTATCTAAAACCTTTTCTAATACCTCTTTTGAAGCCTTAGTTCCTACAGCTCTTTTTCCATCATTACTAATTACATTTGTAGCTATTCTAGTATCTTTCATAAATATAGTTACTAAGCTTCCTGTTTCTTCTTTTATGTTATCTACCACATAAAAATTATTGTTAATTAATTCTTCTCCTTTATAAAGCTTGTCTCCTTTTATATTCCATTTACCAGGGTACTTTGAGTCTAAATAAGAGTATCCTAAATTAGCATTATCTTTTATATTTTTCAAGAAACTTTTATTTGCCATATTATTAACTGTAATATAAATCGTTAAGAACATAATTGCAGAAAATAAAAAAAGTATTATTGAAAAAGACAGTACAAGCTTTTTTCTAAGTTTCATATCCTACCTCCTAAATATGTATAAATTATTTTTCTAGTAATTTATACATATAATATCGAATTAATTAGCATATTTTTAATATATAGGCTTTAATTTAAGATTTAGTTCTAAATTAAAAAACATTATGAAATTAATTTAAAACTAACTTCATAATGTTTTTATTTTAATAATTTAAAAAATAAGAGCTTAATTTATTCTAAACGACAATTACTGGCACTTCAGAAGTTTTAACTACTTTAGTCGTTACAGAACCTTTTATCTTTTCTAGGCCTTTTTTATTAGATTTAGCCATAACTATCATATCAAAATTATCTTTTTCTGCTTTTTCTACTATTTTATCCGCTGGCATACCAAAACAGGAATACATTTCATATTCATATCCAAGATTTTTGATCTTTTGCTTTGCTTCCTTCATGATCTTTTCACTTTTGTCCTTAAGTTTTTTTATTTGTTGTTGAATTAAAAAAATATTATTTACTTGAACTTCTTTAACATTTATTAAAGTAACTTCCACCTGATTTTTATCAAACATGTTTTCTAATAAATTTAAAGAATAATTGCTTCTTTCAGATGAATCCACTGGAACTAAAACTTTTAATTTTTCCATTTTAATACACCTCTTTATATAATAATACTAAAATTTAGATGAAAGCTATTTGTTATATTATTAACAATATCTTTGTTATTATATTAACATATTATAAGCATTATTTCAACATATTATATAAATAATATTACATTAGCTATTTTTATCATATTATTGAAAATAATTTATAATAAACCATGATTAAAATAACAAAAATTAATTATCTTATTTATCACTCATATATCAGCAGTTTAGTTTTACTTTAAAAACTTATTATTTATTAAAAAGTTATTTATTATATAAAATTTTAATATGTGATAGAAAAAGTTTATTGTTTAGATTGTATTATTTGTTGTTTATATTTTATATTAAATTATTAGGTATTAATAATTTAACAATAAATCATGTTATATTTTTATCTATTAATTTAGTAACAACTATACTCCCTGCATTGAACAAAAGCCTTATTTTCAGTAGAGAACTAGATTTAGTAATAACTAAAATTATATAAGCGACTTCTTATTCATAATAAAATAGAATTTTGTTATATTTAGATTGCTTTTATAATATATTCTATTGACATAGTTTTTGTAGTATATTAAAATCTTTATATACCCATATGGGGTATATAATTTTTGGAATGAGGTGAGTAAATGAAAGTTTCTTTTTTAAGTTTCTTGAAAAAATATAGTTATATTATTATTATATTTTTTATAACAGTAGGTATATTTAATCCTACAATAGCTTTAACAGCTATCATTTGTATGCTAGGTCCTATTTTCTTAGCTCTTTTAGGTAAAGGGAGGTTTTGGTGTGGGAATATATGTCCAAGAGGCAGTTTTTTTGACAATGTTATAGTTAATTTTAGTAGAAAAAATAAGGTTCCTAGTTTTTTAAAATCTAGAATCTTTAGAACAGTCGTCGTTATATTTATGTTTTATATGTTTGGTAGTGGAATATATAAAAATTGGGGAAATGCTATAGGCATAGGTATGGTTTTTTACAGAATGATTGTAATTACAACTTTTATAGGTATTATATTAAGTTTTTTCTATAATAATAGAACTTGGTGTAATTTTTGTCCTATGGGAAGTATTGCTTCTCTAATATCTTATTTTAAAAAAGATAGAAGAAAATTAACTGTATCTTCAAGTTGCGTTTCTTGTAAACTCTGTAAAACAGCTTGTCCTATGGGCATAGTACCTTATGATTACAAAGGTAATCCAATTGAGCATCCAGATTGTATACAATGTGGAAAATGCATAAACATTTGTCCTAAAAATGCCATAGGCTAGTGAATCTTAAAATATTGTATAAGAATCTACGAAGGATAAATTTTGTAGATTTCTATATAGTAAGATTGAAGGGATTTATCATTAAATAAATTTATACTCTCAAATATGGCTATGAAGATAAATTTGTTTTTATGTAAAGTTACCTTCATAGCCATATTTAATGATAAATTCTCTTATGGTTTTATCTTTATAACAATCTGCTGGGGCCTTATTATTAAACTAAGCAATTAAAGAAGATATTTTATCATATTTTTATCTTTTAAAAAATACTTAAATCTAATTGCTTTGAAAGCTCTTCTAATATCTTAGTTCCAGCTATACTATTACCCTTTTCATCTAAAGCTGTACCTAAAACCCCTATACCCATTCTTCTCGGAGCACAGGCAATTATACCTCCTCCAACTCCACTTTTAGCAGGTATTCCGATATGTACTGCAAAATTTCCTGACGCATCATACATACCACAGGTTACCATTATAGTTTTTACAATTCTAGCCACATGCCTTGGAACTATTCTATCACCAGTATAAGGAGATACCCCATCATTAGCTAACATAACTCCTATTCTAGCTAAATCTTTACAAGTAATTTCTATAGAACATTGTTTAAAATACACATCTAAAATCTCTTCTACATTTCCTTTGAGAGCTCCTGTGCTTTTCATAAAATAAGCAAGGGCTCTGTTTCTATGTCCTGTTTCTTTTTCGGATTCATATACATTTAGATTTATATCAATATCATTATTACCACTTATTTTTCTAGTAAACTTTAAGATTCTATCAAACTTTTCATCTGAATCCTTTCCAGCTACCATAGAAGCCACCACTATGGCACCAGCATTTATCATTGGATTTATAGGCTTATGAGATTCTTTTGCTTCTAAATTCACTATAGAATTAAAAGCAGTTTCCGTAGGTTCCATTCCTACCTTTGAAAAAACATAATCCTCTCCATTGTCTATTATAGCTAGCATTAAAGTTACTATTTTTGATATACTTTGAATCGTAAACTTAACTTCAGCATCGCCTTCCCAATATTCTTCCCCTCCCAGGGTACATACAGAAATACCCAGTAAATTTTTATCCATTTTAGAAAGTTCAGGAATATATGAGGCGACCTTTCCTTCACTTATCCACTTTCTATTATTTTCTATAATCGTCTTAAGCAGTCTGTTCATATATGTTTCTCCATAATCTTTATAATATTATACTATACAATAATTATACATCTTTTATATAATTTTTTTAAGCTAATTTCTATTATATAAAAATTATATATTTTTTTCTATAATTATTAAATTTATTTTGATATAATTTTATATCAAAAATAACTTTTAATACTTAAAGAATTTTATAAATTTCTATAAAATAAAATATACCCCATAAAATAGATTTCTTTTTACTCATCTACTCTACAGGGTATATTATTATAAAGCAAAATATTTTCACTTTAATAATTGATTTTAAAATTCAACCTTTAAATAATATTATTCTATATAAATTAATTACTACTATTTATTACTACAAATAAAATAATTTTTATTTGCCTCTAAAATAAAAATATATTACTATCCTAGTATATAAACTTTTACACTTCTTATTCCCCAACTATTACACTCAGCCTCTGAGTTCATAAACAAATCTATTCTATTGCCTTTAATAGCACCACCAGTATCATGTGCAATAGCATATCCATAACCTTCTACATAAACCCTAGATCCCAAAGGTATTACCCTAGGGTCTACAGCTATAGTACTATATCCATTGGGATTTCTATTTGTTCCGTTCCCTGAAGCAGTTATTCCATCCCCTGCATAAGCAGTGGCTTCCATTACCATTACTTTGGAATAGGACGTAGAATTTGATTCGCCACGGGATAAAGTTTGCCCCTTTGAACTATTACTATCACTGGATGCTAGCTCTTTAGCTTTTTTACTACTCTCTTCAGCTTTTCTAGCCTCTTCAGCCTTTGCAGCTTCATTAGCTACTAATTCATTTTCCTTTTCATTTACTTTACTAAGAACTCCCTTTTCTTCTTCTACATTCTTATTCAATCTTAATAAAGCAACTTCATTATTTTTCTTTAAAGCCGATAATTTATTCTTCTCCTGATCTAAGTTCTCTTTTTGTTTTGCTATAGCTTCTTTTTCTTCCTTTAACTTAGTAACAACATTTACATCAAATTTCATTATTTTTGAAACTGTATCTACCCTTGACATAAAATCACTTAAATTTTCTGAGCCTAAAAGTATATCTAGATAGCTATCTCCACCACTTATATACATAGCTCTTACTCTTTTGCCAAACAGCTCTTCTTTTTCTTTTACATTATTTTTTACCTGGTTTAATTTATTCTCTGTATCTTTAACATCTCTATTAACCTTATTCATAAGTTGCTTATTTTTATCAATTTCATTTATTACACTATCAATTTCGCTGTCCATTTTTTCAACTCTTTGCTGTATTTGTTTTTTCTGCTCTCTAGTTTCTTTTAACTCATTGGATTCCTTAATAGATGGTGCAGCCAAAACATTACTACCTATACTTAAAATTAAATTTAACATTATAATCAAAGATAAAACTTTTTTATTCAATTTATCACTCTCCTATAAATTATCTATAAATATAAAATCTACTATATTTATTCTATGCTTTACAATTCTAATACTTCCTATTTTATAATACGGAAGTAAGATTTGTAAAGTCCCTAGATTTCTTTAAATATAATTATAATGAGTAAAAGCTTACTCTAACCTAAGTTTCACTTTATTATCTATTAAAATTATGTTTACATTATACCATAATAATTAAAATATTTAATATTTTATTATTATATAAAAAAGCAGTATCCATTAAGACACTACTCTAAACCCCTTTGTGCTATTGATGCGACTTTGTTATCCTCTAATACTATTTTAATCATATTACCTTCTTCATTACTCCATTCATAGGTATTAATGGAATGCTTAAAGTTTTTATGGTTTTTGCCGCCTTTTTCTTTACCTTCTCCTAGAATTTTTTTAACTGCATTATAATCCATTCCATATTGTAGCTTGTTATAATTTTTAATATTTACCGCGCTTTTAGTTCCACATCCCACCAACACTAGTACTGTTAAACATAATGGTAAAACAATTTTTTTCATTTAGTCACCCCCTTTCTGAATTATTTTACCATATTTTATTGATTTTTCCATCCCATCCATTAGATGAAAATAAGCTGAATAATATTTGTTTAAAATACTATTCAGCCCATGTAATACTCAATTTAAAGATATTTAATATCTAAACCTAGAAATATTAACCTGCATGTCTTCTGCTAACTTAGCTAAAGACTCACTGGCATTAGCTAACTCCGAGATAGAAGCGGTTTGTTCTTCTACTGCAGCTACTGTCTCTTCTGTCCCCGCAGCATTTTCCTGGGAAATAGCAGATAAATTATCAATTACTGTAATGATTTCGCTCTTCTTGCTTTCCATATCCTTTCCTGATTCATTTAATGTTTGTACTACTTCCTGCATTTCATCAATAGCTATAGAAATACCTTCAAATTTTTTATTTGTGTTTTCTACGCCCTTAGTTTGCTCTTTCGTATTATCACTGACTATTTCCATACTCCCAACTGCTTTTTCTGTCTGAACTGCTAATTCATTAATTACCAAAGCAATTTCATCGGTGAAAGCATTAGATTGCTCTGCTAACTTTCTTATTTCGTCTGCTACCACAGCAAAACCTTTACCTGATTCTCCTGCCCTTGCTGCCTCAATAGCTGCATTTAAAGCTAAAAGATTAGTCTGAGATGCTATACTTTTTATCATCTCGCTAGCATTTTCAATTTTTTCTGCACTCTTATTGCTATCAATAATTACCTTATATACTTCCTTTGATATCTTTTCACTGTCCATAGTTTTTTCTACTAGTTCTTTTAAAGTAGTTACCCCTTCATTTTTTAACATATCTACTTTTTTTATAGCCTTATTTAAACTATCCATCATCTGTTGATTTTTTGTAATTGTCTCTCCAAGGACATTTACATTGACAGCACCACTTTCTGTTTGCCTTGCTTGATCTTCTGCAGAATTAGCCATTTCCTCTATAGTTTTAGTAATTTCATTTGCTGCTTCTGCAGTTTGTTGACTAGTAGAGGTAAGCTCCTCTGATGAGGCTGCTACCTGCTCTGCACTTTCTAAAGTTTTTCTAGCAAAATCTCTTAGATTTACAGAAACATTTTCAAAAGCCTTTGCTAATAATCCTATTTCATCTTCCTTTTCCACTAGCTCCCTTGATATATCTTCTGTAAAATCTAGGTCTGCCATTTTATGTCCATATCCTTCAAGACTTTTAATAGGTTTTACTATAGCTTTCCCTACTAGATAAATTAGCGCTGCAATAATAATTGCTCCTAATGCATAGGAGATAATAAGTAGGTTTCTTACCATAGAAACTTTTTCATTAAATTCACTTTGGTCTATTACGGCTGCAACAGACCATCCATTAGCGGATATAGGATAATACCCTACATATTTATGCTGATCTTTATAAGAATACATTCCTGTGCCCTGCTTTTGTGCAACCATATTTCTTCCTATGTCTCCCATTTCACCTTTTTCTTTTGTCATATTATTTTTTAAAACCATTTCTTTTACAGGGTGATAAGCTAGTTCACCTTTTTTACTTATTAGGAATACAAAACCACTTTCACCAATCTTATATTTCTGCATAATACTAGGTAATTCATCAAATAGTACATCTATAGCCACTACGCCTAAACTAGTTCCTTTCTCATCATATACTACCTGTATAACACTAATTACCATCTTTCCTGTTACAGAATCTACATAAGGTTCTGTGTAAAGCACTTCCCCAGGTTTTAATTTTAAAGCTTCTTTATACCAAGGCTTTTCCTTAATAATCCAATCTGTTGGAGAGTCCCATTGATCTTGAGTAACTAAATAACTAGCATCCTGTAGACCAATCCATACCATAGCAAGATTTTTATCTATCTTTTTTATTTGTTGTAAAGAGTTTATTACATCTTTATAATCTGGATGACTTCGAACTTTATCCCTAGTTCTTACACCTTTCATTAATTTTATAATATCTTGGTTAGTTGCCATCTGTCTTACTAATACTTCATTCTTTTTAAAAAATTCATTGTTTTGATTAGAAGCTGCCTTTGCTTCCGTCAAAAGATGCTCATAATTCATTTTAGTCACAATATCTTTGATCTTTAGCTCTAAAAAAATACCAGATGCTAAAAATACAACAAATACTGCTGTGAGAATATACAACATCATTTTGGCAAAGATACTCTTTTGGACAATGCTTTTAACTTTCATTTATTCTCCCCCTCTATATTGGTAAAATCCTGTTTCCTCCCCTTTTTTACTAGATTTTATACCATTATTTTTTACTATTTTCATTATATATCAGAAAATACAAAATTTAAATATTTTTTTCAATTTTTCGTCTATTTTTCAACAAAAAACAAGAATAAATTCTCTTAAATTAAATTTTATTCTTGTTTTTTATAAAAATTTAGAATTAAATTATATAAAAAATTAAATATACATTCCTAAAAATACTAAGTTTTTTCAAATAAACTTTTAAACATACTTAATGTTAGACTGTATATTTCTTTGGAATACTATCTTATTTGTAAATTTTAAAATATTATAGAGTCCTTCACAAATAATAAATTTTATAGATTAATATATAGTAAATAAAAGCCATGAAATTAAGTTATTAATCTTAATTTCATAGCTTTTCCTTTTAATGTAAAGAGTATTATAATTAGTTCTTGAATTAATTCAATTAAAATTTATACAAGATATCTATTTGAATTAAATTTTACTTTATTTTTTCATCATATACACAGAAATTATATAAAATATATAGATATGTGCTGGATAAAAAATATAGAATAAATATTTAACGCCTTTGCCCTTTTTACCATTGTATAAATAGAATAATGGCGCTGCGAATATCATCATCCATTGATAATTTTTGAATAAAAGTCCTTGTATAGTAATATCTCCACCCATTAACATAATGATAATACTTAGAATTGAATATACTATAACAAGCATTTTCTTTTTTTCTCTAAATAGATACATTATTATTCCTAGTAATATAAATACAGGTCCACCTTCTACAAATAATGGAGTGGGGATTATAAACACAGCATACATCATTCCTGGTGCTGTAATGTTCATAATGATTATAAATCCTATAGCTATAGGCAATATAAACAAGCCTATTCCTTTAACAATTCCTAAAGTATTTTTTTCTTTTATAGATTTTCCTAAATACTCTATAATAGATAGATATATAACAATCATAAACAGTGTAGTAAATATATTATTGAATAATGCCAAATCATCTGTTCTTTGAAAGTATTTCGGAATAATAAAGTTTCCCAAATTCATAAGTACTGATCCTATATAAAGTCTTATGGCATATTTTTTCCTATTTCTTGTATGAATAAACCCTTGTACTGTCATAAATATAAATATAGGCGCTACTATCCTTCCTACCCAATTAAATGCCACAGGTATATTGTTTGTGAATCCAAACATTTCATGAATATGATCAAATATCATTAAAAATAGTCCTATTAGCTTTAACTGAAATCCTGTAAGTCCTTTTTCTTTCATAATTATCCTCCTAAATCACTAATATACAAGAATTATATAAAGCTAATCTTAACTTATTATCACTTGTACCTTAAATAAACCTTAAAATATATATTTGATTACTACCAACCCTAATACTTCTATTTACTATGTAAAAGCAACTATTATAAAATCCTGGATTGCCAAGATGTGATTTTTAAAGTAAGAAATAATAACAAATACTATCACCTATATGATCTTTTCTAGCTTTTAGTTGAAATTAAAAACTTCACCTAAAGATAATAAATATTATAAGAAAATAGCCTAACAAAATGTATTTTAGCACTTTGTTAGGCTATTTTTGTAACTTTATTTATAATCTTAATTAATCAAGATCATCAAAATCAAAAGCTGCTGCTTTTGTATAGTTCGTAACCTTTGCTTCAAAAAAATCAGTCTTTGTACTATTGAGTTTTGAAAAGCTATCGATCCACTCCATAGGATGTTTGTTAATTTCTGGATATAAGGGTTTTAACCCTATAGCTACTAATCTTAAATTAGAAAGATATTTAATATATTTTTCTATTAATTCATCATTAAGACCTAATATTTCATTGTTTGTAACATATTGTCCCCATTGTATTTCATGCTCTACTCCCATTCTCATCATCTGCCTAAATTCTTCTTCTAATTCTTCTGTAAAAATATGCAAATTTTCATTTTTTAGTTCTTTAATAATATTCTGAAAAAGTACAAGATGAGTAACTTCGTCCCTATTTATATATTTAAAAATTGTACTAGTGGCAGTCATTTTACCCTGCCTAGCTAAGGTATAAAAAAAGCTAAAACCGGAATAAAAGTATATTCCCTCTAATATATAATTTGCCATGATTGCTCTTAAAAAATTATGGATTTCAGGTTCTTTATTAAACTTTTCATAAATACCTGCTATAAATTTATTTCTTTCTAAGAGATGTTCATCTTCTCTCCATTGATCATATATTTTATCTCTAGTAATTGGATTCGTAACTGTATCAAGTATGTATGAATAACTTTGTGCATGTATTTCTTCTTGGAAGGTTTGAATGTTTAAAAGAGAAGAAACCTCTGCAGCAGTAATATATCTCGATATATTAGGAAGATTTTCACTTTGCACGGAATCAAGAAAATTTAAAAAAGAAATAATCTTATCAAAGGCATTTCTTTCTCCATCTGTTAAGTACGGAAATTGTTTTATATCCTCATTTAAAGAAATTTCTTCTGGTATCCAAAAATTATTAAGCATTGTTCTATAAAAATCGCTAGCCCAGCTATATTTTATTCTATTCCACTCTCTTAAGTTAGTAGTGTTTCCATTTATCATTGATTCCGTTCCCCGTTGCCCCTTTTCGTTAAATATCATTTTTTTAAGCATTAACTATAATTCTCCTTTCTTTAACACATATTTTGTAAATATAGTTATTGTTTTAAAAGTATACTTAACATATTTATAATTAATAAATTATCCTATTTACCTATTTAGGTATTATATTAAGTATATACTTTAACCCTAGCACTTCATCTGCTTTAAAATTACAATCTTTCTCTTGTTATAACTTTAAATATACATTTAGCTTGAGCAACTTGTACATTCATCCATTTCTAAAGATTTATTTCTTACATAATAGATAGTTTTAACTCCTTGCTTCCAAGATTCTATATACATATTAAGAATTTCTTTAGCTTTTATTTCTGGAGTTATATATAAATTAAAGGATTGAGCCTGGTCTATATGCTTTTGTCTTACGGCACAAGCCTTAATGCTCCATTGTTGGTCTATAGTATGTGCTTCTTTATAATACCAAAAATTTTCTTCATTTAAGTCTGGTGCTGTTTTTGGTGTAAAGCTACCCTTCTTTTCTTCCATAAAAAACTTTTTAAATACAGGGTCTATTCCTGCTGTTGTATTAGCTATATTAGAAGTACTTCCTGTAGGGGCAATAGCAGTAATATAACCATTTCTCATACCATATTTTTTGATATTACTTTGTAGCTTCTTCCATCTTTCAGAATTGTAACCTCTTCTTTCAAAATATTTTCCTGTTTCCCATTCTGAATCCTTAAAAGCTGGATAACTGCCTTTTTCCTTAGCTAATTCCATGGAAGATTTTATAGCTATATAGGCTATCTCTTCATAGATTTCATCCGCTACCTTAATATGTTCATCACTTTCCCATCTTATCTTGTTATTTGCAAGGAAATGATGATATCCACTTGTTCCTAACCCAATAGCTCTATACTTGTCACTGGTAACTTTTGCCTCTTTAACAGGAAGCTTATTAAGAGATATAACATTATCTAGCATCCTTATTTGAAAAGGGATACACTCATTAAATTCCTCTTTTTTCACTTTGCTAAGATTTATTGAATTAAGATTACAGGTTACCATATCTCCAGCCTTAACTCTTTGAACAATCTCTGAGTAACCATTGCCATCAATTATTTCCTCTTCTAGAAGTCGACTTTCACTCATATTTTGAGCTATTTCATGGCAAAGATTTGATGAATATATCATACCTTTATGTTTATTAGGATTTGCTTTATTTACAGTATCCCTAAAAAAAATAAAAGGAGTACCTGTCTCTACTGCACTTTTCATTAATTTTTTCATAATATCAAGAGTCGGTACTGTATCTCTTGGAATATTAGTATTTCTTTCACATTCTAAGTACTTATTTGTAAATTCCTTGCGATCTTCATCGTCAAAATAATCCTCCAACTTGTAGCCCATTATCTTCTCTACAATATAAGGATCAAATAAAGACCAACTTTCTCTTTTCTCTAATCTTTTCATAAATAAGTCTGGAATGCTTACAGAAGGAAAAATATCATGAGCCTTTCTTCTATCATCTCCATTATTAGTTTTAAGATCTAAAAAATCAAATATATCTTTATGCCATATATCTAAAGTTATAGCTGCTCCACCTTTTCTCTTGCCAAGCTGGTCTACAGCTACAGCTGTATCATTATAAAGTCTTATCCAGGGTACAACCCCCCCTGATGCATTTTTATGCCCTCTTATCTCACTGTTTAACGCTCTTATTTTTCCAGTATAAATGCCTAGTGCTCCACCATGTTTTGAGACTTGTGCAAACTTTTGATTAACATCATAAATTGACCATAAATTATCCCCTACAACAGATATAAAACAGCTACTTAACTGATAAAAAGGTGTACCTGCATTTCCTAAAGTAGGAGTGGCCACTGTAACTTTTAACTCACTTAAAAGATCATAAAACTTTTTTGCATAAAAAACTTTTTTATCCCCCTCAGGAATAGCTAAATGCATAGCTATTGTCATAAAGCGTTCTTGAGGAAGCTCTAATATTTCTCCATTATTCCCCTTAATTAAATATCTATCATTTAATAATTTTAATCCTTCATAATTAAATAATTCATCTCTTTCTGGTACTATATACTTTGCTAATTCTTTGATTTCTTCATCAGAATAATTTTGGATTAAATACTCTCCATAAAGTTTAATTTTAACTAATTTCTTTACCAATTGATAATAATCACCATAACCAAAGCTATTATAGTGTCGGCTGATTTTAGCTTCCTTGTATAAATCAAAACATAAAAGTCTTGCAGCAACATACTGCCAATTAGCATTAGTTTTTTTTATATTATTTCCATTGTTATCTTTGCTATTTTGAATAACTTTTTCGATGGCAGTTTGTATCAAAGTTCTTTGAATTTCCTTAGTAGTCATACCATCTCTAAATTGTATTCTGGAATCCAACTCTAGTTCAAGAGGGTCACATCCTTCTATACCCTCACAGGCTAGCTTAACCATTTTTTTTGTTTTTTCTACTTGTAGTGGTTCATATTGTCCATCTCTCTTTTTTATTTTAATATTCATTGCTCAAACCTTACTTTCTAAAAATTTATTTAATCAATAAAAAATATTATAAAATAACCGTTGTTAAATAAATTATATAAGTTATTATTTTTAAAATCAATATCATATAACCATTGTTTAACAAGATAAACTCTATATATTGTATAAAGATCTTATTTTTTCACTATATATTGTATATTTTTTATTATAGAGCTTTCCAAAAATTATAAATTTTATAAGTTTCTATTGACTATGTTTGAAGGCTATAAAATAAAAAAATCACTCTTACAGTACTATCTATATGCAAGAATACCTTATAATTTATAAAAACAACTTCTAGCATCTTTAAATTAGTATAAACATGCTTTTTATTAAATCTATAAAAAACTACTTTCTTAATAGAATATATTTTTTTATTTTTTATCCTATTAATGTATTCTTGCTGTGAAAAAACACAACCACAGTAATTTTGACGATATAAATTATATTCTTTTGATAAATCCACAGAATATTTATAACCATTATTTTTCTTAAAATCAGAATTGAGAAATTTAATATTATATTTCTTTTCTAATTCTAATCCAATTTCATTTATTTTTGTTGCATTTTTTAAAGGACTTATTGTTAGAGTAGTAGTAAAATAATCAAATCTTTTTGATTTAGCATATTCAGCAGATCTACTTAATCTTAGTTCAAAACAATTATAACAACGTTCACTACCTTTCATTAATATTTACTATTAATAAAAAAACTTATTTACTTATTTTATACTATCATTTCCAAATCTAATAATACCATATAACACTTTTCCTAAATACAATTACCCCCACATATTTATAATTATAGAAATTATTTTTTAAAGAATTTAGCTGTCTTAGACAATACATAGTTTATTAATTAATTTAAATAACAAAATTTTATATTTATATCATCAGTTTTAAAATTTTGTTTAAATATATTTATAATATGGATTATTTCATTAAAAATATTAAAAACTAAATAAATTTAATCTACATTATCTAAAATAAGTACGAAGAAAGATATAACTATGAATAAAATTAGAAAGATCAAATGGAAATCTAATGATAATGGTATTGTTAGATAAAAGACATTTTTAAATTTTTTATATTTTAAGGGTGTTTTTTTCTATACATAATCTAAAATTTAATATTACAATATAACATAGTGCATTATCATTTTTGTACTATTATTAAATTCAATGTCATTCTTTATAAATTTTGAATTTAATCCTTTTTTTATATAATTATGAAAAATTAAAATGTTTATTTTAATAAATTTTAAACCATAATATTATAGACTAAATTATAAAATAAACTTGAAAAAATGCTTTATAATACCAGATAAAGGAGATAAAGATTATGGGATTTTTTCAAAAAAATAAAACTAACAAAATCATGGCTAAATTTATTATAGTAATAATCTTATCAATTTCTTTTATAGTACTATTTCAATGGAAAAATGTTTTAGCTTATAAAGCTGCTGATAATACTGAAATTACTAAATTAATAGATTCTATTTTTGAAAATAGAAATAAAGCATCATTAAAAGGTGACTTGGAATTCATTGAATCTATTTATGACACTAACACTAAATATGGAACATGGGCCTATGAACATGAGAAAAAAAAGATAAAGTATCTTCATAACTGGGAAGAA
The DNA here is from genome assembly GCF_001276985.1 of Clostridium botulinum. GTDB lineage: Bacteria > Bacillota > Clostridia > Clostridiales > Clostridiaceae > Clostridium_F > Clostridium_F botulinum. The sequence continues at coordinate 377,700 of NZ_LHUL01000026.1, forward strand.
AAGCAAGGTGTTAAATTTATAGATATAAAACCTAAAGTTGTTATTAGAAATATAAAAGAAAATAAAGATAAATATTCAATTAATTTATTATGTTCTACTGAGTATAAATATATTTATGAAAATGCTCCTGAAAAAGTGAATATCTTTACTATAGGTACAAACCATTTAATTAATCTTGCTAAACATGATAAGAAATGGGTAATTACAAAAGAATGGTATAAAGATCCTTTTGCAGATTCCCTTAATATAAATAATCTAAAAAAACCAGATGACATAAGAGAATATATATTAAGTAATAGCTACAGAGATTTTTCTAATTTAGATGAAAGAAGACTAAATTCTATAGAATATGCCGATAAATATTGCGGAACTGCTAGTAATGGAGAATATGGATATAAATATAATAAAAAATATAGAAATTATAATTCTCAAGGGGGAGATTGCGCAAATTTTGCATCTCAAATTTTATTTGAAGGAGGAAAATTGAGAAAAAACTCAGCCTGGAACTATGATCCTAAGGGCGCTACCAGAGCTTGGGTAAATGCAGATGGATTTAAAGATTACATGGTTTATAGTGGTAGGGCCTCTGTAATTGCTCATGGAGATTATGAAAAAGTATATAAAGCATCTTACAATCTTTTACCTGGAGATTTTGTAGCTTATGAAAAAAAAGGTGATATAACTCATATATCTGTAGTAACTGGGGCAGATTCCAAAGGTTACTCTTTAGTAAGTTGTCATAATACAGATAGAAATAAAGTTCCTTGGGATTTGGGTTGGAATGATAAAGGAATAAAATTTTGGTTGATTAGAGTACATTTCTAAAAATTGTATATTTTTTATATTAATTTATCCTTAGCTTTAAGTAATGAACGACCCACATAAAACCAACGGTAGTTTACAGAAATTATGTAAAAACTATTTTAGCATTGATCATGAAATAAACTAAAATTCCAATAAAGAGGTGATTCACAATTAAAAAATTAATAAAAAAAATTATTATTTTAAATATATTATTTTTTATTTTTTGTAGTAATACTTATATCGTTAAAGCTTCAAATATGAAAAATAATAAAGATGAAACATCATATAGTATAACTATGAAACAGGATATTTTATGTTTGATGATGGCCTATGACGAGTATATAAAAGATATTAAATGTGAAAATGATAAAATATATATAGTAATGGAATCGGGTAAAAAAATTCTTTATGATGATAAAAAAAATAAAAATTTTGAAGAAAAAATATATAATTCAGATATACAGAATATGATGGAACAAATTTATCCCTTAGATACCACAGGTAAATTAATGGATAAAAATTTCGATCCTGGTAGATTTAGAGTATATCCTTTGTTAGAAGACGTTTATGGAAATAATTCTAGCACAATCGAAAAGAATTTAAAAAACATCAATACACCCTATGGAGCAGTTCAGTTTAATAATAACGGCAAAGCTGCAGAAAGTTTAAAAAATGTTTTATATGAACTTCATGGTATTTCAAAAAATAACGGTAAATTAAACTCTTATATATATCCTCTTAATGGTACTTTTAACTATAGACATATTGCAGGTACAAATCTTTTAAGTCCCCATGCCTTTGGAATCGCTATTGATTTAGTAAGAGATAATAGGGATTATTGGAAATGGGCTACTGAAAGTCAAGGACAGGAGAGAATAGCCTCTTATCCAAAAGAAATTGTAGAAACATTTGAAAAAAATAATTTTATATGGGGAGGAAAATGGAACCATTTTGATACATTGCATTTTGAATATAGACCTGAAATCATAATGAAAGCTAAATATTTTAACAATAATGATAAAATAAAAGATGCTTGGTATAAAGGAGCTCCATTGGAAGATAAACAAGTTAAAGATTATGTTGATAAGATTAATAAAGCTCTAAAATAAACTAGCCCCTGTGAATAATAATATTAATATACTATCCACAGGGGTTAAAATTGCTTATCTTTTACAATATATTTTATATTATTTATAAATCAATTACAGTTTTGTGTAAACTTTAAATTAATATTTATTTTTAGTTATATTTACTGAAATTTATTTAACTTAATAAATATTAAAGGTCAATTGCTTAATTTTATTTTCTCCTAAATTTGATACAGTAAGCCCTATAAGTCTTATAGGTTCCTTAAAATTTATATGTTCTAATATATCACAGGCTATATTATAAATTTCATCTTTATCCCTTATATAATCATTTACGGTTTTACTCCTTGTATGAGTTTGAAAATTAGAAGTTTTTATTTTTACAGTAACAGTTTTTCCTCCAGTATTTCTTTTATACAAATTAGTAGATACTTTATTTGAAAAGTCCAAAAGATATTTTTTCATTTCCTCTTTATTTGTTATATCCTTTTTAAGGGTTATTTCCTTCCCTATGGACTTTCTTTCTCTACTAACTTTTACTTCTCTATAATCTATTCCTCTTATTCTCTCGTATATTTCTACTCCAAATTTTCCAAAATACTCTATACAAAAGTCTCTAGATAGCTTATGCATATCTTCCACAGTATAAATACCTATGTTATTTAATTTTTCCACTGACTTTTTACCTATTCCATGAATCTTGTTTATAGGAAGTGGCATAAGTATGCTTGGAATCATATCTTGTCTTATTATTTTTATACCATCTGGTTTATTCCAATCAGAAGCAAGCTTTGCTAGAAATTTATTATATGAAATTCCTACAGATAAGGTTAATCCCATTTCATTTTTAACTCTCTTTTTTATATGTTCTGCCACTTTAATAGGTTCTTCTTTAATATTGGTGATATCTAAATATGCTTCATCTATGGATACAGGCTCAATAATAGGAGTAACCTTATATAATATTTTAAATATATTGTTTGAAACTTCCTTATATCTCTCATGCCTTCCAGGTACATATATGCCAAAAGGGCATCTCTTTTTAGCTATAAAAACAGGCATAGCTGAATGTACCCCATATTTTCTTGCCTCATAAGATGCAGTAGAAACTACTCCTCTTTCTCCTATTCCACCTACTATTACAGGTTTACCCTTAAGTTTTTTATTATCCATTTGTTCTACAGAAGCAAAAAATGCATCCATATCAACGTGTATAATAACTCTATCCATAAATATGAATTCCTCTCTGAACTATAATTTACACTTTAATATAGCTTACATATAATTATATCAAAATCTCCAAAAGTTAAATACAGATGTTTTTAACATTAGATTAACTATAACTATTAATTTATTATTTTTCTACTTTCAAATAAAATTTTCTTTATATGCTTATTATTAGCACCTTCTTAGATTAATATATATTTCTTTATTATTATAAATATTGGATATTTGCTTAAATAATATTAAGCTACTGGTTGCAATTATAAATAATATAATAACTACTATACTGAAATAATTTTAGAATTTAATAATGAAGAAACTTACTATTAACTCTCTTAGATCTTACTAAATTTTATATAATTTCCTTATAAACAGATTAAAAACCACTAATTATAAGTGGTTTTTAATCTGTTTATAAAATTATTAAATTTTCACAAAAGGTACCAGGCATAAAAGATAATAAATTTATATTAAACTATTATCTCTCTAGCTATTTCATCCTTTTTAAACTCTATTTCTCCTTTTGATATACATTGTACTGGACACACATTAGCACATAAATGACATCCTACACAGTTTTCTTTCTCTAATATAGGTTTTCTATTTTTACCATCCCATTTGATTGCTTGATGTCCACCATCATAGCAAGATATATAGCATCTTCCGCAACCTACACAGTTTTCTTCATTAAATTTCGGGTACACAATATATCCCCTATCTAAATCCTCTGCTGGAATTATGTTTTTATTTGCTAATCCCACCATATCTTCTAATTTTTCAAAGCCTTTTTCTTTCATATAATATGAAAGACCTTCTATCATATCTTCTACTATTCTATATCCATATTGCATTACAGCAGTAGTTACTTGCAAGTTTCTTGATCCTAACAATATAAATTCCGCGGCATCTTCCCAAGTTTCTATTCCACCTATACCACTTATTGGAACACTTTTAAGCCTTCCATCTGTTACTAATTGTTGTATAAATCTTAAAGCTATTGGTTTTACTGCTTTTCCTGAGTATCCTGAAATTGATGATTTTCCATTTACAATAGGATATCCTATAAATTTATCTAAGTCCACTCCTGTAATACACTTAATTGTATTTATTGTAGCTATACCTGTTGCTCCACCTTCTATAGAGGCTATTGCCGGCACACTCATATCTCCTATGTTCGGAGTCATTTTAGCTAGTATTGGAATATCAGTTCCTCTTCTTACTGCTTCACAATATTTTTTAACTAATTGTGGATTTTGTCCCACATCTGATCCCATGGCGCTACTAGTCATTTGTGGACATGAAAAGTTACATTCTATTATATCTGCTCCCACTTCTGTAACAAGTTTTGCAAGTTCTTCCCACTCTTTTTCATTTTGTCCCATTATTGAAGCCACTAAAACTTTATTGGGATAATTTTGTTTTAGTCTTTTCATAGCTTCTAAGTTTTCTTCTAGTGAGTGTTCTGCTATTTGCTCCATATTTTTAAAACCTAAAAATGAAGTTCCTTCTTTTTCTAAATTATCAAAACGTGGAGAAACTTCATTTGCAATGAAGAAGCCTATAGTTTTAAATACTATACCTCCCCAACCAATTTCTAAAGCTTTAGCACACATTTCGTAACAGTTTCCTACTGGTGATGATGATAAGAAAAATGGATTTTCACACTTTACTCCACAAAATTCTATGGAAAGATCTCTTCTTTTCATTATCTTACACCTTCTTTCTTAGCTAATAAATATTTTGCTATGGCCTTTGCTGCTTCTTTTCCTTCTTTTACAGCATTTACAACAGTTTTATCTCCTTCAATTATATCTCCTGAAGCAAAAATCCCATCTATATTAGTAGCATAATCTAGGGTTTTAATTGTTCCCTTTTCATTAAATTCTACTATTGTTACTTCCTTTGTTGCAGCTACTTCTTTTACTGCTTCTTTTAATTCTTTTATTTCTTCTGCTTCTTGTCCAATAGCAAATATAATCATATCTGCTGGAAGATTTAATTCTGAATCATCAAACATTCCTGTAGCTTTAAATCTATCCACTTTTCCAGCTTGTCCAATTATTTCAGCTGGCTTTAATCCTGTAAATATTGGTATATTTAAATCTTGGGTATAAGCTATTTCCTTTCTATCTGCTGGCATTCTTTCTATAGTTCTTCTATAAACTATCTTAACATCTTCTGATCCTAATAATTTAGCAGTTACAGCACAATCCATAGCAACATCTCCTCCACCTATAACTATAACTTTGCTGCCAACTTTAACTTTTCCCTTAGAAATTTTAGCTTCTGCTAAAAAATTTGTTCCAGCAACAACTCCTTCTAAATTATTACCTTTTACTTCTATATCTTTACTCTTTTGCATGCCTACTGCTACTAAAAATGCTTTAAAACCTTCTTTTCTAAGATCATCTATACTAACATCTCTTCCAACTTTACAGTTAGTTCTAAAATGGACACCTAAATTTTTTATGTATCCAATTTCATTTTCAACAACTTTTTGTGGAAGCCTATCTTCTGGTATTCCATAAGTTAACCATCCACCTAATTGATTTTTAGCTTCAAATACAGTGACTTTATAGCCTTCTAAAGCTAATTGAGCTGCCGCTGCAAGTCCACTTGGACCTGAACCTATAATAGCTACTTTTTCTTTTGTAGCTTGTACAGCTTCTAAAATTTTTATTCCTGTTGATTGTTCATAATCTGCTAAATAGCGTTGAAGTCTCCCTATTTGAATAGGCTTATCTATACCACATCTACTACAGGCTCCTTCACAATATTTATCTGTAGGACAGACTCTTGCACAGACTCCTCCTAATATATTATTTTCACGAATTGTAGCTACGGCCCCATTAAAATTTCTAAAACGTAATGAACGTATGAATTTTCCGGGATTTGTACCTGCTGGACATGCCTTTGTACAGGGTGCATCATGACATAGCAAACATCTTGATGCTTCTTCAATAGCTAGAAGAGGTGTAAAAACTTCTTCCCTTTCTTTCATATAAGTTAATTTATTTTCCAATATTATTCCTCCTTTATATTTAATATTTAAAGGTTAATTGCAGTTATAACAATAGTTTAACAAAAAAAATAGACCATTTCTAACTTAGAAATGGTCTATTTTCATTATTTAAGACAAAATCGACCTCCATGCTACAATGTGGTGAATTTACCCATAGTTTTGCCCTAGATTTCGTCATTTTTTTAACAATACCTATATTTTTCTAAAAATCCCAAAATCTTTACCACCAAAAACAGCACAGTTTATTTTTCTTTATTCTATTGTTCAATTTATTTTCCTGGTTTTTAACATTTCCCTAAATTTAAATATTATATTGTATTCTTTAATAAGATAAATATAATAATTCTTAATCTAACTTAATTTTCAGGTTAAAAATAACTTTATAAAAACCCTGTACAAAATTCATATATAATAATATAAAAATTTTCTGCAATTAACCTTTAATATTATTTATATAAAGGATGTACAAGGATTTTAACTGAATCATTACCATCAATTTCATTAAGTTCTACTAAAATAGCTTCGCTTAATGAAGTAGGTATATTTTTACCAACATAATCTGGTCTTACTGGAAGATCTCTATGTCCCCTATCTACTAAGACAGCTAATTGAATTTTACCTGGTCTACCATTATCAAATATTGCTTGTATAGCTGCCCTTGCAGTTCTTCCTGTATAAATTACATCATCTACTAAAATTATTTTTTTGCCTTTAATATCTACATCTAATTTATTATTTTTAACTATTGGATCCTCTGATAATTCAGATAAATCATCTCTATATAAAGATATATCCAAAATGCCTACAGGAATATCTATATCCTCAAAATTCTTTATGTTTTCTGCAATTCTTTTAGCTATTGGTACTCCTCTTCTTTTTATCCCTACCAATACTACGTCTTGTCCACCTTTGTTTTTCTCTATTATTTCATGAGAAATTCTAGTGATAGATCTTTTTATTTTTACTTCATCCATTATTACAGCCTTTAAATTCACCCTAATTCCACCTTTCATCTATATTTACAACAAAAAATGTCTCGACCCTTCGCCAAGACATTTGTATAGACTTATTAGATATCTGCCTTACAATCTCTCAGGATCATTTAAAGGGCTTTATAATATTTAGTTTTTAAAGTTATACTATCATATAACCTAATATATTTCAATACTTTCTTGTAAAAACTTGGTGTTATATTTTTATTTACAACTTATTTTTATCGCAGCAACTTTCTATTACACTATACTATAATATTTTATAAAAAAAATCACACTGCCAAAATATTTGATTTAACAGTGTGATTATAATCTTTAAAATATTTAATTATTATAAGAAAGGTCTAACAAGATAAACGTCTATAATAGTCATTAATATACTAAATAAAAATGCCAAACTTATAATAATCATATTAATTTTTTTGTAAATATACATAACTCCTATATATTCACGGATAAGTGCATTAAGTGAAAAATATAGTTTAGTTTTGGAGCCAGCACCATCACATTCTAATCCTACTATTCTTGCCCATATTAAAGAACGGAATAAATGAAAATTATTAGTTACTACGATACATCTATATTCTTTTTCTCTTGTTTTATAATCCTCTTCTAAAAGTTTTCTTGAATTATATAAATTCTCATAGGTATTTACTGCCTTATCCTCAATTATCATATGATCAGTTGGAATCCCCTTATCCTTTGCATATTTCCACATGGCAAGACCCTCTGAAATCTTCTCATCAGCACCCTTAGCTCCTGTAAATATAATTTTAGATGGATTACCTTTTTTAAGCTGCTTTTTATATATTTCGATCCCCTTATCTATTCTACTAGCTAACAGAGGAGGAACTCTATCACCAATTAAACCGCTACCTAAAACAATAATGTAATCATATTTTTTTCTTTTTGGCATATAAATATTAATTGCTGCTGATATTGCAAAAATAAACATCATCATAAAAAAATAAGTAATCAAGAAAGTTATAAATGCTATAATTGCCGTAAGTATAGGATTTGTAACTCCTCGTATAATATTTGGTGTAAACCAAATCCATAATATAATAAATATTCCTAAGGATAAAGATAAAAAATTAGTTACACGAGCACCCTCTTTTTTTATAAGTTTATAACCGCTTTTAATAAGTATAAATATAAAGGATAAGAGATATAAAGGAAATCCCACCATAATAATTATAATAATAACTATAATAGAAGTTAGAAGTATTTTTATTTCGTAAGTCTCACTTAAAATACCTAAGAATACAAATACAGATCCGACCCATAAAAGAAATACTAAGCCAATCCATAATGTTCTTGGCTCCCTACGAAGCATAGCAAAAAATCCTACCGTAAGAGCAATAAAAAGAAATAATAAAAAATACATAATTACACCTTACTCTCTAGTTTTTATATACCTTACAAAGATTATAATCCTTTGTTACATATGTGATTCTAAAACTTAATTATACAATTAATTATAATTAAACTATATAAATATTTTCTTTATTATTATACATTATTAACATTAATCTATTCTAACAATTATTCCTTTCATTTTTGTATAAAATATAAAAAATATTTGTATTTATTTATCGAACAACATTATAAATAATTAATTTAATAAAAAATAATTGGAATAAAATATTTTATTCTAAATACTTTTTAAATCTTTGTAATATACTTGAAAATTAAATAAATAAATTTAATCGTTAATACAAGGGGAACTTTTATTATTTTAGCTTAAAACATACTTACTTATATATAACCTATAGCTATATTAGCGTCAGCGTTAAATGTATTTTATATTTTAGCATTACTCTTCTTTATAGGAATCTGTAATCTTTTTACATAGTGTAGAGAATGTTCTTAATTCATCTTGACTAAGTGTTTTTTCTATTAAATTCACTATTTCTTCACCAAATTTTTCTGATCTTGCAAGAAACTTTTTACCTTCAGACGTAATAAAAATGTTATAATAGCGACGATCAGTTTCTTGTCGTTCTTGCTTTATGTACTTTTTTTCTAAAAGTCTTTTGTTTAATTTAGATATACCTGGCTGTGTTATTCCCCTTATTTCAGCTAATTCCTTAGTTGTCTTTGAGCCTTGCTTATCTAATATATCTAATATATAGTATTGAGCAGTTGAAACCCCTTCTAAATTAAATTTATTTACACTGCTAATGATCATACATTGGAAAGGCATATAATTTTCTTCTAATTCCTCCCTAAGCATTATCTTCACCCTTTCTTTTAGAGAATATATTTTTTTAAATATTTCCCGGTAATTGAATTCTCATTATTAATTATATCTTTTGGTTCCCCTTCAAACATAATTCTACCACCATTTTCTCCAGCCTCTGGGCCAAGGTCAATTATCCAATCAGCTTGAGTCATTACATCTAAATTATGCTCTATTACAATTAAAGTACTTCCTTGATTAACTAATCTATTCATAATAGCCACTAACTTTGTTATATCAGATATGTGAAGTCCTGTTGTAGGCTCATCCAATACATAAATATTACCTTTACTATCTAATTGAGCAGCTAATTTTAATCTCTGTAATTCTCCTCCTGATAAAGTATTTAATGGTTGCCCTAAAGTTATATAATCAATTCCTACATCAACTAACCTTCTTAACACCAAATATATTTCATCTTCTTTAAAAAAGTCAATTGCCTCAGCAACAGTCATTTTTAAAACTTGGCTTATATTTTTCCCCCTAAATTTAAAATTTAATACTTTATCCGTAAATCTATTTCCTTCACAAACTTCACAGGTACTTATAACAGTATCCATAAAAGCTAAATCAGCATAAGTAACACCTAGCCCTTTGCACTCTGGACATGCTCCTTCTGAGTTAAAACTGAAAAGAGAGGATTTAACATTATTTTCTTTAGCAAATAAATTTCTTATAAAATCAAATATACCTGTATAAGTGGCGATATTGGAACGTATTGAAGCATGTATTGCTCCTTGATCTATAAAAATTGTTTCTGGATAAATTTTTGGCAACAATCCATTAATAAGAGTACTCTTACCTGAGCCAGCTACACCTGTTACTACAGTCATAACATCTTTAGGAATATCTACGTTAATATTTTTTAGATTATGTAAATTTGCATTTTTAATTGACAACCATTTCTTTGCTTTCCTAGTATGAAGTTTTATTTGTGGTTTATACTGCAAAGCCTTACCTGTTAGAGTATTGGATTGTAATAATCCTTCTGGAGTTCCTTTATAAACAATGTTACCACCCTCTATACCAGCTTTTGGGCCCATATCAATAATATAGTCTGCAATCTTTATTATATCAGGATCATGCTCAACAATAAGAACAGTATTTCCTTTATCCCTTAGCATCTTTAACAATTTATTTATTCTACCAATATCATGTGGATGTAATCCAATACTAGGTTCATCAAAAATATAAGTAAGTCCTGTTAAACTGCTTCCTAATTGTTTAACCATTTTAATTCTCTGTGATTCACCACCAGAAAGTGATGAAGTTTCACGGTCTAAACTCAAATATCCCAATCCTATGTACTCTAAATGCTCTAGTCGGCTAATTAGGGCTTTTAATACGGTTTGAACAGATTGTTCTTTAATTTCTTTCATAAATATTATTAAATCATTTATTTGCATCTTTGTACAATCTGCAATATTTTTCCCATTAATTTTGCAAGATAATATTTTTTCATTTAATCTCGCACCTTTACACACAGGGCATATCTCCTTAGTAACAATTTTATTAATTTCTTTTTTATATTTCTCTCTTTCTCCACCTTCTTTTTTTAAAAAGCTTCTTTCAATTCTTGGTATAAGACCTTCGTACAAAGATGTCTTTGGCCAGTCTGGATCATCTGTTTCAATTTTTATATCAGTTTTATTTAAAAGTAAATCTAATTCTTTTTCATCATAATCTTTTATTTTTTTGTCATTATCAAACAAACCTGAATGTATATATCTCTTTAATCTCCATCCACCAGGTTTGAAGGTAGGAAACAAGATAGCTCCTTCATTAAGAGATTTATTATTATCTAATAATTTATCAATATTAATGCTATCAACTTTTCCTAATCCATCACAATTCATACACATTCCAGTAGGATTATTAAAAGAAAAAACATCAGAATATCCAACAAAAGGTTTTCCTATACGTGAAAAAAGGAGCCTTAATAATGGAGCTATATCTGTAATAGTCCCCACAGTTGACCTTGAATTTCCACCAATTCTTTTTTGATTTATTATAATAGCAACAGATAAATTTTTAATTGAATCTACATCTGGTTGTCCATAATGTGGTAACCGATGCCTAATAAAGCTAGAATAAGTTTCATTTAGCTGCCTTTGTGATTCCGCAGCAATAGTATCAAAAACTAAAGATGATTTACCTGAACCAGAAACTCCAGTAAACACAGTAATTTTTTTCTTGGGTATATTAATATCAATATTTTTCAAATTTTTTTCTCTAGCTCCTGCTACATAAATACTTTCTTTTATATCCATAAAGTATTCACCTCCAAATAATTTATACTTTTAATCGAAATATCATTAACTAAGTTAATGCATAAATAGGTTAACTATATTTTACTACTTGTATATTTCACTATCAAGCACTTCATTTAAATCCTATGAAAATTTTTTTATTATTCTTTAAAATATATAATTTTGTTATTATGAATATTGTTGCAGGTATACTTTCTAGTCCTAAAGATATCCTTCTACATTAGTATAGGAAATCTGGAACTGATATTTTTACTTCTACTTTTATTCCAAGAATTACAGGAAATATTATAGTCAAAGTCTTATCATCAATTTTTGTTTGAGTTCTAATAAAAAAGCTTCTTGTATAATATAAATCTCAAAAAACAATAATATATCTGCTCAACTAATAAGTATAAAGTTAAATTTTATTTGTCAAAATTATTTTGTAGAATTTATAAACAAATTATGTATAAATTTTTAACAAAAATAGAGGAGTTTATATAAATTATGTATAATATATTAATAAGTGATAATTTATACATATTTATAGGAGGCATACAAAATATGAAAATTTTAATGAAACACGATAGTGGAGTAAGTAAGGAAGTTAAATGTGGTTTTTCATGGACGACATTTTTCTTTGGATTTATAGTTCCACTTATTAGAGGCGATCTTAAATGGGCACTAATTATGGTTGCAATTAGTATCGCAATAGGAATTCCAACCTTGGGAATTGGTGGATTTATTTCTGGCATTATTTTTTCATTTGTATATAATAAAATTTATATAAAGGAACTTCTTATTAAAGGGTACAAGCCAGCAAATGAAACAGCTAAAAATATATTAGCTGAAAAAAGCATAATTTCTGCATAAAATTAGTATGCCATATATGGTATAACAATTTTATACTAAATTTTTATATGTATTAATTATAAAAAGCAGAGCTATATCTTCTTATAATGCTCTGCTTTTTAATAATTTATTTATACTACTAAAATTTGCTCTTCTAATGGTTCGTAAACTAACTGGTTATTAACTCTCTTGCTTTCCATAAGAGCTATTGAAGCTATTGGAATATGTAGAGGTGGAAAAATATTTTTCTCTATAAAACCCTTTCTTACTATTTCTCTACCAATTGTAATATGAGGCTTATATTTTCTATCCTCAATTTGGAATCCATTATTAATTAATAAATTTCTTAATTCTCTTTGCAATGTGATAAGGCATTTATTTTCTTCAATTCCAAGCCAAATTATCTCCTTATCTCTCCTTTTAAATGAGCCAATATAGGAAGTAACCACTTCCTTAGGTGGATTCTGTAACTTATATAGTATATTAGTTAGTAAAGATAACTTTTTTTCATCAACTTCACCTATAAACTCCAAAGTTAAATGAAAATTATTTTTATTTGTGAATCTACCTTTAACTGAGTTATTAACAACTATATTTTTATACTCTATTAATTTTTCTTTTGCTTCTTCATAAAATGTAACTGCATAAAATACTCTCATTTTTCTCACCTACACTTAAAATTAAATTTTTTTGTTAATATTAGCTTAGTTTATACAAACTAAGCTAATATTATATATATATTTAATTTTAATAAATACTTCTTCATTAAATTATTTAATTTACAAAGACAATTATAATGAGATTAATATATAATAATAACTAAAATACTATATTTACATTAAACTATTTAACGTTACTTTCTGTTACAAATATATGATAATCTTCATTATTATTGTTATCCCATTTTGTTCCCTCTTTATAAAATTCTTGTTTAAAGCAATAATCTATTTTTGAACCTTTTTCTACATAAATAGTTGTATAAAAACTTTCAAAAGTTTTTCCCATATAATAATCTACTATACTTCTGTTTAATTGAACATCTTTAACATCTTTCCATCCATTTACACCATAATGTAATGTTGCACTTTTTATTTTGCTTGTATCTAAGGTATTATAATTAACAGGCATGGAAATTCTATATGCTACTACCTCCTTATTTTCTGATGCTGAAACTTGCTTTGGTATCATAAAAATTCATAATGTTAATACTGTTGCCATAATAAAAGTCATTATTTTTTTCATTTTATTTCCTCCTAATTCTAAGTACATTTTATATATTTTAATATTCATTAATTATATTTTTAACTTATCAATTAGGGCCCCTTTTGATTACAGGTTTCATTATAGCACTTCATACTTCATGTTAAAAATTGTATTTTAATTCAATTTAAGGCATGTAATCATTTAAATTAATATATTATTATACTTTATTGGAATATACTTGAAAACAATATTTTATTAAAAGCATCAAATATTATATATATTTTAAATAAATACTCTTAATCTAAATGTTGCAATTTATTATTTCTATACAAAAGACTATGAGCTTATTAATTAGAATTCCTCATAGCCTTTTATTATAGTTCTAAAATTTTCAACTTATAATTTAAATTTATGCACCATTTCATTTAAATTTTGAGCAAGTTCTGCTTGACTTTGAGCCGTTTCTGCTACTTGTTCTATAGCTTTAGTTGTTTCGTTCATGCTATCTTTTATTATATCTGCTTCCTCATTAGACTTTTGAGCAGATATTGCCATATTCTGCACTGCTCCACTTACTTGTCCTAATGTTGCTGTGACTTGTTCAGACATGGCTGCAATTTCCTCAGACATTTTGCTTACAAAATCAGAATCATCATAATATTGACCACCTGTTTCTCCATAAGCATCAAATTGTTCCATTACTTGTGTATTTATAAATTTTAATATATCACTACCTGTATCAATACTACTTTTAAATGCATTTTGCACCTTAATTATAGTCTCTTGAATGCTTACTACAGCATCTTTTGATTGTTCTGCAAGACTTCTTACTTCTTCTGCTACTACCGCAAAGCCTTTTCCCTGTTCTCCTGCTCGTGCTGCTTCTATTGCTGCATTTAGAGCAAGTAAATTAGTCTGTTCTGCAATACTTGCTATAGTGTCTGCCATAACCTTGATACTATCAACGACTCTACCTTCTTCAACAGCCCTTTCCATATTGCTTTTCTTTTCTAAGTGTATTTTTCGTGATTCTTCTATAGCTTTTTGGCTATTCTTTTTGACTTCTGTGGCCCTTTCTTTAAATTGATTTGAATTATTGCTTCCTTCCATAGCCTTTTGTGATAGTTCATTGGCACTTGAATCTACTTCTTCAACGGATGCGCTAATTTCTTCCGATGCAGCACTAGACTCCTGCATGCTTGCTGCAATATTATTTATTGCAGTATCTATGGTTTCCACCTTTGATGATAATTCCTCTACAGTAGCTGAAAGCTCTTCAGAAGAGGCACTTATATCCTGTGAATTCTCCATAATTATCTTAACTAATCCATTCACATTTTCCTGCGCGGTATTTAAAGCTACAGCTGTTTGTCCAAATTCATCTACCCTTGTAATTGCAATGGAAGTTGAAAAATCGTAATTTGCTAATCTTTCTGCTAAATTTTTTATTTTATTAAGAGGCTTTGCTATATTTTTTGCAATAAGTAATCCTATGAAAATTGCCATTAAAAGACCAACTATACTTAAAATAGCAATAATCATATTAGATTTAGCATAAATAGAATTAATATCATCATGTGATAATTCAGCCGAGTTTAAATTTATTTCAATTATTTTATCTATACTCTCAAACATATCATCTCTAACTTTTGATATTTCTTTATATTTCTCTTCTGCTTGAGTATAATTATTATTTTCTACTAATTTCATAACATCTTCTCTTAATGTTCTATATTGATTTAATTGACCTTTAAAAACTTCAAATTTTTTATTTTCTTCATCAGTCCCTGGTAATTTATCATACTCAATAAGATATTTGCTATTTTCATCTTGATTTTTCTCAATATTCTTTATCAATTCTGTCTTCTTAGATTTATTTTTTTCATATATTAACTGTAATATATCACCTTTTATTTCTGTCAAGTTTTGTTTCATATCAGTAATCATATAAACAGATTGCAAATCAGTACTATACATTTTTTCACCATATTTAGCTACATTTTTAAGAGCTATTCCACCTACAGCACCTACTATAGCAATAAGTAGAGCTACTATTAAAAAAGCAGAAATTAGTTGTGTTTTCACTTTCTTTTTTATATTCTTTAACATAGTTCACCTTCTCCTCATCAAGTTATTATGAATTTAAGTTTGCAAAAACATCAATATTCTCTTTATTGTTAAATTTTTATATAATTTCTTTAGTTTTCTTATCATTTAATTAATTTTATTATAAAGAGATATATTAAGTTTCCATGCAAATTATCTCCTTTATTCTTAATAAATTCTATTGTACTTATTTATCGAATAATATTATAAATATTTAATTTAATTAAACAAAAATTCAAATTAAATGGATAGGATATTTTAATAGGAACTATAAATAATTTAAATAAGGTATTTTGCAGTTATATGCTAAAAAAATAATACAAATTTAAAACAATACAATTTAGCCATTAATGATGGAATTAAACTATTTAGTTATTGTCCATCGTTCTTTATGGATTTATTAGTACAGCTAGTGGTTTTCGTAAGCGCTATGGATTTGTCTATGTAAATAGAAATGATACTGATTTAATAGATTTAAGAAGAATAATGAAAGATAACTTTTATTGGTATAAAGACGTTATTAGCTCAAAGTGCCAAAATCTATGATTGAAAGATAAAATCTAGTGAAGATGTTATTATAAATAGCAAATCTTCACTAGATTTTATCTTTTTGCAATTATAAAAATTATAAAACACCTAAAAAAACTTCATCTAAATTATCTTTATATGTTTTTAACACTCTAAATACTTAACACAGAAATACTTTTGTATATTTTATCGAATATAAGGTCCCTCATTAGCCAGTGCATCCTTTAACCAATCAGGATGCATCTTTACTATATCTATAGGTAATTCATCTATAGGAAAAAATTTTAAGTCTAAAGTTTCCGAAGACCTACAGGAAATCTCTCCGCCTATTATTTTTGCTTGAAAACAACAAGTTACAAAATGAGTTATTCTTCCATCTGGGTACTCAAAAATTTGAGACTCTGGATCAGAATATACTCCAATAAAGCGTACTACCTCTACATCTAATCCAGTCTCCTCAAGTACCTCTCTTATTGCAGCATTGGTTACTGTTTCTCCTGGTTCTACATGACCTGAAGGTATACCCCAAAGATACACATCTGATCTTTTCTGTAACAAAACTTGCTTCTTGTCGTTAAAAATTACAATAGCTACTCCTGGACAAATCTCTTTAACTTGTCCCATAAATATCTCCTCCTTTATTTTAAAATATAAAAACCCGAGAAGATAAAAATTCAGCGTATGAAAAACACGCTGAACCTTCCCCCTCGGGCATTTTATTCCAATAGGTGCCTCTTGCAAAACAAGAGCTATAGCGCTTGGTCACAAACCCTTAAAATTTTAAGGTGGAACCCTAGCTATCTAGTCCCAGTTCAATAATAGACTATATTATATTAATATTTATGTTATACCCAAATATTAAGCCTGTCAACAAATAAACTCATAATTAAAGACTTCTTTTTTAATACACCTTTATCTCTTCACTTAAGGTAAATAATCTTAAGTATTTTTAATTTCTTTATAAGATAAATGATCCTTTTTTCGTTATTTTAAATCCTTATATGAGTAGATAGTATATACTAATTTTTTATATACTCGATACAGACAATCATTATTAATTTTTTATAGATGTATCTATTAATATTAAACCATTATTAATAGATAATACACATATTTATATCAAGTTATTTATTACTTAACATTACCTTTTAAGGAGAATTTATATGTCAAAAGAATTAGAATTTTATAAACATATTTTTAACTCTAATAATATCAGGCTTACAACTAGACGAATTATAATTTTAAAAATTTTCTTAAATCATAAAGATAACCATTTAACAGTAAATGAAATTTATTGTTTAGCTAAAGAAACTTACCCATCAATTAGTTTAGCCACTGTTTATAGAACTATTAAAACATTACTAAAACTAGATTTATTAGACCATCTCTCACTTGAAGATGGGGGTAACCGTTATAAATTATTTGTAAATAAGAACATAAATCTCAAAGCTTATAATAAACATCATTCTCATCTTATTTGCCTTAATTGTAAAAAAATTATAGATTGTCACTATAATTTTATAGATACTATTAAAACTGAGATAAATAAAAATTGTTTATTTAAAATTACTGGCTTTGAAATGAAGTTTTATGGATATTGCGAAAAATGTTATATTAAAAAGGTTAAGTAATTATTAAATTTAAGATTTATTAAAATCATATATTTTTAGCTATAAAATTATATAATTTATATTTATGTAATATATTTACAATTTTATAATAAGAATTTACTATACAAATAAAATATAGGGAGGTGTACATTTTTGAGTAAAAACTTTAAAACCTTAAAAAAGGCAAATGCTTTAGCTCTTTCAACAGCTATATTATTAGGTGTATCTACACCTGTTTCTGCTCTAGAAAAAAATAAAGAAGAGAAAAATTTTAATAAAATCCAATTAAAATCTAATAGTAACTCTTATGTATTGAACAATTCAAAAGTTCTAGATGCCCAAACTAGTGTTCCATCTGATTTCCAACTTTCTAAAGACAACTGGGATGGTTCTCCAAATTATACAATTTCAATGGATATGTGGTATGGCACTAATGGTGATGCATGGAAACTTTATGAAAATGGTAAACTCGTTCATGAGGTTAAACTGGTAAACAATTCACCCAATGCTCAACATGCAGAAATAAAATTAACTAACAAAAGTAATGGAACCTATACGTACACTGCTGAACTTATAAATGCAGCTGGTGTTACAAAATCTAAAAATACTATAGTTCATGAAATAACTAAAAATGATGCTCCTATAGATGTTCCTCTGCCTGAATCTGCTAGTGGATATCCTGCTGTAGGATATACTGTTCTAAATGAAGATGATACTAACTTTGAATGGGCAGTGTTTGTTTCAAATCCTAATAAAAATTATATATGGCAAGGTAGTAGTTTTTCTTTATGGGGTATGTCTTTTGAAACTGATAATGAAATAACTTCTGTTTCTAATGCAGATTCTTTTAAACAAAATGGTAAAAATGTAATAATTAATGTAAAACAAGACGAAAGACTTTTACCTTACAATACTACTAGAATATTTGTAGTTAAAGGTAAAAAACATTCCTCAAAAGCGCCCACAAATTTTAAGTCAAACTTAATTAGAGGAGATATTAGTTATCCTACTTTCGCTTCTCTTCCTTCAAGTTTTACTAAAAATAAACCGGATTTAAATGAAAAAGACTTAATAGCTAATAAGGTTGATTATTATAATCCTAAAGCTAAAGTAAATACTGGTAATAAACTTATGTATAATAATCCTGCATCAGATACTCAGCTTATAATACCTATGCCAAAAAAAATGCTCGTTCCTATAAATGGTGTAAATGGATTAAGAATTTGGATGCCTTCTAAATACTTAGCTATGGGAATTGGAACAGGAACTGAATACTTTGGATTAAATCCAAATTTTATGGTTGGTTTATCAATAAAAGAGAACTTTACTTGTGGGTTAACGCCTTTAGAATCTGGATACACAGAAAATATTGTTACTGTGGATGGCCAAAAGTGGTCATGGCCAATTCAGAAAAAGCATCCTGATGGCCCTTTCCAACAAGAAAAAGGTAACTTTAACGAAATAAAAAAACAATATCCTGATTATTTACCGGATTCAGCAGAACATGAAAATTATGTAACTTTAAAAACTGGTGAACCTAATGATCCATCTTATGTCCATGCTGCTATGTCTTCTTATATGAGTCTTACTATGACAAGAGAATTTCTATATGCTATTCCCAATAATGATTTTAGCGGAGTGTTAAAAGACGCTAAAGATCCTTGGGCAGAATTTGTTTTAGTAGACAATGCTTATAATAGAGGCGTCTATGGTTTGCTTCAAAAAAAATTATTTACAGAACATAGAGATAAGCTTATTAACTCCCCTGATATAAATAAGGAATTTAATCTTTCCGGGTTTGCTAATCATATTGAAAATATCCAAAATGTTATTAAAGCTATGGATTCAGAAACTGAAAGCTTCTATGATGCCAATATAACCTGGGATGACATGGAAAACTATTTCAAAGAATTAAGACTTTATTATGGAAGAAATATCCCAAATGATGCTGACTGGAATATTATGAAAGCTGATGTTAAAAAATCTTATGATATACTTTCTAAACATTGGGGTGGAGATCATATATCTTTAAGATATGATTTCTTGACACTTTTGAGGGTTTGCGAAAAACATCTTCCTGAAAATAAGCAACCTGGTCCATCTGGCCCTTCTTGGATAGAACAGGTAAACTCGGCTAATAATATTCATTAATTGAAAAAACTTTATTTTTAATACATTTAATATTTCAAATAAAAAATGTCAAGCTAAATTTACTTTCAGCTTGACATTTTTTTGTTTTAGTTATTACTTTCTGTTACATTTACAATTAAATCATCACTTCTAGTTATACCAGCTCCATTTATAAGTTCTGCATAATAAGTGTACTTACCATTTTTTCTTCCATTTATTTTTACGCTATGAGTTTGAGCTTGAGGAGTATTGGCTGTTAGATCTGCTTCACTAATTAAAACACCATTTTCATATATTTTTACCTTATCAGCATTAACTCCCCACCACATATTCATAGTAACAGTATAATCTCCATCTTGAGGCCACCAATTATCATGAGTTAATAAAGGTTTACCTGGTCTTTCTTTAGCTGATGAATTCTCGTCTTTTACAGTTACTTTTAAAGCATTACTTTCTATTTTATCATCTTTTCTTACTATTTCAGCTTTATAAGTGTACTCTCCCACTTTTTTACCTTTAAATTCTTTAGCAAATACTTTGCCATTTACTCCATCAATATTTTCAGTTAAGATTTCCACTCCATTTTCATATAGTTTTAGTTCATTACCATTATTATCATTTAAAACTTCCATAGATATTTTATAATCTCCTGTGTTAATTTGTTTGTCTACAGAAATTACAGGAGCCTTTAATTTAGTAGGGTCTGTAGCTTTAACAATTATAGTATTACCTTTAGAGGAACCATATTCATTAACAAGCTCTGCTGTATAAGTGTAAGAGCCCTCTTTCTTTCCTTTGAAATTTTTCACTATCTCGTTGGAAGATAATTTACTTATATCCTCTTCTAGAATCACTTGATCATTTTCATATAACTTAATTTTATCTCCTCTACTATCTGTTGGTATAGATATATTAATATCATAGTTTCCATAATTATCATTATTTTTTAAAGATACTTCTGGTGACTTAGGTAATTTATCATCTGAAGGTATACCCCCATCTCCAAAAAATCCCTTATAAATAACATCAGTTAAACTACTTCCCTTTAAAGGTGCATCTCCTGCTAATTCCCAGAAAATTATTCCACCATAATTATTATCTTTTACATACTTAACCTTTTCACCTAAAGAAGTCTCATCTTCATAGGTATACATTTCTCCCTTAGATTCACTATACAAGTAAGGAACTTTTGAATAAGGATCTCTGTACTTCTTAAAGGATGAATCTTTCTCTAAAGTGCCTTTTATATAATGGTAAGGATTACATCCTGCTGCACGTCCTCCATCCCAAGTTCCATTTGCTCCCCCAGTTGCTGTAGCAAATAATCCTGGTAATTCTTTTATAGGTCCATCATTTTTTACACCTTTCCATCCACGAGAATAATATGGCGATCCAACTACAAGCTTATCCTTTGCTATACCATAAGTTTCAAATAACTTCATGGCTGTATCTACATTGTAATAATTTTTTACTATATCCTCATGATTATCATAAGGATTTTTATATAAAGGTGATTGATGCCCTGTTACATTTTCCCAAGCACCATTCATATCATACGTCATAATATTTATAAAATCTAAATATTGTGAGTATTTTTCAGGTTCAGTCTTCTCTATTTTATCTTTTCCACATCCAACTGCAGCAGTAAGTTCATAATATTTATTATCTTCTCTACCTGCATTATTTAGTGTTTCTCTTAAGTCTTTTAAAAGAAGTGTAAAAGTTTGTTTTTCACTTTCGTCTGCTAAAGGTGTTCCTTGATCATTAGGATTATCTACAGTATCTCCTTCTCTTTTAAAAGTAGGGTATTCCCAATCTATATCAGCTCCATCTAAATCCCACTTACGAATAAATTCTACCACACTATCAGCAAAAACCTTCCTATTTTCTGGAGTCTTGGCTACATTATGGAATCCAGCCGATTGACTCCACCCTCCTATAGATATAAGAACTTTTACATTTGGATATTGTTTTTTATATTTTTTTATCTGTCCTAGATTTCCTTTATAAGGTGAATCCCATCCATCACCAAAGTCTATACCTGTAGCAGCCCATTCGTCAAATAGAGCAATTTTATTATTTTTTATAGTTGCAAATGCGTAATTTATATGAGTAACTTTATCCCAAGGTACATCAGATATCTTATAATTATTATGACCTCCATACACACTCCATTCTGTAAAATAAGCTACAATTTTTTTTCTGGATTCATTAGAATCAGATGCCTTAGCCGTCCCTTCTTTTAAAGGGATAATACTAAATAACATAAATAAGGATAGGATACATCCTACATATGCTCTAATCCTCTTTTTTTTATGATTGTTCATAAAAATTCCCCCTTTGTAATTGTTTATCACTTTTTACTTTATTCGTATATTCTTACCTAGAACTTAATATTATAAAAAATATTAGTTAATATTAATATACTTCCCAAACGTATTTTTGTTAACATTTTTTTGTATTTTTTACATATTAATGAATTTAAAAAAGTGTTAGGCAGTTCTTCCTCATAACTTAAGGATATGAATTCCTAACACTTATATTTTAAACTACTCTACTTTAAATTTAACTTGCTAGCAGCTTCCTTATCTATAATAACAACAACATCTCTGTGTAATTGAAGAATAGATGCAGGTATATTAGGGTTAATTTTACCATTTATAGTTTTAGAAACAGCGTCAGATTTTGCACTACCACAAGCTAATAGGATTATCTTTTTGGAATGTATTATACTTTTAATTCCCACACTAATAGCTTTTGTTGGAACTTCCTCTTTCGAGCTAAAAAATCTTGAATTAGACTCTATAGTTTTTTCATTTAGATTAACTAGATGAGTTTCTGATTCAAAACTTATATTGGGTTCATTAAACCCAATATGCCCATTAACACCGATACCAAGAATTTGTAAATCAATACCACCTGCTTTATCTATTTTTCTTTCATATTCCTTACACTCTATTTCTATATTATCAGCCATTCCATTAGGAATATTAATATTATTTTTATCAATATTCACATGATTAAATAAATTATTCATCATGTAATAATAATAACTCTGAGGATTTTCTCTGTTTAACCCATAGTATTCATCTAAATTAAAGGTTCTAGCTTTAGAGAAATCCATCTTTTGATTTTTATAAATATTTATGATTTCTTTATACATTCCTATAGGGGTATCTCCAGTTGCCAATCCAAGAACACTATCTGGTTTTAAAATAACTTGGCTAGCTACCATAGCTGCCGCTTTTTTACTCATTTCTTCATAATTATCCACTACTATAATTCTCATAAAAACACACCTCATTAAAATTTAAATTTCTCTTTTATTAAATCAATAACTAATTGTGTCTAATAATCTAAGTCACAATATTTCCATCAACAATTGTCATACTAATATTAATATCTTTATCAAAAATGACAATATCAGCATCTTTTCCTTTTTCAATACTTCCTTTTCTGTCATATATATTTATATCTTTTGCAGGATTAACTGTTACCATAGATATAACTTCACATAGAGAAGCTTCTATATTATTTTTCATATTTTTAACCGCATTATCTAAAGTCAAAATACTTCCCGCTAAAGTATTATCCTCTAATCTAGCAGAACCATTTTTTACAATAACTTTCTGTCCTCCTAGTTCCCACACACCATTGTTCATACATCCGGCTCTCATTGAATCTGTAATTAAAATAATCTTATCTTTGCCTTTAATTTTAGTAAGAATATTAACAGCTCCCTTATGAACATGAATATTATCCGCTATAAGTTCGCAAGATATATCAGTATTCATAATAGCACCTATTATTCCCGGTTTTCTATGATTTAAAGGAGTCATAGCATTAAAAGTATGTGTAGCACGACTTATTCCATTATCTATAGCAGCCATAGCCTGCTCATAGGTTGCATCTGAATGTCCTATAGATAAAACTATATCTGTATTTTTCTTAATATCCTTTAAAAACTCAAAGTTCTCATCTTTCTCTGGGGCTAAAGTAATTATTTTTATTACATTCTCATAACCTTTAATAAAATCAAAGCTTGGATTCTTTATAAAGTCCTCCTTTTGAGCCCCTTTATATTTTGGATTAATAAAAGGACCTTCTAAGTGTGCTCCTAAAACCTTGGCACCACCTAAATCCATGTTCATTGCCTGTTTTATAACATCTAAGGCCTTGTATATATGTTCTTTAGCCATAGTCATAGTAGTTGGTAAAAATGAGGTCACACCTCTTTTAGTTATAGTATTGCTTATAACTCTTATAGACTCTAGCTCTCCATCCATAACATCTTTTCCACCTGAACCGTGTATATGGACGTCTATAAACCCTGGAGAAACATATAGTCCTTTAGCATCAATAATCTGGTAATCTTTACTTAAATAAATATTCTTTCTATCTAATATATCAACTATCCTTTTTTCAAATAACAAGACTTTATTTTCTAATATTTCATTACCTATTATAATCTTTCCATTGACTATAGCCTTCATATTTAATCACCCCATATCTAAAAATATTAGCTTTTTAAATGATAATAGACTTGCTCTTTTAGCTTATTACTTATATCTTTAACATTATCCATTTTATTAGAATAAGTTTTTCTAATATTAATCATGATAGTAATACTTAACTTTAATAAATATTAATCCATTACTGGAAAACCAACTCATACTTATATATATCACTTCTATAAATTGCTTTTGTGTACTCTATTGGAATTTCACCTTTTATATAAGTAGTTCTTCTAAACATTAATGCTAAAGCATTTTCATCTTGATTTAAAAGCTTACATTCATATTCATTTAAAATTATAGGTTCTATAGTTTGCTTTGCTTTTTCAGGGAAATAATTATATTTGTTTTTAAATGTTTCGTACAGGGATTTTCCTTCTATGGTTTGTCTTTCCATATCACTACATAAATTATGTGGTATCCATACAGTTTCTATAGCCACTGGTTCACCTTCACACATTCTAAGCCTACTTATTTCAATAACTTTGTTATTATTATCTGATAAATTTAAAACAGATTTTATTTTCTTTGTAGCCTCCTTTATGTGAAAAAATAAAATTCTTGTTTCTGTTTTTAATCCCTTATCTTGCATTATCTCACTAAAACTTTTTAAACCAGCTATTTCTTTATTTTCTTTAGGTTTAGCAACAAAAGTCCCTTTTCCTTGTTCTCTATATAATAATCCCTCGTTAACTAAAGACATTATGGCCTTATTCACTGTCATTCTACTAACACCTTGGATTTCACAAAGTTCTCTTTCCGTAGGTACAGCATCTCCAGGTTTTAATTCTTCATTTTCTATCATCTCTTGTAATATCTCTTTAATCTGATAATGAAGAGGTATTGGATTTTTTTTAGAAACAATTTTCATCATATCACTGATCCCTTCTTTGTTCATCTAAACCTGTATCATATTACTTTTTCTATTTATATAATAGTTTTTGCTTTATTTCTAAATTAAAATAAATATTTTATTAAGATATATCTATTTTAATAAAACTTAAACTTAATAATAATTTCAACCTCTAATCTAAATACATTATATCATTATATTGTTATGTTGTATATACCAATTTCTCTTGTAAAATATTTTATTTGATTTTATACTATATTATAAAGAGAGTTTTTATAATATAGTATAAAATTTATATATTTCGGAGGAATTGTAATGAATAATTTACAAGACAATTGCTATCAGGTTATAAAAGTATTTAATAATAATGTTTTACTAGTATATGAAAATGAGGAAGAAAAAATTCTTTTTAGTAAAGGTATTGGTTTTGGAAAACATCCGGGAGATAATATTCCTTTTGATATAAAAATTGATAAAATATTCACTATGCAAAATGAAAATAATTTTAATAACTTTAAATTTTTAATGTCAAATGTAGATAGTGATATTATAGGTTTATGTGAAGAAGTAATTTCAATGATTTCTGACGAACTAAATGAGCCTTTAAATGAAAAAATACATGTATCTTTAACTGACCATATATCTTACACTATAAAGCGACTTATGGAAAATAATTCCATAGAAAATCCATTTTTAGTAGAAACAGAAACTCTATATAAAAGAGAATTTACTATAGCAAAAAAAGCAATAAAAATGTTAGAAGATAGACTTAATCTAGTTATTCCTGATGAAGAAGCAGGATTTATAACTTTACACATTCACTCTGCAAGAAATGAAGGTAAACTATCTAATACTATAAAATACGCTTTTCTTTCTAGCACTATCATAGAATTTCTTGAAGACGAACTTAACATAGAAATAGATAAAAGTTCCTTAGACTATGCTCGATTTTTAACCCATATAAGATTTGCAATAGAAAGAATTTTAAACAATACACCAATAAAAAATGAACTTTTAACTGCTATAAAAAATCAATATAAAATTTCATATAAATTAGCTAAAAAAGTAAGCAAAATAATAGAAGATGAACTTTCCGTAAATGTGTCCAAAGAAGAAACAGCCTATATTGCTATTCACATAGAAAAATTCAGAAGTTTTCCTACTGAAAATTAAGAATTTAATTAGTTTTTCCATATAAATAATTACTACACTACTGTAAAACTTAATCTTCAAGAAATTCTTACTTTCATATAATTGGGAAAACCTTAATACAAAAACAATAATAAAATTATTTTTACACCAATAGGCGTAATACCAATATTCATAAATTATATTAGTATTACGCCTTAATAAATAAACTTTATTTTTAACATTATAAATAAGTTTATGATTATTTACTAGTATAGCTAATCAATATATCCTTTCCAGGCTTAGCATTAAAGCCTGTTTTACATTCTATATTTTTAACATTATCAGGATTTGTTATTAACATAGGTGTAATCAAAGAATATCCTTGAGATTTAATAAACTCCCTATCTATCTTAATAATAGGATTCCCTGCTTTGACCTTATCTCCTTCCTGTAATAATCTTTGAAATCCTTTGCCTTCTAATTTAACAGTGTCAATGCCAATGTGAACTAAAAGCTCTGTTCCATCTTTTAATATAATTCCAAAAGCATGATTAGTTTTAAATATTAAAGAAATTACTCCATCTGCTGGAGCCACAATAATATCATCTTCACAATCAATAGCAACACCATCTCCTGCTAATTTACTTGCAAATACTTCATCTGGCACTTCGGATAATTCTAATACTCTCCCTGCAACTGGAGCAAGAATCTTGTGTTCTCTATTAAAAAAGCCAAACATTTTTAAAACCTCCTAAGTATAGGCAATACAGATATTGCCTACATTTTATAAAAATTCAAATAAAAAAAGGCATAAGTTATCCCTAACTTATGCCTGATTTAACAGTTACACGTTTAATACTTCTATCAGTATATAGCCTAAATTAACTTATGTCAATAATTAATCTTATTTCTTTAAAATTAGCAAAATTTAATCTATTGACATTTTTATTTCAATAGATTATAATTAATTTATCAGCGTGCAACCAACGTTGGGCAAAAGCTGAAAAGGTTATCTATACCTTTTCGGCTTTTTTTGTTGCAATTTTTAACTAAATCCATATTTATCTGATGACTACCCGCTCTAATACTCCCATCGCACTCTGTAAAAGCGATTCGCACCAAATCGAAGATTTGGACTCTCTGCTTTTCTTAAAAATGGGAGTAAAGAACGGCTATGGCCCCGAATAGCGATTTCCCCTAAAGGGTAACGACTTCTAAGGAGTAAAACTCCTAAGAAGTCTGCTAATAAGCTTTAGAGGGAGTAAAAACTCCCTCTGAAGCCAAGAACTCTGTTTATAAGTATATTTATTCTAAGGAATGCATCTATAATGTTAATTTTAAGAATTTTCTTTCATCTTTTATTCTCTTGCAATACTTTAACTTAATAATAAATAAATTCTTAAGTTAATTAAAGATGTATTCTGCTAAAATATCTATACAAATTAAATAGAAGTATATTATTAAATATGTATAGGAGGTACAAACATGGCAAAAAACAGTAAGTTTTTATCAAAAATTCAAAGGCTAGGTAAATCGCTTATGACTCCTATTGCTGTATTACCAGCGGCTGCTTTACTACTTAGGTTAGGTCAGCCCGATATCTGGAGTTGGGTTGGTTCTTTACCAAGTGGTATTCCTTGGATGTCTTCAGCCGGTTCCGCAATTTTTGATAACCTATCCCTTATTTTTGCTATAGGTATAGCTGTAGGATTAGCAGAGGAAAATAATGGTGTTGCTGCAATTTCTGCTACTGTTGGCTACCTTGTGCTAACAAATGTTTCTTTAAAATTTGATGATACAATTAATATGGGAGTTCTATCCGGTATAATTGTAGGTATATTATCTGCATCGCTTTACAATAAGTATAAAAATATTAAACTTCCAGATTATCTAGGTTTCTTTGGAGGAAAACGTTTTGTTCCAATTATAACTTCTTTATACTCCTTAATTTTAGGTATTGTATCAGGATTTGTATGGCCTCCAATTCAAAATGTTATAAATAATTTTGGTAATGCAGTTGCAGGAGCTGGAGCTGTTGGAGCATTTTTCTTTGGATTATTTAACAGACTTTTGATTCCAACTGGATTACACCATATTATGAATACAATATTTTGGTTCCAATTTGGTACATTTAAAAATCCAGCAGGTAAAATTGCTAATGGAGATTTAAATAGGTTTTTCGCTGGAGATCCTACTGCAGGAACTTATATGACTGGTTTTTTTGTAATAATGATGTTTGCTCTTCCTGCAGCCTGTTTTGCTATGGTCAAAGCTGCTAGGGAAGAAAATAAAAAAGCAGTTTCAGGTATGCTTTTAGGTTTAGCATTTACTGCATTCCTTACAGGAGTTACTGAACCAATAGAATTTACATTTATGTTTATTTCTCCTGTTCTTTATGCAATACATGCTTTGTTAACTGGTATAGCCCTAGCCCTTACTTCAGCCTTAGGAATAAAATGTGGATTTGGATTTTCTGCAAGTCTTATAGATTATGGTCTTAATTTTGGTATATCAACTAAACCACTATTTATAATTCCCATAGGTTTAATATTTGCAGCAATATACTACTTTTTATTCTTATTTTTTATAAAAAAATTCAATTTACCTACACCAGGAAGGGAATTAGATTCAGAAGTTAATACAAATATCAATGTTGATACGCCTAAAAAAAGTGGACATTCTAAATTAGAAGATAAAGCTAAAGGAATACTAAACGCTATCGGTAATTCTGAAAATATTGATTCTATAGATGCTTGTGTAACTAGAATAAGACTTGTTGTTTTTGATGGAAGCAAAATAAATGAAGCTAAACTTAAAGAATTAGGCGCTAATGGAATTATGAAGCTTGATGATAAAAATTTCCAAATAGTGGTTGGTACTATAGCCGATCCTTTAGTATCTCAAATGAAACTATTAATGAAAAAATAAATTACTTTATAACTTAAACTATATTCCTTATATAACTTAAAAGCCTACAAATATATGAATATTTATATTTGTAGGCTTTTATTTATAATTATTTATTACTTAAAATACTATCATAAATTACTTTATCACTTAATTTTATATAATACTTTGGTTTTTTATTATTCTAATCTATACAAATAAATATATATATTTATCTAAGATATATCATTTCACATAGTGTTTTATTTTAATCCTAAATATCACAATAAATACATATAAATCTATAAATTGAAATAATCCTTTTTTCGTTATTTTAAATCCTTATGTGAGTAGATAATATATACTAATTTTTTATACAATCGATACAGACAATCATTCTTAAACCCCTTATAGGATATGTCCATTGATATTAAAGGAGGCAGATAAAAATATAATCAATTAATCACAAAATTATTAGTACTCACTATCATAAAAAATAATTTTAAAAAAGGAAGGATATTTATGAATAAAAATCGTGAAGAATTAATTAATGGTAATATGTTTACATTGCTTTTAAAACTTTCTATTCCAGGCATTATAGGAATGCTAGTCATAGGTTTATACAATTTATGTGATGCTATTTTTGTTGGAAAGTTAGTAGGAGAAACTGCCTTAGCTGCTGTAAGCATATCTTCTCCATTTACTTTTATAAACAATTGTATTGCTGTACTTGTAGGTGTTGGTTCATCTTCAATTTTATCTAGAGCTATTGGAGCAAAAGATGATAAAGTTGTTAATGAAATTTTAGCTAATTTAATACTATCTGTATTAGTATTATCATTAACTGTAACTGTATTAGGATGCTTTTTTTCAGAAAACTTGCTTAGATTTTCAGGGGCTAAAGGAGAAATATTAAAATCAGGCATAAACTATTTAAGAATAGTTTATATTGGATCATTCTTTGTTAATTTTTCACAAAGTGCTAATATGCTCATAAGAGGAGAGGGAAAGATGAAAGAAGCTATGAGTATTATGGCATTAGGTGCGATATTAAATATCATTTTAGATCCAATATTTATAAAGACTTTAAATTTCGGCGTTGAAGGTGCAGCTATAGCTACAATAATTGCACAAATAATCCAGGCTCTAGTTACATTTATATACTTTAAACGTAACAAATCAATTCTATCAGTAAATAAATTAAAGTTTGCTTTCGATTTAATGCCAGAGATATTATCCGTAGGAGGTTCAGCTGCAATGATGCAACTTATGTATCTAGTACAACAAACTGCTTTGTATAAGCTTACCTCAATATATGGTGGTGATGAACAATTGGTATTAATGGGTGTAGCTCTTAGGATTTTAATGTTTACATTTATACCTATCTGGGGAATCGGACAAGGACTTCAACCTATAGTAGGAATGAATTTTGGAGCTAAAAAATATGATCGTGTTAAAGATGCTGTTAAAATCTTTAGTATAGCTTCTACTATCTTTATTGGAATATTATGGGGTTTTTATATGCTTAAACCTAGAGTTGTTTTAAGTTGGTTTATTAATGATAAGACTATAATCGAAAATGGATACGAATTTTTTAGACTTATGTTTTTAACCTTCCCAGTATCAGGACTTATAGTTATGTCTATGACATTTTTCCAATCAATAGGCAAAGGCGGGAAATCTGCACTAATAACTATTTTAAAACAAGTAATACTCTTTATGCCTATAGCTATAATTCTTACTAAAATTATAGGAATAAAAGGAACATGGTTATCTTCTTCAGTTACTGATGCAATGGTATTTGTACTTTCTCTTGTTCTTTTAGCCATAGAACTTAAAAAATTAAATAATATAAATTCTTCAGAAAATCAAAATATAACTTACATTAAATAAAATGGATGAAGAATATATATTTAGATAAAAGGTGATATTTATGTTATGTCACCCTTTATTCATTTTTAGTCAATATCTTTTTTCATGCATTAATATTCTGTAAAAAACATAATCTCACTCATTATATCCTATAATTACTTTAAAAATCCATTAATAATCTGTTCTTCTGCTTCTGTTTCGGTAAGCCCTAAGGTCATTAGCTTAATAAGCTGTTCACCACAAATCTTCCCAATAGCTGCTTCATGAATCAAACTTGCATCAATACAATTAGCTACAATTTCAGGAATTGCTCTTACACTTGCATTATCCATGATAATTGCATCACATTCTGTATGCCCTGCACATTTATTATTTCCATTAATTTTGGATAAAAATAATTGATGTGAATTATCTTTTGCTACAGATCTTGATATTACATTGGTACTAGAGTTCACACCATCTAAATCCACTTCAAATTCTGTCTCAGCAGTTTGATTTCCATGAGTCATTATTTTCTCTTGAATAACCAATGTAGAACTATCTTTCAAAGTAGCCTTTGTTACACGCTTTGTGGAATTAACCCCCTCAATCTGTACAGTATCCATTTCCATATAACCACCATTATCAATTTTTATAATTGTTGTAGGATTCATAATACGTTTTCCATTACCATCGCCAGTTCCATAGTGCTTTTCTACATATTTTACTTTTGCATTTTTACCAATAAAAAAACTATGGATACCGCTATGTTCAGATGCCTCACTCCCACCATTATGAATTCCGCAACCGGCAATAATAGTTACATCGGAATTTTCTCCAACATAAAAATCATTATATATCATTTCTCTAAAACCACTCTCACTTAATAAAACAGGTATATGTACACTCTCATTCTTTGTATTAGGTTTAATAATGATATCAATTCCCGGTTTATCTGTTTTGATAACAATATCTATATTCTCAGTTGTATTTCTTCCAACTGCTTTTCCATTTGTTCTAATATTATAAGCCCCTATGGGAATCTCGTGAAATCCTATTACTTCTTTTAATAAATTTCTATGTATTGCATTCATCATCTCATTCTCCTTTGTAAAATTTACAATTTTGGGAATTATTTAATAGTCCTTGAAGTATTTCATCTTTCTTGCCAACTTGTTTTACTTCACCACCATCAATTACAACAATCTGATCTGCAATATTCAAAATTCTTTCTTGATGGGAAATAATAATAATTGAGCCGTGAATTTTGTGATACATTTTTTCAAATGCCTGAATCAGATTAGTAAAACTCCATAAGTCAATTCCAGCCTCTGGTTCATCGAATACAGAAAGCTTTGTACCTCTTGCAATGATCATAGCTATTTCGATTCTTTTTAATTCTCCACCAGAAAGACTAGCATTTACCTCACGATAAATGTAATCTCTTGCACAAAGCCCTACTTCTGATAAATACTTGCAGGCATTTGCTGTACTCAGATTTTCTCCTGATGCCAATGTAATTAAATCTTTAACGGTAATTCCCTTAAAGCGAATGGGCTGTTGAAATGCAAAGCTGATACCCATGTTTGCTCTGTCTGTGATACTCAAATCTGTAATATCCTGTCCATCAAACAGAATCTGTCCACTAGTTGGCTTTTCAATTCCAGCAATTAATTTTGCAAGAGTAGATTTACCACTTCCATTTGGTCCTGTAATAACAACAAACTGCTCTCCAATCTTCAAATTAATATTTTTTAATATATCTTTTTGCAAATTATCTTCTTTCACCCCAAAAGAAACATTCTTCAATTCTAACATATATATACTCCATTCTTTATCCAACATAACATTATATATACTCCATAATAAAAACCATACTATCTAGTTTTATCTCTATAATACTCCCTTTACAAATCACAATTATCAAGCAAAAATTTTCCATGTGCTAAATCTCTACTATCAGATACAAGTTGTGCAATTTCTCTGGCCGAACATTTGGGTGCACACTCAAACCACCATTTAATAATTACTAAAAAAGAACACGAAAATATTCTGATAAATAGTTCATCTTTTTTATCTAATTGCTCTGTATCTGTATTTAATTTAATCCAAATTCCAATCTTTTCTTCTAAAATTTCCTGCATTTTCGATAAAACACAATCTTCCATATTTTCATCCCACAACGACATAATCATTTCTTCTTTTATTTGAAAATATAACATTAATTTTTCCAATTCATCTATATTCAAGGTAATACTGTTATGTGTAGATTTGATATAATCTAGACTGAATTCCTTTTCGTAATCTTTTAAAAAATCATTAATTATTTTTTCTTTTAAATCATATTTATCTAGATAATATTTATAAAAAGTTGATCGATTTATTCGTGCCCTCTCAGTTAAATCTTTTATGGTAACTTTAGTAAAACTTTTTTCTTTTATCAATTGTAAAAAACTATTTTTTATATTATCTAATGTTTTTACAACTCTTAAATCTTGTGCTTCAAACAATATAATCACTCCTAATATGAATCAATTTTCTGATAAATTATATGAACATTAACGTACTTCTCTTATTAAAATATAATGGATTTATCATAAAATCATTATCTACAAAATTGATGAAGATATCAATATTGAAATCTAATAAAATTAATTTTTCTTTTTAAATTTATAATAATTTGATAATAATGCTTGAAATAATTCGATTTAACATTAGATATCACTTTCTTATTTTAATTTAAATAAATACTATAATTTTTTATTAACAATAACATAAATTCTCTAATATTTCTCTCTAATAATCTTATATACTTACCTAACAGGTAATTGATATTAATTATCATCTACATGTATATTCTATTTTAACTTTTAACCTTTTTCAATCATCAATATATAATTATAATGTTGCATAAACAACTTTATGATATAAAGTGATGCTTATCCAATTTTAAAAAATTATTTAATGATTTTATTTAAATAAATAGAATAATATAATGTCTTTATATTCAAATTTTATGCTTATTACTTAACACTAAAGTTTAAGGAGAATCTATATGTCAAAGGAATTAGAATTTTATAAACATATTTTTCACTCTAATAATATCAAACTTACAACTAAACGAATTATGATTTTAAAAATTTTCTTTGATCATAAAAATGATCATTTAACAGCAAATGAAATTTACTATTTAGTAAAAAAAATTTGTCCGTCAATTGGCTTAGCTACTGTTTATAGAACCATTCAAACATTATTAAAACTAGATTTGTTAGAACATTTATTATTAGAAGGTAGAGTTAATTGTTATAAACTATTTTTTAATGAAGATACAAATTTTGAAGTTCATAATAAACATCATCCTCATCTTATTTGCCTTGGTTGTAAAAAAATTATAGATTGTCGATATGACTTTAGTCAATATAACTTTATTAATACTGTTAAAAATCAAATAAATAAAGACTTTTTGTTCAAAATTACTGATTTCGAAATGAATTTCTATGGATATTGTGAGAAATGTTCTGATAAAAAAAGCAAATAATAGATTTCGTGCATATAAATATTATTTTTATTAATGCTATTTATATTAAAGGAATTTACTTAGCCCATTTAAATATGTATATAATAGTGTTTTAAATTTTTATATAATTTTAAAAATTGTATAATATAAAACTCTAGGGAAATAAAGATATCACTTACATTAGGTTCATTAAATAAAAAAATAAGCGAAAATAAAAGGTGACATATATACTATGCCACCTTTTATTCTTGCTTATTTTTATTTGTATTAATAAATAAGACTTTTGAGAAACTCTAACTAATATATATTGATAATCATTTTTCCATATATATACTTTCAATCTAGTCTTTAAAAAGATGAAACTTTCTTTTTTGAATCTAAGCTAGTTTCTTCAACCATTTCCTTTTTTAGATTCTTATTTAACCAAATTGCCATTATAAAAGTTTCTATAAAGGCCAAGCCATCCGCTGCAGTTTGACAGAATATTACTCCTTCTAATCCTATAAATTTTGGTAATATAAATATTAAAGGTATATAAAATATCCCCTGTCTAGAAATAGACAATATGAAGGCTCCTAAAGCCTTACCTAAAGCTTGATATAACACTGCATAAGTATTTACATATCCAAAGAGTGGGAACAATAGACTTGCTGCTCTAAAGGCTTTTATTCCTATATTTATAACTTCTCTATCCCTTGTAAATATAAGCATACATCCTTCTGCAAAAACTATAAATAAAATAGATATAACAATACCAGATATAATACTCCATTTAATAGATAACTTTACAGCTTCTTTTAATCTAGTAAAGTTTTTAGCCCCATAATTATATCCTGCAACTGGTTGGAATCCTTGGCCAATTCCAAACACTATATAAAATCCTATAGACATAACTCTAAATACTATACCCATGGCAGCTACAGCTGCATCTCCATAAGGTTTTGCTCCTAAATTCATGAAACCTAAAGCAAAACTGGCCAATACTTGAGTTACAAAAATAGGAATACCTATCTTAAGTATTTCAAAAAACATATTAAAAGTTGGTTTAAAAAACTTTATTCCTAATTTTATATAGCTTTTCTTAGAATAATAATATCTTAAAAGAAAAACAAAAGATACTATCTGTGATATAACTGTAGCAACTGCAGCACCTTTTATACCCATACCAAATTTAAACATGAATATAGGATCTAATATTATATTTATAACTCCTCCTATACAGGTAGCAATCATACTATATTTTGAATTTCCCTCTGCTCTAATAGTATTACTCATTATTCCTGTCCCAATAGTAAAAATCGCTCCTAATACTATTGTATATCCATATTCTCTGGCATATGGCATTATTGTTTCTGTTGCTCCATACATTAACAAAAATTTGTCTAAAAATATTATAGAAATCACAGTAAAAATTAAGCTGAATATACATCCAATTATTATAGTAGATGTTAGCGTCTTATCAGCTTCCTCTTTTTTCTTTTCTCCCAACAACCTTGATAGATAGGAAGCACCTCCTGCACCAAACATAACCCCTATAGCTCCAATAAACATAAATAGTGGATATACTATAGATACGGCAGCAATAGCACTAGTGTTATTTAACATTCCCACAAACATAGTATCCACTATGTTGTAAATAGCATTAATTAACATAGCTATTATTGCAGGTACTGATAATTTTAAGAGCACCTTTGATATACTCTCTTTCTCCATCATTTCTGCTGTAGATATTTTGTTTTTCATATTCTTTCTTGCCTAATAAAAGCCTAGAAAAGCTTAGACATGCCTCCCCTCATAATTTTAATTTTAATTTTCTATTTTTATTATAGCGCTAGGCTTTGGTTTTACTTTTGTAGATTCTAAAATTTAGAACCACTTGATAATATAACACTTTCTGTTGTTTTTGACAAATTTTTTAACTCTAAATACGAGAACATATAATAAATAAAAATGACTAAACTTATTTTAAGCTCAGTCATTTTTATTTATTATGTTTATGATAATTTATAAAATTATTTCATTGATTGAATAATACTGTCAACAACCTCATCAATTGAATCCTTATCCTGTTCTTTCACGCTGGAGTTCACTGATATATCATTATCCAAAATAGTTATTTCTTTCATATCACTTAAATGTTTACGCATTAATTTTCCTGATTGAGGAGCCCAAGAACCATTTTCTATAAGAGCAAAAGTACGATTTTGAACATTTAGTGCTTTCATATCCATTATATATGCTAACATTGGTGGATAAATATTTAGGTTGTAAGTTACACAAGCAAGAACTATATGACTGTATTTAAATGTTTCAGAAATCAAATATGAAACATGAGTTTTTGAAACATCATACATAGCCACATTAGTTATTCCTTTTTTAACTAACTCTGTTGCTAAATTATTAGCAGCAGCTTCTGTATTCCCATACATTGTTCCATAAACAATCATTACACCCTTTTCTTCAGGTTCATATCTACTCCACTTATCATATTTATCTAAAAAATATCCTAAATCACTACGCCATACTGGTCCATGTAATGGGCATATAGTTTTAATATCAAGGTTTTTAGCTTTCTTTAAAAGAGCTTGAACTTGAGCACCATACTTTCCTACAATATTTGTATAATATCTTCTAGCCTCATCAATCCAATCTCTATCAAAGTTTACTTCATCGTTAAACATTTTACCATCCAATGCGCCAAAAGTACCAAAGGCATCAGCAGCGAACAACACACCATTAGTAGTATCATATGTTACCATAACTTCTGGCCAATGTACCATTGGAGCAAACATAAATGCAACTTTATGTTTGCCGAAGGACGTAGTATCACCTTCTTTAACCTTTATTACTCTGTCTTGAACATTAAAATCAAATTGATGCATAAACATAGAAGCTTTTTCAGTACATATAATCTTTATATCTGGATAACGAAGAATAACTTCTTCAATGGATGCTGCATGATCTGGTTCCATATGATTGATTACCATGTAGTCTAGATTTCTATCTCCTAAAACCCCTTTAATATTTTCAAGGAATTGACGGCAGATTGACCAATCAACTGTATCAAATAATACTGTTTTCTCATCTAAAAGTAAGTAAGAGTTATATGAGACACCTTTCTCAATGGGATGAATATTTTCAAACAAAGCAAGTCGACGGTCATTACCACCAACCCAATAAAGATCTTCAGTTATATTTCTAACACAATACATAGTATTTTCTCCTCCTTTGCGCTAAAAGCACATTATTATGTCTATTTGTTTATAGAAATTAATCTTCAATAAACATATCTTTTCCTTCACCACAAGCAGGGCAGGTCCAATCCTCAGGTATTTTTTCAAAAGTTGTTCCTGGATTTATATCACCTTCAGAATCTCCCAAGCTAGGGTCATATTCGTAACCGCATCCATTACATACATAATGTTTCCAAGTTGAATGCGTCTTTTTAGGAACTGCTCTTTTCATTTTTTTCATTGGTGGTGCTGCCTTTTTTGGTTCTCCGTTATCAAAAGCATCAGTAAGTAATGGCAATATTTCCATCAAATCTCCAACAATTCCGTAATCTGAGTTCTTGAAAATTTTAGCATTAGGGTTATTATTTATAGCAACAATTGTAGACGCTTCCTTTATACCTTTCAAATGTTGAATTGCACCTGAAATACCACAAGCAATATACAAATTTCCTTTGAATTTTTGACCAGACATACCGACATATCTATTCAATGGTACATATTTAAGTGTTTCCGCTACTGGACGGGAAGAACCTATAGCTGCACCAGCTTGAACTGCTAAATCTTCTATAAGTTTCATATTTTCTTTTTCTCCTATGCCGAGTCCTGCACTAACTACTCTTTCGGCTTTATTTATAGGAGTATCTATAGGGATTCCAACTGTAAAATCATAACCATCTGTTTTAAGGGCTTCCACAAGAGCATCTACTCTTTCTTTAGGAGTTCCTTTATTGAAAATGGTCTTTTTACGATAACCTGTAGTAGCTTTATTTTTATAAGTTTCACCTGTATTTTCAGCTTTTGGCATTTTACCTATTATATTGGCAGCTATAACAACACGTTGAATCTCATTAGTTCCTTCATATATTGTACAAATCTTAGCATCTCTATAGGCACGCTCGACTTCCATACCTTTCATATAGCCACTTCCACCAAATATTTGAAGAGCATCGTTGACAATCTCAAGACAAACATCAGAAGCATATTGTTTTGCCATAGCAGCTTCCATACTATATCTCTCATGATTTTCTTTCATATCTGCTGCACTATAAACAAGTAATCTAGCTGCTCTAAGTTTTGTAACCATATCAGCTAACTTAAAGGAAATAATTTGTTGGTGACAAATAGGCTTACCAAACTGAATTCTTTCTTTTGAATACTCTAATGCGTTCTCATATGCCCCCTGAGCAATTCCTAGAGCTTGAGCTGCAATACCAATACGGCCACCATCCAATGTGGACATAGCAATCTTAAAGCCATCACCTTCTTTACCTAATAAATTTTCCTTAGGTACTTTAACATTGTTGAAAATTAATTCTGCAGTAGCAGAAGAACGAATACCCATCTTATCGTAATGTTTCCCAAAACTAAATCCTTCAAAACTTTTCTCTACAATGAAAGCACTAATGCCACGAGTACCTGTATTAGGTGTAGTAACTGCAAAAATAACGTAAATATCTGCCTCACCTGCATTGGTTATAAAAATCTTTTCTCCATTTAAAATATAATGATCCCCTTCTAAAACGGCTGTGGTCTCTGTACCTCCAGCGTCACTACCGGCATTTTCCTCCGTAAGACCAAAGGCTCCAATTTTCTCTCCCTTTGCCAATGGAACTAAGTATTTTTTCTTTTGCTCCTCTGTTCCATAGGCAGCAATTGGATATGAACCTAAAGATGTGTGGGCTGAAAGAACTACACCTGTGCCTCCGTCTACTCTTGATAATTCCTCAACGGCAATTGCATAGCTTATCACATCCAAACCTGCTCCACCATATTCTTTTGGATATGGTATTCCCATCATACCCATATCAGCTAACTTATGAATTTGTTCCAAAGGGAATTTATTTTCCTGATCTAACATAAATGCAATAGGTTTAACTTCTTCTTCAGCAAACCCTCTAATTTTTATCCTCAACTCTTCATGTTGTTCCATAGTCTTAAATAACATAAATATACCTCCCTTTTGATTAAAATAGTATACAAATATGCTTCTGTAATGAATTTCTGTAACTAGAGCTTCTTATATTATACAAGTCTCTTTTACTTATATGAAAATCATATAATAAATATGTTTTACAGAATCAATCATTTTGTAATTATATTACTATATAGCTTATTTAAAAAATTTCGAGGTTATTACATTTTTTTTCTTGCTACTGAACAATTCTAGGAATTAAGAAAAATAAAAAAAGAAGGTCTTTAAGACCTTCAGGCTGTTGATAAATGAACTGCTCCCTGTCAAGTAGACAGTGAAAAAAATAAAAATATTTGATACCGGCAATTACTTTTGTAGTTGGCGGTATTTTATGCTACAGATTTCAGATACTCTCGATATTCTAAAGGTGTCATACATTTTAGACGCTTCTGATATCTTTGATTGTTGTAATAATTTATATAATCAGTGATTACACTTTCTAGTTCACTATATGAATTGAACTTTCTCAAGTAATACATTTCAGATTTTAACATGCCCCAGAATGCTTCCATCGGACCGTTGTCGATACAACGTGATACCCTGGACATGCTTTGAGTCATATCTGCATCATCTAACTTTTTCTTAAAATTTTTAGAGGTATATTGAAAGCCTCGGTCACTGTGAAACAAGGGCTTTGCGTCAGGATGCTGCTCATGAGCTATATCAAATGTTTTAAAAACAAGAGTATTATTATTAGAATGACCAATTACAAATGATACAATGCTTTTGTCAGCAAGGTCTAATATGGCACTTAGATAAGCCTTGCCTCCAATTCCGTACTTCATCTCAGTTACATCTGTAAGCCATTTCTCCCCGAATTTATCAGAATTAAAATTCCTATTTAAAGTATTTTCTGCTGTTACTTGTGGTGTTGTTTTCTTGTAATTCTTTTTCTTCTTACGACAAACAGATTTTAAATTCAGAATTGACATAAGTCTGTAAATTCTTTTCGAATTTACATGAAACTCATGCTCACGATTTAACTTGATTGTCATTTGTCTATATCCTAATATTCCTTGTTTTTCCTCATAAGCATTTTTTATTAGCGGCAGTAATTCTTGATTGAATTGTTCGTTGCTACTTTCGTTACGATTTAACCATTTATAATATGCAGATCGTGCAATACTAGCAAATTCACATAATTCTATTATAGGAAATGCTTTTTCATCATGTAACTCTTGTATTGCAATGTATATTGATTCGTTTTTTACTTGGCTTAAAATCGCCTCCTTTCTACTTCGTCAAGCTTTTTTAGGAATTCTATCTCCATTAGTTGTCTACGATTTTCAGCTTCAAGCAGCTTATTTTTAGCTTTTAGCTTTCAGACATTTCACTTTCTTTTTTACATTTACCACGGCCGTCCTGTAAAGCTTCTATGCCTTTTGTTTGATATTTTTTTATCCAAGAATAGACTTGTTGGTAAGATACTTTATATTTTTCAGCAGTTTCAGCATAATTATTTCCATTTTCAATACAGTACTTTATAATTTCAATACGTTCTTTATAGGTGGTAGCACGTCCTTTAGTCATAACATGTATTCCTCCAGTTCCAGAAGTTTTAAGTTTATTATGACTATTATACTTTATAATCCAATCTTGAAGTTGATTATTTGAACGAATTTTATATTTAATACATATATCCATCAAAGAACTATTACTGTCGAGATACTCAGTAACGGCTTGTTGCTTTAATTCAGAGGTATATTTACGATTCCCATTTGTTTTATTAAATCCTTCTGTTCCAAAACCTTTATAAATAGCAATCCATCTTTGAATACTTTGATAAGCAATTCCAAGGCTACGCGCCGCCTCTCTAAGACCAACTCTATGATTTATAATATTATTAACAGTTATCAATTTTACTTCATTAGAAATTCTTTTCGACATAAAAAATACTCCTCCTTATGATAGACATTTTATTATTTTATGTGTCTACCATAAGGGGAGCATATCATCCTTTGACAACCAAGATGAAGTCTTATTCTTAGTTGATCTTTGGGGCGGTACACCATTCAATCAAGCAAATTACTCTATTTGAAGAACACAAAGATAAATGGGCAATCGTAGCTGGTATGAATCTACCAATGCTGATTGAAGCTTATGGTGCACGTCTTTCGATGCAATCCGCACAGGAAATTGCGGCTTATATCTTAAAATTAGCTAAAGAAGGAGTTAAAGTTAATCCTGAAAAATTGGAGCCAGCAGATACTGGTAAAACTTTTGAAACTTCAGCTCAACAATCTAATGTAGGTGCACCTGGATCATTTAAATATGTTTTAGCTCGTATTGACTCTCGTTTACTTCATGGGCAAGTAGCGACTGCTTAGACAAAAACTATGCAACCTACACGAATTATTGTCGTTTCAGATGTAGTAGCCAAAGATGATCTTCGTAAGAAATTGATCCAACAGGCTGCTCC
Source organism: Clostridium botulinum (assembly GCF_001276985.1). Lineage (GTDB taxonomy): Bacteria > Bacillota > Clostridia > Clostridiales > Clostridiaceae > Clostridium_F > Clostridium_F botulinum. Next base: position 420,126 of record NZ_LHUL01000026.1, read on the forward strand.
TCCTGGGGTTAAGGCGCATACTGTTCCAGTTGATCATATGATTAAACTTGCAAAAGATGATCAACATTTTGGTGGACAACGTGCAATGCTTCTTTTTGAAAATCCACAAGATGTACTTAGAGCGTTAGAAGGTGGAGTACCTTTGAAGACAATAAATGTTGGTTCTATGGCTCATTCTATAGGTAAGGTTCAACCAAACAAAGTACTTGCTTTCAATCAAGAAGATATTGATGCATTCAATAAGCTAAAACAAGCTGGACTTAATTTTGATGTTCGTAAAGTACCAAGTGATTCAAAAGGAAATATGGATAAAATACTTAAAAAAGCACAAGGGGAATTAAATAAACAAAAATAATCTAATTACTTAAATAAAAAAGGAGGATTAATAATCATGACTTTAAATATACTTCAAATTATATTAGTCATTATTGTAGCATTTCTAGCTGGTGTAGAAGGTATCTTGGATGAATTCCAATTCCATCAACCAATAGTTGCTTGTACGTTAATCGGATTAGTTACAGGCAATTTAGTACCGTGCCTAATCTTAGGTCGTACTCTCCAAATGATGGCCTCAGGTTGGGCAAATATCGGTGCTGCAGTAGCGCCTGATGCAGTGTTAGCATCTGTTGCATCTGCAATCATTCTAGTTCTTGGAGGACAAGGTAGAGAAGGAGTTCATTCAGCAATCGCTATTGCTGTTCCTCTAGCAGTTGCAGGGTTATTATTAACAATTATTTGTCGTACAATTGCCACAGCCTTTGTACATTTTATGGATGCTGCTGCTAAAAAAGGAAATATCAAAGCTATTGAAATGTGGCAAATCGTCGCTATTTGTTTGCAGGGTATACGTATTGCAATTCCAGCAGCCTTGATCTTAGCAATTGGTGATGGTCCAATTGGTGCATTACTTAATTCTATGCCTGCTTGGTTAACAGGTGGTTTAGCAATCGGTGGAGGAATGGTCGTAGCTGTTGGTTATGCAATGGTAATCAATATGATGGCTACAAAAGAAGTATGGCCATTTTTTGCAATTGGCTTTGTATTAGCAACTGTTTCAGAAATTACACTTATCGGACTTGGTGCAATAGGAGTAGCTTTAGCTCTTGTTTACTTAGCACTTTGTAAACAAGGTGGCTTAGGTAATGGTGAAAGTTCAAATACTGGCGATCCTTTAGGGGGTATTATTGATAGATATTAAGAAGGGAGAGGACATGAAAATGGCAAAAGAATTAAAATTAACAAAAAAAGATCGTATTTCTGTTTGGTTGCGTTCATTTTTCCTTCGAGGTTCTTGGAACTATGAAAGAATGCAAAACGGTGGTTGGGCATTCGCAATGATTCCTGCAATCAAAAAATTATACAAGACTAAAGAAGATCGAGCAGATGCATTGAAACGTCACTTGGAGTTCTTTAACACTCACCCATATGTAGCTTCACCAGTTCTTGGGGTAACATTAGCTTTAGAAGAACAACGTGCAAATGGTGCAGAAATCGATGATATAACTATTCAAGGTGTTAAAGTTGGTATGATGGGACCTTTAGCTGGTATTGGAGATCCAGTTTTTTGGTTTACTGTTAGGTCAATTTTAGGGGCATTAGCTGCTTCACTTGCTATGAATGGTAATATCCTAGGACCATTAATCTTTTTCTTGGCTTGGAATATCATCCGTATGGGATTTATGTGGTATACACAAGAGTTCGGTTTCAAAACAGAATCTCGTATTGCTGATGATTTATCAGGTGGTTTACTACAAGATATTACAAAAGGAGCATCCATCCTTGGTATGTTCATTTTAGGAGCATTAGTTAACAGATGGGTATCCGTTAAATTTACACCAGTAGTATCATCCGTTAAGTTAAGTGATGGTGCTTTCATTGATTGGAGCAAACTTCCTAAAGGAGCGAAAGGTATTCAACAAGCTCTTTTACAACAAGGATCTGGTATGTCATTAACTGATTATAAAGTTACAACATTCCAAGATAGCTTGGATTCATTAATTCCTGGACTTGCAGTATTAATAATTACATTTATTTGTGTGTGGTTACTTAAGAAGAAAGTATCTCCAATTACCATTATCCTTGGGCTATTTGCAATGGGTATTGTTTTCCACTTAATCGGTTTAATGTAACATTTTTTATTTAGCCTAGGCTTTTATCCTGGGCTTTTGTTAGCATATAAAGCAGTTAAAGAATGAAACAAATTGATGAAATATGTGTTATTTTTAATGGACTTTTAAACAATTCATAGAAATATATAAAAAATATATAATAAAAATAAATGTATGTATAAGTAGAAAAGAGGTAGCTTAGATGGTTCAATCACTCAATACAAAGGTGGATCTAGTAATTGATGCAACAGCTTTTACTGGGCTTGCAGATTATGGTGAAATAATGATAGGCGACAAAGGCTTTGAGTTTTTTTGATGTGGTGAAACGAGCGGTGAAGTCGATATTTAAGAAGAGTTGATTAACTAAAGAAGTTATAATGTGTATAAATAGGTGAAAAATAATTTGATTTCGGCTCGGAGTTAATAAAAGTTCCCACTTCAGCAGGAAATTCTAGATCTCAATTTAAGACAATTAATCCGGTTTTTCATTAAACAAAAAAATAAGGGATTTGCTATTTTGTAGTAAATTCCTTTTTTGCTTGAAATTTTTGGAATAACTCAGATGGAGATTCAGACTTTAATAGTAAAATTTTAAATTATTTCTTGATAGAATTCCATTATCTTATTCGTAATAGTAAGTGTAAAGGCCCCTTAGGAAGGAGAAAATCTTAATATAGATGAAGAAATTTACTCATTAATCCTAATGTTTATATGCTTACGAGTATTTTATAAAAAACTCTTCAGACAGTATACTTCTGATATTTGGATAAAGCTGGAATAAAAATTATTAAATAGGAATAAAGATTATTAAATAGGAACAAAAAATATTAGATAGGAATAATAATAATGTAAGAATTAAATTTCTAATATAGAGGTATTATTCAAAAAAAATAGTCCATGTTAGATTATAGAACTTTGGAGGTATATAGAAAAATGACAAAGATTAAGACAATACAAGAAGCAGTAGAAAATATTAAAAATGGAATGAAAATTATGGCAGCAGGTTTTTTAGGAGTAGGTGCTCCACTAAAGATGATAGATGCATTAGCAGAGACAAATGTTAAAGACCTTACACTTATTCAACCTGTATCAGCTCACCCAGGACAAACTCACGATATTGGCAAGCTTGTAGCAAATAAACAAATAAAAAAGTTTGTAGGTTCACATATTGGAACTTGCCCTGAAATACAAGAACAATACAATGCAGGTACATTAGAAGTTGAATTTATACCTATGGGAACTATAGTAGAATGTATAAGAGCTGGTGGAGCTGGACTTGGTGCAGTTGTAACTCCAACTGGTATTGGAACTGAAATTGAAAAGGGAAGAGATAAACTTACTATAGATGGAAAGGAATATTTAGTATTTCCACCAATAAAGGCAGATGTTGCGATAATCAAGGGGTATAAAGCTGATAAACTTGGGAATATCGTATATAGAGGAACAACTAAAGGAGCAAATACAAGTATGGCACTTGCAGCTGATTTAGTTATAGCTGAAGTAGATGAAATTGTAGAAGTGGGTGAAATTTCACCTGATAGTATTGGAACACCAGGAATATTGGTAGATATAATAGTTCAAGGAGACTCTTTTGGAGAGAGAAAAAAATATTTTGAAGATTTATGGGTAGCAACTAACAAAATGAAATAGGGGGAGAAATGATGAATAGTAAAGAGATAATTGCAAGAAGAATCGCGAAAGAGTTTAAAGAGGGAATGGTTGCTAATTTAGGATTCGGTATACCCAATATGGCTGCAAATTATTTGCCAGAAGGAATGGAAATAACACTACAATGTGAAAATGGTGCATTGAAGTTTGGTGCAACTCCAAGTATAGGTGAAGCTGATCCTGACTTAGCTAATTCTGGTGGAGCTCCAATTACTTTATTGCCAGGAGCATCAACATTTGAAATGGATCTATCTTTTGCAATAATAAGAGGTGGACACGTTGATATAACTGTACTAGGCGCTTTAGAAGTCGATCAAGAAGGAAATATTGCAAATTGGAAGATACCGGGAGTTTTTGCGCCAGGTATGGGCGGTGCAATGGACCTTTTAGCAGGAGCAAAATATGTAATAGCTGCTTTAAGTCATAGTGATAAAAAAGGTAATCCAAAGGTGCTAAAGAAATGCACATTACCTTTATCAGGCAAAAAGTGCGTTGATCTTATAATTACTGATAAAGCAGTTATTAAGGTTACAAATAAAGGATTAGTATTAATGGAAGTGGCACCAGGTGTAACTGTTGATGAAGTAGTAAAGACCACTGATGCTGATTTATTAATAGCTGATGATGTTAAGGAAATGGAAATATAATATACTTATATACAAGATGAAGAATGAAAGATGAATCAATCTACTTTCGAACATGAATTTGATACCTAGGGCTTAAACCATAAAGCCTAGGAAGGGGCTGTAGCACTAATTTTGAACTGCTCCCTGTCAAGTAGACAGTGAAAAAAATAAAAATATTTGATACCGGCAATTACTTTTGTAGTTGGCGGTATTTTATGCTACAGATTTCAGATACTCTCGCTTTGCAGATTCAAAAAATCTACATGGACTACACTATGCTCGGTTCCGAGGAATAAAAAAAGTATCTGAGCAATGCTTGCTAACAGCAACTGTTCAGAATATGAAGAAGATAGCCAGAGTGCTATCGCACCTTTTTTTGAATGAATTTGAAAAAAATCTACCTATTATTGTAAAAATAGTCCAGTATATTACCATGCTACCGCATAATAAATTGAAGCGTTATAAAACCCCATGCATTTGCATGGGGTTCTTGAACAATCTGAAGGTCTTTAAGACCTTGATGATGTTGAACATGTTTTTAGAGAGATATCACTACACTAAACATCACTATGAATCAGGAAGAATAGCAGTTATAATGATTATTAATAAAACTTAGCTCTATTCAGTATATCAATATAATCTTGGTCGGTATCTATATCTAATAGTACACCTTCATCTTCTATACATAAAGTAGAAAAACCATTCTCATTTATAAATTCTCTCAAGCTATCGTATCCTCCTGATAAAATATTATTAATAATACGTCTTTTTATAAGTACTGGATGACCTTTTATATTTTTATAGGTTGGTATAACTATATCACCATTAGTGGAAAGCATTTTTATATAGGTCTCTTTTTTTATTAGTGGATAATCCGCTGGAATTAAAAAAAATTTATCTTCCTCTACTTGATATAATCCCTTTTTTACAGAGGTAAACATACCTTCAATATAATTTTCATTTAAAATCATCTTTACTTTAGCGTATGGCTTTAATATATCTTGAAGTAAATTATAATTATGTCCGCCAACAACTATTACATTAGAACAAATATCATACATGGATTCTATACATCTTTCTATAACTGTTTTTCCTTGTATATCCAATGCTAATTTATATCTTCCTACCCGTGAAGACAACCCTGCTGCTAGTACTATACCATCAACGCTCATAATATCACTTCCTTCTGAATTTGCTTATATCTATTTTATCAACTAATATCTGAAGATATTGTCCTTTGGACTAACTACATATGTTAGAAGCTTATGGCACATTCATCTCGGCACTGAAGTACCGAATATTCTGTGTTGGTGAATAAAAAAAGAAAGCCTATAAATAAATATGCCTTCTTTTTTGTATATTCTCTTCTTAATTAAGCCTTTTAGTCCCATTATATACTGTTATTTTCAGATTGGTTATCTGATATAACTGATTTGATTGCATCTTTTATTTCTTCATAACCAGTACATCGGCAAAGATTTGATTGCAACCATTGTTCTATTACATAGTCATCTGCATTGGGATGTATATTTGCTAAAGCATGACAAACCATCAAAAATCCTGAGGTACAATATCCACATTGAAACCCCCAGTTATCCACAAAAGCTTTTTGTATTGGTGCATTTTTCAAGCCTTCAACAGTGACTATTTTTTTGCCTATGGCCTCAACTGTTAGCATTAGACAAGATTTTATAGGCCATCCATCTACAAGAATAGTACATGCACCACAGTCTCCATTTTCACAAGATGGCTTAGCCCCCGTAAGTCCTAGTTCATTTCGAAGGGTGTGCAGTAAAATGTCTGAGGGTTTTGCCACAACTTCTTTATATTCCCCATTTATATTTAAGGTTATTATTGTTTTACCCAATACCTTCATCATTTACTTATCCCTCCAGTTTTTCTAAAACTTCTGCGAGCATTTTTTGTAACATAAACTTTCTAAAACTAGCAGATCCAGCTAAATCATTTAATATTACATCTGGTATACTATTTATTGCATTGTTAATTCTTATATCATTAGCCAAGCTGGTATCATTTAAATAATCTTCAATTAAAGAAGATCTAAATGGATAATCGCAAACTCCACTAAAGGATATATTTATTCTATTATTATCTTTGAGTGCCGCAAGAGTAATTAGTGGATAGTCTATTTTATCATTTTTAGTTCTTTTTACATGTAAAGATGGTAGCGAAAGAAAGCGGCTATCTACTGCTACATTTACTATAAATTCTCCATAATTAAGCTGTATTCTTTTATCAAATATATCCTTTAGTAAAACCTGTTTTTGTCCACTTGAACCTGCTATAAGAACTTCACTATTAGATATTAAAAGAGGTAATACAGCTTCCCTATATATAATTGTTCCCGCTATATTTCCCCCAAGTGTAATTTTATCTTGTATAGTATGGTCTGCAATTCTTTGTACTGTTAACCCAAGCAAAGGGAATAAGTTTGCTTCAGCAATTTGCGTAAGTGTAACAGCAGAACCAATAATCAATTTGTTATTTCTTAATTCCTGAACATTACATTCAGAAATACCTTTTACATCAATTACTGCCTCAGTATATACATTATGTGCTCTTGCCATACTTATAATCTCAGTTCCACCACCGTAATATAAGGGCTTTTTTCCCCTAGCATTCAATTGAGCATATAATTGAACTGCCTCTTCAATAGTTTCAGGTTTATAATATTCAAAATCAAAGGGTATCATATTTTCCCTCCAGTCTTAACCTTCCAAATTATTTCAGGTGTTATAGGTAGTTTATCAAATTCATGCCCAGCTGCATGTGATATAGCATTTGCGAATGCAGCTGGAATTGCTATTATTCCATGTTCTGCAAATCCACGAGCCCCGAAAGGTGCATCAATTTGGGGAGTTTCAACAAAATTAACCGCGTATTCTGGATTTTCGCCGAATCTCATTAACTTATAAGTTCTCAATGTAGTGGTCTGTAGCCTAGCGTTCTTATCATATGTAAAAGCTTCTCTAGTAGCTATACCAAGGCCCATATTCATACCTCCCATTATTAATCCTCTTGAGGTTTTGGGATTAATAACTTTACCTGCATCTATGACTGTAATTGCTTTTAAAAGTCTATATGTGAACTTATTAGGATCATATTCAATCTCAACTGCTTGAGCACCTACAGTCCACGCTGGCCCAGGTTTACCTTTTCCTGTTTCTTTATCCATATTAGTAATATGACTCATTATAAAGGTTCCACGTGAAATTATTTGTCCGTCAATTGCAAGACCATTAGGCGCTTTATGACCTCTAGCTAAATCCTTGAATGAAACATATATTTCTGGATCTTGCTTTAAATATACCTTTTCTTCTGCAACTTCTAAATCTTCTGGCGGAGATTTCATAACAGTAGCTGCTAAACTTTTCAGCTGCCTTATAAGATCTTCAGCAGCTCTAAGAACTGCCCTACCTGCCATAAAAGTTGTCATACTTGCAACTGTTTTCCAATGTTCTGGTGAAACTTGAGTATCCACTCCCATCACTACGTGAATTCTACTTACATCCATTTTTAATTTTTCAGCAAGTATCTGAGCTAAAGTAGTTTTTGTAGACGGTCCAATTTCGACTGCACCAGTATTAAGATTTATGCTTCCATCTGTATTAAAAGTAAGAAAAGCTCCAGAAACAGCATCTGCAGGCGAATCAGATGTTTTCCAAAAGCAGCCCATTCCCTTTGCCTTTATCATACCGTCTCCTGTTTTTATTACCTGTCCTTCATCCCATTTAGCTAATTCCTTTAATTTTGTCAAACAATCTTCCAATTTGCCTATATTGCTTAAAGTTGTTTTTACTTGTGTGGGTGTGTATTGTCCAGGTTTTATAGCATTCTTAATTCTTAATTCTAGAGGATCCATACCAAGCTTTGTTGCCAACTTATCCATCATTCTCTCCATGCAAAAGGTATACTCTGAATGACCAAATCCACGATAAGAAGTAACATAAGTATGATTAGTATAAACACATATTGAATCACACCATATATTTTCAATATTATATGGGCCAGAACAATCTATTGCCATGGCCTTAGCCATACGTGGACCAGTATCTGCATAAGCTCCGCTATCAACCGCATATTTAGCTTCAAGTACTTTAATAATTCCATCTTTTGTTGCACCTATTTTTAAATTTCCCTCAACTCCAATTTTACAGGGTGAAGTTTTAATATCCTCTTCTCTTGAATTGGTTATAGTAACTAATCTACCATTAACAGCCTTAGAGGCCAGGTATGCAATAAATTCCAATTGAACAGCTGCTTTGCCACCGAATCCCCCACCTACAAATGGTACTTTAACAACTATATTTCCTTCTGGTATATTATAAATCTTACTTAAACGTCTCTTAACACAATAAGGCCCTTGTGAAGAGGTATAAATTATTATTTTTCCGTCTGGCATAATTTGAGCTTTCGCACTTCTAGTTTCCATTGCAAGATGGTCTGATTGTGGAAGCGAAAAATTTCCTTCTACTATAACTTCACTTTCTGCCCATCCCTTTGTCATATCACCTTTTCTTATTTTTATTCGATCTAAAATATTAGTATTTAGCTCAGGATATACATCATTCACCGCATGATTATACTGATCCAAATTTTCATGTATAAGAGTAGCACCCGGCTTCAAAGAATCACTTATTGAATTAACAACAGGTAATGGTTCATATTCTACATTTATTAGCTTTACAGCTTTCATTGCTTCTTGCTCACTATTTGCAATTACTACTGCAATAGGTTCTCCAAAGTAGCGTACTCTATCTCTTGCTATTGGAGGCCTATCCTCTATTACTGATCCAGAAAGTATAGGAAAATAATCACCCGTTATTACCTCTTGAACGCCTATTGCTTTCTTAGCTTTAGATATATCAAGTGATTTAATCTTTGCATGTGCATAACGACTTGTGAGCATTTTAGCATGCAAAGTACCAGGAAGAAGTGTATCATCAGTATATTTTGCTGTACCTGTAACTTTATCAAAAGCCTCTTTTCTTGGTATACTTACTCCAATTGTATTACTCAAATGCTCTTACCTCCTTATAAAAACAGGACTAAAAAATTAATTTATGTAATTTTTAAATTAATTTTATTTTTACCTACTTTTCGGTAATTTATTCAATATGTACTAATCCTTACATATTGATTTACTATATTCATTAGGAGAAAAGGGAGGCTGGAATAACCGTGATACAATTAATGCCTTCTTGGAGTTATTTAGTAGATAGAAATATTCAACTTACTATATTAGATGAGGACATGAAAATCCTAAGCCTGATTTTGTAGCTATTAACTACTACTCAACAGCTACAATCTCAGAAAATAAAGGTGATTCTTCTGATATATCTGCTAGGACTGACGATCAACAAATAATGTTAGGTGAACAGGGTGTATATCGCCCAACAGAAAATACTTATGTTTCTAAAACAAAGTATGGATGAATTATTGATCCTATAGGTCTTAGATTGACATTAAGAAAAGTATGTGAAAGATACAATTTCCCCATTCTAATAACTGAAAATGAAATTGGTGTACCGAATATACTAGAAGAAAATGAAATCATAAATGCTGATTATAGAATTGATTATGTTAAAAAGCATTTAGAACAACTTAAACTAGCAATTAATGATGGTATAGAGGTTATTGGATATTGTCCTTGGTTTGTAATTGATGTTGTAAGTACACATCAAGGATATAGTAAGCATTATTGTTTTGTATATGTTAATAGAAATAAGTCCAATTTAAAAGACTTGAGAAGAATAAAAAAAGAAAAGTTTTAAGTGGAAAAATAATTGTTTATATATGCATTCAAATATTATTATAACATTGTGAAATTATTTAATGTGAAAGTTGAAATTGAAGTAATTGAAATTGTGAAATAAAATCTAATAGGATGGAGAATGTAGTATTATATTCCCCATCCTATTAAAATTTTCTAATATATATCTTCGTACCTTTAAAAGATATGGTATTTGGGTTGTATTATTTACTGGTATATGTGAAAACCTAGTTGAATCATTGAAAGGTTAAGATATATATAAATTAAGTTCTACCTTTGAAAGCATTTATAAAGTTTCTAGGATAAAATTTATCTTATTCATGAATATTAAGCAGCACTATGCAAAGAATCATATGCTTTAATATCATTGAATTTAGTACTATACACCATCTTTAATAATATAGGTGTTATAAGGGTAGTTGCTATAACTACAAAAACTATTGGTCCGAAGAATTGTGCTTCTATCAAACCTAATGCGGCACCTTTCTTTGCAATTATTAGGGCAACTTCTCCACGTGATATCATTCCAATTCCGATTCTAAGAGATTCAGCATATGTGTATTTGCAAATTCTCCCTCCTATAAAACACCCTATGATTTTTGCCAATATGGCTATTAGTAATAATGCAATTGTAAACAGCCTCATTTTATTATTCATATGCTTGATTGTTGTATTTAAACCTATACTGGCAAAAAATACAGGAGATAAAAGCATATAGGAAATTACTTCGAAATTTTTTTCTGCATGCTCACGAAAAGACGTATTTGAAATAATAACTCCAGCTATAAAAGCACCTGTTATATCTGCTACCCCAAAAAAGTGCTCTGCAATAAAGGCCATAATTAGACAAAAAGAAAATATAACAACTGAAATTCCACTTATATTACCATAACGTTTATAAATTTTATTGAAAATGTGATGCAACACTGCTCCACAGATAGTAGATAATATAAAAAATGCTACAATTTTTAGAAGCACTAAATTAATACTTGTTGAATTATTTGTAGAACTTGTAACCATAGTTAAAATGATTATTCCTAAAATATCATCAATAATTGCTGCCCCTAATATAGCTGTTCCAGAACGTGTTTTCAATCTGCCTAGTTCTTGTAAAGTTTCCACAGTAATACTAACAGAAGTAGCAGTTAATATTACCCCAATAAAAAAATTCTTAATAAATACTTTTGAAGTTATATCAAAGATCCCATTAGAATCAAAGAATAGTGCTGATACAAAGTATCCCCCTAATAAAGGGACAACCGTTCCTAATATAGCAATAATCAAAGAAGCCCTACCACATTTTTTTAATTCCTTCAGATCTGTTTGTAAGCCTGCTGAAAACATTAAAATAATTACTCCTAGTTGGGCCATTTTCGCTAGAAAATCAGTTTCATGTACTATATTTAGTACACATGGTCCTAGTATAAGACCTGCTAATAATGCACCTACAACCCTAGGCATGTGTAATTTTTTAGTAACCATACCTAAGACTTTTGTACTTAATAATATAAGCGCAAGATCTAATAAGAATTCATAAGATAACAAATTTAACTCCTCCTTTAAAGTATTATTATAGGTTTTGACTTAGTTAAGCAAAATTGTAACGCTAAGTTCAATTAATTTTTATAGATACCTTTTTTCCAAAAGCATTAACCCATTTTAAGAGCAATATAATCTTTTGTAATGATAATATCTAAAAATTATAGTCATTTGTTAATCTATCTAAATTCTCACCATTCTTAATACTATAATGATTAAGATTTTCATCCTTAAGTTTTTCATAACAAGATTTCATAAAAGCATTATCATATGGTCATCCTGCTTTACCCATACCTTGTTGTATATCATTAGTTTCGCAAAATCCAATAAAAGCCTTTAAAGTATATTGAGAACCTTGATTACTATGAAGTATTAGTCCATCTGTTGGTTTGCGATTTTATATTGTTTCCCTAAATATTTCCATTGCCAAATCAGCTGTTATATTTATAAATGCCTTATCTTTCATAACGCCTCCATTACGCAAATCTAAAATGATACATTTTTACATCATTTTCCCATTTGCTAGGTGGATATATGTATTATATTATGTATTGGGGAATATATCAAGATACATTAGAAGCCATTTACCACCAAACTTCCCCTAATTTAACCGATAAATTGATTTTCTGTATCTTTAGCAAAAAAGCTGTCTTTTTTCTTAGAAAAACATTCTACTTTTCAAATTCAGCTGCACGTTTTTTTAATAACCTAATTCCGTTATATCTTTTAAATTTTATTATACTAAATTATTCATGCTAGTGTTACAATTTTACTATATCACGTCAAAGGAATCTTAAAGGTGTTTATAGAAAATATAATTATATTATGCTAAATCCCACGCGCAGGGGGAAACTTCTAGTTTTAAGAAAATCCCATTATAGTATTCTTTTTGGATACTTCTACGCCCCAAATTATTTTTAAAACAAAAATTTCTATATAATGCTCACCGTCTTAGATTATTCAGGGCTAGTCCATCTTGAATATGCTATTATCATGGCAAACACAAGGCTGGCTACTTTATTTATACCTTCATTAAAGATATTTTAATCATGCATCTTAATATAAAAAAGATATGATATAACTAAAGCTAAAATTATGTTATTTCAACTCTATAAATTGGAATTTATCTTAGTAAATTTATAACGTTTGTATAATCTTCAATTACTTCATCTACACCATCTATTTTTAACATTTCTTCTTTATCAAGCATAGAAGCAACTCCAACTATTTTGTAAGCACCAGCTCTATGTGCTGACATTATGCCAGACTTTGCATCTTCAAAAACCATACATTCATTTATATGAATTCCAATTTTATTAGCAGCCTTAATATAAATTTCTGGTTCTGGCTTCCCTGGAATTGTTCCATCATCATACACTACATTACATATATTAAACCATTTTGCTAAATCTAAATGCTCAAAAAAGAATTTAACATTATTCAATCCTGAAGCAGTAGCGATTGTAAAAGGAATTTTACTTTCTTTTAAATAATTTAAAAACTCTACTAATCCATTAGCTAATTTAAATTTATTATTATCTGCTAGGCATAATTCACGATATGTTACTTCTTTTTCTTCTGCTAATTCTTCTATTTCTTTTTTAGACAACTTCGTACCTAAAAAATATGGTAATGTAACATCTGCATTTCTGCCATGAACATATTCTTGAAATTCATCATCTGTAACTTTTCTACCTATTTTTCTTTGCAAATATCTTCTCCAAGATGTTTCTTGAAATTCCCCATCATAAAACATAGTTCCATTAAAATCAAATATTACACCCTTTATGTCCATAATAAATCTACTCTCTTTCTTATAAATTACTATTTATCTGTATGTCTCATACAAATAATTTTTACTTCACTTTATCTTATTATCATGAATCAATTATAACATATTTTGTAAGTGCCGTATTATTCAATTTTCAAAGAACATTTACGTCGTATTTATTTCATAGGGCGTAAGATATACCTATGTTTGTATTGCGACGTAAAAAATACCGTAAAATCAAATTAGAATAATATGGTACTTTAATAAATTGTTTATTTTTTAGTTATGACATTAAATGAGAAGAACACGAATTAAAACTAAATAATTCAAATGTTATGATAATTTTGGGTTATATGAAATTAACCCCATATAAAGACTTCAAATGGGAAATAATACATAAGTAGCAAATAGTCTATGTCCTTCATATAAATGTATAGAATAATAAAATATTGGAGGACAGACAATGCCTTGTTGTAACTAAAAGTTATTCCCCTGAAAGTACCTGTCATTGGATAATGAATCTCGTTACTCCAGCACCTAGTAATTTTATGAAGGCTTTGTCATTCATTGACATACTGAAAAATATCCATACTTTTGGGACTAATAGCGAATTTAAAAATCTCACAATGGAAATCGATAAGTTCAAAAAGATTGCTATGGAAATAATGAATGCTACAAAGTTATATAACATAAATTGTTAGAATTTATAAGGAGGGAGTGGCAAACCATATCCTCCTTAACTTTTAATCCTGAATATAAACATAATTACTGCTTCTTTCGTGGGGTTGATTCGAGCCTTATACCAATAAATTCTGCTAAGTCTTTATCCACTGTTACAATATCATTTCTATCAAGTTCTTTAATTGTATCTTTACTGCTGCCTATACTGCAAGTTTCATTTCTATAAGACATGATTTCAAGAAGTTAGATAGATGCAAGGCTTCCTATTTTCTCACCATGATTTAAATTAGGCCAATTAATTTATCTACAATATAGTATAAAAGCAACAAAAAAATTTTTCCTAAAAGAATATAATACAAAACATATTAATTTCAATATAAATAAATCTAATTACACAAACATCTCTAGTCTTTCATAAGAGTTCACCCATCTTAACCAAAAAGTCCCTCAAATCTAAAGTCTGAGGGACATACAATACTCTTCAATATTTAATTAAAGATCTTCAAGATCTTTAAGATGAGACTATTTCTCTACTTAAATGGATATTTTTGAGCTAACATCATAATTCATTTTCATAACACAACTGTCCGCAAGCAGCACTAATTTCAGAACCAAATTGTGTTCTAACAGTTGCACTAATACCAGCTTTCTTTAGTGTACTGCAAAATTGCTTGATAGCACTTGAAGATTGAAATTTAAAAGTTGTTTTGTCCGTAGAATTATAAGGTATCAAATCAATGTGATATAAATGCTCCCATGAACCACGATTTTTCAATAAACCTATAACTGCATCTGCATGTTCTTTCGAATCATTAATTCCTTCAAGCATAATATAAGCAATAAACACTCGTCGTCCCGTATGAATGATATGTTCATCTAATGTCTTCATTACCTCATTCAATGGAAATCTTTTATTTATAGGCATTAAATCGCTTCGTTGACTTTCAAATGGTGAATGAAGTGAAAAAGCCAGATTCACTTGTGGAAATTCTTTAGTCAGTCTTTGAATTCCTGGTATAATGCCAATTGTTGAAATAGTAATTCTTCGTTGACTTAGCCCAAATAAATTTTGATCAGTTAAAATTTTTACTGCATCAAATAACTCCGGATTTGCAAAAGCCTCACCCATTCCCATAAATGAAATACTATTCAATCTATGGTCATTAAAATAGAAATAGAGTAATTGGTCAGTTATCTCATCAGCAGTAAGATTGCGTTTAAATCCAGCACTTCCCGTTGCACAAAAACGACACCCAAAACCACAACCGCATTGGGAAGAAATACAAAACGATTCCCACCCCTGTTTATACTTTAGTCCAACGGCTTCTATTCTTTCTCCATCAGTCAATTCAAATAACAACTTTTGAGCTTGTTTAGAATCTTGTGAAAAAATAGGTGTTACACTAGATACATTCTTTCCAAACTCATTTACTAAAGCTATCCTTAACGCTTTTGGTAGTATATGCATATCATTAAAATTATTTATTCTTTGATGAAAAATAGCTTTTGTAAGCTGTTCGTATCTATAATCAGGTAATTTTAAATTCGATGCTATTTGTTTCATTTTTCCATATTTCGTTTTTGTCTGTTTCATATAGGCTTCCTCCTCACTATTAATAGTTAAGAAGCAAAGCCAGTATAATTAGCGACTTATACTACTCCATGCAAGCGTCGCCCAAAACATCTGGCTTTGCATGGAGCCTATTGTGTGTTACTTTTATATTCCCATTAAACATATTAATCGCCATTTCTGCCTTTACAATTTTATTGTTTTTGTTGCAACATTTTCACAAAATGCACTATCATGCTCAATAAACAAAATTGTAGGTTCATGTTCAATTAACAATTTCTCAATCTGCATACGAGAAATGACATCAATAAAATTCAGTGGTTCATCCCAAATATACAAATGTGCCCGTTCACACAAACTTTTGGCAATCAATACCTTTTTCTTCTGTCCTCCACTAAAATCCCCGATATTCTTTTCAAACTGTTCTCTTGAAAAATCAAGCTTTCTAAGTATCGATTTAAATAAACTCTCGTCAATACAGTGTTTATCTGCATATTCAGATAAGTTACCATATAAATCTGAAGTATCTTGTGAAACATACGAAATGATTAACTTATTATTCTTTCTTACAATTCCACTATGGGGGATGTCTTCTCCATAAATTAATTTCAATATACTTGATTTTCCGCTACCATTCTTTCCTTGAATAGCAATTCTTTCACCTTGCTCTATAGTGAAGCTTACTCCTTCACAGACAATTCTATCATCATATTCAATTGCAACATCTGTAAGTTCTACAAGCTTTTTATCATGGAAAATAAGCGGTACTATTTTTAAACTTTCATTAGATTCAATATTTTTAAGAAGCTTTGATTTTTCCTCAATCATGTTTTGTTGTCTAGCTTCTATATTTTTAGCACGCTTCATCATTTTTGCAGCTTTATGTCCAACATATCCTTTATCTAATTTGCTCCCAGAATTGGTAGTTCCATGCTTGCTGCCTTCAACACTATCTGACCACGTAGATGTACGTTTTGCCGAGCTTGAAAGTCTGTTAATATCCTTTTTCAATTTTTCGTTTTCTGCTAGCTCAAAACCATCTTGTAATTCTTTGTTTCTCCACCATGAAGAAAAATTTCCTTTTTGTATTTCAATATTAGTTTTATTAATAGACAAGATATGGTCAACACAATTATCCAAAAAAGACCTATCATGTGAAATCAGAATAAATCCTTTCTTTTTTTTCAAGTAATTACTTAGTTTTTGCCTAGCTTCAGCATCCAAATGATTGGTGGGCTCATCAATAAGCAAGAAGGAGCTCTCCTTCAAAAACATAGCAGCCAACAGTGCTTTAGTCTGCTCTCCTTTAGATAGTGTATAAAACTGTCTATATAAAGCATCATAGTCCATATCTAACAAAGATAATTCTTTTACTATTTCCCAATCCATTGAATTTGGACTAATCTCCCTTATGATATCTATGGTGAAATTGCTCTGCTCCTGCACCTCATAAGGAAAATATTCAAAAGTCACATCAGCTGAAATGTTTCCATTATATTCGTATTTCCCAAGCAAAAGATTTAGAAAAGTAGTCTTTCCTCTTCCGTTTCTTCCAGTAAACCCCAATTTCCATTCTGTATCAATTTGAAAACTTACATTTTCAAAAATATTATCATAGCTACCTTCATAAGCAAAGGTTAGGTTTGTAACATTTATTAAAGACATATTTTTATCCTCCTCTGTATTTAATAGTATAAATAACAAAGTCGGAACAATAGGCGACCTTGTTATTACTCCATATAAGTGTCGCCTGCAATATCCGACTCTATATGGAGATTATCATGTGTTAGCAAAGTGTCTTTATTTATCATAATATTATTTATCCTCCTTATTCAAATTATTTATAAAAAAATAAGAGCCGCAAGAATTAATTATTCTTACAGCTCATAGATATACGTAGTTAAGCTAATCATTATAGCACAACACAAGTATATATATTAAGAGAAAAAAGAATAACTTTCTTGCATAAGTACAACAAAATAAACAGAACACACCTGTTTATCTCTGTATTAAATGTACTTTAAAAATTAGCAAGAAAAATTAATCATTTTTTCACCTCAAATTTCAATTTTTCTATCATTATACTATTATACGTCTAAAAAGTCAATAAAGAGTGAATAAAGAAAATCAATTTCTTCCCTATCTTCACAACACACAAGTTCCCACATGGGACGATTATGCAATCATGTCAATAGTGAAAAGTGGATTAGGCATCAGCATTTTGCCAGAGCTGATATCAGAGCGCATACCATATAAAATTATTCCAAAGGAACTTGAGGTACTTGCTTATAGGAAAATCGGCATTGCTATGAAAGATAGAAAGACTGCTTCTCTGGCAGTTAAACAGTTTTTGCATTATCTAAAATACAGAAACCGAACATAGAATATTATATCTGTGATTATCATAGAGCTTCATTTTTATTTGTGTTATATATCTTGTTCATATCTTTTTCCATTGCTTCCAGATATACATGCACATTCTTCTCCGAAGCCATTGCTCTGTTTCCTCAATCAGTTTCTTCATGTCGGCAAGTTTGCTCCTGTTATGAATTGCTCCAGCTTGAGTTCTAGCAAATCGTATCCGGGGGATTTTACTCTACCAATGTAATCTACTGCTGTTTTCTCACCGTCGACCTTAAGAAGCAACCTATTCTCAATGAATGGCAGAATATGCTCCTGCGTTCTCTGGGCGCTTCTCTTGGTTTTTGCAAAGAGCAGTATATCGTCACCATAACGCAAAAATCCTATACCTCGACTCTACAGCTCATGGTCTAGTTCGTTTAGCATAACGTTGCTACATAGCAAACTGATTAACCTACCCTGTACGAACCCTTCCCCCTATATTAGGATAGTTGTCGCAAACAAATTTTTATAGTATTCTCGTATATACGAGAATATACGGAGAGACTGCTATGCTAAAGAATAACAAGGATAACAAAACATACACAATATCATTCTACCTAATCAGAATGGAAGAAGCTGACGATGCCGGAATACATGTTGTAAGAGGTTCATTCTTAAGCGAACCGTAGAATAAACACGGAAGGATTCTACTTAATGAATTTTTTAAGAAAATGCGACAACTATCTTGACAAACAGCAACAGGACTAGTAGGCTGGTATGATATTCCTTTTTTATTAAGATGGATCTATAGTATTTTAAAAAAGGAGGTATTGGGTCGGTATAGATTCGTCGAAGTATCTTTAAAGCAACAATAGCAATAATAATTGGAGGTTTTTGATGAGAATATCTAAGAAAATCAGCATACTGATTCGTATGTTTCTACTGTCTGGTATTGGATTCGGATGCGTTATGAATTCAACTGAAAACGAAAAAAAAGAAACTGCTAATGCTACTCTATCTAAAGAAGTGCAGCAATTCGACAACCAATTAACGTCACTTTTTGATTCGCTTAAAGTTCCAGGCATAGCTGTACTTGTATTTACCAAGGATAAAATATTATACAAGAAAGAAATTGGATATGCCAATATTGAAAAGAAAATTCCTTACACGTTGGACACAGTTACCAATATTGCTTCTATAAGTAAAACCTTTATTGGGGGATCACTGGCAAAAGCTAAGGAAGATGGCTTGCTTAGCCTGGCTGAAGATATCAATGACATACTTCCTTTCAAAGTCGTAAACCCATATTTACCAAATGAGAAAATTACTTTAAAAAATCTTGCTTCACATACATCCGGAATAAAGGATGACGACACTAAATATATTAATTCATACAGTGCTTACGGCGCCAAGAATATGACCTTAAAAGATTTCTTATATAACTATCTGAATCCTGAGGGCAAATGGTATTCAAAGGATAATTTCTCAAACAATAAACCGGGGGCAAGCTTTTCTTACAGCAATATCGGGTCCGCGCTTGCGGGATACTGCATCGAAGCAAGAAGCAAGATGACGTACGCCGATTATGTAAGGAAAAATATATTTGAAAAGCTGTCTATGAGCAGCAGCGGATGGGACAGGAACGAATTCAATCCAGCAAACATAGCTTTAGATTATTCTAAACTGAGGGTTGATTTTGCCAAACATACGGAATCCATGGGTGCCACCCTTGAGTCAATGCCTGCTTATGAATTAATTACATATCCCGACGGCGGGGTTATGACAACGGTAAATGATCTGTCGAAATACCTTCAAGCTGTAATGAAAAGACAAGATACATTTATTACCGCGAAAAGCATTGATTTAATGCTGCAAAAACAATTTAACGACACTAATATTCCTCCGGAATGCAAAGAAACTAATGAAAATATAGGATTATTCTGGAGTTATAACGGCGAAAAGGCCTGGGGGCATACCGGCAGTGATCCTGGAGTAGATACATCTATGTATGTAAATTCAAACAATGTAGGTATAATAACTTTTATAAACACTGACGACTCCAGTTTAGATGAAGATAAATATGTTGAATTAATGAACCTTCTGATAAATTGCCCAATTAAGTAAAATTTTATTGTTCATAAAAAAACTACTTTCGCTCATAATATTTCAAGATAAATAGCATCCTTGGCGGTATGGAAGCGAGGATGCTATTTTTTTATTGAATGATTACGAAGCAATGTTCTAAAATCATACAGGACCGATGTCCGTATGATTTTGATTATAAGAAATTTTATTGTCAAATTGTTTATAGGATTACTGCTGGAGTTCACTGCCCTTCCCTTTTCAGGTGAAATAACAATGATTTATGTAGGGTATCTGATTTACATCGGGCGATAAATGAATGGATAGCACTTTTTTAGCGTTTACCGGAACGACATTAGGAATGACCGTGGCGTATTTAATCAGTTTGAAAGTAGCGATGCCTTTTATTCAGCGGATAAGCAAATCCCTAATGAATCATCTTGACAATCAGCGTGATTATGTGCTATTGTTTAACTAACGTTAGGTAGAAAATGGTGAGAAAATGAGTAAAAGCGAAACAACACGACAAAAAATTCTTGAAACGACCACATGGTTAATTGGACAGTATGGAATTGAAAAATCTTCACTTTCCATGATTGCTAACTCTGTAGGCATACAGAAACCATCAATATATTATTATTACTCTTCGAAAGAAGAACTAGTAGACGCTGTATTAGCTTGGATTTTAGAGGGATATAGTTTTGAAAAATACTTTCAGATTAATGAGTATACGAAAGAGAATTTTGTAGAGAAGATTATTAGTGATGGATTACAATTGTTGATTGAAGAATCTACAGATACACAAATTCTTGTTGTCCAGGTGTTAAATGAGTTTCTTTTATATGGAAATCGAAAATCTTCACATAATAAAGAGTATAGATTAAAGATTAAAGCTGTGCAGGAAGGTTTTATTAACGGTTTTATAAGATTAATGCAAAAAGGGGCAGAATTTGGTCTTATTGATTCAAAAGGATTACGTGAAAAAGCATCTGTATTAGCGTTAACACTTGATAACTTATCAAACTATCCGATGATAGGGATTCAATTAGATGTTACAGCTGTATGGAGACAAGCCGTTACAAGTTTATTATCTAAGGGGGAATTTAAATGAGCGATAATCATACATTATTAAATTTTTCAAAAACGGATAAGGTTATCTTGTTGCTTGGTTTCCCTCTTATCGGTTTAGTGTTGGGTTGGTTTCTTCCGAGCATTGCTAAATGGGGCATTTCTTTGCCGTGGATACCTTTCCAAGGGCCTTTAAAACTAATTGCATCCTATAATGGAGCCTGGGTAGATATTGTTACAATGATTCTAGGTTTGATTGCAGGAATTACATTGACTCTTTTTTCTTTTCATGAAAGCTTAGAAACGTCTGTATACTATGATAAAGTTATATTAAAAATTAGAGATGATGAAATTATCTTAAAAAAGAAAGATATTTCATTTGTATTTATGGATAAAAAGCAATTAGTGTTATTAGGTCATGATAAGAAAGAACTATTTCGTTGTAAGCAAGAGCTTAATAAAAGCAGGGTAGGTGCTGTATTTATAAAACATCATTATCTTTGGAGTGATACGGATCCATTTAAAAAAGATTTTAAAACATGGGTGGTGGATTCTCCTGACCTATCCCCTGCTGCGAATGCTCTATTAAAATCAAGGAAAATAGCAATTGAAAAAGGAAATGATGAAGAAGCTTTTCAATTGGCTCAAGAACTTTGGAAACTAAGAGTATCAGTAAAAAAAAAGGACAAAAGGCAATATTATCGATAAAATTAGCGTGTATTTCTTTAAATTGTGGCAACGAGAAATATGGTAAGTGGATGGAGTACACCTCTAGGACGTTTTTTGACCACATTATCAGAATTTAGCTTAACACCTTTGATGATTTATTCTTCTATAATTTTAGTCATCTGGTTATTAATTATAGAGATTGAGTATTTCAAAAAAGAAAGCAAATAAATTTTTACCAATTGATTTCAATACATTGTTCTTTACATAATAAGACAGTTCCTTTTCTGTTGCTGTAGGATATAGCCTGAAGAAAGTTTTTAAAAATTCATTCACTTCTCCTATCATGGCTGCATCAACTGTTCCCTCACTTTCTTTTACTTTTGGCTCATAGCTTGATTCTGAAGGTATGCTGCAAATTGTAGGATTCTTTATTATAATCATATTTCCAGAATCATCTACATAAACTACAACTTCATAGGAAGATTGTATGTCCTTTTTATTTTCACCTTCCGTAATAACTTGCTCTGCTGTAAAGATTACTTGAAATTGTTTCTCTCCATCTTGCTTTATAGACCAAATTTCCACATTTTGAACAGTAGAGCTAGTAGGTATATCTCTATGGATAGTATCAGCATTGAAAGTTTGTAATTCTTCTGTAAGATATTTTTTAATTGTTTCATTTCTAATATCAATTGAAGCCTGTAACAGCTGCCATGTATATCGCATTATCAAATTTTTCTGATAACAAATATTGTGATATCAGCAAAACACAAAACATGTTTTCATAACTATATCTCCAACCACTGTTTTTACTGATAGCTATAGGGTTATTATATTTTTGTTTGTTCCCTCCAAGCATATCATTTGCGAAATTCTGTGGAATTTCATTCCTACTTGCTAAATTAAAATCCTCATGGCTGATGAATTAATCTTACACCAACCAAGAGGGTTCACAAACTATGAAATTGTCTTAAATCCATGTTTTTTTGTCATTGCTTAATTTTCTTGATATATAAAACCTTACAGCAAAACAAACGTTTTCCGCCTCCTGCTTTCTCATTATCTTGCTGCCTCTCTAATTTTTGATACATTTTGATTCATAAATTTACGCCCAATATGCTGATAAAACCATTTTTTCAGCCACGATAGTTCCTGATTGTGCTTACTAAAGAATTCATCCGGCGAATCAAATACGCCAAAATCTAGATTGATACCTTCTTTTTGTATATATGTATCATTTTTATTCCAATCGATTTCAGGATTTTTAAAATCATCAGTTGCTACACCATATCCGCAAAAGCTTCCTTTGCATTCAGAAAACTTATCTTGAAGTTTACTCAAATATGAAACATCAAGAATGAACCCCTCTAAATTGAACCAATTTCCATCAAATAAAATTTCCACCCAGCTATGCACAACATTTTGTGGAGCAATCTTATACATTAAGCCTGTCATAGCTCCCTTCTGCAGTTCCTTGTTGATTGTAAAGCCGTGAATTCGACAGGGGATATCAACGGCTCGAAGTAAAGCCATAAACAAAGTGCCTTTAGTATTACACTGTCCATAGCCGTCTTTTAGAACCCTGCTCGCAGGTAATGTATCATCAATATTATAGCCGAATTTTATTTCATCTCTGACAAAGTTGTATATTTCAAGAACTTTTTTAAATTCATCTTTTTCTTTCCACTTTCTGTTCTCCACCAACTGCTTTATCTCATTGCAATTAAAATCCAACATATGTGTTGTCTGTAAATACTTTTTCATAATATGACCTCCTGCTTTTTAGTATAGTCATATTATAGCAATTCATTTATAGAATTACTTTCAAAAATCTGCTTTCCTTCATAATTTCCCTTGCTGACATTCCAGTCATTTTTTTATTAGTAAATGCCAAATGTGCAGCGGAATCAAATCCTGCCGCTATTGCTGCAGCTGTAATACTTTCACCGTCAAGTATCTTTTCATACGCTCTTAGCAACTTGTGAAGAACAATATAACTTTTCAGCGGAATACCGGTTTCTTCTTTAAAAAGATGAGATAGTCTACTTTCAGATATAGCCATTTCCTTTGCTATTTGTTTCACCTGATGTTTTTCCTCTTCGCAGGCGCAGGTGTCTATCCTTCTTAATATTATCTCAATTCTTTCATCATATCCATTGAGGTTATCATTTTTGAAACAATAGACAACATTTCTTATAATCTCTGAATAGTCAGTGTTTTCACCCATACTAATAGCGTTTATAAGTTGCTTTTGCAATTCGACTGCTATGTCTTCACATAAAATATAATAGGGTTTTTCATTTAAAAAATGTACTCGCATTGTTCTTCCTAATTGAGTAGTTGGATTGATTAGCATCGTAAAGTGAATTAGGTTTCCAGAATAAAACATATGCTTTGTATTCATATTAACAACAATGGCGCGGCAATGTATTTTTTGATCATTTACATTAATCTCCAAATTTTCACCATTACCAACAAACAATTGTATCATCCAATGCTTATGCACATCTGCTTTGACCATATTAGTTACAGCACCAAAATTTCGTCCCCACATAAAAATGTCACTTATATTCCTCACCCCCTGCAATACATATTATATAAATAATCTCTTCATAAGAATTATTACATTTCCTTCTATTATAGCCTTTACAAATTATATTATCAGCTACCACTTTATGCATTTTACTTAATTCAGAACAGACAACTTTGGGCGCTTTCAAAATATTAAACGCATAGTCTGCCATTGTTTTTGCTCCCTTAGTTGTATATCCGTTTCCATAATATTTTCTAATCAAAATATATCCGATTCCCCAAACTTCTTCATGGTCTACAGTTTCTTCTAAAAGGCCAATTTTGCCTACGACTTCCTGTGTGAGCTTATTTATAGCTAACAGATAGATATTCGTTCTTTAAAATACTCATTACGACTATATCATGCCAATTTCCAGCACGATATAATGCCTGACGTAATATTCCTTCGCATATAAATCCCATTTTCTCATAAAGTTTAATTGCTCTTTCATTGAATGAGAGCACTTTTAGGGATATTCGATGTAAGTTAAGTTCGCTAAATGCAAACTCTAGTATTAGAGAGAGCGCTGCTGTCCCAATACCTTTTCCCCACATATCTTTTACACCAATATCAATAATACATTCAGCAGAACGGTCTTTATAATTAATATTACTTAGAGAAACAATACCAACCGCTTGATCAGTCTTTTTATGCTCAATTATATAGCTTTTTGCATTAGATTGAGAAATTATTGATGAAATGAATTCTTCCGTTTCTTCTAAAGTATAAGTGTCAAGTTGAGGACTAGTGGTATACATGACCTCTACGTCGTTACGCCAATTATGATAAATATTGTAATCGTTAAGTGATAATTTTCGTAGTTTTATGATTTCATTTTCAAACATTAAGTGCTCCGCCTTAAGATAGAATACTCTCAATCATCTTATTCAGTAAATCAAATATTTTAGAAAGTTTAATACTGGGACAAAATTGATTATATTGTTGTAACATAATTCCATCAATCATTGCGATAAGTAATTCAGAAAAAGAATTTACATCAATTTTATCTCTGAATTCTCCCGTCCCAATTCCCATATTAATAAATAACTGAATGGCATTCGCAAGCTTTTTATGCCTTTCTCGTAAATATGGAATTTCAGAAACATCATGTGAAAGGAAAAATTCTGATTTTGCACGTACCAAATTCATTTCTGAATCTTGTATTGACAATACTGTTTTCTGAATCCAATCTTTTAACTGCGGTAATAAGGGTTCTTTGGAATTAGGGCTTAAAACTGATTTCATATTTAAAAAATCATCATATTTTAATGCAGCTACAAAAACAGAATCAATATTTTCAAAATGTGCATATAAACCGCCCCTCGATATTTTGACCTCATACATAATGTCTTTCATCGTGGCATTAGAATAACCTTTCTTAGCAAAAACATTAACGGCAGCTTTTGCTATCTTATTTTTTCGTGCCTCTAAATATTTCTCGCTTACCTGTGTCATTAAAGTCACCCCCTGTATCAAAATAGACATCAGTGTCTATTTTACTGCAGGATTGAATAGTGAATTTGTCAATACTATTTCTTGACAATCTTCCAGTTGTTTTCATTCTTTTCCAACACTAAATCAAACTCTGAATTTAGAACGTGAGGGCGTGGTATAGCATGATCGTGGAATATTTTTTGAGTTATTAGTTACAGCATATTTAGAACACGAGCCTATGTATGCACGTTTGTTTGATAATGCATCTGGAAAGTTCTCTCCATTAACTATTACTGCATATTCCTCTATTTAATCAATATAATGTCAAACATTGTATTCAGACTGAATTTTTTCAATAAAATCGCATAAAATATATGAAAAATACACTTATATGAACGAAAAATTTTTACATAAATTCTGTATTACAATACAAAAATACCGTAAAATCTATTTATAAATCCTACGGTATTTTCAAGAACTACTCATTTTTTAGGTTATATGTTGATCTTTAAAATTATATTTATAAAACAATCCCTAGAACTAAATTCTAGATGTTTTTTCCTTATTACTTGTAATTAAAACTTTATACAAAACAACTATAGTAACAATAAAACTAACCGTAATAATATACATATATATAAATTTATTTCCTACTGTCTATAATAACTAATGCAATACTTCTTTTAAGTAATCATACAACCCAGGAATGCATTTATTTTCATTAACAAATACATTAACATTTTCATATATTTTGTGATTTCTTTTTTCTCTAATGTTAATTATATTTTCATATTTTTCTCCTTGAAAAACTATATTACTACTATAATTATTTACATTAGTATTAATTAATATATTTATATCTACCTCTAATATTTTTCTAATTTTATGCATATATCTTGTATCATTATTTATATTTATTATGAATATATCCGGATCATAGATATAATAAATAGTATTAAAAAGATTTTTATCTATATTTCCATTATAATTATTGATTACGTTATTTTGAAAAATATTAATTTGTCGATTGCTATTTATATTAATTCCAACACAATTATATTTATCATTTCTAAAACATTTCACTAATTCATACAAAAAATTGTATTTAGAAGAGTTCTCAAAGTTATTCACCAATATTATTGGTATATCTAAATTATTTTTTAATCTTAAATATTTTTCAAAATCACTACTAACATAATTTTCTTTAAAAACAATATCTATTTCCTCTAATAAGTTATTAGAGGATTTTTGTTTTAAATATTTTTTTACGCTATTTAAGTCATAGTGTAGATTTTCTTTCATCATATTATAAACTTCAGATATAATAAATGGAACAACAAAACTATTACAATTATTTGTTATCCCATTTATCCCTTTAAAATTTTTAATGTTATGAGACCCAGAACTTATAATATTTACACCATCTAAGCTGTTTTCAATATATATATATTTTCCTTCTTTTATTCTACCTTTTTTATCACACTTTACTCCTATTATATTAGTTAACGATGCTGGATAAGTATATGTGTTTTCATTGCTAATAGCTGCTACTATAATTACTCCTTTTTTATAACAATATTCTAGGCTTTCCTTTAATATTTGAAAATCATCGAAATAAGTGCTTCCTAAACTTAGGTTTATTAAATTAATCTCTTTATCTGCGCATAATTTTAACGCTAGTGATAACTGTTCTACTGATCCTTCACATTTATCATTTAATATTTTTATACTGCTTAAAACTGAATAGGGTAAATATTTTTTTATTATAGCAGCACAGGTTGTACCATGTGACGATTTATATTTATCATATTTTTTTCGTTCTCTAATCATGAGATTTGGCGTTATTTCTATATTATATTTTAATACACCTGTATTATATAACTTTTCATTTACACCATCATCAATAATAGCTACATTTATCTGATCATTCATTATACCCTCTAAAAATTATATCTCATTAGATATAATTTTGAATATATTATTGAAAGTACAAAAGTTACCTTTTGCTATTTCTTCTTTAGGAACATTTATTTTAAATTCTTTTTCTATATCAAACAACAAATATACTAAATCATTAGGTGACATTCCTATTTCCAATCCAAGTAATTGTTTATTCATTGCTATTTCATTCATTTTATCAAAATCAATTTGAAATCTATTTTTAAATATCTCTTTTAAAATTTCTTTAATTTCTATCACTTTACCTCTCTCCTATACTATATTATAATTTTCATCCTCTGAAAGCCTATTTATTAAATACTGGGCCATGTCTATATCTCCTTTTTCTTCCAATATGTTATAAATAGGTTTATTTAATTTATATGAATTTAATTTATCTTTCTTTTTTGATATAAAATTATAATCTAATGTAATATAGAACTGTTCATTTAAATTCTCAAATTTCATCCAATCAAATTGAATATTAGATAAATTATAACAATCTATTTCAAAACCAAACTTGTATTTGATAGTATTATCTATAGATTCAAAATATTCTTTATTATAATCTTCATATAAAGTAGTAAATACAGCAGCATCTGGTTTTACAGCCTGCGATATTTCATATGCTAATATACCAAACCCATTAGTATATTTATCATTAAAAGGCATTATTCCTCCTGGAATACCTATTATAATTACATCTGAATTATCATTTAATTCTATATCTTTAATAAAGTTATTAAAATAAATAACTTTTTCCTCTTCTGTAATCTCTGTACTATACATAAATTTAGGGAAGGAATGAAAGTCCATAAGTTCGCAGTAGTTTCTTGACCCCACCTGACTAATTTTATATCCCATTTGCATTAAATTTTCTCTTAAACATAACTGAATTTCAAACTTTCCACTTCTATCTCCCGTTCCTAAAACAAATATTATAGGTGTTTGTATTTTCTCTAATTGAACAGCTTCCATATTTAAAATATTGTATTTCTCCTCACAAACACAATATGAAAAGTTTACTTTTCTTGACTCACACATGACTTTTATATTGTTTAACATTTTTTCTTCTAATTTAACAGTACATACTATATTTTTATTATTTTGTACCGCTTCTACAATTTTAGGGTATATAATCTTTTTAAAGTCTGCTTTCATATATGAATCTGAAATTATAACTGTATCACATGAACTTAGTGCTTTTGAGAAATCTGCTGTTACTTCAATTTCTGTAGTTTTACTTCCATCTGCTACAGATGAATCCTCTGAAACCAATGCCCATCCGTTCACAGATACTAATTTTGTAATTTCATAATCCTTTAAAAGATTTCGATGTCTTATTATAGGTGCAAATTCGCTATCAAAAGGGTATATCATTGCTTTTTCTTTGTTAATGCTCATGTAAAATTCTCCTTTATTCAAACATATTATTTATACATTTTTCATAATTCTTTTTTCTTCAAAATCATATCCAAACTCTTTTAAAGTACAATAAGTTTTAAACATGTTATCTATAGAAGCTCTAACATGTGTACATCTTGAAGTTTTCTTTTCTTTTGATAACTTAGTATTATCATCTGCAAATGCTGAACATAAGAAACAATATCTAAATGCCCAACACTTTTTGCATTTATTTTCTGTAAGCTTACCTACATTCATAAGACTTCTTATTTTTTCAATATCAAATCCATCACTTATATTTCCAATTTGCATTACTTTAGATTTTTCATTTACCTTTTCACAAGGAAAAAATTTTCCATCTACGCTTACAAATAATCTTGTAACTCCTGGAATACATGGTCCCCCATGGTGCCCCTTTTTATTTAATTTCTTATAGGTAGATTTTTTATCATGTAAAAGATTTTTAACATTGTTAAAGTTACCTTGAAAAAGTTTTGATACATGTTTTTCATCTAACTTACCAAGTTTCCATAACAATAATTTAAATCTTTCATAACCAATTTTTATCATATTCTCTTCTTCCACTGTAAATTGTTCAATTTTCTTGTATGTATCACTAACAAAGGAGGTTCTTACTTTTAAATCTTTTACTGTATTATAATTAATAAAAAACTTATCAGTACATGCTACATCACTTTTCCCATCTATAACTGCATTAAAATCAATATTTTCGTCTAAAAATTTAGGATACTTAGATTTTATCATCTCGATATTTTTCATTATCTTATCAAAAGTTCCTTCTCCATTTAAAAATGTTCTATTTTTATCATGTATTTCTTTTGGTCCATCAAGACTAATCATTATTCTAAAGTTATTTTCACTTAAAAATTTTAATCTTTCTTCATTAAATAAAGTTCCATTAGTAGTCATGTTAAATTCTACGGTTTTACCTTCCCCTTTTTCCTTAGCATAATTAACACATTCCCTTACAAAATCAAACCTTAAAAGAGGCTCTCCCCCATAAAATCCAATATTTAAGTATTTAGAATCTCTAGAATGCTTAATATAAAAGTCTATAGCTTTTTTCGCTATATCTAAACTCATATCTTTGTTTGAATGTGTTCTATTTTCATCAAGTCCTGAATATGTGCAATATTTACATCTAAAATTACATTGTTGAGTAACTTGGAGTGTAAGCATAAAAAGAGAACTATCTAAGTAATTTGGCAATACCTCGCTCATTGGGTGAACCATTTCTTCTATTGTATTAGAAGATAGAAATCCTTCTTTTTTTATATCTTCAATAACTTCAAACTGCTTTTCTTTACTATCTGAATTCATATTTTTACATAATAATTCATAAGTATTCTTATTAATTTTCAAGAAACTATTTGTATTTACATCATAAGCATAGTTGCCTCCTCTAGTTTTAAATAAATGAATAAAAGAACCTTCTACATTCATAATATTGCCTCCTAAATTTTTTAGTAAAGATGTAAGAGAATATTCTCTTACATCTTTATTAGATATTACTCGTAACTTCTCATTTCAGCTGACATTGTCCTTCCATCCCAATTAGAATCATTTAGGTTATTTGCTTTAAAGTTTCTTGCTGCTCCACATACTTGATAGCAACTACAATTTGCATGACATTCACAATAAGCTTCTACTGTATCAGATTTAAAATTTAATTTTTTAGTAAGTTTTTTCATAAAAATCCCCTTTTCTTTAATTTATCACATAAAAGTTCGCGACTCTTTTTTGTGATTTTTATTTATTATGAATCATTCAATTTTCCCTAGGTAAAAATTAAAAGAAACATTAACTTAATTTTTTTAATATATCATAAATTTCTATTTGGTTAACTTGTCCATTTTTTAATTCAAACACCTTATCCATATATTTTAAAATATCCGTTCTATGACTTATTACTATAACAGTTTTTTCTTTGAATTCTTTATTTATTAATTGATTTATATAGTTCTCAGATTGTATATCTAAATTTGCAGTAGCTTCATCTAATATTAATATTTCTGAGTCTCTTGTTAGTGCTCTTGCCATAGCTATTTTTTGTTTTTCACCACCTGATAAATTTGAGCCATTTCGTCCTACATTAGTTTCAGATTTATTAGGTAATTTATTTATAAATTCATTTAGCTTAGCATTTTTATATATTTTATTTAATTGTTTTTCCTTAATTCGTGAATTAAGAATTATATTTTCTTTTATAGTTTGATTAAATAGATATATTTCTTGATTTACTACTGATATGAGTTTTCTATAATCTTTTAAGTTAAAGTCATTTATATTAGTTCCATTAATTAAAATTTTACCCTTACAAGGTTTATATAATCTTAAAAATAGATTTATCAATGTAGATTTTCCAGAACCATTTTCTCCTATTATTGCGATTTTTTCACCTTTATCTATTTCTATGTTTATATTGTTTAAAATAATTTTATCTTTATTATAATGAAAGGAAACGTTTTCAAATTGTATATTTAAATGGTTTTCATTTATATCGTTAATATGTAACCCCTTAAATATTTCACAATCTGTATCTAAAAATTGGAATAATCTTTTAGCTGATGGTATAACATTTGAAAAATTGTACTTAATATTTAATATTGAAGATATGGGTGATGTTACATACGTACTATATGCTATGAATGCTAATAAAGACCCTACTGTAATATTACTCTTCATAAGCATATACCCACCAATTATATATAGAGAGTTTACGATTATTTGAAATATTAAAGTTTCTAAAATTTCATTAATTTTATCTAAAAAAAACATTCTTATATTTATTTTTACTATATTTCTTTGTTTTTTTATAAATTGTCCTGTTTTTATAGTTTCCAATCCCCATAATTTTATCTCTTTTATTCCACTTATAGTATCGCCATACCAAGCTGAATAATCTCTGTTATGTTCCATATATTTTTCAAATAACTCTTTTCTTTTTTTTGCAAAATAGTTAACAATAATATATCTTATAGGTATAATTAATAGAATTAAAGCAGTTAACTTATAATCTATTATAATAAGACCTATAAGTCCTCCTATCATTCTAAATATTTCTATCATTAGAAAAAAGCTAGTTCTATCTGATATTCTACATACATTACTAATATCTATATTTATGTTATTCATTATTTCAGCAAAATTTTTTTCATTAAAGTATTCTATTTTAAGCTTTAATAAATGTTTAAATGCTTTTTTGTTTAAATTATAAGGCATCATTACACTTACATATGATTCAAACTTTGTTTCAAAAATTATTATAATTTGTTCTACCAATAAAAGAACAAAATTCACAATACAAAGATTTATAATAACTTTTATATTTTTTTCTATTAATCCATTATCCATCAATTCTTTATTTACTAGTGGAAGAATCATACTAATTAAACAAGATCCTATCATACATAAAATTATGTAAACTATGTATTTTTTATAAGGATTAAGCAATTTAATTGTCTTTTTTAAAATATTTTTATTTTCAGTATTAATCACATTTATACTCCTTAAAATACTAATAATATTTTTTAAAAAAATGATAATTTTTTATATAATCCATTGTATGTTGAACATTTAGTTATCCACGTCTTAATTATACAATATATGTAATTCATTTCAAAATAAGTATTTTACCATTTTATGTGATTTTATGTTATTCATTGTTATTTCCTTTTTATTTCTTCATTTTTCTTTATTTTACATTTTTTTAAAATTCCAGCTACGTAAGCCGTTACAAAAAGAAGCTAGGTTTTTTTCCTAACTTCTTTTTGTTATCTTATAAATTTCATCTGTTATTAATGATTTTTATAGTTTTAAATTAATTATACCCTTGATATTATTTGCTTAGCTTAACTACAGTTTCCACATGTGGTGTATGAGGAAACATGTCCATGCCCTTAACTTTTTCTAGCTTATACCCATTATCTATAAGATATTTTAAATCATCTACTAAAGTCTTTGGATTACAAGATACATAGATTATTTCCTTTGGCTCAAACTTAACCACATATTCTAAAGCTACTGGATGTACACCTGGTCTTGGTGGATCCAATATAATTATATCTGGTTTTTGTTTTACATCTTTTATAACCTTTGCTACATCACCGGCTATAAACTCACAGTTATTTAGTCCATTTAATTTTGCATTTTCATTAGCTGCCTTAACTGCTTCTTCTATTAATTCCACACCTATAACTTTTTTAGCCCTTGGAGCAACTATTTGCCCTATGGTTCCTGTACCACAATAAAGGTCGAAAACCACTTTTGAACTAGCATCACCTAAGAAGTCTTTTACTATACTATATAGTTTTTCTGCTCCCTTTGAATTTGTTTGAAAAAAGGCTTCTGGAGCTATCTTAAATTTTAGTCCTAATAGCTCTTCTATTATATAGTCTCTTCCATATAATATTTCTAATTTATCCACCTGAACTACATCAGATAATGTGTCATTTATAGTATGAAGAATACCTTTTATTTCTCCTTTGTATTCTCCTTTTAATAATATGTCTACTATTTCTTTAAAATCAAATTCCATTTGAGATGTAGTTACTATGTTTATTAATATTTCTCCAGTATTTTTAGCTTTTCTTATAACTAAGTTCCTTAAGAAACCTTCATGACTCATTACTCTGTATTTAGGTAATCTTTTTTCATTAAAATAATTAACCACAGTTGTTAATATATTTCTAAAATCTCTATCTACAATTTCACACTTATCCACAGTTACAATAGAAAAATTTCTATTTTTAACATGCATTCCTAAAGTAAGATCTCCGCCCTTTTCCATATCCCCAAAGGTAAACTCCATCTTATTTCTATATTCGTATTCCTCTGGACTTTTTTCTACTCCTAAAAAATCAAATCCTTTTATTTCTTTACTTTTAAATAATTTTAACAACTGTTCTTCTTTAATTTGTAGTTGTTTTTCATAAGGTATGTATTGGGTTGAACATCCTCCACATTGACCAAAATGAGGACATTTATTTTCTATTGCATAATCTATATTTTCTATTATTTCTAAAAGTTTAGCCTGGGCATATTCTCTTCTTTTTTTAGTTACTTTCGCTAAAACCTTTTGTCCTGGTACTGTTCCTTTTATATAAACTGGCACACCATCCTTTTGTGCTACACCTGTTCCCGGAAATTCTGTTTCTTCTATAAGAAATTCATACTCCTTGCCTTTTCTCATATATTTATTTTTCATCCTTTCAGAGTAAATTTATTTTAAGTATTTTATTTATTAGATTTTATTTTATTGCTATACTATTAATACCATTTTCTGTAGCTACTATAAATAATAGACTTTACTAGAAACCTTAATAAACTCCTATGTAAAGTATAAAGATTAAAGTAATCTATTAGAAAAAATAGTTATCCTAAGTAGACTTAATATAAAACTAAGAATAACTTCATTTTTCATATTAAAAACAATAATTAAGAGCCCCTTTACAGATACTCTTAATTATTTATCCATTCTATTTATTTTTTTTATAAAATTTAGCTTTTATGTATGGATAGAATAAAGATACTACTAAATATACTACAAATAGCATACCCCAAATATCTTTTACATAGAGTCCCAATATATATCTTAAAACTAGCCCTACTATTGCTAAGCCCCCTATAGATACTACAAAGATTCCTAAAGTGCCTTTTATTCCTTCTTTAAAACATTGTAAAAAACTAACTTTGTTATTTAAATCATTATTATTGCTTTCTGTATTGATTTCTTCTTCAGCAGATTTATTGATTTCTTCTTCAGCAGATTTATTGATTTCTTCTTCAGCAGATTTATTAATTTCTTCTTTATTTTTTGGGGATTTTTCTTCTTCTACAAACTCATTAATTTTATCTGTTTCATTTTCTGATGCTTTTTCCTCATTAACTTCTTGAACTTTTTCTTCTTCCTTCTCTTTTTCTATATTTTCTACTACTTCTTCAGAAGATTTTACTTTCTCTTTATCTAACATCTATATTCCTCCTCACATTTTTCATCTATGTCAAATTATATTATGCTATAGTATCCATTCTATGTAAATATATTATATCCTTATAAACTATATGTTTTTAATAAATTATTATTTTTTTAATAAAAAATCCATATTTTCTTTAATACCTACAGTAATTAGCATTTTTTCAATTAATCTTTATTACAATTATCCTATTTATAGTTTATACTATATAAAGAGTATCTTAAATTTTTCCTATAAAATATTAAATTTTGCAGGATTTTATTTTAAATACATATATATTTAAACTTAAACACAATTGATATTATAACATATAAAGGAAAGATGAACATGAAAAAATATAAAACATATTTATATAACTATTGGGATATAATTTTATTTCTTATTCTTATACTCACAAAGCTTTTAACTTATGGTAATAAACTTCAATTGAATAACTTTAAATACAGTAGAATACTATATCCTTCTATTGCATCTATTCTTTTAATAATTGCTTTAAGCTTTATATTTAAAAGAAAGGGTCGATTTATTTTTCTTATTTTATTTAATATTTTAATTTCTATTACTATTATAGGAGACTTAAATTATTTTAGATATTTTAAAGACTTATTTTCTCTTCCCGTACTTATAAATAGTTTTCAGCTAGGATCAGTAGGTTCTAGTGTATTGGAGCTTTTTAACCTTTGGGATCTAGTTTATATATTAGATATACTAATTTTAATTCCTTTCTTTTTCGTACTTAGAAAGAAAGTGGTATTTTGTGAAAATAACTATAAATTTCATTATAAATTAATAATTATACCTTTAATTATTGCCATACCTATAGAATTTATAAGTTTTTATAAATTATCTCAGGAACAGCCAAGGCTTATCTCAACTATGTACAATAAAGTTTATATTGCTGAAAAATTGGGAGTTTTAAACTATCACTATATTGATTTCTATTCTTCTAGTACAAACTTTATAAAAAGAAAAGTTCCTGTAAGTACTAATAAAAAAGAAGCCATACAAAATGTCCTGGCACAAAAAGATACATCCTATAACTCTTCTAAATATAAAGGTATCTATGAGAATAAAAATGTAATACTTATACAGGTAGAAGCTTTACAAAATTTTGTTATAAATAAAGAAATTAACAATAAGGAAATAACTCCTAATTTAAATAAATTTTTAAAGAAATCTTTATATTTTAACAATTATTTTTATCAAATAGCTTCCGGGAGTACTTCTGATGCAGAATTTATAACTAATAACTCTCTATATCCAGCATCTTCTGGTGCTGCTTACTTTTTATATGCTGGCAACCATTTTAATTCTCTTCCTTCGAAACTTAAAGAAAAAGGATATAATACCTCTGTCTTCCATGGATATAAAGAAACCTTTTGGAATAGGAATTTAATGTATAAGAATATGAATATTGATAAATTTTATAGTGAAAAAGATTATAAAATAGATGAAAAAATAGGCTTAGGACTTAGTGATAAATGCTTTCTAAATGAAACAGTAGAAAAAATGAAAAATCTTAAAGAACCTTATTTCTCTTTTATTATAACCTTGACAAGCCACTTTCCCTATGATGCTACAGATAAATACGGGGAATTTGATGTAGGAGAATATGAAGGCACTCTTTTAGGAAATTATATGAAATCCATACATTATGCGGATGAACAATTAGGTGTTTTCTTAAATAAATTAGAAAAAGAAAATATTTTAGATAATTCCATAATAGCTATCTATGGAGATCACTATGCTATACCAAGAGAAAATGAAAAAGATTTGTCTAATTTCCTGGGAAAAGATATAGATGAATTAAACTGGATAGAACTTCAAAAAGTTCCTCTAATAATTCACACTCCTGATGAAAAATTAAAGGGAGTAGAAAATGGATATTGTGGTCAAATAGACTTATATCCTACATTAGCAAATTTATTGAATATAAAAAATAATGTTATGTTTGGAAGGGATCTTTTAAACAGCAAAGATGAATCTGTAATTTTTAGAAATGGTTCTTTTACTGATGGAAAAGTATTTTATATATCTCCGGTGAATAGTTATTATGATATAAAAACTCATAACAAAATAAGTGAAACAGAAGAATTAAAAGCTAAAAAAAATAATGTAGTGAGCGAGTTAAATTCTTCTGATAATATACTTAAACATGATCTTTTAAAAAATAATAAATTAAATTAATTTTATAGATTGGAGATGTGTTTTTTTGTTTACTATTTTACTTCTATGTTTTGCAGGCTTTTTAGCTGCAATCATAGATGCCATAGCTGGCGGTGGAGGACTAATTACTATACCTGCTTATTTAATGGCGGGAGTTCCGCCCCATATGGCCTTAGGCACAAACAAACTTTGTGCTACCTGTTCTTCATTAACAAGTTGTTTTAATTTTGCTCAATCTGGAAAGATTAATTTGAAATTATTTAAAATATTAGCTCCTTTTTCATTGATAGGTGCTGTATTAGGTGTTAACGCAGTAATGGGCATTGATGCTAATTGTCTAAACATTATAGTTCTTATTTTATTAGTTATAGTAGCCTTATTCAGTTTATTTTCTAAAAATGTAGGCTTAAAAAATAATTTTCATGGACTAAACAAAAAAAATACCCTACTAGGAATTTTTCTATCTTTTTCTGTAGGTTTTTATACAGGATTTTTTGGACCTGGTACAGGAGCTTTTATGATGATAGGATTAATTGGGGTTTTTAAGTTTGATTTTGTAGGGGCTAGTGGAAACTCAAAATCATTAACTACTATAAGCAATATGGCTTCTTTAATATTATTTGCTTTTCATAGGCAAATAAATTATAAGCTAGCCATCCCCGTATCCTTAGCAATGATAATTGGTGCTAAGCTTGGGACAAAAATAGCTTTAAATAAAGGTTCTAAAGTGATAAAACCAGTTTTTACGACTATATCCATTTTAATAGCTATAAAAGTATTATACCAAACCATTGCATAATACATTGTTCCAATAACTATAGATTAGATATAACTTATTTAAAGGCATTAGCAATGTTAGTAATAGGGTGCATAAATCTTTGCCTTCAGCACTCTATAAACCATAATTTAAATATTTAAAACAATTAATTAATGAAGATTAAAGCAGATATAAATTAAGATGCAATAAATTTAAAATCGCTCTTAACTTGTATCTGCTCTTTTATTTTTTATCCGATGACTACCCGCTCTAATACTCCCATCTTCTCCAAAGTGGGAGTAAAGAGCGGTTATGTCCCTGGATAACGATTTCTCCTAAAGGATAACGACTTCTAAGGAGTAAAACTCCTAAGAAGTCTGTTAATAAGCTTCAGTGGGAGTAAAAACTCCCTCTGAAGCCAAGAACTCTGTTTATACAAATTCATAAATTTCTAATCTAAGACTTTCATTAAGTTTGACATTTCTATAGCTGACATAGCCGCATCGTAGCCTTTATTTCCTGCCTTTGTACCTGCTCTTTCTATGGCTTGCTCTATGGTATCTGTAGTTAATACTCCAAATATTACTGGCACTTCTTTATCCAATGATACATGAGCCACTCCCTTTGAAACTTCACTAGATACATAGTCAAAATGAGGCGTTGCCCCTCTTATTACTGCTCCTAAGCATATTACTGCATCATATTTACCCTTTGATGCCATTTTCTTCGCTATTACAGGTATTTCAAAAGCACCAGGTACCCAACATACTTCTATATTATCCTCTTTAGCACCATGTCTTTTTAGACAATCTATAGATCCAGCTAATAATTTTGATGTTATAAACTCATTGAATCTTGAAACTATTATTCCTACCTTTAAACCTTCTGCTGTTAATCTACCTTCATATATTTTCATTTTATTTCCCCCTAATCTTTTATTAATTTATCTACATTATGTCTATCAAGTGTCCCATTTTATCTTTCTTAGTTCTTAAATAATTACGATTTTCTTTTTTACAGCCCATATCTATAGGAACTCTATCTACTATTTTTATACCATAACCTGAAAGTCCTGATATTTTTTTAGGATTATTAGTCATAAGTTTAATATTTTTGATCCCTAAATCCTTTAATATTTGAGCTCCTATGCCATAATCTCTTAAGTCCTCTGGGAATCCTAAAGCTAAATTTGCTTCTATAGTATCCATACCTTCATCTTGAAGAGCATATGCCTTTAGTTTATTTAATAAACCTATTCCTCTCCCTTCCTGTCTCATATAAACTAAAACCCCTTTCCCTTCTTCTTCTATTTTCATAAGAGCTTTAGCTATTTGCTCACCACAATCGCATCTTAAAGAACCGAATACATCTCCTGTTAAACATTCTGAATGTACTCTAACAAGTACTGGATCTTCTCCTTTTACATCTCCTTTTACTAAAGCTATATGTTCTTCTCCAGTTATTAAATTTTCATAACCTATAGCAATAAAGTCTCCATATTTAGATGGAAGTTTTACTGGTTCTAAAGCCTTTATTAGTTTTTCTTCTTTACTTCTATATTCAATTAAATCTGCTATAGTTATTATTTTTAAATTATGTTTTTTTACAAATTCCATAAGTTGTGGCACTCTTGCCATAGTTCCGTCCTCATTCATTATTTCACATATAACTCCTACCTCAGAAAAGCCTGATAATCTTGCCATATCTACTGCTGCTTCTGTATGACCTGCTCTAACTAAAACTCCTCCATCTTTAGCAGCTAAAGGAAATACATGGCCTGGCTTTAAAAAATCCTCTGGTTTTGAATTTAGATCTACTATTTTTGATACTGTAAATGCTCTATCAAATGCAGATATTCCAGTAGATGTACCTACTGCATCTACTGATACAGTAAAAGCGGTACCAAAATTATCTTTATTTTTATGTACCATTTGGCATATTTCTAATTCCTCTAATCTAGATTTTTTTACGGGAGTACATATAAGCCCTCTTCCCTCTTTAGCCATAAAATTTATAGCCTCTGGAGTAATTTTTTCTGCTGCCATTAAAAGATCTCCCTCGTTCTCTCTATCCTCATCATCTACAACTACAATAATCTTTCCATCTTTTATATCCTCTATTGCCTCTTCTATAGTATTAAATTTATAACTCATGAAAATTCCCCCTAAATATATTTTTAGATTTACTGAAAAATTTTACACAATTTATTGAATATAGTGCCCTACCTGTAACCTATGAGATGTATATATAGCAATTTTTGACGTTTTTATAATAAGCTATTATGATAATTTTTATTAGTTATACTTGATAAACTAGTGTCAGCTATTTAATATAAATTTTGTTATTACTATATAAAGTTTAAAATAATAATTTTTTATTTATATTTTAAGCTATTTTTTAGACATAATATAAATTGTACATTAAGCTAATATTCATTAATAAATCAAGGTTAATTTTAAATTATAAAAATCCTGTCTTGCTTAAAAAATCTAAACTTATATTATTTTCTGGAGCTTCTTCTTTTTTAAAATGCATAAACTTATATATATATTTTCCTAGAACATCGCATTCTATATTTATTATGTCACCTATATTTTTGTTTACTAATATGGTTTCTTCTTTTGTATGAGGTATTAAAGATACTGTAAAACTTTTTTCTTTTATATCCACTAAAGTTAAACTTACACCATCTAATGCTACAGATCCCTTAGGTATCATATATTTTAGTAAGTTTTCCTTTGCTTTTATTTCTAATAATGTAGCAATACCTTCTTTTTTCATATTTATTATTTCCCCTGTTCCATCTATATGTCCAGAAACTATATGTCCACCTAAAGGTTTATTTAAAGTTACAGCTCTTTCCAAATTTACTAAACTTCCTTTAGATAATGTTCCTAAGCTACTTTTATTTAGAGTTTCTGTCATAACATCTGCTGTAAAACTATTACTATTAAAACTAGTTACCGTAAGACATACTCCATTCACTGCTACACTCTCTCCTAAATTTAATGGATTTAAAACCTTACTTCCTTCTATGGTGATGTGAAGAAAGTCTTTTCCTTCCTCTATTTTTAATATTCTTCCGACTTCCTCAACTATGCCAGTAAACAAACTAACACCCTCTTTTCTAATATACATAGCCTTCAATAAGTATATCCTGCCCTATTTTTTCAAATTTTAAGTTTTGTAGATTAAATATATCTTTTAAACTTTCTACCCCATTTCCACCTATCATATTTTTTGAATCCTGTCCTCCCATTATCTTGGGTGCTATAAAACACATAACTTTATCTACTATCCCTTCTTTTAGTGCAGAAAAATTTAATGTGCTGCCTCCCTCTAAAAGAATGCTATCCACTCCTTCTGATCCTAAATATTGCATTAATTCATTCAATGGAACTTTTCCCTTTTCATTTTCCTCAAACTCTAAAACCTTAGCCCCTAAATTTTCTAAAGCATTCTTTTTTGAAAAATTGTTATGTTTTTTAGTTGTTGCTATATAAATAGTTCTTTCATTAAGAGTTTCTAATATTTTAGACTCTAATGGAATTCTAAGACTAGAATCTACTATTATTGCTTTTGGACTTCTTCCTCTTTCTATTCTTGTATTTAAAAGAGGATTATCTTTTATAATTGTCCCTATTCCTACCATTATTCCTGACAAATCATTTCTTATTTGATGTACTTTATATCTTGCCTCTTCTCCTGTTATCCATTTTGATTCTCCTGTTTTTGTAGCAATCTTGCCATCTAAGGTAGAAGCAGTTTTTAAAACTACAAAAGGTTTCTTTTTAGTTATGTATTTTATAAATACTTCATTTAATTTTTTACTTTCTTTTTCCATAATCCCTGTTATAACTTCTATTCCATTTTGCTTTAAAATATCTATCCCTCTACCCTCAACTAAAGGATTGGGATCTTTCATAGCTATAATAGCCTTAGATATTCCCATCTTTACTATAGACTCTGCACAGGGAGGAGTTTTACCATAATGTGAGCAGGGCTCTAATGTAACATATATAGTAGCCCCTTTAGCCTTTTCTCCTGCTTCTTTAAGAGCATAAACTTCTGCATGAGGTCCTCCAAAATATTTGTGATAACCTTCTCCAATTATTTTGTTGTTATTAACTACTATAGCTCCTACTTTAGGATTAGGATTAACTTTACCCTCACCTCTTTCAGCTAGTTTCAAGGCTTTTTCCATATAAAAATTATAATCTTCCATTTTAAATACACCGCCTTTAAAGCTATTGTTTAATCTCAA
Source organism: Clostridium botulinum (assembly GCF_001276985.1). Classification (GTDB taxonomy): domain Bacteria; phylum Bacillota; class Clostridia; order Clostridiales; family Clostridiaceae; genus Clostridium_F; species Clostridium_F botulinum. The sequence goes on from NZ_LHUL01000026.1 coordinate 462,576, forward strand.
ATATCGTAATTATATAAATACATTTTTGTATTAAATTTTTGCTTTGGTATACAATTTTAAAGATTAATAAAATTTTATAGCATTTAAGCTATATTTAATATTTCCTTAAATATAAAAAAATCTCTAGAGTTTCCTCCAGAGATTTATATACGAAACAAAATAACAATTATCAAAATTATTATTTATAATCCTATCTTTCATCCAGACTTTAACTGTCGGTTTCGGAGTTTCGCCGAATCATGCTACAAGTAGCTCGCGGACTTTACCGCCGGTGGGGAATTGCGCCCCGCCCTGAAGGATTCATTTTATTAAATTTTACAATTTTAATATAACTCTTTTTCTTATCTATGTCAATAATTAATTTTTATTTTATGTTCTTTAATAGTTCCACTAAGAATTTCCATATTCTTTCTACTGAAGATATACTTAAGTGTTCATTTGGTGTATGAACATCATATAGATTTGGTCCAAAACTTATCATATCAGTATCTTTCATAGTACCTTTAAATAATCCACATTCTAATCCTGCATGTATTGCTGATACATCTGGTTTTTCATATAATTTAGTATATATATCAATACATAAATCTTTTATTTTAGATTCTGGATCAAATTGCCATGCTGGATACTCATCTTCTCTAACACATTTTGCACCTATTAGTGAACATAAAGCCTCTATTCTATTTACAACTTCTAATTTTAAACTACTTACTGAACTTCTAACAGCTATTGTAACTTTAATTTCCTCTTCCTTATTTTCAACTATACCAATATTTAAACTACTTTCAACTAATCCATCTATATCTTTACTCATAGTTTGAACTCCATAAGGAACTAATACCAAGAAATTTATTATATTGTCCGTTACTTTTTTAATTAACTGTTTTTCGCTGTTTTCTATCTTTTCAACTACAACTTTTATATTTGGATCTTCCACTCTAAATTCATTTTGGAAAGTTTCTTCTAGCTTATCACAAAGAGATTTAACTTCATTAAATTTATTTTCATCTATTGTTAATACTGAATCAGCATGTAAAGCAATAGCATTATGTTTTGATCCTCCATTTATTTCAACAAGATTGAAATCTACTTCTTTCTTTAGGTCATATAAAACTCTTCCCATTAACTTATTAGCATTTGCTCTTTGTTTTATAATTTCCATACCTGAATGTCCACCATTCAATCCTTTTATTTCTATTTTTACAGACTGACCTGTAGCTTTTTCATACTCTTTTGGTATATAAACTATAGGATTTACTCCACCAGAACAACTAACTAAAAATATTCCTTCCTCTTCTGAATCAATATTCAACAAAATTTTCCCATTTAATTTAGAAGTATCTAGCCCCATAGCACCATTCATGCCTGTTTCTTCTGAAGTTGTAGCAACAAATTCTATACTAGGATGCGCTATATCCTTTGAATCTAAGACAGCTAGTCCATAGGCAACAGCGATCCCATCATCTCCCCCTAATGTTGTACCTGTAGCATATAAATAATCCCCATCTATTCTTAATTTTAAAGGATCTTTTTCAAAATCATGATCACTTTCCTTAACTTTTTCACAAACCATATCCATATGACCTTGAATAATTACGGCTGGAGCACTTTCATATCCTTTTGTAGCTGGTTTTCTTATTATTACATTTAAAGATTTATCTTGAATAACTTCTAAATTTCTTTCCTTTGCAAAATTAACTAAGTAATCACTTATTCTTTTTTCATCTCCTGATCCATGTGGTATCTTAGTTAATTCCTCAAAAAAATGAAATACTGATTTTGGTTGTAAATTTTCTAACATGGTAATATATCCCCCTTTTTAAAATTAAATTTTAAAATTACCCCAATACTTAAATTTATATATAATTTAATACTAACACGACATTATCCTAATTCTACTAAATATATGCTTAAAATACAACTTATTTTGCCTGAATTTGGCCATTTTTCACTATTTTATAATAATTTTTATTATATCATTATACTTTTTAAATTAGGAAGGTTTACTTATAAAAATTTATTATGTTATTATTATTTTAAAAGTGGTCCCTTTTCTGTTGAAATTTAAAGTATTATAGACTTATAATAAATAACAATTTTAAAATTACTAAAATGCACTTAATAATATATATATTAAAAATTATCTATTTAATAACAATTATTTATCAAGGAAGTGATTTTATGGAACTTACTAAAATTAAAGGAAACTCTTATTATATAAATTTTCCTACAAACATTGGAGTATATATTTTTAAAAATAAAAATTGTTTATTGATTGATACAGGAAAAAATAAATATGATGGAAAAAAAATAGAGGAGGTTTTATTAGAAAATGGACTTCACCCAAAATATATAGTAAACACTCATAGTCATTTAGATCATTGTGGTGGCAATCTTTTATTTAAAGAAAATTATCCTGGATGTTTAACCTATACATCCTTCAAAGAAAAACTATTTATGGAAAATCCTGAATTAAATGCAGCCATGCTATTTTCAGCTTCACCAATTAAACTTATATATAAAAGCAATAAAAGTATAAATGTGGATTACATATTAGACTATGGTACAAATAAAATCAATGATGAAAAATTTGAAGTTATAAGTCTTAAAGGCCATTCACCAGAGCAAATAGGATTTATTACCCCTGAAAAGGTATGTTTTTTAGGAGATAGCATTTTTAGTGATGAAACAATAAAAAAATATTCTCTTCCTTACTATTATGATTTGGAAGAATCTATAAAGAGTTTAGAAATTATAAAAAATATAGAGGCAGACTATTTTGTTATAAGTCACTGTGATAGAGTATTAGAAAAAGATGAAATAATAAATTTAGTGGATAAAAACATGAAAAATATAGAAAAGCATGTAAATATAATTTTAGAACTTTTAGATCAACCACTAACTAAAGAAGACATCTTAGAAAACCTTGCAATATTAGAGGATTTAAAACTAAACTTTAATCAATATCACTTATATATCGGTGCTGTAAGTGCCTTTATAACTTACCTTTTTCATAAAAATCTTATTGACTATTCTATAGAGGATGGTAAACTTTATTATTTTAAAAAATTATAAAAACTTAAATTTTAGTCAAATAAAATTTAATAGTTTTTATTTAATAGTTTCGAAAATACACACCAAATAATAGCAGTCTTTTTTAATTTTATATCTAATTAAAAAAGACTGCTATTATTTAATTTTTTATTTACACTTTTATATCATTAATTTCTAAAATTATTAATATTTTTTTACTCTATTAAAAAATATATATTAACAAAATTCTAGTATGAAACTATTTATTTCATATTATAATTATAACCAGCTATTAAACTTTTTAATATATAGTCTTTTTATAAATTGTGTTAGTACACAATAAGCTAATAAAATTCCTATAAGCCATGGGAAATACAAAAATGGTAATGGTTGTAATCCAACAGAGGCTCCAAAAGATGTAAAAGGTAGGCAAATACCTGCTGCCATTATAATTCCTGTTAATAAAAGCACAGGAGCCGTAGCTCTACTTTGGATAAAAGGTATCTTTTTAGTTCTTATCATGTGTACAATAAGAGTTTGAGATAAAAGTCCTTCTATAAACCAACCTGATTGGAATAATGATTGCATTGCTGGAGTATTAGCTTTAAATACAAACCACATTACTAAATAAGTTATTATATCAAATATAGAACTTACTGGTCCAATAAAAATCATAAATCTTCCAATATCACTAGCATTCCATTTTCTAGGCTTTCTTAAATACTCTTTATCCATTGTATCCCATGGAATAGAGATCTGAGATATATCATAAAATAAATTCTGTATTAAAAGATGAATTGGTAACATAGGCAAAAATGGTAGAAACATACTAGCAACCAATACACTAAATACATTACCAAAATTAGAGCTAGCAGTCATCTTTATATACTTTATAATGTTTCCGAAAACCTTTCTTCCTTCTATAACGCCTTCTTCTAGCACCATAAGATTTTTTTCTAATAAAATTATATCTGCAGATTCTTTTGCAATATCTACTGCAGTATCAACAGAAATACCGACATCTGCTTGACGCAGTGCAGCAGCATCATTTATACCATCGCCCATAAAACCCACTATATGCCCTTTATTTTGAAGTATTTTTATTATTCTTGATTTCTGAAGTGGAGAAAGTTTTGCAAAAACATTAGTATTTTCAACAATCTCAGTTAACTCTTCATCACTCATCTTTTCTACTTCATTTCCTAAAAGTACATTAGTAATTTTTAATCCTACTTCTTCACATATTTTTAAGGTTACTGCATCATTATCACCAGTTAATATTTTTACAGCTACACCATTTTCATTAAGTGCTTTTATTGCATCTTTTGCAGAATCTTTTGGCGGATCTAAGAATCCTACATATCCCATAAGAACCATATTACTTTCGTCTTTTACAGTAAAGTTATTCTCATCTGCAATATTATTTTTTTGTGCTATTGCAATAACTCTCATGCCCTCATTATTTAATCTTGTAACCATATGAAGCACTTTATTTTTTATATCTTCAGTAAGTTCTACAACTTCTCCTTTATATTCTGCTAAAGTGCAAGCTGAAAGCATTTCTTCCACAGCGCCTTTTGTTATAAGCTGTCTCTTACCTTCATTATTTTTCAATACAACAGACATTCTTCTTCTTACAAAATCAAAGGGAATTTCATCTACTTTCAAATAATTTTTTTCGAGTTCCTTAAAACCTTTTTCGTTTCCATGTTCTAATATAGCTATATCCATTAAATTACGAAGCCCTGTCTGATAAAAACTATTTAAATAGGCATGCCTCAAAACTCTCTGATCTTGTTCTCCATGTATATTTAGGTATCTTTCAACAACAATTTTATCCAAAGTCAAAGTTCCTGTTTTATCAGTACAAAGAACATCCATTGCTCCAAAATTTTGTATAGCATCAAGCTTTTTAACCACAGTTTTGCGTTTTGCCATAACCACGGCACCTTTAGCAAGATTAGTTGTAACAATCATTGGAAGCATTTCTGGTGTTAATCCAACAGCTATGGATATTGCAAAAAGCAAAGCTTCTAGCCAATTTCCTTTTGTAATACCATTTATAAAAAATACTATGGGAACCATAACAAACATAAATTTTATAAGAAGCATACTAACACTATTTATGCCTTTTTCAAAACTCGTCAAGTTTTTAGTTTCTGTAAGTGTTGATGCCATAGTTCCAAGATATGTGTCATTTCCTGTTGATATAACTACTGCAGTAGCGCTTCCACTTATAATATTAGTACCCAATAAACATATATTATCAAGTTCGCTTACACTTAAATCTTCATTTGCATTCTTTAAAATTGAATACTTTTCAACAGGCTCAGATTCTCCTGTTAAAGAGGATTGACTTACAAATAAATCTTTGCTTGTTATTATTCTTACATCAGCAGGTATCATATCTCCTGCTGCAAGATAGACTATATCTCCTGGTACAATTTCAGACATATCTATCTCTTTAATATCTGATTCTTTTCTATATACCGCAGCAGTTGTTCTTACTAATTGCTTTAGTTTTTCAGCAGCCTTATTTGATTTAAGCTCTTCAGAAAACTTTAAAAGCCCACTTATTGTTACCATTACACCCACCACAATTACGGTTGTGAAACTTCTATTTTCTGGGGCTACTAAAATAACATCAGTTATTAAAGATACACCGGCAAGAACTAATAAGACTAATATAAAAGGATTAATAAAGGCTTTAAATAACTGTACATACCATGGTATTGTTTTTTCATGTTCCACTTGGTTTAATCCATATTGTTCAATTCTGTTTTCTACCTCATTGATTGTTAGCCCTTTTATATCAGTATTCAATTCTTTATATACTTCTTGTAAGTTCATTTTGCTAAGGTTAAAAAGTTTTTTTGTATTTTCTTGTTCTATACTTTGCACATTCACTTTTCTCTTATTTATCATGATTTATACCTCCAACTTCTAAAAAAGACAATGGTAAACTAAAGGTTAATTAAATATAGTTTAACCTTTTAAAATAATAAAATTAATTTTGCGGTAAAATAATAGAGTGAATTATTTTAGTAAAGAACAAGTGAAGATAAAAAGATATTATTAAAGACTTGCACATATGAATAGAACCCTTACAGAAATTGTATATTAGACTCTAGTGAAAAAGAATAGAGTTCAATAATTGTGTATAAGGTTTTCCATAAATATATGGTTTTACCTTCACTGCCCATACTACTACCGCTAACTTCCATTCCCTTTCACCTCCTAAAAATTCAAAATAAAAAACCTTCGTCAAACTTAAACATGACGAAGGTATATTAACAACACTTTCTCGTTCAAGTTTTGGCTCTGCAAGGCAATGAAGCTGTATTAGATTATGCCTTCTTTGTTCGGCAAAACCTGCTAACCAGTTAAGAATGTTTCCATTCTTTTACGGCAACAACCCGTATCCTTGTAGTAACCTCACCTACCGAGGTTTATTTAATTTATAGTAATATATTATTCTTTATATATCATTTTGTCAAGAAAATTCATATAAATTTTTTAAAATTTATTTTTTATCCGATGACTACCCGCTCTAATACTTCCATCTTCTTCAAAGTGGAAGTAAAGAGCGGCTATATCCCTAGCCCTAGATAACCATTTCCTATGCTTTAGTAGGAGTAAAAACTCCCTCTGAAGCCAAGAACTCTGTTTATACTACACCTAAAGCTATAAACTCTTGGGATTCAAATAAATTATACTCACTATAATGTTTTTGTCCCATAAGTCTATATATTACGTCTTTAGATTTATATCCTTCTTTATATATTTTTAAACCTTGTACTATTTTTTTGCTTTTATTTTTATTAATGTATAATATAGCTTGAATATTCTCTAAGGAATAATACTCTTTTACAAATAAGTTTTCCAGTTTATTTTGTAATTCTAATTTATAACCTATATCTATATTACTGTCTTTATGTGGACTATGCCTACCCCTATGATGTCTTCCACATAAATACTTATAATTTATTTCTAAATCCATTCCGCCTTCACATTTATGAATTATATGGTGTATTTCAGCACCTTCTCTGCCACATACTTCACATCTTGGCAAAAGCTCTTCACCCCTTATAAATAGAATATCTATAATATTATTATATCATAAATAATATTATAAATAATTTGTAAATAATTGCATTTTTTCCATTTCACTTTATTACCTTAACTTCTTTAGTAATTTTATTTAGCATACTAGTAACCTACCGTGTGCTTAATTATGTAGTACTTTTTATATAACACAGGAATAGGCAATACGCCATATTTATTTTTGGTAATATTATTAATTTAGCTTTTTATTTTTCAGAACTAAAGTTATAAAAAATAATAGCAAATACATATAGTTATTTCTATTAAATATGTATCTGCTATTTATTATTAATATTATTTTCCTATGTCTTTTCTATAATATATACCTTCAAAATTTATTTTTTCCATCTTTTCATAAGCTGTATTTATAGACTGTTCTAAAGTTTCTCCTATCGCTTGAGTGCACAGTACTCTTCCTCCATTAGTTAACAGTCTATTATCTTTTAATTTAACTCCTGCTCCAAATATTCCCTCTGAATTTTCTACCCCATTTATTAGAAACCCCTTTTCATAACTTTCAGGATATCCTTTAGATGCTGCTATAACACAAGTAGAATAAGCTTTTTTCCACTTTATGTTTGTATTTTTTAATTCTTTATTTATTGACATTAATATTAAATTCAATAAATCACTATCCATTAAAGGAAGAACAGCTTCTGTTTCTGGATCTCCCATTCTTAAGTTATATTCAAGAAGATAAGGTCCTTTTTTAGTTATCATTATTCCAAAGAAAATTATTCCTGAAAATTTTAGATTTTCTTTTTGTATTCCTTTTAATGTTGGTTTTAATATATTTTCATTAAAATCCTCTAATACTTCTTTTGTACAGTAAGGATTTGGGGCTATAACTCCCATCCCCCCTGTGTTTGGCCCTAATCCACCATCATATATTTGTTTATGATCCTTCGAGGATATAAAAGGTATTATAGTTTCCCCATCAGTTATAGATAGTATAGAAGCCTCTGGACCTTCTAAAAATTCTTCTATAACAACTTTTTTACCTGCACCTTTAAATTTATCTTTAGCCATAAATTCTTCTAAAGTACTTTTGCTTTCCTCAAAAGAATTGCTTATAACAACACCCTTTCCTGCTGCTAATCCATCTGCTTTTATTACCACTGGATGCTCACTATTTTTTAAGTATTCTAAAGCCTTACTCTCTTCTTCAAAAACTTCATAATCTGCAGTTTTAATATTATATTTTTTCATAAAATCCTTTGCAAAGGCCTTACTTCCTTCTAATAGAGCTGCTTTTTTATCTGGACCAAATATATTAAGGCCCTTATCTTTAAATAGATCTACTATACCCTCCATTAAAGGTACCTCTGGACCTACAATGGTTAAATCCACATTCCTTTTTAAGGCAAATTCTAATAATTCTTCATTAGATGAAATATTTATATTTTCACACTTATGCTCTAGTGCAGTGCATCCATTTCCTGGAGCACAAAATATTTTTTCTACTAAAGTATTTTTACCTATCTTCCAAGCTATAGCATGCTCTCTTCCACCAGAACCTATTATCAATATTTTCATGTTTTTTACCCCTTTAATATATTTAATTCCCATACATTAATCAATTCTAATATTGAGATGAAATTTCTTTATAAAAAATATCTCTTTTCATCTCAGTATTAGAATATCTTATTAAGACTTTTATCCTTTAACTAAAAAATATTTAAATCTAGTGTTTAAAATGTCTTATTCCTGTAAATACCATAGAAATCCCTTTTTCATTACATACCTTTATAGATTCTTCATCTCTTATAGAACCGCCTGGTTGAATTATAGCTTTTATTCCCCATTTTGCAGCTTCTTCTGCTACATCTCCAAATGGGAAAAAAGCATCTGAAGCTAAAACTACGCCATCTCCAGCTCTATCTAATGCTTCCTTTGCTGCCCATATTCTATTTACTTGGCCTCCCCCAATACCTTTTGCCATACCATCTTTAACTACTACAATAGCGTTGGATTTCACATATTTAACTACTTTCATACCAAATATAAGATCTTTCATTTCTTGCTCTGTTGGAGATTTTTCTGTAACTACTTTTGTATCTTCTAATAATTTATTATCACTCTTTTGTACTAATATTCCTCCATCTACCTTTGCCATATCTTTTCCTTCTGTAGATTTTTCTTCACATTTTATAACCCTTAAATTTTTCTTGTTTTTTAAGACTTCTAAAGCATCTTCATCAAAATCTGGTGCTACAACTATTTCTAAAAATATTTTTGCAAGATTTTCTGCTGTTTCCTTATCTACTTTTCTATTAAAAGCAACTATGCCACCAAATATAGATATAGGATCACATTCATAGGCCTTAGTATAAGCTTCCTGTACAGTATCCCCTATAGCCACACCACAAGGTGTATTATGTTTTAATGCACAACAAGCCACCTCTTCAAATTCACAAACGGTTTTCCACGCTATATCCATATCCTTTATATTATTGTAGGATAATTCTTTTCCATTTAACTTTTCAAAATTTTTCATAGGATATTTTCCAACAGTAGATGTGTAATAAGCTGCTGTTTGATGAGGATTTTCTCCATATCTTAAATCCATGTTCTTTTTATAGGATAGAGTTAAATATTCTGGATATTCCTCTTCTAATAAGAAATTACTTATAGCTGCATCATAGGCTGACATTAGATTGAAAACTTTTCCTGCTAATTTTTTTCTAGTTTGTATATTAACCTGATTATTTTCTTTTATCTCATTTATGACATTTTCATAATCCTTAGTATCTGTTAGTACTACTACATCTTTAAAATTTTTAGCTGCTGCTCTTATCATAGTAGGTCCACCAATGTCTATAAACTCTACTTTTTCATCAAAACTTAAATTTTCTTCTACTTTATTAAAGAAAGGATATAAATTCACTACTACCATATCTATAGGGTTTATGCCCTTTTCTTCTATTACCTTCATATGCTCTTCATTATCTCTTATAGCTAATATGCCTCCATGAATTAAAGGATTTAATGTTTTTACTCTTCCATCTAACATTTCTGGGAAACCTGTTACCTCTTCTATATCTATTACTTTTACTCCATTTTCTTTTAAATGTTTATAAGTTCCACCTGTAGATATTATTTCTACATCTCTACTTTCTAAAAACTTTGCCAAATCTAAAATTCCTGTTTTATCAAATACACTTATTAATGCTCTTTTTATCACTTAAACTCCCCCAGTTTCAATATTTTTTATTATCTTATTTATCTGTCATAAGTAACTGCCACCAATATACCTTCTTTCAAAGAAAACATATAAGTGGCACTATTTCAATTTACAAACTACAATTTTTTATATTTCAATAAATTTAATCTACTCTAAACACATTTTTCTATTAGTTTCATTTATATTAATAGTAATTTTTTCATTATTATAAATTTAGTATGTTTTAATAAAAACTTTTCTTCCTTGTAATTTTACTTTTTCTTCACTTATAAGTTTTATAGCTTCTGGTAATGCCTCATGTTCTTTTTCTAGAACTCTTTTTTGCAATATTTCTGCTGTATCTTCTGCAAAAACTGGTACAGATTTTTGTATTATTATAGGTCCACTGTCCGTACCCTCATCTACAAAATGAACAGTGCACCCAGATACTTTTACTCCGTATTCTAATGCTTTTTGGTGCACTTTTATACCATACATTCCATCTCCGCAAAAGCTTGGTATTAATGAAGGATGTATGTTTATTATCTTATTTTCAAATTTATTTACCAAATCCCCATTTAATATAGAAAGCCATCCTGCTAAAACTATTAAATCTACGTTTCCATATAAACACTCACATATTTTATTAGACAGATTGCTTTTATATATTTTTCTATCTAGAGTTAAAGTTTTAATTCCCTTTTTTTCTGCTCTTTCTATACCATAAATATTAGATCTATCCCCTATAACCATTTCTATCTTGCAATTTTTTATATATCCCTCTTCTATTTTATCTATTATAGATTGAAGATTGCTTCCTCCCCCTGAAACAAGTACTGCAATTTTAAACATCTTATTCTCCTTTAATTTAAAGAAAATTTTTCATATATACTCTATAAATAATTAATTCCCCAATCAATTATTTTAAAGATCTAACCTATGAACTAATTTTTATTATAAATTTATTTAATGCCTTTTTTTAAATTAGTTCAACAGACTTATCTCCTTTTTTAACATATCCTATTTTATAACCCTTTTCTCCCATTTCTATCAGGTCTTTTATTATATTTTCCCCATCTTTTTCATTTACACATAATACAAAACCAATCCCCATATTAAAAGTATTGTACATATGATCTTCTTCTATCCCTAAACTTATTAGATGGCTAAATATATTTGGTAATGGATAAGATTTTTTATTTATAACTGCTGTAAAATCCTCTTTAAACATTCTAGGAATATTTTCATAAAAACCTCCTCCAGTTACATGAGCCATACCTTTTATATTATATTTTTCTAAAAGTTTCATTACAGGTTTTACATATATTTTTGTAGGAGTTAAAAGAGTATTTCCTATTTTATTTCCTTCAAAATCTTTATGCAAATCTTCTACTAATTTTCTTATAAGAGAATATCCGTTGCTATGAGGTCCTGAAGATGCTATACCTATTAATATGTCCCCATCTTCTATTTTACTTCCATCTATTATTTCATCTTTTTCTGCTATACCTACAGCAAAACCAGCTATATCATATTCCCCATCTCTATAAAAGCCTGGCATTTCTGCTGTTTCTCCACCTATTAGAGCACATTCACTTTGGATACAACCATTGCTAACCCCTTCTACAAGCTGAGCTGCAACTTCTGCTTCCAATTTCCCACAAGCTATATAATCTAAGAAAAATAACGGCTTAGCACCATGACATAATATATCATTTATGCACATAGCTACGCAGTCTATTCCCACTGTATTATATTTTTTCATTCTAAAGGCTATATCTAATTTAGTTCCAACTCCGTCAGTTCCTGATACTAATACGGGATTTTTATATTTAGGAAGTTCAAACATTCCTGCAAAACTTCCTAAATTATTTAATACTCCCTTTGTAAATGTCTTTGAAGCATGTTTTTTTATAAGATCTACTGATTTATAACCTTCCTCTATATTAACCCCAGCTTCTTTATAAGATACCATGAATAACATTCCCTTCTTTACATTATTAGTTATTCTCAAAATTTAAAAAACTTAAATTCCCTATTCCAAACTATCTTTAGGCATTTCTATAGGTGCAGATATAGGATATACGCCATTAAAACATCCCAAGCAAAAACCTTTATCTTTATTAAGTGTTTCTACTAAGCCTTCCATACTTATATAAGCTAGACTATCTGCTCCTATTTTTTCTCTTATTTCTTCTACTTCTGAGTGAGCACCTATTAAATCTTTTCTATAAGGAGTATCTATTCCAAAATAGCAAGGATATTTAACCACTGGAGATGATACTCTAAAATGAACTTCCTTAGCTCCAGCTTTTCTTAATATTTGTACTAATCTTTTACTAGTAGTTCCTCTTACTATGGAATCATCTATTATTACTACTCTTTTTCCTTCTACATTTATTTTAAGTGGATTTAGTTTTACAGATACAGCTTTTTCTCTTAATTCTTGAGAAGGTGCTATAAAAGTTCTTCCCACATATTTATTTTTTATAAATCCTATACCATAAGGTATTCCTGAAGCTTCAGCATATCCTACCGCAGCTGGTATACCTGAGTCTGGGACTCCTATAACTATATCTGCCTCTACTGGGTATTCTTCATAAAGTTTTCTTCCCGCTCTAACCCTTGATTCATAAACATTTATACCATCCATAGTACTATCTGGTCTTGCAAAATATATATATTCAAAAGCACAGGTATGACATCTTGTTTTTTCTGTAAACTTAATTGAATTTATTCCACTTTCGTCTATAATAACTATTTCTCCAGGCTCTATATCCCTTATAAACTCTCCACCTACACAATCAAAAGCACAACTTTCCGAGCTTAATAAATAATCATCCCCAATTTTTCCTAGGCACATAGGCCTTATACCATGAGGATCACGTGCTCCTATTAACTTATCTTCTGTAAGTATAACGATAGCATAGGAACCTTTAATTGCTTGTATTGCATCTACTACTGCTTTATCTATACCTTTTTTAGCGCTTCTTGCTATTAAGTTTAATAATACCTCTGTGTCTATAGAAGTTTGAAAAATACATCCGCCATCTTCTAAAAGTTCTCTTATAACTGCTGCATTAACTAAATTACCATTATGAGCTATAGCAATAGAACCTAACTTATAAGTACCTACTATAGGTTGTGCATTATCTGATTTACTCGCTCCTGTAGTTGAATATCTAACATGTCCTATAGCAGAATTTCCTATTAATCCTTCTATAGTTTCTTTGCTAAAAACATCCGATACAAGACCCATACCCTTATGATATTTAAATTTTTCTCCATCAGATACTACTATTCCTGCACTTTCTTGTCCCCTATGTTGAAGAGCATATAATCCGTAATAAGTTATTTCTGCTGACTTTGATTCATTATCTTTAGAAAATACTCCAAATACCCCACATTCTTCTTTAAACTTATCTCCTTCTAAATCAAAGGGCATATTTTCATTTAAATCATCTAACATATAGCACATACTCATTTTTACTCCCCACTTATTTTCTATTTTAAAAATTTAATCTTCTCTTAGATTATTTCCAGCTGCTGTAAAAATAATTTTAAACTATAACAATCTATTTATTGACTCTTTTTAATATTTCCATATAAGCTTCTTTTACATTTCCCATGTCTCTTCTAAATCTATCTTTATCTAACTTTTCTCCTGTGCTTTTATCCCATAATCTACAAGTATCTGGGGATATTTCATCTGCTAAAAGGAGCTCACCATTAAATCTTCCTATTTCTATTTTAAAATCAACTAGATTTATTCCTTGCTCATCAAAGAATTCTTTTAATGTATTATTTACTTTTTCTGCTATAGAATACATTTCTTTTAGTTCTTCAAAGGTTGTAAGTCCTATAGCCACTGCATGATAGTCATTTATAAGAGGGTCATTTAAATCATCATTTTTATAACTTATTTCAAATACAGTAGTATCTAATTTTCTTCCTTCTGAAAGACCTAATCTTTTTGCCATACTTCCTGCTGCTATATTTCTAACTATAACTTCTAGTGGAACTATTTCTACTTTTTTGCAAAGCTGTTCTCTTTCATTTATCTTTTCTATAAAATGTGTTTTTACGCCCTTTTTTTCTAAAAGTTCAAATAACATTGCCGTTATAGAGTTATTCATAACTCCCTTATCTTCAATAGTTCCTTTCTTTTCCCCATTAAAAGCTGTGGCATCATCTTTATAATACACAACAACTGTATCCTTATCATCCGTTCTGAATATTTTTTTAGCCTTTCCTTCATATAACATATCCTTCTTTTCCATTATAACTCCACTCCCTCTTTGTTATCATTTATAAATTTTTCTTTCATATCTTTTCTATATTCTATAAGTTTTTCTTTTAACTTTTCATACTTTAAAGATAATATTTGTACCGCAAGCATTCCTGCGTTATAACTATTATTTATACCCACTGTAGCTACAGGTATAGATTTAGGCATTTGAACTATAGATAAAAGTGAATCCATTCCTCCAACTGCGGCTTCTATAGGCACTCCTATAACCGGAAGAACCGTATGAGAAGCTATAACCCCAGGTAAATGTGCTGCAAGACCTGCCCCAGCAATTATACATTCATAACCTTCCTTTTCTAAATCTTCAATTGTTTCCATCAACTTTTCTGGTACTCTGTGCGCTGAAAGTATGTAAGCTTTATATTCTATACTAAACTCTTTTAAAGCTTTAGCCGCTCCCTTCATTTTATCAGTATCAGATTTACTTCCAAAAATAATAGCTACTTTCATGTACTAGACCTCCTTATATTTAAATATATAAAAAATTCCGCTAAGATTTCTATGGAGAATCCTAAAGCGGAACTTAAGCGCACTGCAAAAGCATAGCTAAGATTCATCCATAGACAGGGAATTTATGGTTCCCTCGTAGAGACTCTCAAACCTTATTATTGAGATTATATGGATGATATATTCATTTGTTTTATGTACTCATGGTAACATATAATTCTTAATAAATCAACATACTTTTATAAAAACATTCGTATTTTATTGGTATTTTATTTATTTTTTCATAATATTATTCGTAATGTAACGAACAATTAGTTAGGTGAAAAATTCACTGAAATATATATTATATTGTAATAGAAATAATTTATAATAGAAATTTATTTCTGAAAATAAAATAGATTTAATTTTCAGATATCAAGCAAAATAATATATGGTAATAAACATATGAATAAGCTTTAACATTTTCTAATCTTTTTAAATCGGGAGCTTTTGTTATTAATCAAAGAATGAAGGTAAAAAACCGATGGCCAAGCCACACATAGCTTTTCCACCGGGTAAAAAATTTTTAATGAAAAAATTTGAGATTCCTAGTCAAGTAAGTTATCTATCTATACATGTATTTTTTATATTTGCATGGTTAAAATTAAATCTATTTTAAAATATTACTATCTAAGATAATTATTTTTTTCTTCTATAAGCAGTATCCTCAAGTGGAAGCTTTTTTCTAAAGTTTCCATCAAATTTATAGTAAGCACCTTGAGCTGCTGGGGCTGTTGGTATGGTTGTAATTTCTCCTATTCCTTTTGCACCATAAGCTAAATCATTAGTATTCTTTTCAATTATTGTTGTTTCAATTTCTGGTATATCAGTAGCTCTAAACAAACCTAATGTGCCAAACTTAGCAGTTGGCATAGATTTATTTAATGGATAATCTTCTGTAAATGCATACCCAAGTCCCATAACTATTCCACCTTCAATTTGTCCTTCTACATTAGTTAAATTTATAGCTTTTCCCACATCATGTGCTGCAACTACTCTTTCTACTTTTCCATCATCATCAAGAATAACAACTTGTGTTGCATAGCCATAAGCCACGTGACTTACTGGATTCTTTTTATCAGAATTAATAGGATCTGTAATACTTTGATATTCCCCATAAAATTCTTCACCTTCACACTCTTCTAATGATGTAGTTAATAATTTTTCCTTAAGCTTTAATGATGCCATTCTTGTGGCTTCTCCAGTAAATACTGTTTGTCTTGATGCTGTAGTTGTCCCTGAATCTGGTGCAAATTTTGTATCTGGTAAATCTAAAATTATCTGTTCTGGTAATAAACCTATTGTTTCACATATTATTTGTGTAAGAATTGTTCCAAGACCTTGACCTATGCAAGCTGCACTAGTTCTTATATGAACCTTTCCATCTATTACTATTAAGTTACATCTTCCAATATCCGGTATTCCAACACCAACTCCTGAATTTTTCATACAACAGGCTATTCCTGCACATTTACTCTTTTTATATACATCTTTCACAGCTAATATAGTTTCTTTAATTGCAGTTCCTTTATCAGCAATTTGTCCATTAGGTAGTGCATCTCCAGGTTCTACTGCGTTTTTAAATCTTATTTCCCAAGGAGATATACCAACTTTTTCAGCTAAAAGATTTAAGTTGCACTCTGATCCAAAAACTGATTGTGTTACTCCAAATCCCCTAAAAGCTCCTCCTGGGGGATTGTTAGTATATACAGCGGTACCTTTTATTTTCACATTAGGACATTTATATGGGCCAGCTGCATGAGTACAAGCTCTTTGGAGTACAGGTCCTCCTAATGATGCATAGGCACCAGTATCTGATATAATATCTGCTTTAAAAGCAGTTAAATTTCCTTTTTCATCACATGCAGTAGTAATTGTCATTTCCATAGCATGTCTTTTAGGATGAATCTTTATACTTTCCTTACGACTTAAAGTTATTTTAACGGGCTTTTTAATAGCCCATGCAAGAAGAGCGGCATGATGTTGTACACTCATATCTTCTTTTCCACCAAAGCCTCCACCCACATATTTGCTAATAGTCCTTACTTTTTCTTTAGGAAGCCCTAAAAGCTCAGAAATCTCTCTCTGCTCATCATATATACCTTGGCTTCCTGTATAAATAATAACTCCATCCCCATCTGGCATAGCTAAAGCACTTTCAGGCTCTAAAAAAGCATGTTCAGTAAAGGGAGTAGAATAATGATTAGTAACCACATACTTAGAATTGGCTATTGCCTCATCTACATCTCCTCTATTAACTTTTTCCACTGTTAAAATATTTCCCTTAGGATGAATTTTAGGAGCATCTTCAGCTATTGCAATATTAGGATTAGAAATAGGTTCTAATTCTTCATATTCTACCTTTATTAAATTAAGTATTTCTTTTAAAGCCTTCTTGCTTTTTGCTGCCACTAAAGCCACTGCATCACCAACATACCTTGTTTCTTCTCCTACGGCTATCATTGCTGGCCAATCCTTTACAATATGTCCTATAAGCCTATTTCCTGGGACATCTTCTGCTATAAGAATAGCTTCAACTTCTGGATGTTTTAAAGCTACACTTATATCAATGCTTTTTACTAAAGCTCTAGGATATTTTGATCTTAAAGCAGAACCATAAACCATTCCTTCTATCTTCATGTCATCTACATATTTTCCTATACCTAAAATTTTATCTTTTGCATCTATTCTTGGAATATTTTCACCTATTTTCCCTTTATATTCTTTCGCAAATGGAAGTTTACCATTTCTAAATGCCCCTGCTGCCATTTCAATGGCTTTTATTATTTTCACATATCCAGTACATCTACATACATTTCCTCTAATAGCAGTTTTAATTTCTTTCTTATTTGGATTTAGATTTTTATCTAAAAGTGCCTTTGCACTTATTATCATCCCTGGAATACAATATCCACACTGTACTGCTCCAGCTTTAGAAAAAGCCCAAGTAAAAACATCCTTTTCAAATTCTGTTAACCCCTCTACAGTCTTAACATCTTTTCCATTCACCTTTGCAGTTGTACATATACAGGCTCTAAGCGCCTTACCATTAACAAGTATCATACAGGCTCCACAGGCTCCTTCTGCACACCCATTTTTTACTGAAGTTAAATCCTCATTATCCCTCAAATATTCAAGTAAATTAATATCCTCTGAAACAGATACATTTCTTTCATTTAATATAAATTCATACACATTTATTACCCCCATATATTTATGTATCAATAAGCCTATTATTTTCTCTTTATATGTCTAAATGTATAAAACTATAAATGAACTTTATACGATGACTACTACCTCTAATACTCTCATCTTCTTAAAAGTTGGAATAAAGAGTATCTACATCCCTGGATAACTATTTTATAAGCTGTAATAGGAATAAACGCTCCCTCTAAAGCCAAGAACTCTGTTTATGATAAAAAAATGTATAATGAAGAAATGGAGATAAATTTTCTCCATTTCATCATTTATTTTTATTATTTAAAATATACTAACTTTTTAAAATATATTAATAAAATAAATCAGAATCCTATTTTATTACACAGCACAATTTAATATATACTACATTATTATTTATTAACAAATTCTTTTACATAAGTTATTGGTATAAGAGCATACATTGCTGCAGCTTTTACTAATTCTTCTTTCCAAGTTCTTTCATTAGGTGCATGCGCTTGATCTTCATGTCCTGGTCCAAATCCAATGCATGGTATTCCATATCTTCCCATTATAGAAACTGCGTTTGTGGAGAATGTCCATTTATCAACCTTTGGCTCACTTTTAAATAAATCTTTATAACACTTCACAGCTGTTTCACATATTGGATGATCTTCTTTTAATACCCAAGTTGGAAAGAAGCATTCTGTTGGATATACCAAATCAGTATATGAAGGTCTTTCATAACTATACATTTCAACCTCAGCCTTTGCAGCTTTAACTGATGGTAAATTCTTAATCTGTTGAATTGCATATTCCCAAGTCTCACCATCAGTAAGTCTTCTATCTACAGATATAGTGCATCCATCTGCAACAGCGCATCTGGAAGGTGATGAAAAGAATATTTCAGATACAGTTAAAGTACCTTTTCCTAAGAATTCATCATCCTTTAAATTTTCATTTAAAGCTTTTAATTCGTTTAATATAGGAGCCATTTTAAATATTGCATTATCCCCTCTTTCAGGTGCTGATCCATGGCAACTAATACCATGGGTTGTAACTTTTATTTCCATTCTTCCTCTATGTCCTCTATATATATTTAAAGAAGTTGGTTCTGTAATTACAACAAATTCTGGCTTTATTTTATCTTCATTAACTATATATTGCCAGCATAATCCGTCACAGTCTTCTTCCTGAACGGTACCTGTTACTATTAATGTATAATCATCCTCTAGACCAAGATCTTTAATTATTTTACCTGCATATACCATAGAGGCCATTCCGCCTTCCTGGTCTGTTACTCCCCTTCCTATTATTATTTCATCATCTTCATAACCTTCATAAGGATCATAGTTCCACAAATTTCTATCGCCTATTCCAACTGTATCTATGTGAGCATCCATAGCGATAACATGTTTTCCATGGCCTATGTATCCTAATACATTTCCCATAGGATCTATTTCTACTTTATCAAAGCCTACTTTTTCCATCTCTTCTTTTATTCTAAGTATTACGCCTTTTTCATCGCAACTTTCACTTGGAATTCTAGCCATATCTCTTAAGAATCTTGACATTTCTGGTTTATATTTTTCAGCTAATTTTAATATTTCTTCCTTTTTAATGTTTTCCATTTAAATCCCTCCAAAATTTTTTATATTAGAATCGTTTCCAAACTTCTTTTGCTAATTCTCTACTTCTAGCCATAACTCTTTCTTCATCAACATGAAGAAGTTTTCTGTCTTCCATTAAAACTTTACCATTGATAATAGTTGTATCTACATGTCTTCCATTGATACCAAATAATATATGACTGTTTATATTATTTTCATTAATTGGTGTTGGTGGATTATAATCTACTACGATTATATCTGCTAGAGCACCCTCTTTTAAAACTCCAACCTTACCATCAATAAATCTTTCAGTAATTTTTCCATTGTTTTCAAATAACATTTCAGGAATTTCGGTCCATGCCACAGTTGAATCGGAAGTAGCATGTTTATGAATAATGTTTGCTACTTTATAAGATTCAATAATATCTGGAGTATATCCATCAGTTCCTAATCCTAATAAAATGCCTTTTTTGTACATCTTAAGTACAGGAGAAACACCTACTGCATTACCCATATTTGATTCTGGATTATGAACTACTATTGTATTCTTTTCTTTAAGCATATCCATCTCTTCATCTGAAACATAAATACAATGTACTGCTATAGTTTTATCACAAAGAACTCCTGCATCATTCCATCTTTCTATAATTCCCTTGCCGTATTTTTTCTTTGAATCCTCTAAATCTTCAATGCCTTCTCCACAATGAACATGGAATCCTGTATTTAAACCTTTAACTGCATCTACACATTTTTCTAGAGTTTTATCAGATATTGTCATAGATGCATGAAGTCCAAACATACCTTTGATCATGTCATCATTTTTAGCATTACAGTGGTTAATAAATTCTACATTTTCATTAATACCTTCTTGTGCAATTTTTTCCCCATCTCTATCAGAAGTTTCGTAACACAAATTACTACGAATTCCCATTGTCTCTGCTGCTTCTGCAATTTTAAATAAGCTTCCTTTAACAGCATAAGCACTAGCATGGTGATCAAATACAGTTGTTACACCATTTTTTATTTGATCAATCATAGGTACCGCAGCACTATAGTAAACATCTTCTAAGGTTAATACCTTATCCAATCTCCACCAAAGACCTGTAAGTATGTCACATAATGACTTTGCTGGCGGACTATCATTAGCCATGCCCCTAGCAAAAGTACTATAATAATGCATATGAGTATTTATAAATCCTGGCATTATAAGCTTTCCTTTTGCATCTATAAATTGGGATTTCTTATACTTATTTTTTAAAGTTTCTGTTGATCCAATCTCAATTATTTTATTCTCATCAACAGCAATACATCCATTGTCTATGATTGGTCTAGTATTATCTCTAGTTATAACCTTTCCATTTCCAATCAGCAACATATGATTTACCTCCCCATTTTTAATATTAATTTATAACATATAACTATATTCATTTACGAAAGTTTTAATCATACTGTCCATTTCTTTTGAAACATCATTTTCTTTTCCAATAGTATAATCTATAATTTCAGTATCTTCTCTTCTAACCTTACAGATTCCCTTATCTTTATCTATAACTAAGAATCCTTTATTTGTACTATTTCCAAAATCTTCCTTAGTCCAGAAAAGTGTTAATTTATCTTTGTATGGATTTCCTTCATAAGGACAGAAGATACCACAATTACCACATTCATTACACATTCCATCTAAATGTACTATTTGATGTGAAGAATTAAATTCTGCATCTACATTAATAACTACATTAGCTCTGTTAGGACAGACATCTACACATAATTCACATATGTTGCTACAAGATAGACATCTTTCTGATTCATTTTCTAAACAATTATGATCTCTTAATATACCCTTTTTACTGTATACTTTTTTCTCATTTATAGGAAAGACTTTCTTATCAAAATCATTACTTAAGCCTTCCTTTGATAAAATGTCCTTAGATACTGCCTTACCATCAGCCATAGCTTTAACAATAGTAGCTGGTCCTTTTTTCATATCTCCGGCCACATATACATTAGTAATATTTGTTTCACGCGCTTCGTTTATCTTAGGGAATCCCTTAGCATCTAATTCTATTTTGTTCTTCTTAAGTAGATCACTATCTACTTGTTGTCCTACAGCTAAAATAACTGTATCAGCTTCTAATTCCACAGTATTACCGGTGCCAACAGGTTTTCTTCTTCCTGAAGCATCTTTTTTCCCTAATTTCATCTCTTCACAAATTAATTTTGAATCTTTTATAGACATTGGTGAAAGTAACTCTTTAAATAATATACCTTCAGTTTGAACCAACTCTATTTCTTCTAGGCTAGCTGGCATATATTTTTTAGTTCTTCTGTAAACTATGGAAACTTCCTCCACCCCATTAGTTCTTTTAGCTGCACGTACTGCATCCATAGCTACATCGCCGCCGCCAATAATACAGACATGTTTTCCTAAATTAATATCTCCTTTAGACTTTTTGTGGTTTTCAAGGAATGAAATAGCATCAATAGCTTTTTCTCCGCCCTCTTTTAATGTTAGCTTACCTGGTTTCCAAGCACCTATTGCTAATACCACATAATCATATTCTTTCTTTAAAGCATCTAAATCTAAATTTTCATCAATACCAAATTTAAATTTAACTCCCTGCTTTTTAACAAGTTCAAAGTCTTTTTTAATCATTTTAGAAGAAATTCTAAACTCTGGAATAACATATTCTATTACTCCATAAGGTTTTTCTTTTATATCCATTACAGTTACATCTATGCCATTTCTTCTTAAGAATAGCGCTACTGATAATCCTGCTGGACCAGCTCCTATAACTGCTACTTTTTTGTCACTTCTTATATTAGACTCTTTAATGTCTTCAATATATTTGTCTTCAGCATTTAAAACAGCCACTTTTTTCATATCTCTAATTAGAACTGATTCATCATAATCAAGTCTTGTACATTTATATTGACAATTATGATTACATATAGTACCTGTTATTGCCGGAGAAGTATTATCCTTAGCTATTACTTCAAAAGCTTCATCATATTTTTTCTCACCAACTAAAGATACATATTCAGGTATTTGTTGATTTATAGGACATCCTATAGTACAAGGTGCTACTGCACAATCATAAATAGGCAGTTCTAAAGAAATCTTTCTGCTATTTACGGGTCTAAGATCTTTAAGATGGTATTTATCACTTACAGCTGAATTGGCAAGTTCATTTAAATATTGTATATCAATACCTTTAAATGCACCTTTAAGATACTCTTCTACCTTTTGGACCATTTGAGTTATTCTTTCATAACCACCTGGTTTCAAAATAGTAGTTGCAAAGGTAATTGGTTGAATGCCTGCTTTTAAAATCTTTTCTATATTAAAGAAATCTGCACCACCTGAATAAGATATCTGTAGATCACCATCAAATTCTGAAGCTAATTTATTTGCTAAAGATATTGTTAGTGGGAAAAGAGAACGCCCTGACATATACATTTCTTCCCCAGGTAACTCACCATTTTCAATTTTAACTGGCAAGGTATTTGTAAGCTTTACTCCTATTTCTAATTTTAATTTTTGGGCAACAGATTTTAGACGTTTAAGCATGGATACTCCATCTTTATATTGCAAATCATTTATAAAGTGATTAGGATTAAGAACTATATAATCATATCCCATTTTGTCAAAGGTATCTCTAACAAACTTTTCTCCTAAAAGAGTTGGATTCATCTTTATAAAAGTATGAAGATTTTTTTCTTCTAAAAGATACTTTGCAATCTTTTCAATTTCTTCTGGAGGACATCCATGAAGTGTAGATAGGGTAATAGATGGACAAACTACTGGTGAAATTTTATCCAAATCTTCTATACTGAAATTAGAGAACAAATCTATGTTAGAAAGTAATGTTTCCCTGCACTCATTCCAAATTTTTGTAGTAGATGCATTTCTCATTCCTTCTATATAGGCATCTACTTTAGGAGATTTTATTCCATCCAAATCATAACCTACACTCATATTAAACATAAAGTCTCTTTCTTCACTTAAATTTAGTTCTTTCATTAGAACATGAAGTAAAAACCAGGCCTTTATGTATTCATCATAAGCTTCTGGTACTGTTAATTCTGTAGACCATTCCACATTATAGCATTCATCTTGTGCATGGATACATGGTTTAGCTACAGGTAAATCCTCTCCATCAATAACTTGTATTGTTTTTAATTCAATAAAACGGCTTCCTGTTAAGTAAGATGCAACTATGTTTTGTGTTAATTGAGAATTAGGTCCTGCTGCCGGACCAAGTGGCGATGCCAATCTTTCACCGAATAGTTCTATATATTTTCCAGTATCATTTTTATAAAATTTATTCTTATGGATACCAAAAATAGATTCTTTTTCCTTTAACTCTTCCATAGTCCATGTAATCATTTTTTTTAAAGAAATTGGTCGCATCTTATCACCCATATAAATCTTCCCCCTTACTTAATTTATATTTTTAATTATTTTCCATAAAATCTTGGATTATTTTCTTTTATAAGTTTTTCAAACTTTAGAGCTGGATTCTTAACTTTACTCAAGAACATCATTGCTGCAATAATATAAGGTTTATAACCAGCTTCTTTGTAAAGTGGCTCACGATAACGATCAAATACTGATTCAGCTACCTCTCCTTCCTCGCAACTAACTCCAGTAATATCCGCTGGTAAACAGTGTAGATATAATGCTTTTTCATCTTTAGTAAGTTTCATCATTTCCTCTGTACATTCCCAATCTTTATGTTTAGCATTTTCTTCTAATAATTCTTTTTCTAGAACGTCTATTTCTTTAAACTTGCCTTCTCCATATAGGTTTGTACGTCTTTCCATAAATGCAAAAGGTGCCCAACTCTTAGGATATACTACATCTGCATTTTCAAAAGCTTCTTTCATTGAATTAGTTTTTGTAAACTTACCACCACTTGCTTTAGCATTTTTTCTTGCTACATCTTCTACTTCAGGCATTAAATCATATCCCTCTGGATGAGCAAGTACAACTTCCATTCCCATTCTTGTCATTAAACCTACTACACCTTGAGGAACTGAAAGTGGCTTACCATAAGATGGTGAATATGCCCAAGACATAGCTACTTTTTTACCTTTAAGATTTTCTACTCCTCCAAAATGATGGATCATGTGAAGTAAATCTGCCATACATTGAGTTGGATGATCTATATCACATTGAAGATTTACAAGTGTAGGGCGTTGTTCTAAAACTCCTGATTTGTATCCCTCCTGAACTGCATCAGATACTTCATGCATATATTTATTTCCTTTACCTATAAACATATCATCCCTAATACCTATAACATCAGCCATAAAGGAAATCATATTTGCTGTTTCACGTACTGTTTCGCCATGAGCAATTTGTGACTTTCCTTCATCTAAATCCTGAACTTCTAATCCTAATAAGTTACATGCGCTTGCAAAACTAAATCTTGTTCTTGTTGAATTATCACGGAATACTGAAATTCCCAATCCACTATCAAATATCTTTGTAGATATGTTGTTTTCTCTCATTTTTCGTAAAATATCTGCTACTGTAAATACGGCTTTAAGTTCATCATCAGTCTTTTCCCAAGTTAGGAAAAAATCATTATTGTACATTTTTCCAAATTCAATATTCTTTAGTTCTTCAATTAATTTTTTAATATCTTGCATAAATACGCCTCCTATTTTTTATAATTAAATTTTAAATTTACATACTAAATTAATTAAAATTCTACATTTCCTTTTTACCTTTTATATCCTCCTTTACTATTTTATATAAGCAATATTTATGCCAAACGAGTTAAACCTTATAAGTGGTTAATTTAGAAAAATTACCTCAATAAATTTATTATTAAAATGATAAATTTATCATTTTAATAATAAATTTACTAAATGTTATAAATATTCACCCTAATTGCAAATTTATTAATATACCTTATCATTCTGATAAATTAAGAAAAAAAGAACCTTTTGAATCTACAAAAAGTTCTTTATAATCACAAAATTATTATTTATTTAACATTAAAAAAATCTATCTTTTTTCTTTTTAAAAATTGGCCGTATCCTTTTTCTCCAATAAATTTATTATCTTTTGCTATAATCTTTCCTCTTGAGATTGTCATTATTGGATAACCCTGAAGTTCAAATCCTTCATAAGGAGTATAATCAACATTTTCATGTAACATAGATTTAGTAATTTTAACTTTTTTATTAGGATCTATTATAACAATATCTCCATCAGCACCAACTGCAATTGTTCCTTTTTTGGGATATAATCCAAATATTTTTGCAGGTTTTGTACTTACTAAATCTACAAACTTATTTAAGGATATTCTTTTTTTCATAACTCCCTCTGAAAAAATTAAAGGAATTCTAGTTTCTATTCCAGGTGATCCACTTGGACATTTAGTAAAATCATCTTTCCCTAATTGTTTTTCTATATTAAAGTTAAATGGACAATGATCTGTAGCAATAACTTGTATATATCCATCTTGAATTCCTTTCCACAAAGCATCTTGATTAGATTTTTCTCTTAGGGGAGGACTCATAACATATTTTAATCCTTCATTATTTTTACCATTATATTTGCTTTCATCTAAAAAAAGATATTGAGGACATGTTTCTGTAAAAACATTTTTTTGTCCTCTATCTATAGCCATTTTTATATAATCTAATCCTAATTTACAGGAAAGATGTACTATGTACAGAGGAGAATCTCCTGCCACATTAGCAATATTTAGCATTTTATTTATAGATTCTCCCTCACAACATATTGGTCTACTTTTTGCATGATATATAGGAGATGTAAAACCATTGCTTGAATAATATTTTCTAAGATAGTTAACCATATCATTATTTTCTGGATGTACAGCTGTAAGTATACCAATTTCTTTAGATTTCATAAGTACTTTAAATACTTCTAAATCACTTAATTTATAATCATAAGTTAAATAGACTTTATTGCTTGTTATTCCTTCATAGGAGAGTTCTTCAAGTTCTTGTAATATATTATCGTTTACATGTTGTATAACACCATGAAACCCATAGTCTATAACTGCATTCCCCTTAGCATAATTATGATATAAATTTATTTGATGGTGTAAATCACATCCTTTAGGTCCGAATGCTAAATGATCTACTATACTTGTAGTGCCACCGCATGCAGCTGCTACAGTTCCAGTATAAAAATCATCTGTGGCCACAGCTATTCCTACATCTAAGTTTAGGTGAGTATGAACATCTACCCCTCCAGGAATTACATATTTCCCATTAGCATCAATGATTTCATTAGCCTCTTCAATCAAACCTATACCTATTTTAGCTATAACACCATTTTCTATATAAATATCTCCTTTAAAGGTATCTCCTGAAGTAACAATAATTCCATTTTTTATTAAAGTGGCCATCTTAAAATCGCATCTCCTTTTGTGAATATTGTGAAAAATGATTTTAAACTTATATATTTTTTGTTTCTTTATCAGCTACTTCTATTTTATAGCTATTTTCTTTATCGTCTTTTACTGATAAATTTTTATTCTTTCCAAGTTCATTAAAGAATAAATTTAAAAGTATTGCTGTTAAACTACCAGTTGTTATGCCGCTGTGGAAAAGAGTTTCCACCCATTGTGGAAATTTACTATAAAAAGTTGGTACTGCTAAAGGAATCATAGCAAGGCCAATACTTACTGCTATTATCATTCCATTTTTAGTTCCATTAAATTCAACCTTACTAAGACTTGAAATACCCCCTGAAGTTACCATACCAAACATGGCTATACCAGCGCCACCAAGGACAGGATATGGTATAGACGCAACTACTGCTCCTGCTTTTGGAAATAATCCTAATAATATTAGAATTCCTCCTGAAGCTGCTACTACGAAACGACTCTTTATACCTGTCAAATTTACGAGACCTACATTTTGGCCAAAAGCAGTATGAGGGAATGTATTAAATATACCTGCAAGCATTGTAGCAAACCCATCTGTTCTAAGACCTCTAGTTAAATTTTTATCATCAATATCCTTTCCAACCATTTCGTGTATAGCTATCATATTTCCTGTAGCTTCTGTCATCATGACTAACATAACTAATATCATTGAAATTATAGCTGTCAAATTAAATTTAAGAGCACCAAAATATAAGGGAATATCTATATTAATCCATCCTGAACTATGAACTCTACTAAAATCTGACATTCCTAACATTGAAGCAACAATAGTTCCTACAACTATCCCTAATAGTATAGATATATTTCCTAAAATTCCTTTGAAAAATTTATACATAATTAAAATTAGAATTAAAACAAACAAAGCTAATAAAATATTTTTAGGGCTAGCAAATTTAGAAGAATTTACATCATTGCCCGCACACCATCTCACTGCTACTGGAAGCAATGAGATGCCTATTATAGTTATTACAGTACCTGTTACTACCTTAGGGAAAAATCTTATAAGCTTTCCGAAGAAAGGTGCCATAATAAAACAAAATAACCCAGCTACAAAGGTAGCTCCAAAAATAGTTGTAATAGCTGTAATAGGATCCCCTGGATAAGTATTTGCAATAGCTATCATGGCCGATACAGACGCAAAACTTGCACCTTCAATAACAGGAACTTTTGCCCCAATAAAATTTTTTATCCCTAGAGATTGTACTAGCGTTGCTATACCTGCTACAAAAAGATCTGCATTTATAAGAAATATTGTCTGTTCTGCAGACAAATTTAGTGCACCACCTACTATTAGAGGAACAGCAACCGCACCTGCACACATTGCCAATACATGTTGTAAACCTAAAATAAATAACTGCTGTGGTGGAAGTACTTCGTCAACAGGAGCTATTGCTTTATTTACTTTATTATCCATTTTTATACCCCCATGAATTCTTTATTTTGAATATTCACCATTCCAAACAATTTTTCTATATTTATCTGGATCTGTGTCACCTTCAGTACTAAATAAAAGTATTCTTGAATTTTCATCTAAATTTAGTTGTTCTCTTAATTCTTTCATATCATCCTCTGTCATTATAGCCTTTAACAATCCTGCTGTTACTGCTCCTGACTCTCCTGATATTATTTTTTTATCTTCTTTAATAGGATTTCCTAGCATTCTCATACCATTTGCTGAAACCCAATCTGGACAAGATACAAATGTTGAACTATAAGACTTTAATACTTCCCATCCTATGGTGTTTGCCTCTCCACATGCAAGACCAGCCATTATAGTAGGCATATCTCCAGTTACTGCTCTTGGCTTTCCATCTCCAGCTATTGCTGATCTATACAAACAATCTGCTTCATCAGCTTCTACTATTACAGTTATTGGGCATTCATCTTTAAATACTGAAGCAAAATATCCTTGGACAGCTCCTGCTAAAGAACCAACCCCAGCTTGAACAAATATATGTGTAGGTTTCTCTACATTTAGTTCTTTTAATTGTTCCAATGCTTCTGATGCCATAGTTCCATATCCTTGCATTATCCAAGTAGGTATTTCCTCATATCCTTCCCAAGCAGTATCTTGAACCATAACCCATCCATTTTCTTTTGCCTCAGAGGCTGCAAGTCTTACTGCATCATCATAGTTAAACTCAGTTATAGATGCCTTTGCTCCTTCTTTTCTTATATTTTCAAGACGTGTTAATGATGAGCCCTTTGGCATATAAACTATTGATTTTTGATTTAATTGTGTTGCGGTCCATGCTACTCCACGACCATGATTACCATCTGTGGCCGTAATAAATGTTATATCTCCAAGCTTTTTTCTTGCATCTTCTGAATTAAGTTTTTCATAACTTAATTCTGATATATCCTTTCCTAGTCTCTTTGCTAAATATTTACCCATAGAAAAAGAACCACCTAATACTTTAAAAGCATTTAATCCAAAACGATAAGATTCATCCTTTACATATATTCCAGCTACTCCTAAGTGTTTTGCTAAATTATCTAAATTTACTAAAGGAGTCTTTGTAAATTGTGGAAAACTTTGATGAAAATCTCTAGCTTTTTTTATTTCTTCCTCTCCTAAAAATTCAACAGATGCTTTATCCGCATTCCCCTTCATAGTATTGCTTTTCCATTTTATATTTTCACTCATAATAATACCTCTTTTCTTTTTTTGATTTATATATATCTATAAGCAATATTTGTGCCAAATTTTTAACTATTCAAAATTATTTATACAGATAAAATTCTATTTAGATGGTATTTATCCAAACTATATATAATTTATCAAATGAAAAAAATACAAAGTCTATTATCTACTTTGTATCTTTTATTATTAAAATCATATAGTTTTATTACCAAAACAATAATTAATTATCATTACAGTAAAATATACGTTTTTACTGTATTTAGGAATAATAAATATTAAAAACTTATCACTTTGATAAATTTTTTATCCCCTCTAATTTTCTATATAGAGTAGCTATACCTATTCCTAAACGTTCTGCTGCTAATCGTTTGCCTTTAGTATCATGCCCATATATATCTAAAGCTCTTAAAATATAATCTTTCTCTACATCTTTTAGAGGTCTTATATCCTCATCTATATTCATACCATGTCCTTGAAAATTTTTATTTTCAACTATATTAGCTGGAAGCATATCCATAGTTACTATACCACTATCATCTGCCATATTTATCATGAATTCCACTGCATTTTCAAGTTCCCTTACGTTACCATGCCAAGGATAATCTATCAAAATATCTTTGCATTCTTTATCAATTTTATGAACAATTTTGCCGAATAAACCATTATATTTTTTTATTAACATTTCCATAAGAAGCTCTATATCTTCTTTTCGCTCTCTTAAAGGTGGTATTTTTAATGGAATGACATTTAGTCTATAATATAGATCTTCTCTAAATTTATTTTCTTTTATTAATTTTTTTAAATCCTTGTTAGTAGCCGCTATAACTCTTATATCTAAATCTATAAGATGATTAGATCCTATTCTTACTAATTTTCTTTCCTGGAGTACCCTTAGTATTTTAACCTGCATATATAAAGGCATGTCTCCTATTTCGTCTAAAAATATTATTCCATTGTTTGCTAATTCAAATTTACCTACTCTTCCATTTGGATCTGCTCCACTAAAAGCACCTCTTACGTATCCAAATAATTCACTTTCTAAAAGAGCATCTGGTATAGCTCCACAGTTTATAGCTATAAAAGGATTGGTATTTTTATCACTTTCACAATGTATGGCACGCGCAATCACTTCCTTCCCAGTGCCACTTTCTCCAGTTATGAGAACTGTAGAACTTGAGGAAGCAATCTTTTTAATCCTATTTTTAAGTTGAACCATAGCTTGTGACTGACCGATAATATCCTCAACCTTTATAACTTCTCTTCCTCCACTAACTTTGGATATTTTGGATTTTAAGTGCTTTATTTCCTCAAACACAAATATTGTATCATAGTCTGATAATACTGGGAAAACAGGTATAATCCTACCCATAAGTTGAAACTTTTCATTATCTATGACAATAGTATATACTTCGCCTCCCATTATATATTCACTAGTAGAAGATATTGTTATTTTTTTATTCGTATTATTAGCTTTCAGCTTAAGTTGCTTCATAGCACTTGTGTTCATATGAACTATTTCATTGTTTTTAGTAACTAGAACCCCTTTATCTACACTATCTATTATTTGATTTAACAAATCTACCATC
Source organism: Clostridium botulinum (assembly GCF_001276985.1). Taxonomy (GTDB): domain Bacteria; phylum Bacillota; class Clostridia; order Clostridiales; family Clostridiaceae; genus Clostridium_F; species Clostridium_F botulinum. The sequence continues at coordinate 494,100 of NZ_LHUL01000026.1, forward strand.
ATATGACTTCTTTCAATTTCGATGTGTTCATATGATTTAGTGCTTATAAAATCCGATATTTGATATAGCATTTGAATAAATGAATCAAAGTTTTCTATAAAATGATTTCTTTGACTATCCTTTGAACACACAAGTCCTATTACCCCTATAATATCATCATTTAATATTATAGGCGTACACACAAGCATTTTCTCTAGGCAATTATTTCTATGATTACATTTTTTACACAGATAATGTTGTCCTGGATTCTTTATTATCTGCTTCTCTCCAGTTTTTATAACATAATCATATACATATCCTTCTTTTGATATATCTTTGTTTATTGCATCTTTATAAATACCAGTCCCTGCTATTCTACACAAATTTTTATCCACAATTTCAACATCCACTTTTATTACACTTGAAATTATATTTGCATACTTAGCAACTGTATCTTGAATTTCTAATAATGTAGAACCCTTCATTTTATATCATTCCTTAAACAATATTTTTATTTTTTCTACAACAGACTTCAATATATACCATAAAATTATTTTATCACAATTAAATGTAAACATAAACAATTTTTAACTATACTATTTATCAATAGGATAATTTTTTTTATATATCATTAAAAATTTAAGCTATATCTAGTTTATCAGTATTATAAACATTTATCATTTTAATAATTATGCTCTATTTCTACTATTTATACATGCTATAATTTATTTTAAAAATACTATGCCTCAGTATTTTTAAGATATCTATTTTAATTTATAAATAAATACTCTTGGCATATTTATTGCTTCAATTATTAGAAAAATAACATTATATTGTAGAGGTAAATATGTTTATTTCAGATATATTAAACTTAAAAAAAAGATCTATTATATCAATAGTTGGTGCTGGTGGGAAAACCTCTCTAATGCTCAATTTGTCAGAGGAATTACGACCTTATAACAAAGTTTTATCAACAACTACTACAAAGATATATACTCCTAATAAAACATCTTATGATTTTATGTGTATTGGAGAAGAACATTGCTATATATATGATCATTTAAAAAAGAATGGAGTATATGTATATGGTAAATTTATAAACAATGATAATAAATTAATAGGTTTTAGTAAAAATTTTTTAGATGAAAAGTTTAAATATTTCGATTATTCAATACTAGAAGCAGATGGCTCGAAAAAAAAGCCCATTAAAGGTTGGAGAGATGATGAGCCTGTTATATGTAAAAATACAAATAAAACTATAGGAGTATTAGATATAACTTGTATAAATAAAATAATAAATGACTTTAACGTTCATAGAGTATCTTATTTTTTAAAAATAACTAATGGAAAGTTAGGTGAAAAAATATCTATACCCATGATAAGTTCATTAGTAACTCATCCCTTAGGACTTTTTAAGGGTTCTTTAGGAGAAAGAATATTATTTATAAACAAAGTTGAAAACCAACATAATATTTTTTTATCCTATGAATTAATAAAACATCTTTTATCTATTTCTAACCCATTTATAGACAAAATAGTTATAGGAAGCTTAAAAGAAAAAAATTATAAATTAGTATCATTTTAAATTGGAGGATTACTATGGTAAGTGCTGTAATAATGGCATCAGGTTACTCAACTAGAATGAGAAAAAACAAATTAATGTTACCATTCAAAGGAAAGCCAATAATAGAACATGTTATAGATGCAATCAAAGAATGTAACTTCAATGAAATAATTTTAGTTGGCAAAGAAAAAAAAGTTTTAGATATAGCTAGAAGGAAAAATATTTTAACTGTTTTAAATACAAAAGCCTATAAAGGCCAAAGTCAATCTATAAAATTAGGTATTTTAAATATATCTTCATCAAAAGGCTATATGTTTTTTACTGGCGACCAACCATTATTAAATTCATACACTATTAACTTATTATTGAATACCTTTACAAAAAATAATGACTATATAGTAATTCCTAAATACAAAAACAAAGTCGGCTCCCCTACTATATTTCCTGAAAAATTCAAGAATGAATTACTTAATTTACAAGGAGATGTAGGAGGCAAAATCGTTATAAATAATCATATAAATGAAATTCTATTTGTAAATTTAAAAAATGGTTATTCTTTGTTTGATATTGATACTCCAAAGGATTATGAATATATATTAAACAAAAATTTGTACCAAGGATGTGATAGCTATGATAAACAACATATATAAAGATATTGTAATTGTTAGAGGTGGTGGTGATTTAGCTTCTGGAACTATACACAAACTTCATAGAAGCGGTTTTAAAATACTAGTTTTAGAAACCTACTATCCTACGTCTATAAGAAGAAACGTATGTTATAGTGAAGCTATATATACCGGGAAAATTACTATTGAAAATACTACTGCCATAAGAGTAAGTAATTTTAATGAAATATTAAAATGCTGGCAAAATAATGAAATTCCTATCACAGTAGATCCTCGTGGTAAATTTATAGAAATGCTAAAACCTAGAATTTTGATAGACGCTATATTAGCAAAGAAAAACTTAGGTACAAGGATAAATATGGCAGAAATAACTATAGGTCTTGGACCAGGTTTTGAAGCTGGTAAAGATGTGCATGCAGTTATAGAAACCATGAGAGGTCATAATTTAGGAAGAGTTATATTAAAAGGAGAAGCCATTAAAAATACAGGAATACCTGGTGAAATTGGAGGGTATTCTAAAGAAAGAGTTATATACAGCCCAGCTAAAGGCACTATTCAAAATGTAAAAGAAATTGGTGATTTTGTTTCATCAGGTGAAATTTTAGCTTATGTAGATAACATAGAAATTAAAACAAAGATAAGTGGATTGTTAAGAGGACTTATAAGAAACGGTAGTATAATTGAAAAAGGATTAAAAATAGCCGATGTAGATCCTAGATGTTATGAAATGCAAAATTGTTATACTATTTCTGATAAAGCACGAAATATTGCTGGTGGTGTATTAGAAGCTATTTTATATTTTACAAATAAAAACACAGAAAGTAGGTTAAATTTATGGAACAAAATATCCTAAAAAAAATTTACAAAAGTGTAGATAAAGGTGATACTGTAGCTTTAGCTACTATAACTCATATTTCAGGATCTACTCCTGGTAAAGCTGGATCAATAATGGCTGTATGGAAAGATGGTAAAATTGAAGGCACTGTAGGGGGCGGTAAAATTGAACATGAAATCATAAATAAAGCTGTAGCCTGTATTAAAAACAATGAAAACAGTACTTTTGAGTACGAACTAAGTGAAAATGGAGAATTAGGCATGCAGTGTGGTGGAGAAGCTAGAGGTTTTATAAAAATATTTACCCCTGAAACTAAGCTCATAATAGTTGGTGCAGGTCACATAGCATTTCATCTCCATAAAATAGCTAAAATTTTAAATTTCTATACAGTAGTAATAGATGATAGAAAAGAGTTTGCAAATGAAGACAGATTTCCTAATGCTAATGAAATAATAGTTAAAAAAGTAGATGATGCTTTAGCCGAGTATTCTATAAATAAAAATACTTATATTGTAATAGTAACAAGAGGTCATAAAGATGATTCTTTAGCTTTAGAAACTATAATTTCACAGGATGCAGGTTATATAGGTATGATAGGAAGCTCTAATAAGACATCTTATATTATGAATAATTTACTCTCTAAGGGCATTTCTAAAGAAAACTTAAAAAAAGTATTTGCCCCTATTGGCTTAGATATAGCCTCTGAAAAACCAGAAGAAATAGCTGTTGGCATTTTAAGTGAAATTCTATTAATTAAAAATAACGGAACTTTAAACCATATTAAAAATTTAAAAAATATAAACTTTTAAATTTCTTAATAAAAGGAGACTTAGTATGTATAATTTATTTCTTACAGCTCCTAGTGGTACTGGGAAAAGTACCATAATAGAAAAAGTATTATGTAATTTAAATGTTTCAATAGGTGGCTTTCAAGTAAAGCGCTATTTAAATAAAAAAGGTAAGATGTGTTTTAATATGATATATGTTGTGGATGAAAAAGGTAATAATCTAATTGGGGAATGCATAAATAATAAAAATATAACCCCTAATCTATATGCTTTTGAAAATAAAGGAGTTGAAATATTAAATACTAGTTTAAAAAATAGTGATTTAATAATACTAGATGAAATCGGCTTTTTAGAAGAAAAGGCAGAGAATTTCAAACATTCAATAAGAAGGGTTTTAAACAGTAATAAAGTGGTACTAGGAGTATTGAAAGAGTTTGACTCTCCATTTTTAAATGAAATACGAAGTAGAAAAGATATATCCATATTGAAGGTTACTTTAAATAATAGAGATTATATTACAAACCATATATTAAATATATTAAGCAATTGGAATATTCCTATGAAATTTTATGAAAATGAGATGATTCCATGAACAAAATAAAAAAATACTTAATATTGCCTATAGGTATTACTCTAATTTTATTATCGATTTGTATGGGAAGATACTCTATATCTTTGTATGATTTATATTCACTAAATGATAAAGCTACTGCTGTATTTTTTAATTTACGTTTACCCAGAATTATAGCTGCCCTATTAGTTGGTGGAGCTTTATCTACTGCTGGTGCTTCTTATCAAGGTATGTTTAGAAATCCTTTAGTATCTCCTGATATTTTAGGAGCATCTGCCGGTGCTAGCTTTGGTGTTGCAGTTGGCATATTACTTTCTTTAAATGTTCAAGCTATACAATTTTTTGCATTTATATTTGGTTTAATTGCAGTTATAAGCTCCTGGAGGATAAGTAGAAGAATTCCCCATCATGATCCAAGTTTAGTATTAGTTTTATCTGGAATGTTAATACAAGGAATATTTACCTCTGGAGTATCTCTTGTAAAATATATATGTGATCCTTATGATAAACTGCCTGCTATAACCTTTTGGCTTATGGGCGGGTTATCTTCCATAACTTTAAAAGATCTAAAAGTTATGATAGTACCAATAATTTTAGGATTAATACCTTTACTTTTAATAAGATGGAAACTTAACATATTATCTTTTCCAGAAGAAGAAGCAAAAACCTTAGGCGTAAATACAGATAGAATAAGAATTATTGTGATAATATGCTCCACCCTACTTAGTGCTTCAATCGTTTCTTATTGTGGAGTTATTGGATGGGTAGGACTAGTTATTCCTCATTTAACAAGATCTCTATATGGACCTAATTATAAAGTGTTACTCCCATCTTCTTTTCTTATAGGTAGTCTATATATGCTCTTAATAGATGATCTCGCTAGATGTATGTTTTCCGTGGAAGTTCCTCTTGGAATATTGACTTCTTTAATAGGAATACCATTTTTCACTTATTTGTTAATAAATGTAAAGAAGGGTTGGCTATGAAATTAGAGATTAAAAAAGCTTCCTTTGGATATAGTGATACCATACTTTGCAAAAATTTATCCTTTGGTCTAAATCCAGGAGAATTGCTATGTGTTCTCGGTCCTAATGGTGTTGGGAAGACAACCTTTTTTAAATCTATATTGGATATTTTAAAATTAAAATCTGGTGAAATATTAATAGATGGTAAAAATATAAATTCTTATTCTCCTAATGAATTATATAAATATATGGCTTATGTACCTCAGGCACACACTCCACCTTTTCCTTTTACTGTGTTTGATGTAGTTCTAATGGGTCGTGCTGTATACATAAAGGAATTTTCTTCTCCAAGCAGGATTGATAAACAAGTTGCGGAAAACTCTTTAAATCTTTTAGGTATATTGCACTTAAAAAATAAAATTTATACAGAAATAAGTGGTGGTGAAAGACAACTTGTATTAATAGCAAGAGCTATTACTCAAGAAGCTTCTATAATCATAATGGATGAACCTACATCAAATCTTGATTATGGAAATCAAATAAAAGTTTTAAATTTAATAAAATCACTATGTAATAATAACAACAAAACTATACTTATATCTTGTCATAATCCAAATCATGCTCTTTTGTATGGAAGTAAAGTTATTATTATGAAAAAAGGAGGATTATTTTCCTTCGGTAATCCATCTGATGAAATTACTCCTAAAGTTATAAAAGAAACTTATGGAATAGATATAAAAATGATAAATTCTAATATTAGTGAAAACTCACAACAAAATATATGTATACCCTTTAATTCTAATTTTAAATAAATTTTTACATACCTATGTACACGAAATGTTTATGGAAGGAGTATCAATACGATGCTAAAAAAAATATCAAAACAATTTACAGTCTTAACACTAATTTTACTTATTGTATTCTCTTTTTCCGGATGTACTAATAAAACTCAGACTACTTCGAATAACTACAGAACCATAACAGATGAAGCCGGAAGAGAAGTAAAAATCCCTGAAAAAATAGAAAAAATTTATTGTACAAGTCCCTTAGGATCTGTGTTTATCTATTCATTATCTCCTGAAAAACTAGTTGCATGGAATAACAAGATTCCTAAAAAATCTCTTAAATATCTTACCGAAGACATGGCCAAACTTCCTGTAGCTGGTAGCCTACAAGGTAAAAAATCAGGCAACATAGAAGAAATATCTAAGTTAAAGCCTGATATAGTAATATCTATGGGAGATATAAACGATTCAACTATATCTGGGGTAGAAAAATTTCAAAAGCAATCAAATATACCTTTTATACTTGTAGATGGTAAAATGGATAAATTACCTGAAGCCTATAAATTTGTAGGTGACCTATTAAATAAAAAAGAGAAAGCTAAAGAACTTGCTCTTTATTGTGAAAAAACTCTTAAATCATCAAAGGAAACCACAAATAATATCAAAGAAGATAAAAAAATAAAAGTTTATTATGCTGAGGGCCCTAAAGGTTTAGAAACAGATCCAGAAGGTTCTCTTCATTCAGAAGTTATAAGCTATGCTGGTGGAAAGAATGTAGCTAATTTCCCTGTAAAACATGGTTCACAAAATACTGTATCTATGGAACAGATTATATCCTGGGATCCTGATGTTATTGTTTCAGATTCAAATGTATTTAATGATAGTTCATGGAAACAAGTTTCTGCAGTAAAACAAAATAAAATATATATGATTCCGAACTTACCATTTAACTGGTTTGATAAGCCACCATCAATAAATAGACTTATAGGAATAAGATGGTTTCAAGCCTGTTTATATCCGGATTTATATAAAGGAGATATTAATAAAGATACTAAAGAATTTTTCAAACTATTTTATGATAAAGATCTTTCCGATGAGGAAGTTAATGATCTTTTAAAAACAAATATATCTAAATAAATAAAAAATCCTAGTTCATTTAATAAATGAATTAGGATTTTTCTACTTTTTAGCTGATAAGTCTGATATAATAAAGTAAAATTTAATTATATCAAATTTATTCTTTATAAAAATATAGTCATGAAAGGTATGATAAAATGACTTTTTTACCTTTAATAATTTTTATATGCATATTAGCCTTAGCTATGTGGATGTCTAGAAACAACTATAAAAATAGAAAATATGAATTAATAAATAATCTTAAAGATTTTAATAAATATATAGAAGATTACTACCATTCCATGGAAGAGGATAAAAAAGAAAAATTTATCTCTCTTTTAAATACAAATTGGAAAGAAAATTTTGTCAGCATATTAGAGCGTAAATTCTATTATGCTAATAATGTTTGGTCTGCTCAACAACAAATAGCTAAGCAGGAAGAATTATTTAGCGAACTAAAAAAATTTAATGAAGATATAACCAATCTTTAGCTTTATTATTTTGTTATTTGAAATATAATTTTATTTAAAATAATATTATATATTAATTATAAAAACTATATATAAATAAATTCTCACCATTATCATTTATTATAAAAATGAAATAGGAGGAACATACATGAAAATAATATGTATTGGAGATAGTTTAACCTTTGGATATGGTATTAATAGGAACTATTGCTGGGTAACACTTTTAAAAAATATATTAGAATATGAAGTTATAAATAAAGGAATAAATGGTGATACAACTACAGGTATTTTAACTAGATCCCATGAAGATATAATAAAAAATAAATCTACCCATACTATAATTTTAATTGGAACAAATGATTTTTTGTTAGGCCGTTCTTTAGAAAACGTAGAACAAAATTTAAATTTAATAATTAAGGAATGTGTAGAAAACAATATAACTCCTATCATAGGTATTCCCATGGAAATAGAAATAGCTATGGCACAAAAAATCTGGACATCTGATTTAGATTATTTAAGTGTAAATAATAAACTAACTGAATATAGAAAATATATTTTAAATATTTCTAAAGAAAATAACTTTAAATATATAGATTTTTTCTCAGCTATTAAAGAACATAAATCAAAATGTAAAGCTTCTGAACTATTCGTAGATGGGATTCACCCTACCCCATTAGGGCATAAAATAATGTTTAATAAAGCCTATGAGGTATTTAAATAATATCTTAGTATTTTCTAAAAGATAATATCTCAAATAAAATAGATTTAATTTTAACACCATAAATATAAAAACACACTTATTAAAATTAAATCTATTTTGAAACAATTCCTTTATTACATTGTTTTAATATAATATACCAGTAATGCAGGTATTTCTCTTAAAAACCCCATTATTTCATGAGACATATGAGATCTTACAAAAACTCCAGAATAACTTGCTTTTATTCCTTCCTTTTGGCATAATAATTCTGCTCTTTTTAGATGATATTTATTAGATACTATTATAGAGGAGCTTAAATTATTATCTTCCATTTTCTTTTTAGAAAATTTTATATTCTCTAGTGTATTTCTTGACTTATCTTCTAGTATTATAAATTTTTTATCCAATCCCTTTTGAAATAAATATTTTTGCATTGCTTCAGCTTCACTTATATTTTCCCCAGGACCTTTTGCACCAGAAACTATTATATACTTTCCATATCCCTCATTATATAGCCTTAATCCTTCATCTAGTCTCCGCTTTAAAAAGGGTGTTGGCTCATTTCCTTTAACTTTACATCCTAATATTATTATAGAATCTGATTTTTGTGGCTGTGATTTAAATCCAAAGTATATTATTTTAGAAGCTAAAATAATTATTATTAAAATTACTAAAATCATAAAAAATATAAAGCCCTTAAATATTTTCTTAAATTTATAATTTATCACTTATTTCATCTCATTTCTTGTAGAATTATCTAGAGGTAATTTTAGATATAAGTTGCTCTTTTAAAACTATATTTAACTTTAAATAATTAAATAACCTCATCATATAAATAATATATAAGCCTATATCTATATTATATAGTATAAATTTTTACATTGTATAAAATTTTTATAAATAAATTTATTATTATATGTATAAAATTATAATTATTGGTAACTATATATAATGTATTAACCCCCATTATATAAGTCCCCCATATTGCTTTAATAATATTACATATAGCTTCCTTTAATTCAAATATAGCCTAAAGAACTATTAATAGTTCTTTAGGCTATATTTATATATATATATTTATTTAGGAAGAATTGTAAATCTAATTATGAATAATACTGCCAATATATAAACTATTGGATGAACTTCTTTTCTTTTACCTGTAAATACTTTAACTATTGGATAAAATATTATTCCTGCTGCTATACCATTAGCAATACTATAACTAAATGGCATTATTGATATAGTAAAGAAAGCTGGTAGAGCTTCTGTAAAATCATTAAAATCTATTTTTGTTATAGCTCCCATCATTAATACACCTACTATTATAAGTGCTGGTGCTGTAGCTTCTGCTGGAACTATTCCTACAAGTCCACTAAAAAACATTGCTAATAAAAACATAATAGCTGTAACAAAGGATGTTAAACCTGTTCTTCCACCTTCTGATACTCCTGCTGTAGATTCTACATAAGTAGTAACAGTACTTGTTCCAATTAAAGCTCCTGCTGTAGTAGCTACTGCATCTGCTAAAAGTGCTTTATCTAAATCTTCCATTTTCCCATTTTCATCAAGCATTCCTGCTTTTTCTGCTGTTCCAACTAAAGTTCCTATAGTATCAAACATGTCTACTAAACTAAAAGATATAACAACTGTTAATATGCTCATTAAAGCTCCGACTATTCCCGCTCCTCCAAAACCTAAAAGTCCTGGTAAATCTAATTTTAAAAAAGTTGGTGCTAAAGATGGTGGTGCTGATATAAAACTTACTCCTGCTACTTTTGTTACTCCTAAAGGTATTCCTATTAGCGTAGTAACAACTATTGCTATTAACATAGAACCTTTAACATTTTTAGCCATCAAAATAGCTGTTATACAAATACCTATTATAGTTAATACAGTTGCCGGATTTGTAAAATCACCAAAACTTATAAGTGTTGCTGGATTTGCAACTATTATTCCACCAGATTTAAATCCTACTAAAGCTATAAATAATCCTATTCCACCAGATATAGCTAATTTTAAATTTTGTGGAAGGGCATCTACTATTTTTTCTCTTATAGATGTTAATGTTATAATTATAAAAAGCAATCCAGATATAAATACTGCTGCTAAAGCTTGTTGCCAAGTATATCCTAAAGTTAAACATACACTAAAAGTAAAAAAGGCATTTAACCCCATACCTGGAGCTTGTGCGAAAGGTACATTAGCGTAAAGAGCCATTATTAAAGTACCTATACCTGCTGAAATACAAGTAGCTGCAAATACTGCTCCAACTACTGGATCATTTATAGCAGATATCCCTGCCTTTACAGCTGCTTCACCAACAAGCCCTTTAGAATTCATTCCTGCTTGCATTAATATGCTTGGATTAACAAATATTATATATGCCATAGTAATAAATGTAGTAATACCTGCTATAATCTCAGTCTTAATATTACTACCACGTTCTGATAATTTAAAAAATGAGTCCAAAAAACCTTTATTATTAGGTTCTTTATAGTTTTTTTTCTTCTCCATATACATGTAATACTCCTCCTAAATAAAAAAGTTTTTGTTTACGGATTATAAATATGAGTAAATCCAAAACAAAAACTTTAATATACAAATAAATAAACTGGACTTACCCATAGTCAGAGATTTACGGTCTCTGGTAGAAACTCTTAACCCGTATTGTTAAGATTATATGGATAAAACTATTCACTTAACTTACAAATACATAATACCCTATGTTTATAAATTAGTCAACACTTTCGCCATATTTTTTATCTTAATGTTCCTATCAGTTTGAATGTTATAATTTGTTTTTCTTTATATTGTTCGTATATTCTCTCTTTAAATATTTCTTTCCTACTTTTATAAAATTAACTATTGAACTTGTTTAATTTATCCAATTTAAAATTATTCAAATTTTAGTTTTATAGTTTTATAAAACTAAAAGATAGTGTTTTTATATTTTCATCGCTAAAGCTATTCTGAACATACTCGAATGATTTTCTAAGTACAAATTAAAATTCAGATAGAGTAAAACTCTATCTGAATTAAACTTTTATTTATTCTATTGTATCCCTTTTATCATTGTATTATTTATATTTTAAAAATCCAATTACAGTATTATATATCTTTAACTTTAAAATTTTCATTATAATCCTTTAATGACTCTTTTACTATTTTAGATAAAGCTATCAATGCTATTACATTAGGAATTACCATAAGTCCATTAAAAGTATCTGCAAGCTCCCAAACTAGGTCTACTTTTAAAGTTGTTCCTACAACTATAAAAATTGCCACTAATAATCTATATATATTTAATCCCTTGCCTTTAAAGAGATATTTTACATTAGCTTCTCCAAAGAAATACCATCCAATTATTGTTGAAAAAGCAAAGAAAAATAATGCAACGGCTATAAAATATGCACCGAAATTACCTAATCCCTGAGTAAATGCATTTTGTGTCAATTCTATGCCGGTTGTTTTTCCATCTAGTACTCCTGTTGTAAGTATTACAAATGCTGTAAATGTAAGAACTATAAAAGTATCTATAAATACTCCAACTATAGCTACTAATCCTTGTTCTACTGGATGTTTTACCTTAGCTACTGCATGGGCATGTGGTGTTGATCCCATTCCAGCTTCATTGGAGAATAATCCTCTTGCAACACCATATCTTATAGCTTGCTTTACAGTAACACCTGCAACTCCACCTACAGCAGCCTTAGGATTAAAAGCAGAAACAAATATTAATTTAAAAGCAGGTAATATATTTGTATAATTCTTAGCTAATATTATAATACTTCCTATAATATAAAACGCCGCCATTATAGGAACCATTTTTTCTGTTACAGAAGCGATTCTTCCTATTCCTCCCACAAAAACAACTAGTCCAAGTATTGCAATCATTATTCCTATTATCCAAGATGGTATATTAGAAATATTTGAAAAGGCTGCTCCTATAGAATTTGCCTGAACCATATTGCCTATAAATCCCAGAGCTAATATTATAGTTACAGAAAAAAAACTAGCTAAAAATTTACTTTTCAGTCCTTTACTTATATAATAAGCTGGCCCCCCTGTCACTTCTCCATTAACTTTTTCTTTAAAAATCTGTGCTAAAACCGCTTCTCCAAAAATAGTTGCCATTCCTAAAAATGCACTAATCCACATCCAAAAGATTGCTCCAGGTCCCCCTGATACTATAGCTGTTGCTGCTCCTGCTAAATTACCTGTACCCACTTGAGCAGCTACTGCTGTTGCTAATGATTGGAATGAACTCATTCCATCTTTACCTGCTTTTTTTCCCTTTAAACTCATTCCTCCAAAGGCTTTTTTAAAGGATTCTTTGAATTTAGAAACTTGAACAAATTTCAAAGATACAGTAAACACAACACCTGCTCCACATAACAAAAAAATCAATACATAATTCCATAGTACATTGTTTATGCCTTTCACGGCATTTAAAAGATCCATCCATATTCCTCCTTTTTCTAATTGAATAATGAGGACAAAAGAAATAACTAAAACTAAAAAAGACCTTTAATGTATAAAAATAATACATAAAAAGGCCTCCTAGTTACGTTGTAACTCATCCTCTGTCCTTTTACCTGAGAGTTTCATTTAATAATTTACTTTTGCAAAATTTAGTATAATATTTTCAGTAAAAATCTACTTATCCCATTGCTAGCATTGCTAACGCTCCCATATTCTAAGAGTGTGATCTAAGCACTGCTACACGCCTGGATAAGTTCTTCTAATGTTTAGATGAAAAAAGGTAATTATTCTAATCAAATTCCATCTAAATCTAAGAATACCTTGTTCAAAAATATTATAAAAGTAAATTAATAAACTTGCTCCTTCGGTGCTCTTTAAGAGTCTCTCCAGAGGCCCGTCCAGTAACGGTCTTCATCCTAAAATTAGGAAACCTGAAAGATTAACTTCTTCGGTGTACAAAATTGTATCTCTCCCATTACCTTCATCCGAACGACTATATTAAATTGTTTGTTAGATTATAACATTTTACTTATATAATAGTCAATAAATTAATGATTTTTTAATTGTTAAATTATTGACTAGCCTATCCATTATGTGCTATGATGAAATTGTTATACGAGTACACTGAAAAGAACTCTAACAAATATAAACCCATTACTCCCCTCCGCATTTAAATGCGGATTTTTTTATTTCACTAAAACCTAAAGTAATTCTTAGGCTCAGATAAAATTTTCTTATAAAGACTTTAACTCTTAGCCTGAATCTTAGAATGACGTCCTCAAAAGTATAAAAAAATTTATACTCCATATTTAAAGTCCTATCTTCTATAATTTTTAACTTTTAAAAGCTTAGAAATATACAAAATATTGTTAAATTATTGTCATCATTTTCTTAAATATAATAATTTTACAATTCATTTTATTTCCTCTTATATTAATAACTTAGTTATATTATCTTTATAAAAAATATACTCTTCATGCAATGCTCTTGTTAGAACTACATATAAAATCTTTTTGTCTAATTCAGTTTCTCTATAATTTTCATCACTACAATCATAAATTATAGAACAATCAAATTCTAAACCTTTTGTTATGTATGATGGTATAATTATTCTCTTAGGTAACATTTTAGTATCTTTAGTTACTATTTCCCATTGTTTTTCTTCTTTTAAATGTAAAGACTCTTTTAAACTCTCACACTGCTCATAATCTTTGCAGATTATTGCTATAGTTTTATCTTTCTTTTCTTCTATGGTTTCAATAGCACTATTTAATTTTTCATAGAAATCTTTTTCGTCCTTATACTGAATCTTTTTTGGATGTTTTCCATGCCTTAACACTGCTTTAGCTGGTTCTAAATTATTTTTTTGTTTTCTTAGTACTTTATTTGCAAAATCTACTATTTCCACTGTAGAACGATAACTTTGCTTTAGTGGAATATATTCTCCTTCTTCATATACTTCTTTAATTAATTTTTCCCAGTTTTCTATGCCTTTATAGTAATATATACTTTGACCTAAATCACCAACTATAGTATATCCTCTAGCTTTTGAAAGCAATTTTAATACATATAATTCTAAGGGACTATAATCTTGAGCCTCATCTATAACCATATGGGCAAATTTATAATTATCTACTCCATCTATCTTTATTTTTAAATATAAAAGTGCTGCTAGATCTTCTTCATCTATTTTTTCATTCTCTATTTCTTTTTCTATTTTATTTTTTATATAATTAACTAAAACTTCTGGTATTATGCCTGATGTAGCATAATTTAAGTTTTCTTCATCAATATACATATCTCTATATACATCTACTACATCATCAATAAGCCATTCTCTAATAGTTTTATTTAATACTTCTTCTGCTTCTAATTTTATTTTTTCCTTCTTATTGTCTCTTTCTTCATATAATTTTATAATATTAGTTCTTTCTTCTTCACCTTCGTATTTTGCTCTTACTTCTCTTATTTTTAAGATATAATCTTTATCTATATCATTCCATACATTTTGAATTTTTGTCTCTATTTTGTTCTTTAAATATCTTCCTATTTCAATTTTTCTTTTATTTAGCGGAAGATGCTTTAAATCATTTTTATAAAGTCTTATTATTTCTCTAGAAGTAAATATTACATACCCCTCTATTTTTATATCATCTATGAACATATCATTTAATTCCAAATATTTTATATATCTATCTAGCATTTTTTTATAAACTAAAGAGCCTTTTAATTTATTACTATTAGTTATAAATTTATTTTCCTTGCTATTTTTATTTTCTATAATTTTAGATAATTTTTTATCCTTATCTATTATTTCATAATTAAAATTCAATATTTCTTTAGAAAGTTTATTAAAAGTGCTTTGTTTTACTTTATCAACTCCTAAATTAGGAAGAACTTCAGATATGTAATCTAAAAACAATTTATTTGGAGCTAGTATTATTATATCCTCTCCCGTAATTTTATTTTTATATTTATATAATAAATATGCTATTCTATGAAGAGCTATGGTAGTTTTCCCTGAACCTGCAGAACCTTGTATTATAAGCGGCTTATACATATCTGCTCTTATAATATCATTCTGTTCTTTTTGTATAGTTGAAACTATATCTTTTAATTTGTTTCCTCTATTTTCTTCTAAGTTAATTTTTAAGAATTCATCTATTAAAGCCTTTTCTCCATTTTGTTCATCTTCCCCATTAAAATTTAATATAATTTCATTTATCCCCTCATCAAAAGCATCTATTAGCTTTTTATTTTTTATAATAAACTTTCTTTTAAGTAAAAGCTCCCCTTCTATATTTCCAATAGGAGCTTCATAGGAAGCTTTACCTTGTACGCCACTATAATAAAGATCTGCTATAGGCGATCTCCAATCTACAACCATCTCCTCCTTATCTTCTTCATCTAATAGACCTACTTTTCCTATATAAAAACTCTCATTATCCTTTAATTTTTCCTTAAAATCAATTCTAGCAAAATAGGGTACAGAAATTGATGATTTATAAGAATTTAAATTCTTTCTATTTATTTGTAAAGAATCTTGAAGTGCCTCTACTTCATAATTATATGATCCTTTAACTTCTTTATTTATTTCATTTATTTTATTAAATATATATTCTTCTCTTTCTTTTAAAGATATTATTTTTTCCTTTATCCACTCTATAGTCTTATTTAATTTTTCTTCTTCAATGTTAAAACTCTCTTGTTCAATAGACATAATATACCTCCTTAAATACAAACACGACCTTAATATTTTAACATATTTACCACTATTTTTTTACTTTATTTAACTTTATTATTTTACGATATTTTAAGGGATACCTTTTAGAGTATATAAATTAAGATATAATAGCTATAGTTATGAAAGATTCTATATACTATACCATATTTCATGCATCTATTGTGAGAGCTTCTTATTATTTCATCATGATTATACATTTTATCCTTTAAACCCTCCTCATAGCTATAAATAATTTATTAATAATTATCCTATGAATTTATAAGTATTAAATGAAATATACATTTACTATAACACAAAAAAATCTATGCTAACCATTAGTTAATCATAGATTTTCTCATAATTTAAAATTATACAATTATTTCATATAAATTCCATAATAAAAAGACTCATTTAAGATTTTTTATATGATTACTAGCATCCGTAGATAACAATTTCTTGGCTTCAGTTAAATCTAAAACTTCGCGCAGAGTTAAAAATTCTGTTTATACTATTTCTTCGATTATGCCTCCACCTACTAACATATCTTTATCATAAAACACTACAGATTGTCCTTTTGTTATAGCCCTTTGTTTATTTTGGAAAACTACTTTCACTTTATTATTTTCTAAAGGTATTATAGTAGCTTTAGAATGCTTAGCAGAATATCTAACCTTAGCTTCTAATTCCATGGATTTTTCTAATTTATCAAAAGGAATAAAATTTACATCCTTTGCTATTAATTCTGTGCGAAAAATATCTTCTTCATCTCCTATAACTACCTCATTAGTGATAGGGTTTATATCTATTACATAAGCTGGTTTTCCTAAAGCAATACCTAGTCCCTTTCTTTGTCCTATAGTATAATATATTATTCCTTTATGTTTTCCAATTATTTTTCCTGCTTTATCAACAAAATTTCCCTGCTTTATTTTACTTTTATAATTTCTTTTAATAAATCCACCATGATCATTATCTGGTATAAAGCATATCTCTTGGCTATCTTTTTTATTATATACATCTAACCCTATATTTTCAGCTATTTCTCTTATATGATCTTTTTTATATTCACCACAAGGCATTATAGTTCTCTCTAGCTGACACTGTTTTAGATTATACATCATATAGGTTTGATCCTTTTTATCATCTTCAGCTTTAACTATAACTCTTCTTCCATTTCTTTCTTCTATTTTGCAATAGTGTCCTGTTGCCATAAAATCTGCTCCAAATTCTTTGGCTGCATTAAAAAAAGCTTCAAATTTTATGGTTTTATTGCAAGCTACACAAGGATTAGGAGTTCTACCACTTAAATATTCATCTATAAAATAATCAATAACATTATCTTTAAATTTCTTTTCAATATTTATAACATGAAATGGAATATCTAATTTTTCTGCTACCCTTCTAGCATCTTCTGCTGCTGATTTATTACAGTATCCTTCTCTTTCATCTCTCCATAAATCCATGTAAATTCCAATTACATCATAGCCTCTTTCTTTTAATATATAAGCAGATACAGAACTATCTACTCCTCCGCTCATAGCTAAAGCAACTATACCCTTTGACATTTTATCACCTAATTTCCTATTTTAATTCACAATAATTCAATATGATTATTTTATTGTTACTACATGTTTTTGTCAACACTTTAGGAAAGTGCGTTGCACTTTTCAGAGTACAGAGTATATAGTACAGAGAACAGATGTGGAGAATTTTGTTTCGATTCTCTACACAAAATCTTTAATTATAATTAGCTTTCCTGAGCCATCCTGCTGGAGATCTTTTTCCTCCAATAATGTATGTCTCCTTATCATTTTATAAATTAAACGCCATAGTACTCTATACTCTAAATAAGGAAATTATTATAACAGCTTTTAAAGGTATTAAAATAAAAAATACTTTTAGTGAAAATAGGTATCTAAAAAAATAATTAGAATACTCTATTTGTGAACTAATATTTAAGCGTGAAGTAAACAGGCCGTTTACTTAGCTCTGCTCTGCAGGACGTGACATTAGAGCGTTAGCTTAGATATTAGAGCACAAATATTAGTATTCTTCATTTTTATAGCTATCTATCGAACAAAAGTATTTCTTA
Organism: Clostridium botulinum; assembly: GCF_001276985.1. Classification (GTDB taxonomy): domain Bacteria; phylum Bacillota; class Clostridia; order Clostridiales; family Clostridiaceae; genus Clostridium_F; species Clostridium_F botulinum. The sequence goes on from NZ_LHUL01000026.1 coordinate 512,296, forward strand.
TTTTAATTCTCAAGCTTTAAGAGCTATTAAGTCGTAATTTCCTTATTTACTGTAGCATTTCCTTTAATATATACATATACAATTCTGGGACTATATCCATAGAATATGGGATATCTAATCTCTCTGTATATTTATGAAAATCCTTTCCAAAGCCTCCGAATACTACAGATGGTATATCAAATTTCTTTAGTTCTTTTTCTGGAAATTTATATGTATAACTTAAACCAGGCATATTTCCGCAGATACTTTCTATATTGAATTTTTCATCTAAACCTGTATAACTTAAATCACTTATACCCATAAAGAAATTTTCTTTTTCTATATTCACATTATATTTTTCTTTTGCATAAATTCTCATGTTATCTAATGAATTTAACAAATTAGTATATTTAGGATTTTCACTATCAAAATATCTATGTGGATAATAAGGTACATTGTATGCAATTATTATCATAGGCTGTTGATATTTATAGTGTTCAAAGGTCTCTTTTATTATTTTTATTCCTATAGTTTGATTATCTAATTTTTCTTCTTTCCATTTTTCTATAGCCGTCTCTATATATTTTTCGAAATCTTTGTTTTCCTTTAATACTTCCTTATATAGTTCTTCAAAAGTTATGATTTTAGGTTCTATATCTAAGTCTGCTTCTAATTTACTTTCATATATTGCTTTATATTTTTTATAATTTTCTTTAATTATTTTAAGAGTATTATAAAAAGCTTTCCTTGCTATATCCTTTAAATTCTCCATGATTTCTTCTGGAGTTTTTTGTATAGTTAATAAATTATAATAAGAATATGCATATACAGGGTTTTGTACAGAATATAATTCTTTTAGATCTGATTGTTTTAAACAAACTGGTGGTGGTGTTATATCTTTTTCATATTTATCACTTAGCTCTACATTATATTCCATAAGTCTATTTATTTCAGATACTAATAAATTAGGATTTACCCCTCCAAAAGGATTGCCTACATGAGTTGCTTTCCCTACACAAAAGAAAGTTGGCATTATTTTTCCTACAGAACCTATGTAGATTCTTTTGGCATCGTCCCCTTCATATTTAGGTATACAACATTCTGATAAAAATAAAGATTTAAAATTATAGCCGTCTTCTTTTAATTTAGATAAATAAGGTATTGCCCCTAACATTCCTTCTGAGTTACTTTCTTCTCCCGGTACTGCTAAAAACAGTATATTTCCTTTAAAATCTCTATCTTTTGATAACTCTCTTATTAATTCTATATAAAGAGCTAGTCCATATTTCATATCTGCTGTGCCTCTACCAAATATCCACTCATTAGAATATAAATCCTTTTTCGAGTCCTGATCCAATACTAAATCTGATACTCTTTTGGTATATTCTTTATAGTCAAAAGCTATATTTTTTAAAATGCCAAATTCATCTATATCTACTACATCTAAATGTCCTGTTAATATTATTATATCCTTTGATGGCTTCTTACCTTCTAACAATGCTGTTAAAAAGCACCTATTATGCATATCCCCTTCTATATTATGTACTTTTACATTGCTCTTATTATTTTTAAAATAATCTATATCCATTAATATATTATAGATTTCATTCACTGCTAAATTTTCTTTTTCTGTTCCTGATATACTAGGTATTTTTACTAATCTATCTAAAGTTTTAAATATTTTATCTCTCATCATCATTATTTACCACTCCAATCTATATTCTCTACAAGGATTTGTACAAATTTTTTAAAATATTTTTCTTCAAGTCCTGTAAACCTTCCAAATTCTATACTATCTAAATCTAAAACTCCTAAAACTTTATCTTCTTTAATTATAGGCACTACTAATTCAGAATTAGTTGAACTATCACAAGATATATGTCCTTCAAACTTATGTACATCATTTACTCTTTGAATTTGTCTAGAGGATATGGCTACTCCACATACTCCCTTGCCAATTTTTATTCTATTACAAGCTGGCATTCCTTGGAATGGTCCTAAAACTAATTCTCCATCTTTCATTAAATAAAATCCTGCCCAATTTAAATTATCTATTAAAGCCATTATTATAGCTGAAGCATTACTAAGATTTGCTATTACATCTTTTTCACCAAGTAATTGACCTTTCAAAAATAAAAGCATATTTTCATATTTTTGCTCTTCTGTTAATTCCTTAAAATCCTCTAATGCAAACACTTTTAAGCCCTCCCTTTTTATCTATAATTTAAAGCTTTACATATCACAAAAAATTTAATATTAAATATATTTCTTTGGAAATAATTATTTAAATCAAATGATTCTTATCTTCATTATATATTTTTATATTTATAACTACAATTCAAATATTGTATTATTTATCCTATTAACATTAAATAAATAAAAGTGTAACAAAGTTATTCTAATAATTTATCTATATTGCTATTATATATGCTTCGATTTTACATTTTTTTCTTATTATTCTTATTATAAAAAATTTAATAAAAGATACACTATATAGAAAGGAGTGAATTTTTATGAATAATATTGGTATGCAATTATTTTTAATATTAATTTTAATAATTATAAATGCATTTTTTTCCTCTGCAGAGATGGCAATAATTTCTTTAAATAAAAACAAATTAAATACTATAATAGATAATGCTGAGGAAGAAAACTCCTCATCTCGCAAGACAAAAAAAGCAAAAATTTTATTAAATCTTTTGAAAGAACCTAGTAAATTTTTAGCTACCATCCAAGTTGGAATAACCTTAGCAGGATTTTTGGCTAGTGCTTCTGCTGCTACAAGTATATCAAAATATATTGAGATATTTTTTAAGCACTTAAATATTCCCAAAAGTAGTAGTATAGCTTTGTTTTTAACTACTCTTTTATTATCTTATTTAACACTAGTTTTTGGAGAGTTACTACCAAAGAGAATAGCTCTAAACAATTCAGAAAAAATAGCATTATTCTCAATTAAACCAATAATTATTTTTATGAAAATATCTCTCCCTTTTGTAAATATATTAACCTACTCTACTAATTTTTTATTAAAAGTTTTAGGAATTGACTATGAGAACATAGAAGAAAAAATATCAGAAGAAGAAATAAAAAAAATGATCGATTTAGGTGAAGAAACGGGTGTTTTCAATTCTACAGAAAAAGAAATGATAAATAGCATTTTTGACTTTGACAATACTCTAGCTAAAGAAATAATGACACCTAGAACTAGTGTATTTACAATGGATATAAATGATTCACCTGAAAATATTATTAATAATATGTTAGAAGAGCGGTATTCTAGAGTTCCTATATATGATGATGATATTGATAATATTATAGGAATTCTACATATAAAAGATATACTTTCTATTATAAATAAAGAAAATATAAAAAAAGAGGATTTAATAAATATATTAAGAATACCTTATTTTATACCAGAAACAAAAGCTATTGATTTTTTATTTAAAGAAATGCAAACAAGTAAAAATTATATTGCCATACTTATCGATGAATATGGAGGATTTTCTGGTATAGTTACTATGGAAGATTTAATAGAAGAAGTTATGGGAAACATATTCGATGAGTATGATGAAGATCATACTGAAGAAATAATAAAAATAGATGCTAATACTTTCTTATTAGATGCTTCTATAACTATAGATGACTTAAATGAAAAACTTAATTTAGAGCTACCCTCAGAAAATTTTGATACTCTAGGTGGTTTTATATTAGACATAACTGGAACTATCCCAAAATGTAATGTAAATTCTGAGATACAGTATAATAATTTAATATTTAAAATAGAAAAGGTATATAATAATAGAATAGAAAAAATAAAATTATATATAAGTGAGTAAAAAAAGTAGAACCTCTATTTAGAGGTTCTATAAAATTAAAGTACATTATGGTCTTTCTTTTAATTTTATTGAAATTAGAAAAAGTTGAAAAATTGTGTGAGCGTTGTAAAGGTAACTTAAAATCTGATTTAGCATCCATTAATCCTAATGGTGAACTTGTACGAAAACACCTATTTACTTCTTGCCTAGCTTCACTCTTGCATTTTACCCTTATTATAAGAGGCAAATCTGCATTGTTAATGACTTTTTGCAAGGAAGTAGTAAGTTTTTTTAGTACGTATAACTTACCCTTCCAACCTTACCTGTATAAAGTTCGCCATGTATAATGATTTTTCCTTCTTATAGCTGTAATCTATTTTTTATATTTATAAGTTTTTTCATTCATTGTAACGCCCTCTGGTTTATAGTCTATTTTTATAACTGAAATAACTCTCTTAGCTCCTTCCTTAACGCATATATCCTGAGCCTTTTTAACAATATCTAAAAGAATATCCATTTCACCTTCCATGGTAGTTTCCATAGGTCCTACTTCATATTTAACTCCAGAAACTTCTATAAGTTCTATAACTTTATCCACTACTGGATATATCTCTTCTTCACTAACTACGGGTAGCACTTGTAAACTCAAATTTATATTTGCCATTATAGTCACTCCTATACATTAATCATCATCTCTTAACATGTTTAAGTCTTTTCCTTCTGTAACTCTGTTCATATTTCTTACTGCACACATTTTTCCGCACATTGTACAAGAATCTTTACTTTTTGCCTTAGATTCTTCTCTATATCTTCTAGCTTTTTCTTCATCTATAGATAACTCAAATATTCTTTCCCAGTCTAAATCTCTTCTAGCTTTAGCCATAGCATTATCCCAATCTCTTGCTCCTTTTACTCCTTTAGCTAGATCTGCTGCATGAGCTGCTATCTTTGATGCTATTATACCTTCCTTCATATCATCTAGGTTTGGTAATCTTAAATGTTCTGCTGGAGTTACATAGCATAAGAAATCTGCACCATGAGTTGCTGCAATGGCACCACCTATAGCTGAAGTTATGTGATCATAACCTGGAGCTATATCTGTAACTATTGGTCCTAAAACATAGAATGGAGCTCCATGACATAATTTTTTCTCTATTTTCATATTTGTTTCTATTTCATCTAAAGTCATGTGTCCTGGTCCCTCTATTATAACTTGTACATTCCTCTCCCAGGCTCTTTTAGTAAGTTCCCCTAAAGCTATAAGTTCTTCTATCTGGCTTGCATCTGTAGAATCCTCTATACAGCCTGGACGACAAGCATCTCCTAAGCTTAATGTAACATCATACTTTTCACATATATCTAAAAGTTTATCAAATCCTTCATAGAATGGATTTTCTTTATTATTTAGTTCCATCCATGCATATAAAAGGGATCCTCCTCTTGAAACTATGTTCATTCTTCTTGGATTTTTCTTAAATGTAGCTGCAGTTTTTCTATTCATACCTACATGTATTGTTAAAAAGTCTGCTCCATTCTCTGCATGCTTCTCTGCTACCTTTAAAAATTCTTCTGATGTAATATCTTTTAATTCTTTATCATAGAAACCTACTGCATCATATATAGGAACAGTACCTATTATGGCAGGTGACATGTCTATCAATCTTTTTCTAAATTCTTCTGTTTTTCCAAAGCAGCTCAAATCCATTATAGCCTCTGCCTTCATATCTATTGCTTTTTGTACTTTTTCTAATTCCATATCTATATTATAGCAATCTTTAGATATTCCTAAATTGACATTTATTTTAGTTCTTAAACCTTGTCCTATTCCTTCTGGATCTAAAGATTTATGATTTTTATTAGCAGGTATAGCAACCTTACCTTTAGATACCAATTCCATAAGGTCTTTCACATTCATATTTTCCTTTTTAGCTACTATTTCCATCTCTTTTGTAACTATTCCTTTTTTAGCAGCATCCATTTGAGTTGTATAATTCATAATAACATTTCTCCTTTTCATATCTCCTGTAAAATATGCTACAGGGATTTTATTTATTTATATGTACATTAATTTCTTTAAGTTTATTGCAATATAATGATCCCATCACCAAAATATTACCTCTAGAAAGTAAAAAGAAATCAATGTTAAAAACTAATTAAATTTATTTTATATTATAAATTTTTATGTATACTATACTAGCTATGAAATTTAATAATTAGCATAACTTCCATCAAAACAACCTGTACAAATGTTAGATTTATTTAAACACTGTTCCATATCTATTAAACTTAAAAATTCTAAGCTATCTGCCCCTATAAACTTTCTCATTTCTTCCTTTGTTTTTTGGAAAGATAGAAGCTCTTTTTTACTTTTTATATCTATACCCAAATTACAATAATAATTTATTTTAGGAGATGCCACCATAAAGTGAACCTCTCTTGCCCCTGCTTTTTTTAATGCGGACACTACCTTTTTACTACTAGTGCCTCTTACAATAGAATCATCTATCACAATAATGCTTTTATCTTGAACTATACTTTTTATGGCATTTATTTTTATATTTATATCCCTTTTTCTTTCCTTTTCTGTAGCTTTTATAAAATTTCTCCCTACATAAGAATTTTTAATAAGACCTATACTATAGGGTATATTTGATTCCTTAGAATAACCTAAAGCTGCAAAATTTCCTGATTCAGGTACTCCCATTACAATATCTGAGTTTGATTTGTATTTTTCATATAACTTTTCTCCACATTTAATTCTAAATTGTGATAGATTTATCCCATCTATGATACTATCTGATCGTGAAAAATATATATATTCTAATGCGCAGAGAGAACCACAATAAACTTCTTTATTCTTTATGAATTTTATTCCTTTTTTATTTATAACCACTATTTCCCCTGGATCTACATCTCTTATGTATTCTCCTCCCACAACATCTATGGAAGTACTTTCTGAAGATAAAATATAATTGCCTTCTATTTTTCCTAGACATAAAGGTCTTATACCATTTTTATCTCTAAAACCTATTAACTTATCTTCGGTTAAAATAAGTACTGAAAAAGCTCCCTTTAAAGTATTAATAGCATAAGCTATGGCTTTTTCTATTTCTCTTACTTCTTGAATTTTTTCTAATATAAACTTTAGTATAATTTCAGAGTCTGAATTACTTTTAAATATCGTTCCTTTTTTCTCTAATTCATACTTAATATTTAAATAATTTAATAAATTTCCATTATGAGCTAAAGAAATAGATCCATCTATAGTTTCTTCTTGAAATGGCTGTGCATTTTCAATAGAAGCATTACCACTAGTTGAATATCTAACATGTCCTATAGCAGAAAAATATTTCATTTTATAAAAATCCTCTTTAGAAAACAAGTTAGACACCATTCCAAGAGCTTTTTTAGTTATCATACCTTTGCTAGTTGTATAGCTTATTCCTGAACTTTCTTCTCCTCTATGTTGAAGAGATACTAACCCTGGATAAAATATTTCTCCAAGTTCTGATGTATAATCTTTAAAAACGCCAAAAACTCCACATTCTTCCTTAAATTTATCCTGCTTTCTATCAAATAACATTTGCATCCCTTCTAACTTAAAACATCAAATTATAATTTAAAAATAAAAAAATAAAGCCCACCCGAAGGTAAGCTTTTTATACTATATATAATTTACTATATATACTATAATGCTCCCTACGGTAATCTTAGTTACATCAGGTTCAAAGGGTTAGAAATCTTTCCTCTCAGCCTTTACGGCACCCCTGCATTTACATACTATTCTGTTTTATGTTTTTATTATATACTTTAAATTTTTTTTTGTAAAGGTTTATCAAAATTCTTTATATAATTTCAGTTTCTATATTCTGAACTATGGCTTCTGTATTTCCCTCTATGTAATTTACTACATTTTGTATTATGCTGTCTGCTTGTTTTGTACTATTACTTACACAGGCTATACCTATAACAATACTTTGATGCACATCCTGCATTTCTACTTCAGCTATAGACACATTAAATTTATTTTTTGTTTTAGAAATTACACTTTTAGCGATCATCCTCTTTTCTTTTAGAGAATGAACCCAATTAGCATATAAATATATTTTAGCTGTACCTATAATCATATATATCTCTCCTAAAATTAATTATATCCTATTATTATTTTAAAATTTTAATATATTATTCATACATAATAGTTTTATGTTTATGAATTACTATAGATATATATGCTGAAATAGTAACCATTATAATCTCAAATAATATGATCCATAAGAACTTGCTCTGTATAACATTAATTTGTCCATAAAAATCTTTTTTGGATATAGATATATTTAAAATACCTATTATCCTTTGGATGATTACAGGTAAAACAATTATAAGCATATATATACATTTGCTAAAAAGATTTATTCTATTAGGTCCTAATTTGAAATAGAAAGGATAGTATACACTATAATATATAGAAGCTAAAGTGGCTGCAAAAACTAAATCACCTATAAAACATATATTCCCTTTAAAACTACCTTTTAGAATAATTGAAAATGTTACTGTTGTTAAAATACATATACCCCAATTTATTATATTTATACCAATTACAAATAAATATTTTTCTAAGACTATATTGTTTTTTTCAATGGGTAAGCTATATATAAACATATTACTCTTATTTTTAGTTATAGCTTGTTCTACATAGTTTATTAATATATAAGAAGACATAGCTATAACATAAACATATATACAATGCTGTTCTCCATTAGTACTGTATCCTAATCCTGTAAAGGCCAAAAATATTATCATAGGTATAGAAACTAAAAAAATTTTTCTACATAATATTAAATCATTAATTATTAAGTTAATAATACTCTTCATGTTACATGCTCTCTTTCTTTTCATATATTCTCATGGATAAAATAGAAGATATAATAAATAAAATTATGCTTATTATTGTGGATATTAAAATAAATTTTTCATATATATTGTTAGCATTATTATGAGTTGTTATATAATTATTAAAATGATTATTATCATATATAATATATAACACAGCAAAAATACCACCATATACAAAAGTATTTACAATCCTTGCTTTACTATGATCAAGTTTAAAATATATAGGTAATTGTATTGCCATAGAAATAAATATAATACTCAAACTAAAAAAAATGGTGTTAATTTGTGGAAGTTCAATTATATCTTTAAAATTTAATATATAAGCTATAAAATTAATTATATACATTAATATTAAAGATGCTATAAAGTATATTATTACAGAAGTATACTTAGCTAAAACCACCTCATTTTTCTTAACTGGAAGGGATTTTAGCATATAGTCCTCCTTTACTCTTTCTCCATAATAAAAGGACATTGAAATAAGTATATATACTACTAAATAAATACTAAGTACACATATGCCTTGTTTATCTGTTTTATCAAAAATAAACATATAAAGTGCTAAAATAGCTAAAGTTTTAATTATATAGTACTTAATAATAATTAAATCCTTTTTTATTAAATTTAGCATTTATTCTTACCCCCTTACTGTATAAACCATAATATCCTCCAAACTTGGCTTTTCTATTATAATTTCTCCTTTTTGGGTTATTTCTCTTATAATATTAGCTGAAGTAGTTAATCCTTCAAAACCAAAAGAATTTTTATTTATACCCACAAAATATTTTTTTGTTTCTTCATTTAAAAAATCTAATCCACCTTTTACTAGATTATACTTTCCCATTATTTCATCCTTATTTTCTGAAAAAACTAATTTCCCTTTATTTATAAAAGTTATATGATCTGCTATTTTTTCTAAATCTGTAGTTATATGTGTAGAAAAAAATACACTTTTATTTTCATCCTGTATTAAATCATATAATATATCTAAAATTTCTCTTCTGAATACAGGATCTAATCCTGCAGTAGGCTCGTCCATTATTATAAGCTCCGCATTGTGAGAAAGAGCTAAAGCTAATGAAAATTTCATTTTCATACCCTTAGAAAGATTTTTTATTTTTTTCTTAGGATCTAAATCAAAAGTTCTTAAATATTTACTAAAAGTTTCATCACTCCATTCTTTATAAAAAGGAGCTATTATCTTTTTCATAGTTTCTATATTTACATGGTCATAAAAATAATTTTCATCATATACAAAGCCTACTTTTTCCTTCACTTCTTTTTCATATCTTACATTATCCATGCCAAATATTTTTATATCTCCAGCATCTTTTTTTATTAAATTCATAATTAACTTTATGGTAGTACTTTTACCTGCCCCATTAGGCCCTATAAACCCCATAATGTATCCTCTATCCAACTGAAAACTTATATTTTCTACTGAAAAATCTTTATACTCTTTTTTTAAATTTTTTACTTCTAATATTTTATTCATATATTATCTCCTCCTTTTTCATACGGATATTTTCCCTATTCATATCATTTATACATAACACTCTGCGTAAGAAACTAACTCCAAATCGGCAGTCTATGTAAGTCACTTACTTTAAATCATAGATTTAGATTTCTAGATTAAAATTTGGGTTATCTATTTTTCTATAAAAGGCACTCTAAGCGCTGCTAATTACATAGATAAATATTTTATTGAAAATATAATATTTTAAGTATCTCTAAAATTTCCTCATAAGATATGTCCAATAATTTACTGTCTTCTATAACTTCATTTAATTTTTCTTCTATAATTTTTATTTTCTTTTCTCTTAAAAGCTCCTTATTTTGAGCAGCTACAAAAGTTCCTTTCCCTTTTACCGTTTCTACGAAGCCTTCCTTTTCAAGCTCTTCATAAGCCCTTTTTGTAGTTATAACACTTACTCCAACTTCCTTAGCTAGATTCCTTATAGATGGAAGTATCTCCCCTTCTTTTAATTCTCCTTGTATTATAGCGGCTTTTATTTGGCAAAGGATTTGTTCATATATAGGCTGCTCTGAAGCATTAGATATTAATATCTTCATTTATAAACACCTTACCTTATATCGTACATACTGTATATATATAATATATACAGTATGTGTTTTTTTGTCAACCTTTACTCATAAATACTGTAATAAAATTTTTATTTATCACTTTACTTTGTTAGGTTATTATGTTATAATTTTTTAAAAATAAATAATCTAATTCATTGATAAGGAAGAGTAACTAAGATAAATATTCAAAGAGAGTTAAGGATGCTGGAATCTTAACAATAGAAGTTTTAGTGAATGGACCTTGGAGAAATAAAGCGAAATCTTATATAGAAAGTAGTATTTATCGGGAGCCTGCCGTTAAAAGGGATAGGGTATGTTAGTACCTGAATTTGAGATATGTTTAAATTACTATTATTTAAGCATAAATTAGGTGGCACCGCGAATATAATCTTCGTCCTAATGATATTAGGATAGAGGATTTTTTTATTTGTAAAAATTAATTTGCAACATAAGAAATATCTTTAATAATAAAGTTATCAAATATTGTTTTATAGATTTTTATAATAAAACTTCATAAGAAAGGTTGAAAGGAGGTGTAACTATGGCTTGAACTGAAGAATGTGATTGGCAATGGAATTTATATTTTAAAACAAATTATTTTTTATATTCGAAAGGGGATATTATTATGAATTTAAAGAAAATGATAATCTGTTCACTACTTTTAGCCATAGGCTTATTACTACACCAAATTGCACCTCCACTACTCTTTGGAATGAAACCAGATTTTTTATTAGCTATGATGTTTATAGCCTTAATAATTGCAAAGGATTATAAAACTACACTAGTAATTGGTATTCTATCAGGAATTTTGACAGCAGCTACAACTACTTTTCCTGCAGGTCAAATTCCTAACCTAGTAGATAAAATAATTACCACAAATATACTATTCCTATTAGTTAAATTTACAGATGGTAAAGTAAAAAATCAAGTAAGAATGATTATACTATCAATCATAGGAACTTTTATAAGTGGTTTTGTTTTCTTAGGTTCTGCTTTATTATTAGTTTCTCTACCAGCTCCATTTATGACTTTAGTTTTAACTGTTGTATTACCAGCTTGTGTAATAAACACAATTGCTACAGTAATACTTTATAATGCAATAAATGCAGCTCTTAAAAGATCTTCAATAACATTTTAGAAAATTACGACTTAAAAGGGAGTTTACCTTCAGTATATTAAAAAGGGATATGTGTCTAAAAAGGCAACTCAATTCGCTAAGATATTCTAATAAAGACAGAAATTATAACTCAATAATTTTTATTACTTAATTGGAATTTATAGTTTCCTAATTTGGATATTAATTTATTTTTTGGTTTGACAAGGCAATTTTGAAATGTTATATTAATAATGAATTATATAAAGTATCCTTCAGGGTTGGGTGAAATTCCCTATCGGCGGTATAGCCCGCAAGCCATAAGGCAGATTCGGTTAAATTCCGAAGCCGACAGTATAGTCTGGATGAAAGAAGGTAAATACAATTATACGTATTTTTTTATTATGTATATTTATTGTGTTTTCAACTCCCCTTAAGGTTACTTAAGGGGAATTTTTATGTGCTATTTAAGAAGAAGTATCAAAATAAAACCACTTATTAAAGAAACAAGTACTTTGAAACAGTTATAAAAGACCTTAACTTCTTACATAATGATTAGTGTTTAAAGTATCATTATATAATAAAAAACTGAAGTGCTTTATGTAAATTTTTTCATAGTTTGGAGGAATTTTAAATGAATGAATCACTATTAACTCAGTTTGGTAATTCTTTAATCCGTGTAGAAAAAGCATTAGAGAATCTAAAAAATGGGAAAGGAATACTTCTCGTTGATGATGAAAATCGTGAAAATGAAGGAGATCTTATTTTCCCTGCTGAAACTATCACAGTACCTCAAATGGCTATGTTAATAAGAGAATGTAGCGGTATTGTTTGCCTTTGCTTAACAGATGAAAAAGTAAAAAAATTAGGTTTAACTCAAATGGTACATAATAATACATGTACGTACGAAACTGCATTTACTATCTCAATTGAAGCTAAATAAGGGGTAACTACCGGGGTTTCCGCTGCGGATAGAGTTACTACCATTCTTACTGCGGTAAAAGATGATTGTAAACCTGAAGACTTATGTCATCCCGGCCATGTTTTCCCACTTCGTGCCCGTGCAGGAGGTGTTTTAACTAGACCTGGCCATACAGAAGGTACCGTTGACCTTATGCGTTTGGCAGGATATAATCCTGCAGGAATTTTGTGCGAACTTACAAATCCTGATGGAACCATGGCTCGTCTACCACAAATAATTAATTTTGCTAAAAAACATAATTTAGCCGTTCTTTCCATTGAGGATATTATAAAATATAAAAAAATTACTACTTAAAAGGAAATTATTATAACAGCCTTTAAAGGTATTAAAACAAAAAATACTTTTAGTGAAAAGAGATATCTAGAAAAATAATAAGAATACTTTATTTGTGTCCTAATATTTAAGCGTGAAGTAAACAGGACGTTTACTTAGCTCTGATGCCACAGGACGTGGCATTAGAGCGTTAGCTTAAATATTAGGACACAAATATTAGTATTCTTTATTTTTATAGCTATCTATTGAGCAAAAGTATTTCTCGTTTTAATTCTCAATCTTTAAAGGATGTTAAGTCGTAATTTCCTTATTTTATTCTTCCATCTGTACTTATTATTACTTCATTAAATGGTACTATAGTTTCTGATTTTAACATGGCTCCCTTAACTGCATTTACTATACTACCACAACAAGGTACTTCCATTCTTACTACAGTTATACTTTTTATGTTGTTGTTTTTTAATATTTCTGCTATTTTTTCTTTATAGTATTCATTATCATCTAGTTTAGGACACCCTATTAGCGTTATACGATCTTTTATAAATTTTTTATGAAAATCGCCATAAGCATATGCAGTACAGTCTCCTGCTATTAATAAATTTGCGTCTTGTAGGTATGGAGCTTTTGTATTAACTAATTTTATTTGTACAGGCCATTGCTGTAATTCTGAATCAATACTTATTTTTTCATTATTTTTATTATCTTTGTCTTCTATTCTTAAATTAGCATTTTTTGCCGTTCTCTTAATAGCTTTTGCCATAGTGCCTGGACATCCACAAGGCATTTTTTCTTTGTTTTCTTCTACTGGCTTTTTCATAGCCATTCTTTTTTCTACTAATTCTTCATTATATTCTGCAGCTTCTCTTTCCACTATTTTTATAGCTCCTGTTGGACACTCTGGAAGACAATCCCCTAATCCATCACAATATTCATCACTAATTAAAACTGCTCTGCCATCTATTAGCTCTATAGCTCCTTCATGACAAGCTGTCACACATAATCCACATCCATTACATTTTTCTTTATCTATATTAACTATTTTTCTAATCATTTTTATATTCCTCCCTGTTGATTTTATACATTTATTATAGTACTATTATGTAAATAATTCTGTAACTAATGTTACCATCATAAAATTTATGGGGGGTTATTTTTTATGAAAAATATTTTTTTTATATTAAGTAAATGTATATTATTTAAAGATTTTGAGGAAAAATGCATAGAAAAAATTCTTAAGAATATAAATTATAAAGTAAAAGATTATAAAAAAGATGAAGTAATAGCTATAGAAGGTGATGCCTGCTCTACTATAGGTATTATATTAGATGGGAGCATAGAAATACAAAAATTATTTTCTTCTGGAAAAACCGTTACTATTACAACCTTATCGACTGGAGATATTTTTGGTGAAGTTATTGTTTTTTCTTCTATGAATAAATATCCTTCTACTATACTATCTAACTCTAATAGTAGTGTTATGTTTATATCTAAGGAAGATATTATTAAGCTTTGTAGTTTAGACTCTTTAATTTTAAATAACTTAATGGGACTTCTATCTAATAAAATATTAATGTTGAATAAAAAAGTTAAAAATTTATCTTATGAAACTATTCGTCAAAAAATTTCTAGTTTTTTAGTGGATCAATATAGAAAACAAAATAGCTTAACTTTAAAATTAAATATGTCCAGACAGACTTTAGCTGAAATCTTTGGTATACCTAGACCTTCTCTATCCAGGGAACTTATCAATATGAAAAATGATAAGTTAATAGATGTTGAAAAAAATATAATAATCATAAAAGACTTAGAAGCCTTAGAAGAAATTTTATATTAATTTTAATAAAAGTTTAAAATAATTAGTACTTTTTTTGGTACTATGAATAAATTAATATTGTAATGACTTTTTATGAGGTGTATTTTATATGGCATATTCCGATAGAGAATTATTAGCTAGAATTATAAAATGTGAAGCTGGTGGGGAAGGCGATAATGGAATGAGAGCTGTAGCTACTGTAGTTATGAATAGAGTTAGAGTGCCTTATGGTGAATATCACACAATTGGTCAAGGTAATTTAAGAAATGTTATTTATCAACCTGGACAATTTGATTGTGTAAGAGATGTATTAAGAGGAATTCCTAACCCTCAAACTATTTGGGCTACTCCACCAGAGGAGATACACTATGAGATAGCCGATTGGGCATTATCTGGTAATAGACTATATAATATAGGATTTTCCCTCTGGTACTTTAATCCTTTTCAGCCAAGTTGTCCGTATACCTTCCCAGCAAATGGTACTGGTTCTTTTCAAGTAAGAGTTGTTCAACATTGCTTTTATAATCCAACTGAACTATATGCGCAAACTTAATAAATAAATTAGGAGGAATTTTATGTTTATTGATGATTATCCTTATCTAGAAAATAATCAGAATGATGAAAATATGAATATGAGGCCTATGCCTTACATGGCTTGGGGCGGTTCTCCAATGTATAATCCATATATGCCTAATGTGGATTGTTCTATGGATAACATAAATTATGACAATATGGATAGATGCAACAATAACATAACTAATGAAAATGAAGATTATATATATATTGATAATAGATTACCTATGACTAGTGATCCGCCTCAGACTACCCCTACTCCTACACCTACACCTGCACCTGCACCTGCGCCTACTACTCAATTTCTACCTTCTGTACAGGATGATATATTATATAATCAAGGTTACTTAAAAACTCAAATAGGAAAAAGAGTAAAAATAGAATTTTTAATAGGTACTAATATGCTAATAGATAGAGAAGGAACCTTAGTAGGCGTTGGAATAAGTTACGTTTTAATAAACGAAGTAGACACTAATGATTTAATTATGGCTGATATGTACTCTATAAAATTTGTAAGAATATTTGACTAAATAACATTTATGCAATAAATCTATTATATAATAGAAAGAACAATTAGAAATAAAATTTTAATTAAATATTTTTTAGATTTATTAGGAAATAAATGATATAAATACTTAAAAGCTATGAAATTAAGGTATTAACTATATATTTCATAGCTTTTTCATTTAAAATAAAATTTATAATTTTAAAAATCTTACAAACATAACTTATATATTTTTCTGCTAAGTAACATTTAACTAATTAAATTTTTACTTAAAAATTATAAATTTATTATAAACTAAAGACTACAGTTAAAAGCATTTTAAATCTTTGTGTAGCTAATAATGCATGGGGTACATTAGACGGCATTACTATAGTTTCTCCTTTTCTAACATTAAACTTTTCTTCCCCTATAGTTATTTCCGCTTCACCATCTAAAATATAAACCATGGCATCTCCTGAAGCTGAATGAGAACTTATTTCTTCGCCCTTATCAAAGGCAAATAAAGTTACGCTTAGTGGCTTTCCTTGTGCCAAAGTTCTACTTACTACTGTACCTTCTTCATAATTTACTAGAGATTCCATTTCTATCGGTTTTGCAAAGTCTATATTTTTTATTAATGGTTTTTTGATCATATAATAACTCCTCCCTCGAATCTTTCCTATAGCATGAACTAAAGGAATTACATTTTCTATATCTATATAATAATATTTTTTAATTAAAAATTCCGTAACTAATGTTACTTATTAATTTATTCTTCTACTAAACCACTTTCTTTAAACTTTTTTACAAAGTTTTTATTTGCTTTTTCCAACTTTTTCTTTAATAATAAAGCTAATAGTATTGATAGGGTAAAATAAATTAGCAATATTATTATATCTCTTAAAAGTATGCCTTCTATAACCCCACCCACTGCCTCTCTCATACCTGATACAGCATACGTAAAAGGCAATAATGGATTTATCCTTTGAAAAAATCCTGGAGTGACTTCTATAGGGAAAGTTCCTCCTGAAGCAGATATTTGGAGCACTAGAAGTATTACTCCTAAAGCTTTTCCTACATTGCCAAACACAGATACTAATGTATATATTATCATAGAAAATATTATGCTTATAAATATTGAAAATAAAATAAATATTGATTTATTTGATACATATACTTTTAATAAATATATATCCCCTAAACTAACTATTAAAGCTTGAAATATAGCTATAGTCATAAATGTAAAATATCTCCCAAAGTATTTTTCATGTACTTTTAATTTTTTTGCTCCTTTTATATCTTTTACTTCTACTGAAAGTATAGAAACTAGAATTAGTGCTCCTACCCAAAGAGATAAAGTTGTAAAAAAAGGAGCCATGGCTGATCCATAATTAGGAATAGGATAAATTCTATTTTCTTTTATTTCTACAGGATTGGATATAAAATCACTTTCTATTTTTGCATTACTTTTCATTAGTTTTATTATTTCATTTAGTCTCTCATCATCATCTAAAGTTTTAAGCTTATTTGATACCTCTCCTATAGACTTTTCTATAGAGGGTAAGTTAGATTTAAGAATTTTTATGCCTTTTATACCTTTTTCTGCTCCAGTATATCCCTTATCTAATAGCTCAGTTGCCCCTGGTAAATTTTCATTAGCATTCTTTAATAATTGTATAGTATTATCCGCTATGACTATTAAATCATTAAGAACATTGTTTATAGCCGGTACTATTTTGGGATTAAAATCCTCTATAGTCTTTTCTAATATAGAATCTATACCATTAGCTTTATTATTTAGCCTATTTAATACTTCTACAGACACTTTTTCACCTCTATCTATAGAAGATATTACAGTATTTATATTTTCTATTTTATTATTTACTCTTTCTTTCATATTTTTAATGTTATTTTCAAAATCATTCATTATAATATTCTTTTTATCTTTATTTATAATATCAATTAACTCCAATATGCCATTTAAAATTTCTTTTACATTAGTTAACTTATCCTTTGATGATAATAAATTCTCTCTAGCTTTTGAAGAATTTTTTCCTATTAAATCTACACCTTCTTCTATTAAAACTTCTGCTGTACTATTTATTTTTCTAGCTATAATTAAATCTTGTTTTATATAAGGTGCTACATTATTTATTCCTTCCTTAGATTTTGATAAGAATAATTTTGTTTTATCTCCTGCACTTAAAGCTCTATTTATAGTATCTTTTATTAAAGGGATATCCTTATTTATTTTTTCTATAAATTCTTCTAAGGTTATAGCACCCTTTTCTAGCTTATCTATAGAGGCATTTATTTCTGGTATCTTATCATTAACATAAAAAATCATATTCATTAAATCTTTAAGCTTTGGTTTTCCTTTCTCTAGCTCTATTCCCAACTTATTAAACATTTCAAATATAATACCATTTACTGTTTTTACAAAAGTTTTTGTAACCTCACTTTGTATTGTTGTAACCCCTTTACTTGTTATCTTAGGTGCAACTGCATTGCTCTTTTCATTTACAGAATAAATTAAGGTTGGCTTTTCTTGTTTATCTCTAGTTATAGATAAAATTTTATAAGAAAAGTCTTCTGGTATAATTATACTTGCATAATACTTTCCATACTTTACTCCCTTTTCAGCCTCTTTTTCATCTACAAATTTCCATCCAATATTTTTATTTATTTTTAGTTTGTTTATAAGTTCTTCCCCTACATTAATACTTTGCCCTTTAAAAAAGGCAGCTTTATCTTTATTTACTACGGCTACAGATATTGACTTTGTATTAGAGTATGGATCCCAAGAAGACTTTATATTAAACCAGGCATATAAAGAAGGCAATATCATGAGTCCTAACATTACAACTATAGCTACCCAATTTGTTATTATATTTCGTAGATCTCTTTTATAAATTTTAAAAATATTTTTCACTGAATGCCCCCTTTTCACCTTTTATAAAAAAGTATATTACAATAAAAAACTCTCTTATAAACCTTAGTATTTCTATATTTACAACTTTAAATACCTAATTTTTAAATATATTTTATTCCATGATTTTTATTAATATAAACTTACTATTTCTAAGCAAAACAATAAGGCCTAAAATTTAATAGCATTATTCATGCTATTAAAATCTTAGACCTAAACCCATTCAATATTTTCATTTTAACTAATACATATATATTTATTCATAATAAATATATATTAAAATCTTCACCCTTTAAATATCTAACTAAATTTAAACTTGTAAATTTTTTAGTTTTAATTTTGAAATAATATGGTAAGCCCTATCAGGATAATTAGTAATAATGCTAGTTATTTTATTTTCTATTAAACTTTTCATATTAGTTTCATCATTTATTGTATAAGGATTTACTTCAAAATTATTAATGTAAGCTTTATCTATAAATTCCTTTGTAAGAGTAATATAATTAGGATGAAGTGCTTCTACTTTTATAGACCTAGCATATTCCCAAGGTTCATACAAAGACGCTTCATAAAGCATTCCTGTTTTAATATTTGAATTTATTTCTTTAACCCTCACTAAAGAATAATGATCAAAAGAGGATATTATAACTCTGTCTAACATTTTATATTTTTCTATCATAGCTATAACTTTTTCTTCTATATTAGGATAAAGTCTATAACCTGCTTTTATTTCTATATTTAAATAAATCTCTGTATTTTTTATTAGCTTTAAAAGTTCTTCTAAAGTAGGTATTTTTTCATCTTTATATTCATAACTAAACCAAGAGCCTGCATCTAACTTTTTTAATTCATCTAACGAAAAATCTTTTACTTCACCTTTTCCATCTGTAGTTCTATCCACCCTTTCATCATGAATAATTACAATATATCCATCCTTAGATAAATGAACATCTAACTCTATTCCATCTGCATTCATTTCTATAGCCTTTTTAAAAGCAGCCATAGTGTTCTCTGGAGCATAGGCACTGGCCCCTCTATGGGCCAAAATTTTAGTGTATTTCATATCTTTTCTCCTATCTAATAAAATTTTATTAGTATAATTTATATGCATTACTTAATGAAAAATTCTATATAGATATTTTTATTCCTTCTAAAAAATAAAAAAGTTATATATAAAAAGAGGTGTATCAAAATAAATTTAATTTTGATACACCTCTTTTGGTATAGGTTAAATTGATGTATTTTATTATAGTTCTTCAATATTCACTTTTAACAATATGTCTTGTAAAATTTCTTTTCTTATAAAATGTACTCCACTTTCAATAGTATTAGCAATTCCAATATTTCTGTTTGAAACAAATCATTTGTTACAATAATCAAGAATTCTTTGCTAAAATATCTTAGAGATAGAAACTATTTAGTAGAATATTTCACTCAAATCTTATTTTACTCTGATACATTTACCATCACTTGGATAAGTATCTTTGTAAATTTCACCACTGAGATCTACATAATATTGACTTACTGTATAGCTTCCATCACTTTTACCATATACTCCTTCAAACACATAAACTTTCTTATTCTTAAGCTCCTGCGGAAATGCCTTATAAGGCGTAGTTATGTGGGAGTATGGTACTGTTTGAATTCCTAAATAATTTAGAGTAATATCAGAAGGTTTAACAGATTCTACCAAAACCCTAGCTTTACCTTCACTTATATAATTGTTATTAGAATTAGATTTAGATTTTTCTTTAGAATTACTTATTCTTTCCTTATCTTTATTATTTACCTTATCTTTATCATATTCATTATCTTTCTTTTCTTTTAAAGTTTTTATTTTTTGTTGTTTTTTTAGTTTTTCTTCATTATTTTTCTTTTCCTCTATTTTAGTTTTTACATTATTTCTTACATCCAATGCTTTTTCATTGTCTTTATCATATTTTAAAACCATATCCAAATATTTATTAGCACTATGATAATTTTCTTTCTTAAACTCTTCATTAGCTAAGTTTATTAGTTCGCCTATACACCCATCTATTTTATCTTTTGCTAAAATGTATACTTTATCCTTATTTTCATCTATAGAACTTAATTTTTCTAAAGCCTCTTCATACTTTTTATCTTCTAATAAATTTACAGCATCATTATATACTTTTTGACTGTTTTTAAGCTGCCGAGCTTCTTTTACTTTTTTATCTATTTCTTTATCTTCTTTATAATTTAATGATTTCTTAAAGCTATCTATAGCTTTATCATATTCCCCTTTTTCCATATAATTATTAGCTGCTTCTACAACTCTATTATAAGCTTCAACTTTATTATATCTGTATAAACCTAAACTTATTAATAATGCAATTACAATTGTGATTAAGATAATAGCCTTTTTGTTTTTTAATTTATTCACTTGAATTCTCTCCTCTTACATGTATTTTGTTTCAGCATATTATATTAATATAAATATTGCTTACACTTTTAATATATTCTTTTAAAATTTATAGTTTACAAATTCATCCATGGATTTATTTATCATCTTGTTCTCAAGTGTTGCACTTAATCTGCTTTAATAAAATTTATTTTTTATTTATACAAAGTTATATGATTCAAAATTATGTTCTAAATTATAAACTGAACTTTACTCTCGATTTTCACTAATTACATACATGCTATTTCATATATGCTATCAGTTGATTTAAAATTTCTTAATACTAACTAAATAGAAAATACTATATGTTAGCCTAGTTCTTATCATATATTTCATATTTTTCAAATTATATGTTATTATTATTTTGGAAAGTTTTTGAACTAAGAATACACTTGACAATCTCAATGTCGTGTTAAACATAACTAATAAGGGGGATTAATAAATGAAGTTTTGGAGAAAATATACTCACCAAGAAATGGATGAAAAAATAACTAAATCTTTAGAGAAAACTTTAAACTATGACAACACTAAAACTATAGGAATACCAGGAACTAAATTGGATGATACTGTTTTTTATGACGATCATAGTTTTGTAAAGCACTCACCATATCTAAGAACATTTATACAAAATCCAAATCATATAGGGTGCCACACATATGATAAAGCAGATATATTATTCGGAGGAACCTTTGATATAGAAAGAGAACTCATTCAATTATTAGCAATTGATGTTCTTAATGGAAATGATGAAGAATTCGATGGATATGTAACTCAGGGAGGAACCGAAGCTAATATACAAGCTATGTGGGTTTATAGAAATTATTTTAAAAAAGAAAGAAAAGCAAAACATGACGAAATAGCTATAATCACATCTGCTGATACTCATTATTCAGCATATAAGGGATCTGATTTATTAAATATAGATATAATAAAGGTTCCAGTAGATTTTTATAGCCGTAAAATTCAAGAGGACACTTTAGATAGCATTGTTAAAGAAGCTAAAGAAATTGGAAAAAAATATTTTATAGTAATATCTAATATGGGGACTACAATGTTTGGCTCCGTAGATGATCCGGATTTATATGCTAATATTTTTGATAAATATAATTTAGAATATAAAATTCATGTTGACGGAGCTTTCGGTGGATTCATATATCCTATAAATAATAAAGAGTGTAAAACGGATTTTTCTAATAAAAATGTAAGCTCTATAACATTAGATGGTCATAAAATGTTGCAAGCACCCTATGGTACGGGAATTTTCGTGTGCAGGAAAAATTTAATACACAATACTCTTACAAAGGAAGCAACTTATATAGAGAATTTAGATGTTACACTAAGTGGTAGCCGTTCAGGTTCTAATGCTGTAGCTATATGGATGGTACTTGCTAGCTATGGACCATATGGATGGATGGAAAAGATAAATAAATTAAGAAATAGAACTAAATGGTTATGTAAGCAATTGAATGATATGGGAATTAAATATTACAAAGAGGACAGTATGAACATAGTAACTATAGAAGAACAATATGTTAATAAAGAAATAGCAGAAAAATACTTCCTAGTACCAGAAGTTCATAACCCTACAAATAAATGGTATAAGATCGTCGTTATGGAACATGTTGAATTAGATATATTAAATTCCTTAGTATACGATTTAAGAAAATTCAATAAAGAACACTTAAAAGCAATGTAAATAATAAATAAGTTAAAAGGATACCAATAATATTTAAAGTGAACCCTTTGCCAAAGACATGAGAAAAAAAGTATGGCTAAGACACCATTAAAAGCTGATTTTTAAATTGAATAGGAGTCAGCTTTTTAGATTCCATTAATATCCGAAAACGCTATAATAATCCATATACTCATCTATCATAACTTGTAATTCATTAAATGTATTACAACTTTTGTAACCAATCTCATCTTTCATATGACCAAAGATTGACTCCACGGGGCATTATCCTATAAATTACCTTTTTCTAACATAGATTGCCCTAATTTATTTTCCTTAAGTATGTTTTGAAGTATCCTTCATAACCATTTTACATAAAAATAAGTCCTATACAAGTAAACATGTTTTTTTCGTGTCCACTGTATAGGGTCTATTTTATTGTTTCTACATCCTTTTTTATGTCTTCCACTACGCCAAATTTATCTACTAGTTTATCTATAGTAGCCTGGTATCTTCTTTCTCTTTCCCCTGTTGTTTTAAGTACATATGATAGTAAAAATACAAAAGCCCAGAGCCTAAACCTTGGCTAAGAGCTGCGGTTAATAAGTCATTCATGTTACACCTATCTTTGCTAAATAAAATAGAGTTGATTATATAATTTATTTATCCTAAATAAAATAAAGAACCCTGAATACAGGATTCCCTATTTTGATTACTCTTTATCAAGAAGTACTAATGTATATGGCTCATCTGCATCTCTATTTGTGGTCCATTTACTATGAACTACAACTAGATACTCTTTAATTAATTCACCATCACTACCTGTACGACCTGGAAGATCAATCTCTTTTACTTGATCAAGGCTATCTGTTCTAGCTACTTCTTCTAGGTGTCCATCACTAAACCTTTGCCAAATTACTAGATCATAATAATATCCTTCAGGTGCCCTAAATGATACTTTATAATTTTTCTTAATTGCATCGAAATTCCATACATCAATATCCCCTGCAGGAAGGTATCCTTTGTTTGCTGTATGACAATAACTATAAGGTAGTAAATAATTGGTTTCTTCTTTGCTCATTAGATTATTTGGCTCCTGTTCCCAGTTAATATATCCATCACATGTAGAAGCAGAAACTGGAGTTATATTTAAAAAGAATATCCCAATAGCTAAGAAAAAAATAGATAAGTTTTTTTTCATGATATTCGTCCTTTCTAAATTTTAGTACAGGCCTGTCTATATACATATTATTACATATATTCAAAAAAGTTAAATTTAATATAAAATAATCAAATTATGTAAAAACAAACTAATTATAAAAATTTTATACCTATTTAACTGCCTAAAAAGTTAGCCCATATATATTCATCAAATATATTATACAAATAAATTAACTAAAGTTATAAAGAAAGCTAAAATAGATAAAAAAGTTGGCTTTCATGATTTAAGACATACTAATGCAATGCTTTTACTATCACAAGGTGTAGATTTTAAAGTTATGCAAAAACGTTTAGGGCATGAAGATATAAACACTACTTTAAATACTTATTCACATGTTAACAAAACAATACAGAAAAATGCAACTGATAAGTTAAATAGCATATTAGATTTTTAATGGTATGGTAAAATAGAAAAACACCAGGTATGAAACCTAGTGTTTTCAATGGCACGACCAAGCCTATAAGCCGAGTTCTGTGTTAGACAATCATCTATCTAGGCCTATTGTTACCAATAGGCTCCAGCGATACTACCCGAGAGCGGGACGGGCCACCCCTGGAAACCAAAATTTCCTGCTCTCCTATTCGATCTTGCTCCAGATGGGGTTTACATAGCCGTATAGTCACCTATACGCTGGTGAGCTCTTACCTCGCCTTTCCACCCTTACCAGATAAACCTGGCGGTATATCTCTGTTGCACTTTCCTTAGAGTCGCCTCCACTGGGTATTACCCAGCACCCTGCCCTATGGAGCTCGGACTTTCCTCTCCCGTACAATGTACGGCAGCGATTGTCTGGCTTACTCGCATGTATTATAATATCATAGCTATAAATAAAAATCAAATTTATTTTTTAGAAAATATAGTTTAAATTTATCTATTTAACTTTTTTTAACTTTTTTTCTTGTACTTTATAGAGTATTCTTCCACAATTATCACAATAAACTATGTTTTCTTCTTTTCTTATTTTATCTAAAATCATACTTGAAACCCTAACCCTACACCCCGTACATACTCCTTTTTCTAAAGGAACTAAGGCTGTTTTTTTAGATTCTTTTATTTTATCAAATTTCTCTAAAAGATCCATTTCAATAATAGCCCTTATACTCCTTATAGATTTCTCACACAAATCTATTTCTATTTTAGCTTCATTTATTTTTTTACTACTAGTCTTTTTATACTCATCAAAATTTACTTTTATTATCTTTAATTCTTCTCTCAAATTCTCTTTTTCTGTACTTATTTTTTCATCATTCTCTATTAATTCTATAGCTAAATTTTCTAGGTCTTTTATTTCATTTTTACTTTTTTCTATATCCCTTTCAAGTCTCTCTATTAGTTTTATATCACTTTTTGCTTCATTATAAAGAGAATATTCATTTTCCTCTATATTTTTATTTTCTCTTTTAATTTTTAAACTTATTTCTTTATACTCTTTTTTTATGTTATCTAACTGTTCTTCTTTAGATTTATACTTTGCTTTACTCTCTTCAAATTTATCCTTTAATTTTTTTAAAAAATATATATCGGAACCATCCTTTAGAACCTTATTATTATTTTCTAATGCAATATAACAATTTTGAAGTTTAATTAATAAATCTAAATTTTTCATAATCTCATTCTCCTTTAAAATATAATTTTTAATTTTAAAGAGATACCTCTTTATATTATATCTGTTAAATTTTAAATCTATGTTATAGATATGTTATGAATATATAAAAAAATAGAAACGAGTACATTAAACTCATTTCTATTTATACTTGTAGGGTGAAAAATTGTTCTCAGATAAAAAAACATCATTTTTAAAACCCATTTCTTCTATTCTATTTTTTAGCCATTTATAAAAGCATTGTAAAGCTGGCCATTCTGTATGAAAGTGCCCTGCATCAATAACTCCTATTTTTTCTTCCATTAAATCACTTACATAATGGTATGTTGTATCCCCTGTTATTACACAATCTGCACCTAAAGCTTTCGCTTTATTAAAATAATCTTGGCCACTGCCATTTATTATAGCTACTTTTTTTATTTTTAAAGAGTCTTCTCCTGAGTATCTTAATGCAGGAATATTGAAAACTTCCTTTACAATTTCACATAATTTATCTAAAGTAACTTCTTCTTTTAAATAACCTATTCTACCTATACCCGTATTATTATTATAAGCGTTAGGATCTAATATTTTTAAATCTTGTAACTTCAAAAGTTCTGCTACTATTTGATTAAAGCCATTTTCTGTAGAGTCTAAATTTGTATGACTAGAATATAAATTTATATCATTTTTTATCAATTCTATTATTTTTTTACCCAATAAAGTATCTGTAGTTATAGAAGAAGGTTTTTTAAATAATAAAGGATGATGAGTAACTATCAAGTTACACTCCTTTTTTTTCGCCTCTTCTATTACATCTAAGGTACAATCTAAAGCAACTAATATTTTATTTACAGTGGCTTTTGAATCCCCTACCATAAGGCCCACATTATCGTAATTTTCCTTTAAATATAAAGGAGCATATTCTTCTATTATATTTTCTATGTTTTTAACATTTAAATACATTGTACCAGCTCCTCCAATTTAAATATTTTTTCTTTTATTTCTGCTTTTCTTAAGGCTGCACTTTCTGTGTCTTCTCTTATATATTGTAGTATTTTTTTATATTTGTCAATATTGTTATATAAAAATTTCTTTATTAATGGGTGTTTAGTATTTATAAGATATTCTCCTATTTCATAATATATAGGATCTACAGATTTATGATTTTCATCATATCTTATTTTTATAATTTCATAAAATCTACTGTCCTCAAATACTAAAGATTCTTTTAATATTTTATATCCCATAATATATATATATTCTCTTAACGCCTCTGGATTTTGCACCGGTTGTAATACTAAGAAATCTAAATTTTTAAAAACTTCCTTTGATTCTTCTAATATGTCTTTTATAAGATGTCCACCCATACCTGCAATTATAGCACCATTAACCTCTTTAGGATGTATTTTAGTAAGCCCTGGCCCTAGTCTGCACTGAATTTTATTTTGTAAGTTATGAAAATTAATATTGTTTTTCGCTCTATCTAAGGGACCCTTATTTATATCTCCTGCTATAGCACTTTTACAAATATTATTTTTAATTAAATATATGGGGATGTATGCATGATCTGTGCCTACATCCACTACAGACTGGCATTTATCTACCATATTAGCTATTTCTTTTAGTCTTAAACTTATTTCCATATTTAACTCCTGCATATATGTTATATTTATCTTTTAAAATAATAAGAATTTTATATATCCTATAACATTATAATGTTATAAAAAAACATATAATATTCTTATTTGAAATATTAAGAATACTGTTGAAAAAAACAATGATATATATAAAAATTTGTAAGCATAATTTTTATCATATTTTGAGTAAAAGTACGATACATAATACATACAAAATAATATAACCATATTTAAAGCTCCATACATCATTTGTTTAAAGGCAAATTGTTTTCCTTCTCCAAAACCTACTGGAGTAAATTTTGCATCAAACACAAGAGGCATTTTGTCTGGTAAAAGATTATATAGATAAAATATCATAGGTGTTAAAGTTATTATTAATATCATAATAGTCACAATTATAAAAGGGGTAAAGTATCTTTTATCTTTAAATATATTTGTATTTTTATTTAATTTAAATTCCCAATCTCCCTCTTTTATACCGGCTTGTTTTAATGTCACTTCAAATTTTTCCAAATTCTTAGGAGATATACCGTAATTTATTTTATCTGTTTTTAAATATAATATACTTTTGTTAGATGTTACATACATATAGGTATTACCTAACTTATCTATTATATTTCTTCCTATAGCATAATAATATTTACTAAATCCAGATATTCTCATACTCTTCATATATCCAGATTGCTTTTTATAACATTGTATTTCTTTAATAGGGATTACAACCCGTTTTAATCCAAATATACTATTTATATAGATATTTTCTTTATCTAGAGAATAATCAACTGTAGAATACATCAATATATAGTAAATAAAATATATATCCAATCCTATTAAACAAATTTTTAATAGTTCCATTATTTCATAAGAATCTACTAAAAGCATTATTAAAATTACTGCTGCATTGTATATTATAGTATTAGTCACTATAGAAATTAGTCCTGATCCACTTATAGGCTTAAATTTCTTCATGTTTATCACCTACCTTATTACATGAACATTATATCATTATAAGTAAAAAAAAAAAAGCACCTT
The DNA here is from genome assembly GCF_001276985.1 of Clostridium botulinum. GTDB lineage: Bacteria > Bacillota > Clostridia > Clostridiales > Clostridiaceae > Clostridium_F > Clostridium_F botulinum. The sequence goes on from NZ_LHUL01000026.1 coordinate 540,788, forward strand.
ATATTGGTGCATTAATCTAAATAATCTTTTAATTTTTTACTTCTACTTGGGTGTCTTAATTTTCTTAGGGCTTTTGCTTCTATCTGTCTTATTCTTTCTCTTGTTACATTAAATTCTTTTCCAACTTCCTCTAAAGTTCTGGCTCTTCCATCATCCAAACCAAATCTTAATCTCAATACCTTTTCTTCTCTTGGTGTTAATGTATCTAAAACATTAATAAGTTGCTCTTTTAACATTGTAAAGGCTGCTGCTTCTGCCGGCGCCGGTGCTTCATCATCTGGAATAAAGTCTCCTAAATGACTATCTTCCTCTTCACCAATCGGAGTTTCTAAAGAAACAGGCTCTTGAGCTATTTTCATTATTTCCCTTACTTTATCCACAGGCATTTCCATAATCTTAGCCACTTCCTCTGGCTGTGGCTCCCTACCTAGTTCTTGTAATAGTTGTCTTGATACTCTTATAAGCTTATTTATAGTTTCTACCATGTGAACTGGTATTCTTATGGTTCTTGCTTGATCTGCTATAGCCCTTGTAATGGCCTGCCTTATCCACCAAGTAGCATAGGTACTAAATTTGTAACCTTTTCTATAGTCAAATTTTTCTACAGCTTTTATTAATCCTAGGTTACCTTCTTGTATAAGATCTAAAAATAACATTCCTCTTCCTACATATCTCTTTGCAATGCTTACAACAAGTCTTAAATTAGCCTCTGCTAATTTCTTCTTAGCAACCATATCTCCTGCTTCTATTCTTTGTGCTAATTCTATTTCTTCTTCTGAAGTTAATAATGCTACTTTCCCTATTTCTTTTAAATACATTCTAACAGGATCATCTATAGCAATACCTTCCGGAACTGATAAATCAATATCCTCTTCCTTTACGTCTATATCATTCATATCACCTGTAACTTCCACACCCATAGACTCTAATACATCGTATATTTTTTCGATTTGTTCTGGACTTAAATCTATTTCTTCTAATTCATCCATAATTTCTTTATAACTTAATGATCCACTTTTTTTACCTTTATCTATTAAGCGTCTAACTAACTTCATTTTTTCATTTTTATCTTTAGCATTATTCTTCTTTTCTTTCATTATAAGTGTAGCCTCCTTTCGCCATTATTTCATGGCCCCTAAGGTTTTCTTTACTTTGATGAGTTCCTGGCTCATTTTTATAGTTTCATCTAATTTTCCTTGTGCTTCATACTCTTTAATCTTTTTAAGTAAATTTTCCTTATATTTTTCTAATTTATATTTTTTAATATTTAAAATAGCATCATCTATAAATTTTTTACTTTCATCTTCTTTGTAAATAAAATTGGTATTTAATATATTTACCCATTCTTTAGATGTTTCTACATTCTTATTACATAGAGTTTCTATGTGTAATTTTTTATTTTGTATATTTGAGTCTTCTAAAGTATCTTTTATATATTTATATATTGCCTTATGTGTTTCCTCTATTATATCCTGCTCATTTATACTATTTTTTATATATTCATAAATATTATTATAATTAAACATTAATTGCAGGATAAATCTCTCAGCTCTTATATAAGCTGGCTCTAGATACAATTTTTGTCCAAAAGCTTCTAACATATTCACTTCTTTTCCATTTTTCCTAGAATTTTGGTTTTTTTTGTTTAATTGGTCATATAAAGTCTGAATTTCTATATTAGTTTCCTCTGAAAGTCTTCTTATGTACATATCTTTTTCTACAGGATCTAAATTTTCTATAATTTTAATATATCTATCTATATATTGTATAACTTGCCTTTTATTCCCAATATTTAAATCCTGCTTACTAATTTTTATTTTATACTCTATAAGAGGTAAAGCTTCTTTTACTAACTTTAGGTAAGCTTCTTTTCCATGAGCCTTTACAAATTGATCTGGATCTTTCCCATCTGGTACAGTTAATATTTCTACACCTAATCCTACATCTTTTAATATTTCTAAGCCCCTTTGAGTAGCTAATTGTCCTGCTGTATCTGAGTCATAAGATATTATGACTTTATCTGCATATCGTTTTAAAAGTCTAGCTTGATTTGTAGTTAGAGCTGTTCCTAGAGATGCTACAGAATTTTTTATGCCATATTGATGTAATGTAATGCAATCCATATATCCTTCTACTATTATTAATACTCTATCTTTATTTTCTTTTACTGCATAATTTAATCCATATAAATTTATACCCTTTTTAAACACCATAGTTTCTGGTGAGTTTAAATATTTAGGTTTAGCGTTATTTAGTACCCTTCCTCCAAAGCCTATTACCTTTCCTCTATAATCAAAGACTGGAAACATAACTCTGTTTCTAAATCTATCATAATAAGATCCATTTTTACTCCTTATAATAAGACCTGCAGATAGCATATCTAGTTCCGTATATCCTTTTGTTTTTAAATGCCTTAAAAGCCCATCCCAGCTATCCTTTGAATATCCTAATCCAAACCTTTTAATTATTGACTTTGTAACACCCCTATTTAAAAAGTAATTTATAGCATTTTTATTTATTATAAGATTATTAAAAAAATATCTAGCTGCGTCTACATTTATTTTATAGATTTTATCTTTAGGATTATTTGTATTTTCTTTTTTATCTTCCTCTATATCTATATTTACTCTTTCTGCTAAAATTTTTATGGCCTCTGGAAAAGCAACGTTTTTAGTCTTCATTACATAAGTCACAACGTTTCCTGCTTCTCCGCATCCAAAACATTTATATATCTGCTTATCCTGCGACACACTAAAGGAAGGTGTTTTTTCATGATGAAAAGGACATAACCCAAAATAGTTTCTTCCACTGTTTTTAAGCTTTATGTCCCCTGATATAACATCTACAATATCGTTTAGCTCTATTACCTTTTGGACGACATCTTCCGATATCAATGACTACTCCCACCTTACTCTTTAATATTTTATGAATATATTATTTTAAAAATACATAGGTAAAAATAATATATTCGACAAAAACTTTATATTTCCTTCTAGGTTTTCGAATATTTTTAAACTTTCGTTATAAACTCACTATAATATATTCTTTATAAATGCTAAATTTCCTTCAATTTTCAATAATTTTTATTTTTTACTTATATATCGCCGCTTTTTACTACACAAATTTATATTTTTTACTTTTTTTTCTATTAAATATTATGCCCAATCCATAATTTTTTAATATATTACTACCTTAGGTACATATATATTATTGAAAAGATATAAACAGTAATCATCACTCATTCCAGCTATATAGTCTGCTACTCCTATGTATAGTCCTTCTTCTGTTGCTATATTTTTATAAAGTTTTGGCATTTTTTCAGGATTTTTAACAAAATAATCAAAAACTTGTTTTAATACAAATTTAGCTTTTTCTCTCTCTGCTTTCAATATTTTTCCATTATATATTTTTTTAAATAAATATTTTCTTAGCCCATATAAAGCACATTCTTTTTCATCACTTAATGATACTTCTATTAATCCCTCATCTATATTATTTAATGTGTTTTTTATGCAATCTATAACTAAAGTATCTATTCTTTTTCCATGAGTACTTCCAAGACAGTATAATAAATCCTTTGGTATATCTTTCTGAAGTAAAAGTCCTGCTCTTATAGAATCATCTATATCATGGTTTACATAGGCAATCTTATCACTATACTTAACTACTTGACCTTCTAAGGTGTAAGCCTTAGGAGATTTTTTAGAAAATCCACTATGATATAATATGCCATCTAGTACTTCTTTAGTTAAATTCAATCCACTACCTTCCTTTTCAATTTTTTTAAGAACTCTTATGCTATTTTTATTATGCTTAAAACCATCAGATAGTAATTCATTTAATACTTCTTCTCCATTATGAGCAAAAGCTACATGTCCTATATCGTGCCCTAAGGCTATTGCTTCTATTAAATCTTCATTCAATCCTATACCCTTTCCTATGGTTTTTGCAATCTGTGCAACCTCTAAGGTATGAGTAAGTCTAGTTCTATAATGATCTCCAGAAGTTCTTATATATACTTGAGTTTTATGCTTTAACCTTCTAAAGGACTTACTATGAATAATTCTATCTCTATCTATCATAAAAACTGTCCTTATATCATCTTCAGATTCCGCTCTTTCCCTTCCTTTAGAATTTATAGAAAGACAGGCCTTTTCATTTAATATTAATTTCTCTTTTTCTTCAATACTTTGTCTTATATTCATGATATATCATCCTAACAATAAAATGTTTTTGTGTTATTAATTCTATATTAAGTTAAGAACTCCTTTTTTTATTAAATCGTTATAATAAATGATTTAGATTAATATCATTATAGAAGAAAATATTTTTTAAGGAGTGTTTCTATGGCTTATGCGGCTAAGTCATTTGATATAGACTTATTATCTGAAGAAAACGTAAAAAAATACGTTCTTCCTAAATATAATTTACAAACTGCTGATATTTGTCAAATTAAATTTAAAAATACAGAAAAGCAAAGAGCTGTTTACAAAGTTACCTATGGGAATAACTGCTATTGCCTAAAAAAGGTATATTACGATGAATCTGATCTATTGTTTGTCTATTCTGCTGTAGAATGGTTTTATAGAAATGGAATTAGAGTTCCTAGAATTCTTCCTGCTTGTGATGGCAATAGATTTGTAAATTATAATAATATGTTTTTTATACTTACCCCTTGGATTCAGGGAGAAAAATGTGATTATGATAGAACAGAACATATTATATATTCTATAGAAAATTTAGGTAGAATGCATGTTAGTGTTGAAAATTTTGTTCCTATAAAAGGTAGTAGAGTTAAAGAAAAAAAAGATAGTATCTATAGATCTCATGAAAAACATTTTTTTCACCTTTTAAATTGTTCCAATTATGCCTTTAAAGAAAAAGATAAATTCTCTGACTTTTTTCTAAAAAATTTTGAAAAAAATATTTTATTGGCTAGAACCTCCGTGGATATAGCCCATAGTATAAATAATAAAAATTTGCATAGATGTTTATGTCATTTAGATTACGTTAATAAAAATATTATATTATCCCCTAATAATGATATATGGGTCATAGATTTTGATAAATGTGCTATAGATTATAGAGTACATGATATAGGCTATTTTTTGAGGAGGCTTTTAAGAAGAAAAAATACAAATTGGGATGCAACACTAGCAGTTGAAATTTTAGAATACTATGATAAATTTATTCCTTTAAATTTAGATGAATATAAATATATATTGAGTTATTTATCCTTTCCTCAAAAATTTTGGAAAATATCTAGAGACTATTATAAAAATATAAATAAATGCAATAAAAAATCTTTCCAAAAAATCTTAAAAAGTTCTGTGGAAGACATAGATAATCAAAGTGAATTTGTATATTTATTTGGAAAACATATAGAATCTAGATTTGGCAGAGATTTAATATATTAAAAAAGATGTAAGCCAATTTTACACTAGGCTTACATCCCTTATACTTATACTTTTACTTTCTTGGGTTTTTTATTTGAGCTTGTGCTGCAGCTAATCTTGCTACAGGTACCCTAAATGGTGAACAAGACACATAGTTTAATCCTACATTGTGACAGAATTCTATAGATGATGGATCTCCACCATGTTCTCCACATATTCCCAATTTTATATCTGGTCTTATTTGTTTTCCTAGTTTTACTGCCATTTCCACAAGCTTTCCAACACCAGTTTGGTCTATTCTTTGGAATGGATCAAACTCATATATTTTTTTATCATAATAAGAATTTAAGAATTTACCTGCATCATCTCTTGAAAATCCAAAGGTCATTTGTGTCAAATCATTTGTTCCAAAAGAAAAGAATTCTGCTTCTTTAGCTATTTCATCAGCTGTAAGTGCAGCTCTTGGAATTTCTATCATTGTTCCAACTTGGTATTCCATTTCTACATTTTCTCTCTCTAGTATCTTATCTGCTGTTTCTACAACTATAGATTTTACATAAGCCATTTCTTTTATTTCTCCTATTAGCGGTATCATTATTTCTGGCTTAATTTTTATTCCTTTATTTCTTGTAACTTCTATAGCAGCTTCTATTATAGCTGTAGTTTGCATTTCTGCCATTTCTGGATAAGACACAGTTAAACGACAACCTCTATGCCCCATCATTGGATTGAATTCATGTAATGATAGTACAGTATTCTTTAATTCTTCAAAACTTACTTCCATTTCTTTTGATAATTCTATTATATCCTCATCATCTTTTGGTAAAAACTCATGTAAAGGTGGATCTAATAATCTTACAGTCACTGGCTTTTCTGCCATGGCTTCATATATTCCTACAAAATCTTCTCTTTGCATTGGTAATAGCTTACCTAAAGCCTTCCTTCTTTGAGCCTCTGTTTTAGCAAGTATCATTTCTCTAACAGCCGGTATTCTCTCTTCTTGGAAGAACATGTGTTCTGTTCTACAAAGACCTATTCCTTCTGCTCCAAAGGTAACTGCTTGAGCTGCATCTCTTGGAGCATCTGCATTAGTTCTAACTTTCAATACTCTTACTTTATCAGCCCATTCCATAAAGGTTCCAAAGTATCCACTTATTTCTGGTGCTACAGTTTTTATGGATTTACCATAAACCTTTCCTGTACTTCCATCTAGAGATATATAGTCTCCTTCTTTATAAGATTTTCCTGCTGCATGAAAATATTTTTCTTTTTCATTTATAGTTATTTCAGAACATCCTGCTACACAACATGTTCCCATACCTCTAGCAACAACTGCTGCATGAGATGTCATTCCACCTCTTGCTGTTAATATTCCTTCTGCTGCTACCATTCCTTCTATATCTTCTGGGGATGTTTCAAGTCTTACTAATATTACTTTTTCGCCTTTTTCATGATGAATTTTAGCCTCTTCAGCTGTAAAATAAACTCTTCCACAAGCTGCTCCTGGGGATGCTGGAAGACCAGTAGCTATAACTTCTGCAGCTTTTAATTCTTTTTCATCAAAATTAGGATGTAATAATGTATCTAATTGCTTTGGATCTACTTTTAATAAGGCTTCTTCTTTTTGTAATGTTCCTTCCTCTACTAAATCTACAGCTATTTTTAATGCAGATTGAGCAGTCCTTTTACCATTTCTAGTTTGAAGGAAGTATAATTTCCCTTGTTCTATAGTAAACTCCATATCTTGCATATCTTTGTAATGCTTTTCAAGCTTTCTAGCAATACTCATAAACTCTTCATAACATTGTGGTAAATCTTCTTTTAGTTTTGCTATAGGTTGAGGCGTTCTAATTCCAGCAACAACGTCTTCACCTTGAGCATTTATTAAATATTCGCCAAATATTTTATTTTCTCCAGTAGAGGGATTTCTTGTAAAGGCAACTCCTGTTCCTGAAGTTTCTCCCATATTTCCAAATACCATTGATTGTACATTTACAGCTGTACCCCAATCTCCTGGAATATCATTTAGCCTTCTGTACACTATAGCTCTTGGGTTATCCCATGAACCAAATACTGCTGTAACAGCTGCTAATAGTTGCTCTTTAGGTTCTTGTGGAAAATCTTCTCTCATTTCTTTTTTATATATTTCTTTAAATTTAACTACAATTTTTTTCAAATCTTCTGATGTTAAATCTGTATCGTAGTCAACACCCTTTTCTTCTTTCATTTGATCTAATACATCTTCAAAATCTCTTTTATCTATTCCCATAACTACATCTGAAAACATTTGAATAAATCTTCTATAGGAGTCATAAGCAAATCTTTCATTATTTGTAAGTTTGCTTAATGATTCTACTGTTTTGTCATTTAATCCTAAATTTAATATAGTATCCATCATTCCTGGCATAGAAACCCTAGCCCCTGATCTTACTGAAACTAACAAAGGATTTTCTTCACTTCCAAATTTTTTGTTAGTTTCCTTTTCCACTTCTTCCATAGCACCTGTTATTTGCTGTACTACTTCGTCTGCTAACTTTTTACCATCCTTATAATATTTTATACAAGCCTCTGTAGTTACTGTGAATCCTGTTGGAACAGGGATTCCTAAATTAGTCATTTCTGCTAGATTAGCACCCTTTCCCCCTAACAACTCTCTCATTGATGCATTTCCTTCACTAAAAAGATATACATGCTTCTTATTTTCCATAATAAACATCCCCTCTGTAAAATTTCTTTGTAATTTAATATATATTCAGATAAGTAATTATCTGTTCGAAACTTTTATCTTAAACTTTTTCTCCAACCTTTACGAATAACTTTGTAATATTAGTTTTTGATACTTTTCCTATAATTTTAAATTCTTCTATATTATTTTTTACTACTTTTTCTACTACAGGTAAACTGTCCACTTCATGTTCTATTATTTTTTGTGCTGCGTAATAAGCAGAATCTTCTGTGTTTACACATACTATATTGGGCATTCTTGTCATTATAATTCCTACAGGTACTTTATGCATATCAGTACCACCCATAGCAACTTTAAGAAAATCCTTTCTAGATACTGCTCCTACTAATATTTCTTCATTGTGTACAAATAATGTTCCTACATCATTTAAAAATAAATGTAATATTGAATCATATACTGTAGTATTTTCATTCACCATTACAGGTTTAGACATTATATCTTTAACCTTTATGTCATTTATATAGTCTTGTAGCAAACTATATGAAGGCTTATGAGAATATATATATCCTACCTTTGGTTTTGCTTCTAATATTCCTATCATAGTTAATATTGCTAAATCTGGTCTTAAGGCTGCTCTTGTTACCCCTAAACACCCTGCTAAGTTTTCACTAGTTATTGGTTCATTCTTTTTTACTAGTTCTACTATTTGTTCCTGTCTTTCAGATAGTTTAATTGCCTTCACCCTCTTCCTTAATTATAAATAGATATTAAATATTTAAATTATAAAACTAAACTATATATATTATATCATTAATTTAGATTAAATAGTATATCACTTTTCTTTATTTGTGCTAATTTATTTAAATTTATGTTATACTTATTAGTACTTTCTCGATATTTCTTTATTTCTTTTATTTTTTCATTTTACAGAGGAATCTGTTATACTTTTTATTATAATTATTTTTATGATATGTAATTTTTATATTTATATGTTATTTTGCATACAAATAATAATCAACATTTATACTTTTATACGTTATTATTTACTTTAATTTACTGTTTATTATTAAGGTTGGTCTTGTTTTGTACTACTGCATCAATTTATGTCCCACTTATAAATTCATAAAACACCTTGCAACAGTATAGCTTTTATAAATAAAATTTTATCATTATAAAAGCTTATTGTTTAGCAAGGTGTTTGTTATTTTTTCTTGTAAATTTACACCCTCATATTATTTAGTAATTATTATATTATTGTTCTTCTTTTTTTTCTGAAGAATCTTCTTTTTTACACTCTTTACAATCATTATCTTCTTCACTTTCTACATCTTCAAAGTTAACGGTATAACTATAAAAATTATTGTCTCCTCCTTCTGATTCATTATCAAATTTATTAGAAAATTTTTCTTTTATGTCAGAAGTAGTGCAATCTACTTTTTCTTTTATATCTTGAGCTGTGCTTTTTATTATTTTATTAACCACTTCTACACTACCATCTTCTTTTGTTATTTCTATAGTTACTTTAGTTACTATAGCTGCTGCTAAAGCTGCTAATAATATAGGAGCCCAAATAATCGCTGCTGCAGCTGTAGCTGCTAATCCTGCATTCACCGGTATATCTACTATAATTTTGTCTTCTTTCTTTACTTTTATTCTAGTAACATTACCTTTTTTTATAATATCTTTTATCCATTTTACTAAATCATCTTTTGTAGTATACATTTCTTCTTTTTCCTCTTTAAATTTGTTTTCCATGTATACTAAAGCATCTACTACATTTCCGTCACAAGCTTCTAAAGCTTCTTTAGCTTCAGTGTAAGTTGCTCCAGTCCTTTCCCTTATGATATCAATTTTTTCTAATGTTATTTCCATTTTTATTCCTCCTTTATATAATTTAATATTTGGAGACTTTTGGGTTTCTTCAAATAATTTTGATTTATTATGGTATTTAAAATTTTATAAATATCCTTTTTAGTTTCTGTATCAACAGAAAGCCTATAAAGCTTTTCTAATGGAGCTTCATATATATATTTTAATATATTATAAGTAGCATAAGTTACTCCTATACCATTTATCTTGTTACAATAATTACATATTCCTCCTAGGCTCTGCAAACTTATATAATTTGAAGTTTCTATTTTCCTTCCACACTCTACACAATGATTAAAATTCAAAGCATATCCAGTGTATTTTAATACTTTCATTTCAAAAGCTCTAGCCAAAATCTCAATATCTACCACTTTATTCTTCATCAAGAATAAACTTTTAACTAGCTCTTGAAATAATTCTCTACTACTTTCTTTTTCTTCTGTACATATATCTATTAGTTCACAAAAATAGGATCCATAAGTTAATGTATCTAAATCTCTTAAAAAGTCCTGAAAGGAATCTATTAACTGGACTTCTGATAAATTAAATAAACTTTTCCCCTTATATAATACATATTCTCCATAACAAAAGGGTGATGTATTAGATAAATATTTACTTCTATTTTTTTTTGCACCTTTTGCTATAGCAGTTATTTTACCTAATTTTTCTGTATATAACCAAACTAATTTATCTGCTTCTTTAAATTCTTGAGTTTTTATTACTACAGCCCTAGTTTTATATAGTGACAGAAAATCAACTCCCTATATTATTTATTTCAGTTCTATTTCATATTTTTATAACCTAATTCTTTTAATAAACTTTGGTTATCTCTCCACTCTTCTTTTACTTTAACCCAAAGTCTTATATATACTTTACTTTGAAGAAAAGCTTCTATATCCTGTCTTGCATATTGAGATATTTTCTTTAATTTACTACCACCTTTACCTATAATTATAGGTTTATGAGAATTTTTTTCACATAATATATTACCTTCTATGTGATAAGTTCCTTTTTCATTTTTCTTCATTTGAAGTATTTCTACAGCTATACCATGAGGAACTTCTTCTGATAAAAGTCTTAAAGCTTTTTCCCTTACTATCTCTGCCACTATAAATCTTTCATTTTGATCTATTATCATATCTTCTGGATAATATTGTGGTCCCTCTGGTATATATTTAAACATTAATTCTTTAAGTAAATCAATATTTTTACCTTTTAGTGCAGATATAGGTATTATTTCTTCAAACTCCATAAGTTCTGAATATGTTTTTAAAGTCTCTGCTACTTTTTCTTGTGGATTTTCATCTATTTTATTTAAAACTAAAAATACTGGTACTTTTACTTCTTTTAATTGTTCTATTATAAACAAATCTCCTCTACCAGGCTTTTCATCTGGATTTATTAAAAAAAGTACTAAATCCACATCCTTCATAGCTTCTGATGCTGATTTCACCATATACTCTCCTAACTTATGCTTAGGCTTATGTATTCCTGGCGTATCAACAAATACAAGTTGGTAATTATCTTCTGTTAATATTGTTTGTATATTGTTTCTTGTAGTCTGGGGTCTGCATGAAACTATAGAAAGTTTCTCTTTCATTATGGCATTTAATAACGTTGATTTTCCTACATTAGGTCTTCCTACTATGGTTACAAATCCTGATTTAAACATATTTTATCTCCTCGTCTATTTTATTAGATCTTTTTTAGTAAAAGCTCCTGGTAAAATTTCATCTAGTTTCTTTATTTCATAATTATTTTTATCTTTCACTATTATTATGTCTATATTTCCATCTGCAAATTCACTTATAACCTGCCTACATATGCCACAAGGATAAGTATATTCTTCAAGACTCCCTACAACTGCGATGGCTTTTATTTTTTTATGCCCTTCTGATATAGCTTTAAATATAGCTGTTCTTTCTGCACAATTTGTAGCACCATAGGAAGCATTTTCTATATTACATCCTGTATATATTGCGTTATCTTCTGTTAATAAAGCAGCTCCTACTCTAAATTTTGAGTAAGGAACATAAGCATTTTCTCTGGCTTCTATTGCTTTCTTTATAATTTCGTCATATTTCATTATAAATCCTCCTGTTTGGATAAACTATTTACCCTACAAATTATTTTGCAAATAAATTATAGCATTATTTTACATTATTTCAACTATCCAAATATTTTATATAAAAACGTAGTAAATAAAGTTCCAAATAAAGCCCCCACTATTACCTCTAATATAGAATGTACTTCTGAATCAACTCTACTTTGAGCTACTATAAAGGCTAAAAAATAGCTTAACGTAACTACGGGAAATTCCTTAGTTATAAGAGCTATTATTGTGGCTATAGAAAATGCCATGGTACTATGTCCACTTGGCATTCCTCCCTTTAAAGGAGTTCCTTCTCCATATATAGCTTTTACCACTACGGTAACTATACAAACTATAGCTAATATAATAAATATAGCATAAGGATTTGAATTTTTTATTTTAGTTATTAAAACGAAATTTATATATTTTAGTTTATCCCAAAATATAATATAACCAACCACTACTGCATTTATAGCTGTTAATAAAACTGCTCCTGCTGCTACATTTTTAGAAACCTTAGCTAAGGGATGGTAATAATTTGTAGTGGCATCTATAGCAAATTCTATAGCAGTATTCATAAGTTCTGCAAAAATAACTAAAGTTATTGTTATACATACAACTACTAATTCTATCTTTGATAAATCATAGAAAAAACAGGCAGTTAAAACCAAAAGAGCAGAGAGCATATGTATTCTCATATTCCTTTGGGTCCTAACTGCATGTATTATTCCATCTATAGCATAATTAAAACTATCCAAAAGTTTATTTACCTTCATGGCTAATCACCATCCTTTACAGGTTAAAAAATGAATTTTTACCTGTGTAAATTAAAGCTTTTTAATATTTCTTCTTCTCTCTGTCTCATTATAACTTTCTCATCTTCTTCCATATGATCATATCCTAAGAGATGCAGTACTGAATGTATTGTTAAATAGCAAGTCTCTCTTAAAAAACTGTGACCAAATTCTTTACTTTGTTCTTCGGCTTTCTCTAAAGAAAGGGCTATATCTCCTAAAACTAAATTTCCCTCATCTAGATCACTTTCATCAAATTCATAGTTTAAATATATATCCTTAAAAACTTCTCCATCCTCATAATCTAACATTGGAAAGGATAATACATCTGTAGCTTTATCTATATTTCTATAGTCTTTATTTATTTCTTTTATACTATTGTTATCTATAAAAACCACACTTATTTCATAATCTATATTTACCTTTTCCTCTTTTAATGCATAGTCTATTATTTCTTTTATTTTATTTTCAAGCTCTTCATTTACTTTTATTTTATTCTGTCTATTATCTATATATATCATTTTATCCTCCTATCTCTTATCCATTTATCCTCTGGATATTCTATTCTTTGGTGATATATACTTATAAGGACCTTCAAAAAAGCATCTCTTATTAGTCCTATCTCTTTTAATGTAAGATCACAATCATCTAACTGTCCTTCATCTAATCTTGCCTTTATTATTTTATTTACCATTTCCTCTATTTTACCCTTAGTGGGTTCATTTATAGATCTTACAGCAGCCTCCACACCATCTGCTAGCATTATTATAGCAGCTTCTTTACTTTTAGGTATAGGACCTTGATATCTAAAATCTTCTTCATTTACATCTTCAGGTCTTTCACTATTATTTTTCATGGTTATATAAAAATATTTTACTAAAGATGTACCATGGTGTTGCTGTATTATATCTTGTATAACTTTAGGTATTTTGTACTCCTTAGCTAATTCTAACCCATCTTTTACATGAGAAGTAATTATTAAGGTACTTAAATTAGGGGATATTTTATCATGAGGATTTTCCCTACCTATTTGATTTTCTTTAAAAAAATACGGTCTTTTAGTCTTCCCTATATCATGATAATAAGCAGATACTCTAGCTAATACTGGATTCCCATTTACAACCTCTGCTGCAACCTCAGCTAAATTCCCTACTAATATACTGTGATGATAAGTTCCTGGAGCTTCTAATAATAGCTTCTTAAGTAGTGGATTATTAGGATTGGAAAGTTCTAAAAGCTTGATAGTAGTAACTATATCAAATAAATTTTCAAATAAAGGAAGAAGTCCTATGGTTAGTATAGCTGATAACACTCCTCCTATAAGAGTAAATAATGCTTTTTTACTTACATCTATAACACTATTGCTTAAAAGAAAACCAGCTGAAAAAGTAAGGATTACATTTATAATAGCTATATAAGATGATGCATATAGTATATCATTTCTTTCTTGCATTTTTCTTAATATAGTAGAACCTAAAACAGCACTCATTATAGCTATTAAAATAATTTCTACTTCAAAGTTTACTGCTACAGCTATTAAAATACAGTTTACAAGACTAGTAACTAAAGATATTTTATAGTTTAACAGTAATGTTAATATCATAGGTATAGATGCTAAAGGAATTAAAAAAGGTGATATTGTATATATGCTCCTAGCTAAAAGTATTGCTATACAATTATTTAAGCTTATTAAAACCAAACTATTTAAATCATTAAATACTTCATTATAAAATTTATATATATATACATACTGTATAAAAAGCACTAAAACTATTAGAACTCCTAGGCCAATAAAAATATACCACTCAAAATTATTATTATTATTTAATAAACCTATATCCTTTAACAAATCTAATTGATATTTAGATACTGGTTCTCCTTCTTTAACTATTGTTTGATCTTTTTTTATCATAACTGGTGGAGTATTTTTTAAAGTTTCCTTCTTTAATTCCTCCGTTTTTTCTTTATCATAATAAAAATTAGGCTTTATCTCTGAATAAGCTATATTTATTGCCAATTGCCTTAAAGGATTCGTTATTTTAGACATTTTTATTTTTGAGTATACATACTCCTGTGCTTTTTTTATATCCTGTGCATTATCCTTTTGAGAATCATCACTTATATTTACATTTTCATAAACATCGGATATAACTTTAATAAGAACATCCTGCATGGATTTAAGTTCTGATTTATCTAAATTTAATATTTGGCTCAATTCCCTTTCTGATATATTTATTTTGCCATTTTGATCTAATTGTTGAACCTTTTGTTTTTCATCTATTCTTTTATCTTTTAGAGAATTTACCTGTGAAAAAAAACTATTTATTTCATTTAAAATTTCTGCTTTAACCTCTGTTCTTTTAGTATACTGTATAGGTACTGACTCTAAAGCTTGTTGTAATCTAGCCTTTGTGGATACTTCATCTTTTATCTCTCTTGGAGCTTTTATATCAACTTTAGCTATATCGCCCTCTTGTAGGTCATATTTTTTGGTAACAAAAGATGTGACAAGCACAACATACATAAATAAAAATGTAATAAAAAAAACTAATACTCTCTTTAGTTTATTGTCCTTTTTTATTTCTTCCATGGTAATTTTTTTCATATATTATAATACCACCTTTATTTTAGCTGTCTTCTTCTTTATCCGTAATTTCTATCTTTTGTGGAACAGCTATATCTTCTTCTGCTATAATTAGCATTCTAATTTTGCAGCTCTCTCCCTCTGGAGAATACTCCGTAATTTTATCTACAATTTTAACAGATTTATCTAAGTTTTTAGTTATATTTTTATATATTTTTTCATTCTCTTCATCTATAGCTTTTTTCAAATTGATATTTTCTTTTGTTTCTTTTACTTCATATAATGTTTCTTTTGTTATAAACAACTTATTATTTTCTATTCTATCATATTTTTCAAATTTATTTATAGTTTTTTTCAAATATAGTTTTTTACCCTTAAAATTAATATATATTCTATCTATTTTTTTACCTGTTCTTTTTCTTTTTATTCTATAGGTATTTATAGTTTTAATTTCTTCGTAAAAAGTTCTAGCAAAAACTTTTCCTTCTGAATGAACCTCATAAGTTTCTCCTTCTTTTCCCTGTTCACCTTTAATTAAAATATCTCCTTTTTTTACGATATCTCCATTTTGAACTATAGCACTTCCTGAAGTAGTATATACCCTTTGTACTTCCCCATCCTTTTTAGCTACTAAGTTACAAGGTTCATCCTCTTTTACTATGGTTGGGGGGGACTGCCTTTCTTCTGCCTTTACTACGAGTTTCCCTCCCTCAATTCTAGCTTTTACCCACATTATATTATCTATATCCTTAATCAGTTTTTCTTCTATCTTATAAACATCTATAGTATTTTTATTTATTCCAGGCTTTATTCCATATTTTTTTAATTGTTGTCTTATTTCATAAGGTGTTACACCATTAGTTGATGTTATATCTATATCCCATATAAATGTAGACATAAAATATATTATAAAAGAAAAAATAAATATACCTATTACCAATGAGAACCTTCTTTTTAAAAATAAAATAAGAAAAGAGATTCCTTTTCTTTTTACTATTTTTACTTTTGTTCCTGTTCTCCTAGCTATATTCTCCATAACAGCATAATCTTTTAAGTCTATATCCAGAATAAATGTAGTTACATTTGTCTTAACTACATTTTCAACTTTCACACCATTTTTCCATAAAAGGTTAATAAATCTCTCTGGTATCATAGATTGAATTTCTATTGTTATATTAGCATTTTTATACTTATCAAATTTCATTTACTTCAGACCCTTCATATTCTATAGATTTAAATTTTCCTCCCAAAGTAATAGTACTTCCTCCCATAAACAATATCTCAAAATCTTTTCCATAAATAGATATCAATCCAGATCCAGAATTAATTTTCACTACTTTTTCTTCAAAAACAACTACTCCTCTATGATTTTCTATGCTTATTTCCTCATTGCCTGTAACTATTATCTTTGGATGATTTAAAATTATATCTCTTGGTAGGTCTAATTTATTCGCTACAGTTTCCTTTGCATTATAAAATCTCTTACCCATTTTTCACCTCAAATAAAAAAATACTTTCATATTAATTTATGAAAGCATTTTTTAATAAATGACAAATGAGCCTATGTATATAATATAAAAAGCTGAGTTTTACTCAGCTTTTACTATTTACTCAATATATTTTTTACTTTTTCACTTACAAGTTTACCATCTGCTCTACCTTTAGTTTTAGGGATAACTATACTCATGACATTTTTCATATGTTTCATGCTATTTGCACCAGTTTCATTAACTGCTTTTTCAATTATTTCTGTAATTTCCTCTTCTGTCAACTGCTGAGGAAGGTATTTTAGCAAAACTTCTATTTCAAAATTAGTTGCATCTACTAAGTCTTGTCTGTTTCCCTTCTTGAAGTCTTCTAACGCTTCTTTGCGTTGTTTTATCTCTTTAGATAGAATATCTATTATTTCTGAATCTTCAAGAGTTTTCCCTGAATTTTTTTCTGCTAAAAGAATGGCAGCTTTAACCATGCTTATAGTACTAGCTTTCTCTTTCTCTTTAGCTTTTAAGGCTTGTTTCCAGTGGTCTTGTAGTGTTTCCTTAAGAGACATTATTATCTAATACCCTCTTTCAAAGAAATCTATTAATTATAACTACTTAAATTTTCTCTTTCTTGCAGCTTCAGATTTCTTCTTTTTCTTTACACTTGGCTTTTCGTAGTGTTCTCTTTTTCTTACTTCAGATAAAACACCAGCTCTTGCACATTTTTTCTTAAATCTTCTTAATGCGTTTTCTAATGATTCATTTTCTCCAACTTTTATTTCTGACATGTTTTCTCCCTCCCTCCGCTAGTTCAATTTAGTAAAAACAAAGCAGTTAATTGCGGGCTAAATAACACACTAGCTATTATACAACATATTTTGGGAAACTGTCAACAACTTAATATTCTAACCTTAATAAGTTTTTTTAACCTGGTGGCCATTGTAAATTCCTACCTGCAATCAAGTGAAAATGTATATGAAAAACAGTCTGTCCTGCTGATTCACCACAGTTAGAAATTACTCTATAGCCTTCTTCTGATATATTAAGATCCTTAGCTATTTTTTTAGCTACCATAAATATATGACTTATAACCTTACTATTTTCTTCTGTTAACTCATTTAAAGAGCTTATATGTTCTTTAGGTATTATAAGCACATGATGTGGTGCCACTGGATCTATATCATTAAAAGCATATACCAATTCGTCTTCATATACTTTAGAGCTTGGTATTTCTCCCTTCAATATTTTACAAAAAATACAATTTTCCATTATATCACCTCCTGTTAAGTGAAATATTCAATAAATAGATTAAAAATCCTTCTACTCTAATAAATTTCTCCTTTAATAAAATCCTTAGAAACTTCTTTCAGCGTCGTATTTATTATTTCCCCAGTAATATCCTTTGAGCTTTTAGAATATATCTTTATGTAATTTGGAGTATATCCTTCAAAAATTCCTTTTTCTTTAGTTTCCTGCTCATATAATACCGGCATTTCTTTTTCAATAAATTTATTCATAAATTCTTTTTCAAGGTCTTTATCTAAATTTATTATTTTATTACTTCTTTCTTCTTTTATTTTACCATCTACTTGATTCTTCATTTCTTCTGCCCTAGTACCTTTTCTTGGGCTAAATTTAAATACATGCATTTTAGACAGTTTTATATCTCTTAAAAATTCATAGGTTTTATTAAACTCTTCTTCTGTTTCTCCTGGGAAACCTACTATTATATCTGTAGTTATAGAAACAGATTCTATATTTGTTCTTAAGTTGTGCACTATCTCTTTATACTGCTCTACGGTATATTTTCTATTCATTCTTTTTAGAGTTTCGTTACATCCGCTCTGAAGGGACAAATGAAAATGTGGACAGAATCTCTTTAGTTTACTTATTCTTATTATTTCTTCTTCTGTAAAAAAAGTTGGGTCTATAGAGCCTATTCTTATTCTTTCAATACCTTCTACTTTATCTATCTCTTCTAATATAGATGTTAAATTATACTTTCCTTCTAAATCAAAACCATAGGAAGCTATGTCTATACCAGATAAAATTATTTCTTTAAATCCATGCTTAGAAAGTTTTTCGACCTCTTCCATAATCTTTTCTGGTTTTTTGCTACATACCGCTCCTCTTGCAAAGGGTATCAAGCAATAAGAACAAAATCTATTACATCCATCCTGTATTTTTAAAAAGGCTCTAGTTTTATCCCTATACTCTTCTATATTTAATTCTTCAAATTCTTTATTTCTAAGAACATCTTTAACTTCTATTACTTGATTTTTTTCTTCCATAGCTCTATTTACCCAATAAACTATATCACCTTTATTTCTAGTACCTAGAACTACATCTACGCCATCTATTTTAGATACTTCTTCTGGAGCTATTTGAGAATAACAACCTACTACTGCAATTATAGCTTTTGAATTTTGTCTTCTTCCTCTACTTATCATCTGTCTTGATTTTTTATCACCCATATTAGTCACCGTACAGGTGTTTATTACATATACATCAGCCACTTCATTAAAATCCACTATTTCATAACCTTGCTTTATAAATTTTTCTGTCATAGCTTCTGTTTCATATACATTTACTCTACATCCTAATGTAGAAAAAGCAACCTTCATTATATATTTCCTCCTAGATCTCCTAATTCATATGAAATTATTGAAGCACATACTATACCTGCTGTTTCTGTTCTAAATATTCTAGGCCCTAAAGTTACTATTTGAGCTTTTATTTCTTCTAAAGCTCTTATTTCACTTTCTTCAAAGCCACCTTCTGGTCCTATTATTATACCTATATTTTTAATATTTTCTTTTTCATATTCTATATTTTTTATAAGAGACTTTATACCGTAATTTTCCTTGCTTTCATAAGGCACAACTATTAAATCCATCCCCTTTATTTCTTCCAACAAATCATTAAATTTTAGAGGTTCTCTAACACTTGGAATTAAAGATCTTTTACATTGTTTACATGCTTCAAGTGCAATTCTATTCCATCTATCTAATTTTTTAAATTCCTTTAATGAAGCCTTAACCTCAACTCTTTCTGTTATAACAGGTATTATTTCTTTTATACCTAATTCGGTAGACTTTTGAACTATTAAATCCATTTTAGTAGATTTAGGAAGACCTTGATATAAATAAATATTTAAAGGGTTTTCATTATTTACTTCAACCTGTTCTAATATCTTTACAACAACAGATTTTTTATCTATGCTTTCTATTTCACCTTTATATTCTTTTCCCTGGCAATTATTTATATTTATAGCATCTCCACATTCTAACCTTAATACCTTATATATATGTTTAACATCATCACCATCAATTATAGCTTTTTCATCAATTATATTTTCAGCGGGTACAAAAAATTTATGCACAATAATCACCTACTTTAACATTTTTTAATAAAGGGAGTCCTAAATATAAATTTTTATATTCTAAAAATACACTTTTTATAAAATTATTAAAATGATTTTAGTTTATTTTTGATACTATACAAGCCCATTCTCCCTCTTCTCTTACTTCTTCTATTATAAAGCCTGTTTCTTCTAACTTTTTAATAACATCCTCTTTTCTTGAATTTATTATACCAGAAGCTATAAAGTATCCGCCTTTCTCTATAAAAGCTTTGACACCCTCTGTTAAAAATATTATAACATCTGCTATTATATTAGCTACTACTATATTAGCTCTGCCCTCTACAACTTCCATTAAATTACCTTCTAATATTTCTATATTGTCTAAATTGTTATATTTAATATTTTCCTTAGAGGATTTAACAGCTACTGGATCCAAATCTACGCCTATTACATGTTTAGCTCCTAATTTTGCTGCTGCTATAGATAATATTCCAGATCCACAACCTATATCAAACACAGTTCTATCCTCTTTTATATATTTTTCTAAAGCATTTATACACATTCTTGTGGTTTCATGAGTTCCTGTGCCAAAAGCCATACCTGGATCTAATTCTACTATTATCTCCTCTTGTTTTTTATCATAATTTTCCCAAATGGGCTTTATAACTATTTTATTAGAAACCTTAGTTGGTTTATAATATTTTTTCCAATTATTTTCCCAATCTTCTTCATTTACTTTATGAACTTCTACTAAACCTTCTCCTTTATCTATTCCAAATTGATCTAAGTTACTTACAGATTTTTTTATGTAATCTAAATACTCATTAAACTTATCATCTTCTTTGTAATATCCCTTTACTATAGCAGTATCCTTAACTTTTAACAAAGTTTCATCAAAATAATCCCAATCTCCAGGATGCTTCCTTTTAAACTCAATATCCTTAGGATCTTCTATTGAAACTCCCTTTACACCTGTATTGTATAATATTCCTGATATAGCCTCTAAAGCCTCGCTACTTGTATATATACAAACCTCTAACCATTCTTTATCCATGAAAAATTCCTCCTTAAAATAAGAAACTACTATTAGTGAACTATTCCTTTTAAGCAAACTCTACTTGTGAAACTAAAAATCAATCCATAAAATTCTCTAATACTATTAATATATTATACCTAAAAATCTTAAAATCCACCACAAAATATAAGGAAAGTGCACTGCACTTTCCTTATATTAATCTTTGAAGCCTTTTTTTATCTTCTCAAAAATAGTATCCTTTTCTTTTCCTTCTACAGTTTCCCCACTGGCTTCCATATACATAGTTAGGGCTTCCCTTTGCTTGCTGTTTAATTTCTTTGGTATATCTACTATTATAGTAACATATTGATTTCCTCTAGCTGTACTATTTATTCTTGGTACTCCCTTACCTTTTAACCTAAATACAGTCCCTGGCTGTGTTCCTGCTGGTACTTCATATTTAACCTCTCCATCTACTGTAGGTACTTTTATTTCGACACCTAAAGCAGCTTGAGCAAAACTTATATGCTTTTCTATATAAATATCGAAGCCTTTTCTCTTAAAGGTAGGATGGGAAGCTACTCTTATATTTATATATAAGTCTCCTGTTGGTCCTCCATTGTTTCCTGGTTCACCTTGTCCTCTTAGTGGAATTACATTTCCTGTATCTACCCCTGCTGGTACGTTAACTTTAATCTTTTTATTCTTTCTAATTTTACCTTTACCATGACATTTATTACATGGATTTTCTATAACTTTTCCACTACCACCACATTTGTCGCAGGAAGTTTCTGTTACCATGCTTCCTAATATAGTGTTCTTTTGAATTCTGATTCTTCCACTACCACCACATTTATCACAGTCTTTGGGACTTGTTCCTGGTTTTGCACCAGTTCCATTACAATTATCGCAATTTTCATGTTTGTTTACAGATATCTCTTTTTCCGCTCCAAATACCGCTTCTTCAAAGGTTAAATCAATAGCAGTTTCTATATCCGCACCTCTTTGAGGTCCATTTTTCCTTCTTCCACCAGAAGAAAATCCTCCTCCAAAGAAGGAATCAAATATATCTCCAAAGCCTCCCATATCTGAAAAATCGAAGCCTCCAAAGCCTGACGAATCAAATCCGCCTGCTCCGTTAAAATCTGTAGTTCCAAATTGATCATATTGAGCTTTCTTTTGAGGATCTGAAAGTACCTGATAAGCTTCATTTATTTCTTTAAATTTTTCTTCAGCTTCTTTGTTGCCTTTATTTTTATCTGGATGATATTTTATAGCTAACTTTCTAAAAGCTTTTTTTATGTCTTCTTCACTAGCACCTTTTTCTAATCCAAGTAATGCATAATAATCCTTGCTAGGCATTCCTCTTTTTCACCACCTAATATCTAATTGAATGTAATTTAAAATTGTTTTTGTACTTAAATTAAGGGAGGAGTACAAACTCCCTCCCTTAATTCATACCTATTATATATTATACAATTTTTTAGTATTTGTCATTTATTTTTTATTTATCATCTTCAACTTTAAAATCTGCATCCACTACATTGTCATCTTTTTTATCATTTCCTGCTGAAGCATTACCTGCATTTGCTCCACCCATATTATTAGGATCGAAACCTGCACCTTGAGCTCCTTCTGGGTTAGCTTGTTGATATATCTTTGAAGATATTCCATAGAATGTTTGAGTTAAATCTTCAGTTGCTTTCTTAATAGCTTCTAAATCTTCTCCGTCTTTAACATCTTTAACCGCTTTTACTTTTTCTTCTATTTGAGCTTTATCTTCAGCTGACACTTTATCTCCTAAGTCAGTTAATGTTTTTTCTGTTTGATATACTATCTGATCTGCATTGTTTTTAATTTCTATAGATTCTTTTCTCTTTTTGTCTTCTGCTTCAAATTTCTTAGCTTCATTTACAGCTTTTTCTATTTCATCATCTGTTAAATTTGTTGAAGCTGTTATTGTTATATTAGCTTCTTTTCCTGTTCCTTTATCTTTAGCAGATACGTTAACTATACCATTAGCATCTATATCAAAAGTTACTTCTATTTGAGGTATTCCTCTTGGAGCTGGAGCTATTCCTGACAAAGTAAATCTTCCTAATGTTTTATTATCAGCTGCCATTGATCTTTCACCTTGTACTACGTGTATTTCAACTGATGTTTGACCATCTGCTGCTGTAGAGAACACTTGACTCTTTCTTGTTGGTATTGTTGTATTTTTTTCTATTAACGTAGTTGAAACTCCTCCAAATGTTTCTATTCCTAATGTTAATGGGGTAACATCTAAAAGTAATACATCCTTAACTTCTCCTGTTAAAACTCCCGCTTGAATAGCAGCACCCATTGCAACAACTTCGTCTGGGTTAACCCCTTTACTTAACTCTTTTCCTGTAAAGTCCTTAACTGCATCTTGAACAGCTGGTATTCTTGTTGATCCACCAACCATTATTATTTTATCTATATCAGACATTGCATATCCTGAACCTTCTAATGATTTTTTAATTGGTTCTAATGTACGTTGTACCAAATCATGAGTTAATTCATTAAATTTAGCTCTTGTTAAGTTCATGTCTATGTGTTTTGGACCTGTTGCATCTGCTGTTATAAATGGTAAATTTATATTTGTTTGTGTTGCTGATGATAATTCTATTTTAGCTTTTTCTGCAGCTTCTTTTAATCTTTGTATAGCCATTTTATCATTTCTTAAATCTATTCCATTTTCAGCTTTAAATGTTTCAGCTATATAATCTATTAATTTTTGGTCAAAGTCATCTCCACCTAATTTTGTATCTCCATTAGTAGCTTTAACTTCGAATACTCCATCACCTAGTTCTAATATTGATACGTCAAAAGTACCACCACCTAGGTCATAAACTAATATTTTTTCATTTGTATCCATTTTGTCTAAACCATAAGCTAATGATGCAGCTGTTGGTTCATTTATTATTCTTAAAACCTCAAGACCAGCTATTTTTCCTGCATCCTTTGTCGCTTGTCTCTGACTATCATTAAAGTATGCTGGTACTGTTATAACTGCTTGAGTTACTTTTTCTCCAAGATATGCCTCTGCATCTGCTTTTAATTTTTGAAGTACCATAGCTGATATTTGTTGTGGTGTATATTCTGTGCTATCTATATTAACTTTATGGTCTGTTCCCATATATCTTTTAATAGAAATTATAGTCTTTTCTGGATTTGTAATAGCTTGTCTTTTTGCTACTTGACCTATTAATCTTTCTCCATTAGCTTGAAAAGATACTACTGAAGGAGTTGTTCTTGAACCTTCTGCATTTGGTATAACTACTGGTTCCCCACCTTCCATAACTGATACACAAGAATTTGTTGTTCCTAAGTCAATTCCGATTATTTTTGCCATTTTAATATTCCCTCCTAGTTTGTAATTTGTTAGGTTTTTATAATAAATTTTTATCTAGTTTGCTACTTTTACCATACTATATCTTATAATTTTTTCACCTTTTTTATATCCCTTTTGGAATACTTCTACTATTTCCTTTTCTCCACAATTGGAATCCTCCACATGCATTACTGCATTATGAATATTAGGATCAAAAGCAACTTCTGTAGATATCTCTTCTACCCCTAATTTTTCTAAAGAAGTTCCAAACTGTTTAACTGTCATGTCTATACCTTTTTTAATATCTTCTACAGAACCCTCTACGTTTGCTGCTCTTTCCAAATTATCTAAAACCGGAAGAAGTTCTTTTAAGACATCTTCACAGGCACTAACATATAAGTCTTCTTTTTCTTTAGCTGTTCTTTTTCTAAAATTATCATATTCTGCTACTGTTCTTACTAATCTTTCCTTTATTTCTTCCATCTGATTTTCTAATTTTTTATTCTCTTCTTTTAATTTATTTTTCATATCTTCTAATTCCTTTATCTTTACTTCATTAGAATTTTCAGAGTCCTCTATTATTTCTTCTTTTTCTATTTCTTCAAACTCCAAATCCTCTTCTTTACCTTTATCTTCTTCTTTATTTTCACTTTCTTTATTAGAGCAGCAGCAATCCTCTTCCATGTTAATATGTTTAGCATCCTTGCATTCTTTTTCCAATTATATACCTCCATTCTATCCGCTTGTTATTTATGAATATTTTTGTCATTAGTTAAGGTATCATTTATTTCCTTAACTATTGTAGCCACAGCTGATATTATTTTTTCATAAGGTATTCTTGTAGGTCCTATAACCCCTATAGTCCCTATGGGTGTCTTTCCTATACTATATACTGCTGAAATAACACTACATTGTTTTGCATCTTCTACAAAATTTTCTTTTCCTATTTTTACAGCAATATCAGAATCCACATATAATAATTCTTCTACCTTTTCTCTATCATTTAGCATAGATAGAAATTCTTTAGCTCTATCTACATCATTGTATTCAGGATAATTGAATATATTTGTGGTCCCTTCCATATATATTTCTGCATCCTCTATATCCGTAAGTGCTTCATATATAGAGGATAGAATATTTTTTAATATATCACCATATCCTGTCATTTCTTTTTTTAATTCGTTTAATAATTCTAAATTTACTTCTCTTAGATTTAGTCCTTTTAATTTTTGGTTTAATAAATTATTTATTTTTATTAAGGAGCCTTCATCTATTTCTTTTGTTACTCTTAATAGCGTATTTTTTATCATGGCATTATCTGTTATAACAATCAATAATAAATTATACTTATCAACCTTAATTATTTGTATTGATCTCAATCTACTTTTTATCATAGAAGGAGTTTTCACTAAACAAGTTAATTTAGTGATTTCAGATAATATACTTATAGAATGTCTTATGGTTTTATCTATTTCATATAAGGCTGAATCTATAGCTTGATCTTTTATGAGCATTTTTTCCCGCTCTGTTAGAGCTGTTAATGTCATAAGTTTATCTACATATAGTCTATAGCCTTTATCTGATGGTTTTCTTCCAGATGAACTATGAATCTGTTCTAAATATCCCATATCTTCTAGGTCTGCCATCTCATTTCTTATAGTTGCCGAACTTACTCCTAAATCATATTTTTTAGCAATAGTTCTTGATCCAACGGGTTCTCCACTATTAATATAATCTTTTATTATAGCTTGAAGTATCCTGATTTTTCTCTCATCCATATCATATTGACACCTCTTTTATTAGCACTCACTAGCAACGAGTGCTAATTACTATGATTAAAATCTAACATTGTACAAATTATTTGTCAACCTATCTATTTGATATTTAACTTTGTTTAGCCTTTATATTTTCAAAAAACTTATATTAAATTTTTAAAATCTCACTTTTTCTTAGAATTTCTTCATTTTTCTTTTAACCCTTATAATAAAAAATCGGAAAATATAGTATTTGAAATACTTACGGCCTCTTTAGATAGATATATCCTGTTTTCCTTTTCTATTAATAAATTTAATTTTTTATATTTATTGATTACACTTCCATATATATGTATTATATTTTTACCAAATCTCCCCTGAAAATCATCTATACATATACCTTTTGTCTTTCTAAGTCCCATAAACATAAACTCTTCCATATTTTCTTTTTGTGAATTAATATGAAAATTTATCTGAGTAAGATTATTAGAGTTTATTTCTTTTATATATGTTTCTATAGAACTAGTATTTTCATATCTTTGATTATTTACATAGGAATGAGCACCTACTCCGCAACCTATATAATCTTCCAAATCCCAATACACTAGATTATGTCTACACTCTTTATTAGGATTAGCAAAATTTGAAATTTCATACTGTAAATATCCTCTTTCTTTTAAAAAATCAATACAATACTCATACATTTCTCTTTCTTCTTCTTCTTTGGGAAGTTTCAGCAATGAATTTTTATATAAATTATAAAAATTTGTTCCCTCTTCAATTATTAAACTATAACAAGATAAATGCTCTGGACTTAGACCTACTACTGTAAGCAAAGTCTCCTTCCAATCATCTAAACTTTGATTTGGAAGAGCAAACATTAAATCCACATTTATATTGTTAAATCCCTCCTTTCTAGCCATTTTAAAACTATGTGCAAAATCCTCAAAACTATGAATTCGTCCTAATGTTTTTAGTAGACTATTTTTAGAACTTTGAAGTCCTATACTTAATCTGTTTACTCCCATTGATTTTAGTAGCTTTAGTTTTTTCTCTGTAAAAGTTCCCGGATTACCTTCTACTGTAAATTCTATATTTTCTTTTTTATCTATAGTTTTTAAGGTATTTTTTAAAATATTTAAAGCCTCTAAAGATAAATAGGTGGGAGTACCCCCACCTATAAATATTGTTTTTATTATCTTGTTTTTTGTATTATTAACAATTTCTTTAGAGAGGGCTTTAACATATTCCATCATTAAATCTTCTTTTTTACTATAAGATGTAAAATCACAGTATGAACATTTTTGCATACAAAAAGGTATGTGTATATACAATGAAACTTCCTTATTTTTATCCTCTCTATCCAAACCTAACACTCCTAAGTTATATATTATTATTCCTCTGTTTTTAATACTGCCATAAATGCTTCCTGTGGTACTTCTACAGATCCAACTTGTCTCATTCTTTTCTTTCCTTCTTTTTGTTTTTCTAAAAGTTTTCTTTTTCTTGATATATCTCCACCATAACATTTTGCAAGAACATCTTTTCTCATAGCTTTTATTGTTTCTCTAGCTATTATCTTAGCTCCTACTGCTGCTTGTATTGGTATTTCAAACATTTGTCTTGGTATTATTTCCTTTAGCTTCTGGGCCATATTTCTTCCCTTAGCATAGGCTCTTTCCCTTGGCACTATCATAGACAAAGCATCAACAACATCTGCATTTAATAATATATCTAATTTTACAAGATCTGCATCTTTATATCCAATTAATTCATAATCAAAGGATGCATAACCTCTTGTCCTTGATTTTAAAGCATCGAAGAAGTCATAAATTATTTCATTTAAAGGTATTTCGTAGTTTAAAGATACTCTAGTAGTATCTAAATATTGCATATCTTTAAATATTCCTCTTCTATTTTGAGCTAAATCCATAACTGCTCCCACATAATCTGATGGTGTTATTATAGATGACTTAACTATAGGTTCCTCCATAAGCTTTATTTCTGAAGGACTTGGCATATTAGTCGGATTTGTTAACTCTATTAAAGTTCCATCTGTTTTTGTTATTTTGTATATAACAGATGGAGCTGTAGTTATAATATCTAAATTAAATTCTCTTTCCAATCTTTCTTGTATTATATCCATGTGTAAGAGACCTAAAAATCCACATCTAAATCCAAAACCTAAAGCTATAGAAGTCTCTGGTTCAAAGGATAATGCTGCATCATTTACTTGAAGCTTTTCTAAGGCTTCTTTTAATTCTTCATATTTGGCTCCATCTACTGGATATATACCACTAAATACCATTGGCACTGCCGGTCTATATCCTGATAATGCTTCATTAGCAGATCTCTTAGCTTCTGTTATAGTATCTCCCACTCTAGCATCTCTAACATTTTTAATTGACGCAGTTACATAGCCAACATCTCCTGCTTTTAATTCATCTACAGGCATATAGTTTGGTACAAAAACTCCTACTTCTACTACTTCATAAACCTTTCCTGTATTCATAAGTTTTATTTCTGTACCCTCTTTTATTGCGCCCTCTTTTACTCTTATATGACAAACTACTCCTTTATAACTATCATAGTATGAATCAAATATAAGAGCCTTTAAAGGGGCTTTTTCATCTCCGTCTGGTGCTGGTACCTTATTTACTATAGCTTCTAGTGCATCTTTTATGTTTAATCCTGTTTTAGCTGAAACTAAAGGTGCATCTTCCGCTTCTATCCCTATTACATCTTCTATTTCCTGTTTTACTTCTTCTGGTCTAGCACTCGGTAAATCTATTTTGTTTATAACAGGAACTATTTCCAAATCATTATCTAAGGCTAAATAGCAATTAGCTAATGTTTGAGCTTGTATTCCTTGTGTTGCATCTACTACTAGTATAGCTCCCTCACAAGCTGCTAAACTTCTAGAAACTTCATAGTTAAAATCTACATGTCCTGGGGTATCTATTAAATTAAGTGTATATTCTTCCCCAGTATCCCTTTTATAAATTAATCTCACAGCTTGAGACTTTATAGTTATTCCTCTTTCTTTCTCTAAGTCCATATTATCCAATACTTGTGTATCCATTTCTCTTTCTGTAAGCGTTCCTGTTGCTTCTATCAATCTATCTGCTAATGTAGATTTTCCATGATCTATGTGTGCTACTATTGAAAAATTTCTTATATATTTTTGTCTTTCACTTTGCATTATATCTTTACCCCCAAATAACATATAGGTTTTTAATAACAAACTTTCAACTCGAAAATTGTAAAAATAATCACTGTAAATTATAACATAAAACTCCGGTGATATGTCAACTGAAAGGTGAAATCCTTAGTTATTTGTTGTTATTTTACACCTCTTCCATTAAAAACTCCTAGCACTTCCTCTTTTACTTTATAAAACACATTTCCTATTTTATTTAAACTATGACTTCTATTAATATTGTTTAAAAAATTACTTGTAGAATTTTTCATATTGTTAAAAGTTTTATAGGTTTTATCTCCTATATCATTTAAAATTTTTTCATTTATATAAAATGTATAGCTTTCAGTTCTAAATCTAATATCTAATGGCTTTTTAGTAAAATAAATGGCTACTTTTGACCTATCCTTTACAAATTTAGGCATAGTATTGCTTACAATAAAAAATCCACTTATAGTTATTAAAAAACTTAATAATATAACTGTTTTATACTTATTCCAATTTAATTTAAATCTTCTTTTCTTTTTTATTATTTCCATAAAAAAAGTACACCCCTTTTTTATTCTTATTATAAGGATGTACTACTTTTTCTATATTTATTCAATTTTGTTATTTATTTAAACACTCTGCAATAATTCTAGCTAAATATTTTGCTGAAGCTTTTGCTTCTCCTGTAGTGTTTATATCTGCCCCTACTTCTATTAAAACTGCATTATTACTCTTATCTTGGTTAAAATATCTTGTACCATAATTATAATAATATATACCCTTACAAAATCCTGGAAACAATTTATTTGAAGTATTCATTATATTATTAGCCATATTATTATTTTTATTAAAATGAGGATTCTTTTTTGCCATTACCATCATAAATTTTGCTACATTTTCTCCATTTAATTTTGTTACAAAGGCTTTTTTATTACTTCCAGCATCTCTATGTAGATCTATTATAAGCTTAAAATCCCCATGTTGTTTTAGTTGTTTATCCACTGTAACTGATGATCTTGCATAACTTTGTGTATAAGCTTGAGCATCATGTACAGTTTTATCATGTAGAGTATTTATACCATAATTATCCATGAGTTCCTTTGATAATTCCTGTCCTACTGCACAAACATTTTTATCGTTATCAAAATTACTTGCTTCTCCAGGCTTATAACTTTCTGTAGTATGAGTATGATATATTAACACCTCTGGTTTTTTAGGATTTAATTTCTTTTTTAATTTGGGGTCTTGAACATTTACTACCTTATTTTCCAAATTCAAATCTTCTTTTCCATCTTTCATTTCTTCTGCTTTATACTTTGATACTTCTTTTTCTTCTAATTTAAAGGGATCTAATGCCATACTTTTATCCTTTGTATCTTCCTTTGAAGAATTAAGACATAAAACTGGCATTTCCTTTTCTACTAAGGATATAGGATTATGTATATTTAATCCTATCATCTGAAGTACAAGATTTTTAAAACTAAACTTATTTTCTGCCATATCTTCTTCATTAAAGGAAATAGCTTTTACTGTAGGCATAGCATAATTTAATATCTGAACATAAAGCATATTTCTTTTATTAAAATTAACTTTTGCTTTTGCTTTTGCCACACAGGGCACTGTTCCTACAAAAAAAATTAATATCATGAATATAATTATCCATGTTTTCCCATGATTCTGATTTGTTTTTGGCTTTATCCTTTTGTAATTCATTTTTCCTCCCCCTATTCTGCTTATACATAATTTTATGAGAGAAAAAACTATTTTATTACTATATTTATAAGATAATTTTAAAACTATTTTGCTTCTAACCTCTTAGTTAAAAACACTTTAAACTATTCAACTTTTTTAGTAATTTAAAAAGTTATTTAGAATATTTATTTGTTTATTATATTCTTTAATTTAAATACTTGTTTATTTCTTCTAGTTGAAATGCTGGTTGCAAAGCCATATTTATTCCATTTCCTATTATTTTAGATAATGATTCTATAAGCATATCTTCCTCTTTTGGAGTAACTATAAGATTACCTAATCTAGGATCTAGAACCTCTTTTATCATATTTAGTTTATCTTCTGTATCTACAGACTTTAGCATTTCATAAAATTTCCCACCCTTTTCAGAGTTCTTAATCATATCTTCTAGCACCATATCAATAGTATCATTTGCGAGTGTTGCTGCATCTACTACTGTAGGTACTCCCACTGCTATAACTGGAACCCCTAAAGTTTTTTCACTAAGCTCCATTCTTTTATTTCCAACTCCTGCCCCTGGTGAAATTCCTGTGGTTCCTATTTGTATCGTATTATTCACCCTATCGGTTTTTCTTGAAGCTAGAGCATCTATACATATTACTAAATTGGGCTTTATTTTTTGTACTATCCCTTTTATAACTTCGCTGGTTTCTAGGCCTGTAATTCCTAAAACCCCTGGTGATATAGCACAAACTGGTCTTACATTTTCGTCTATCTGATTTGGTACTAACTCTTTTAAATGTCTTGTAACCATTATTTTAGACACTACTTTAGGACCTAAGGCATCTGCAGTAACATTCCAATTACCTAACCCTACTACTAAAGCTGTCATGCTTTTATCTATTTTTATAATCTTTTTTAAAACTTTCCCTAAAATTTCGCTAACCCTTTCTAAAGTTTCACTATCATAATGAGCAAATTCTGGTACATTTAAAGTTATGTAAGAACCTTTTGGTTTTTTCATAGCTAATTCCCCATTATTATTTATTATTTTAACCTCTGTTATATCCACATCTTCCTCTTTGTATTCAAATACCTGAACCCCATCTATTTTACTTTTATTTTTCTGTTCATATATCTCTTTAGCTTCTATTGCTAAATCTGTTCTTATATTAAACATACTTACATCCTCCTAAATCTCTTTAAAAAATATATTTTTTCTAAATATATTTTTTACTGATTTTTCATAATTATTCTTTTATAATAAAATCCTCTTGAAGTGTATGATGATTAATGTTATAATATCATTTGTTAAATCTTAATGATTATTACATACGCAGATTTCCCCAAAACTGCTAAAACCCTATAAAAACACGAGGGGGTGAAAAAATGGCAAATATAAAATCAGCTAAGAAAAGAATAAAAGTTATAGAAACTAAAACTCTTAGAAATAAGATGTTAAAATCTTCATTAAAAACAACAATAAAGAACTTTTTAACTGTTGTTGAAGGTAAAAACGTTGAAGAAGCAAAAGCTGCTTACAAAACAGCTGCTAGAGCTTTAGATATGTCTGTTTCAAAAGGAATAGTCCACAAAAACAAAGCTGCTAGAACAAAATCTAGATTAGCTGCAAAATTAAATGCATTAAACGCTTAAAATAAATAACCCGTATTTAACGGGTTTATTTATTTTAAGCGCATATAGAATTTATTATTAATAATTCTACTTCTGTTTGCGTATTAACGGAAGTAGTTTTTATTTTTTTATCTGTTTCTATAACTAATTCTATGGACTTCTCTATTTGTTTTAATGTGAACTTTTTACTTTGGCTCATTAAAACACTGCATCCATAGGGATGAATTTTTAACTCTTTTGCTAAACCCTCTTTAGTTTTTCCTTGTTCCATACCTATCTTTACAAAATATAAATTTCTAAATTGCTTTTCTATCATAACTAGTATATGATTTATTTTTTGTCCTTTGTACATTAACTCATTTAAAATCTCTATAGCTTTTCGTGGTTTTTTTTCAGATATGAAATTTATTAAATCAAATATATCTTCATCTTTTATACTTTCATACATTTCTTTTATATGCTTTTTCTCTATTTCTTCATGCATTGCATAAGTACATAATTTTTCTACTTCATTTTCTATGTAACTTAAATTTTCATTTTCGATAGTTTGTATAAAAGCCTTTAACGGTATTTTAGCTATTTTTTTTCCTCTATCATTAAAGAATTTTTCTACTCTTTTTTCTAAGTTTGCTCCTTTAATTTTATCAATAGTAATTATACAGGCTTTCTTGTCTAATTTTTTTATTTTATAACTTACTTTATCCCTTTTATTTGTCATAATATGATACATAATAAAAATACAATGAGATGGAATATTTTTTATATAATTCTCTATATCTTTATATAGTTTTTTAGTTTTATTATCACCCTTGTTATCATCTAAAAAATCTGCTCTATAAATTAAAACCGCTTTCTTCTCACTCATAAAAGGCAATGTTTCACAGGCATTAAACACTGTATCAAATTCTTCTAATTGTGATCCATCAAATTGAACATAATTTAGATCTTTAAAATCATTATTTATATTACTATCTATTATTCTTTTTATATTTTCTTTTATCAATTGTTCATGATGTCCACAAAAAATATAACAATTATTATTTATATATTTCTTTGTATTTTGTTCAAACTCTAGTATATCTAACAAAATGTTCACTCCTTATTTAACATTTCCTTTATTTTAAACATAAAATTTTATTAAAAACTACTATATATCTTTTACTTAAAATATCTGTATAATTTTTTTCTTTTAAATTTATTATAACATATTTATTTTTAGGACTTTTTAATCTAATAGGTTTTTCTGTAAAAATTATATTTTTGTTTTTATTTTTTAATAAAATATTTACATTACTATATTTCCCCTTATTTTCTATTGACCTTTCATTATAAAAATTAGGTTCTTTTTTACAACTTAAAATATAGATTTTTAAATTTCTATCTAAATTTATCTTTGTATTATTTTTTATATTTGTAACTACTTTATCTGGTTTTACCTGATGTTTTATTTTTAATATGTCTTTACTTGCATTACTTTCATAATTACAAAGCATGATTGTATCAAACTTATATCTTACAACTGTAATATTATAATCTTTTTCTCTATAAAAATCTATACTTGGGAAAAAAGTATAGTTGAATAGAATCAAAAACATTATACAACTTAATGGAATATATTTTACATTTTTATAACCATGCTTGTATAACACATAACTCATATATATAATCACAAAACATATCCCCTCAAACTCTCTTATATAAATACAATCTGGAGTTATATTAGAGAGTAAATACTGAGCTCCTTCTATCATTATTAAAAAAATATATATAATTTTATTTATAATCTTAAATACAAAAGGTATTTTTATTAAAAGCATTGCTAAATTTCCTAATAATACTATAGGAGCATAAAGAGGTACTAACACTAAATTTCCTATTATAAAACCTAATCCAAAGCTTTGAATGGTAAAACACATATAGGGAAATGTATATATCTGAGAACTCAACGTAAGACTTAGACAAGAATTAATTCTCTGTGGCAATTTATAAAGAGTCCTAGATATTTTTTTATTATATAATAATATACCTAGGGTAGATAAAAAAGATAACATAAATCCTATATCCAATATGTAATATGGCTTATTTAATAATATTATTATAGCTGCTAAACTTATAGAAGATAAACTATCATACTTTCTAAAAACCTTTTTAGAAAGCTTTAATATTATAATCATTATAAAAGCTCTTATAGCGGATGATTTCATTCCTGTTAAGATTACATATAAAAAAGATACTGGGATAGCTAAGGCAAGACCTAATACCCTCTCTAGGAGCTTATATATTATAGCCATATGAAAACCAGATACACTAACTGCATGTATAACACCTAATTTCTTTAATATATCTTTATCACTATTAGATATATATTTAGTTTCTCCAAAGCATAAAGACATTACCATAGCAGTCTTATTTTCTCCTAACTGTTCTTTAAATTTATTATAGGCTATAGATTTAAAATTATATATATTATATACTATATCTTCTTCTTTTCCTTTTACTTTTTTTACTTTAAAACTTCCCAAAGATCCACCCCTATATCTAATATCTCTTGTAAATTCGCCCTCTATTGTAGTTTTCAGCCCTTCTTTTAAATCTTTAGTCTTCCCTATTATAAAAATATTTCTTCCCTTATAGTCTCCAAAACAATAATATTTTTCTTTTTTTACAATCCTAACTTTAATATTATCTGGAACATCTATAGTGAAATAACTGTAAAAACTAAACATAGCCAAGATAAAAAATAATAAAATTATAATAAAATTTTTGCTATCCTCATTTATAAAAATAATTATTAAAAAAGATGCAGTAAATACTGCACCTAATAATATATTATTAAATAATAACAAGATAGAAATACATCCCAAAAAAACTGAAATAGCATAATAAATCAGTGGTTTTTCCATAAACTATCTCCTTAACTTTGAAGTTTTGCTACTATTTGAACACTTTTCGTATATTCATTATATTCTATATTCATAACTTCAGCATATTTTTTATTTCCTTTGTTTATAAAATAATCCTTAACTATGTTATCTGCTGACTTTTTATCTAATCTATCATAATATGAAAAATACTGTTCTGAAGGTATATCTAAAAATACTGTATTGCTTCCTTTTATAACTGTTTCAAAAATATTATAACTCATGAAACATTTCACCTCCATATTATTATTTTAACCATCCTAAAATTCTTTAATCATTGATATCGATGGTTAATATATATTTAAATTCTATTACTGTTATTAATATGTTATGAAAGTTTTTTTACTGAGTTATTAAATAATATTGTAATAAACCATATAACTATTATACCTAAAAATATCTTTAAGTACTGTAAAGTAAAAGTTTTAAATAAAATACTATAATTTAATGTAGTACTTATAATTATAGGCAAAAATATATTTATAATTATAAGCATATTAGAAATTTTATTTTTAAATACAATCTTTTTACTAAATATATAAACAGCAGTACTTACTAATAAGTTTAATACCCAAAATGAACTTATTCCAGCTGTTTCTTTAGAGTATGAATAAGAAAACTTATAATTTAAAAATGAAATAGTTGCTATTATTAAAGCTGTAGAAATTATTCTCCACTTATTTTTTTTAATTAAATCTTGCTCTTCTTTTATATTGTTTATAGAATAATCTTCTTCTTTATACTGAAACATAATAGCTAAAGATGATATTAATATAGTTATAGAATTAATCCAAAGTATATAAAACTTTAATTCTGGAATAGAATAAAAATTATTAACTATTGTAGAAAATAAAAATGTAGATAAAAGCACTGTTATTATATACATTATAATATTTTTTGAAGCTTGTAGAATCTTTCTACAATCTACTATACTCGTTAGTAAATTCTTCAAACTCCAATCTTTTAATACTATATCTGAAAACTTTTGAAGTAAACTACTATTAGAATCTGTTATACCTACATCTGCTGATTTTAATGATGGTAAATCATTAACCTTAGCACCTTCCATAACAGTTACATAACCTTTGTCCTTGTAATTATTCACTATTTTTATTTTGTGTTTATAATTTACTCTTGAAAAAATTTTTATTTTATCTATGTTATCTTTAATTTCCTTTTCTTTCATATTATCCATCTCTACACCAGATATAACTTGACTTACTTTCCTCAATATACCTAACTTTATTCCAGTATAATAAGCTGTAAGTTTATTATCTTCTGTAATTATTATAGGATATACACAAAGATATCTAGATAAATTTATAGCTTCTTCCCAATTATCTTTTAAAGGATTATCAAAGCCTATAATACCTGCAAAAACTAAATTACTCTCTACATTTTCTTTGGGGCTTGGTTCATAATTGAAACTTCTATAAGCAAATCCCAAAACAGATAAACTATCTTTAGACATTTCCATATCTGCCATTTTTATATTATTTATATCTTCTTCGCTAATTTCCATCTCTATACCATTTTTCATTATATGAGTGCATTTACTTAATATACTTTCTAATGAGCCTTTTATATTTGCTCTGTAATTTCCATCTACTCTATTAATTGTGGTCATGATTCTTTTATCTGTATCATAAGGTATTTGAAATACTCTATTATTTTCATCTTCTAAAGAGTTTTTATTTATACCATTTCTAATGGCAAACTCCGTTAAAGCTATTTCTGCATAGTCATTTTTAATATTTTTTATTTCCCCTATTTTAAAATCTGTATCATTACACAAAATTCCTATTTTCAAAAGCCTTGTTACATTTAAATCCTCTTTAAATTCTCTGTCTATTTTTATTGTTTCTTCATTTAAAGGAATAAATTTACCATTAGTATATATTCTTTTTACTGACATTGTTTTTTCTGATAACGCTCCAGTTTTATTTATAAACACTATAGATGCCTTAGCAAATTTCTCTATTACAGATATATTTTTAAAAACTATACCTTCTTTTTTCATCTTTTTAATTATAATAAATGAACTAAATATAACAATTAAAATAAGTGTAATTGGTATATATGAAAGTATCAATATGGAACTATTTCTTATTATACTTTGTATATCACTACCTATTACATAGTTTATAGAAGATACTAAAATAGTTAATATTAAAAATATTAATGATATTTTATTTGCTACCTTTGTTATTTTATTTTTTAAAGAAAATTTTTCTTCCCCATCTTCTGAAAATTTGCTTATTATATTAAAAGCTTCCATATTTTCACCTACAGCTATTACTATTCCTAATGCTTCACCAGAAATTATAGTTGAAGCTTTAAATAATATATTTCTCATTTCTGAAGTGCTTATTTCTTGGTCTTCTATTTTAGTAGAATATTTTTCTATTATGTAATTTTCTCCAGTAATTACAGCCTCATTTACCCTTAGCCTTTCAGCTTCTATTATTCTTATATCTGCTGGAACTATCTCTCCTGGTTTTAGTCTAACTATATCTCCTGCCACCAATTCAGTGGATCTTATATTTTTAGTTAGACTACCTCTTAGCACTCTAGAATCAGTTACACTTAATTTTTCTAAGGTATTTATATTTTTTATTTCCTTTGATTCTATATAAATTATAGAAACTAAATTCATTAAAGCTATAAAAACTAATATAGAAAAACAAATCACTTCTTTAGATATAAAGAATAAAATAGAACATAAAATTATATTTATAAACCACAATTGTGTTATCTCTTTTAGTATAAGATAAAATATACTCCTCTTTTTACCAAAATGGAACTCATTAACACCATATTTTTTTCTATGTAAATCTATCTGGCTCTCTAAAAGACCTGAATAAGAATCACTATTTAAGTGTTTCACTACATCTACCCATGTATAATTATAAAAATCAGTCAAGGTTCTCTACCTCCAAGCTACAAACTACATATTTTTGCTAATTCTATTGTCGTATATATTAATTAAGTCTTTATACAATATTAATTAACTCCTTATATACTTTAATTATATCTTATTTAACTAACTTATTTAATAACTATATATTATTAAGTTAATATTTATTTATATTATATTAAAAGTAATAGGTTTACTTAAATATTTTTTTACAATAGCAATTAAATATTTGATTTTAACTTTCATGAATTTAAATTCATTCTACCTAACTTTCAAGTAATTTTCTCTAAAACAATAAAACCTATAAGTTAGTATTATAATTAATTCCATTACTAACTTATAGGTTATTTATACTTTTATATCATAAATGGGTAAATTAAACCCACTCTTTAATTTAATACAATTTATAACGTATTATAAGCACCTGTAACTATTATTATACCTATGCTAAATTACTTTTAAATATCATTACTTAAAACTTATATGTGTCTTAAACTTAAGCTAAAAAACAATTCTAAGATGAGATACATTCTTGAGATGATTCAATATTTTTAGCATCTTCCTTTTCAGACTTTATTTTAAAAATAAAACCTAAAACCTGTAAAGCAATTAAAGGAGTTAAGGCTACCATTGCAATTACTCCAAACCCATCTACTAATACATTTGCCCCTTCTATTGATTCGGCAACACCTTGTGCGAATGCTAATATAAAAGTTGCTGTCATTGGTCCAGATGCAACTCCTCCTGAATCAAATGCAATTCCCACAAATAAATTTGGTACAAAATAAGTCATTATTACAGAAATTAGATAACCAGGCAATAGATAATGCCACAATTGAATTTGAGGAATAAGTATTCTTAACATAGATAAAGCAACTGCAAGTCCAACCCCTATAGAAAGTGTAAACATTACTGCTTTTCTATTTACATGTCCACTTGTAACTTCTTCTATCTGATGCATTAATACATAAACAGCTGGCTCAGCAAATATTGTAACAACTCCCAAAATAAATCCTATAATAATAACGTAAGCTTTACTATCTAGAGATGCTATTTCATATCCAATAGCACTTCCTACGTCCATAAACCCAGCATTAACACCAACTAAGAATAAAATTAATCCTATAAATGTAAATAAAAGCCCAATTAGAATTTTGTTGAAATCCTTTTTAGATAGATTAATTGAAACTTTTTGAAACACAAGAAAAATAAGTAATATAGGTATCAATGCTAAAAAAGCTTCTCCAGCTATTGTTGGGATTTTTTCAATGAAAGGACTAATAATTGATGATGACATTGATTCATGGTACTCAAGACTCCCTGTTATTTTATCAGTTTTTGAAATAATATTCATAATCATAACCGATATTATTGCACCAGTAGATGCTATGGCAACTAGTCCAAAACTATCTTCCTCTGAATTTTTATCACCTTTTTTTAACATAGCAACTCCCATTGCAAGAGCTAGAATAAATGGAACTGTCATCGCACCAGTAGTGGCGCCAGAAGCATCAAAAGATATTGCTAAAAACTCTTTTGACGTAAATATTGCAAGTATACAAATAAAAGAGTACAAAATTGTTAACATTTTTTTTAATGGTGTGCCACGAACAATTCTCGCAAGACCTAAAGAAAGCATTATTCCAATTCCAATAGATACAACAATAACAATACTCAACTTCGATATTAAACCAGTCGTAACAAAATCAACTTGCCCCGCCAAAATGTGTAAATCCGGTTCAGCAATTGAGATAATAAATCCAAGTATTAAACCTGAAATAACTATCTTCCATATTTTATTTGTCTTTGCTATGATTGATCCCATAAAATTACCAATAGGAGTAATTCCAATATCTACTCCAAATAAAAAAATGGATAATCCTATAATAATCAGACCTGCTCCAATAAGGAACCTTGAAATTAATGTCATGCTAAGAGGCGTCAAAGTAAAATTTAGTATCAATACTATAACTATAATTGGAAGAACAGCATATGATACTTCTTTTAATTTAGAAACTAATTCCTTCAAAATATAATACATCCTTTCTATCAACTATTTTTACACTAATATTAATATTGCGAATATAATTTTAAAATAAAGATTTGAATAATGATCTGTGCTCTTTAATTAAAGTTCTCTACATGGCTTTTAGATAAGTCTTTTATAATAATGTCTCCATAATGGAAATTTTTCGTAACAACTTTTTCAATAATTTTTAGACATTAAATATAACTTAGTTATTCCTAAATGCAATCATCCATAACTATTTATCAACATTATTTTATCCAGAATTTTATATAGTGTCAATGAAACGATATTATTTTTGAATATATAATTTAATAAAATTTAAATTTTATTAAAAATTAACTACTTATTTTAGTACATAAATTACTATTTAAAAAATATAAACCATTAAATTTTCCAATTAATATATATTATTTTATCTAAAAACCCCTTATTGGTTAAGGTTACGTTAATTTAGTTAAATTTTAGTTAAATTTTAATGAAATATGATATATACTACAAATAACACCAAAATATAGATTTTATTAACTTATAGAACTACACATAAATTTTCATATATAGTACTCACTAAATATTTATACTTAATATTTTTTAACAACTTTATTTATTTAATATAATTGATTTATATTACTATTGAATCTAGAACTACTCTAGCTTGTTGTAATTCCTTCCATAAGTAAAAACCTCCGTTTCATAAGAATTACCATTATAGCAATTAAAATAAATATCCCGTAATTAAAAATAGAAAAAGAACTTGTGTTAAACAAATCCTTAAATTAGCTAAATGAAAGCATTGAAGAGATTGTTCTATAGATGAACTAATGAATTTTTAGCTTAATGGTATTTTTTGAAAGAAAATAGAAAGACTACATAATTAAATTAGGGAAATTAGCCCTTTATTTTTTATGCTTCTCTAGTGTGTGAAAAGTGATAAAAACAATAAAGCCTCCAAGTTTCGTAATCCATTGTTATTACTCACTTAGAGGCTTATTTTAAAATTTGGCGGGAATATGTGGGAATCGAACCCACCCATCGTGGTCTTAGCACGACAACTCGGTTTTGAAGACCGGCAGGCACACCAGCACCTATCTACTCCCATATTTTTAAGACCGAATACTATTATATATAAACTTTTGGTAAAAGTCAACATATACAATTAAATTTCCACATACTTCTACTTATTATACATCATTTTTGTTACTTTTTTTGCTAATATCAAATATAAATAAAAATATTCTTATTTTTAAGTATAAGTAGATTGTGACGCAATTTTCAGAGTACAGAGAATAGATGTGGATGATTTTGTTTCGATTCTCTACACAAAATCTTTCATTATAATTATTCTACTAAGTTAATTATTAATTTTATAATCGATGTCTAAAAAAGTGATAGCGCGTCCGGAGGATTTCTATAAAAATTAATATTTATGTTTATATAAAAGACTTTAATTTTCTTTAAAGATTCATACTAGCTTCCCGTGGTTTAAAAAATAGGGATATGTGGTGTAAAAGGCATTTGAGCAAGATTAGAGATTCTTAGTTGTTTTTACAAAATATATGTATGTTCCAAATTATTGTCTGAGCGTTCAGCGAGTTATGATTTGGAACCATATATTTTAAGAAAAAACAAGTTAGAATCTCTTATTGAAGTGAGCTGCCTTTCTAACCACAT
The DNA here is from genome assembly GCF_001276985.1 of Clostridium botulinum. Classification (GTDB taxonomy): domain Bacteria; phylum Bacillota; class Clostridia; order Clostridiales; family Clostridiaceae; genus Clostridium_F; species Clostridium_F botulinum. The sequence continues at coordinate 583,227 of NZ_LHUL01000026.1, forward strand.
ATCCCTTTTTTAAATCACGGGTAGTATAACTTCCTTTTAAGTCGCAATTTCCTTAATATAAGACTCTTTCGTCTCCATTTCTCTTTGTAAATTTTATTCCATCAAAATGTTCTAATATGGCTAAAGAATACTTTCTACTAGTATCCATCATATCTCTAAACTCTGCTACTGTTATTTTCCCATTATCCTCTATATATTTCTTTACCTTTTCTTTTGCTTCATTATAATCTGATGTTAAAAGTATGCAGTCCTCATTTACTTTAAACAAGGTCCCCTCTTCTAATACAGCTTCATAAACTCTTTTAAATTCTATTTCATTTTGTTCCCGGGAAATAAGTTCTTCATATTTAGGTGGACTGTATTTTTCTTTTTTATAGTTAACTATTATTCTATCATAAATAGCCTTTTGTTCTTTGTTAAACTCTACATTAAAATCATGCTCTGAAATATATTTTCCATGAATTTTTATTAGTTCCTTGCTCTCTAAAAGCTCTAAAAGTTTATCATAAGTTTTTTGTTTTATATCTTTACCTAAAGCTCTTATTCTTAACTCTTCTTTAGAAACTCCCCATTTAAGAGGATTTTTTTGGTGAAACTCTTTTAATATAGATGTCATTTCTTTTACTTTTTTATCTATATAGTTTATATGGGTATATACTTTTTTATCTCCATTACTAAAAGATACTATCTTTTGTAACTTTATTAATTCTTCTATTTCATCTGATATATTCTCTTCATTTTTTCCTAATGCTTTTAATATTTCATCCTCATTTGGGAATTTAGAGCTTAATTTTTCTATAATTTTTTCTATTATATTAGAAGTATCTCCACTTTCTTTTAGTTTTAGTTCTTCTATATATTTTTCATTAAATCGTTTTGCCTTTTTAGGCAATGGATCTATTATAGAACCTCCTGCTATAGTTACCATTGGAGAATAGGATCTCATAACATATCTATCATTTCTCTGACAAGTTATAGGTTTTTCTAATCTTAATTGAACATATCCTTCCTCCCCTGGATTTAGATATTCTTTGTCTAATATAACAACTCTACATATTATTTCACTAGTTCCATGATATAATCTAACTCTTTGCCTATTTTCCAGTGGCTTTGATGCACTTTTTAAATAATATAACTTACAATCTATCATCATAGATGGTTCCATTAGATTTTCTATAGATACTATATCTCCCCTATCTACATCTGTCTTTTTTATATTAGATAAGTTTATTGCACATCTTTGTCCTGCCTCTGCTATTTTAGTTGGCTCATCATGTACTTGAATTCCCCTAACCTTTGTAACAACCTTTGAAGGATAAATCTGAACGGTTTGTCCTTCTTTTATAGAACCACTAATTACTGTACCTGTTACTACAGTTCCAAAACCCATTATAGAGAAAACTCTATCTACAGGTAACCTAAAGTGACCCTGTATATCTTTCGTTTCTATATGTTCTGTCATGTTATCTATAGCTTTTATTAATTCATCTATTCCTTCTTTAGTCTTAGAAGATACTGGATATATATCCGCATTTTCTAAAAAAGTATCTTTTAGCTCTTCCCTTAAGTCTTCTTTAACCATGTCTAACCACTCTGGCTCCACCATATCAGTTTTCGTAAGAACAATTATACCTTTATTAACATTAAGTAATTGGAGTATTTCTAAATGCTCTTTAGTTTGAGGCATAATGCCTTCATCTGAAGCAATAACCATAAGAACTACATCTATACCACTTACTCCAGCTAACATATTCTTAACAAACTTTTCATGTCCTGGTACATCTACAATCCCTGCCCTTTTCCCTGAAGGTAGATCAAAAAATGTAAAACCTAAATTAATAGATATACCTCTATCTTTTTCTTCTCTAAGAGTATCTGTTTCTCTTCCTGTTAATGCTTTTATTAAAGTGGTTTTACCATGATCTATATGTCCAGCTGTTCCTATTATTACGTTCTTCATAAACATCACCATTCTCAATTATTTTAATAATTTTTTAAATTCTTCTACTATTATATTAAAATCTCTCTCAAATAAAGTTCTCACGTCTAATATTACTTCATCTTTGCTTACTCTAACTATTATAGGATTTTTACTTAATCTTAATTTTTCTTCTATCTTTTCTGCTGTTATTTTATCACTATTCACTTTTACCACATAGGTAGGTATTCTCTCCCCTGGCATAGAGCCTCCGCCTACCATAGAAAGATCCTCTGATACTTTAAAATTAAAGTCTTTAACATTATTTTGAAGTCTTCTTTTCAATCTTTGGGCTCTTTTTTTATGGATATCTTTGGAACTTAAAATCATGTTTAATGTTGGAATATTTTCTATAGCTTCCTTTTCGTCTATATAGCATTTTAAAGTTCCTTCTAAAGCCGCCAAAGTCATTTTATCTATTCTTAAGGCTCTAGTTAATTGATTCTTTTTCATTTTATCTATGTATTTCTTTTTACCTACTATTATTCCTGCTTGTGGTCCTCCTAACATTTTATCTCCACTAAATGTTACCACATCTACCCCCTTTTCAAGGCTACTTTGAACAGTTGGTTCATAAGTAAAGCCATACTTAGAAAAGTCAACCAAAGTACCACTACCTATGTCCTCCATTACAGGTAATTTATATTTTCCACCTAATTGTACCATTTCTTCTGAAGATACCTCTTCTGTAAAACCCATTATTTTAAAATTTGAAGTATGGACTTTAAGTAAAACTCCTGTATTTTCATTTATATTATTTTCATAATCATATAAGTGTGTTCTATTTGTAGTACCTACTTCAACTAAATGAGCTCTACTAAACTTCATTACATCTGGTACCCTGAAAGATCCGCCTATCTCTACTAGCTGACCTCTTGATACTATAGCTTCTCTTTCTTCACAAAGGGTATTTAGAGCTAACATAACTGCTGCTGCATTGTTATTAACTACCATAGCAGCTTCAGCCCCTGTAACTTTCTTAATCAATTCCTCTACATGACTATATCTTGACCCTCTTTTCCCCTCTTTTAAGTCATATTCTAAATTGCTATAGTTTTCAGATACCTTTACCACATTTTCTATAGCCTCTTTAGCTAATAAGGATCTTCCTAAATTTGTATGTATTACCACACCTGTAGCATTAATAACTTTTTTAAATTTAGTACTTTTATTTTCTTCTAAAGTATCTATGAAATAATTTACAACATTTTCCTTAGTAAAACTATCTATATTATTTTTTAAAATCTCGCCTCTATAGTAATCTATAGATTGCCTAAGACTATCTACTACTAAGGTTCTAGAATTTTCTTGTAGATATCTATTAACAATTTCTTCCTTCAACAGCTCATCTATTTTAGGTAAATTACGTAATAATTGTTTTTTATCCATGCCCTTTTCTCCATTCCTTAATTATGTTGTATATTCAATACTTATTGTCATAAATAGTATAATATTTTATTCAACTATTATATATTTATCTTGTTTCCTTATAACTTCTCCTACAATAGAAGATTTTAACTCCAATTTATTTAATTCTTTCATAATTTTTTCTGACTCTTCTTTTGAACAAGAAATTAATAATCCACCTGAAGTTTGAGGATCAAATAATATATCTTGCATAAATACAGGAACATTTTTAAACTCAAAATTTCCTTCGATATGATCTCTATTAGCGTAAGCTCCTGCTGGAACTAATCCAAATTCAGCATATTCCTCTGCTTCTTTTATATAAGATATTCTCTTATAGTTAAATTTTAAAGTAACATTTGATGCACTAGCCATCTCATACGCATGTCCTAGAAAACCAAATCCAGTAATATCCGTACAAGCACTTATATTATATTTAGTTATTATTTCCCCTGCATATTTATTTAAAGTACTCATAGATTTTACTGCTGCATCTTTTGCTTCTTTAGATGCCATATCTCCTTTTATAGCAGTGTTTATAATACCTATCCCTAAAGGTTTTGTAGTAATTAAAACTTCGCCCTCTTTACATCCATAATTTTTTAAAACTTTATCTGGATGTACAATACCTGTTACTGACAAACCATATTTAGGCTCGTTATCATCAACAGTATGTCCTCCTATTACTACAGCCCCTGATTCCATAACCTTATCTGCTCCACCTTTTAATATCTCGCCTAAAACTTCTATAGGCAAACATGAAGGAAAACAAACTATATTCAATGCTACTACTGGCTTACCTCCCATAGCATATACATCGCTTAAAGAGTTAGCTGCAGCTATTTGGCCGAACATATATGGATCATCTACTATAGGTGTAAAAAAATCTAATGTCTGTATCATAGCTGTATCATCATTTATTTTATATACTGCTGCATCATCTGCAGTTTCTATTCCTACTATTAAATTTTCACTTTCCATTTTAGGTAATTTTGAAAGTATTTTTGAGAGCACTCCCGGTGCTATCTTAGCCGCTCATCCTGATGTTCTTGAAAGCTCTGTAAGTCTTACTTCTTTTTTCTCTATAGAACAGGCTTCTCCTTCTTTAATATTTATATTATTTGACATTTTAAGCACCTCTCTTTATAAAAACCAAACTACATTAAAAATAATAAATTATTCAATACTCATTATATATTATTTTGTAAAAATTTAAAAGAAATATAAAGAATACTACCTTATTTCAGCTTTTTCTTTTATTTTTTCTATAGTCTTATCTCCTATCCTTCCTATAGCTTTTAAATCTTCAAAATTTTTAAAAGTTCCTTGTTTTTCTCTATAATCTAATATCTTTTGTGCAGTTACATCTCCTATACCTGGTATACTCTTTAATTCCTCCTTAGACGCACTATTTAAATCTATTTTTCCATCTACACCAATTCCAGAATTGGTTGATACTTCACTATTATCTGCACCTCTATTATTTCCTCCCTTTTTTTCTATATAAATATAATCCTCATCTTTAAGCTTTTTTGCTAAATTCAGCTTACATGTATCTGCATTACTAGTATAGCCACCAGAAATTTTTATTAACTCTTCAACTCTGCTGTTATCCTTAAGCTTATATACACCTGGATTCTTAACTTCTCCATTTACATAAACAGTTATCTCTTTTTCTAATTTTGCATTTTCCTTTTTTGTACTTTTAACATTCTCTACAAATATTTCTTCTTCCTTTATATTAGCTTTTTCTGGTTTTGACAGTACATATCCTATTACTGTAAAGACTGCTAAAATAAAAACTATTATTATAGATCCTATTATTTTCTTTTTATCTTTCATATGCTTATCACTCCATAGTATGGTTATTTATATTACACTTTGTCAAACATTATAGTATGTCTAAATAGGATATAATCCTTTAATTGTTCTAATTATTGACATATTTATAATTTTAATTCGCATATTAATGTTTTTTTTGATATAATAAAAATTATTATTATGTAGAAACAGGAGGTTTGCTTAATATAATGAAGCTCATTTTTTATAAAATATTATGTTCTATTTTATTATTCTCCTTATTTTTTTCTAATGTAGCTTTGGCAAAGGATTCTAAACCAAACTTAAAAATAGCCGCTGATGGTGTTGTATTAATGGATTCAAAAACCGGTAAAATAATTTATTCAAAAAATCCTGATAAACCATATCCTCCAGCTTCCACTACAAAAATAATGACTGCTCTTTTAACTTTAGAAAGAGGTAATTTAGATGACATCGTCACTATAGGTCGTAAGCCCCCTTTAGCTGAAGGAAGCAAGATATACATATTAGAAGGAGAGAAAATTAAAGTAAGAGATCTATTATATGGGCTTTTACTAGCTTCAGCTAACGATTGCGCTGAAGCATTAGCTGAATATCTAAGTGGGTCTTTGGATAATTTTTCAAAAGATATGAATAAACGAGCTAAAGAATTAGGTTGTACCAATACTAATTTCGTAAATCCTAGTGGATTGTATAATGATAAGCATAGAACTTCTGCTAGAGATTTAGCTATTATCATGAATGAACTAGTTAAACAACCAGAATACAGTAAAATAGCCACAACTCTTTCTTACAATATTCTACCTACAAATAAATCAAAAGAAAAAAGACCTTTGTGGAATGAAAACAAACTTATACAAAAACATTCAAATTTTTATTACAAAGGTTGTGAAGGTGGAAAAACAGGATATACTGTTCAATCAGATCATTCTTATGTAGCCAGTGTTAATAAGAATAATCATAGAATTATAGTAGCTCTTGTTCATGATAAAGAAAAAAATTTTTTTGATGATTCAGTAAAACTATTTAACTATGGATTTAATAATTTTACATTAGATCTTTTATATCCTAAAGATTCTTACGTAACTACTTATACAAATGACAACTTAAAAGTTCCATTATATGCCTCAAAAGATTTTTATTATCTAAAACCAAAGGATGATAATATGGCTCCTGATTTAAAATTAGAAAATACGAATTTAAAAAATCTAAAATTTAAAAAAGGTGATGTAGTTTTAAGTGCCAATTTAAGTCGAGGCTCTAATAGTGTAGGAAGCCTAACTTTAAAAAGTGGTGTAGATCATGAATCAGTTAACTTATTTACTAATAATGTTATTAGCAAACATTTAAACACCAGAAATATAACTTTAATATGCTTAGCATCAATATTTTTAACATTTAAAATTACACGAAAAATTTTAAGATCAAAAAAAAACAACAATAAATATTATTTTTAATACAGAAGCTATGAAATATAGATTTAATAACATCTTAATTTCATAGCTTTTATTTTTTTTATGGTAACTATACAAAATTTTTGTAAAAGTTATTTCACATAGCTTTTCTACTTTATCTTTTCTATTAAATTCTTTATATCATCTGGTAAACTACATTGTAGTTTTAAAACATCTCCTGTTCTAGGATGGGGAAATTCTAATTTATAAGCATGTAAGGCTTGTCTTTCTATGTATTCTTTCTCTTCTTCTCCTTTTCCATATAGAGAATCTCCATAAAGAGGATGCCCCAAATGAGACATATGTACTCTAATTTGATGAGTCCTTCCCGTTTCTAATTCTAACCTAACCACACTACCTTTGGATAATTCCTCTAAAACCTCATATGTAGTTATACTTTCTTGTCCTCTCTCATCTACTATTCTTTTAATGGATTCACTTTCTTCTTCCTTATATATAGGTAAATTAATTCTTCCTTCTTTTTCTTTCATACTTCCGTGCACTACTGCTATATATATTTTCCTAAACCTATCTTTACTCATATCTGAAGCTAATCTCATATGTGAAAACTGATTTTTAGCTATTATTATTAATCCAGATGTATCTCTATCTAATCTACTAACTAATCTTACTATAGATTTTTCTCCATTTTTCTTAAAATGATATAATATTCCATTAGATAAAGTTCCTGTGGGATGACCTTTAGTAGGATGCACTACTATGCCAGGCCTTTTGTTTATAACTATAATGTCATTATCTTCATATACTATTTCTATATTCATATCCTCTGGCTCTATATTTTGATGTTCATCTTCTTGCATATAAATTTCTATTAAATCATCTTGTGACAATTTGTGTTTCTTTATTACCTTTTCTTTATTAACAAAGACTCTTCCATCCCTAACAGCTTTCCTAATAAACCTTCCTGATAAGTTTTCCATTTCCCTTAAATAATCTTTTATATCAATATTATGATTAATTTTTTTAACTACAAAAATTAATTTATTATCCATTAATTTTTCTCCTTTTAAATCCTATAATAATATTTTACCATAGTATTATAACATCAAAATAAAAGAAAATCATGCATTGCTATGAATGCAGATCTTTCTTACTAATATAATCTATCAAAGTATATAGTAATCCTTATAATAGTATAAAAATTCTAAATCACTATAGTTCAACAATCCTGATATTTCTCACTTTGATAGAAGATAGAATTATTAGAAGCAGTGTGAATTAGGTAGAAGATAATCAAACTTTTTATTGGTTAATTATAAATCATTAAAATTCCTAAAAACCAAAAATGAAGGGAAAAATCCCTTCATTTTATGTATGCTATATCATAGCCACTAATTCTATTTCTACTAAAGCATCTTTTGGTAATTTACCAACTTGCACACAAGATCTTGCAGGTGGATTTTCTTTAAAATATTTTGCATATACTTCATTTACTGCTGCAAAGTCATTCATATCTTTTATAAAGATAACTGTCTTTACTACCTTTTCAAAAGAAGTTCCTGCTTCCTCTAAAACAGCTTTTAAGTTTTCCATAGATCTTTCTGTTGCTTTTTTGATATCATCAGAAATTAATTCTCCTGTTGCTGGATCTAGTGGAATTTGTCCTGAAGTAAATAATAAATCTCCTATTTTTATAGCCTGTGAATATGCACCTAATGCTGCTGGAGCTTTTTTTGTACTTATAACTACTTTTTCCATAAAATAATCCTCCTCTTAATTTCTATTATTAGCAAAATCTTTTCCTAATAATATTATTATATCAAAGTTTTCATCGGATTGGATATTTTTCTCTATATTTGGAATATTTAAATAATTTTCTATTTCTCTTGTAGATATAAAACTATCTTTTTTTAGGCGAACTTTTGTTAATTCTCTTCTTTCTCCATTACCTGTAACAATGTTACTATATCCCATTTCTTTTAACTTTCTTTCACAATCAGCAGCCAAACCATTAACTTTTGTTCCATTTAATACCTTGATTTTAATTTCACTTTTATCTATCTCAGTACTATCATCTCTTTGTGATGTTACTCCTGTTTTTAAAGTCTGTACTATGTCTCTATTTTTTTCTCTATCATATATAAAATATGAAATATTACCTATATACTTAGCTTCCCCTTGAAGAGTAACCATATTAATACCAGATTTATCTCCTTTAGTTACAGCATATCCATATTTAATTATTTCTTCTGGAGACATATCTGTTTCTACATAATCTGGTATAGTGCTTAATATATTTGGAATTTTAGGTATTATACTTGGGCTTTTGACTTTTTCCACTACCTTTGATATAAATTTATGTTGATTTTCTATTCTACCTAAATCTCCATCTGCAAAACCTGTACCATCGTTATTTTTTCTCCATCGAAAAAATTCTTCTGCTTTTTTTCCATCTAAATGTACCGTAGCGCCCTTTTTAAAATGTATGTGTAAATTTTGAGATGGATCATCATAATTCATATTTCTCGTTATATCCATCTCTACTCCCCCTATAGCATCTATAACCTTTCTAAATCCTTCATAATCTATCTTAGCATAATTGTTTATTTCTATGCCTAAAAGATTTTCTACAGCTTCTATAGAACCGTTTACTCCATTTATGGCATGAGCTGAATTTATTTTTATTTTTTTCCCATTCATAGTTACACGAGTATCTCTTGGTACGGATACCATATTTATCTTTTTAGTTTTAGGATTATAATTAACTACAAGCATAGTATCTGTTCTTTTAGGGTCTGATGCATCTTTAGAATTAGGATCTCCAATATCTACTCCCATAACAAGTATATTTACAGGCTCTCCAGCTTCCGCTTTCTTAGTATTTATTTTTCCATCTCCTAACTTTGAATTATGATTAAATCCCAAAAGATAAAAATACCCCAATACTCCTAATAGTATAATAAAAGAAAAGAATATAATGATAATTTTTAAACCTCTACTTTTTTTTCTTTTACGAGTCTTTTTTTTCTTTTTAATATCATTCCCCATAACATTTCACCTACAATTTATCATTTACTAAGCAATTTCTAGCTATCACTGTATCGATATGTAATAGTTCTCCTTTACTAACCACATATTGTATTGTTGAATTTAAAGATTCTATCATAGCTTTGTCTATATCTATCAATGCTAATTTTCTTAATCTTTCAACTCCATTAAATCCCCTTAATGGTTCTATTATATCTGCTAAATAAATAATTTTTTCTAACATACTCATATTATTTCTTCCTGTAGTATGATATTTTACTGCATTTAATATATCTATATCCTCTATTCCCATTTTTTCTCTCATTATTATTGTTGCCACTAATCCATGAGTTATTTGTAAATTTTTTAATGAAATCCAATCTAAATTTATATTATGTTCTTTTATCATATTCAATAATTCATTATCGCTCATATTTTTAGCACAATCATGGCATAAAGCTGCAATTTTAGCCTTATATACATCAACACTATATTTTTCTGCTAGTTTTACAGCTGTTTCTTTTACACTTATTACATGATTATATCTATCTTCTTTTAAATTTTCTTTTAAATATGTATCTATTTGTTCCTCAGTCCACATATTTTGCCCCTCCCCAAAGAAAATAATCAACACATAAATTAAATTTATGCATAAATTTAATTATAATTTAATATCAAACCTATTATTTATATAAATTATTTTGAAGAATAAATTTATAAACCTTATCTGGCATATAAAAACTTACTTCTTTTCCTTCTTTTATACGATTTCTTATTTTTGTAGAAGATATGTCTAATATAGAAGCATCCATAAATAATATTTCTTTTCTATATTTTAACAATATAGATTTTTTCTTTTTTATTATTTCTTCCTTTTCTTTAAATCCTTCTCTGCTAAATATAACGAAGTTACATATATTAAATATTTCGTCTATATATTTCCAATGTTCTAAATAGGATAAACAATCTTCACCAGTTATAAAATACCAATTCGTTTCTGGTTCTTTTTCTTTAAAATGTTTTAAAGTTCTGTATGTGTAGCTTAAACCTTTTGATTTTATTTCAAAATCACTTATACTAAATCTTGTTTCTTTTTCTATTGCAAGCTTAACCATCTCATATCTTATGTGCGCTGGTGTCTTTTTTAACTTTATCTTATGTGGCGGATTTCCTGCTGGTATAAATATAACCTCTTCTAAATTGAATCTTTCAAGAGCTTCATAGGCTACATTTATATGAGCATTATGAATAGGATCAAAGGTGCCTCCAAGTATAGCCTTATTAATCATAGAAACGCCCCCATTTAATATAAACTACTTATAATTATTAACTACCTAATACTAGACTAAAGGATTAACAGCCAATGCTTGCTAATCACTAATCAGTTTTGGATATTCAATGTTTAATATTCAATAAACATTGATAACTACTGAATTTATATATAGTATAGGTAGCCAAAATTAATTTTAAAATTACTTAAATTAAAAATACAACTAAAATTTTCATATGAAATTTAATGTTATTTTTTATCTTATTGTGGCAATTCTATTTTAGGTTTCTTTTTTGATTTTCTATATAAAACCACTTTACTCCCTATACATTGTATCCCTTCACAATTTAATTCCTCACATATTTCACTTGAAGCTTCTTTTGCTGTATAAAAACTATTTTTTAGAACAGATATCTTTATTAATTCTCTAGCTTCTAATGCATCATCTATTTGTTTTAATAAGTTATCATTTAATCCATCTTTACCTATTTGAAATATAGCATCCATCTTATTAGCTAAAGATCTTAAATAACTTCTCTGTTTTGTTGTTATCATTATTGTATTCCTCCTAAAGTCATATATTATAATAAAAAATCAAATTCAAAGTCATTTAATCGTACAACATCACCATCTTCAATACCCATTTCCATTAATTCTTCCATTACCCCTTTATTTTTAAGTACTTTATGGAAATATCTTAAATCATCTGGATCATTTACATTAACTGCATTCAAAAGTCTATCTACAAAACTTCCTTCCACAATATAAGTGTTATCTTCTTTTCTTATAGAGTATGTAAATCTCTTTTCTTCCTCTATAAATCTATCTTCTTCTGATATTTCTAGATCTGTAACAAGTATAGTACTTAAAAGTCTTGCAGCTTCTTTCATAAGATCATCTACACCTTGCTTTGTAGCTGCTGATATCTTAAACACCTTATTATAACCATGTTTTTCTACTTTTGTTTTAAATTCTTCAAACTTTTCTTCATCAAATAACATATCAGATTTATTAGCAGCTATTATTTGAGGTCTATCATAAAGTTTTACACTATATCTTTTTAGTTCTTCGTTTATCTTTAAAAAATCATCATAAGGGTCTCTTCCTTCTACAGAAGATATATCTATTACATGAATTAATACTCTTGTTCTCTCTACATGTCTTAAAAAATCTAAACCTAATCCTACTCCTTCTGAAGCACCTTCAATTATTCCTGGTATATCTGCAATTACAAAATTATTTACACCTTCAATACTTACCACGCCTAAATTAGGTTTTAATGTAGTAAAATGATAGTTAGCTATTTTAGGTCTAGCTTTAGATACGACTGATAATAAAGTAGATTTTCCCACGTTAGGAAATCCTATAAGACCCACATCTGCTAAAAGCTTTAATTCAAGCTTAATCCATCTTTCTTCCTCTGGCATACCTGGTTCTGCAAAATCTGGTGCCTGTCTTGTAGGTGTTGTAAATCTGCAATTACCTTTACCACCTCTTCCACCTTTAGCAACCACATAAGAATCCTCTGGCTTTGATAAATCTGCCATTATTTTGTCTGTTTCTGCATCTTTAACTATAGTTCCCATAGGTACTTTTATATGTAGATCTTTACCGTTTTTACCAAAACATTTTGATCCTGCGCCATTTCCACCTGGTTCTGCTTTATATTTTCTTTTATAAGTAAAATCTAATAGAGTTGTCATATTAGGATCTACTACTAGTACTACATTACCGCCTTTACCACCATCTCCACCATCTGGTCCTCCAAAGGCTATATATTTTTCTCTTCTAAAAGAGATGGATCCATCTCCTCCCTTTCCTGATTTTACAAATATTTTGGCTGTATCTATAAACAAAGTTTTTCACTCCTCTTTATTTCGATAATTAATATATAATGTTTTTTATAAAATCTAGCTATAATAATTTAAATGTATATTCAATTGCGTTAATTCTATAATTTCTTATTATATTATTTATCAAAAAATTTTATATTTATATTAACATAAATGTTGTTTTCTTAATTTAAAATCAATTATTATTATATCTTATTTTATGCATATAAATATTATTTTATAAAATATTTATATATTTTTAATGATTTATATAATTATTTTTTAACATTTTATTTCTTAACTATGGAAGGTAAAGTGTGTATTATAATAGTGAACCTTTCCCTAAATAAAAAATTATTTAATTGAATCCTAAAAAAGCACCCTTATAAAGGGTGCTTTTAATTATTCAGCTACTACTTCTTCAACTTCTACTGGATATACACTAGCTTTTTTCTTATCTCTTCCAAGTCTTTCGTATTTTACTACACCGTCGATTTTAGCAAATAATGTATCATCTCCACCTCTTCCAACGTTTAGACCTGGATGGATTTTTGTTCCTCTTTGTCTAACTAATATATTTCCAGCTAAAACGAATTGTCCGTCAGAGCATTTCACTCCTAATCTTTTAGCTTCACTATCTCTTCCGTTCTTTGAACTACCTACCCCTTTTTTATGAGCAAATAGTTGAAGGTTCATTACTAACATGACTACACCTCCTCCATTGTAAGTTTTATATATTCACTGTAATTAAATTCTATACTTTTTAATCCTAACAACATAGTACTCATAAGCACTTGGCATTTATGTATGTCTTCTTTAATACAAGATCTTAAATCTATACTTAAAAAGCCATCTTCCTCTTTTATTAAAGGATTAATCTTTAATACTTCTGTTATACCATTAACTATTGTAATTGATACAGCAGATATAGCAGAACATACCATGTCATACCCCTGGTCTGTAGACCCCGCATGACCACTCATTTTAACAAATACTATATCATTATTTTCTTTTTTAAATACTACATTAACCATAATTATGCGTTAATTTTTTCTATTTGGATTTTTGTATATGGTTGTCTGTGACCTTGTTTTTTTCTGTAGTCTTTTTTTGGTTTGTATTTAAATACAACAACTTTTTTAGCTTTTCCTTGTGCTAATACTTTAGCTGTAACTTTAGCACCTTCTACCATTGGTTTTCCAACAACAGTTTCTCCGTTGTCTTTTCCTACTAAAAGAACATTGTCTAATTCTACTGTTGAATCAACATCAGCTGTTAATTTTTCAACGAATAGTATATCTCCTTCAGCAACTTTATATTGCTTTCCTCCAGTAACTACAACTGCGTACATTAAAAACACCTCCTCATTCCAGTCTCGCCAATTAAGGTACATGCAAATCATGTTTAACACCTTTTCTGAGCGGTCTACAAAAGCCATTTTACCATAGCGGCCTTACTTTGTAAAGAAATTTTATTAATAAATCTTAAGGTCTTTTACATCTTCTATTTGATTTTTAAATATTAATGGTTCTACCTTATACTGATTTTCAGCATCTATATAATTTATATAAATATTTTTTTCTAAAGCTTCAATTTCTGATATGAATTGTATTCTATTTTTATCTATATAATCTTTATATCTTTTATTTAGTTCTATATATATATCCTTTATCTCTCTCATATTCAAAATATTTATTATTTCATTTCTAATTAATAACTTCATATAAGTAAAACTAACTATAGACCCTTTTCCACTACAACATTTGCAAGGCTGTTCTATATAATCATATATTGTTTTGCCCTGTCTTTTTCTAGCTATTTGAACCAAATTTAATTCAGTAAAGGGATAAACAACAGATTTATTTTTATCTCTTTTTAGTCCCTGCTTTAATTTATCTAAGACTTTTTCTTTAAGATTTTCATTATCCATATCTATAAAATCTATTACAATAATCCCATTTAAATTTCTAAGTATAATTTGATTACAAATTTCATCCGCAGCCTCCATATTAGTAGTAAAAATAGTTTTCTCCATGGAATTCCCCTTCACATTTTTACCAGAGTTAACGTCCACTACATACATTGCTTCAGTTTTATCTATTATAATATAGCCTCCACAATTTAAATAAACTTTTTTATTTCTAAGAGAAAGTATTTCTTTTTCTATAGCATAATAATCTAAAAGATTTCTTTCTCCTTCATAAATATCTAGTTTTATATTGTTTTCTCCGTATTCTTTTAGAAACTCACTTACATAAACATAGTCTTCTCTACAATTTAAATAAATTTTTGATATATTATCGTTTAATTTATCTCTTAGTATTTTGCCTACTATTCCTCCGTTTTGAAATAGAACTCCTGTATTCATTTTATATTTAGATTTTTCTATAAGGGAACTATATATTTTATATAATCTTCTTATCTCATTATTTATATTTTCTATACTTGTATTTATAGCTTCCGTTCTTATTAAAATTCCTACATCTTTAGGCTTTACTATATTATTTTGTATTTCTGTTCTTATTTTTTCATCTTTTATTTTATGAGAAAATGTAATTTCATTGTTTAAAATTTGAAGAACTGTATATCTGCCCGGTATAGTTATAGCATTAGTTACTTTAGGACCTTTTTTATTCAAGTCCTCTTTAACTACTTCTACTAAAATATAATCTCCTTTTTTTATATGGGTATTATTGAACTTTTTATCTAAATAAAGATATGCATTCTTATTCCAACCTATATCTACAAAAGCGCTTTTTATAGCAGGAATTATATTTTTAACCATACCTACGTAAATCTCTCCAACCTGAGGAGATTTATTATCTTCTTCTATAAATAATTCTTTTATGTGATTATTTTCTCTTAAAACTATCCTTACATTTTCTCTTTGCCTTTCTATAAATATTTCTTTCACTCTAAAGGCACTTCCCTTCTTTAAATAAAGAAAATAATTTATCCGATGACTACTCGCTCTAATACTCCCAGTGGGAGCAAAGAGCGACTACGCCCCTGGATAACGATTTCTAATCTTTAGAGAGAGTAAAAATTCCCTCTGAAGCTAAGAACTCTGTTTATACATACATAGCGTAATCAGAAAGAGCTACTAATTTATTTTTGTATTCTCCATATATTTCTTGTCTTTCTATATCTACAAAACTATTTTCTTTTATGTCAGATGTATTTTCCTTTATAAATTGTGCTAAAAGATCTGCAGAAAGATTTTGTATGCTTCCACAACTTACTAAAACATTTATTTTTAATAAATTACTTCCTATAGAATAATCTATATTTTTAATCATAGGTTTTATATTTACATTTTTGCTTCCCTTTTTACCTTTTTTAATTATATCCCAATTATCCATCTTTAATAATACTTTTAACTTATCTTCTAAATTTTCCGTACTTTTATATTTTATTTGTATTATATATTTTGCTGCTGCTACTGCTGCCATAGACTTGAATACTTTTTTATTTGTACCCTCTTTTAATTTTACAGCTTTAAAATATTTTATACCTGAAGGAGCAGTACTATTTAATTTATCTACAATTATTTTCTCATCTTCTTCTTCTATAAAAGATACATCTAAATACTCTCCTTTAGAGTAAAGTCCTACTGCTAAAGGTTGAGCTAAAGACATAATTATATGAGGATTAAAACCTTTTGAATACTCTACAGGTAATCCACTTCTTTTAAAATTTCTTTGTAGAGTTCTTTGAAGGTCTAAATGAGATACAAATTTTATATTACCTTCCTTTGAAAATTTAATTAGATATCGCACCTTCAAAACACTCTCCTTCTAAATTAACATTTACTCCGCAATTCTTACAGCCCTGTCTACAATCTGGAGTTACTTCTGCCTTTTTAGCTCTTTCATTTTCTCTCATTAAGAACTCCTTTGAAACTCCTGTATCTACAAAATCCCAAGGAAGTATTTCATCATATTCTCTTTGTCTATAAGCATAGAAATCTCCATCTACATTGCTTTCTTCCAATGCTTCTTTCCATATATTAAAGTCAAAGTATTGGTTCCATCCATCAAACCTAGCACCTTTTTCAAAAGCTTTTATTAAAACATCACAAATTCTTCTATCTCCTCTTGCAAATATAGCTTCCATATAACTTACTAAGGATTCATGCCAGTTATAGGTTATTTGTTTGCTTTTTATAGCTCCTCTTACAGCCTCTATTTTCTTTCTTACATCTTCCATGGTATCCTGTGGTGCCCATTGAAATGGAGTAAATGGCTTTGGTACAAAAATAGATGTACTTACAGTAACTTTAAGTCCCTTCTTTCTTACTTCCTTTGGAACTTCATAATATTTTTGTACAACCTTTTGTCCCAACTCTGCTATTCCTATAACATCTTCTAATGTTTCATAAGGCAATCCTAGCATAAAGTATAATTTTATAGTAGACCAGCCTGCTTCAAAAGCACTTTTTACTGAGGTCATTAAATTTTCTTCTGTTACACCTTTATTTATAACATCTCTCATCCTTTGACTTCCTGCTTCTGGTGCAAAAGTAAGTCCGGTTTTTCTAACCTTTTGTATTTCTTTTATTAAATCTACTGAAAAAGAATCTATTCTTAATGAAGGTAATGTTACTCCTACTTTACCCTCTTTATGTCTTTCTACCATTGAGAATACAAGATTTTGTATATCAGAATAATCACATATACTTAAAGAAGATAGTGTTACTTCATCATATCCTGTATTTTTTATTAATTTATCAGATAATTCTAATAACCTTTCTGTTTTCTTTTCTCTTACAGGTCTATATATCATTCCAGCTTGACAAAATCTACAGCCTCTTGTACATCCTCTAAAAGTTTCTAAAACTATTCTATCATGAACTATATCAGTATAAGGAACAACAAACTTATCTGGATAAACTACATCGTTTATATTATTAATAATAACTTTTTTTACTTTTTTAGGCACATCATCATATAGAGGTTTAAATTCTTTTATAGTATTATCTTTTTTATAAGTAACCTCATAAAGAGAAGGTATATACACTCCTCTTATTTTAGATGCTTCTCTTAAAAATTCCCTTTTATTTCCTTTGCCTTTATATTTTTTATATAAATCTAATATCTTAGTATTTAATTCTTCCCCTTCCCCTAGAACAAACATATCTGCTATGTTATAAAGTGGTTCTGGGTTATATGCACAAGGTCCTCCGCACATTACTATAGGTTCCTCTTCCCTTCTTTCCGAAGCCCTTATAGTAACTCCAGCTAGATCTAACATATTTAATATATTAGTGTAACTCATTTCATATTGCAGAGTAAATCCTATAAAATCAAAATCCTTTATGGGATCTTTGCTTTCCAAACCATATAGCGGAATATTTTCTTCCCTCATTATTTTCTCCATATCTGGCCAAGGTGCAAAAACTCTTTCACAGAAAATATCTTTTCTTTCATTTAATATGTAATAAAGTATTTTCATACCTAAATGAGACATTCCAACTTCATAAACATCTGGAAAACAAAATGCATATCTTATGTCTATATCATTTAAATCTTTATTATAAGAGTTTAATTCTCCTCCTATATATCTGGCAGGTTTTTCTACTCTGAATAGTACATCATCTGATATTCTGTTCATCAAATTTCCTCCTCATGGTTTATCACATTATTACATTTTAACACATAAGCATGGATAAAAACAATTACAAAAGAATCCATTGTTCTATCCATGCTTATAAAAGCTTCCTTATTTATTTTTTACTTTTTATATTAATAAATTCACCTATTTTTATATTACCATAGTTTTTTAAAGCTTCTAATATTTCATTTTCATATAAAGTATCTAATATTTTCATATTATCGTCTAGCACTGCAAATATATAATATTTATTTTTATCTATAAGTGAAAGTGTCTGTAATAAAGTATTATTATAATGAACAGACACATTTTGATTTTCAATGTATCCCCTCTTTATAAATTTACATCGCTTTTTGACTATATGTCTCATAATAATATAAGCTACCCTTTCCTTTTCCTTTAATGAAAATCCTGTTATAAATAAGGATATTATACCTAAATTGAAATTATTATAACCCTTCATAAATAAAAAAATATATAATACCATAAAAAAAACACTTATACCAATACTAATGTTTATAGTGATCTCATTTGCCCTTCTATAAAAAGTTTTAAAACATAATAGATCTCTTAGTATTCTTCCACCATCTAGTGGAAGGGCTGGCATAAGATTAAAAACACCTATTATCAAATTACTTTTATATAATAAGTACAAACTGTTATTATTATATACTCCATAAGCTATACAAAAAATTATTGCAAAAAAAATATTAACTATTGGTGCAGATAATGATATTAATAAATCTTCCTTAAAATTAGCATTTTCTAGTTTATCTAATTTTAAGGATAATCCTAAAGGATAAATTTCTATATTAAATCCTGTAAATCCTAAATATCTGGCTGTTACATAATGAATTAGCTCATGTACAAAAACAACAGAAATTGATAATAGAAAACTTCCTTTATATCCCAAATAAAATAAGAATACCACATAGGGAATAAAATATTTATTTATTTTTACCATGTTTGCCTCTTAAGAATTGCTTACATCTACTACAATATTCACTATGCATTACTTTTATTCTTTTATATTTGAAAAATAATCTTGTGGATTTTTATTCTCTCCCATATAAATTATTTCAAAATGAAGATGGGCTCCTGTACTTTTCCCTGTATTACCACTTTCAGCTATATCTTTTCCTTTTTTCACTTCTTCCCCTTTCTTTACCTTTATTTTATTTAAATGAGCATATTTAGTTTCTATGCCTTGTCCATGATCTAAAAGTATATATTTACCTAACTCTTTATCTTCTCCACACTCCTTTACTGTGCCACCAAAACTTGCTAGTACTTCTGTGTTTTCTTTAGCATCTATATCTATCCCTTTATGAAAAGCTTTTTTCTTATTTATAGGATCTTCTCTTTCTCCGTAGGTGGAAGTTACTTTGCCATCTAAAGGTAGTACAAAATCATTACTTATTAATTCTTCTATAGTCTTTTCCCCTGTAACCTTCGATTTAAAAGTGTCTATATATTTTAAAATTTTATCTTCTAAAAAATTTACATCTAAGTTTTTAGCCTTATTAATTACTTTTTTATAATCATAATTTTCATTAACTATTTTTTTAGAGTAATTATACACCATCTGAGTTTGGGAATTAGAAAAAGCTTTTAAACCTAAAACAAATACCGATAATAAAAATACCCCTATTAGATCTCTAATAATACGTTTCTGAAAAAAATTACTATTAAAATTTTCTCTTCTATTATTTCTTTCTCCATACATATAATTACTATTTCTTAAATTATTATTTTTTCTATTTTTTAATGAATTATAATATTCTTCATATTGAGAATTATACAATCTAACCACTCCTACAATACTTTTATATTCTTATTTATATTGGATTTTTTATCTATTTATTACTTAAAAAATTTTCTATAAATAACAAAGTCATATATTGTTAAAAATCCTAAGTTTTTAAACAGAATTTTTAACAATATATGACTTCTAATTCTTAAGGAGATTAAAATTTATATCGTTCATATTGCTTTAAAATAATCAAGTTACTATTGAAATTTAAAATATTATAGTGTATACATAAATATATTTTAAAAGCTCATTATAAAGAAAAAACCTATTTAGTACTAATTTTTATTTGACTAAATAGGTTTATATACTTTTAAAAATTTATTTTTTTTCTTCTCATATTTATATTTAATACTAATGCCAAAGCTAAAAAATTATTTAATGACGAACTTCCTCCATAACTCATAAATGGAAGTGCTATACCTGTTATAGGTACTATGCCTATAGTCATCCCAATATTTTGAAGTATTGAAAACATAAAAGAAGCTGTTACACCAATGGTTACCATAGTTCCAAATATATCTTTAGAATTTTTTGCAGTTTTTATAAATTTATATATTAAAATCCCATAAAATATTAACAAAATTGCAGCTCCTATAAAACCCCATTCTTCACCTATAACAGAAAAAATAAAATCTGTATGAGCTTCTGGAATATATCCACCTGCTATTTGTGTTCCTTTTAAAAATCCCTTTCCTAAAAAACCACCAGACCCTATACCTATTTTCGATTGCACAAGTTGAAGTCCTGTATTTAGTTCATCTGCTTCAGGATGTAAAAATGAAGTAAGCCTATTTTTCCAATATTGTTGCATTAAAGGAGAATTCCAAATAATAGCTACTAGTGCAGTTAGCCCAGCAAGCCCTCCTGATATTACTTTTCCGTCTAATCCTGCTACAAAAAACATACCTAACACAGTGAAAAAAAACACCATAGTCATACCCATATCCGGTTGAATTACAATTAATATCATAGGTATTACAGCATAAAAAGCTAAGGTAAAAAAATTCCTTAAGTTGTTTATTTCTCCTTCCATATCATCTAATTTCTTAGCTAACATTATAATTAAAGCCATCTTAGCAAACTCTGAAGGTTGTATGGATATAGGTCCTAACTTCAGCCAAGAGCCTGCACCATTAACTGTTTTTTTAAGAACTGTATCATTTAAAATAAGCAAAAATATAGTAAACCAATAAAATATATTGGCATAATTTTCAATAATAATATAATCAAATATTAGAACTACATAAATTATAATAAGGCCTACAGCTAACCAAATTAATTGTTTTTGGAAAAAGCTTGTACCATATTTCATATGGGTAGCACTATATATATTTAAAGCACTAAAAATCATTATTGCTACAGAAATTATAATCATACTATAATCTAACTCTTTTAAAAGTTTTCTATTTATAAAAAATTTATCAAACATCTTATCACCCCTTAATTACAAATATGATTATACCATATCACACACAAAAAGCTATGTACAAATTTATACATAGCTAAAAAAATCTCTTAATTTTTTATTTATTTTTTCTTTATTCTCTTTATTGGAATACTAGCTATTAATGCTGGAGACATGCCTTCTATTTCTTCTACACTACTCATCTTTATATCTACATCTTCATTATCTATTTCTATGTATTTAGATATTACCTTTAGCATATCTTCTCTTATAGATTCTAAAACATCTGGAGATATAGAGTTCCTATCTTGTATTAATATAAGTTTAAGTCTTTCCTTGGCTACATCTTTTGATGATTGTTTTGAAAAAAACTTAAATAAATCCATTACCTTATCACTCCTACTTTAACCCAAATAATTTTTTAAAGGATTTAAAAAAGCCCTGTTCCTTACTTCTTAAATCCATTATAGGTACTTCTTCTCCAGTAATCCTTTTTGCAATGTTTCTAAATGCCTGTCCAGCTACAGCTCCATTATCTAAAACTATAGGTTCTCCTTTATTTGTAGCTATAGTTATATTTCTATCGTCCGGCACTACCCCTATAAGCTTTATAGCTAAACTATCAATTATATCTTCAATATCTAACATATCTCCGCTTTGTGTCATTTCATAATTTAATCTATTTACTATAAGCTGATGATTATCTAGGCCTTTAGCATCTAATTTCCCTATAACTCTATCTGCATCTCTTACAGATGTTACTTCTGGATTTACAACTACTAAAGCTCTATCTGCTCCTGCTATAGAGCTTTCAAATCCTCTTTCTATGCCTGCTGGACAATCCAAAATCACATAATCAAATTCCTGCTTTAAATCATTGACTATTTTAAGCATGTCATCCACATTAACATCTTCTTTATCTCTTGTTTGTGCTGTTGGTAATAGATATAAACTATTTAATCTTTTATCCTTTATTAATGCTTGTTTTAACTTACATCTTTCTTCTATTACATCTAATAGGGTAAATACTATTCTATTTTCAAGCCCCATTAAAACATCAAGGTTTCTTAATCCTGTATCTCCATCTATAACAACTACTTTTTTATCCATTGCAGCTAAAGCTGTAGATATATTAGCCGATGTGGTTGTTTTTCCTACTCCACCTTTACCAGAGGTAACAACTATCACTTCTCCCATTTTTTGTCCTCCTTAATTTATATAAATTTGTCCGGTAGATATGGTTCTACTACTATTATGCTTGATTTAATCTTTGCAACTTCTGGATATTGGGGTTTTACATTATCTTCTGGTGATCTAGTCATAACATTTGCTATTTGAAGTATGGAAGGTTGTAGATAAAATGCTGCCACTATAGCCTTATGATTTCCTGTAAATCCAGCATGAACATGTCCCCTTAAAGCTCCTAAAACTACCACATTTCCCGCCGCATATATTTCTGCACCAGAATTAACATCCCCAATTATAACTAAATTTCCATTATATCGTACTACTTGTCCTCCTCTTACAGTTCTTCTTATAAATTTTGTTCTTCCTTCATATATGCCACTAAAGGGTTTATTGGATCTATCTTCCTTATCCTCAAATATGCAATCTTTTATCATAAACTCTTCAAAAAGAACATCTTTGAGTCTTCTTAAGTTTTTTTCGTTTATGAGTTTTAATTCTGTAGATATTTTTAATGTAGATCCCTTATAAAATTGTTTTCCATGAGATAATTTTTGTATTAACGAATTAATCATATCGTTAAAATCTCTAAATTTATTCATATTAATTATTACAACAAGACCTTCTTTGTTACCTTTTATTACTATATTGTCTTCCAAAATAAAAACCTCCAAAGTAGCTATAAAAAACACTATCTTAATTTATATTTCCACATTTTTTTATTAATTCCTTCTGTTTATTATACTTTTATTTATTTAATATTTTCCATTTTAAAATATCCACACTATCTATTATATAAAATAATTTATAGTGTGGATATAGTTTATATTTATTTATCTGCTATTTGTATTTTTATTTTCTATGTCCTTTGCATCATCTCCGCTAGCATCTGAATTCTTAGTATTTTCCTTTTGCCCTGAATTTGATGCTTTAGCTGCATCTGGTTTGTCTTTATTAAGTTCCTTCTTAAAATAGGCTTCATACATAGCCTTTGCTACAGGTGCAACAGATCCTCCGTGTCCACCATCAAATACAATAACACATACTGCTATTTTTGGATTATCAACTGGAGCAAATCCTATATAAACACCATAAGATGTTCTTCCATAATAATCTTGACTATTACTAAAAGTAGAAGATCCTGTTTTACCTGCTGTTTGTATAGGGAAACCCTTAAACACTGCTGCTGCAGTACCATCTGTTCCCTCATTAACTCGTGCCATTCCTTGCCTTACAGCAGCTAAATTCTCTTTGCTTACATTAGTCTTTTCAACTATCTCTGGTTTAACTGTTTCTACTACATTACCATCTGCATCTTTTATTTCTTTCACCAAATGCAATTTATATCTATCTCCTCCATTAGCTATAGTACTAACAAAATTAGCCAATTGTAATGGAGTAAAGTTACTTATACCTTGTCCTATAGCAGCATTGTACATATTAGCACCTACACCTAACTGGAAGTGAGCATCTGATATTGTTACATAGTATATAACATCTACAATTCTTTTTATTTGATCTTTACTTACATTTTTACCTTTATAGATAGGATCTTGATTAACTAACTCTGTAAGCATTTTTATATAATTATTAGAATCAAACTTTTTAGTTCCTTCTTTTATAGAGTCCTGTATAGAATTTTTAATTTGTTTCTTTAATTCCTTAACCTTGTCTGAATCTTTTTCGCTATCATATAAATTTATAGATGGAAATTTATTTCCCCTAGCATCTGTTCCTGATTTTAAAGTAGACATAGTTTGCCACAAGTATTGAGTTGCATAAACATTAGATAATGTATAAGTATTAAATACTTGTCCAAACTTTTCAGGAATTTCTATTCCTGTAGAAGCTTTTTCATCTGAATTTGGTGGAACACCTAACCCAAATTTCCAAGCGTATTTTGCAAGTATATCATCACCAAAACTCTCTCTTAATAATTTACCTACTGTCATAAAATAAGGGTTACTAGAAACCTCTAATCCTCTATATAAATCAACGGAACCATAGCCACCTACTGCGAATTTCTTTACAAACTTCTTTCCGTCATCAAAAACGCCCGTATCGCTTATAGAATATCCAGGAGTTATAACCCCTGATTCTAATCCTGCAATAGCTGTCATAGCTTTAAATGTAGATCCTGGAGGTACTACAGACATAGTAGCATAATTATAAAAAGGCTTTGGATATATATCATATAAATCTTGCCTCATAGTTTTATTATTTTTTATACTTTTATCTAAAGGAAATAACTTTTCTAAAACCTCGTCTAAAGTATTTCCCGGATAATAGCCCATTAATCCTTTATTAAGTATATATTGTTTTCCAAACTCAGTTAAATCCGGGTTAAAATATTGTTTATATAGTTCTGGGGTTAATCCTCCTGGAGTTGCAAATAAGTTAGGATCAAAGCCTGGCCTACTTGCCAAAGCTAAAATTTCTCCTGTATTTACATCTAATGCTACTGCAGCACCTCTTGTAGCATTAGATGTATTAACATCGCCTTGTACTCCTCTTTGTTGAAGATCTTTCATTACAGAATCCAGCGACTCTTCTGCAGCCTTCTGTATATTCGTATCTATAGTAAGTTGTATATTTTGACCTGGATAAGGTTCTCTTCTTCCTAATTCTTCTATAACCCTTCCTGTTTTATTAAGTTTAACAATTCTTCCACCTTTAGATCCCTTAAGTCTTTCTTCAAAAACACCCTCTATTCCATCTATACCTATATAATCAGAACTTGGGTCATATCCCTTTTCTTTATATTTCTCATTATCACCACTTATTTTAGATATATAGCCTAGTACTGCTGATCCTACTTCCTTATAAGGATAAACTCTTATGGGTTGAGTGCTTACATCTATACCTGGTAAATCATTTAATTTCTGAAGAAATATAAAAGCTGTTTCTTTCTTTATATTACTTGCCACATCAACAGATTTATATCCTGAAAAGCTCTGCATTTTTGCTGCATCTTTTACTATCATAAATCTTCTTTGCTGTTCTAGAGAATATTTCTTTGTATCTATTTTATATTGTTCTAATAAATATTTAAAGGTTTCCTCTGGAGTTATTTTTAATAACTCCTCATCTATTTTAGCTTTATCTTCTTTTGTTAATTCTTCTTTTTCTTTTTTGTTTTTACCTGAAAATAATTTTTTTGTAACTACATCATCTAATCCTCTATCTTTTTTAAATCTTAACTCTGCTGCTCTTTTTGCCTCAGCTGTACTAGCTTTAAATTCAAATCTATAAGGATTAATTTTAAGTTCAAAATCATCCGTTTGTTTTTCTTTATATTGATCTAATATGCTAAATACTTTTTCCATAGTAGAAAAAAAACTTTCTTTATTTTCTGCTGTTTCATTATATATAAGCATGTAATTTTGCTTATTAGTGGCTAATACTACTCCATTTCTATCTATTATATTCCCTCTTGGAGCAGGATCTGGAATTTCTCTTATGGATCTATTATTTGCTTTTTCTTTGTACTCCTGTGAATTCATAAGTTGCAAATAAACAAGTCTAGATATAATTGCGGTAATTATAAATACCATTACCAACATAAGACCACCAAATCTAGTAAATTTTTTATCTTTGTTTATCTTCATTGACTAAATCACCATTCCTTTAGAATTCCCACTTTTTATCCATATATTTTTTTCTACATAAATTATATACTAATTTATAAACTATAATTGTTATTACCCCATTATATATACTATTAAAAGCTATTAAACTATAACTTATATTAATCTTTAAAAAATAAGCTATAACCCATATGAAAACTCCTTTAAATATGCTTAGTGCAAAAGAAGATATCACTGGTATTAATATTTTACTTTTTATTATATTTACACCTATTTCGGCTGCTATTAAACAAACAAACATATTTATTAAAGAATTTATCCCAAATACATTAGCAAAGTATAAATCTTGAAGCATACCTGCGAAAATACCAATCCAAATAGCCTCCCATTTATCCTTTATTATAGAGTAGCTTACTATAAAAACGAATAAAAGACTAGGATATACACCTTTTATTGCTACAAAAGGCATTAAAGAATTATCCAATATGGCAAGTAATATTAAAATAGCTCCTAATATTAATTTTTTTTTCATATGCATCACCTTAATATTTTACTTCTTCTTTATTTTTAGGCATTACTATAAATACTTCTTCTATTTTTCTTAAATCTACATAAGGTTTAATTATAGCATTTTTCATTACTTTACCCTTATCTACTTCTATACTTTTTACTTCCCCTATTCTTATACCTTTAGGATACATTGCTCCAAGACCAGAAGTTAAAATAATATCTTTTTCTTTTATTTTAGAATCCATTGGTAAAAAATATAATTTTGCTAAAATATTATTTTGGCTATCTTTAAATCCTTTTATAACACCACTATTTTCTTTAGTACTATCTACCATAGCACTAACAGCTAAATTTTCATTAGATAAAGATTGAACTTTAGCCCAACTTCCTCCTGTAGCTATTACTTGTCCTACTAAACCTTCGTTTGTTATTGCAACCATCCCTTTAGATATCCCATCATTAGACCCTTTATTTATGGTAAACTCATCTAAATAGTTACCACCACTTTTACCAATTATATCCGCACCAACATAGTTAAATTCTGAATGCTGATTTTTAAAATTAAGCATTTTTCTCAATCTTTCATTTTCATCCTTTAAAGACTTATATTCTACCAACTGACTTTCAAGTTTACTATTTTTAGATTTTAATTCTACATTTTCTTTTTTTACATCTGGTATGTTAAGAACAAAACCAATAGAATTTCTAATTTTTTTGTTTACTTTATAAAAAACTCCTTGAACTGGATTAACTACAGTCCCTATGCCACTTTCCACAAAAGATATCTTGCTTCTCTCCGCACTTTGTGTTATTAATACTAAAAAGGTAACTGACAGTACAATTATAGTTACTGTCAGTTTATTTTTAAAGAACTTCATAGTCTATTATTTTTTACTATCTAATATTTTATCTATAGTATCTAGTGCTTTACCAGCACCGACAGCTACACAATCAAGTGGAGATTCAGCAATATGAACAGGCATATGAGTTTCTTCGTTTATAAGTTGGTCTAATCCTCTAAGCAGAGCACCGCCTCCTGCTAACATTATTCCTTTGTCCATTATATCAGCTGCAAGTTCTGGTGGAGTTTTTTCTAATGTAGTTTTTATAGCTTCTATTATTGAAATAACTGGTTCACTTAAAGCTTCTCTAACTTCTTTTTGAGAAATAGTTATAACTTTTGGTAAGCCTGTAATCAAATCTCTACCTCTTATTTCCATTGTTTTATCTTCATCAGTTTCATAAGCTGAACCTAATTCTACTTTTATATTTTCAGCTGTTCTTTCACCAATCATCAAGCTATATTCTTTCTTTATGTAGTTTATTATAGACTGATCTAATTCGTCTCCAGCCACTCTTAAGGATTTACTTGTTACTATACCTCCTAATGATATAATAGCAACCTCTGTAGTTCCTCCACCTATATCTACTATCATACTTCCTGTAGGTTCATTAACTGGAAGTCCCGCTCCGATAGCTGCTGCCATTGGTTCTTCCATAAGAACCACTTCTCTTGCTCCAGCTGACTTCGTTGCTTCATCAATAGCTCTTTTTTCTACTTCTGTAACTCCTGATGGGAAACAGACTACTATTCTTGGATTAGTAAATCCTCCCTTTGGGCTTACTTTTTCTATAAATTTTTTAAGCATTATTTGAGTAACGTCGAAATCTGCTATTACTCCATCTTTTAATGGTCTAATAGCCACTATATTTCCTGGGGTTCTACCTATCATTTGTTTTGCTTCATCACCTACGGCAAGAACCTTATTTACATCTTTATTTATAGCCACAACAGAGGGTTCGCTTAAAACAACCCCCTTTCCTTTAATATATACTAATGTATTTGCTGTACCTAAATCTATTCCCATATCTTTAGTTATACCAAACAATCTCATAAAAGTTTTACTCCTCTCTATTCCTTAGTTATATTGTACCTTTTTCTTTCATACTTACATACTTATTTTCACCAATTATTATATGATCTAATAAATCTATTCCTATTAATTTACCACATTCTTTTAATCTCAAAGTTATATTTATATCTTCTTTGCTAGGGGTTGGATCCCCTGATGGATGATTATGACATATAATTATGGATGCACCATTTTTCTTTATAGCTTCACAGAATATTTCTCTTGGATGTACTATAGATGAATTAAGAGTTCCTATAAAAACATCTCTTATATATGTAACTATATTTTTAGTATTTAAAATTAATATTTTTAATTTTTCTTGTTTTAAATACTTCATATCTTCCATAACTAAATTAGATACATCTAAAGGTGTACTTATCTTATATTCATTGCCAGATTTATAAGTTTTAAACCTCTTAGAAAGCTCTGATAATGCTAATATTTGAACTGCTTTTGTTACACCTATTCCTTTAATTTTAGTTAACTCTTCTATAGATTGATTAAAAAGTTGATCCAAGCCACCAGTTTCTTTAATTAAACTACTTGCAAGCATCATTATATTTTGATTTTTAGTACCAGTCCTTAAAATAACAGCTAAAAGTTCTGA
Source organism: Clostridium botulinum (assembly GCF_001276985.1). Taxonomy (GTDB): domain Bacteria; phylum Bacillota; class Clostridia; order Clostridiales; family Clostridiaceae; genus Clostridium_F; species Clostridium_F botulinum. The sequence continues at coordinate 612,610 of NZ_LHUL01000026.1, forward strand.
ATTTGAAAGAACTTCTGCTCCATATCTTATAAGTCTTTCCTGTGGTCTTTCATTTTTAGGTAAATCCTTTATTTTAAAGTTATTGTCCATTTATACAACTCCTTTTAAAGATTTACCCCCATCTCCATTAACATAGAATTTAATTTATTTAAAGGTAACCCTACAACATTATAATAGCATCCATTGATGTTTTCAACAAAAACTCCTGCTTTTCCTTGAATACCATATGCACCTGCTTTATCCATAGAATCCCCTGTATTTATATATTTTTCTATTTGCAATGAAGTTAGTTTTGAAAATTTAACTTTAGTACAAACAAAATCCGTTATTATTTTATTAGATTTAACATCTAATATAGCTAATCCAGAATAAACTTCATGCTCATTACCACTTAAAGCCTGCAACATTTCAAAAGCATCTTTTTTATCTTTAGGTTTACCTAATACTTTATTGTTAAAAGCTACTAGTGTATCACATCCTATTACTAGATTGCTATCTTGATCCATTATTTTTTTACTAACAGATCTAGCCTTCCCTTCTGCTAAATTCATTACATAAGACGGTATGTTATCTTTAAAAGGTGCGCTACTCTCATCAAAATCACTTACTATAATCTGAAAATCTTCTAATATTCTTTTTAAAAGCTCTTGTCGTCTTTCAGATGCAGAAGCTAATATAATATTTTTCACTGATATCACTTCCTATTATTTCCTGTATAATATTATTGCCAATACTATACCCATTATAGTCATAATATTAATATCAAAATTTAAACCTATAGCTAAATTTAAGACTTTTAGGTCTAAATTCAGTGGCGAAGTAGTTCCTACTTTATATGCGGTTTTTAAAAAGGATAACTTAGTAAAGCTAGAACCTAATATTTCACCAGCAATGCTACCTAAAATAGCCCCTAATAGTATAAAAACTCCTAATAAACTTTTATTTTTATCTGGACTTTTCATAACAACCCCACCTTAAAATTATATCTAGTATAGTTTATCATTTAATAAAAACTTAAACAAGTCTCTAAAAAATTTTTTAAGCAAAAAATAAGCATCTGAAAAACAGATGCTATTTATTATTTACTTCTTTTAAAGTATTATAAATAAAAATGTAACTTTTACTAGCCTGATCTTTTGTTAAATCCTTTGGTAATTTATTTATATGTTCTTTTAGATTATTTAAAGTTTTTATATTAGAACTGTTTTTGTCAACTTTATCTAATGAAGACATCCATTTCTTTATTTCTTCTGTCTTTACTGATTTAACATCTTTTTCTGATAATTTATTTACTACTTTAATATAAGCAGTAATAATTTCTGATATTTCTGCATCACATAGATCTTTTTTATTCATTACAAACGTTATTTTAGAATTATCTACTTTATTATCTGTTAATTTTTTCATTAGTTTTATTCCCTCATCTTCTTCATATATTCCCAGGAAAACTCTAGTTTTACCATTATCTTCTACAGTAAATATATTGCCATATGGTTTTAAACTATTTAAAACCTCAGAGACATTCTCTTTTTTAGCATATATTCCTCTCTGTATAGCTATGTAGTTTGAGCTGCTGGCTTTATTATCTTTGTTTTTAACTACATTAATATTATTTTTCGTACTAGTATTACCTTTTTTTATATTACTAGGGGAAAACAGATTAAATATCACAGTCCCTAATATAAAAGCTAAAACCAAAACTAATGCTATTGTTAAAAAAAATGTAAAATTAGATTTATTTTTCTTCTTAATATCATATCGTGTGTATCTCATTTTTTCATCCCTCCCATAATTGTTAGATTCCTTTTTATAAATATATATTCTATATTTTTATAAATATAACTAACAAAAAAATTCAAATAAAATGCTATGTAAAATAATTTACTTAAATAAAAAAAGCTATCAAATTTAAAATATTATAATACAATACCCTAAACTTACAGCTTTTTAATTTAAAAACAAAATTTATATTTTATTAAATTCTATCCAAAAATATCTTCATATGTAACATTTAATTCTGCTTATATGTCTTAGTTTTTTTAATACTATTTCATTACTATTTATGTTATCATATTTATTTTTTTCGTATATTCTTGATATAGAAAAACCATTTTTCTTAAATATATTTATTAAATTTAAATTATTATTATCAACAACCACATAAAAATCATCTATACCATATTGTTTAAAAAAATATATCTCTAAATTATGAATTATACTATACCATTTTCTATCTTCTAATTTATAGCGATCTTTAAAAAAATATAGAATCCAAATTTCATTTGGATTTTTAAATTCTGCTCTTCCCTTCATAACTCCAATTAAATAAGATCTATACATTATTTTAATAAAGAATTCACATTCACTTAAATAATATTCTATAAATGTATCTTCTAATTCTTTTACATTTGTTAAGGGATGGTAATCTACATTTGCTTCATTTTCGTTAGACTTCATCATATAAAAAACATCTTCTATATTTTCTTTTTCTATATTAGCTATTTCTATATCCTCGTATTTTAGATTTATATCTAACATTTTATCCCCCCTCACTTTAATAAGTTATTCTACAATTTGGTGGAAAATCCTCTATATATTAACTCCAACATTTCACTTAATAAATTTAGCATATAAAGATCCATTAAAATAAATGGACCTTTATATATTAAATCATACCTCATATACCCTTTTTCTACATATAAATGTATAAATATAAATTATTTTTTCTTTTTATATAAATTTATATTCTATATTATTTATTATTATAATTTTTTGGAATTATTTATTAATACATATCATTAGTTTTTATTAAATTTTAATTATTTAACATAGTTATATAAGAAATTTAAGTTAGAAAATTTATAAATTTAAAAATAAATGCAAAATTTCATCAAATACTTAATTTTATTTTTTTATTCTATGTTATAATATATACGTATTATGTTGGTTTGGGGGTACAAATAATGAATATCTATCAAGTAAACACTTTTACTAACAAAGTTTTTTTAGGAAATTCTATTGGAGTATGCTTATTAAACGAACCCGTAGAAAAGGATTACATGGAAAATGTAGCACTAGAACTTAACCTATCAGAAACCATTTTTTTATGTAAGGACACTGATGGATATAAAACAAATATCTTTTCACCTAAAGGTGAATTGTGCTTATGTGTAAAATCTATTTTAGCTGCTTCTCATATTTTATGGCAAGAAGGTCTTATAGACGAAAAAGAACATATTAAATTCTATTGTAGGGAAGATGTTTTAGAAACAAAATTAAATACTGATTTTATAGAAATAAAAATTCCTTTAACTCTTGAGAAAAAATTATGTTTATTACATAACTTTTCTAAAGCGTTAGAAATAGAAGAAGATTTAACTATAGATTATTTAGAAAGCCTAAAAGAACAAAAAACTTATATAAAAGGAAACAGCAAATTTAAAATTAGATTAGAAGGTGAAAATATAATTTTATCCGGTTCAGCCATAACAGTTATTGTAGGGGACCTTATAATTTAATTATATTCAACCTGTAGTAAATAAAAAACTTCATCTGCTAAAAAGATGAAGTTTTTTATTATTCCATAGCTATCAAATCCACTTTTATTACATTTTTAGTATTTTTTATTTCCTCAACTAATTCTTTTAATCCTATACTCATTTGCGATATATCAAAGGTAATGCTTACATTTGCAGTATTGTTTATAGGTATGTCTTGATTTATAGTAAGTATATTCCCCTGATACTCTGCTATTCTATCTAATATTTTAGAAAGAGTTCCCCTTTCATGTCCTAGTAATAATCCTATAGTTGCCTTTTGACTTTTCACACCTTCAGATACAGAAAATACAAAATCTTTATATTTATAATAAGTACTTCTACTAATTCCTACTGTTTTTACACCTTCTGTTATATCTTTTACTTTTCCATTAGCTAAAAGTTCTTTTACCTTTACAACCTTTTCAAAAATATCCGGAAGTATGCTATTATCTATAATTAAAAACTTATTAGGCATAAAAACTCCTCCCACAATCTTTTCTTAATAAATTAACTTTTATATAGTTTATATAATTATATCATATATATTTTTTTTAATAAATAAAGTTCTAGATAAGATATTTCCATAACTTTATAGTATATATTTCTATATAATATAAAAAAAGAGAAGTATAAATACTTCTCTTTATATCTAATTATAATATCCAAAATACCGTAGCTCCAATTTTGACACCTATCTTCCGATAGGTGGGTGTTCTCACAGATGTTTCTATCTCCCTAATGCCATTTATAGGTCTCACAATAAGGTTCATATCCATATCTAAATATTGAACTCCCGTACTTGTGATGTAGGTTCAAAATATAGAGCCTAGCGTATATCCCAGAACTTCTAATCTTTATTAATTTGTTTTCTATATTTATTATAAACACTAATTTATAATTTTTCAATAGTTTTTTTATTTTATTTGGATCTATATAAAATGTTTTTTATAATATAGATTAATTACAAAATATTAAGTATCTTTATTAACTTTAAATAATAATTACTCAAAATTAATATATTTTAAACACATGGTGCAGGTGATGGGACTTGAACCCATACGTCCTTAGACACACGCCCCTCAAACGTGCCTGTCTGCCGATTCCAGCACACCTGCTAAATTTCGGTACATAAATTTTAATAGAACAAATAAGTTATAGTTATATTATAATATTTTTATATTATTGTCAATAAACTTATTAAATTATTATTTAACTTTTATATAAAAATCTATATATATTATATATGGCCTTTACCTTTTTTACATATTTGTCTGTTTCCTTAAAAGGTATATAATGAAGACTTTCACCGTCTTTTGAATGCTCTGAGTCTTTTAACCACTTCTGAACATTTCCCCTACCACCATTATATGCAGCTAATACAAGATCCATATTACCATCAAATTCTTCTTTTAAATTATTTAAATACCAACATCCCATTTTTATATTAGTTTCTGGATCTTTTAAATCATCAATATTAAAATCTTTCATTCCCATTTTTTCTGCTACCCATTCTCCTGTTTCTGGAGTTATTTGCATAAGTCCCTGTGCATTTTTTTTAGAGGCAGCATCTTTTTTAAAATTACTTTCAGTTTTTATAACTGCTGCTACAAAGTAAGGATCTAATTTATGTTCATTAGCATACATATCTATATAATCTCTATATTTTATAGGGAAAATATATTTTGCTATAGTTGTTATATTTATTAATAACATAATTGTTAATATTAAAATCAAAAGTCTTCTTAAAAACTTCACTTTTTTTTGCCCTAATATTAGAGCACTCCCCCCTTCTGCCTTGCTTTAATCATTACTTCCATAAAAATCTTATCTAATTCACTCTTTGTATTTTCTATATCTTTAGAATTATCTATTATATATTCTACAAACTTCTTTTTTTCTTCCATAGACATTTGAGAGTTTATTCTATTCATAACTTCACTTCTATTTAAGCCATCTCTTTTTACAACCCTATTTATTTGTGTATCTTTATCCACCCAAACTAATATATTTATATCCATATATTTGTATAAGCCTTGTTCTATTAGTGTAGGAGCATCTAATACACAAATTGATTCTTTATTTTCCTCTAATAATTTTATTCTTTTAAAGGTTTCTTTTGTTATATAAGGCATTATTATATTTTCATATTCCATTCTTTTATTTTTATTTTTAAATATATAACTGCCAAACTCTCTTCTTTTTAAATCACCATTATCATCTAAAAATTCTTTACCAAAAACTTCTTTTACCCTTATTAAAATTTCAGGATATAACTTTAATACCTCTCTGCTTATTTTATCCGCATCTATTACTGGTATATTTTTTTCTTTTATCATTTCTGATATAGTACTTTTACCAGCACCTATACCACCTGTAAGACCAATTTTAAAAATACTTTTTAAGCAATACATAAAACAACTCCCTACTTTGCCTCATACCAATTATTACCTATGTTTATATCCACGTCTAACCCAACTTTTAATTCTAAAACCTGTTCCATTTCTTTTTTTACTAAAGCTTTGATTTTTTCTAGTTCATCTTTATGGACATTTAATATTAATTCATCATGTACTTGTAATATTATACTACTTTTAAAATTATCTTCTTTTAATTTTCTATGAACATTTACCATAGCTAATTTTATTATATCCGCTGCACTTCCTTGTATTGGACTATTCATAGCTAGCCTTTCTCCTGCAGCTTTAACTATTTTATTTGAGGACTTAACCTCTTTTATGTATCTTCTTCTATTTAATATAGTACTTACATAACCTTTTTCAATAGCTTCTTCTACTATATTTTCTAAATAAAGTTTTACATTAGGATATCTCTCCAAATAAGCATCTATATACTGCTTTGCTTCTTTTCTAGTTATATTTAAATCTTGAGATAAGCTAAAGTCTCCTATACCATAAACTATACCAAAATTAACTGCTTTAGCATTACCTCTCATAAGAGGTGTTACTTCTTCTATTGGAACTTTAAACACTTCTGATGCAGTTTTAGTATGAATATCATCATGTTCATTAAAGGCACTTATCATATTTTTATCATCAGATATATGTGCTAATACTCTTAATTCTATTTGTGAATAATCCGCTGAAAGTATTACAGAATCCCCTGTATTAGGGATAAATACCTTTCTTATTTCTCTTCCCATTTCATATTTTATAGGTATATTTTGAAGATTAGGCTCTGTACTAGATAATCTTCCTGTAGCTGTAACAGTTTGATTAAAATTTGAATGTATTTTTCCATCCTCATCTATAGCAGCTTTTAGCCCTTCTATATAAGTAGAGTATATTTTTGTTAACTGTCTATAATAAGTTATTTTATCTATTATTGGATGTTTATCTCTTAATTTATCCAGTACCTCTGCGTTAGTAGAATATCCTGTCTTTGTTTTCTTTATAACGGGTAAATCTAATTTTTCAAAGAGTATTTTCCCTAACTGTTTAGGAGAATTTATATTAAATTCTTCTTCAGACATTGAATATATTTCTAGCTGAGTACTTTCTATTTCCCCTTTAAATTTTTTCTCTAGCTGTAAAAGTATATCTTTATCAACTTTAAAACCTTCTGTCTCCATAGCTGATAATGTTTCTGTAAGAGGTTGTTCTACCTTATATAGCAATTCTTCCATATCTTGCTCTTTTATTTTTTCTTCCAGCACTTTATATAAATTAGGCATTATATTAACTTCTTTTATTTTTAAAAATTCATCTTCTCTGTTTATATTTTTAAACAAGTATTCTGAAGCTAAACTAGATATCTCATATTCTTTCCTCACTGGATCTATTAGATATGCAGCTAAATTTATATCAAATTTTATACCATTAAACTCTATTCCTAACTTTCTTAATATAGTCCTTGGATTTTTTGCATCATAGGTAATTTTTTTAATTTCTTTACTTTCAAATATTTCTTTACATACTTCTATAAATTGTTCTTTAGTATTTTTTATAAGCATTTCAAAGTCTATTCTATAAACTTCATCTTTAAAATTAGCATATAATGTTTTTACTCTAGATTTAGAAAATAAAACTATATCTTCTAATTCAAAATACAGATATAAATCATTTTCTTTATATTTTATTATATTATTTTTTAGATCTTTAAATTCTTCTAAAGAAACTATATTTTTATAAGAAACTTCCTCTTCTACCGTTTCTTCCTCATCACTTTTACCTACTTTATTCATTAAAGACTTAAATTCTAACCTTTCAAACATTTCTCTAACTTTGTTTATATCATATTCTTCCTTTGATTTTATATCTTCTAAACTCATATCTATAGGAACATTACATATAATAGTAGCTAATTTTTTGCTAAATATAGCCTGTTCTCTATATTCATGTAAATTTTCCTTTAATTTTTTTCCTTTTATATTCTCTATGTTTTCAAGTACTGTTTCTATACTTTTATATTCTTTTATAAGCTTAAAGGCAGTTTTTTCACCTATTCCAGGTACTCCAGGTATATTGTCAGATGTGTCTCCCATAAGACCTTTTACATCTATAAATTCTTTAGGAGTAACTCCAAACTCCTCTACCATTCTATTTTTATCATAAATTTCTTTTTCTGTAATACCCTTTTTAGTTATAACTACTTTTACATTATCTGTAGCCAATTGTAGGGCATCTTTATCTCCTGTAACTATGTAAACTTCTATTCCTTTTTCCTCTGCAAATACAGATAAAGTTCCTATTAGATCGTCTGCTTCAAACCCATCAATTTCGAATATATTTATGGCTAATGCGGACAAAAGCTCTTTTACTATAGGAAACTGCTGTGCAAGTTCCTCTGGCATCTTTTTTCTACCTGCTTTGTAGTCCTTATATTCTTCATGTCTAAAGGTAGGTGCCTTTCTATCAAAAGCTGCAACTATATAATCTGGGTTTATCTCTTCTTTCATTTTTAAAAGCATATTAACAAAACCATATATAGCATTAGTATGAATTCCCTCTCCAGTCATAAGATCAGGTAATGCATAAAAAGCTCTATTTAATAAACTATTACTATCTAATATTAATAATCTTTCTTTATTCATAAATGAACCTCCAAATTTTACATTTCTCTCATGTATTTTTTTAACATATTGAAATCATCACAGGGATATGTATTCAAAATTTCTTTTAATATTTCAAATGCACATACATTTTCTAAGACTATAGAAGCTGGCACAACACCACAAACATCAGATCTTTCGTATCTGTTTTCTACATTTGTTTTTTCTTTTAAATTAATGGTTATTATAGTTTTTTTTATAGATGGTATTGGTTTCATATAAGCCTTTACTATTATATCCTCACCATTAGATACTCCAGCTTCAATTCCTCCAGCGTTATTGCTTTTTCTTTTTATATTATCTTCATCATAATATATCTCGTCATTAAAGGTACTTCCTCTTTTACTTAAATCTAGGCCTTCTCCAAACTCTACTACCTTTATTCCCTGGACAGACATAATAGAATAACTTAACAGAGCATCTAATTTTCTATCCCATTGAGTATAACTTCCTATACCTACTGGCATGCCTTTTATAGATATATATATACTTCCACCTATAGTATCTCCTTCTTTTTTACAGTTATCTATTTCATTTATCATGTTATTTTCTACTTTTTTATTGTAACATCTTAAAGGACTATCTTCTATTTCTTTATATATATGATCATTATATATATCTACATTCTCATCAAATATTTCTCCTATGCTTTGTATTTTGCTTCTTATATCTATACCCAATAATTTCAATATATATTTACATATAGCACCTACAGCTGTTCTAATAGCTGTTTCTCTTGCTGAGCTTCTCTCTATTACATTTCTTATATCTCCTGTATTATATTTAATGTGTCCCACTAAATCTCCATGACCTGGTCTAGGAACAAAAATTTTATCTTTATCTTCTACCTCTTTATTTATAAGTTCTTTCCAATTGTTATAGTCTTTATTATAAATAATTAAAGTTATGGGATTCCCTGTAGTTTTATTAGCTCTGACACCGGACCATATTTCCACTTTGTCCTTTTCTATTATCATTCTTTTTCCTCTACCATAGCCAGTCTGTCTTCTTTTTAATTCCTTATTTATAAAATCTATATCTATATGAATATTTGATGGTATACCTTCTATTATAGCTGCTAATGCCCTTCCATGAGATTCTCCTGCATCTAAAAATCTAAGCATATTATCACTTCCCCTATAATTTAAACTATAACTATTATACACTAAATTAATAATGTATTTTAGTGATACTTAAAAGATTATTTGAAACAATGATATTTTTAGCATTTAGTATAGGAAATTTAATATAAGATACTAATTTAATTAGTATCTTATATATCTAGAATATATATACCCCCCATGTGGAGGATAATACACATGCATCCATTCCCCTTCCTTACGATATAATTGTACTTTGGCCCCATTGGGAAGGGTTCCTAATATTCTACTAGATGTAGATTTGTTTTCTCTAACATTTACACCACTTGGAGTACATATAGTACCTGTTTTCCCATCTAGGTTTATCCATGCTGTATCTGTATTTTTCTCACCTGATGCAATTCCAACATTTGAAGATGTTCCTAACACACCATTTACTATTGCTTTGGCGATTCCATTCATTCCATATTTATTAAGTATAATCACATCTCCAGAACTATCTATAAAACATACCTCTACATAAATTGTTTTAGCTTCAGTTCTTTTGGTTAATGCTAAAGGCTGATCTTTAATCCCCCTATTTCTAAAACATAGTTTATTTAATTCTTTTAATACTCTATCTGCCTCTATTAAATACTTACCATTATAAGTATATACTTCTGATCCATATCCACCTACTGTTGTATTAAAATGTATACAAATATTTAAATCTGCATTTACTGAATTACATAAGGCCACTTGTTTATTTAAGCTTTCTTGTAATGTGGGTGCATAGTCTACTCTACATATATTAGTTCTATGTCCTCTCCCTCTTAGTTCTTTATCTATTTCCTCTATTAACTGCCTTGTTAAAACTTCTTCTTTTAATCCGTTTATTCCCCTAGTCCCTACATCTCCACCACTTAATGTATGTCCTGGATTTAAATTAAATAACATATTAAAATTACCTCCTGTGTTTTTTATTATATTTTTCAACTAAATAATAATAATAATTTCCATAATTATTTGTATAACTGAATTGAAAATAAAAAATTATCATCAGAATTTATAGTTAATATTTTTCATAATAAAAAGAGCAGGCTTTACTCCTGCTCTTTACTTTCCTTAACTGCTTGTCTAGCTGAACTTTGACCAAAATAAAATCCTATTATTAAAGTAAATACAGAAAGAAATTCTGTGCTTGATAATCTACCATTAATACTCAAATAACAAAATACTATAGTAGTGAATAATGCTATAATCTTTTTTATCTGTAAAAATTTCTTTAAGAACTCCAATATGATTCACCTAGCTTTCTATTTAAAAATGTTATGTTGAATTGCATAAAAAAAGAAGCTTACCAAAGCTCCTACTGATAATCCTATATACCATTTTAAAACAGACACAAGTTGCTTTAATTGATCACAAAGATTCTCAATTTTAGTATCTATTTTAGATTGATTTTGTTCTATCTTATCAATTCTTTTCCCATGATCATTAAGTCTAATATCATGTACATTAATTTTTTCTTCTAGTCTTTTATGTTTTTCTTCGCAAACTTTTAACTCCACATTATACCTCCATTAAATAAAACACATCTTTTGTATATACCTTTAATCTATAGACTTTCTTGTATTGCAAAAAAATTAGAGCAATAGAAATAATATCTATGCTCTAATTTTCTACAATAAAAAAAGACCTATTATTATGGTCATCTAATTTATCTTTATTTACTTTTACACATTGTTAACTTAAATTGATCATCACATAAATCTAGTATTCTATAATCATTACAATTGTATTTGATGGATTTATTATTCTCATCTGTATCAATTAATTCAATACTATCTATAACTTCATTCATGTCTAATTGAAAATCAGTTTTCCATATTCCACTTTCATCTTTAGACATAGGGAATTCTTTATTATTTAAATTTTGGGTTATTATATTTACATCATCTGCACCATATTTATTGTACCAATTTTCTAATCGAGTATTATCTGTAAGTTGTCCAAGATTAAGGAAATTAGAATTAGTAGAATAATAATTTTCATTTTGATTAATTAAATAAGAACCTGAATAATAAATTGGTATTCCATCTAAACAATATCTTACATTTTTTATATATAACTCACCTAAAAATGCAGTGGAACCAGCACCTATAATTAGTCCATTATAATTTTTACCATTGTCATTTAAACTATTTTCATAAATAAATTTATTATTTATATACAATTCAAATTTAGATTGACCATATTTAATAATTTTTATTATATTAAAATCAGTTAAATCAATATCTATAGATTTTATAATTGAAAGATTTGCATCAATTATAGTAAGTTTGCTAGGTTCTAATCCTATCAACATTCCCATTTTGTTATCATTTATTTGCATTTGTACAGAAAAATGTTTATTAGAACCCATAACTTTTATAGTACATTCAAGAGTTACAATATTACTATCATTAATTACATTTTTCATTTCGAAATATGAACCAGAAGATATGGAATTATCATTAATGTAAAGCATCTCATCTATGATACTCATCATATTTCCACCTACAACATTATGCCAACCAGACGCACTAGGTAATACACTACAATCATATTCTAAATCCCAAGCTGGTTTAAAATTTCCCATAAAATCATCTCTTTCTTTATTAAATTTCAAAAATTATTATATTTAAAATGAATATTTTATATTATTCTTATCATCATTCCTTCATTAACACTTCAAATTTACCATCATTAATTTCTTTAACTTTATCTGATATTTTGTAATTATTACAACTATATTCAATGCATTTTTTATCATTTTCTTCTATAAGATTTATAACATCTTTTATATCATTTAAATCAATATCAAAGGACTTGTAATAATCATTTTCTAGTTTTGCAGGTACTTTTTTAGTATTTAATTCTTTAGTAAGTATAGATAAATCATTATAACCATATTCATTTATTAAATTATTTAATTCTTTATTATTATCTATCTCTCCTAAATCTATATAATTATTATTTATTGAGTAATAGTTATTATTTTGTTTTAATAAATACTTGTTACAAGTAATAGCAGGTGCAGTCACTTCCCATTCACTATTTATTACATTTCCATTAAATTTATTATTTGATAAATCATAAATTATATCTCCTTTCCCTTCATTAATTCTCCAATAAGCAACTAAATTACTTTCTTCTCCAGTAAGCTTTTTATTATAACTATTTAATACCTGTTTGTCATTCAAACAGGTATTCCATATTGCGATTTCAGCAATATTTCCATTAAATTTACAAAATCTATCCCAATATCCTATGAATAACTGTTCTTTACTATTTATCGATCTTAAATTTTGCAATATTTTTATAAGTTTACCATTTCTGTAATATTTTAAAGTTTTATTATTATGTGTAATAGTTATACAATTCCACTCATTTATATTATAGTTCTTCATATCATCTAAAATAACTCTACCACTTTTACTATTTGTAAAACATAATGTATTATCATCTTGTATATAGATTCCTTGAGATGTATCTGAATCACCTCTCATTAATACACCCGTCCATTTTTGAAACTCATTATATTTTTTACAAATATAAATTTTAAGAGTGTATTCATTACCAAACGAAGGAAAATTATCTACACTAATATAACCAGTTCCATTTAAATTTAACGAATAATTATTGGGCATTTTCATAATTCCTTTCTTCATTTTATTTATTTCAAAATTATTTTATATTAGTTATTATCTTGCACATTTTTAAGTCGAAGTAATTGTTGTCCTATTGTAGCCATCTCATATCACCTCTTATACTTCATTAAATAATATATTACAAAAATGACTATTTTTCTTTAATTTATCTATTGGTCTAAAGGGAATTATCTCTGTTTCTAAACTGACATCAGTTTTACTCATATCATCTGTCCACATTAGAAGTTTAAGATTAGACTTATCTGGAAAAGCAATATTCCATTGTCCTTTTCCAATTGCTGTCGCATCTATAAAGCCATTATTTATAAAATTATTTTCATCTAATTCTTGTGAAGGTGATAAGACTATATTTGTACCATCAAATGTATATAGCTGAGATTTATATTGAATTAAGAATTTTAATTTATATTCTTTAAATATTTTAAAAGATAAAAAGCTTCCGCTACTTACATCGGATCTAAATGATATTCTTTTACATTGTTTTGTTTTATCTAAAACACTATTTTTAAAATTATAAATATCATTATTATCACCAAAAACAGTATTTTTTGTTCCATCTGTATAATAGATTATATATTGACTTGTTGCTGTATAAGTAAAATTTATATCAAACCGACTATAGTAATCTTCTTTTAACTCAAAATTAAAATATTGATAAATGCCACCAGACGCCAATGGAAACTTGGCTTGATTTAGCCAAGCTGAGTTTGTTACTTCTACTTCTGTATCAAATTTAGGCTGATTTATCATTCTTTTATAATTTGAATCCATCTCAAACTCAAATAACTTACCATTCCCTAACCTCCCTTTATCAGTTCCATTAATATTTTGAGTATCTACAGTTTTAGTTAATAAATTCAAATCATCTATACCGTAAGTTTCAAAATCAGTTTGAGTTAATATTTCTTTTTCTTGTAAATCTGCTATAGGTTCATAATTACTATTTTTATAGAATTCATATTTTATTGTATAATATTGGTTATTTTGTTTGAGTAAAAATTTATTAAGACTAGGATTATAAGGTTTTAATATCCCATTTTCATCTATGTCTATTGCATCTAAATCAAACCATCCATATTCGTTATCTTGTTTTTCGATATAGATCTCAACACTATATTCTTTAAAACTAGTCATTTTTTTTTCAAAAATTAATACTAGTGAAGCAGGCGTGATTGGATGTATATACTCCACATAACTATAAACAGTATTATTTATTTTTATTTTAACATCTTTTGAATGACTATTATTCGTAAATACTAATATTCTTATTTTACTTCCAACAAAATTAAAACATATTTTATCTCCTACTGTATTTGAATAATGAGAATCATGATCTGTTTTCCATCCATTTCCGATGTAGCTGATGTTTTTATCAGTATCATCATATCTTTTCCAACCACTTTCAGTTTGTAATAATTGTTCTCCTATTGTAGCCATCTTATATCACCTCCTACACTTCCTTAAATAATATATTACAAATATCACTATTTTTCTTTAATTTGTCTATTGGTCTAAACGGAATTGTTTCTGTTTCTATATTGACATCAGTTTTACTCATATCATCTGTCCATATTAGAAGTTTGAGATTAGACTTATCTGAAAAAGCAGTATTCCATTGCTCCTCTGTAATTGCCGTTGCATCTACAAACCCATTATTTATAAAGTTATTTTCATCTAATACTTGTGATGATGATAGAATTATTTCTGTGTTATTGAATGTATAAAGTTGAGAATTATATTCGATTAAATATTTAAACGGTATAATTAACTCCATTAATTCCATTTCATTAATAAATACTTTTTCCTCATTTGTTTTAAAATTAAATTTATAATATTGATAATTTATTGTATTTTTAAATTTAAAATCATACCATTTATATTCAGAAACTACATTATTTCTTTCATCCAATAATTTCCAATCAGTATTATCATTACTTCCATACAATTTAATGTCATAAGGATAGCAGTAGTATGATAAGATCTTATATTTTGATACTTTTCTAGTTAAAGTATTGAAGTTTATATATAAATTTGCACTCTGTCTTATTTCAGGACTATCGTACCTATTTGAGCTCCATGCATAAGCATTAGACGGATTTCTATCAAAGGCTTGATATGGATAATAATTACCTTCAGTACTACTAGCGGTAACAGTAATTCCATTCACAGTAGACGCGTTCATCTGCGGCATTATATTATCAGTATAATCTAATACCGGTTGTGATTTTACCCTCTTGCAGCAATTATATAAACCAACCTCAAAATACTTTCCACTACCCAATCTACCCTTATCTATACCATTAATAACCCGAGTATCTATAGTTTTAGTTAATAAATTTAAATCATCTATGCCATAAGTTTCAAAATTATTTTGTGTTAATACTTCTTTGCCTTCTAATTCGGTTATAGGCTTGTAATTGTTATTTTTATAAAATTCGGATTTTATTGTATAATAATTTTGATTTTGTTTTAGCAAAAATTTATAAAAATTAAATATATACGGGGTCATACCTCCATATATACCTATATCACTTCTTGTCCCATCTTCATTTAAAATATTGATGTCTCCATTATTTCTTATAGAAATATCATTTTTATTTTTCTCATTAATATAAAAATATATATTATCTACAGATAAATTGTAAGATTGTTTGATTGCGGAAATAAAATTAGTTTTTTCGTTAAAAATATTTTTATTGAAAATGCAATTTGAAAATTTTCCTCCTATTCTATAAACATTTCCATCAGAAAACCTATAATCTATACTTGTTAATGCATTTTCAAATATACAATTATAAAAATTACTTTTATATCCATAAAAAGGACACCCAGAAAAAGTAATAATACAATTATAAAAATTTACGTTTTCTGTATATGGATGATAATTAAATCTACTATCACCACATGAAACTTTTAGTTTGTAAAAATTTACATTTTTTAAACAGTTTACATTATCTCCAAATGGATGTACATAATATATTTCACTTTGTTTAGAAATACCTATTATATTTAAAAAAATATCATTGTTAACTAATTCAAATGATGGAATGTTATAATATCCAATTATATACACATCCCCAATACCACCATTGTTTTTTATAAAATCTTTAGCTTTACCTATAGTTTTAAAAGCTTTGTCTTTTGTTGTCCCTATATTTAAATCATTTCCATTTGAATTATCTAAATAGCAAAATATCGAATTATCCATAATACCCTTATCACCCTTTCTTTAAAAATTTAATTTAAAATCTATTATTTATCACAATTTCTAAAATAAAAACTGAGTGTCTAAAAATAACACTCAGCTAATAATTAATTTTAATATTTCCACTAAATTTACATTCTACTTGCAATAATGTGTTACTAGCATAAATTACTTCATATAAGTCTTCTTTAACCTGTTTCCATCTTCCAACACCATCATATTGCAAATCTAGTTTATCTATCTCTTCAATATCTGTTATGCTGTCCATGCTAAACAAATAAGCAAATCTTATCTTTTTAGTAGTAATTAATTCATTCCAGAATACATCATTAATAGCATTAAAAGTAGCAATATTCATCCCACTTTTCCTTACGTCATCTACAGTTAAATTAACATTTACCCATTTTTCTCCACTAAATGTTTTCCATGTGTTACCGCTATCCACACTACAAACTATTCTTATATTGTTACCATTAGCAGTTAATCTAAAATAATCTATATGATCTACATTACTTAAATTCATATCACCTTTTGGAATAAGTAAACGATCAAATGGGATAGCCTTTGTCTTTAATTTTTGAATAACTCCATCTTCAAATGTTTCAAAACCTTCTATTTTTTTAAATAGCGTTTTATCCACATTAACACTATATTCTGTAAAGCTTTCTGTATCTTGAACAACTTCAAAATCACTTATATGATTTGTTTCTAAATGTGCTTTACCATCAAAGGTCATCATTCTATCGTCAATAAAATCATTACTCTCATCATTAGTAAATTCGTTTTTAACTGATATTAAATCCTGTGTATTTTCTGTATCATACCTCAAAACATTCACACGAGGCACTTTAAAATCTACTGTGTTAACAGGGATGTTAACGATTCTAGGCGTTTCAGCACTTCCCACTATACCCATTTTGGATATTTGTTTCATCCCTGCGCCAACTATTTCTCCTGCATCTATACCATCAATAGTTGTAAACTTTCCTGTTTCCTCTGAATAAGCTACTAATTGTTTATTTTTCTTATTAGTAACATCTACATCCTCAAGCTCCTCAAATTTTGTAATTCTTTTATCTATTATTTCCTTTTGTATTTTCTCACTTGACCATCCAGTTTTATTAGAAATTACACTATCATCTAAAATTATATCCTTGTCCAAAGTTACATTAAAAAATTCACTCATTAAGCCACCTCCTATTCACTAATAACTAAGTGAAAGTCTCTAACTGCAAAATTATGATTTTCTGCATTTTTAGTTATTTTTACATATATACCTTTACTTTCACGCTGTTTTATACTATCTATAGTTAAAGAGTCTGCATAATTTATACCATCGAAGGATAATTGTATTAAATCATTACTAGGTGTTTCAGTTCCTATTTTAATATTGTTATAATCCTTATCTCCTATATTTTTAATTGTTATTAGCTCTTCTAAATCTTGGAGCATAGCAGGACTAACATTAGTTACTACATTTCCATGATATATAATTTCAAAATTATATGGACTAAATACCCACATATCACCATATTGTAACTGAAGAGCATCACTAGTATATATCACTTTTCCATCCCTATCTTTAAATGTAAAATATCCACTTATTTTGCTATCTATAAATACTTTACATTCCATATCTGAATTAAATAATCTAGTTTTAATTAAATTATTATCTAAATCATATAATTCACATAAAGTATTTTCTGGGAAATTCTGAATAGTTACATAGGGATTAGCGTAAACCTTGTAATTATTTAATATAAAATCTTCATCACTATACTTCATAAAACCTTGCTTTGTAAGTGGCTCTGCAAATTCCATTCCGCCCATGTTTGTATAATTTTTGCCATCATTACTTGAATAAGCTTGTATATAATTATCTTTCTTAAGTATTTTCCAATATCTATTTTGTTCATTTGATTTTAAATCCTTAATACCAAAAATATGATCGCTATTCCCTAAATAAAGCATGGAATAATCCATATCTTTTATATCATTGAAATTTTCTTTTTCAACCTCAATAACAAATTCTTTATAATTAAATTTTCTTTCTATTTTATTATTACTTATTAGTTTTAATTTACCTGTTTTAATATCTCTAGTTATATTGCTTTCTCCCGCAAAATCAGCAAAAGAAGAAGCCAAGAAAAAATTCTCAGCTTCTAATAATCCATTTTTAACTTGTATAAGTTTCATTGAGATCACCTCTAAACTCTAGGCTGCATTATATAATCATATGGTACAAACTCAACTATTTGTATATCTTTAGTTCCTATACCATTTGCTAATAATGTATGTGCTTCCTCTAGTGCATCTTCATAACAATTAGTAGCGTAAGATGTTATTTCACTTCCATTTTTATCTGTTTCATGGCCGTATGGTAATTGGGCTAAGGTTTTATTTTTTAATATTCCCCACATCTTTTGTCTAGTTTTTTTAAAATCTATTGTACTTGTTAACATACTATCTACCTCCCAAATATATTTTTCTTTTCAAAGTTCTGTGTTTCTATCATGTAATTTCTCTTACCTTTTAGTTTATCTAAATCTTTCATAATATCACCATTAGTTGCTACTTTATTAAATTTCCTTTCAATATCCATAGCTTTCGGATTATGCCAAATTGGTACTAAATTAAAATGATGTTGTTTTAGATAATCTATTAAATTAGCTATAAGTAATCCTATAGCTTGTAATCCATTTTCAGTATTAAGGAAGTATACCTTTTCAGCCTCCCACCTGATCCATCTATATGCTCTAATATAATCTGCATTTGGACTTGATGTATCTAACGTATACCAATCATAAATTAATTCCATTATAAATTGGATAGATTCTTTACCTGTGCAATTTAACCAAGCTTGCGTATTTTTATGCCATATCATTATTAAGATATTTATTAAATCTAACATTATTTCAATACTAATTGTCATAGGTGGAATGTTATAATCCACTCCCCAATCTTTCCCCCATTCAATAGGATGATTATTAAATCTTAGATATTCATAATCTAAATTATTTAATAGATCATTATTATATATATAATCTTTATTAGGAACAATTAGCCTATCCGTTGGATTTGTAGGTTTTAACCACCACCATCTTTTGGTCATTTCAATAAACTTATTTTTATTAGGTGTATATATTTGTCTTATAGCTCCATTATTTAAATATTTATTACTTTGTCTATAAATTTGCCATATACTTAAATTTAATAAATCTCTTTCTATCTGCTTATAGATATTAATTATAGGGCTATTATCTAAATATTTTTCGTTATGTTTAAATATATTAGTTGTATATTCCCTATCTAAATATCTATTATTATATTTAAATATAGATCTTATAGCTTGCCTATATAAATACCCATTGATACTTTTATCTATAAATTTAAATACATCTTTATAAAAATATTTTTTATTATGGTCTTTGCATATTTCTTTATGTGCTATTTTATTTAATGCATTTTTAATTCTATATTTTTCTATATCCTTTAGAGCTATATTATACATTAACATAGTTTTATAATTTCTATCTATATCTTTTAAATCTAATATTTTTAAATTATTTATACTTGTATCTATATCTATTCCAATTATAATATCTTTGTTTAACATTGTTTTATTACTTATTTTAGCCACTTCTTTTAAATTGGATCTATCTATAAATCTATATTTATTTTTATTTATATTTTTAAATCCATGTTTCTCAGCAAACTTCAATTTATCTATATCTATTTCCTTGCAATAGATTCTATAAAGATAATATCCAATATTCTTTTCTATATTTATATACTTCTCTAGTTTTAAATTTTGTAAAGATTCACCTTTAAATATTTCTTTTTCTACTATTAGATCTGTATATATACTTTTGAATTTATTCAGTTGTAGATTTTCTCTATCTATAGATAAATTTATTAAATTATTAGCTTTATTTAGTTGTAGAATTTCTCTTACCAATAACTTATTGTTATAACATATAGATATATCTGTATTTTTTCTTACATCAAGTTCCTTACTTGTTATTCTATTTATACTTATATATTTTATTTTATCTAAAGATATAGTATTGTTTTTATTTACTTCTTTATTTCTTAATTCTAACTCTTTTTCAAATTCTTTTTTTATATCAGTAATTTTCTTGGATATATATTTATTCTTTTCTTTCTCTATATTATCTTTAGGTTCTTTATAAAATAATTTATCTCCTTTAATTTTATCTATTTCACCCATTGTTTCTTTGTAAAATAATTTTTCTGTAGTCTTTACTACTTTTTCTGTAGTATCGTATATAAAAGTTCCACTAGAAAAAGCATTGTCCCCTACATATTCAAAACTACATAGGGGTATTTTATGTAGGGGCATTTATACCACCTCTCTTATTTAGTTGTTTTATAACATCTAATAGCAACACAATAATTTATATTAGCACTATTGTTTAAGAAACAATATGGCGCAGTAATTTTAAATTTCTTATAATATTCTTCCTCTTCTGTATCTTTCTTATATGCTAATCTATCTGTATCGTTTATTGCACTGGCATCACCTACAAGTACATTAATCATTTTACCTCTTTCCATATCAACTGGATGTACAAGTGTTATATCTGAGAATTGATGTTTTTTATGATTATATCTACTACCTTCTACATTACATTTATCCATAAAAGGATTAGTAGCATAAAAAGCTGGATAATGTGGTTGATATGGCATACCTATTTTATTAGCTATCATACAAACATCTGTTACTCCTGTTGCAGTTCTTTCTCCATAAACCTTTGAATAATTTGGTTCTATATCAGAAGATACAGTTATACCAAAATTATATTTATCATCTGTATAAGCTGAATCCTCTACTGGTTTTAAAGCTCCAATATAAGCATAAGATGTAAGATAGTTTTCATAAGGATGAACATCCGCAGATGGATCTCCACATAATACTAAGTTTATACTATCTTTAGTTACATTTATCCAATATTGAACGGGTAAAAAGTCTTTTATTTCTGGTTGTAATTTTCTATACCATGCTAATCTATAATTATATTCAGCTTGTATATTTTTAGATATACCTAGATCTGTTTTATCTGCGTTTAATTTATCTGATATTTGCAATTTTATATTGTTTATAGAATTGCTTTTAGTCATAGCACTGACATAAACATCATAATCACCACTTTTACTCCATCTATCAGAAACTCCAGCCATCATTTCTAATACTTGTGCATCTGTTCTACTAAAACTATCCCCATTGCCGTTATAATAAGTATGCAACTTATTAAAGTCAATTAATGCCTTTTTTTCTTCTTTTGTTAAGTCCGCTTCTTCTCTATCTATTTTTACATAAAACTCTTTTCCATAGGTTGTTGTTGCTTTTATAATACACTTATCATTTTGAGAACCTACTGTAAATACAGTATCTACTTTATCTGTCTTAGAGTTATCTTTTATAAGATTTATTGTACTTCCTTCTCCTGCTGACCCTATTTTATTTATGCTATCTGGATAAACTAAATCCCATTTATATATACCTGAATTTTGTGTTATTTCAGCTGCTAATGTTTTTACTAAGTTTTTTACACTTGTATTTCCTTCAACAAAATAAAAATTATCTGTAGCCATTTTATCTACCTCCTGTTATCAATTATTTATTTAAATTTGTTATTTTTAAAGTATTTAAGTCCATTATAAATATATCTTTTAAATCTCTATTTGTATCTAAATTCACATTAAATTTTTTAAGTAGTTTATTACCATAAGGTCTATATTGATATATTTCCAAAGTTACAGGTTCTTTTAGTTCTACTCCATTAAAATTCTTTATACTTATAAGAAGCTTTTTATTTTTGTACCCTTTAACACTTATTATTTCAGGATTTTTGTTTGTTTTATGACTTGTATAATCAAAATTAAGATAAAATCCATCATAGGATTTATTCCCATACCAAACTTTTTTATCATCTATCTTGCCATGTAAATCTATATCTGCATCTGTATTTTCTTCCCAATTCATTACTACTGCTATATCCCATTCATTATCTATATCCTCTATGCCTGGTGGTGGCTCTACTGTAATACTAGAATCTTCTCCATCTATATACTCTAAATCCACAATTATCTGTCTACTATTGCCGCTTAAATTATGAAAAACAAAAGAAATAGGCGTATTAGCATTTACTTTATAGAATGTATTAAAGTATTTATGCTCTCCTATTTCCTTAGTTGTTACATTATCTATTATTTTAATTTTATTAATTTCTAAGCTATATTTATCTTCCTTTTTCCAGCCTGTTTGATTAAAATGCAATCCTGTAATATATACATCTTTATCAAATTTAAATTGTTCTTTGTAATCATTTTGTATTGCTGGGATATCTAATAATATACCTTTCACCTTTTGAATGCCTTCAATTTTTCTGTATATAAAGGCATCAATTTTTTTCTTTAATCCTTCATATTGTACACTTGGCAATAAATTCTTTAATTGTTGTAGTAAATCTTGTATATTGTTGGTATTTATCTCTGGATAATTAGTTCTTATATTATCATCTATCAGACTTAATAAATGATTTTTTAAATCCTCTGTAAGCTCTTCAAAATTAATTATATACTTAGGTAGGCTCAAATTAAGCACCTTCTTTATATTCAAAGATTGAACTTGTATCATTTCTTGGATAAACTTGAGCTGTTTGTGTTATCTTTAAATAAGGATTTTTAATATTAAATTCATCATAAAAATGTAATACACTTTGATATAATTCTTCCAAAGTTACAATTCTATTTTTATCTTTATCAGATTTTTTAGTTTTAATGCTTTGTGTTAATGCCCATGTAAAAGCTCCTGAAGGATTAGGATTTCCATTATATCCAGCGCTCAAGTCACCGGATGTTTCTGACCCTGCACTAGCTGTTAAAACCTTATATCCTTGTTTATTTAATGTTTTGTCTATACTTCTAAGTTTCTCCTCCACTACAGCTAATGTATATGCAAAATTTTTATCTATAGCAAGTCCACTGTGGCAAGTATCAATAAATATTACCTTAGTGCCTTTTATATCATCCAGTATTGTTTGTAATTCATATACTGTTATTATGTTATCTTTTGCTACTAAAGCAAACTTATCTTCATATACAGTACCATGTCCAGACCAAAACAAATAACTAATATCATTATCTTGTGCATCTTGAAAAGTGTTTTTTATTAAATTTAATGCTTCTGATTTAGTTTTATTTTTTGCAACTATATTTTTTGTAAATTTAGCACTTTCTTTATGCTCTTTAAATAAATTAGATATATTGTCAGCATCATATGTGCAACCCATAAGGTTATTAGCGCCTTGTAAAGTATATTCACTTTCTCCTATAGCTAAAAATCTATAGTTTTTTTCACTAGTGGTAGGTATAGTAGGTGTAGTAGGTGTAGGTAAATTACTATTTTCTAATATATTAAAATCTACCCATAAAACTTTACTAGTTCCACTAATATTATTGTAAATAAATTTGACTGTACCATTTATAGGATAAAATACATTTAAAAATTTATGTTCACCATATTCTTTAGTGCGTACACTTTCAAATAATTTATCATTACCTACTTGTAAATCCCAGCTATCTTCAAATCTCCAACTAGATTGAGAATATGTTATACCTGTTATTTGTCCATTTCCCTTAAATTCTATTATATGCTGTCCTTTTACTGCAGGAATCTCTAGCATTTTCCCATAAATTTTCTGTGTGCCTGATATACCTAAATTTCCACTTAAATTATCTAACTTTACACCTAAAGCATTTAACGCATTTATTAAATCATTATAATCTACACCTTGTATTTTATCTTTAATTTCTGATAATAAATTTTCCATATCTTTGGTAGAAAAATTTATATTGCCTATGTCAACTTTCACACCATTTTGTAAATAATCTTTAATAAGATCTGATAGTTCATCAAAGTTGACTACATAGGAAGGTAATCCCATATTATTGCCACCTCCTATACATAATCTATTGTTTCTAATTTACCATGATTATCTTTAATTAATTGTATTGTTTTATTTGTATTATTAGGGTACGTTGTTTTAATTCTATATACCTTACCTTCTGCATTTCTAATTAGTTCTTCTTGCCATTGCATATCTGTTCCACTAGCATATATAAATTTATATGCCTTATTATTACTATCTCTAATTATTCTACATGGATATTCGGGTAATTCCCCAGCATATTTTGAATCTTCATTTGTATTTATTTGATTTTTGAAATTTCTTTTTCTTAATTCTTGATTTAAAATATATACTACTGGCTCCCTAAAATTTTTATATCCCATATGTGCCATTTTAATCACCTACTATTGTTTCAATCTTCCACTGCCTATTTGGATACATTGGTCATACACTTTTGTTTTATCTCGCATACCTTGTAATTGCAATGTATCTACATATGTGTCAGCATTTATTTCTGTACTTATTCCTACAATTAAATACCAGCCATTACCTCTTTGATTATTTACTAATTTAACTACTTGTCCTAAATCAATATTAGGTATTCCAGTTACTGGTACTACATTTAAAGCAGTACTCTCCCTCCACATATCTAAAAATTTATATCCTGCTACCTTTTGTTTTAATAATGGAGTACTAGCTAATGGATTATCAATTATATCTACCCATCTTTCACCATTTAAATAACTAGTCATAGCTTTGGATTCAAAAATAGAATATTTATCATTACAACAAATCTTTAATATATTTCTCATTAAACTAGAATCTCTACTGGCAGTTTCACTAGATAAATTAGTATCAACAGATAAAACATAATCATGGTGATTTGCTTCATGATTTGATTCATTATAAGCAGGATATTGCTCTTCTAATATTATTGTACCGTTTTTGTTTGCCCTTATTCTGGCATACATAGTTTCTACCAAATTACTAATTATATCATTATACATAGTACCTATTTCACATTCTAATTTAGGCACAGTATAATTATTTCCTCCACCTCTTTGAAAACTACATTTTGCATCGGATACAACAGTAGAAATTATATCTGCTGCGGTTTTATTATAAAATTTTAATTCCTTATCACATAAATTTAACATTCTATAATACATATCATGACAAGTAATTTCTATTGTTTTATCAAGTGTATTATAATCGTATTTTTTAATTACACCTGTAAATTGAAGTACATCCTCTATATAAATTTTTATCTGTGCAAAATTATCTATTACACCTTGCGTTCCTCCTGCAAAAATAGCTGTGGGTAGATTCTCATATTGTGCTGTAACAGTAGCTTCAGCAGTAGGTGTAGTTAAAGTTCTATTTATTTTAACTGACACTAAACAATGTTCTAAGGTTATTTTATTAGCATCACCATTTTCAAAGGCTTGATAGCCATTTTTTTTATAAAATTCTACTTTACATTTTGCCATTATCTTTCACCCATCCACTAGCTTCATGATTACATAAAAGCTCTAAATTTATATAATATATATCACCTTCGATAGGAGTATCTATCTCAAACTTATTTTGTAAATATCCTTTATATTGAATTCCAAATTCATCTACAAATATGAATCTACCTGAATAACTTTTTCTAAAGTCTAAAAACTTAGTTATATTACTTTGTGTTTCCTCATCATTTTCTCCTTTTATATTAAAAGCAACTGTAAACTCAATAATACAGTCACTTTTAACACTTTTTTCAAAATATGTGTATCCTTGTACTGTTCTAATACCCTTACGAAAATAAGCAGGACGAGGTGGCTTATAATTAGTTATTACGCCACCTGTATTTTTTCTATCTTCATAAAGCAAATCTACTTTAAAATCTTTTATTCTATTTAAGTCCATATAAGCCACCCCCTAATCTCTCAATACATCATTCATAAATAATCCTGTCATAACATTTTTCATAGAACTTTCTGTCATTTGTTTAAATTCATTAGCTATCTTATTAGCCCCTTCTTTATCTGCATTTGGTATAGTTACATACATTTTTATATCCTGTGTAAGTCCCATACTTTTATTCATGTTATTAGGTCCATATGGAGATGCATAAGTACCACCATATGCTCCACTAAGTGACATATTATTTAATCCATTAAAATTTGGTCTTACATTTCCTAATCCTTTAATTTTATTAGCTATACCTTTAAATTTATTATTTATGGCGCTTTCTTGATTATCTATACCTTGTATAAGACCTTCTCCAATAAAATTACCATAATCAGCAAATACACGTGATGGAGAGTTTATTCCTAACATTTTCTTAAATCTACTAGATATTTCACTAGCTAGATTTCCTATTACCTGTCCTACTCTTCCAAACATAGCTCTTATACCATTTATAAGACCTTCAACTATATTTCTGCCTATGTTGAAAAGTGCTCCTGCTAAATTACCTAATCCTCGAAATATATTAATCCAACCTTGTACAATTCCATGTAATATAGTTCCAACACCTCGAAATATTGCTATACATCCGTTTATTATGTTGTGTACCATTCCACCTACCCATTGAAGGATTCTAATAAATCCTTGAAATGCATGAATAGCCCCCTGTATAATTGAATTTATAACTCTACCTATTCCTTTAAATATATTTGCTATGAAATTTCCAAACCGGGTAGCATATTTTTTCAAAGTATCCCAATGTTTAATCACTTCATATACTATAAGTCCTATTGCTGCAATAGCAACTAAAATTAGAAGTGTTTTTGAAGTTATTATGGTCTTTAATAATCCAAATATCCCTCCAGCTTTCTTTAATTTACCAAATATACCTATCACATTATTTATAGTACCTACTAATTTGCTAAGTACCGTAAATGTTTTAGCAACTCCAGCTATTGACACAATTATTATTGCAATAGCGTTTTTCACAGGATTAGGCAATTTATTAAATGAATTCATTAATTCTACTGCTTTATTAGCTAGCTTTGTAAATATTGGGATTAATTTATTATTCAATATAGGTACTAATTGATTATTAAATATAGGTATCAACTGTTTTACTATAGATGTTTGTAATTGTGCAAAAGAATCTTGTACTTTTTTTATGGAAGCTTGTATATCTTTTTGAATTTTATCATAATTGCCCTTTGCAATATTAGCAGGACCCTTTTTGGGGTTCTTACTCTTTGTCTCTTCAGCAAGAGTATTTTTCATCCCAGTTTTAAGAAGATTTTGTGCCGCAGCACTAGGTTTTTCCATAGATTTTCCTATTTTGCTTAAAGTTCCTGCTTCTTTGGCTAATGCTTCTTGTAATTTTTCAATTCTAGTTTTTTCTTTCTCAACTTTATGCACAAATATTTCTAAGTCTTTTCCAGCTCCATTAAGTGCTTTTTTAAATTCACTAGTATCTAATGTTAAATGGGCAACTGCCTCTCCTACATTTACTGCCATGTTGTTTCTCACCTCCCACCTTTGGGAATAAAAAGTTTTCTAACTTCATTTAAATAATAATTTAAATTTAAAAATCTATTTTCTATTATTAGCATTTAACCATTGAATCACATCTTCATTATTAGCTTTATTTATTCTATCTCCATCTATAAACTTAGGCTCTCTAGCATCTTCTTTACTAATCTCATTTAATATATAAACGCAGGCCTCATCAAAACAAAAAGCCTCATAATCATTAGTCAACCCTATAATTTCACTGGGCCTTTGTCTATATTGTTTACTTATTGATATTACACTCAGTATTCTCTGACTCTTCACGAAAGGAGTCTAATTCACTTACACCTTCCTGTGTATAATTAAACAATGCTACTATTTGTTCATCTGTAAGCTCTAATCCTACACTTTTTAAATCTTCTATGGAAGGTTCTACAAGTGCATTTTCGGCCATAATATACATAACATCTGTCATTTGTGCTAAATCAACATTCTCTTTTGAACTCTGTTTACCATAAAATAGTTCCTCTGCTGCACTTAATAATTTGTTAGGCACTACTCCTTTTCTTACCAAATTTAAAAGAGATACTCTTTTAACTCTAGCATTAAAAGGTATCCCTTGGCTAAATTGTGGCAACTGAATTACTTCATCTTGAGCTGCTTTTTTTAAATCTTCTATATTAGTTACCTTTAAATCCATTTTATTATCCCCTCACTATCTAATCTTTATTGTTTTAAATTCTGTGGATAATGCTGTGGTTTTACCACTTCCATCTAATTTGTTTATTTCTTTAGCTTCAGCAATATAAACTGTATCTATTGCTAAAGAATCAGGTACAAATGTTACTATTTTCTTAGTATCATCTATAGTTACATTTCCATTTACTCTAGAATTATCAGATTTTCTCTTTATAATAAAGTTTTCTAGGTTAACATCATCTTGATTAATTTTATTTGAAAAACTCCACACTACCCTGTTAGTTATACTTACCCCTACATCTGGATTTTTATTTTCTACTTCTCCACCTTCTACTCCTATATCTTCAATTGGAGTAGATTCTCCTGGCTTTTCTCCATTATTATTCTCTTGTAATTTATTTAAAAATTCTATTTCTACAGGTTTCTCATTTCTAAATGGTATACTTTCAGCCTCATATGAAGACACTAAGAATTTTCCATCTTGAATTTTATATTTAGCTGGCTTACCTTTACAATGCTTATACACGAATTTAACATAGCCTGTGGTTCTAGAATAGTCTTTTTCTTCTGTGAATATTTCCATAGTGAATGGATGTCTTTCTACTGCTATACCTACTTCTGTTCCACAATATTTATTATCTTGTATAGTTCCTCCATCTATTAAAGCCATAGTTTCTATATTAAATAGATTGTCCTTCATTTTTAACTTGTAACCTATAACAATATCATCTGTTTCATTTATTCCATAAATTTTATTTTTAATCCTTAATATATCTCTTTTGCCCTTACTGTTTATAGGTTCTATATCTATTTCATTGCTTGTTTCTATTGTATGTTTTGTATTTGTTACCTCATCAATAAAATTAACTTTCACAACATTAACTAAAGTTTTTCCGCTTGTCATTAAATTACCTCCTTAAACTTTTAAATTGTTGATATTCTATGCTTGTAGTGTAAGCTTGTACATCGTAATCTATAACGCTTGGTGTTTCATTCCCTGTAGGCCTAAGATCTTCTATTTTTTTTAAAGCTTCTTTTATATTCTCTACATAAAATTCTATAGTGGAATATTGATCCATAGGGCTATAGACTATAATATCAAATAGTTTATAACCAGATATATTTCCAACTAAGGCATGTACACCATTTTCCTTTATAACTACATAGCTTTCTGTACATTTGTTTCTCTTTTGTCCAGGAGCATACACATTATATCCTAATTTTTTTAAATATAAATATACATTTTGCCATAAAGTTTCTGGTATAACATTATTAATTATATCTTGCTGTATGCAATCCCCTGGAACCTTGTAATTAAATTTAGACATTTACATCACTTCCCAAATAAATTACTCATCCCCTTAAGTATTTGTGGACTCAGTTTATCTATAGTTGGTTTTAATATTGCATATTTTTTATCATTACATAACTCTAAAGACGGATAGTAATCCTCATTTCCAGTAATATAAATATTACACCTATCGCCTTTCCACTGTTTTCCACCTTTAATTGTTTCAATATCCATATCTAATTGATCCTTCCAAGGTGCATTCTTTTTAGCATCTTCTTCTAGCTTCTTTGCGGCAATATCTGCATACCCACTTATAGCAGTTTTAGATTGCATCTCAAATTCAGATAATCCATCAATAACACTATCTATATTTACTTCAAATTCCCTCATATCATCACACCCTATTTAATATCATATCAAATACTAGGTTTTGAATATTTCCTGTGTCAACTATTTCATACTTAGTTCCATCTAATATAAAATAATCATCCTTTTGTATTTTAGAGCTTATATCATTATAGATAATTAATAATTTATCATTATATAAATTATTAAATTCCAGTCCTTCCATAGAAGTTGTAATTATATTACTATTATTTCTATAATAATATCCCCTTATAGTGCATACATACACTTCATCTAGTTTTTCTTCAAAAGCATTTTTACCTATTCTTAATATTTTTATTTCTCTTAATAAGTCTTTTTTTTCTAGATGTTCATATATATTTTTACTTATTTTTGCCCTATTTATATTATTCATTAATGTTCATCAACTCTTTCCATAGAAGTTTGATTCTTTAGAATCTTTTGCTCTTCTTTGAAATGCTCTGCTAGAGTTAACCAATAGGCTCTATTACTTTGTAACTTTATATCTGCAACTTCTATTCCATCATCTGCAATTGCTTTTAGAATACACCCTTTATAACTTGCTTTTTCTACATCATTATTATTGATTTCTAGTAGCAATTCTAGCTCTTTATCCTCAAAATAAGGATACTGTTTTTCTTGTAAATTAAATTTCAAAATCTCTAAAGGTGTTCTCACTTTTTCTCACCTTCCTTAGTTAAATTTTATTTGTTTAAGGTTACTAATTTTTCTGCAAATATTTTCAATAATAGTTTAATCATTTATTTAGTCAGTCTATTACATAACCTCAAATCATCCTCATTATGATAAATTATTGAATATAGCTCACCTCCTATGCTTACTGTACAACCTTTAAGTTTTCTTGAAATGAATAAGCATTAGATTTTATAAAAGCCTTAATTTATAACTTTATTTATAAGAAGTTATAAGAATTAAAACTTATTTTGCAAATCTAATGCATTATTTACGAATAATAAAATTTTTAGTTCAAATTATTCAGTTTTTTAGCTTACTCTTAAAAGCTGTAAATTTTAATTTGATTTCATAATATTCATTTATTTTTTAATGAATACTTTACAGTTGTTTTATATAATAAAACCTCTGCTATTTTTATAATACTATTATATTTCATTTGAATACTTTATTTATCCCAACTTTGTCTCATTTTTGTCCCAAAATATTTTTATCAGATGACTACCCGCTCTAATACTCCCATCTTTTTCAAAGTGAGAGTAAAGAGCGGGTACGTCCCTGGATAACGATTTCCCCTAAAGGATAACGACTTCTAAGGAGTAAAACTCCTAAGAATTCTGTTAATAAGCTTTAGAGGGAGTAAAAACTCCCTCTGAAGCCAAGAACTCTGTTTATACTATAAGGTTATTCAATTGTGCTACATGTTCTACTAATTCATTCTTTTTTCTATAAGCTGTACTCCTTGCTCTTCCAAACATTTCTACGGCTATCCAATCTACACTTTTATTTTCTCCATACTTCAACTCTATAAATTTTTTATTTTCTTCATTTAGTGATGAAATATTATCTTCCATTACTGATATTTCTTCTTCTATTTCTCTTATTTTATATTCTACTTTCCCTTTCTTCTTAATTTTTTCTCCTAGTTCTATCTCTAATCTTTCTATTTGTCTTATTAGCTCTTTCTCTGCATAGCCTGTTCCATTGCTAGAGGTTTGTACTATTTCATCATATGTTCTACTTCTAGACTCTTCTTCTAATGTTACATCATTATTTTTAATTTTATCCATTATAATTTCTATTCTATTAGAAAGATGCTTGGCTCTATTTTTTAGCTTATTCAATTCTTTTTTACTTCTAAAATGCCTATATAATCTTTCTTCTGTTTTTATATATAATTTTTTATCCAACATATCTAACCTCCTATAATAATTCTTTAATATATTTTCTTATAACTATAATGTTACTTTTTGATATCTTTAAAGGCCTTTAGAAATGCCTTTTGGTTTGAATTTTATATACTTTTTTACATTTCTTTATTATTTTTATTTAACTCATATATCATTATTTCTTTTCCCACAATATCTAAAAATCTTTTATTGTAAAGTAATGCTTAACCACTTCGTCCGTCCATCTATTTTTTGCAACTCTTAAAAATTCTAATTCCTCTTGATATTTGTCTAATAAATTTATACTTTCCTTTAATAATTTCTCATAATCTATGCTTTTCTTTACATACTCCTTTAATAAAATCTTTAATACTACATTTTCTTTTCTAAATGACTCTATCTCTTCAAAATATTTATTTTCTATTTCTTTAACTAATACAATTGACATCTTATGCCTCCATCATACTTAATTTTCTATTATATTACTAAAGACAATCAATATTCTTATTTCAATAATTCTTTTAATATTTCTGTTTTCTCTTTAGCTTTTTCTTCCCTTATATTTTTACCATCATTTAAAATAGGAGTACACATTTCTAAAATTCTATAGTATGTCCTCTTTTCATATCTATTTTTAAGTTCTATAAGAGATAAATTTGTTGTAATTATAAGTGGTAATCCATTCCTATATCTACTATCTAAAATATTATAGATTTTAGTTCTAGTCCATTCTGTATCCTGTTCTGTTCCCAAATCATCTATTATCAATAGATCTGCATTATCTAATCCTCTCAATATATCTTCTTCTACTTCTTTTCCAGATTTTTTATATGTGTCTTTAATTCTATTTAATAAGCTATCTGCATTTACACATATAACTGGTAACATTTTCTCTATAAGAAAGTTTGCTATACATGCCACAGTATAGGTTTTACCATTTCCCGGAGAACCATATAATAAAAGTCCTACAGATTCTTTTTTCATGTTTTCAAATTTTTTAGTATATTTATTAGCTATTTTATACATTTTGTCATTACCTTTAGTAAAATCCCAATTTTTAAATTTACTATTTCTAAATTTTTCATCTATTAAACTATTTTTAATAATCTTTTTTAATCTTAATTGCTTTTCTTTATTTATTTTTTCTTTCTCTTTTGCCATTAGAGCTTCTCTTTTGCACTTGCACATTACAGGACCTTTTATATACCTATTTAACCCTGGAATATAAGTAATCTTTTCAATAGCTTCTCCACATACAGAACATATTTCAACTCTTTCATTTTCACCAGTAATATTATAATCCAATTCCCTGCTTTTTAAGGTCTTCTCCAAAGCTTGTCCTACTTGTTTCATATACCTCGCCTTCTCTCCATTTCTTACTTATCTCGTTTCTCTTTACATCTTGTGGTAATTTATATCCTTTATTTATCCAGCTTTCGAAGATTGACATTGTATATTTAAATCCTTTTATTTTGCCCTGTTCCTGTTCTCTTTTTTTGTAATATCTAATGCATATATTAATAAATCAGTATAATCTTCTTTAGCCATGACTTTTAATACTTGATTTAAATAAGTGGCACTTATTTGCCTATAAAAGGTATTAAAATATGCTTCATTAATTTTATCTAAATTTTTTCTAATATCACTCTTTCTATCTTCTTTTATTTCTATATCTATATCTTCTATATCTATATCTCTGCCGTTACTTAACGTTTCATGTAACATTATATTTTTTTTATTGTCATTATTTTTGCAACTTTGTCTTTTAGTTTCTTCTAATAGTTCTTTTTTCTTAGCTCTATGTTTAGCTACCCTTTCCCTTGTTTGTTGTCTAACTTTCTCCATACCTTCTATATTTTGATGTTTGGACCAGTTAGCTATTTTTATTAATTTATCTTCTTGTATCTGTATCATGCCAAAATCTCTAAGTACTTTTAATGCAAACCTTAAACTATTTAATGGCCTATTAAAAATTGTACTTAACATTTCTTCTGTATATGGAACATTATCATTTAGAAAAATATATCCATTTGAATTTGTTTTACCTGCTTGAACTAAAAGTCTCATCCAAATATAATGAACAGTATCTCTTTCTGGCATAGCATCTATTAATTTTATTTTTTCGTCATCAAACATATTTGTTGTTATCTTTATCCACTTAACTTCTGCCAACATATCACCACTTTCTTTTTTATCCATAGTATACAAAATAAAATATTGCTATAATTAAATCAATCCATAATTTATATATAGTTTTTCTATACTTCTTTAATAATTATTGATTTACTATGTTTACCACCACCTCCATAGTTCTTGATCTATCAATTCATTAGGTGTAATTTTCAATATTTTGCATAGATTACAAATAACCTTTAGCCCTGGATTTTCATATTTACCTTCCTCTAATTCTGTAATATAACTTCTAGCTATTTTACTTTTGTAACTCAATTTTGAAATAGATAAGTTTCTTATTCTTCTATATTCTTTTGTTTTTATTACTGCCACTTGAGGATTCCTCCTTAGGATTTATTCCTCTCAATATTAAACTATAAATTTTTAAGTATTCCTAAAGTTGACCATTTCTTTTAAAAAAAAGTTCGTCTATGGTAGTATCAAAAAAATCTGATATAATCTTAGCCTCATTTAAAGTAAAAGACTTCTTACCATTTTCTTTAAAATTATAAGTATTTAGAGATACCCCTATTAGTCTTGCTATATCCTCTTGCTTTGCTCCTCTTAAGCATCTATAAGCTTTTAATTTTTTTGCTGTTGTCATAAAGCTCACCCCTTAATAACTATTTTTAAGTAAACTATAAGAATACTATTTATATTTTTATTATAGTCAACATTAAGAATACTTTCAACTGTATTTTATCATTTTTCTGAAAAAATATTCTTATAGTTTACATTAGTTTTAAAAAGTCAACATATGGTTTATAATATAGTATAAATAGAGGGGTGAAAAAGTTGGCAGAAATAAAAGATAGGTTAAAATGTGAAAGATTAAGAAAAGATTTAAATCAAACTGAATTGGCAAAATTTTTAAATGTATCAAAACAAACAGTTTCCAATTGGGAAAATGGTAACAGAATTCCTGATACCCTTACCTTATCTAAGTTAGCTGACTTCTTTAATTGCTCCGTAGATTATATTTTAGGAAGATCTGAAAATAGAAATGGCATAATTTCTAAAGCTAATATAGATGGAAGTAATTACGAATTTGAATTAGATAAGAGTATATTTCCAAATGGCATAACTAGAGAACAAATGATAAATTATATTAAGGAACTAGAAGATAGAAATAAAGAATTAGAAAAAGAAGCTGAGATATCTAGAAAATTAAAAGAAGCTGGCTTCGATTTCAATCCCGATAAATAAAATATTCTAAAAATTAATTATTTAAAATTAAAATACAAATATGCAAAACTAACAAATATATATGTATTCATGATGTTATGTTTATAATTACATGAAATTCGTATATGTTTGTTAGTTTTTTATTTTGTCTAAAAAAGTAAATACTTGTCCTAAAATTCTGTATACAGACAATTACATTTTCAAAATAAATATGTAATAATTTTCACATAAAGTAATTTAATTATATAAACTTGCAAATTTTATTAAAAGATATTAAAATATACTTGAACACATGTTCGATTTCAGAAAGGAGTCTTAATTTATGTTTAATTTTAGTGGGGTATTAAGTATAAAAAAAGAAGGGGAAATAATATATGAAAAAAAAGATACCTTTACACTGAATAGAAAAAAAACTTCTTGTGAAAAATCTTCTAAGGATAAAATACAATTAGTGCAGAAGGTTAATACATAATATAAAGAATATATAATAACTTCAAAATATAGTTGAAAGAAAAGTGTTAAGAAAGATGAGACTAAAGAACTACTTTAGAACAGTATATACACAACTTAATCGTTACAACTTATAAATTAAATAAGATAAAAAAACAAGTGCTGCTCCTTAGAAAATAAAATTACAACAACTTGATCTTTTTCATTTTAAAAATTTTTATAATTTTATAGTTAAATCATTGAATTCTAAAACTGTATTACAATATCATATAGTAATACATAAAATATTAAATAAAAATCATAGACTAAAATATATCTAACCTAATAGAATTATATAAAATAAAACTGGAACATTAAATATTAAAGAAGCTATTCAAACCTTAACACTTTTTAATAACTTTAGAGTATAAATGCTAATTTAGAAAATGCTTTGCTATTAAGCACTAAGGAAATTCTAAAGCCAGAATATTTAAAGAATTAATGAATGTTATTTACTTTTAATTCTTCTACTAACTTTCTAATGATATTTTAAAATAAAAAAGACTTTGGAAAACTAATCCAAAGCCCTCAAAGTTATATCTATAATGGTGCCGAAGGCGGGAGTCGAACCCGCACGAAGTTACCCTCGACGGATTTTGAATCCGTTGCGTCTGCCAATTCCACCACTCCGGCAAGAAAGATTTAACGTTATAATAATAACATATTAATAGTCTTTAGTCAACCAACATTTTTATTTTCTATATTATATAGAAAGGCTGGTAATCCCACAAAACATCAATTCTTAAGATAATTATGCTTCCTCTCTAAAAAATCAAATAATTTATCCCTCCCAAATAAAATTTATAGTTTTATATTAAACATTAATAGATTATTATAAAAATTTATAAAAAGTTAACCATATCTTATCAGGCTATTCATTGAGTCTTTACATATAAGGCTTATAATAATTCTTGTAAATTTTTGTCGAAAAATATGAAAATATTAGTAAACTAAAAATTAAAAAAGGAGGAGAACGTCTATAAAAATTGTTTCTAAAAAGTTGATGTAATCTAGTATTTATCATATTGGGATTATGAATTAATTAAGAAGGAGTGTATGATAATTGTTATTTAACTCGATGCATTTTTTATTGTTTTTTCCAATCGTTACTTTTATATATTTTTTTATCCCCCATAAATTTCGTTATATCTGGTTACTTATAACTAGTTATTATTTTTATATGAGTTGGAATCCTAAATATGCATTATTAATTGGTATTTCAACAATAATTACATATTTAAGTGGTATATTAATAGAAAAATCAAATAAAATAACTGATAAACAAAAATCAAAATTTTTTAAAAAACTTTGGGTTTTCTTAAGTTTATTTATTAATTTAAGCATATTGTTTTTATTTAAATATTGTAATTTTTTCACATATACCCTTACAAAAATATTTTCCTTAATTAATATTACAATTAAAGTACCCTCCTTTGACTTTATATTACCTGTAGGAATCTCTTTCTACACATTCCAGGCTCTTAGCTATACTATAGATGTCTACAGAGGTAATATTAAATTTGAAAAAAATCTAGGCAAATATGCTTTGTTTGTGTCATTTTTTCCTCAATTAGTGGCTGGACCTATAGAAAAATCAAAAGATTTATTGAATCAATTTAATGAAAAACATATATTTGATTATAATAGAGTAAAAAATGGTTTAGTACTAATGCTATGGGGATTTTTCCAAAAGGTATTCATTTCTGATAGATTAGCCATTCTAGTAGATACTGTATTTAATAACCCTAGTAATTATAAAGGTTTAGAAATTATTGTTGCATCTGTTTTTTTTGCCATTCAAATCTATTGCGACTTTTCTTCTTATTCAAATATAGCTAGAGGAGCTGCTGAAGTTATGGGATTTGATTTATCACTAAACTTTAAACAACCTTATTTTTCAAAATCAATACAAGAATTTTGGAGACGTTGGCATATTACTCTCGGAGCTTGGTTTAAGGATTACTTATATATACCTTTAGGTGGAAATAAGTGCAGCAAATGGAGAAGATATTTTAATAATATGGTTGTATTCTTAATAAGTGGATTATGGCATGGAGCAGCTATAAATTTTATAATCTGGGGTGGCCTACATGGATTTTACATAATAATAGGAGATATGCTAAAGCCACTTAAAGAAAAAATAATAAATAATTTAAAGATAAAAACTAATGTATTTAGCTTTAAATTATTCCAAACATTGTTTACTTTCATATTAGTTGATTTTTCATGGATATTTTTTAGAGCAAATTCATTTTCTGAAGCTAAACTATTAATTAAAAATATGTTTTATTTTAATCCATGGATATTTACCTCTGGTTCCATCTATAAATTAGGATTAGATCAAAAAGATTTTAAAATGTCAATACTAGGTATATTAATAGTTTTTATTATAGATAATATTGCGAGAAATAAAGATGTACGTGTTGAACTCTCTAATCAAAATATAGTATTTAGATGGGCTATTTATTTATCTGCTATTTGCTTTATATTAATATTGGGTATATATGGAGCAGGGTATGATGCCAATCAATTTATTTATTTTCAGTTTTAAGGAGGATCAGCTATGAAAAAAAAATTTATATTTAGATTTACTACTTTTATAATAATACTATTGCTTATTATATCTATAATAACTCCTGTATTTATAATAAAAACTGGTCATCGTGAAAAATTGATTGAAGGCTTATATAAACATGAAGAGAACTCATATGATGTTGTATTATTAGGCTCAAGTCATATGAATGGTTCCATAAATCCCAATATCCTATGGAAGGAACATGGCATAACTAGCTTTAATTATGGAACTGGAGGCCAACCAATAGATGTAACTTACTATTTATTAAAAGAAATATTAAAAAAACAAGATAATCCAATTGTTGTAATTGATTTATATTATCTAGGATTAACAGATGAATTTGGTAAAGATGAGTATATTAGATATGTTCTTGATAATATGAAATTTTCTATTAATAAAATAAAAGCTATTATTAATACTACACCTAAAAATCAATGGG
This sequence comes from Clostridium botulinum, assembly GCF_001276985.1. GTDB lineage: Bacteria > Bacillota > Clostridia > Clostridiales > Clostridiaceae > Clostridium_F > Clostridium_F botulinum. Next base: position 651,685 of record NZ_LHUL01000026.1, read on the forward strand.
TAGATTATTTTTTCCCAATTTTAAAATATCATTCTAGATGGAAAGAATTAAAAGAAAATGATTTTAAATTTGATACTAAAAGTAGTTATTATGCAAAAGGATTTAGCGCTGGACGTAATAAATACAATAAGGAAAATCTATCAAACACTACTACAAATGAAAAATCAGATTTGCCACCTAAATCAAAAGATTATCTATACAAAATTATTAATTTATCCAAAAAAGAAAACTTTAAGCTAGTATTTACTAATGCACCACATGATTATACAAGTACAAATGCTTTAGATAACTGGCATAAAGAACCTGCGAAAATGTTTAACGAAGTAGCAGAAATTGCAAAGAAAAATAATATTCCTTTTATAAATTATTGTGATATGATTGATGAAATAAATTTTGATTTTAAATCAGATATGAATAATGAAGGCCATGTAAATATTTGGGGAGCAGATAAACTGTCAACACATTTAGGAAATTTTTTAAAAGAAAATTACGAACTAAAAGATCACCGTAATGACGATAAATATAAGCAATGGAATCTAGATTATAGTTATTATTCTCAAGTACAGAAATATAATAATCTAGTTTCAGAAAAAAATGTAAATAAATACATTGCTTTACTTAAAAATGAAAATTATATTGTAAATATAAGCTGTAATAATTATAATTCAGCAAATATAAACACTTCTATAGATAAAGATCTAAGAGAACATTTAGGTATAAAAATAAACTCAACCAATAGTAATAATTATATTGCTATTATAAATAATAATAAAGTAGTATTAGAAGAACAAAGTAATTCTATACTTTCTAAAGAACTCTGCTTAGAAAATAATATTTTGTTAAAAACTACAACCTCGAGTGATAAAAATATACCAAGTGTAATATTTAACGGAAAAGAATATTCAAATAAATATAATAAATTTAATATTGTTGTTTATGATAAAGTATTAAATAAGGTTATAGATAATGTATACTTATCTGATAATTTAATTATTAGATAGCTTATATTTAAAACCCTTTAGAAGTAATCCCTGTAACTAAGAATTTTAAAATATTGTAAAAGTTTATAAATCTATAAATTCAAAAGAGATTAGATACATATAAATATATATCTAATCTCTTAAGCTATTTTAACTAACAAACTTTATATTCTAACTTCATTAACTTAATTATTATTTTAAGCTATTTTCGTATGCTTCTACCATTTTCTTTGTCATGTTTCCGCCAACATATCCGTTTTGTCTTGCTGTTAAGTTTCCTTTATCAATACTATCGTAGTTTGATAAACCTACTTCATTAGCAACTTCCATTTTTAAATTGTTTAATCCTTGTTTAGCTTCTGGCACTACTAATTGATTTGAACTTCTGTTTGCCATTTTAATCTTCCTCCTTTTATCTCTAAATATATTACAAACTTAATTAAGCTTGTAATATAAGTTTGTGTTATTTTTTTGATATTACTCTAGTGAATTAAATGAATTTTTTGTATTATTTTCATTAAAATCATATATTTTCAAAATATTTTTTATTTATTAAAAATTTAAATATATTTGTTTTTATTTATTTGATAGGCTCTCCTTTAAAATTTTCATATTTATCAGGTATTTTTCCATCTCTATTATCTGCATCGTATTGTGGTCTATGACCATCTAATTCTTTTGATTTTTTATGTTTGTCTCCTTTATAACTTTTAGGATACACTTTGATCCTCTCCTTTCTTTTATAGTTTTTTATTCCAAACTCTTTTTATTCATATTTTTAATTTAAGAGAAAATCTATATTACTTTAAAGGAATTACTTTATATTTAAATCATTCAAGATTATTTATAAATTAAAGTTTTATGAATAATCTATAACATAAGATAAATATGAGTGTACTATAAATAGTGCACCCATAATAAACTATATATTTATTTTAATAAAACATATCTTTATTATTCTATTCAGTCAATTTTATAGCACTTTTAGATGAATGTTTTTTCATTTCATCTACCTGTATTTTTTCTGGTTTTTGGCTTTTTTTCATTCTTTTTGCTTCCTTTTTATCTTCTCTATGCATAATTTAATACACTCCTTTCTAATTATAGAGTGTACAAATTAAATTTTTATATGCTTTTACTTTTTTATATTTTCTTTCATTATAGTTGTACTAGAAATTAAATCATGCATAAAGTTTGATCCTCTAGAAATTAAAAATCCTGTGAAAATTATTCCTAAATAAGGAACATTAACATTTATATCTAATTCCTTTAAAAAATCCATACCTGTACTTAAGCATAATATTTCACTAAAAATGAGAGCTCCTACTCTATCAATACTTAACTTACCATCCTGCCAAAACAATTTCGTTCCTTCCCAAAGAGCTTCAGATATAATGGACAGAACTAAAAATTTCATCATTTCCATATTCATCCCCCCATAAAATTTTATGAGGGGATATCTATAACTATTACTTTTATATTATTACTATATAATTTATTTATAATTTTAATGTAATACATTACGAAAATCATAATTTTTTTAAATTTTATTCAGATATAATTAAATTACTTATTTTCTTTCAATCCAAATACTGCCCTTGCACTTTCTGCTTGAGGATCATGCTTTATATTTTTCTTTTTAAAATTTCCGTCTTCCTTTTTATCATGCTGTGTTCTATTATATTTATTAGACATAAAAACACTCCTTTCTAATTATAATATTTCACTTATAATATTTTTTATTTATGTAAATTTAAATTCTTTTAAAATATCTAACCTTATTTTACATATATATCATTTTACTTATTATTTAAATCTATGATATAATTAATAAACAACAAATGCCATTAATATAGGGGTGATTTTATGAAAGAAATAGGTTATATTAAATCAGTAAAAGATGGCTATGCTTCTGTTATATTTAAAAGAAAATCTGGTTGTGGAGATAACTGTGCCGGTTGCAAATCTAACTGTGGATCTAAATCTATAACTACAGATGTTAAAGATACGCTAGGAGTGTCTATAGGAGATATGGTAGAAATAGATATGGCTACTAAATCATTTTTTGCTATGACATTTTGGACATATACTTTTCCATTAATAATGCTAGTGATTGGTTTGGTTAGTTCTCTTTTAATTTTCAAAAATTTAGGCATTAAACAGTATGAATTACTTGCAACAGCAGTTGGTCTGATATTTTTAAGTATTTCTTATTCTGTTTTAAGTCATATGGATAAAAAATTGGGTAAAAAACAAAGCTACACTCTTAAAATGACACGAATACTTAGTAGATAAAATAAGGAAAGCGCATAGCACTTTCCTTATTTTATTAATCTTCTTTTTCTATTTTTTTTATTCCTAATTCTTCTAATTGATTTTCATCAACTACATTTGGTGCTTCAGTTAATGGGCAGAAGGCATTTTGATTCTTAGGGAATGTTATTACGTCTTTAATATTTTCTGTTCCTGCTAAAAACATTATCATTCTATCAAGACCATAAGCTAACCCACCATGTGGTGGTGGTCCAAATTTAAATGCTTCAAGTAAGAACCCAAATCTTTCCCAAGCTTTTTCTTTAGTAAAGCCTAATACACTAAACATTTTTTCTTGAAATTTACTATCATGTATTCTAATACTTCCTCCGCCTAGCTCTTCTCCATTTAATACTATATCATAAGCTTTCGCTCTTACTTTTCCTGGCTCTGTACCTAATAGTTCTATATCCTCATCCATTATAGCTGTGAATGGATGATGCTCCGCTTGATATCTGCCTTCTTCTTCATTATAAGCTAATAGTGGGAATTCAGTTATCCACACAAATCTAAACTCATTTTTATTTATAATATCTAATTCTTTTGCTATATGTAGTCTTAATGCCCCTAAGCTTTCAAATACTACATTGTTTTTGTCTGCTACTATTAATATTAAATCTCCTGCTTTAGCATCCATTTTTTCTAATATAGCTTTCATTTCTTCTTCTGTTAAAAATTTAGCTATTGGAGATTTTATTTCATCCTCTTTATAAGCTATCCAAGCTAATCCTTTTGCTTTATATGTTTTAACAAAATCTTGTAGCTTATCTATTTGTTTTCTTCCCATAGTAGCACAATTTTCTGCTTTTATTGCTCTTACAGAGCCACCTGCTTCTATAGCACCTTTGAATACTTTAAATTCTGAATTTTTAACAGCTTCTGTTAAATCATTTATTTCCATTCCAAATCTTAAATCTGGTTTATCTGAACCGTATTTTTCCATAGCTATTTTATATGGCATTCTTTCTATCGGAAGTTTTACATCTATTCCCCCAACTTCTTTAAATACCTTAGCTAATAATCTTTCGTTTAATTCAATTACATCATCTTCTTCTACAAAAGATAATTCCATATCTATTTGTGTAAATTCCGGTTGTCTATTAGCTCTTAAATCTTCATCTCTAAAACATTTTGTTATTTGAAAATATTTATCATAACCTGAGACCATTAAAAGCTGTTTAAATATTTGTGGTGATTGTGGTAATGCATAAAACATTCCTTTGTAATTTCTACTTGGAACTAAATAGTCACGAGCTCCTTCTGGGGTACTTTTTGTAAGTATTGGTGTTTCCATTTCTAAAAATCCATTTTCATCTAAGAAATCTCTAACAACTTTACATGTCTTGTGTCTTATCATAAATATCTTTTGCATATCTGGTCTTCTTAAGTCAAGATATCTATATTTTAATCTTATATTTTCAGATGCATCTAACCCTTCTTTTATATATATAGGAGGTGTTTCTGATTCAGATAATATTTTTATATCTTCTCCCTTTAATTCCACAGCTCCAGTTTCCATATCATTGTTTGGTGACTGTCTTTTAACTATTTCACCAGTTACGGCGATACAATATTCTGATTTTACATTATCTGATTTTTCGAAGGCTTCTTTATTTATTTCTTCACCAAAAACTATTTGCATAATTCCTGTTCTATCTCTTAAATCTACAAAGATTAGTCCTCCTAAATTTCTTTTTCTTTGAACCCATCCCATAACTGTGACTTTTTGTCCTATATTATTTTCTCTAGACTCGCCACACATTATTGTTCTCTTAAGTCCTCTTAGCGCTTCTCCCATTTTTATTCCTCCAAATATAGATTTGTTATTTTATTTTTGTCTATTTAAATACTTTAATTAATGTATCTATCTCTTTTATATCGACTTCTATTTGCTGCCCATCTTCCATTCTTTTAAGGGATACCTTTCCAGTATTTAATTCTTCTTCACCTAATACCATAGAATATTTAGCACCTATCCTATTTGCATACTTCATTTGTGCTTTAACACTTTTGCCCATATGGTCTATTTCACACTTTATATGTCTATCCCTTAATTCTTTAGCTAATTTTAAAACCTCTAATTTAGCTTTATCTCCCATATTTCCTAAATATAAATCTACATATGCTTCTTCAGGAATTTCTATTGCTTTTTCTTGCAATGTTAAAAGTAATCTTTCTATTCCCATACCAAAACCTACTGCTGGCATAGAAGGCCCACCTATTTCTTCTATAAGATAATCATATCTTCCCCCAGCACATATAGTTATATCATCTATTATAAATTCAAACACAGTTTTACTATAATAATCTAATCCTCTAACTATAAATGGATCTACTTTATATTTTATATCCAATACATCTAAATAACTTTTTAGTGCTTCAAAATGGTCCTTACATTCATCACATATATAATCTAATATAATTGGTGCATCCTTTACTATTTCTTTACAAGTATCAACTTTGCAATCTAATATTCTAAGTGGGTTTTTATCAAATCTAGTTTTACAAGTTGAGCATAATTTATCATAATTTTTAGATAAATATTTTTTTAGTGCTTCATTATAAGTTTTTCTACATTTAGGGCAACCTATGCTATTTATATTTAATTCTACACCCTCTACACCTAATTCTTTATATATTCCAACAGGTATACTTATAACTTCTGCATCCACAGATGCATCTTTTGCTCCAAAAATTTCTATTCCAAATTGATGATGTTGTCTAAGTCTTCCCTTTTGAACATTCTCATATCTCATAACAGGTGTAAAATAATACATCTTAGTAGGTTGAGTTTCATTGAATAATCTTCCCTCAACGAAGGCTCTTACTGCTGGTGATGTTCCTTCTGGTTTTAAAGTTATACTTCTACCAGCTTTATCTTCAAAAGTATACATTTCCTTTTGAACTACATCTGTAGTTTCCCCTACTCCTCTTTGAAATAATTCTGTATATTCAAAAACTGGAGTTCTTATTTCTCTACAGCCAAAATCTGCTGCTATATTTCTAAATTTATTCTCTAAATATTGCCACTTATATGATTCTGTAGGCAATAAATCTTTTGTACCTTTTGGCGCTTGCAATGACATTTATATTCCTCCTAACCATTATAAATATAAAGTATCTAATATTTTTTTCTTTCTATGTACCATTTCTTCCACTCTTTTTGTATATTCTATTACATCCTTAACATTAGGTGATCTTTCAATCCTATTTTCATCCATAAATATTATTTTAGATACAGCATCTGCTCCTAAGGCTATTATGGTTTGCCTTTCTTCTATCATTTGTATATTATATATACCTATTTTACTTTCTTTTGAATATCCTACGTTTTCCATGTTTCCCAACATATTTTTTTGTCTATACATATAATAAGGCTTCATGCCTAAATCTTTAGCTAAAGCTTCAGTTTCTTCATACATTTTATTTAATTCTTCCTGTTTAGGAATATTAAATTCCATTTTGTTAACTAACTTTTCATGAAGTATAGAACCTCTTTTTATTGACATACCATGAACTGTTATATTATCAGGATTTAATTTTTTAATCTTTCTGCAAGTATTCTTTATTTCCTCTATTCCCTCACCTGGAAGACCTACTATTAAATCCATGTTTATATTCTTAAATCCTATGCTCTTAGCTAAGTAATAAATTCTCTCTATATCTTCTACAGAGTGGGTTCTCCCTATATTTTTTAAAGTACTATTATTCATCGTTTGTGGATTTATGCTTATTCTATCTACATTATATTTCTTCATTGACAGTAACTTTTCCTCTGTAATACTATCTGGTCTTCCGCATTCCACTGTAAATTCTTCTACTTCTTTATTATGTACAAAATTATAATATATTTTATTTAATGTTTTTTCAAACTGAGCATCATTAACAGAAGTTGGGGTTCCTCCTCCAAAATAAACGCATTGTATTTTTAAGTTCCTATGTTGTATATATTTTGAAAGCATATCCATTTCATAATAAAGAGCCTTTAAATAAGGCTCCACTAAGTTCTTACACTTGCCTATCGGATTTGATGTAAAAGAACAATATAGACATCTAGTTGGACAAAACGGCATACCTACATATACACTTATAGTATTTTGATCCTTATTTACAATGGATTTCTCCATATTAGCGATATCTATACATAATTTAGTTTTATCTGCTCTAGTATTACGATGCCTTTTAAACCAATCTATTATTTCTTTTTCTCCCATTCCTTTATTCATTAAATCTAAAGCTATCTTACTTGGTCTTATTCCTACTAAAGTCCCCCAAGGTAAATTTTTATTAGTAACTGATTTTAAATATAAAAAAAGAAATTTTTTTACCCATTCTTTTTTAGCTAAATTAGTATCTTTTTCATATTCTATTTTTTCATCTTCTTTTTTTATATACATTCCTTCATCAGTTATTTCTATTTTCATATCATAATCTTCATTAACAAATGTGATATCATAAAAATTATAATATATATTTAATATTTGATATACATCGTATCTATACTGCATATCATTTAAATTTATTTTCAGCTTCATATTATGCACTCCAATGCTTTTCAAGGGATATATCTATTTAAAAAAATGGATTATTATCTTTTTCATAGCCTATTGTAGATTGTGGGCCATGACCTGGTAACACATATATATCTGGATCTAATACAGTTATCTTACTTTGAATACTATTTATTAAAGTATTATGGCTTCCTCCTATAAAATCACTTCTTCCAATAGATTCCCTAAACAATGTATCTCCTGTAAATATAACGTTATTCACTAAAAAACTCATTCCACCTGGACTATGTCCTGGAGTTTCTATAGCTTTTATTTTTAAATTTCCTAATTGAAACTCTTTACCTTCTACCAAATATTCATCTGCATTTTTGTATTTACCAAAATTTCCAAATATATATTCTGCTTCTTTGATTAGATCCTCATCTTTTCTATTTATATAAAAAGGTATATTGTATTCATCCTTTATAGCTTCTACTCCACCTACATGATCTATATGCCCATGGGTTAACAAAATAAATTTTGGGATTAAATTATTATCTTCTATAATATTTATTATATCTTCTGGGTCTCCACCTGGATCTATAATTGCACATTTATCTTGGTCTATTAACAAATAACAGTTCGCATTGTATATACCAACAGGTATTGTTTTTATATCCATTAAATACACCTCTTTTAAAAATTAAAATTTTCTACTCTCTTTTAGTATATAACTAAACTTTTAAAATGTCTTTTTACTATCTAAAAGTATTGTAACTGGCCCATCATTTTCTATATAAACTTTCATATCTGCTCCAAATTCTCCAGTTGCTACATTGTTTACTTCTTTTTTTATTGATTCTACAAACTTATTATATAGTATATAAGCCTCTTCTCCTCCTAAGGCTTCTATGAAACTTGGTCTTCTTCCTTTTCTACAATCTCCATATAAAGTAAATTGAGAAACAATTATTATATCTCCACCTATATCCAATAAGGATTTATTTAATTTTTCATTTTCATCTTCAAATATTCTTAAATTTATTATTTTTTCTTTTAAATATTTTATATCCTCTTCTGTATCTTCTTTTGATATTCCTAAAAGAACATTTAATCCTTTTCCTATACTTCCTATAACCCTTCCATCTACTTCTACTTTAGAAGATATAACTCTCTGAACTACCGCTCTCAAACATATCCCACCTTTATTTGTAATCTTTTATATTTATAGTATTTATTTTTTAGTCCTATATACTTCTAATACACCCTTTAGTTTTCTTATATCTTTCATTACTGATTTTAAATCTTCTATATTACTTATTTTTAATTTTATATTTACAACTACTGAGTCATTTCTAATAGGTTTTGCATTTACAGCATAAAGATTTGTCTTACTCCCATTTATAGTCAGCATAATATCTGCTAATAGACCATCTGTATTTTCAGCTATAACTTCTAATTCTGAAATATACTCTCCGCCCTTGGGTTTTCCCCAACTAACCTCTACTATTTTTGTTGGATCTTCTTCTACCAATTGTTCCATATTTTCGCAATCAGTTCTATGTATGGATATTCCTCTCCCCTTTGTTATATACCCTATTATATTATCTCCAGGCACAGGATTACAACATTTGGCAAACCTAACCAATAAATTATCCTCACCTTTTACTATTATTCCTGGTGAACTACTCTTCTTTTTCTTTTGTTTATTTGATTTATTTATTTGGTCCCTAACTTCATTCCAATTAAGCTCTGGTTTATTCTTTTTTAAATACTGTTCTCTAAATCTTAATACTACCGCTGAAGCAGCTAAAGCCCCTATACCAACAGCAGCAAACATATCTTCTATACTGCTCATATTGTATCTTTTTAATACAGTTTCCAAAACTTCACCCTTTGCAAGTTCCCCAAAGTTATAGCCTTGTTTTTTAGTTTCTTTTTCTAATATATCTTTACCTTTAGTTATATTTTCTTCTTTATCTTCTTTCTTAAACCAGGCTCTTATTTTGCTTTTAGCTTGATTGCTTTTTACCATACTAAGCCAATCTAAATTTGGTCCTTTAGGTGTAGTAGAAGTTAAAACTTCTATTATCTCTCCAGTTTTAAGTTCATAATCTAAAGGCACCATTTTACCATTCACCTTGGCACCTATGCACCTGTGGCCTATATCTGTATGTATTTTATATGCAAAATCTACTGGTGTAGCTTTGTTAGGCAAGCTTATAACTTTTCCCTTTGGAGTAAATACAAAAACTTCATCAGAAAATAAGTCTATTTTAAATCCTTGCATAAACTCTTCTGGGTCTGTAGTTTCCTTTTGCCAATCTAACATTTCCCTAAGCCATGTTAATTTTAAATCTATATTGTTAGAATTCTCTACGCCTTCTTTATATTTCCAGTGAGCTGCTATACCATATTCTGCAGTTTTATGCATTTCATAAGTTCTTATTTGGATTTCAAAAGGTCTACCACCCACTCCCATTACCGTGGAATGTAATGATTGATACATATTAGGTTTAGGCATTGCTATATAATCTTTAAATCTCCCTGGTATAGGCTTATATACAGTATGCGCTATACCTAAGGCCGCATAACAATCCTTAACTGTATCTACTAATATTCTAACTGCTGTCAAATCAAATATTTGATCTAAATTTTTATTTTTGTTATGCATTTTTTTATATATACTATAGAAATGTTTTGGTCTTCCATCTATTTCTGATTCAATACCTGATCTTTTTAGGTTTTGTTGTAAATTTGAAATTATTTCTTTTATATGTTCTTCTCTCTCTGCTCTTTTCTCTGCAATTTTACGTACCAAAAAATAGTATTCATTGGGATTTATATATCTAAAAGATAAGTCTTCTAGCTCCCATTTTATTTTAGATATTCCTAATCTATGAGCTAATGGAGCATAGATGTCTAAAGTTTCCTGGGCTTTCTCCTTTTGTTTTTCTACAGGCATAAATCTTAATGTTCTCATATTATGTAATCTATCCGCTAACTTTATAAGTATAACTCTTATATCCTTTGTCATTGCTAATAACATTTTTCTTACATTATCAGCTTGTTGTTCTTCTTTTGTTTTGTATTCAATTTTACCTAATTTAGTAACTCCATTTACTAAATCTGCTACTTCATTTCCAAATTCTTTAGCTACATCTTCATATGTATATTGAGTATCTTCAACAACATCATGCATAAGCCCTGCTATCATGGTGTTAACATCCATACCCATTTCAAATAATATTATAGCCACCTCTTCTGGATGGGTTATATAAGGTTCACCAGATATTCTCTTTTGTTCCTTGTGGGCATTGCAAGCAAAATTATATGCTTTTTTGATAAACTCTATTTCTTTTTCAGTGAAACTATATTTTATTTTTATCATTAAATCTTCTAGCATACCCTAATTACTCCTCAAAATCAAAGGCTGGTTTATAAAACCAGCCAATATTTTTTATTTCTATTATATTATATTTTTTTTAAAGTTTCAAACTTTTAAGCAGGAATATAATATATATGTGTGTTATATATTATATTGTACCAAAGAGTTAATATCATACCCTTCTAATTTGTCTTTTCCCTTTAGATCTGTAAGTTCTATTACAAAACTTACATTAACAACTTCTCCACCTAATTCCTCTACTAATTTTACTACTGAAGCAATAGTTCCACCTGTAGCAAGAAGATCATCTACTATGGCTACCTTGTCACCTTTTTTTATAGAATCTTTATGTATCTGAAGCTCGTCTTGACCATATTCTAAATCATATTTACAACTAATAGTCTCATATGGTAATTTGCCTTTTTTTCTTACTGGTACAAAACCAACACCTAATTTATAGGCTAAAGGGGTTCCAAATAAAAATCCTCTGGCTTCTGGTCCTACTATTTTATCTATCTTTTTATCCTTTAAGTTTTCTGCTAGTTTATCAATAGTGTAATTTAACACTTTTCCATCTTGAAGTATTGTAGTTACATCTTTAAAACTTATACCTTCTTTTGGGAAATTTTCAATTACCCTTATGTGTTCTTTTAAATTCACTTCTCTTCCCCCTAAATTCATACGAACAATTTATTTTTATCTTTCAATTTTGTACACAGATTATTATATATTAAAGAGCCCATTCTATTCAAGTAATTATATGAAATTTCATTCCTTATTATGTATATTAAAATCTATTTCGTTTTTTAAATACTTAGCTATTTGATTGGCTCTATCCTCATTAGTTGTAGTAAATAACTCTACTAATATCCTTGCGTTGTTAATTTTATTAGTAGGTTCTGTAACTTTAGATAATTTTTTCGTTAATTTTTTAAGATCATATAAATTAATTTCATCATTTTGGATTTTTTCAATATGTAGAAGAGCTTTCAATCCATGGTTATTTGTATTCTGCAGAGCTTCTAACCCCTCTTTAACAATATATAAGTTTTCTCCCTTTATAGAATTGGTGTTTGATATGGTCCCCAACATAACTAAATCTAAATATTTATATGTGAATTTCATTTTGTAATACATAGAAAGTGCTTCCACCAATTTATAAGCTATACCTGAAGCTGACAAATATTTAAATGGATATGAACATGAATTTTCATTTGGACATATAACTGTTGACCTGGGCTTTTCTTTTAAACATTTATGCCAATCTGTAATTATTATATCCATTCCAAGCCTTTTACATAATTCTACTTCTGAAATAGAGTTTATTCCACAGCCTACTGTTATAATCAAATCTGCACCCAAAAATTTTATATGATTTTCTATATATGTAGAATTTATATTATGCTTTTCGTCTAAACAATCTGGTATAAAATATTCCACATCCGCATTTAAAAATTTTAAAACTAATAACAATAATGATATAGCTGATATACCATCAAAATCATAATATCCATACAGAACTATTTTTTTTCTATAATTAACAGCCTTAACTATTCTTTTTAAAGCCTTATCCATTCCATTTAATAAAAAGGGATTATTAACTTTTGGATTTTTATACCATTGCAAATTATCAACCAATTTCTCCATTTATATATCCTCCAATTTTATAGAAAACATATATATTATAATTTATATTATGATTTTTGACAAATATTTTAGAAGTTTATTCAATATTATTATATAAAGATGAGTATATATTAATATAGTAACATTCATTTTACTCTCATTTGCAATATATTTTAACTTTATAAATGCTATGCTTTAATAATTAGAAAATCCAAGCTTAAAGCTTGGATTATTATATAAATATACTCATTATGCTGACTTATTACCTAATTTGGTCTTTTTAAATAAAATCCAAAGAGGACTAGATATAAATATAGAAGAATAACATCCTGTTATTATACCAACTATTAAAGGAAAAGCAAAATCTCTAATAGAAGGCACAAATACATAAACTGAAACTATTGTAAATAAAGTAGTTAATACTGTATTTATAGACCTTGACATAGTTTGAGTTATAGAGATATTAGCTATTTCTGATATATCTTTCCTTCTCATTTTCTTTTGATTTTCTCTTATTCTATCGAATATTACAATTGTATCATTTATGGAGTAACCTACTATGGTAAGCACTGCTGCTATAAAGCTTGAACTCACAGGTAGTTTAAATATAGCATACACTGAAATAGTTATTAATATATCATGAACCAATCCAAGTATAGCTGCAAGAGCAAAATTAAACTCAAATCTTATTCCAACATATATAAGCATTGCTATATTAGCTATTATAAGTGCTAATAAGGCCTTTCTCTTTAATTCTTTTCCAACTGATGGTCCTATTCTCTGTTGAGAAACTAAATCTTTATCTTTTAAATTGTATTTAGATTTTATATCACTAAATAGCTTATTAATTTCCTCATCTGTTAAAGAATTACTTCTTATTTCTATTTGAGTATTGTTTACTTTATTGGTTACAGAATCTGAAGTATGCTTTTTTACTATTTGATCTACTTCTTCTTTTTTGAAATCTTTTCCTATATTTATTTGTACAACAGTACCACCTTTAAAATCTATTCCATAATTTAATCCATCCTTCATAAGGAAAAACATTCCTGTAAGTATAATTATTAAGGAAATAGAAAACCAAATTTTTGTTTTTTCTATTATCTTTAGCATACTATTCTTCCCCCCTTTTAACTCTAAAGCAAGCTAAACTATTAAGAATACCTATATCATAACCTAGTTTTAGTAATAATCTAGTAACAACTATAGCTGTAAACATACTTAGAATTATACCTATCATAAGGGTTAAAGCAAATCCTTTAACTGCCCCAGATCCTAAATTATATAAAACTATACCTGCTATTATTGTAGTTATATTAGAGTCTAAAATAGAAGAAAGTGCTCTATGATATCCTGATTCTAAAGCAGACTTTATTGATTTTCCTGTTTTAAGTTCCTCTCTAATTCTTTCAAATATAAGCACATTAGCATCTACTGCCATGCCTATTGTTAATAAGAAACCTGCTATACCTGATAATGTTAATGTAGCTTTTATAGTTGAGAATGTAGCTAAAACTAATACTATGTATAAAACCAAAGCTATATCAGCCAACAGTCCTGGTACTCTATAGTATATAAGCATAAATAAAAATACAAGTCCTACACCTACAACTCCTGCCTTTACACTTAGATCCAAGGCATTAGCTCCTAATGTAGCCCCTACTGTTCTAACCTCTACAGGCTTAACAGCTACAGGTAAAGCTCCTGATTTTATTATATTGGCTTGTCTTTTAGCTTCTTCTATACTTTTACTTCCTGTTATTACTGCCTTTCCATTAGTTATATGTGCTTGAACTACTGGTTTGGTCAATTCTTCTTCATCCATATATATAGCTATAGGTTGACCAATAAATTTTTTAGTAGCATCTGCAAATTTTTTAGTTCCTGACTCATTTAAATCCAATCCAACAGTAGGTGAATTATCTTCTTGATTTATATAAGCGGTTGCATCTTTTACATCTTTTCCTGTAAGTATAGTGCTTTTATCTGGACCTACAAATTTTAATTCTCCCGTTTTACCTACACTATCAATAACTTCTTTTGCATTATATTTACCTGGTATTTCTATCCTTATTCTTTTTTGACCTTCTCTTGTTACTGTAGTTTCACTAACACCCATTTTATTAACTCTCATAGATATAAGTTCTATAGTTCTATCTACAGTTTTTTCATCTACTTTATCTGCTTGAATTTCTTCTAGCATTGACACTCCACCTTGAAGATCCAAGCCTTTATTAATAGTCTCTCCAAATGATTTGAATCTATAATTTCCTACTTTCAAACCATAAGATCCTGCATAAGCAAGTACAGCTATTACTACAACTAATAATGTAAATATTATTACGCTTTTTCCCTTGTTACTTTTACGCCTATTGTAACTCATACTTATCCCCCTTTTATATATAGTTTATTATAAGAATAAGAACATAATTTATTATGTTTGCTTTATAATAAATTATGTACTAATTTTCTTTTATTAATCATTCATTGTATTAGATTTTAAAGTTATTGCACACTCTATTCTCTTTTTTTGCATAGTACATCCTAAACTATAAGGTATATTCATATCTTTATTAAAATTATAATTGTTTGCTTGGCATCCTCCGCTACAGTAAAATCTTGCCCAACATTCTTTACATTCCGGTTTATTGTATATATGAGCTTTTTTAAATTCCTTTGCTGTATCTTCCTTTACCTCAAAGTCCTTCATTATGTTTCCCATTTTAAAGTCTTCATTTCCTACAAATTGATGACATGGATAAACATCTCCTGATGGAGATATAGCTACATATTCATGACCTGCTCCACAACCAGATATTCTTTTATAAACGCAAGGTCCACCTTGAAGATCTATGTTAAAGTGATAAAACTTAAATTCTTTACCTTCTTTATGTCTTTTTATCATTTCTTCTATTAATTTATCATATTGTTCAAATATTTTTGGTAAATCTTCTTCTCTTAAAGATAAAGGGTGATCTTCTGGAAGAACTACTGGTTCTATAGATATTTCATCAAAGTCATTATTAGCCATATGCATTATGTCTTCAAAAAAATCTAAATTTTCTCTTGTAAATGTACCTCTAGCATAATATTGTTTTGTTCTATCCCTCATCTCTACCATCTTTTTAATTTTAGGTAATATAGAGTCATAAGAACCACTACCATCTACTCTAACTCTAACATTGTCATTTATTTCTTTTCTTCCATCTATACTTAATACTATATTTCCCATATTTTTATCCAGGTATTCCATTATTTCCTGATTTAATAAAGTACCATTGGTAGTCATAGTAAATCTTATAGTCTTATTATGTTTTTCCTCTTGTTCTTTAGCATATTCTACTATTTCCTTTATAGTAGAAAAAGCCATTAATGGTTCTCCTCCAAATAAATCTACCTCTATATTTTTTCTTGGTCCAGATTTCTCTATAACAAAATCTATAGCTTTTTTACCAACCCCTGGAGACATTAATTCTCTTTTACCTTTATATTCTCCTTCATCTGCAAAACAATATTTACATCTTAAATTACAATCATGGGCTATATTTAAGCATAAAGCCTTTATAAAATTCTCGCTTTTTTCATGGGCATAAGCTATATTTTCATATTTATCTTTAGAATATAGCATGTCCTCTTTTATAAGACTTTCTATTTCTTCATAAACCTCTTCTATCTCCTCTTTGCTGTATTTTTCTTTATATTCATATATAAGATCTTCTTTAGTTTTTAAACCTTCATCATCTAATAAATCATATACTATATCATCTACTATATGCACTGCTCCTGAATTTACGTCTATAACATATTTTTGTCCCATTTGGGTGAACTTATGAATATCAGCCAATTAAATTTCCTCCTTATTAACCTATATACTTTACTTTTATAATTCTGCAAATATTTTCAAAATATAGGACTTATTATTTATTAAAACATTTATATTATACATTTATTTTCAGTAAATATAAAGCAGTAACTTTAAAGTTACTGCTTTTAGCTTATATTAGTTTTCACAAGCTAAGTTCGCTACTGTGCAAGAAGTTTTGCATGCTGATTGGCAAGAATTTGCACATTCTTTGCAGCCTGGTTTTTGTAAGCTGTTTTTTATGTTTGCTTTGTTTATAGTTTTTATATGTTTCATTAAGTATTCCTCCAATCTACCTACTTACTTTCTGTTTGATTATATCATAATTTATGGATAAAATAAAGTTTCCATTACCCCAAATCATTCTAAATATTAATACCTAACATACCCGAAAGAATTCCTAATATTAATGCTAAAAATATTCTTATAAATCTATCAGTTCCAAAGGTTAATGTATTGCCAGAAACTATAGATATGATGTATATAATAGTCATGTATATAATAGATATTACTAATCCTATTAGCCATCCTTTTTTATTTATTTTTCTAACAGCATATATAGTTCCATACATTATACTTAAAATTGTAATTAAAAGATATATAATTGAAGATATCTTTTCGCCTATATCTTTAAAGGTTAATATTACTGCAAATATTAAAAGCATAATCACAGTAATTATAATAGCTCTTAATAATCCTTGTACAATAAACTCAGTATTTTTTTTATTCAACATAAAACACCCCCTCATATTTAGTATT
This sequence comes from Clostridium botulinum, assembly GCF_001276985.1. Classification (GTDB taxonomy): domain Bacteria; phylum Bacillota; class Clostridia; order Clostridiales; family Clostridiaceae; genus Clostridium_F; species Clostridium_F botulinum. The sequence continues at coordinate 669,103 of NZ_LHUL01000026.1, forward strand.
TATGTATTAAGGGGGTGTTTTATGATAATTTATTTATCCTCTTTTGCTGATTTTTCTTCTTTCTTATCCATATCTTCTTTTTTATCTGTATCTTCTCTTTTTTTGCTTATGTCTAATATTCCACTTTTACTAATTTGTACCTTGACTCTATCTGGGCCTGTTTGTATAATTACATAGTCTTCTTTTATATTAACTATTTTTCCTATTATTCCACCTCTTGTTATTACTTCATCGTTTACAGAGATAGAATTTAACATTTCATTATACTTTTTCTTTCTTTTCTTCTCTGGCAAAAACACCATTACATAGAATAATCCAAGCATTATTACTAAGAATATACTATTTAATCCTAGACCTTGTTGCATATGTATCCCTCCTAATTTTTTATGAACTATAATTTATTTTACTACTTTTCACTTTAATTTTGAAAAGTTTTTTTATTATTAATTGATAATTTACAATTAATAGATATATTTATATTATTTTATATTTAAAGTATAAAATTTGTTATAGCATTTAATACACAAAAATTATTTTTAATTCTTTATGCTCTTCCTCCCCACTCTTTAAGCTTTCTTTCTTTGTATTCTTTAAAATAATTTCCATCAATGGCATCTCTTATTTCTTCCATTAAGTTATTATAAAAATATAAGTTATGTAAAACACATAATCTCATAGCTAGCATTTCCTTTGCTTTAAATAAATGTCTTATATATGACCTTGTATAATGCTTACAAGCTGGACATTGACAACCTTCATCAATAGGTCTATCATCTAATTCAAATTTGGCATTCAATAAATTTATTTTGCCCTCTTTTGTGAAAACATGTGCATGTCTTCCATTTCTTGCAGGAAGAACACAGTCAAAGAAATCTACACCCCTATCTACAGCTTCTAATATATTACTTGGTATTCCAACTCCCATAAGATATATGGGTTTATCTTCTGGAAGGTGGGGAACCACTGCATCTATTATTCTATACATATCTTCATGACTTTCTCCAACTGCTAATCCCCCTATAGCATATCCATCTAGATCCATTTTAGCTATAGTTTTAGCATGTTCTATTCTTATATCTTCATAAGTTCCACCTTGATTTATACCAAATAACATTTGCTTATTATTTATAGTATCTGGCAAAGAATTTAATCTATTCATTTCATCCTTACATCTATGTAACCATCTTGTTGTTCTTTCTACGGACTTTTCTACATACTCTCTTGGTGCTGGATTTTCTACACATTCATCAAAAGCCATAGCTATAGTTGAGGCTAGATTGCTTTGTATTCTCATACTTTCTTCCGGTCCCATAAATATTTTTCTTCCATCTATATGAGAATTAAAATAAACTCCTTCTTCTTGTATTTTTCTTATTTTTGATAATGAAAATACTTGAAATCCACCTGAATCTGTAAGTATTGGTCTATCCCAATTCATAAATTTATGTAATCCACCCATTTTTTTAACAACTTCATCTCCTGGTCTTAAATGAAGATGGTATGTATTAGATAACTCAACTTGGCATCCTATTTCCTTTAAATCCATAGATGATACTGCCCCTTTTATAGCCGCAAGGGTTCCTACATTCATAAATACAGGAGTCTGTATCACCCCATGAGGAGTCGTAAATTCTCCTCGTCTTGCCTTTCCTGATTTTTTTAACAATTTGTACATACTTACACCTCTTTTTCCTTAGGGATTACGCTTCTATTAAAATTACTTAATAATATTATTTAATAAACATAGCATCTCCAAAAGAGAAGAATCTATATTCCTTTTCTACTGCAACATTATATGCATTCATTATATTGTCTCTTCCTGCTAATGCAGATACTAACATCAATAATGTAGATTGTGGAAGATGGAAATTAGTAATTAAAGCATCCACTACTTTGTATTTATATCCGGGATAAATAAATATATCTGTCCATCCTGATTGTTCTCCTACTTTACCTTCTATGGCTCCTATAGTTTCCAATGTTCTACAAGAAGTAGTTCCTACTGCTATAACTCTTCCACCATTTTCTTTTGTATCATTTATTATTTCAGCAGTTTTTTTATCCATTTTATAGTATTCTGAATGCATAACATGTTCTTGAATATCCTCTACTTTAACTGGTCTAAAAGTTCCTAATCCTACATGTAAGGTTAAAAAGGCTAATTTCACACCCTTTTCTTCTATTTTTTTCAAAAGTTCCTCTGTAAAATGAAGTCCTGCTGTAGGAGCTGCTGCCGATCCCTCTTCCTTTGAATAAACTGTTTGATACATTTCTTTATCATCTAGTTTTTCCTTTATATATGGAGGTAGCGGCATTTGTCCTAGTTGATCTAATATTTCCTCGAAAATACCTTCATAATAAAATTTTACTATTCTACTTCCCTCTTCTCCCATTCCTATAACTTCTGCTTTAAGCTCTCCGTTGCCAAATATAAATCTTGCTCCAATCTGAGCTCTCTTTCCTGGTTTAACTAAAGTTTCCCATACATCTTTTTCTTTTCTTTTTAAAAGCAAGAATTCCATTTTCCCACCGGTTTCTTCTTTTGCTCCTATAAGTCTTGCAGGTAAAACTCTAGTATTATTTAGAACTAAACAATCATTTGGTGTTAAATAGTCTAAAATATCCTTAAATATTTTATGTTCTATTTCACCTGTTTCCTTATCTAATACAAGTAGTCTGGCTTCATCTCTTTTCTCTATAGGATGTTGTGCTATTAATTCCTCTGGTAAATAAAAATCAAAATCTTTTACTTTCACGTCTTCCACCTCTTAATATAGAATTAAAATTTATTATTTATTAAATATAGATACTTGATTATCCTTTTCTTCTTTTTTTGTTACTCCAAAATGGTTATATGCTTTTTCTGAGGCCACTCTTCCTCTTGGAGTTCTCATTATAAATCCCTTTTGTATAAGATATGGTTCATAAACATCCTCTATGGTATCTAGTTCCTCCCCTATAAAATAAGCTAATGTTTCTAATCCAACAGGTCCTCCTTTAAAATTAAAAATTATAGCTTCTAAAATTTTATTGTCTATTTTATCTAAACCTTCCTTATCTACTTCCAATAAGTCCAGAGCTGCCTTTGCTCCCTGTAAGTCTATATCACCATCATGTTTAACATCACAATAATCTCTAACTCTTTTTAAAAGCCTATTAGCAATTCTTGGAGTACCCCTAGATCTTTTTCCTATTTCAAAAGCAGCTTCTCTACAAATATTCACATTCAATATAGCTGCTGATCTTACTACTATCTCCATAAGTTCCTCGTCTGTATAAAACTCCATAGCACATAACATACCAAATCTATCTCTTAAAGGAGATGTTAACAGCCCTACCCTTGTAGTAGCTCCTATAAGAGTAAACTTAGGAAGATCTAATCTTATAGACTTTGCTGCAGCACCCTTGCCTATAACTATATCTAAAGCATAATCTTCCATAGCTGGATATAATATTTCTTCTATAGATCTATTTAATCTATGAATTTCATCTATAAATAAAACATCATAATCTGTTAAGCTAGTTAATATAGCTGCTAAATCCCCTGCTTTTTCTATAGCTGGACCTGAAGTTACTTTTAAATTACCTGTCATTTCATTAGCTATGATATTAGCAAGGGTAGTTTTACCTAGTCCAGGTGGCCCATAAAAAAGCACATGATCTAAAGACTCGTTCCTTTTTTTAGCTGCTTTTATAAATATATCTAAATTGGCTTTTACTTTTTTTTGACCTATGTATTCTTTTAATGTAGTAGGTCTTAAACTATACTGTTCCCTATCATCTTCTACATCAAAAGGAGTTACCATTCTATTCTCCATATAAGTACCCCCCTCTAATTTATTTCATTAAATATTTTAAAGCTTCCTTTATAATCTGTTCTAAAGAATTATTTTTATCACATGAATTAATCACTTTATTTGCTTCTTTTTCAGAATAACCTAGTGTTACTAAAGCAGCTACTGCTTCTAATACTTTTTTATCATCCGCAACCTTATTTATGATTTGTTCATCATCTTCTTCTAAAATATCTATCTCTATCTTATCCTTAAGCTCTAATATAATTCTTTGAGCTGTTTTTTTACCTATACCAGGAGCTCTTGTTATAGTTTTTTCATCTCCCATTTTTATAGCATATTTCAAAGTAGAAACATTGCTTATAGATAATAAAGATAACGCTGCCTTAGCCCCTACCCCATTTATTGTTAAAAGCAATTTAAACATGCTTAACTCATCTTTTGTTAAAAATCCATAAACTCCTATAAAATCTTCTCTTACTATTTGCTCAGTATATAACATTATATTTTCACCTATGGAAGGTAATTTTGCCATAGTACTTCCTGATGTGTATATCTTATAACCTATATTGTTATTTTCTATAACTATATAGTCTTTGTACATATCAATATATTTTCCTTTTATATATTCGTACACCCCTTAACCCTCCAATTACATATTAATAGACATATATTACTTTATCATTTTAGGAGTTTTTATTCAACTAAAAAAACATAGCTTGCATATTAGTGTAAATGCAAGCTATATTTCCAATATTAGTTTTTTCCTTATATTAATATTACTACAATAAATTATAACAAATTTTATTTAAATAATCCTATTCATAGTCTTCAAGGCGCGCTTCTGCCTCTTCCCTTGTATCACATTGAAAATATTTATCTCCAGTGGTTAACATATGAATATCTTGTTCTTTTAATTTATTTGTTTTTATATCTGTTATATCTTTATTCTCATCCTCTATGTACATATTTCCATTTTCATCTGTCTTATAAATAGCTATGTTATCACCTTTTATGCCTACAACATATTTATTAGGCATATATTTATCTTCTTCTTTCACAAGAGACAATATATGATCTTTAAATTCTTCAACTTTATATCCTTCTTTAGAATATATCTTTTCGATTTCTTCTTTGCCTTTTCCAACTAACTCTACGTTATCTAATACTTTTGTTTCTCTTACAGTTACGGTATCTCCGCTCTTTTTATACTTTATCTTAAATATTATTTTAGAATCTTTATCCAAGACTTCATTTCCCGTACTACCTACAGCTAAAGAATCCTCTTTTATATCCTCTTGTTTAACTTGTCTTTTACTGCTATCTACCTCATTATTTCTTAACTTTATTGAAGTTATATAGTAAACAGATACAAATAACACAAACAATGAAACAATTATAATTATAATATTTCTTCTTTTTACATCCATAATATCCCTCCTAGAAATATTATGGACAAATATCCAGACTCTTATTCACTAAATAAGGAAATTGTGACGCACTTTTCAGAGTACAAAGTATAGAGTACAAGGAACAGATATGGATGATTTTGTTTCGATTCTCTACACAAAATCTTTAATTATAATTATTCTACTAATTTTTTATCCAATTTTTTAAAAACCCTTACTGTAAAAAGGATAAATAACTAAAAATTTTTGAAATACATGTAAGTATCTAAATGCCCTAATAAAAAATATAATTGTGGACTTTACGTAACAGGGTGGAGTAAAATCTTCCTTATTTGTTCTCTGTTCATTATACTCTGTAATCTAAATAAGGAAAGTGCATCGCACTTTCCTTACATTATTACTCTTCCCATCCTTCAGGGAATTCCGCATTATGATAAACATTTTGAACATCATCGTCATCTTCTAAGACATCTAGCATCTTTTGAAATTTAGTTGCTGTTTCTTCATCTATTGCTGTATATGTATTTGGAACCATCTTAATTTCTGCCTCTAAAAATTCTAATCCTTCTGCTTCTAGAGCTTCTCTAACTGTTCCAAAATCCTCTTGAGAAGTTGTTACAGCATAAACCTCATCTTCTGACTCAAAGTCTTCTGCTCCTGCATCTAATGCCATCATCATAAGTTCATCTTCATCTAAGCCATCTTTCTTTTCTATAACGATTTGCCCCTTAGATTGGAACATAAATGATACACAACCTGTTGAACCCATGTTTCCACCTTGTTTTGTAAAGGCGTATCTTACATTTCCTGCACTTCTATTTTTGTTATCTGTTAATACATCAACTAGAACTGCTATACCTGCTGGACCATATCCTTCATATGTAATAGTTTCATAATCTACAGCATTAAGTTCTCCTGACGCCTTCTTTATAGATCTTTCTATTGTATCATTTGGCATATTATTAGCCTTTGCTTTTGCAATAACGTCTCTAAGTCTTGGATTCGAGTCCGCGCTTGGACCTCCTTGCTTAACTGCTACCACAATTTCTTTACCTATTTTAGTAAAAATCTTTCCTCTTTTAGCATCCACTTTGCCTTTTTTAGCTTGTATGTTATGCCATTTTGAATGTCCTGACATGTTATTTCCTCCCAACCTTATTAATAGAAAAATTTATATCAATTCTATTTTTAAAACTATTTTTATTAGTATATTTATAATTGAAAATACTAATATTTAAATGCAAATTTACTAAGTTATTATATCATAGAAAAAGTCAAAAATTCAAATTTACTGCTCATCTTCAAATAGCCTATTATCCATTTTAAAGTAGAAATTTTCATCTCCTTTAATTATTTTACAATTTCCGTTGGTTATCTCTAGAACTTTCTTTTCTATTGTAGATATAATATTTACTTCACAAAATATAGCCAAACTAACTTTTTCTGTATATTCTATATTTTCTATATGCCAAAGATTTTGTTCAAACAAATACTGTATTTTGCCTAAAGCATCATATTCTACTATGAAAGTGAGAGATTTCCCTTTAACTTTTTCGACTATACCTGCATCCTTTATGGCTACAGCGGCTCCTTTTGAATAGGCCCTTACTAGTCCACCTTTACCTAGAAGTATTCCCCCAAAATATCTTGTAACTACTATAGCTATATCTGTAACTTCATTCTTTTTTATAACATCTAATACTGGTATACCACCTGTTCCTTGTGGCTCGCCATCATCACTATATCTCTGTATTCCCATGTTTTCTCCAATAACATATGCATAGACATTATGTCTTGCTTCCTTTTCTTCCCCTTTAACTTTATTTATAAAATCCTTAGCTTCTTCTTCTGTATAAACTCTTTTTGCTCTTCCTATAAAAGTGGACTTTTTTTCTTCAAATTCATCTTTTCCAAAGTTTTTTATGGTAAAATACGACATCAGCATACCTCTTTTCTATATAGGGTCATCTATTTCTTGTAAATATTCATCTACTGCTTTTAATATATAATCTTTATCAGTTTTATTTTTTATATATATAATTTTTTCCTTTGCTTTTGTACTTTTTATTTTATTTAAGGCTTTTATAGCATAAGTTACGACCTGAGAATTTTCATCTTCTAACGCCCTTATTAAAACAGTTTCTCCTTTAATACTTCCTATTTTACCTAAGGCTGAAACTGCCATTCTCCTTATATTTATAAATTTATGTACTGATGCTTTTAAAAGTATATCAATTCCCTCTTCATCCTTTACTTCTCCTAAAATCCAAACTGCTGCTTGTTTATCTTTAGGATACATATCTCCATAATTATTTTTTATGAAAGAAATTAAATCCTTTTTTATTTTATTTTCTAGTCCATTTATAACTTCTATTTTATCCTGCTTTCCTGAGTTAGCTATTTGTTTAAATAATTCTTCTACATTAGAACTCTTAGCTAATATACCATATTTAATCTTACCATCTAATATATGTTTCTTTACAGTAGCTTTATCAAAATTCCTAATTTTAGCCAAGGTTTCTATACTTTTCCCTTCCAGATATAAGAAGTATGTTATTTGTTCTTGGGAATATTTCTCTATATTGTTCCAATCTATATCTACTAAATTTTTATTCATACTCCTCACCTTTCTTAAAAAACTTAACTCAATATAAATCTTTTTTAATTAATATATATAAATCCATAAAAACAATGGATCTATATATTAATTTAATCTTTTTTCTAATATATGATTTATTTTTTTTATACCTAATTCTATTTCTTCTATACTGTTCTCTGAAAATCCTAATCTAAAATATTTTAAGCCATCCTTAGGATTTTTATAAAAAAGCACTCCTGGTGTAATTAAAACTTTATTTTTCATACATTCATTGAAAAGTTCCATAGAATTTATATTAGCATTCTCCTTTATTTTTATATAAAAGTGAAGCCCTCCCCCTGGATTTTGTAACTCTACTTTATTTTTTAATATATCTTGGATAGTATTTTTAGTAAATTCATATTTAGGTACATAAATTTCATATAAATAATCTATATATTCCTTCCATAATCCCTTTATTAAATACAAATCTAAAGCTCTTTGCATTAAACTTGATGTGGATATATCTGTATTTATTTTACAATTTTGGATTTGCTCCCTTAAGTCTTTAGGCGCTATCACGTAACCTATTCTTATTCCAGGTAAGAATATTTTTGAGAAACTTTTTATATATATAACTCTATCATTTCTATCCAAACTTTTAAAGGTTATGTATTGAATACTTTTATCATATATTAATTCAGATAAATAATCGTCTTCTATTATATAAAAATCATATATAGTTGCTAAATTTAATATGGCTTTTTTCTTTTCTAAACTACAGCTTATACCTGTTGGATTTTGAAAATAGCTCATAGTATAAAAACATTTAATATTATTTTTTTTAACTATCTTTTCTAATTCTTTTATATTTACGCCATCCTCTTCCATAGGAACTTCATATATGTTCGCTCTTCTCCATTTAAAAACTGAAAGCGCTCCACTATATGTAGGTTTTTCTATTAAAACATTATCATTAACATTTATAATAGATTTCGATATTATATCAATTCCTTGTTGTGCTCCTGAAACTATAAGTATATGATTTTTTTCTATTTTGTTATTCCAGAATACTTCTGATATATGCTTTCTAAGTCCTTCGAATCCTAATGTTTCCTGATAAACTAAAGCATCCTTTCCATCCCTGTCCAGAACTTCATTTAATATGGATTTAAAAGATTCCACGGGAAATAAATCTGAACAAGCACTTTCCCCTATAAAATCTATATAGGATTTAAATTCTTCCTTACCTATGGATTTTATTGAATCTGAATATTCTTTTCTTAAATTCCTACTAATTTCTTTTTTCTTTGCATAGGTACCACTACCTATTTTTTGTATTGCATATCCATCATTCTCTAATTTTTTATATGCATTTATTACGGTTACTGTATTTATAGCTAATAAATTTGATAATTTTCTTATAGATGGCAGCTTTTCATTATCTTTAATTTTATTTTTATCTATCATATTTTTTATGTATTTATATAGTTGAACATATTTAGGTATAGAGTTCTCCTGAAAAATTAATATATATTTCTCCATAAAACTGTCCCCCATATATATTTTTAATTACCTAAAAAACCTACTTAGTTGCGAAGTACTTCTTAATTTTAGATCAAATTTACTTATAAAAAATAAAATTTTTCATTTGATCCTATTATAAGAAATTATCCCTTTTCATAGCTATTCTTTTACTACTCATAAAATATAAATGCATTAAATTCAATAGTAATGAACAAGCTTACTTAACTAAATAGGTTGATATTTTTAAAAGAATAAAATTTTTTATATTTAATTTTTTAAATAGCCTATAATTGTTATTAACTTCTAAATAAAATAAACATTTTCTTGGAAAATTAATTCTCCTTTTTTATTTTTTAATTTTCTACTATGTTTTTTTATTATATTCTTATAATAAAGATATTCTAATATATCTTCCATACTAATTGAGTAACATTTAAATAGATCATCCATTAAAATGTCCTGAGAACTTAAAAATGTATCCTTTTCTTTCATATAATTAAGCAATAATGATGTAATGTTTCTAATATTGTCATTTAAATATATTTTAATATATTCTATCAATTTAATTATTGATTCTTCAATATTATCCTTATTAAAAAATAAATCATCTACTATATTTTTAAAATCATCATCTAGACTAGTAGCCATATTTATCACATCTTTACTAATCATATATCCAGAAAAATTAACATATAATTTTGAAAAAGCCTCTGTGAGTTTCACAGAATCACTATAAGCTGTATAAAATCCTCTATTTTTTAAATATTTCTTACATACTCCTATATACTTAAAAATCTCACCTAAATAAACTAAATTCCATCTTTCCCTATCAATATCTGGGTAATATCTACCCCTATCATACCAAGAACTTATAGAACTATCTTTTGAAAAAACTAGCCTTGAAGAAGCAAATATTCTATGAGTTTTGCCTCCTCTTAAATCACACTGATATATTTTATCTAAATTCTTTTTATCAATTATTTTAACATGAATAGGAACGTCCTCTTCTTGTGTATATATTTTTTCTACTTTAATATCTTCATTTGTTACAACAAATAAGTCTATATCCGATTCTTCCCACAAATCTCCTGTGACCATACTACCAAATACCATTACAGCTAGAACAGATTCATTATTTCTTAATCTGTTTATAACATTATTAAAGGCTGTTTGATACTTAATTATATTATCATTCAAGCTGATCCCCCTCCCTTTTTTTGAAATGATTTAATTTTCAAAATAATGGCACAATAAAAGTTTCTCAATTCTTTATATTATATAATACTTATAGGAGCTATTACAACTAATAAGCATTATCTGTGAATTTTTTCTTTCATATATGATATTTATACTATAATTTTATGTATATATTCCTTTTTTTCATTACAACAATTATTACAACTAAAAATATGTAAACAATAATCCTCATAGTCCTGTATAGGTAATGTTACACTATAAGGATCCATATAATCATGAACTATTCCTCTATCTATTAATTCGCCTCCACATTTATCACAACAATATTTTACCGTTTTTAATTTATTACATATTGGACAAACTTTTTCCATGCTCTACCATCCTCTCTATATTTTAAATTCCTTATCTTTTTACTATTATTAAAATAATATCATAAAAATATTTCATATATATTAAAGTAATCTTTATTCATTATTATTTCTTTTTAAAAAAATAAGCTATAAATCTAAAAGATTTACAGCTTATTTTTTATATTTTATTTAATTAAGCCTCTACAAACTCTGATTTAGGTAATCCACACAAAGGACATACCCAATCTTCTGGAACATTTTCAAAGGCTGTTCCTGGTGCTACTCCGTTATCTGGATCTCCTTGTTCTGGGTCATATATATATCCGCAAGCCTCACATAAATATTTTTTCATAAACAATTCCTCCTTATAATCACACTTAATTAATAATAATTATTTTGTAATTATTATATTCTACACCTCATTAATAATTCCTTTTTCTATTTGTTACTTTTTAATGAACAATTTAAAAATTATATTTTTTATTCTTTATTAACGAGAAATTCCTGGCACTTATTATAAACTTCCGTATCTACCTTTGTTTTAATGTAAGTTCCTTTTTCTCTATATTCTTCTTCTATTATTTTACTATTTCTATGCAAAAATGCTACTGTTTTTTGTTTATCGTAAGGAATTATATACTCTACTTCTGCTAATTTATATGGCAATGTTTCCTCTATTAGCTTTAACAAGTCTTCAAGATTTATACCTAATCTAGCGGATATTTCTATAACCTTTTCATCTTTAAATTTATCTCTGAAATAATTTAATCTTTCCATTGAAACTTTATCTATTTTATTAAATACTAATATTATTTGTTTATTTTCTGTTCCTAATTCCTCTAATACATTATTAACTGCATCTATTTGTTTTTCTGCTGTATCCGAGGAAATGTCTATTACATGTAGAAGTAAATCAGAGTAAATAACTTCTTCTAATGTGGATTTAAAAGCTTCTACTAATTCATGAGGAAGCTTTCTTACAAAACCTACTGTATCCGTCAATGTTATAATTTCATTGTTAGGTAATGATATTGCTCTAGTTGTGATGTCTAATGTAGCAAATAACATATCTGCCTCAAAAACCTTTTCTTTATTTTGTGCACTAGCTATTCCTGTATCACATAATTTGTTTCTTAATGTAGATTTGCCTGCATTAGTATACCCTACTAAAGAAACCTTAGGTATATCATTTCTTTTACTTCTTTGAGTTTCCCTAACTTTTTTTATTTTATATAATTCTTTTTTTAAATCATAAATTCTTTCCTTTATATGCCTTTTATCTGTCTCTAGCTTTTTTTCACCTGGTCCTTTTGTACCTATTCCTCCACCTGTTCTTGATAAAACCAATCCTAAACCTGTTAATCTTGCTAATCTATATTTTAATTGTGCAAGTTCTACCTGTATTTTACTTTCTTTACTTTTTGCTCTTCTTGCAAATATATCTAATATTAATGTATTTCTATCTATTACTTTAGTTCCTATAGATTCTTCTAAATTTCTTATTTGAGAAGCAGAAAGTTCATCATCAAATATTACCACATCTGCATTTAAGGTCTGCCTTATTAAAGCTATTTCTCCTACCTTACCTGTACCTATATAATAGGCTGAATCAATTTTATTTTTATTTTGTAAAACTTTTTCTACAACTTTTAGATTACAAGCCTTAGCTAATTCTTCTAATTCATCTATACTTTCTTCATCATCAATACTAACAAGTATAACCTTTTCTTCTTCCTGATATTCTAATTCCTCATTTTTCAAATTTTGTTCTATATGATTTATTTCATTTAATAAATTAAAGTCTAATAGGCTATTTATATCTTTAAAATACTTTTCCTCTATACTTAGTTTACTATCCTCCATAGTACAAAAAGCCACACCAAATCCTGTTATCTTTTCATACTCTACTCCTATAGCTACCATACAATCTAATTTCAATTTTAATAATGCAGATAAATCTACTGAAGAAAGTTTAGGATTACCATTTGGGTGAGTATGAACAATTCTTATACTTGAAAGCTTATTGGTTTTGATTTCCACCTCTGGCATTTCTACAGTTGTACTATCTCCTACGGAAACTGCTATTATACCACCTTTTCTAGATATTCCTACACTTATTTCTCTGTTTAATTGTTCTGTTAATTTGCATAATACATTCATTAGTTCTTCATTAATAATCTCATTCTTTTCTATTTTCATTTCATATATTTTTTCTAATTCCTCTAAAACAGTTTTTCTTATTCCATCAATATTACCATATATCATTTAATATCTACCTTTCTATACAAATTATAATAAAAAGATTTATTAGGCTTTACTCTATACCTTGACAACTTTCATATAATTTTATACTATAAAAACAATATTGTAAATATACATAATCTATGTATGCATTGGAGGATTATCATGGAAGAAAAAAACAGAAATATATTAATAAGTAAAGAAGAAATAGAAGAAAAAATTACAGAAATTGGCGAAAAAATTTCAAAAGATTATAAAGATAAAAACTTATACATATTATCTCTTTTAAGGGGAAGCTTCATATTTGCTGCAGATATTGTAAGAAAAATAAACGTTCCTACAAAAATAGGATTTATGACTACTTCTAGTTATGGTCATAAAGAACAATCCTCTGGAAATGTTAAAATAGTAAATGATATCCCTGATGACATAAAAGGCTATGATGTTATTGTGGTAGATGACATCGTTGATACAGGGATAACCATGGAATTTGTTATGAACCACGTAAAATCTCTTGGTGCTAATTCTGTAAAATCCTGTGTTCTTCTTGATAAGCCCGAAAGAAGAAAAGTAAATTTAGATCCGGATTATTCATGCTTTACCATCCCAGATGTATTTGTTGTTGGATATGGGTTAAATTATGGAGACTATTATAGAAATATACCTTATGTTTTTAACTGGAAAGAATAATAAAAATGTAAAGCTTATAAGGCTTTACATTTTTGTTTAATCTCCACTATTTAATTTGAAGCCTGCATCTTTTAGTTTCATGTCAATAGCAGTATTAGGTGTATTACCTACTATGATAGTTTCACAAATTGGCACCTGATTTTTAACTTCTATTTCTTTAGTTTTCATAGGTATAATAATCTTAACTTTACTCTTAACTTCAACAGAGATAGTATGTCTTGTCTGATTTATTCCTGCACTATTAAAGTTAGATAAATATTTAGTTTCTATATATCCTATAGGTTCTATTTTCACCCTTATATTGGGTCCATAATAGGCAAGTAAATTATTTTTCAATACATATCCCATCGGAAAAGTTATGCCCATATTTTCTAATTTTTTTAGTTCCCTTTGGGATTCTAAAGAAACATCGCAGGCAATTTTGTTCATCTTTAAAGTATCTGCTCTTAATAAAGTTATATCACCGTTAACATCTTTTTCTATATTTATTATATCATCATAATTAAAATTTTTAGAATATTCATTTATTATAGCTTTATTTATTATTTCTGTTATTTTTATCCTAATCTGGCCTTCTGCTATATTTGCCATACTAGGTGCAACTATTCTGTCAAAGGTATATAAAAAAACATTTAAAAATAATATAAAAAATATTAATATTACTATAATTCTAATCTTTTTATTTTTTATAATCCCATCCTCCCTATTTCTTATATATTATATTTTTACTTTAGATAGTAATAATTTATTCATTCTTAAATAATAATTAGGATTTTTTCTATTTATTCATAAGTAATTCAATATGTGTTATAATATTAAAAATAATGTTTTATTTTACCCTAACTAAGGAGGACAAATATATATGGGAAAAAAGAAAAAAAAGCGCAAATCTAGCGCCTTTAAAATAATACTTAATGTCTTTTTAAGTATTTTCTTAGTAGCTGGAGTAGCCTTTGGTGGAATTGTGTTTGCTATGATAAAAACAGCTCCTCCACTAAATGTACAGCAAGTTCTCACTTTTGATGAACCCTCTATACTTTATGATGATAAAGGTCAATATATGGATAAAGTTATAACTAACGAACAAAGAATTGTAGTTGATTATAAAAATGTACCCCAAAATTTAAAAAATGCATTTGTAAGTATAGAAGATGAAAGATTTTATAAACATCATGGAGTTGACATAAAAAGATTTACTGGTGTTATATTAATTAATGTGACTAATAAAATAAAAAGGAGTTCTAAACTTCAAGGAGCTTCTACTCTAACTCAACAGTTAATAAAAAATACAGTTTTATCCTCTGAAGTTTCTATTAAAAGAAAAGTTCAAGAAATGTACTTATCTATACAACTAGAAAAAGAACTATCAAAGGATGAAATTTTGGGTGCCTATATGAATAGTATATTTTTAGGCGGAAATGCTTTAGGAGTAGAGGCAGCATCAAAACAGTATTTTAATAAAAGTGTAAAAGATCTATCTTTAATAGAATGTGCTTTTATTGCTGGAGTACCTCAAAGTCCATCAGTTTACTATCCCTATTCATCTGCTTCTAAGAAAAACCCTTCTATTTATTTAAATAGAACAAAAACTGTTTTATATAAAATGTTAGACAATGGCTATATTACTCAAAATGATTATAATAAAGCTTTAAAGGATTTAGATAGTAAAAAGCTAGTCTTTGCTAAACCATCTGCCCCTAGCAATAAGTTAGCCTATGAATGGTTCTCTATTCCTGCTATTGAGCAAGTAAAAAAAGATTTAAAGACTCAATATAAATATGATGACAAACAAATTCATAACCTTTTAGTTAATGGTGGCTTAAAAGTATATACTACTATGAATAAAAATTTACAAGATAAAACTCAAAATACAATAAATAATGCCTATTATTTAAATTCTTATAAGAGTAATGGTATGATATATCCTCAAGCCTCTGCTGTAATAATGGACTATCATAATGGTGAGGTAAAAACTATAATTGGAGGTAGGGGCGACCAACCTGCTAGATCTTATAACAGAGCAGCCTCTTATAACTATCTAAGACCTGCCGGTTCTAGTATTAAACCTCTTACAGTGTATAGTGCTGCTATAGATAGTAAAAAAGCCACTGCTGCTACTGGATTTGAAGATTCTCCAATTCCAAATAATATAGGACGTAAATATAGTTCTGGAGCACCTTATAATCCTAAAAATAGCCCTGATATTTATTATGGATATGTAAATGTAAGAGAGGCCTTAATGCGTTCTATAAATGTAGTAGCTGTAAAACTTGTAGATAAGATAGGACTAAATACTAGTATACAATATGCTGAAAAATTTGGAATTCCTATAGATCAACACGATAGATCTAGTATAGCATCTCTATCTTTGGGAGAATTACATAAAGGTACTAATCCTTTAATAATGGCTCAAGCCTACGGTGTATTTGGCAATAATGGAACCTACACAGAAGCAAAGTTATATACAAAAGTAGTAGATAGAACAGGTAAAGTTCTTTTAGAACCTAAAACTAATACAAAAAAAGTTCTTTCACCAGAAGCAGCCTTTATAACTTATGATATGCTTCAAGGTCCTGTAAGCGAAAGTGGTACTGGACCTCAAGCCAATTTTGGTAATATGGAAGTTAGAGGTAAGACTGGTACATCTAGTGATATGAAAAATTTATGGTTCTGTGGATTAACTCCTTATTATTCCGCAGCTGTTTGGATAGGTAATGACAATTCTTCTACAGTGGATGGGGTATATAGTAGTACTGCAGCTAGACTTTGGGGAGATATTATGAAAGAATTTCATGTTAATCTTCCTTATAAACAAGTTCAAAAACCAGCTAGTGTTGTAACTGCTAATGTCGATAGAATTTCTGGTAAACTTCCAACTCAGCTATCTTATAGAGATCCTAGAGGTAGTACAGTATATAATGAATTTTTTATAAATGGAACTATTCCAACAGAATATGATGATATACATGTAGAAGCTCAAATAAATAAGTTAACTGGTAAATTAGCAAGTAAATTCACCCCTTCATTCCTTGTAGAATCTAGGGTATTCTTAAGAAGAGATTACTCTCCTGGTGTAGAACTTTTAGATCAACAATGGCTTCTCCCTTATTCTATAGACGAAGGAGGAAGCTTACCACCTACTGAAGAAAAAAATAACTCTAATACTAGAGATAAAAATAAAGATAAGAATAAAAATAAGAATAAAGATAAGAATCCTTCACAGGATAAACCTAATAATAATAACAATGATAACAATAGTAACAACAATAATAACAATAACGACAATAACAACAATACTAAACCTCCTGAAAATGATTCAAATCAAAATCACGAAGACAATAAAAACAAACAATAAAAAGAATAAAAACTCCTTCTGGGGAGTTTTTATTCTTTTGTTTTAGGATTAAATATTAAAGCCATTATATATCCGAATATAATAGCCGCAGTTATTCCTCCCGCTCCACCTTTTATTCCTCCTGTGAAAGCACCTATTAACCCTTTAGCTTTAACTTCTTTTATAGTAGCTTTAGCTAAGGTGTATCCAAAACCTGGTAGTGGTATTGTAGCTCCAGCACCTCCTATATCTATAACATAATTATATATATTTAAGGCTCCTAATATAACTCCCAATGTAACAAAACTAACCAGAATTCTCGCTGGAGTTAATTGCGTGGTATCCATTAATATTTGAGCTATAACACAGATTGCTCCACCTACTATAAAAGCACTTAAATAATCCATGAAAACCCCTCCTTTTCATCTTTCTATAACAACTGCATGAGCAATACCTGGTATACTCTCTCCCTGCTGTGATGATGTAGTGCTCAGTAATGCACCTGTAGAAACTAATAAAGCTCTCTTAAATTTACCACTTAATATGTTTTTATATATGTATCCACATCCTACTACTGCAGAGCATCCACATCCACTTCCACCAGCTTCAGTATCCTGTTTTTCATTATCAAATATTATTTCTCCACAATCTACATATACATCCTTTATATTATATCCATGTTTTAATAAAAGTTTTTCTGTTAATTCTCTACCAACCTTGCCTAAATCACCTGTTGCAATAATATCATAATCTTCTGGAGTTCTTCCTGTATCCTTAAAATGTTGATATATGGTAGCTACTGCTGCTGGTACCATAGATGATCCCATCTTATCTACATTTTTAACCCCATAATCCTTTACTTTTCCTATAGTTACATAGGTTATACAGGGATAATTCCCTTCTTTACCTAAAACCATAGCACCGGCTCCAGTAACTGTCCACTGTGAAGTTGGAGATCTTTGTGCTCCATATTCTAATGGAAATCTAAACTGTCTTTCTGCTGCTGAAAAATGTGAAGAAGTAGCTGCTACAGCATAATTTGCAAATTCTCCATCCATTAGCATAGATGCCACACTTAATGATTCTGTCATTGTAGAACAAGCTCCATACAATCCTATAAAAGGTATATCTAAATTTCTTGCTGCAAAACTTGAGGATATAGTTTGATTTAATAGATCTCCAGCACATAACATATCTATATCTTTATCCTTTAAATTACACTTTTTTATAACATCTGAGATAGCAGTAGATAACATTGCACTTTCTGCTTTTTCAAAACTTTCCTGATTAAATAAATCATCTTTTAATATTACATCAAAATAATCTTTTAAAGGCCCCTCTCCCTCTTTAGGTCCAACTATACTAGTAGTACCTATTATTTTAGGTTTACTATCTAATTTAAAAGTTTGCTCACCAATTTTTTTATTCATTGTAAACTCCTCCAATTCTAAATTAAAGTTTACTCATTATAAAGTATATTATTCCTACTATAACTGAAGAGCCTATACCATAAACTAAAACTGGTCCAGCTATAACAAACATTTTTGCTGCTACCCCAAAAACATATCCTTCTTGCTTAAATTCCATAGCTGGTGATACAATAGAATTTGCAAATCCAGTTATAGGTACTACAGTTCCCGCTCCGGCAAATTTTGCTATCTTATCATATACTCCTATACCTGTTAAAAATGCACCTATAAATACCATTACTATAGATACATAAGTCCCTACTTCATCTTTTGGAATTCCCATAGTTAAAAAAAAATTATTAAAAAACTGTCCTACATCACATATAAGACCTCCTACTATAAAAGCACTTACACAATGTTTAAAAATTTGTGGTTTCGGCTCTATTTTAGGAGATAAATTATCAAAATCTTTTCTTAATTTTTTTTCATTTAATGCCATAACTTCACTCTCCTAAACAAATTTTATTACTTATAGTGTTTACAATATATAAATTTTTACTCAAAAAATTCATATAAAAAATATTATTTAATTTAGTATCTTTGGCTCAAGAATAAAATCATTTATTGATGACATTAACAGATTTAGGGGAATAGAATTTTACAAAAAACAAAAAACCATATGAAAATATTCATATGGTTTTTATACAGTAAGTTTTTCTTTCATCAATTTTAATACTTTTTTCTCTATTCTTGACACCTGTACTTGACTTATTCCTAATTGTTTAGCTACTTCTATTTGAGTTTTATCCTTAAAATATCTTAGTATTATTATTTGCCTTGACTTAATATCTAAATTTTTAAGAGCCTCTTTTAATGCTATATTATCTACAATTTTATTATCTTCTTCTGTATTTTCACTTATTTTATCAATAAGCAAAACTGGTGCTCCATCATCTTGATGTATAACATCATATAAATATTGGGGGGAACTCGATGATTCTGTAGCCATTAATATTTCATCTACAGTATATCCTGAAAACTGTGATAATTCTTCTATTGTAGGTTCTCTATTTAATTCTTTACAAAGCTTTTCTTTATCATAATGTAATTTTTTTGCCGCTGTTTTTATACTTCTACTTACTTTTATTATTCCATCATCCCTTAAGAATCTCTTTATTTCTCCCATTATCATAGGAACCGCATAGGTTGAGAACTTTACATTATATTTTGTTTCAAAATTATTTATAGCCTTTACTAAACCGATGCATCCTATCTGAAATATATCGTCATATTCATATCCTCTATTTAAAAATTTTTTACTTATTGCTGAAACTAAAGGTAAATTTACTTCTACTAATTTATCTAAAGCTTCTTTATTCCCAGATCTTGCCTTTTCCATAAGTTCCATGTTGTCTTCAAAACTTTTAGTTTCCATGATTACCTTTTCACTATTCATATTATTCACCTAACTTAATTATTTAAAAACCTTTTTCATAATTATTTTAGTTCCCTTCCCCTTTTCTGAATGAACTTGAAGACTATCCATGAATGTTTCCATTACCGTAAATCCCATACCTGACCTTTCTAAATCTGGTCTTGATGTATACAATGGTTGTTTAGCTAATTCTATATTATCTATACCATCACCATTATCTGAAATTATTACTGTAACTTCTCTTCCTTTTATTTCACTTTCAATAGATACTAGTCCCTTTTTGCTGTTTTCATATCCATGTATTATTGAATTAGTAACTGCCTCTGATACAGCGGTTTTAACATCTGTTATTTCATCTATTGTAGGATCTAACTGTGATATAAAAGCCGCTACTGATACTCTAGCAAAACTTTCATTTTCTGACTTACTTAAAAATTCTATTTTCATTTTGTTCTCATACATCTTATAAATCCCCCCATTATAAGTTTTCTACGGCTTCATCCACACTGTCATAAAGATTTACTATTTTAAACATACCTGAAAGTTCAAATACTCTTCTTACTGCTTCTTGTACATTAGTTAGGCATACCTTTCCATCCCTTAATGATAATTTTTTATATCTTCCTATAACTACTCCTATACCTGAACTATCCATAAAGTTAACTTTACTAAAATCTAATATTAATTTATTTAAATTTTCTCTATCTAACCTATCGTCAATTACATTTCTAACTTCTTCTGCACTATGATGATCTAATTCCCCTGCCATAGTTACTATAAGTTTGTCTGCTTTTTTATCAAATTTTAAATACATACTATTCCCCCCAATTTTATGTTTTTTATAAATCATCAATATTACTATTCTACATATGGAATAATTTTCCTTCTTTTTCTTTTATATCTCTTTTTATTATTGTCCATATTTAATATTTTTATTCCTATTTTCCCCAAATGTGAAGCAAAAGGTTTTTATGTCGATTATTCTAAGACACATTATTATAATGTTAAAGTACTAAAACACCTTTATGTGGAAAAAGTAATACTATGAAAAATAGATGAAGAAGCTATAAAAACTTCTAAGGAAGAAATATTTGTAGCTCAAGCAAAGACCTTTTTACTTAACTAGCAGCTTATTTTGTATAAATTTTATTTCATTATCATTTAAATTAAAATATTTATATAAATCCTCTTCTTTATTTATCTTAATCGTTGGTATCTTTAATTTCATTAATGTATTAGGGTAATACTCATATAAACTACCACCTAATTTTTTACCAAAAGTCTTAAAATAAAACTCATATATAGCACTGTTTAAAATAATCAATAAACTATTATAATCTATGACTTCTTCTTTATTTATGGTCAAAGCATATACATCTGCACTAAAATATGCGTTTTTTTTATCTAGATAAAATTTATTCTTACTAGCCTTATAAGGAAATATTATTTTTTTATCTTCAAATATATCGAATTTTCTTCCCCATTGCAACTCATACCACTTTCTAACCTTCTTCTTGCATTCTCGCCTATTTTCTAATTTATCCTTATATTTTTCAATATGCCTTATTATATTAGGATACTTTTTTACATTTTCTATTAAATCTGAATATATTATAAAGCTATCTCTAAAATTAATTTTTTCTCTATTTATATAACTACTTTTTATCCAAGGCTTTATTATACTCCTCTCCAAATTTTCCTTTTTTATAGTTTTTTCATCAACTATAAAAGCCTTATCACATCCGGTAATAATTCCCTGATAACTTGTACATATTTCTCCTAAAGTTTTATTGGTTTTATTCTCTATCTTATTTATTATATCTCTACTACCATCATCTATCAAAACCCACCCATCTTGTTTTAGCTCTGACATATGTACATAAAATTTTTCGTACTTATCTTCATTATTAAAAAATAAACCCATTTTTACTTTCTCATATCTGCAAGGCTTTATAATTTCCACTTTATTACCAATATTTCTATCTATAAATATTATGGCTGGATCTATACCTACAGCCTTAAAGGGTCTTATACCATAAAAATCTAATATTTTATATATATTACAGTTTTCTTTTAAGTATTTTCTTAGATTATGCCCGCTTTTAGACTCCATAAAATATCTTGATGTTATAAAAGTTATTTTACTATTTATGTTAGAATAATTTAGTGCATTTATAAAAAAACAATAAGATATATCTCCTTTATCCTTATATATATATCCATATCTTTCTTTTAATAACATTGAATATTCTTTATCTACAGATTTATGTCCAACATAAGGTGGATTACCTATATATATATCAAAGTTATTATTTATATCTTCTATCAAAAAATCTTTTTTCTTAAAATTATTTTTGTTATAATATCCTGTTAAATAAAACAAATCTATTATCAATATTTTTATAGCTATTGTATCAATATCAAAGCCATATAAATTATTATCTAATATATGCTTACTTATATATTGTTTTTCTAAATTTATATTGTTTTTTTTATTTATCTCTTTCAAATTTTCTTCAAATATATTTTTTAAATAAAAAAAACAAGGAATCAAAATATTTCCACAACCACAGGAAGGATCTAATATTTTTATGAAGGGATTATTTATTACATCCTCTTTATTTATAGTATTCTCTATCATGTAATTAGAAATTTCTTGTGGAGTATATATAACTCCAGTTTCTTTTTTACCCTTTATGAATTCATAATATTTTAAGGATATATTCTCATTTTTACCAATAGATAACTTATATTTAAAGTTATTAATAGCTTCATATTTGTAAATACTATTTATAGGAGATATTAATATATTAAAAATTTTTTCGATATTATCTTTAAATGCATTCATATTACTCACCACAATCTTTATTATTCTATAAAAAGTATAACATAGAAAAGGATAGGTGATTTACTTATGAACAAAAAAGTTATTTCTTGTGTTTTAGCTTCTTCTTTTTTATTATGCTCTTGTAATTTAAGTACTTCCAACCAAAAATTTAATGCAAGTTTAGATGAAAGTAATAAAAAAGTAGAAGAAAATAATATAAAAGATAAATCCAAAGATACTGGAGCTCAAATTAAAAATAATATTAATGATGAAAACAATACTAAGAATGAGAAAGATGAGAAAAAGGATACTACTACTAGCAGTAATATAAATAAATTTAAAGATGAATCTAATATATCCTCTAAAGAAAAAGATTGGTTCTTTAAGCCTAGTAAAAATAATGAACCTGCTACTATACCAGAAGATATGGAAAATGATCTTAATAAATATTCTGGATATTTTCTTGGTGATACCTCTAAAAAGCATTTATATCTTACCTTTGATGAAGGCTATGAAAATGGTTATACTGGGAAAATATTAGATACATTAAAAGAAAATAAAGTTAAAGCAGCTTTCTTTGTAACTGCACCTTATATAAAACAGAACAAAGACTTAATAAAAAGAATGATCGATGAAGGTCATTTAGTTTGTAATCATTCTGATCATCATCCTTCTATGGCCTCTGCAGCCTTAAAGGGCAAAGAAAGCTTTAAAAAAGAATTTACTGTAGTTGAAGATTTATATAAAGATATTACAAAAAAAGATATGCCTAAATTTTTTAGACCACCTATGGGTAAGTACAGTGAACTATCCTTAAAATATACAGAAGACTTGGGATATAAAAGTATATTCTGGAGTTTTGCTTATCATGATTGGGATAGAAATAAACAACCTTCTCCTGAAAAAGGTAAAGAAAAAATATTAAATGGAGTTCATAATGGAAGTATTATTCTTCTTCATGCAGTTTCCAAAACAAATACTGAAATATTAGATTCTGTACTAAAAGAACTAAAAAATAATGGATATGAGTTTAAAACTTTAGAGGATTTACCTAAAAAATAGTCAATTAATATAAGTTTTTATAATAAAAAGCTATGAGTTTAACAATATAATATTGCAAATTCGTAGCTTTTTAATTTAAAAATAAATATTAATAGCTTCTTTTATTTAATGCTACTTTTAATAAAAACTTAGGTATAGATGCTAATCTTTTTATTCTATAAGGCTCCTTAGCCACCCTATATAACCACTCTAAATTACAATTTATCATCCATCTAGGTGCTCTTTTTACTTTTCCAGCAAACACATCAAAGCTTCCTCCTACACCCATATAAATCTTACAAGGAAGTTCATTCATATATTTACTTATAAATTTTTCTTGCCTTGGACATCCCATTGCTATAAATAAAGCATAAGGCCTTGACTCTCTAATAGCTTCTAATATATCTTTACAACTATCCATATCAAAAAAACCATTGTGCTTACCTACAATATTTAAGTTCTTGTATTTTATTAATAGCTTTCTCTCACATTCTTTTAATACATCTTCCGTAGTTCCCAACAAATACACGGCTTTACCATTTTCATTACACTTTTTCAATATAGAGTCCATTACTTCAATCCCTGCAATTTTTTCTTTTACAGGACTTTTTATAATTTTTGAAGCCAGAACCACACCTACTCCATCTGGTATAATTATAGAATCTTTATCTGTAAAATTTTTGAATAACTCTTCATTATTTAGTCCATTGTATAAAACTTCTGGATTACCAGAAATTATGTTAACTTTTTCATATTTATCTATTATATTTAAAAGCTCTTCTTTACTACCATTAAATACACTATATCCTAACATTTCTGTTTTCATTTATTCACCCCTAAAATTAAAAATGCACAATATACATTAATTATAGTTATTATATCAAACTTTGTAAATAAACTATAATTAATGATACTTGTGCAGTAATATTTTATCTTATAATTAGCAAACACTAATGCTGCTCTCTATAAACAGATTTCTAAGCTTCAGAGGGAGTTTTTACTCCCGCTGAAGCTTAGAAATCGTTATCCAGGGACGTAACCGCTCTTTACTCCCACTTTGAAGAAGATGGGAGTATTAGAGCGGGTAGTCATCGGATAAAAGATTTAAATTATCTTTAGTTTTTAAGCTAAATTAACTAAAACTAAATTTATATTAAAAAGCACCTTCATTTTTAAAAACTTTAAATACTGTTTGGAATAATATTTTTATATCATACCAAACTGAAAAATTCTTTATATAGGTTAAATCATAATAAACAGTTTTCCCTAGCTCTATTTCTCCACGTCCACTAACTTGTGCTAAACCTGTTATACCTGGTGTAACTAATAATCTTTGATTATACTCATTCGGATAATGTTTAACTACATCTGGAATTTCTGGTCTTGGACCTACTAAAGTCATATTTCCTTTTAAGACATTAAATAATTGAGGTATTTCATCTAAACTAGTTTTTCTTAAAAATTTTCCTGCCTTTGTAACTCTATTATCACTTTTGCTTTGGAAAACAAAGTTAGATATATCTTCTATTTCTAAATCTATCTTTTTCTTTTTTTCTGCATCTACTACCATTGTTCTAAACTTGTATATTACAAAATCTTTATTATCTTTCCCAACTCTAACTTGTTTAAATAAAGCGGGCCCCTTTGAATCTAATTTTATCCATAAAAATAAAATTAAATATATTGGAGATAGTATAATTATTCCTATTAAGGATAGTATTATGTCTGAAAATCTCTTTATAACAAATTGTACTTTTTTACTTTTTATATCTTTTTCTATATCTATAATTGGCATTTTAAACTCCATTTTTAACCTCCTAAATAATATTAAGCAACGGCTTTATTTTTTCTATCTTTTAAAAACATCTTAATATAAGATATAATAGATTTAACTTCATTTCTATTTACATATACAATAAATAAAGATATAGCGATATTTATATAAAGATTATTATACAACACATCTAACGATGCTAACAATAACATGGATGCTGTATTTAATATATAAAAGCCTAGTTTAAATTTAAACCATAGCTTTCTTGATATAAGTGTTCTTACCCAAAAGAATACTGTATAGGCTATTCCGGTAGCTATGGAAGCTCCTAAAGCTCCATACTTTGGAACTAATAAATAATTTAAAATATAATTAACCACAGCTGCTATTAATGATACTATTATATTGTAAGATGTCTTTCTTGAAAAAGATATGCCTAAACAAGTTGATTCTGATACAGTATACATTATAGGTAACAATAATAAAAACGGAACTATAATGGCTGAACTAGCATAACTTGCATCTAATAGTTTTATTATTAAATCCCTAAATAAAACTATTCCTACAAACATAAAGTTCATGAAACACATTAACATATTGCTTACCTTCATAAATTTTTCGCCTTCTACCTTTTCTTCATACCATCTAAATGCAGTTGGCGTCCAAAAAGTACAAAATGCACTTTGAACTATACTTACTACAGTAACAATTTTAAATGCTGCAGAATACAATCCTATTTCTTCAAAAGAGGACCATTGTCTCATTGCTATTTTATCCATAGAATTCAAAAACCAAACAATTACAGATGCTGGTATTAAAGGTATCCCATATCTAAACATTTTATTTATTAAAGTTTTATTTATTTTAAATTTTGCAATCCAGTAATCTCCTATAAAAAGACATTCTACTATACACATAAAAACTAGTGACACAAAACCTGCGTTTATTATTCCTTTAAAACTTTTATCTATATATAAAAGATATGGTACTAAAACTACAACATTTATAACTTTACTTATTACATTTAAGACAGAATATAATCTAGCTTTCTCTTCCATTCTTATCAATAATAAATTAAATCTATCTATAACTGCAAAAGGTAATGATAATGCCAATATAACTACTATATACCTATCAACAGTATCAATCATTAATACAGATAATGGTTTATAATAAATTATATAAAAAGCTCCTAGTATCAACGAAAATATTAAAGGCACTATTAAGGAATTCCAAAATAAAGATTTTTTATCTTCTTCTGAATTAAACTCTCTAGTAAAAGATTGATCCATACCTAAAAATATAAACATTGAACTAATGCTTAAAGCCATTGTATACATAGAAGCTTTTCCAAATTCTGTTGGAACTACAAAATATGTAGTTATAGGAACAGTAAAAAAGCTAATAATAGCTGATAATATTGGTCCCATAGAAAAACCAATAAATCTTTTTATAAACTGTTTGGGACTATCACTCATATTAGTTTCCTCCTAAGATAAAATAAAACTTAATCTATATTGATTTCTATTTCATCTAAATTATAGTTAAATAAATACAGATATTTTACACTTCTCATTTCTATTAAGCAAAGTATGCAAATCTATGCTTTGGTGCAAGGAGTAGCTTACACAGAGTGAATATTTTGTGTGAATCCTTTACTCATCCAAAATGAAGCTGAATTTCAGCATTAAGAAGAAATATTAGAATTATTATCTATAGTATATAATCTATTTAATTTGTAACATATTTTTAATGAACATTATAATTTCTAATAATATACATATATTGTACTTTAACAATTTATCATAAACAAATTATTAAAATACTGTTTATACTATATCAAAATTATATTTCCTTTACAATATAATTGACTATTTATTTTTTAAGTTTTAATATTTTTAATAATGGTCCTACTATATCTTGTATCTCCTTAACTTTTAATAAATATATGGATAAAGTATAGGATATCCCACCAATAATCATACAAATTAAAATCGATATCGCACTTCCTTTAGTTTCATTGCCTAAGCTTAACAAAGTAAATTTATTTATAACAGCAACTATTATCCCCATAATCAAAGCAGATAAAATTACCTTTAAAAAGGATATGATTATATTTTTAATATCTATACCATTTAGCTTTTTATTTAAATCTAATAACATAATTATAGTTATAACAAATGCAGATATACTAGTTGCTAATGTAAGCCCACTCACACCTAAATATTTTATTAATAAACTATTTATTACTACATTTATTATTATACCTATAAAACTATTAATCATAGGCGTTTTGGTATCTTTTATAGCATAGAAAGCTTTATTTAGTATATCTCTTACCCCATAAGCTATCATAGCTGGAGTATATAAAAGTAATGCTCGTGCCGTTAAAGAAGCAGCATTTTCACTAAAGGCTCCCCTTTTAAAAATTACATTTATAAGTGGCTCCCTAAGGGTTGCAATTCCAACTGCTGCTGGTACCATTATTACAAGTATTATATTTATAGCTCTTCCTAATTCCACTTTATATTGTTTTTTATCATTTTTAGCAGCTAATTCAGATAGCGTTGGATAAACTATCATTGCTATTCCTATAGCGAATACTTCATAGGCCAATGTATTTATTTTATTTGCATTGTCTAATATAGTAGCTGCTCCCCCAAAAATAGTAGTAGCAAAAGCTCTATTTATAACAGAATTTAATTGAATAACAGAAGTGCTTATTATAACAGGCATTGTAAGTTTGAACATTTGTCTAGTTTTGTTATCTTCTAAATTAATATATGTACTATATTTATAACCCATTTTTTTATATTTAGGTATATTTATTATGAATTGTGCAAAGAAACCTAATACTATAGCTACCGCAAAACCTATCATTCCATAGTTACTAGCTAAAAAGACTAGATATATAATATAGACTATATTAGATACCATTGCCATAGCCGCGGGTTCTAAAAATTGTTTATGGGATTGCAACACTCCTGTAATAACACTTTGTAAACTTATGAAAATCAAAGATAATAACATTATTCTAGTTATTTTAATAGAAGTATTGAAAACAATTAAGTCTTTCTGAAATCCTGGAGCAAAAATATAGATTATATATTTTGCAAATATTATCATTAATATAGTTAAGATAATAGTTCCTATGGAAAAAGTATTAAGCACATTATTTACAAATTTATTACTTTCTTTCTTGCTTCCATTTTCCAAATTCTCCGTATGAATTGGTATAAAGGTGGTAGTTAACCCATAGCTTATAGTAGTTAAAAGGTACACTATACCCAATGAAAAATTGTATATATCTGTTATATCAGTAGCTCCAAATTTTGCTGCTATTAAAGAATCTCTTATTAGTGCAAAGACTTTTCCTAATATTATTAATAGCATAACAAAAACAGAACTTTTTAAAGCTTTGTTTTCCTTCATTTAATCCACTCCAAAACATTAAATCAGATTTTTATAACATTCATAATAGGATTTACAAAAACTCTCCATAGAGTATTTATTAATTACAGTATTATATAGATTTTCACCTAAAGTATGTAATTTATTTTTATTACTGTAGGCTTCCTTCATTTTATCATATATATCATGAACAGAAGTAGGATCTATTAAAAAACCAGTATTCTTATTTATAGTATAAGATATATCCCCTACATTTGAAGCTATTACAGGCACTTTTTGTATGCCACTTTCCAATATAACTAAAGGTGGTGCTCCTCCTTCATTTAAAGATGTTAATATACTAATATCTGATATTTTTATATAATCTTCTATATTTTCTTCAAAACCTAAAAATATAATATTGTCATTTAAATTTAGTTTGTCTACCTTTCCTTTCAAATTTTCCTCTTCCACACCATCTCCTAATAAAATTAATTTTACATTTTTATATTCCTTTTTTAATTTGTAAAAAGCCTCAATTAATAAATTATGATTTTTAATAGGATGCATTCTAGCTATCATTATATATACAAAATCTTTTTCTTCAATGCTTAATTCCTTTTTTAAATTATTATAAGTTTTTTTATCTTTATAATAATTTAAATCTATTCCATTATTAACTATAAACTTTTTACTTTTTATATTATCTTTATTTAAAATATCCTTTATATAATTTGATACACATATATGGTTATTAAAACTCTTTATTCCTTTAATACTTAAAGGAGTAAATAAATGATATTTTAATTTATTATTTAAAAAGTCCTCTCTATAATTGCTATGAACAGTGGCTACTGTAGGTATATTCAATTTTTTATTAATGAAATAATGAGTAAAAAAAGCCTTTGCTCCATGAAAATTAGCTATGTCTATATTATTATTCTTTATATATTCCTCTATTTCTTTATTCAAAAAGCACTTACTACTAAATAATGTTGTTTTTATCCCTAAATCTTTTGCTTTATCATATAAAGGCCCTTCTCCTATACAGCCTAATACAGTATGAAACAAGTCTTTAGAATAATAGCATAAACTTAAAACATGCTTTCCTCCTCCGCCTATGTCATTACCTGTTATAATTTGAAGTACTTTTATTTTAATCATCTCCTAACATTTCATATTTTACAAATATAATGATATTTAAAAAAGGAGTTTTAAACAACTCCTTTTTTATATTTATTAATAATTTATATGTATAAAGTCCTTATATATTTTAATTTAATATGTCATCATAAACTTTTCTTATCTTTTGGCCTATTATATTATAACTATAATTATCAACTACATATTTTCTAATATATTCTGGATCAAAGGTATCATATCTTTTTATAATTAGGTCTATTCCCTCTTCTAAAGCTTTTTCATTTTTAGGTTCTACCAATATTCCTACATTATTATTTACAAATTCATTAGGCCCCCCAGACTTAGTTGCCAAAACTGGTTTACCACAAGCCATAGCCTCAATAAGAACACATCCAAAAGTTTCTTTAATACTTGGTAATACTAAAAAATCACTCCTTTTTATATATATAGGTATGTCCTGTTTATCTATAGTTCCTAGAAACTTACATTTATTTTTTATATTTAAATCTTCACACATTTTTTCATATTTTACTCTGTTTATTCCATTTCCTATAAATGTCATTTCAATATTATTATTTTTTTTCATATACTTAGCTAAGGCAGGAATGAAATACTGCAATCCTTTTATTTCATTTTCAGCCATACTACCTATAAATAAAATTTTTACCACATCTGAATTATTTCTTGTATTAGATAAACTATACTCCTTAATATCAACTTCATTTCCTATTATTTCTTCATTAAACTTATATCCTAAATTCTTCAACTCATTAGCTAAAAATTTACTTACTGTTATAACTTTCTCTGCTCTTTTATATGCATATTTAGATATAAGTCTATTGTAGGACTTCTTAGAGAAATTTACAATATCGGATCTATGTTCAGTAATTATATATGGTATATTATTAAATCTTTTAAAAATCGAACATAATATTCCTGCAGTATAGCAAACATGCGCATGTATTAGATTTATTTTTTCTTTTTTTACTATATATTTAAGCCATTTATAAGACAATAATAAACTATTTATTTTAGATTTTTTGAAACTTTGTAAATAATCTGTATTACATCTATAAGTAGATATGCCCTCTTCTATATTAAATAATAATTTTCCTCTCTTTATGGAATTATCATAAGGAAAAAATACTATTGGTTTTAAGCCAGCTTCCATTAAAGCCCTTACTTGATCCTTAATAAAAATTCCATTGATAGGATTATTCTTATTAGGATACCAATTTGCAAGTATTAGTATATTCACAATTTCACCTCTTTTCAGCCATAAAATCTTAATTAATAACCAAATAATCTTTTGCTTGTACCGACTCACCTATTACATTAAAAAAGGAGTTTTTATAACTCCTTTTTACAAAGATCAACTTTTACAATTATACTCAAAAGAATCAGCTACAGCTAAACTTATCCAAAAAAAGGCTATAACTTTAGGTGCTGAAAAGAAATTATCTATAAAATTCATGAACATAAAAGCTATTAAAGAAGCAATAAAACCTTTGTAAAAATATTTATAAAATGTATTATTTGATTTCTTAGATAATTCATTTACCTTCCATACGGAACTTACAAAAATACCAAGCAACGATATTAATCCTATTATCCCTAATTCACATTGAGCTTTTAAATAAGCATTATGTGGATGAAATTTTGCTTGAGCTGTATATCCTAAATATTTAACTTTTTTATAGTATTGCGGGTATAAGGTTCTATAATTCCCATTTCCTACACCTAATAATGGCTTGTCTTTTACCATTTCCCAAGCTATTTTCCATAAACTAATTCTAGATAAATTCTGACTTACATCTCCAATTTCTCTTAATCTATTAGATATTTTAGGTATAAATAAGGACACTCCAGCTCCCAATATAGCTCCATATATTAGCTTAAAATTAAATACAATTATTAATACCATATATCCTATTACAAATGCTAACCAAGCATTTCGTGAAAAAGATATTATTATATTTATAATAGCTATAATTGAGCATAGAATATATACATTTCTTTTGCATTTTTGTTTTTCTTTAAATGATAGTACCATCATAGGAAATACTATCATTATAAAAAACCCTCCCAAATTATTAGAATTCTCTAAGGTAGATACGCATCTTACTACTGTACTAAACTCACCTTTATGAGTCAATCCAATCCCTTTTAAATATTCGTATATTCCTATAAATCCTACAATAATTGAAGTAAATATATATGAATAAATAATTTTATCTAAATATTTCTTTTTATAAACTTCATATTTTATTATAAAAAATAATACTATATACGTACTAGTTCTTATGGTTTCTTGTAAAGCTAATTTCTTATCAGGTGAATAAGAAATGGATACAACCATCATGCCTACCCACATAAAAATAAATATAGTATTTGCTTTACAAAAAAAATCTCTTATACCGTTAAAAAAATTTTTTCTCCATTCACCATTTATAAATATAAATATAATAAACAAAATTATAATTAATAGCAACACAATATCCCCATTAAAAGGAATATTCTTATATTTATACTTACTTGGTAAAATAGGCAAAATAAATATATAAGAACAAATTAAATATGTAATAATATTACTTAAACTTTCCATAAGTATGTCCCCTTAAACTAAAGATTATAGAAATAACAATAGTGAACAATTATATTCAATCTATTTATATAGAGGTATTAACTATTCTTTAATTTTAACAATATATTTTCTAACTTTCTAGTTATACTTTCTCTAGAATAATTTTTTATAACATAATTCCTACCATTTTGTCCCAATTTCTCTTTAATATCCTTATTTTTATATAACTTTAAAACTGCTTGTGAAACTTCTTTTGCATTCTCTGGTTCTACAGTTATTCCAGCATTAGCTTCATTTATAAGCTTTTCTGCTTCCCCTTCTACAGCTAATACTATAGGCAATTCAGATGCCAATGCTTCAAACATTTTTGATGGTAGTGCACCCTTAAATAAATCTAATTTTTTTAAAGGAACTACGGTAGCATCCATAGATGCTATTATTCTAGGCATATTAGGCTTAAGCTGCATTGGCTGAAAAGATACATTAGTTAATTTTTTTTCTTTTACCATAGTCATAAGCTCAGATTTTTCTGGTCCATCTCCTATAAATACAAATTGTATATCTCTTTCTTCTTTTAATAATTCCGCTGCATTTATAACAACTTCTAATCCTTGAGCTAGGCCATGTATACCCGCATAACATACTGCAAATTTATCCTTTAATCCCCATTCTTCTCTTAAGCTTTCATCCCTATTTTCTTTTTTAAAAAATTCTGTATCCACTCCATTAGTTATTAAATGAACTTTATTTTTATCAAAACCTCTACTTACAATATTATCAACTATACCCTTTGTTTGCCCAGTAACTGCTGCTGCTTTTTTATAACAAAACTCTTCAAGCCATGTAGATGCCTTTATAAGAAATTTATTATGTAATACATCTAATTTTACAGCAGATTCTGGCCATAAATCAGATACATTAAAAATAAATTTTGCTTTTTTCCTTTTAGATAAAATATATCCTGACCACCCTAAAAATAGCGGTGGAGATTCTGTTATTATAGCATCCTGATTATCAATATATTTAGAGCCTGTAAATACTGAAGAAAAAGTAAACGAAAGATAATTTCTAAGTCTTTTTACAAAGGATTTATCCTTCGTTGCATATATACTTGTACGAACGATATTTATTCCATCCAGTTCCTCTTTTACTATTTTCTTTCCCTTATAACCATCAAATATTTCACCTTTAGGGTAATTTGGCATAGCCGTTAATATTGTAACCTCATGACCGAATTTTTTTAGTTGCTTTGCAAACTCAAAAATTCTATTTTGAGGTGCTCCAACTTCAGGTGGACAGTATTGAGTCAAAAATAGGATTTTCATATTATCACCTCAAAATAATTACTTCATTTTGTTTATTATATCTAATATTTTTTCCGCTGCATGACCATTTCCAAATATTTCTTGTTGTTCTTTTTCAGGCTTAAAATTCACTACAGCATTTAATATTTTTTCTTTATCTGTACCTACTATTACATTCCATCCATTTTCTACGGTCTCTACCCACTCTGTTTCATCTCTCATAGTAACACAAGGTTTTTCCATAAAGAAAGCTTCTTTTTGAACTCCACCACTATCAGTAACTATCTTTTGTGAATTCATTTCTAAAGTAATCATATCAAGATATCCTACTGGCTCTATTAATTTTATATTATCATTAAATTGTAAATTATAATCTTCTATATATTTTTTAGTTCTTGGATGAAGTGGTAATACTATTGACTTTCCACTTTCATTTAATGCCTCTATTATATTTTTCAATCTATTTATATCATTAGTGTTTTCTGCTCTATGTATTGTTGTTAAAATATATTCTCCAGATTTTATAGAGATTTTATCTAGTATACTTTCCTTTTCTTCTGCTAATTTCTTAAAATGTAATACAGCATCAAACATTACATCTCCTACATTATGAACACCATTATTAACTCCCTCAGTATGAAGATTTTTTTCTGCTGTAACTGTAGGTACAAATAATAACTTTGATATATGATCTGTAAGAATTCTATTTTGTTCTTCTGGCATATTCATATTAAAGCTTCTAAGACCAGCTTCTACATGGGCTACAGGTATTAACAATTTACTTGCACACAAAGCCCCTGCTAACGTAGAATTTGTATCTCCATACACTAATACTAAATCCGGTTTTTCTTTTAAATATATTTTTTCTAATTCTATAAGCATTTTACCTGTCTGTTCACCATGATTACCTGAACCTATTTCTAAATTATAATCTGGCTTAGGTATTCTTAATTCTTCAAAAAATATTTTAGACATATTTTCATCATAATGTTGTCCAGTATGAACTAATATTTCCGTATGCTCTTTTCTTATTATATTTGAAACTGCTGCTGCTTTTATAAATTGTGGACGTGCACCAACTACTGTTAATATCTTCATTAATTATCTCCTCCATCTATTATAGATTTATATATTATATCTACATTATTAAAATTATCTTCTATATTAAAATTATCTTCCACAAATTTTCTTCCTGTCTTACCCATGTTTATCCTTAAATTGTCATCCTTAATTAATTTTTCTATGGCCTCTGCTAGCTCATCTACACTTTTTTTATTTACTAATATACTACTATTATTAGGAGCTGTAGCTTCAGGTAATCCTCCTACATTAGAAACAATTACTGGAGTCCCACATGCCTGTGCTTCTACTGCTGCTACCCCGAAACTTTCACTATCTAATGTGGAAGGAAACACAGCTACATCAAATCTATTAAAAGCCTCTATTACCTTTTCTTGATTTATAAATCCTAAAAATTTAACATGGTCTTTTATATTAAGTTCATTACATAGATTAAGTAAAAAGTCCTTTTGGTCCCCTACTCCTGCAATTTCTAACTTAATATTATTATGTTTTTGCTTTACCTTTGCAAAAGCTCTAACTAAGTATTCTATACCATATTTAGGCTCTAATGTTTTAACTGTACCTATTACTAAATTTTCTTTTTTTTCATATTTATCGGCGCAAGGCTTAAATGTATCTATATTTACTCCAAAAGGGGTTATTTCTATATTTTTAGTAGTATATTGATTTGTCTCTTCTGCCATTACTTTACTGGTAGACATTATAATATCTGCTTTGGATAAATTATACTCAACCATTTTTCTTTTTATATAACTCCCCTTAGGGAAATCATATACATCACTACCCCAAACAGATATTATATAGGGATGAAATCCTGATAATGCTCCTAATAAACCATAGCTAGTAGCATAATGAGCATGAACAACATCCGGTTTTATTTTTTCTATAATTTTTTTTATGTCACTAAAATATCTTATATAAGAAATTTTATTAAAAGAGCTTCCTTTTCTTATCTTATCTAAATCTTTATTAAAACTATGTACAGTAACTCCGTCTATATCTCCATCATTTAATGATATTACATCTATATCATATCCTTTATTTTTAAAAAATCTACACCATTTTTTAGTATGTGTACTATTAGCATCAGCTAAATAACATATTTTCATTATTATTCCTCCATTAAAAGTATTATCGAAGATTTGTTAAATCCTCTACTACTTTTATAGCTCTAGCTTTCCATGTATGTTTATTAATAATATTATCTATGTTTTTTACTATATTAAAATATTCTTCTTTGCTATAGTAAATACTATCAAATATATTGCTTAAATCTTCAACTGAATAATCCGAACACCAACCTATAGAATTTTTTTCTACAAAATCACCTGTAGCAGTTCCATTAGTAGATATTATAGGTTTTTTATAAGATAAGTACTCGAATAGTTTTACTGGCATAGCAAATTTTCTATATTCTATAGGCTCAAAAAATAAACTAAATATATCCGCTTCTTTAAAATATGGTGATAGCTCTTCACCAGATTTATGTATTATTTTTATTCTATCGTTTAAATATTTTTCATATATATTTTTATTTGATTCCCATTCGTTTTTCCTGCAACAAACCGTAAATTTAATATACTCTTTCTTATTTACTAATTGAAATAATTTTTCTAAATTATATAATTCACCTATTCCCCCAACATAGAATAGATTTATATAATTATCTTTAAAAATTTTATTACTCTCATAAATAACATCAATCGCTGGTGGTAGTTCTTCAACAATAAAGTCATATTCTCCTGGAACATATTTTAGCATATTTTTTGATGGCAAATAGAATATATCTAAGATATTCTTATATTGAATTAAATCATATCTGTAAAACATTTTTGCAATAGTTCTCTTTAAGAAAGGTAAACTCTCATCATATACTTTAAATTGCCAATATATATCTCTATAGAATAATCCTATTGGTATAGATTTACTTTTACAATGTTTTAAGAATGAAAAATCTAATAATGGATATTTAGGTATGTGATTTTTTTCAGTTAATAGTGTTGGTTCTGTTGAACTTTCTGAATATACAAAGTCATACTTTACTCCAGATTTTATTTTATTCTTTATGAATTCTATTCTGCTTTTTCTTTCCTCTGCATATCCCATGACCATATCTACATTATATCCTATACTTTCAAATGCTTTTATCATTTTTATTGGCCTAATATTAGAACCTGAAGGCCACTGTAAATCTAAATAGTAAGGTATATGAAAAATACAATTCTTAACACTCATCTTTATCCTCTTTCTTAATTTTAATATTTAAGGAAGTAAATTTTAGTACATAAACTTTTATATATCTTAAAACTTTAATTTTATCCATATATTTAGCAAATAAACTAATTAATATTAATGTAACTGTAATAAATATTATATTAAAATTATATACAAAATCTATAAATCCACCTTGAGATGCAGATGCTAATATAGATGTTATTGTAACATATATTACAATATTTATAGGAGTTTTCTTAATTTTCACAAAAATAATTAATATTATACTTAATAAAACTCCAATGTACAATACTGATGATAACACTCCTATAGTACCAAAATTAGCATAAGCCTCTCCTATAAATAATGAATTCATAACACCAGCAGTTCCACCTACAACTTTTTCAGGACTATAAAAATTCATAACTACTCTCCCTGATCTAAATTGTGATACTCCTCCTAAAAATAATTTTAAAATAGTTGGAGAAAAACTTCTCCCACCTAAATATGGAATATAGTAAGGAAATAAATCTACATGTAAAAACAAAGTTCCTACTTGAGTGAATATAGTCCTCCCTATTGGACCATTATATATATCTAATCCTTTATTAAAGTCATATCCTATTTTTATATACATTAATAATATTATAGAAACACATAAAACTAATACTGTTAATAATTTCCTTATAGGTATACTACCTTCTATTACTATATTTATTAGTATGAAAACAAATATGTAAAATACTACAGGTGTCTTTGCATAATTATAAGTTTTTAAAAATATAGATGCTATAAACAAAACAAAAAATAAAATCTTCCATCTATTTGTCTTGGTACATTTGTAATAAATATATGAAAGATAAGATAGTATAGGCGTTAGTCCTAAAACTAATAGATTTTGTATATATTGATTCATATAATTACCATGTGATATATTGATTCTTTTATTTCCTATATTTCCTGAACTTCTATGAATTATCAAATCAACCAATGGAATTGATCTCATTTTGATAAACAAAATTAATGTGAATATTAAGCATACTATACTTATTAATACTGTTATTACAAAAATATTGTCCTCATATTCTAAAATTACTTCTTTATTTAAGTAATTATTATAATCTTCATTCATATTTATATTAAATATTTTATATATTAAAAGAATAGTTAAGGGTAGGGCTATGGCAGTAAAACATATCATATCATATGTTTTACCTATAGTGGAAAAATTAGTTACCTTTTGTATTAAATAATGTTCCCTAAAACCTAAATAAATTAAACTGCTTCCTATAAAGCTTTGTAATATAAATAGATAAAATATATAAGAAATAAGATTTAGTTTGTTGGGTTTTAGAGTTCCACTAGCTTTTTTAAATAAAATACAAGATATAGCAAATGTAAAAAATATCATAAATAAATTATATATCAACTCTCATCATCCCATCATTTAAAAATTTCTTTATTCAAAAGTTTAGCTTTAGTATATGAATCAGCATTTTTTAACTGATTTTTCATATTTTCTATAGGTCTTATATCTACATCTTTATCTAAGAATACTTCGCTTAATTGTTTACAGTTTTTTAATGGCTCTATATTTTTAATATTATTATACCTTAAATCAACTTTTGATAAATTTTTAAAATTCTCTAAAATTTTTATATCTCGAATATTATTAGATGATATATTTAATTCTTCTATCCCATTTAAATTACTTATACTATTCATGTCCGTTATTTTATTATTGCTTACATCTAATACTTTTAAATTAGACATACTTTTTAAAAATGTTAAATCTTTTATCCCATTATCTCCTATGTATAACTCCATTAGACTTTTTAACTGATTTATATCTTTCATATCAGTAAAATTATTTCCCGCTAAATTAACAGTTGTGAGTTGTTGCATTCTTAAAATAGGTTCAAAATCAATAACTCCATTATTATGTAAATATATTTCTTTTAAATTTTTTAAAGTTGGTAAAATACTTATATCTGCAACATGGTTTCTATTTAAATCTAATATATATATTTTCTCGAAATTTTTAAGAGGAGTTATATCTATAACTTTATTATCAAATAGATATAATTCCTTTAATTTACTACAATTTTTTAAAGATGCAATATCTGTAATTTTATTTTTTCCTAGTTTAAGAATAGATATATCTTTTAGGCTACTTAAAGCAGATATATCATCTATTTCATTATCTGTTAAATCCAATTCCTGTAATCTAAGTAAATTTTCTATTCCATCTAAATTTTGAATACCTTTGTTAGATGCATCTAATTTTTTTATATCAACTACGTCTCTTAATCTTAATTTTCCTATTGGTTTTCTTATAGCCAATCTAATAACTTTTTCTAAGTTACTATCTTTAATTTGAATTTCATGATCATTAAGTACTAAGCTATCCTTTTGAGCTTTAGTTTTTATTTTATAATCTATAAAAAAGCTAACAGAAACTATTAAAAGGAAAATAGCGAAAAAAATTATATATTTATTCTTAAAATTGTTTTTAATTTTATTAAAATTAATTTTCATATTATCCTCCAATTAAAATAAAATTTTTATTTTAATTTATTTTTTATTCCTCTTTCTTAAGCTGTTTAAAAAAGGATTATTTTTTATAAGTATATTATAATCATTTTTATTAAACATAAAAAAATCACTAATCTTAAAATCTTCTTTCTGTTTAAAAAACACAACATATACTAATCCATATAAAATATATGATATTGTAGATGCAGCTGCCGCACCATCAATACCCCATTTAGGTATAAATAAAGCATTTAAAAGTAAATTAGCTAAAAAGGTAATTAATGTAATAACCATGTGTATTATTGGTGCTCCTTCGCTTTGAAAATAAGAAGAAGATACCTTACCTATTGATGCAAA
Source organism: Clostridium botulinum (assembly GCF_001276985.1). Taxonomy (GTDB): domain Bacteria; phylum Bacillota; class Clostridia; order Clostridiales; family Clostridiaceae; genus Clostridium_F; species Clostridium_F botulinum. The sequence goes on from NZ_LHUL01000026.1 coordinate 709,319, forward strand.
TATAATTCCAATAAATAAAATTATAGTGGATGATTTCGCTGATGCAAATTCCTTACCATAAACATATGGTATTAAAGGTGTCATCATTATTCCTAAAATTCCAATAAACAAACATATATAAAACGTATATTTTACAGTCATGGATAATATATACTTTTTCTCTTTATTGTTATCTTTTATATTATACAATCTTCCAAGTATGGCGGTTCCTACACTTCCTGGTATCAAGAATAATAATTCAGCTAAGGATACGGCAATAGAATATATACCTAATTGCTGTTCTCCCAACATATTTTTTATAAAAATTTGATCCATTCTATAATTTAAATAAATAAACAAAGTTGCTAAATAAATTACTATTCCAAATTTAAACTCTGATTTTAATAATTGTTTGTTAAATCCAATATTATACGTTATACCAAGATTCTTATATAAAATTAAAATAGAAACTATAAATGGTATAAATTGACATAAAACAAAGGTAAAGACATTTAAATTACCGAATATCCATAGTATCAAAATAAGAATAGATTTTAAGAAATTCATTATTAAATTACATTTATTAGCCTCCGGTATCCTTTCGTCTGCTACATAAAAATTTATAAGAATTGTATTTAAAAATGTACAAAGTACAATACTAAATCCAGCTATAATTAAAGACCAACTATAATCAACTAAAAAAAATCCGGTTGACTTTAAAATTATTATAGTCAAAGATATTATACTAAATACTATAAACAAATAAGTAATATTAGTATCATAAACCTCTTTAGCAGAATATTTAGTCTTCTTTTGAAAATACGTACTAGCACTAGTTATTCCGAAATGACCATATTCCCCTATCAAATTAAATATTAATAGTATATATGCAGCATAGCCTTTATCCTGTGGTCCTAATGCTCTAGCAACTATAATACTAGTAAAAAAGCCTATAGCTGATGCTATTATTTGTGTTAAAAAATTACTTGCAATATTCCTCTTATAACTCAACTTAAAACACCCTTTAATCCATATTTTTAGCTATTGATTTTCTAACAACTGTTCTTTTGGTACATCATTAAATATTTTAGCTGGTACTCCTGCAACTATCTTAGCTTTTTCTATATCCCTAGTTACTAAACTTCCTGCTGCTGCAAATCCATCTTCATGTATTATTTTTCCTGGCAATATAACTGCACCTGCCCCTATTCTTCCACCTTTTTTAATTGTAACACCTTTAAATTTACCAAATCTTTCTTTTGATCGAGCAGCATAGTTATCATTAGATGTTACTACACAAGGTGCTATGAAAACATAATCCTCTACTTCTGAATATGCTGTTAAATATACATTAGTCTGAATTTTACAATTTGAGCCCACTTTGCAAAAGTTTTCTATAGTTGCACCTTTGCCTATTATTGTTCTTTCTCCTATAGTTACGTCTTCTCTTATAACAGCTAGGTCAGCTACTAAAGTTTTATTACCTATTTTAGAACCTATATATACTATTACACCTGCTCCTATTAAACATTCATCATTAATTTTACATGGTTCAAACTCTTTATCATCTTTAAATATACTGTTTACTGATCTCATGGGCTCTTTTCCTATTACAGTGTTATCATCTATTCTTACATTGTTACCTATGATTGTTCCTTTATGTATAATTACATTGTGCCCTATAATACAATTTTCTCCTATAACTACATCATCTTCTATAACAGCAAATTTCCCTACTTCAACATTATTGCCTAATTTAGACTTTGAGGATATATAATTCATTTTCATGTTTTCACTCCTATATTAAAATAAAATTTTAAAATTACCACCATAATATAATATCATATTTTGATGGTAATTTTAAAAATTTAATTTTTATTTAATAAATTATTTATTTATTTTTTCTACATTTACCATATCCATTGTTGAAAAATTATTAAATGGGAATTTAACTGGCATGCCTGTAAGTCTTGATTTATAAGCGGCTAATATTATTGCCATACCTTTTTTCCCTTCTTCCCCACTTACTAGAGGTGCTCTATCTTCCTTTACAGCATCTATTGTATCTTTAAATAATGGAGTATGTCCAAAACCGTATACTGAATCTGGATCTCCCTCTTGAGCTTTTAATATATCTTCTTCTTCATTTTCAGCCCCATCTTCAAATTTCCAAGTTTCTATTTTATTAACAGCAAGTCCACCTATGCAAGCTGTACCTTTTTCTCCAAATACACTTAATGTTTCTTCTAAATTTTTAGGATATACACAAGCACTTCCTTCAACTATCCCTATAGCTCCATTTTTAAATCTTATTACTATAGCTCCAAAGTCCTCTGCTTCTATATCTCTTAGAAAAGTATCACATTGAGCGTAGACTGTATCAATTTCTCCGCCCATCATCCATTGAAGCAAATCTATGTTGTGTATACATTGATTCATTAAAGTACCACCATCAAGTTCCCAAGTCCCTCTCCACGGTGCTTGATGATAGTATCCCATATTTCTATTCCATAGTATTCTTGCAGTACCGTTTACTAATCTTCCGAACCTATTAGCTTCTACTGCCTTTCTTAATTGTTGTATTGGTTTATTAAATCTATTTTGATGACTCACACAAAGTTTAACATTATTTTTCTTTGCTGATTCTATCATTCTATCTGCATCATCTACAGATAGTGCCATAGGTTTTTCACATATTATATGCTTTTTCTTATCCATACAATTTATAGCTATTTCTGGATGATATCCACTTTCAGTAGCTATAGTAACTACATCTATTTCTTCTTTTTCTAGCATTTCCTTATAATCTGTATATATATTTACATTAACTTCTTCACTTGATTTTGATATATAATCATTTTTCTTCTCTATAGCTTTTTCTTCAACTACATCACAAACTGCTACTAATTCAGCTTCTTCTTTATTATTTATTATAGCTTCTACATGCTTATAAGAAATTCTTCCACAACCAACAATAGCAAATTTTAATTTTTTCATCACTATACCTCCAAATTTTATTAATTAGGATAAGTTCAAAAGAACTTATCCTAATATTAATATTATAGTTTGTGTATTTTTTCTCTATTATTCTTTACATTCTTTGTAGCATTTCTTGTATCATATAAAATTTTAGCTTTTTCTACTATATGTTCATAATCATAACAACTATGATTTGTAGTTATAATTACGATATCAGCTTCTTCTAATCCTTTTTCTAAATCTGGTGATTTATATAATTTACCTTTATGTTTAAATTCAGGTATATATGGATCATTAACCTGTACGTTAGCTCCATTTTTTTCTAAATGCTCTATTACTTTTAATGCTGGAGATTCTCTCATATCATCTATATCATTTTTGTAAGCAGATCCAAGTAATAAAACTTTTGATCCATTCATAGCTTTTTTATCTTCATTTAATAATTTCATAGCATTTTCTACTACGAATTCAGGCATACGATCATTTATTTCTCCTGATACTTCAATTAATCTTGTATGAAAGTCATATTCTTTAGCTTTCCATTCTAAGTAGAAAGGATCTAATGGTATGCAGTGTCCACCAAGACCTGGACCCGGATAGAACGCCATAAATCCATAAGGTTTTGTCTTAGCTGCATCTATAACTTCAAATACATCTATGTTCATTTTTTTACATAATATAGCCATTTCATTAGCTAATCCTATATTTATATTTCTAAATGTGTTTTCTAGTATTTTTTCCATTTCAGCTACTGCTGGTGAAGATACTACATATACTTCCCCTTCTAAAACACTTCTATAAAGCATAGCAGCTACTTCTGTACAATCTTCTGTACAGCCACCTACAACTTTAGGTGTGTTTTTAGTTTTAAATTGCTTGTTACCTGGATCAACTCTTTCTGGTGAAAATCCTAAAAAGAAATCTTCTCCACATTTAAAACCTGTTTCTTCAAGTATTGGTTTTAAAACTTCTTCTGTTGTTCCTGGATATGTAGTACTTTCAAGAACTACAAGCATACCTTTATGAAGATATTTTGCAATACTCTTAGTCGAACTAACTACATAAGATATGTCTGGCTGCTTATATAAATCTAGTGGTGTTGGTACACATATAGCCACTGCATCTACTTCACTAACAAAAGAAAAGTCTGTAGTTGCTTTTAATTTTCCTTCCTTAACTAAATCTGCTAATTCATTATCAACTATATCTCCTATATAGTTTTTACCTTCGTTAACTGATTCTACTTTTTTATCTTGAACATCAAAACCTATAACTTCAAATCCAGCTTTAGCTTTTTCTACAGCTAGTGGAAGTCCTACATATCCTAATCCTACTACCCCTAATTTTGCTGTTTTATTTTCTAATTTAGTCATTAAGTTCTTTTTTAATTGTGACATTTTTATACCTCCTAGTACAACGCACAAACGCTTAATTTATATATTTTTAATTTTTTGTCACTATTCTATAGCTACTATTATTTTATATTTAAATTTTGCAAATAAAACTTACCTATTATTTGTTAAGCATTATTTTTTTCTTATATATGTTGGAACCTTCTTTTCTATCAATGCAAATATTTCTTCTTCATCATTATAAACAACTTTTTTAAATTCTTCTATGGATTTTTCTACAAAGTCTATATTATTTTCCATAGGTTTTTCTACAAATATTTTATTATGTCCTGTTGATGTTAAAGCTATTTCATCCATTAATAGTTCTTCATATAATTTTTCCCCAGGTCTTAATCCTGTGTATTCAATCTTAATATCTTCCTCTGGCTTATATCCAGATAAAGTTATTAAATCTTTAGCTAAATCTACAATTTTAACTGGTTTTCCCATATCCAGAACAAATATTTCTCCACCTTTTGCCATAGCTCCTGCTTGTATAACTAATTGAGCTGCTTCTGGTATAGTCATAAAATATCTATTTATTTCTGGATGAGTTACAGTGACAGGTCCTCCATGAGATATTTGTTTTTTAAATAATGGAATAACAGATCCATTACTTCCTAAAACATTCCCAAATCTAACAGCTACAAATTCAGTTTTACTTATTTTATCAAAAGCTTGAATCATTATTTCACAAAATCTTTTTGTAGCTCCCATTATATTAGTTGGATTAACAGCTTTATCTGTACTTATTTGTACAAAACGCTCAATCCCAAATTCATGGGCACATTTTATTAGATTATAGGTACCTATTACGTTATTTTTAATAGATTCTGCTGGATTCTCTTCCATTAGTGGAACATGCTTATGGGCTGCTGCATGAAAAACTACATCTGGTTTATATAATGAAAATATATTTCTTAGCCTCTTTTCATCCCTTATAGAAGCTATTATAACAGCTTTGTCCAGTTCTGGATATTTATAATTTAGTTCCATTTGGACATCATATGCATTGTTTTCATATATATCTAATATTAAAAGTTTTTTAGGTGAAAATTTAACTATTTGTCTACAAAGTTCTGAACCTATAGACCCTCCTCCACCAGTAACTAAAACTACTTTATCCTTTATATATCTATTTATTCCACTATCATCTAGTTTAACTTCCTCTCTCCCAAGCAAATCCTCAATACTTACATCTCTTAACTTGCTCATATTAAATTTACCCTGTATTACCTTATCCATGCTTGGTAAAGTTTTTAATTTACAACTAGTTTCTTTACATATAGATACTATTTCACTTTTTGTTGAAGATGCTGCTGAAGGTATAGCTAATATTATTTCATCTATTTTTTTATTTTTAGATATCTTTATAATACTTTCTCTTCCCCCTAAAACAGGTATACCATTTATTCTCTTTCCTAACTTCTCTATATCATCATCTACAAGACCTATTATACTATAATTTAATTCCTTATTTCTTTTTATTTCTTTTATAATGAGAGCTGCTGCATCCCCTGCCCCTATTATAAGTAACTTCTTTTCTTTAGAATCACAGTTACATTTGTTCTTATTACATTCCTTATCTTCTATAACTCTATATATAAATCTTGTACCTCCTAGGGATACTATAGATAGAATCCAAAATATTATATGTACAGTAAATGGGAATCTATAATAATTACTTTCTAGAACTTTATAATTAATAAAATAACTATAAATTATGAATATAATATTAGATATAGAAACTGAATAAATTATAGACATAAGTTCTTCTACTGAAGCATATTTCCATATACTACTATATAAATTAAATATTTTATTAAAAAATAAGATTATTATTATAACTGGAATTACTGATAACTTAAAAAATATCATATATTTTTTAAATTCCGAAGCCATAGAAGCCATACCGAAATCGAATCTTAATAAAATTGCTAAATATAATGATAAAATTATTAATAATATATCATAAAGAATCAATTCTCTATCTTTTCTCATATAATCACTTCCTTAAACTCTAAACTCTACTTATTTATTTTACATCATTGATAAAATTATTCAACAATTTTTTGCAATATCTTTATTTTATCATATATACAATAAATAGAAAATATCATTTATAAGTTATAAATAAATTAATAAAACCGTTGATAAGAAATATATCAACGGTTTTCTAAACTACATACTAAACAATTTTGTTACTGCATTGTAAAGTTTTTGAGCTATTTGATTTTGATAAGTGTCACCATTTAACTTTCTAACTTCTGCATCATTAGAAACAAATCCACATTCTACAAGTACAGAAGGCATTAGAGCATTTTTTGTAACATATAAATTATGATCACTTATTCCTCTATTTGATCCTCCTAAAGAAGACATCTCATTTACTATAAGTTGTGATAAAACTTTACTCTTTAATGCTGCATCACAAGGAGTTCTATCATAATACACATCATCCTCTATATATACACCTGAATTATCTAGCTTAGGTCTATAACTACTATAATGAGCGCTATATCCATTAGCTGATGGTATATCAAAAGAATCAGCATGTATACTCATAAACAAATCAGCATTTATACTATTAGCCACATTTATTCTATCTTCTAAATTTTGTGTTACTGAGGTATAATTATAATTATCTACCTTATCTCTAGTATAAATAACATTATATCCTGCTTTTTTTAGCAGGTTTCCCAACTTGATGGTAATTTTTTGAACTATATCTGCTTCGTGTATATTTCCAGTTGCCCTAGAAGATACTGCACCTGAGTCCTTGCCTCCATGACCTGCATCTAGAACTATAGTTTTTATTAGACCACCTTGAACACTATATTCTACATATTTATAATTGTCTAATCTTTCATTACTATATTTATCTTTTACATGTACTCCTATTAGATATTTTCCTGCTTTATTTGGTGTCCATGTGATTTGAGCACTTGTACTATAATCTTTTAACTTTATCCATGAATTACTTGATAAATCTTTTATCCAATATTCATACAATACTCCATTAAGACTTTCGGCATAAGCTTTTATACTATATGTTTTTCCTGAATTTAATTGATTGTTTGCTACTATATTTCCATTTAGGCTTACTTCCAAGTTACTAATAACTGCTTTTTTAGATAGTTTCACATTATATTCTACATACTTAAAATTATCTAATTTCTGTGCACTATATTTATCTTTTACGTGTACCCCTATCAGATATTTTCCTGACTTATTTGGTGTCCATGTAACTTGAGTACTTGTACTATAATCTTTTAACTTTATCCATGAATTAATTGATAGGTCTTTTATCCAGTATTCATATAATACTCCATTAGAACTACTACCATAAGCTTTTATATTATATATTTCACCTGCTTGTAGTTCATTATTTACTACTTTGCCTTCATTTAGACTTACTTCTAAACTATTGACAGTAGCTTTTTTAGGTGATGCTACATTATATTCTACATATTTAAAATTATCTAATTTTTGTGTACTATATTTATCTTTTACGTGCACTCCTATTAAATATTTTCCTGACTTATTCGGTGTCCATGTAACTTGAGTACTTGTACTATAATCTTTTAACTTTATCCATGAATTAATCGATAAGTCTTTTATCCAATATTCATATAATACACCATTAGAACTATTCCCATAAGCTTTTATGTTATATGCTTTTCCTGGATCTAATTCATTAGTTTCTACCTTATTTCCATCTAAGCTTACTTCTAAGCTATCAACAGTAGCCTTTTTAGGTGATGCTACATTGTATTCTACATACTTAAAGTTATCTAATCTTTCTTCACTATACCTATCTTTAACATGTACCCCTAGTAGATACTTTCCTGATTTATTTGGTGTCCATGTGACTTGAGTACTTGTACTATAATCTCTTAACTTCATCCATGAATTCTTTGATAAGTCTTTTATCCAATATTCATACAATACTCCATTAGAGCTACTGCCATAAGCTTTTATATTATATATCTTGCCTAGTTGTAATTCATTATTCACTACATTATTTCCATCTAGGCTTACTTCTAAACTACTAATAGTAGCTTTTTTAAGGGATGCTACATTATATTCTACATACTTAAAATTATCTAATCTTTCCTTACTATATCTATCTTTAACATGTACTCCTATTAGATATTTCCCTGATTTATTTGGTGTCCATTTAACTTCATTGGTTGTACTATAATCTCTTAGCTTTATCCATGAATTAATTGATAAGTCTTTTATCCAATATTCATATAGTACTCCATTAGAACTATTCCCATAAGCTTTTATGTTATATGCTTTTCCCGGTTCTAATTCATTAGTTACTACACTATTTCCATCTAAACTTACTTCTAAATTATTAATAGTAGCCTTTGAAGTAGTTATATTTCCTTGCGAATCACCTTCATTTGCCAGATACTTTGCACTGTGCATCATTTCAACTATACTCTTACCATAATTATTATCCGCAGCCCATCCTTTATCTGGATAATTAGGATTTTCCCCTATACCTAACCACTCAACATAGGGACTTATTCCTCTTTGAACATATGTAAATCGTGGATCTACACAAGGATTTTTTAATCCCTCAGTACTACAATAAGCTTTTAGATGTTGAACAACGGCTCTTACTCCTGTTTTTGTATCTTTAAAATAAGCACCTGGTACACCACCACCTGTAGCACCAATACCTGCAAAATTATTTTGACATTCTTTTACATCCCCTGTAAATTTCAAAAAATTTGTTTCCTTCATTATTTGAATAAAAACTACATCAGCTCTTATTCCTTCTAAATTAGCTTCCTGCCAAACTATGGAAATAAATTCTTTTGTAGCTTGGTCACTTTTTTCACTGTTTCTGGTCTTAAAATAATTTAATGCTTGTTCCTGTGTTAACTGAGGTTGTCCCATTATATGTGTAGTGCTACTAGCATGTACTTTAAATGAAGGTACAAAAGTTACAATAATACTAATTAAAAGTATTAATGGAATCTTTTTAACTATATTTTCTATTTCCCCCATATACATATTTCCCCTCCTTTCTTTTAGTAAAAATTTTTTTCCATTCATAAATTCACCTCCTTTGTAAATTATTATATCATATGTTTTATTTATAATTTTATTTATATAATATCTAAAATATAAAAAACCATCAATTATATGTAATTAATGGTTTTTTATTTATTTTAAGACTAGCATAATTAGAGCTTAATATGCAATTTTATAATTATTTTATTGATTTATTATTTTTTATATTCATTAGGTTACATAAAGCTAGTTGATAATATTCCTTTAGCAATAGCTTCGGCACACTTTTGTTGAAACCAATCAGAATTTAAAAGAATTTCTTCATTTCTATTATCTATGAATCCTAATTCAACCAATATAGATGGGCTTATAGTATTTTTTAAAACATAATATCCTGCTGTTTTAACGCCTCTATCATATAAGCCAATAGAATTTACAAGTTCCTTTTGAACTTTTTCTGCTGTTTCTTTTCCTTTTGCACTCCCATCATAGTAATATGTTTCTGTTCCATTCGCTGATCCATTAAAACTATTAGCATGTATACTTACATATAAATCTGTATTATTGTTATTTGCAATGGCCACTCTAGCTGCTAAATCTTGTGATTCATTTGAAGGCCAAGATACATTATCACTAGTTCTAGTATAAATAACATTTACCCCACTATTTTCTAAAATTTTTCCTAACTTTAAAGCTACTTTTAAAGTGACATCCTTTTCTTTAATACCGGTTGGTCCTACAGCGCCACTATCATATCCTCCATGTCCTGCATCAACAATTACTGTTTTATTATAACCTATAATGCTATATTGATTGTATTTAAAATCATCTAAGCTTTCCTTGCTATTCTTATCTTTTACATGTACCCCTATTAAATATTGTCCACTCTTTGTTGGTGTATATGTTATATTATTTGATTCTCCATAATCCCTTAACATTGCCCAGCTATTTATAGACAAGTCTTTTACCCAAAATTGATATAGCACTCCATTTTTAGATGTAGCACTTCCTTCTATTGTATATGTCTTTCCTACATTTAAATTATTACTTATTAGGTTTCCATCTAATTTAACTTCTACCTTTTCTAGCCTTGCATTATCACTCAATATTGTATAATTCTCATATATGTGATCATCTAATGTATCAGCACTATATTTATCCTTTACATGTATTCCTATTAAATATTTACCACCAATAGTAGGTTTCCAATTTATACTATTCTCTTCTCCATAATCTTTTATCATTGTCCAACTATTTGTATATAAATCCTTTACCCAGAATTGATACAGTATCTCATTTTTAGAATTTCCATATCCTTTTATAGTATAATTTTTTCCAGTCTCTATTTCACTATTGGTTATTGCATTCCCATTGTATGAGACTTCTACTTTTTCCAACTTAGCTTTACTTATAGACACATCATAATTCTCATATATAAAATCATCTAAATTCTCTTTACTATACTTATCTTTTACATGTATTCCTATCAGATACTTTCCAGCCTTTGCTGGTGTATAATTAAAACTATTTGTTTCTCCATAATCTCTTATCATTGTCCAACTATTTGTGGATAGATCCTTTACCCAAAATTGATACAGTACTCCATTTTCAGAATTTCCATATCCTTTTATAACGTAGCTTTTTCCAACTCCTATTTCTCCATCAGTTATTACATTACCATTGTATGAAACTTCCACTTTTTCTAATTTAGCTTTACTTATAGTT
>NZ_LHUL01000027.1 GCF_001276985.1 Clostridium botulinum
TCCACTTTCCGAAGGAAGTTTCATCGCTCGACTTGCATGTGTTAAGCACGCCGCCAGCGTTCGTCCTGAGCCAGGATCAAACTCTAAATTTAAAAGTTTAATCTCTTCTCAAATTCATTGACAAGGTATATTACCTTATCTTACTGGCTGTTACAAGAATGTTTCTTGTTAATTCTCTGTTTAATTTTCAAAGACCATTTCTCAGTGCTTAATAATAGTAGCACTTTTTTTTATCTTAGTCAACATTTTTTTATTTTTGCTGACCTGTCATCTCGCGACGACAATTAATATTCTATCACAGCTTTCATCCATATTTGCCTTATCATACCTAATATAATGAAATTATTTTTATAATTCTTTGATATTCTTCATATTTTTTGTTTTTTTATATAAAGATACACTGGGTACAGTTATCTTTGATATCATATAAAAATATAGGACTATTGGCAGATTTACACTGCTAATAGTCCTATATAACAACGCTCTTTAATATTTTAATGCCAAGTTATTATATTTGTATATATGAGAATTATTAAAACTATTCCTAAAACTATTCTATATATAGCAAAAACTTTCATTGGTTTTTTCTTTAAAAATGCTATAAACTTATCTATTACTACAAGAGCTACTACAAAAGATACTATAAATCCAGCTGCTAAAGCTATCAATTCTATAGAGGAGCATGTACTAAATACATTATGCTTTATTAATGACATTCCTGATGCCCCTATCATTGCTGGTATAGCTAAAAAGAATGAAAATTCTGCTGCTGCTACTGTAGATAGCCCAACTATCCAAGCTCCTATTATTGTAGATGCAGATCTAGACATGCCTGGCCATAATGCTAAGCATTGAAACACTCCTATAATAATAGCTTGTTTAGCATTTACATCATCTATGCTAATAACTTTAGAATTATTCCTATATCTATTTTCCGCATATATCATCCATATAGCCCCTACAATTAAAGCTATAGTTACAGGCAATGGGTAAAATAATTTTTCTTCTATCTTATCATTAAATGGGATTCCTATAACTGCTGCTGGTATAGATGCAATCACTATGTTAATCCAAAATTTTAAGCCACATTTTTTTACTGGTACCCTGTCACTTGGGAAAAAGTTTTTAAGAGTACTTATAATTTTATCCCAATATAAAACCACCACTGCTAATATAGCTCCTAATTGTATAACAACACTAAACATATCTGTATAAGCTTTTCTATACACTGTCCCATCGAATCCTATAAGGGATCCAGCTATTATCATATGCCCTGTAGAGGATACTGGCAAAAATTCCGTTATACCTTCTACTATTCCTATTATTATTGCTTTTAATATTAATAGCATTGACCTAACTCCTCACTCTCTTTTTTATTTAATACCTTCTATATTATACTATTTTTTATGACTTATACAAATATATTAATGAACATATAAGAAAATAATAATCTTTATTACTTTTTATAATTCACTATTACTTCCCTTACGGCATCCTTACCATTTTCTGATAACTTTATAGAGTTTTGCCCTTCTTTTAATTTCAATTCAAAAATAGTATTTACTTTGCCAAAATCTGCTCCATTAACACTTATATAAAACTCCGTAACCATAACACTATCTTTAAAAGAAGCTACATAAAAGCTTGGAGTTTCTTCTTCTTTTCCTTCAATGTTCTTTTTAGATATTATTAGAGTAGGCTTTTTATCATTTTGTAAGTCTTTATACTCAATTTTAGGTGAAATAGTAAATAAAGAGTCATTATTTACAAAAATAGTTGGTTTAATATATCCTTTAATAGTTTTCAATTCTGGTAATTGTCCACTTTGTATATAAGTAATATATGAATTACTTTTAACTCCATCATGAATATTATTGTCGATACCTATAGTGTAGCTATAAAAATATCTCTCCATTTTTTTAATATATTTATTTTTATCTTTAACTTCATTTATTTCTAGTCCACTTATTCCATTATTTAAAATTTCTATAGCACTTAATGGCACTCCAGCTTTGGACATATAACAGGAATTAACCACATCTATCATTATCCATTTTTTATATTTATCGCTCCAAATTTCTGAAACCATGAAAAAATCATTCTTCTTGCTATGCTGAGCGTCCTTAACTCTAAATTCTCCTATTCTTGAATATATTCCAACAGAAGAAATAGCCTCTGTAAAAATCTCATTAAATTCTTTATCTGAAACAGTCTCTCCCTCTTTATATTTTTCTAATATAGTTAAAGTATCCTCTTCTGTCTTTATACTGTTTTTAGAAAACTTCAATTTATTATTTAACCAACTAGTTATCTCTAAAGCCTTATCTAAATCATCTTTTCCTTTTGATGTAAGTTTATCTAAAGAATACTTGGATTTTAATTGTTGAGAGTTTGGACTTTTGCCATCACTATAATAAAAATGTATGTTATTCCCTTCATAAAAATTATCCCATTTTTCCACTATGATACCCTTATTGCTACTTCCACCCTTGCAGGAAATAAGTAATATATTAATAAATAATATAAGAATAAAAGCACATACAGTTTTTAAGTTTAGTTTTTTTCTATACATTTAAGTTCCCCTTTTTCTCAATTTATATATTAATATGTTTATCGTATATTAAGTATCTAGTATTAATTTAAAATTTTTATTATTTATATAATATTCACAATATTTTTCAATTAAAGATATTGTGAATACCTTCTTAAAAAAGAGAGACTAAATATAAAATAGATTTAATTTTAATATAACAGAGATAAAAAATACACGTAACAATCACATGAATTAATTTATTACGTATATTTTTTATCCTTGTAATTCTAAAATCAAACCTATTTTATACATCATTTATAAATTTCTCTTTATACAATACATACTTCTTTTAATTTTATTGTTTTAATCTAATAACATAAAATCTATTTAACATTTTATTATATTTACAATACTATTAATGGACTTTTCTATATCTGGTATATAAAATTTCAATAAGTTCATGTTACCTCTTAATGTATAATCTCCCATATAAGCAGGTATGAGTATACTATCTCCCCTACTTAGATTTTGTCGTCCTTCACCATAATTAATTTGTCCTTGTCCATCTACACAGGTAAAAATAAAAAATCTTTCTTTATCACTTTTTTCTTTTAAAAAATAATATACTTCATATTTTTCCATAGCAAAAGCCTCTGACAAAAAGCAATAAGTTTTATTGCAATTTTTCAATTGCACTTTTAAGCCTGATTTTTTATTAGGTTTAATATCTAAATTTACACAATTCATTCCTTTTTCTAAATCTAGTTTTCTTCCTCTATTATAATCATATAATCTATAAGTTGTATCGCTGTTCTGTTGAATTTCAATTAATGTAACTCCTTTACCTATAGCATGAATCATTCCACTATCTATATAAAATATATCCCCCTTCTTTACTGGTACTTTATATAAATAATCTTCAACTGTGCCATCGTCTATAACCTGTTTAAGTACAGTTTTATCTTTTATTTTACTACCTAAAATTATATAGGAACCCACTTTAGCTTCCATAACATACCAGGCTTCTTTTTTAGGGCTTTCCTTTAAATCTAAAAAGTCTTTTTCACCTGGGTGTACCTGTATGGACAATTTTTTTTCTGCACTTATTATTTTTAAAAGTAATGGAAAATCTTTATATTTATCAAATATGCAGTCTCCCATTAATTTATTTTTATATAATTCTATAGCATCTTTTAATGTCTTCCCCTTAAGTTTCCCATTTTTGATTACACTTATTAAATCTTGGTGAAATGCTATATCCCAACTTTCACCTATATCACCTTTAGGAAGATTATCTCTAAATTTTTTTAAGCCTCTTCCTCCCCACACCTTATTTAAATATATGTTTTCAAATTTTAAAGGGTACATTTTTCTCCTTAAATATAAATTAATTCACTTAATATATATTAGATACATTTAATATATATTCTAAAATAAAAAATATATAAATGATTATTGTCCCACACCTATAGAGAATACTCAAAAATGTAGGGTTCTAACAAAAATGAACGGATTATCTGAAAATTTACCTAAAAAATTAAATTATGATTTTATTAATATTAATGTAAAATAGTCAAAATTATATTATAATAGTTAGTTGTAATCTTATTTATTTAAAAATTTAAAAAGGAAGTGTGTAAAATTAATATAAAATCTTTTTTCAGCATAATAATTTCAAAAATGGTTCTAAAGCTGTCTAAAACACTTTTTAAAGGTGGAACCAACTTCCCGGGGAAAGTTGCTTTAAAATTAGATAAAAAAATATTAAAAACAGTAGCTAAGGATTACAAAGTAATCCTTGTAACAGGAACTAATGGTAAAACCACCACAACTAGTATGATATACAATATGATTAAAGACAGTAATAAATTTGTAATATCCAACAGTACTGGTGCAAACATGTTTCCAGGCATAGTAGCTTGTTTTGTAGAAAACTTTTCTTTCAATAATAAAGAAGAAAAATATGCGGTTATAGAAGTAGATGAAGCCAATGTAAAATTTATTACAGAATATGTATCTCCAGAAATAATAACTATAACAAACTTATTTAGAGATCAACTAGATAGGTATGGAGAAGTTTATACTACTTTGAAAAAAATATTAGAGGGTATTGAAAAATCTCCAAATTCAAAACTTATATTAAATGGGGACGAGTCACTTTTAGGTGATTTAAATAATTCTCTTCCTAATAAAGTTCTATATTATGGATTTTCACATTTTAAGAATGCTGATACTGTAATAGATGTAAATGCAGATTCAAAATTTTGTAAAAAGTGTAAGCATCCTTATTCTTATGAGTTTTTAACTTATAATCATTTAGGAAGCTACTACTGTGAAAACTGTGGATATAAAAGACCTAACATAACCTTCTCTTTAGATGAAGTAGAAGATTTAACCCCTGAGGGTTCTTTAGTTATAATAGACAATCAAGAATATTACATAAATCAACCTGGACTATACAATGTTTATAATGCCCTATGTGCTTATTCTATGGCTAAAACATTAGGTATAGAAAAATCTATCATATTTAATTCATTAAAGAGTCAAAAGAGTAGTTTTGGTAGACAAGAAAGTATAAATATAGAAGGTAAAGATGTTAAAATAATACTAGTTAAAAATCCTGCTGGATATGACCAAGCTATAAATACTATAGTTTTAGACAAGAAAAAATTAAATTTAGCCCTACTTTTAAATGATAACTATGCAGATGGTAGAGATGTATCTTGGATATGGGATGTAAAGTTTGAAAAATTAAAATCTCTAGATATAGATAATATATTAATCTCTGGTGTAAGATTATACGACATGGCTATAAGATTAAAAATAGCAGGTCTTCCAAATGAAAAATTTAAAATTTCTCAAAATCATGATGATTTATTAGAGGATATAAAAAGTTGCAGAGAAGAGACCGTATATATTTTGGCTACATATACTGCTATGACATCTTTTAGAAAATTTCTAAATTCTAAAGGATATATTAAAAAATTGTGGTAATTAATATATAAAGCAATTAAATTAAGTATTCTAACTAATATAAAGAAGGTGAAATACATGGAACTTAATATATGTCATCTATACCCCGATTTATTAAATGTATATGGGGATATAGGTAATATTCTAGTATTAAAATATAGAGCAGAGCAAAGAGGCATAAAAATAAATGTATCTAATGTTTCTATAAAAGATAGCTTTCCTATAGATAAATATGATATAGCCTTATTTGGAGGCGGTCAGGATTATGAACAATCCATAGTTTCAAAGGATATGTTAGAAACTAAAAAAGATGACCTTACAAAATACATAGAAAAAGGAAAAGTCTTATTAGCTATCTGTGGTGGTTATCAATTATTAGGTAAATATTATACTACACCAGAAGGTGAAAAACTTGATGGATTAGACATATTAGATATATACACCGAAGGTGGAGATATTAGGTTTATAGGAAATACAGTAATAAAAAATGAAGAATTTAATGAAACCTATGTGGGTTTCGAAAATCATTCTGGAAGAACCTATATAGGAAATTTAAAACCTTTAGGTAAAGTTATAGCTGGATATGGCAATAACGGTGAAGATCAAGAAGAAGGCTGTATATACAAAAGTACCTTCTGCACCTATTTCCATGGTTCTCTACTTTCCAAAAACCCAGAATTAGCAGACAGACTACTTTCTACCGCTTTAAAAAATAAATATGGGGAAGACATAAACCTAGAACCCCTAGATGATAATCTAGAAATCAAGGCAAAGGAATTTATAATCCATAGAGAAAGTAAGGCTTAATATAAGAAAATTACGACTTAAGTGGAACAAAATCATCCTTTTGTGGGTTTTTCCTTCAGTAGGAAATTATTATAACAACATTTAAAGGTATTAAAACAAAAAATACTTTTAGAGAAAATAGATATCTAGAAAAATAATCAGAATACTTTATTTGTGAACTAATATTTAAGTGTGAAGTAAATAGGACGTTTACTTAGCTCTGTTGCCACAGGACGTGGCATTAGAGCGTTAGCTTAAATATTAGGACACAAATATTAGTATTCTTTATTTTTATAGCTATCTATTGACTAAAAGTATTTCTTGTTTTAATTCTCAAACTTTAAGGGCTGTTAAGTCGTAATTTCCTCATATTCTTTCTATAACTATTGACTCTCCTTTTAAGTCTACTCCTACAGTAGTACCTTCATATATATTACCTGCTATTATTTGTTTTGCTATTTCTGTTTCTATAGTATCTTCTATATATCTCTTTAGCGGCCTTGCGCCATATATTGGATCATAACCTTCTTTGGCCATTATATCTTTTGCACTATCAGTAATTTTAAGCTGTATATTCTTATCTTTAAGTCTTTTTCTTATATCATCTAAGAATATATCTATTATTCTCTTAATGTCTTCTACCGTAAGAGGTTTAAACATTATAATGTCATCTACTCTATTTAAAAATTCTGGTTTAAATCTAGCCTTTAAAGCCTCTTTTACTCTTGTTCTTATACTTTCATCTATACCTTCTTTGCTTTCATTATCTAATAAATAGTTACTTCCCAAATTAGAAGTCATTATAATTATAGTATTTTTAAAATCTATAACCTTCCCTTTATTGTCCGTAAGTCTTCCATCATCTAATATTTGAAGGAATATATTAAATACGTCATCATGAGCTTTTTCTATTTCATCAAATAATATAACACTATAAGGTTTTCTCCTAACGGCTTCTGTTAGCTGGCCTCCTTCTTCATATCCTACATATCCTGGAGGAGCTCCTATAAGTCTTGATACTGAATATTTTTCCATATATTCAGACATATCTATTCTTATAATATTTTCTTCAGTATCAAATAAAGTTCTGGCCAAAGTTTTTGCAAGTTCTGTCTTTCCTACACCTGTAGGTCCTAAGAATATAAATGATCCTATAGGTTTTCTTGGATCTTTTAGTCCTGCTCTAGCTCTTATAACTGCATTAGTTACTGCTTTTACTGCCTCTCCTTGACCTATTACTCTAGTTTCTAATTGATCTCCTAATTGTAATAGTTTTTGTCTTTCAGTTTCAACTAATCTTGTTACAGGTATACCAGTCCATTTAGAGATTATTTCAGAAATTTCTTGCTCTGTAACCTCTTCTTTTAACATAGCATTTCCGTTACTATTTTCCTTTATTAATTTTTCTTTTTCTTCTATTTCTCTTTGAAGAGCTGGTATTAAACCATATTTTAATTCTGCAACTTTATTCAAATCATATTCTCTTTCGGCTTTTTCCATCTGACCTCTAACATCATCCAATTTTTCTTTTAAATCTCTTATTTTTGTTATATGAGATTTTTCATTTTCATACTTGGCTGTCATTTCTTTATCTTTCTCTTTTAGTTCACTCAATTCCTTTTCTAAAACTTCTAATCTTTCCTTTGAAGCCACATCTTTTTCTTTAGACAATGCTTCCTTTTCTATTTCTAATTGAAATATTTTTCTTTTCATTGAATCCATTTCCGTTGGCATACTATCTATATCTGTTCTTATCATAGCACAAGCTTCATCTATTAAATCTATTGCTTTGTCTGGGAGATATCTATCTGTAATATATCTACTAGAGAGCTTAGCTGCAGCTACAATAGCTGAATCATGTATTCTTATTCCATGATATATTTCAAATCTTTCTTTAAGCCCTCTTAATATAGATACTGTATCCTCTACTGTAGGCTCATCTGTTATTACAGGTTGAAATCTTCTTTCTAAAGCTTTGTCTTTTTCTATATACTGTCTATATTCATCAAAGGTAGTAGCTCCAATACAATGAAGTTCTCCTCTGGCAAGCATAGGTTTTATTAAATTTCCTGCATCCATAGAACCCTCTGTTTTTCCTGCCCCTACTATAGTATGAATTTCATCTATAAATAAAATTATTCTTCCTTCACTATTTTGAACTTCTTTTAATACTGCTTTTAATCTTTCTTCAAATTCTCCTCTATATTTTGCACCTGCAATAAGTGCTCCCATATCTAGAGAAAATATTATTTTATTTTTTAAACTTTCTGGTACATCTCCTCTAACAATTCTCTCTGCTAATCCCTCTACAATAGCAGTCTTACCTACACCTGGTTCTCCAATAAGAACAGGATTATTCTTAGTTCTTCTAGATAAAATTCTTACAACTCTTCTTATTTCTTCATCTCTACCTATAACAGGATCCAATTTATGTTTCTTAGCTTCTTCAACTAAATTTCTACCATACTTAACCAAAGCTTCATAAGTCCCCTCTGGATCTTGATTATCAACTCTTTGACTTCCTCTAACAGCTGATAATGCCTTTAAAAACTCTGATTTTTTTACTCCAAATTTTTCTAATATAGGAAGAACAGTATTTCTATCCACATCCATTATTGCTAATAAAACATGTTCTACACTTATATATGAATCTTTAAAATCCTTTGCTATCTGTTCTGCCCTTACAAAAACCTCTTCAAACCTTCTAGTAGGATACACAGAAGATGACTGTGCTCCCTCACCTAATACTTTAGGCATATTATCTAAGACCCTATTGGTTTCAGCATTAATATCTCTTATATTCACTCCCATTTTCCCTAAAATATTAGGAATTAATCCATCATCTTGAGAAATTAAGGCTGAAAATAAATGTATAGTATCAATCTGCTGATGATTATACTTAACTGCAACAAGTTGAGAATCATTTATAGCTTGCTGTACCTTTAAAGTTAATTTTTCAATATTCATAAAATTACCTCCCTTTCAAAATGGTACAGAATAAGTTTTTTAATTTTTTTATCCCTACATATTTAAATATTTTCAAAATTTAATTTAATATGCATAGATTATTTAATTACTATTATATTAAAAAAAATTCTACTTTCAAGAGGGGTAATAAGAAAATTATGGCTTAAAAGGCAGTTATATTACCATTAATTTTAAAAATAGATGTTTAATTATAAAGGCGGTTTCCTTCGTAAGAGATTCTAACTTGTTTTTTATTAAAATATACCCTACAAATTATAACTTATACTTGTATAGATATTTAGCATATTATCACAAAATAAATAAGCATCAATATTTTTATTGACGCTTATATAACATTAAATTTTATTCACTTTTTTCAAATATTTTCAATAAGCGTAAGTAGTGATTTGCTTCACGTAAAGTATGATCACCTAATAACGGTATTATTATAGACTTAATTTTACATTCTACCAATCCCTGAGTACCTTGTGCCTTAAATTTCTTTATTTCTATAGTTGCTTTAAGGCTATCATCTGTAACTTTTGAAATTGCCATTGCATTATCCATGGCTTCCTTTGCCTCTTCTGTCAACTCATCAAATTCATTTGCAAAGTTATTTGCTGTCTTTATAAGTTCATCTTCAGTTGGGTCAAGAAGACCTCTAATAAATTTTGAATGTTCGGCCATAATTCTGTTCCAGAAGGTCTCTTGTTCATAGGCTTCTTTTTCTAAATTGATTTCTTCACGATTTTGTAGTCTTCTAACTAACTGAAAATAGAATTTTGCTTCCCTTAAAATATGATCTATAAGTAAAGGATAATTAACTGTAAATATTCTGCAACATATAACATCTGATAGTATTTTAGTCTTAAACTGTGCTAAAGCTCTAGTTAGTCCCATTGCTCTTTGATTAAGCATAGATACTTTCTCTTCAAGCATAGGATTAACTTTCGTTGAGCTATCACCCATTAACCCTGTCTCTACTTCAGTCAATCTAATTGGAATGTTCACTCCTGTAAAATATGCTGAAGCCATTTCAGCTTTTAATGTAAATGGTGTTACTACTTCACCAGATTTTAATACACTATTGCTAACAACACCATTAGAAAGGTATATAGCATCAGCTAAAAGTCTATCAAATTCCATTCTAAAGGCGTTCGCCTGCTGCATAAGTCTTGAATCTTTAGGTGTAAAACCTATTTGTAGAAAGAAGGAGTGTTCCTTCATAATTCTGCCAAAAAAAAGATGTAGCTCTAATGATTGTCGTATAAACTCACGTCTAGATAACATAGTCAACTCTCCTTTGAAAATTTTTCCTTGCTATCATAATATTAATTGCATACACAAAAGGTTACTTTTATCGTACAATTATACTTGTAAAGTTTAGATCCAAGCTACAAAAAATATATAACAAAATTCACGTTATTCGGTAAATCCACTCAACACCACTAATACAGTTCGTAAAAACATTCTATATCAAACATTTTATATAAATAAATTATTCATACATTTTAGAAAATGGATCATATTTACTATCTTCATTCCAAAAATATTCAATTCTTTGGCTAATCTCTAATGCTTTTGTTTTTCCAATAATATCTGCTATAAAACCTAATGCCATATCCATTCCAGCAGATACCCCTGAAGATGTATATATGCTACCGTCCTTTACCCACCTTGATTCTTTTACCCATAATACATCTTTACCTTGCTCTGTAACCCACTTAAATGCGAGCTTATTTGTTGTTGCTTTTTTTCCATTTAGTATTCCCGTTTTAGCAAGTAAAGCCGAACCTGTGCATATACTAATTATATATTTTGATTGATTAGAAATATTTTCAATGAAATTAATAAAATTATTATCATCAACTTTTTCTCTCGTTCCAATTCCTCCTGGAACAAGTAAGATCTTTTCTATATTCTTTTCATTTGTATACAAATTGGTATCTATCCTTACATTTTGAGAACTTTCAACAATTCCGCCCTTAAGAGATATGAAATTCAATTTAAAAGTATCTGGAACACTCCCAAGTATTTCAACAGGACCAAATACATCCAATGTTTCAAACTTATCAAATAAAAGTATATCCACTCTATAACGCATATTATTATCCCCTCCCATTTCACATAAGGTCTAATTATTTTGTTTATTTTCCAATTTACTCATAATAATATCTAATTTTTTATCCATTTCTTTATTTCTATTAATAAAATACTTAAGACCTTGGATTGCTTTAAATATTACTTTAATAATTAGAAATATTAAGACTAAATTAATAACTAAAGCAATTATACTTCCGTAGTTAATTTCCATAAAAATTATCCTTTCTATTAATTAAAATATAGGTCTCTAACTTACTGCAAACTTTTTTAAGAAAATGATTAATAATCCCTAATTCTATTAACTTGATTTTCATAGAACACATTATTATTTTTGTAACCAGTACCACGCAACACAATTTTTTAAGTATATCTATTTTGCAAGTACAATATTTTTAATAAATTCTTTGCTTTCAAGTGCAATCCTTTCATACTCATAATCATGAATATAGTGTCCACAATCAAATAAAACTTGCTGACTTATAGAGACCTTTGAAATATATTCCTTTAAAGATTGTTGCCACTGTTCTTTTCCCCAGCCTGTACCATTACCATTTGAAATAAAAAATAGCATAGGAACTTCTGGTATGCCCATTTTATTAATTTTTTTTGCACTTTCTTGAATGCACTTTAGTTCATTTAACATTGTCTTTGTAGCTGTTCTTCTATAAAAAATTGCTCTATATACTTCTTTTTCATGTTCAGTTAAGGAACCCTGTTGGATTGCTGCTGAACTATTACAAATAGATGGAATGAATCTTGTCAATCCAATTTTAGCTACGAATTGAGACAGATTTAAAACTATCTTATTTGGCATTGGATAATTATCATATGCCTTTGGTACAGCTGGATCTAATCCTACGATTCCTACAACTTCATCTGGATATTTTTCTACCCAATAAAGTGCCTCTATTCCAGACATTGAATGTGGAAACAGTACATATGGAGCTTTTTCTCCAGCTAACTTTAGCGCTTTTCTTGTTTCTTCTAAAACTGTATCTATGTCCCTTGGCATATCTATAATTTCACTAAAACCATATCCTGCTTTTTCTACAACTGCAATACGATAATCGCCGCTTAATCGAGAATACAAACTTTTAAAATCCAAAGTTGGAGAACAGGTTCCACCTCCTGACATAAACACTAAAGTAACTTCACCCTTACCTTCAGTATAAACATGCATAGAATGCCCATTAACTTTAACCATTTTGCCCAACGGTTCAAATAATTTAGACTCTTTCTTTAACTTAACTTTATGATTAATAAAGGAAATTAAAATAATTATTAATAATATACAAATAATTACTAAGATACCTATACCAATTTTCTTTGCTATCTTGCTCATTGCTTCCTCTTTTCTATTCCACATAAGGTCTAATTATTTTGTTTATTCTCTAATTTACTTATAATAATATCTAATTTTTTGTCCATCTCTTTATTCCTTTTTATAAAACGTTCAATAGTTTGGATTCCTTTAAATATTGCTGTGATGATTAAAAATAATAAAACCAAGTTAATAATTGCTTAACTCTGTTCCACTAGAAATTATCTTTAAAAAGTTATACTATCTTTCCTTAGTTTAAAAAATGAGGATATGTGGTGTAAAAGGCATTCGAACAAGATTAGAGATTCTTAGTTGTTTTTTCAGAATATATGTATGTTCCAAATTATTGTTCGAGCGTTCAGCAAGTTATAATTTGGAACTATATATTTTAAGAAAAAACAAATTAGAATCTCTTATCAAAGTGAGTTGTCTTTCTAACCACATATCCTTTTTTAAACTAAGGGTAGTATAACACCCTTTTAAGTCATAGTTTTTTATATACTAAAGTTTTTTGGAAAGCTTAATTGCTAAATTAAAATACTTTATAGACTCTCCTACCTGGTTCATCTTGTGATACATATTTCCCATCTTCATGTATCTTTCATATATTTCCTGTTTTGTTCCAAACTTTAGTATAGAATCTAAAGAAAGATTCATATACATTTCAGCAGTATCTAAACTTCCTTGTTTTTCTAAAATTATAGCTTTATAATAGTAAGCTTTTTCTATAAATCTTATATTATTTATCTTTATAGCATAATTTAATATTTCGTCTGAAATTTCTTGAGCTCTATATAATACATCATTTTTTAATAGAACTTTCATAGTATCTAACATAAAGGATACAAAAGCCCTTGTATTATTTTTAGGATATAAATCTAAAGCTTTATTTATATAGCTTATTCCTTTATCCTTTTCGCCTATATCAAACATAGCCGTGGCATATTTAAATGTAGCATCTGCCTTATGAATTAAATCATTCCCATATAATACATAAGATTTTTCTTCATAATTCTCAAATTTTTTTCTATCTAATCTTAAAGATAAAATAGCTAATATTTTATAAACTTCCGCTTTTTTAATATTATTATCTAAAAAATCTATTAAGTCTATAAGACTTACAGCTATTTCATAAGCTTTATCAAATTCTTTTATCTTTATATAACAAGCCGCTTCATCATATGTAGCCTCAGATAACAGTATATAATTATTTTTTTCATGGGCAATTTTTCTAATACTCCTATAATAACTAGCCGCTTCTATATATTCCTTAGTTTCAAAGAAAAACTTAGCAATGTCCATATAATAAATTATTTTATTGTCATCTATACCAGATTTTAGCCAATAGTCATAATACTTAGATATTATAAGCTGTAGCTTCTCTATTTCACTATTTTCTAGATAATAATTAAATAGCATATGTATTATATAAAATGCTATGTGATAATATTTATATTCTTCTGCATATTTTAAATTATATTCTAGAATTTTTTCATAATCCGATGAATTTTTGTTATCTTTAAGCTTATCAATATTATCTAAAAGTTGCTCTTTTACTCCAGCTTTTAAATACTTAATATCTATTTCTAACTCTTCTGATATAATTTTTAGTATTTCATCATCTGGCCTTATTTTATCATTTTCTATACAACTCATTTTAGATACAGATATGATATCTCCACATAATTCTTTTAGGGTATACCCTTTATAAACCCTAGCTCTTTTAATTTTTTGCCCTACAGAAAGTATTTCCATAAAATCTCACCCATCCACAAAATAAATCTACTTACATGTCTTTTAATAATCCTACTTCCTTGAACATTTCTACACCTTCATTTAAATATTTAGCCGCTTCTTTGTCATTTCCATTATCTATATAGAATTTACCTATTATTATGGATATTTCCCCTATTCTTTCCTTATCTTGCATGTTCTTAACAAAGTTTAGTGCCATTAAAAGTGTACTTTCTGCTTCTTCTAAATCGCCTTGCAGAAGTTCTACTCTATGTCTTAATAAATAATAATCTACTAAAGCTATTTCATTTCCATTTTCTAAATTGTTCATTATTTCATCTAAAATTAGTTTACAATTATGAATATCCTTTTGCTTTATGTAATTCTCACATATATTTATTAAAGTTTCTAAAAGTAATGGATCCTTATTAGACTCCCTTATTTCTTTAGCTCTATTAAAATGTATAAAAGACTCCTCTAAATTATCAAATTCATAAAATAACTTACCTAAATTATTTTCTATTTTAGAGGTATATAATACATCATCTACTTCTTTAAATATGTTTAAAGCTTTTTCTGAATATTTTATAGCTCTATCCATTTCTCCCTTTTCACTATATTGTTGAGATAATAGTAAAAGAGAGTTTGCATATTCTTTTTTATTATTTAGTTGTCTATATTTTTCCTTTGCTAAATAAGAATAATCTATAGCTTTATTTATATTATCTAGCTTAAAATATGTATAAGCTATATGATAATATATCTCTGCTAAAAGATCATCATTTCCTATATCATGATCGCTATAAACTTTTTCTGCTTGCTGAAAATAACTACAGGAAGAATGATAAGCCTTTAAAAATATTGTTATCTTTCCCAAATTAACAAAGGTATTAACTATTTCCTCATAGTTATTATTTTTAATAAATATTACGTTTGACGATAAAAGATATTGCTGAGCAACGGGAAGATCTCCCTTATGCATGTATATAAGTCCTCTTAAATAAAGATTTCTAGCTTTTCTATATTCTAGGTTATATTTTTCTGCATAATAAAGAGATTTTTCTATATATTGTTCTGCTATATTTAAATTATCATTTATAATATGAGATTCTGCTATATTTTCATAATATTTACATATTTTTTCAGCCTGAGTATCTTCAGATTCCATGAAATATTCTATAGATGTATTTAATGTTTCTGCCAAATATTCCAATAAATCCATACTCGGATTTGATTTACCTGATTCTACAAGACTTATCTGCCCTGGAGTTATTCTGTCTCCAGCTAAGTCCTTTAATGTCATATTTAATTCTTTTCTTCTTCTTTTAATTTTTTCCCCCAAAGAAAGTATCTCCATACGTATCTTCCTCGCTATTAATATAGTTAATTTTTTTTTATAGTTTTCATAACCTCATTATAACATATTTTTTCAATTAGGATAAATTTTTTATAAAAGTAATTACATATTTTTTCAAATTTAATGTACATTTTTGTATTTATTGTATATAAAAAGATTTGGGGCTTTCCCCAAATCTTTTTATCTCATTATCCCTCTCATATTTCCCATCATATTTCCTGCCATTCCCATCATAGTTCTGCTTGTTCTTTTTATTCTTCTTCTAGTACCTCTATCTAATTGAGGTACTATTAACATTCCAGCAGTTGCACCTAATATAGCTCCTGCAGCAATACCTGATAAAAATCTATTGTTCATATCTTACACTCTCCTTTATTTATTTTTAATACTAAGTGTAGGATATGCATTTCTGTAAAATATTAAACATTAAATTCATCCATGGCTTCATTTGCTAATTTATCACATCTATTATTATACTCATTATCTGAATGACCCTTTACTTTTATAAACTTAACAGAATGTTTTTTTAATAATTCATCTAGCTTTTCCCACAATTCTTTATTCTTAACTGGAGATTTAGAAGCAGTTTTCCAATTATTTTTCTTCCAATTATCTAGCCATTTTTGATTTATGGCATTTATAACATAAGCAGAATCACTATAAAGTTCTATGCTACAAGGTTCTTTTAATAAAGAAAGTGCCTCTACCACTGCAGATAATTCCATAATGTTATTAGTTGTATCCCTAAAAGCTTTTTTTATTTCTTTTTTATGTTCACCATACATTAAAACTATTCCATAAGCCCCTATAGTATTTTCTTGCCCATTTCCTCTACAAGCTCCATCAGTGTATATTATTACTTTTTTCATCTACAGATGCCACCTCCTCATAAGCCTTATCTTCTTGCTTATGTGCTTTTAAATTACTTTTCCCATCATATTTTTCTTTTATAAACCCTACAATATTATTAGCAAATTTCATAAGAGTTTTTACATTCTCTGTTCCTATTATATTTGATATATATCCTATTACCTGCTTCACCAAAAATATTATATTACCCTGTCCTTCCCAGTTTTCTAGAATAATCTCTTCTGGAACTTCCTCTATTATTTTATTTAATCCAAAAAATACTACGGCAAAATCATCTATTTGCCCTATAAAAGGTATAAAAGATGGAATTATATCTACTGGACTAACAATATAACTTAATACTGAAACCACAAGAGTTTTAGTTTTTACATCTACTCTTTTGTCTTTAAGTAATCTATATAAAAGCACTGTTATATCTGGTATAAGCATAGAATACTCAAAAAATTTATTATACTTATTAGGTAATTTAATTTTTAAATTTTTTCTTGTGAGAGAGTAATTGTCTTTTCTCTTATATATAGGTTTATACTTTTTATTTGAAGAAAATTTTTCTTCTTTAACTTCTTTTTCTTCTTTTTCATTTTCTTTAGAGTAAACTATATTATCTACAAAAACGTCCACATACCCATTATATAAATTTAGTTTTTCTATTTTAAAATAAGTATAGGGTATCTTTTTAGATAGTATATCCAAATCTATTTTTATATTTTCCTTTTTAACATATATACCATAGTCTTTAAAGTTACTTAAAGATAATTTTAAAGCCAACTTCTTTATAGCATCAATTATATGCAATTTCATAACCTTAATTTTAAATATTCTTATATTTATAGTATTATTGTTTACACTTCCCAAAGCTAATTTAGCAAAAAAAGGTATAGAAATCCCCTTTGTATAAGAACCTTTTACTTCTATAATATCCCCAAGGTAAATACTTTCAATATGTAATCCAGGAACTTTTAAATAATCCTTTATTAAAGTCATTATATCTATTTCTGTTAAAGTAACTTTTACAGATGATATCTTCATCCATTACTTCCCCCTCTACTCTTCCACTTATAGATAAGTATACACTAAAATCAATTATACTAAAACTAATATAATTATTACTAATAAATTTTAAGTGTACCAGAAATTACTTTAACAATTTTTATGATATTTATTAGACTGAATTTAAAAAATATTATAGTATTATTATAAAAGTTTAAAAGAAATATTAGACTTCCTATTTTAGAAAGGAGTTACTTAATGAATAAAATTAAAAATAAAATTATTATTTTGCCTTTATTAACTGCCTTTTTATCTATAGCAGTTATGATTTCTCTTAACTTCTATAGTTCTAAAAAAACAAATAAAGATTATAATGAATTTTTAAAGGATCTAAATGCAAAAAAAATATCTACAGTATATATGACAGATACCTCTACTATAAAAGTAAAGCTAAATTCAAATGAAATCTATGAAACAGATAATCCAAGATCTATTAATTTTAAGGAAGATTTATTAAAAAAAGGTGTGAAAATCTCTGAAAATTCTCCTATGACACCTAAAGAAGTAATCCCCCTATCCTTTTTGGTTCTTTCTGTTATTTCTATAGCTTTTATCGGGTTAAAGGACTCTACTATTTTCAAAAATAAAAAACTTTCTTCTGTGGATTCTTTAGACGCAGATGAAGTTGAAAATATAAAACTTAATTTTAACAGCGTTGCAGGAAATGAAGAAGCTAAAGAAAGTGTGAAAGATATAGTAGACTTTTTAAAAAACCCTGAAAAATATTCCTCTTACGGTGCTAGAATGCCTAAAGGAATTATTTTATATGGTGACCCAGGTACAGGTAAAACTTTAATGGCAAAGGCTGTTGCAGGAGAAGCTGGAGTTCCTTTTTATGCTATGTCCGGTTCTGACTTTGTTCAAGTATATGTGGGAGTGGGCGCCAGTCGTATTAGACAATTATTTAAAAAAGCTAGAAGTAAAGGTAAAGCTGTAATATTTATAGACGAAATTGATGCCATTGGTAAAAAAAGATCCAGTGAAAAAGCTGGTGGTTCTGAAGAAAGAGATCAAACCTTAAACGCCTTGCTTACAGAAATGTCTGGTTTCAATGAAAAAGAAGGTATTATCATAATGGCAGCTACAAATAGACTAGATATATTAGATGAAGCTCTATTAAGACCAGGTAGATTCGATAGACATATAGAGGTAAACTTACCAGATGTAGTAGCTAGGGAAAAAATCCTTAATCTTCATTTAAAAAATAAGCCTATAGGTAATATAAATATTAAGGATTGGGCTAAAAAAACTGCTTATTTCTCTGGAGCTAAAATAGAAAATCTATTAAATGAAGCAGCCATATTAGCTTGTAAGGAAAATAGTGTTAAAATCGAAGATTATCATGTTGATAAAGCCTTTTCTGTAGTATTGGCAGGGTATGAAAAACAAAATAGAGATTATATAAAAAATAAAGATAAAAAAATAACTGCCTATCACGAAATAGGACATGCTTTAATTTCTTCCATAGTTTTACCTAAAGAAAAAATATCTAAAGTAACTATAATACCAAGTACAAAAGGTGCTGGTGGATATACTTTAAGTATTCCTGAAGACAGCTTATATCAAAGTAAAGAATACTTAAGAAATAGAATAATGGTACTTTTAGGTGGACGTGCTGCTGAAGAAATTATATTTGGGGAAAATCACATAACCACAGGAGCCCATAATGATCTTCAAAGAAGTACATCCATTGCTTATAAAATGGTAACAGAATACGGTATGGGTGAAACCCTAGGCTTATTAAATATGGGTAGTCTAAAGCATGAATTAAGCATAAATGAAAATGATATAATTAAAGAATGTAAATCTTTGATAGACAATATATATAAAGATGTTAAAAATACATTACTAAAGGAAAAAGATCAATTAGATTCATTATCTGAAAAACTGTTAGATAAAGAGACTCTTTATGAAGAAGACTTTAAATAAGGAAATTACAACTTAACAACCTTTAAAGGTTGAGAATTAAAACAAGAAATACTTTTAATCAATAGATAGCTATAAAAATAAAGAATAATATTTATGTCCTAATATTTAAGCTAACGCTCTAATGCCACGTCCTGTGGCAACAGAGCTAAGTAAACGTCCTGTTTACTTCACGCTTAAATATTAGTTCACAAATAAAGTATTCTTATTATTTTTCTAGATATCTATTTTTTTCTGAAAGTATTTCTCGTTTTAATACCTTTAAAAGTTGTTATAATAATTTTTTACTGAGAAAGAGAACTACATATATATGCATATGTATGTATAAGTTCGACTTAATTCTCTAACATGTTCTAATTTTCCCCTAATATCTATTTTTCTAAAAATATTTCTTTGTTTTTAATACCTTATAAAAGTTGTTATAATAATTTTCTACTAAAAAACACATAACAACAAATAAAAAATATATCCTTGTAGTAAAATTTTAAAAATTCTTGTGATTTATAATTACTTTTCTACTTAATTCTATGGTATTTTTAGGTATTAATTTCAATTTTAGACACTTTTCTTGTTAATTATATTATATCTATAGTACAATTAACCATATATAATAATAATTAACTATTTATAATAATTATTACCCTTATTACAATATAATTTTTACACAAGGAGATTTGAAATGAAACTTAATTTTAAAAGTATTAAAAATTTAATTTTATGTACTATCTTACCACTAACTATATTATCTATGGTTTTTTTATCTATTTTAAGTTATAGTAATTCTAAAAACATAATTTCCAATGAGATAGAAGATAAGATGAAATTCCAGACTAAGGCTATAAGTGAAAATATAGAAAAATCACTATTAAGTCATAAAAAAATAGCTGAAACTCTTTCTAAAACTGTAGAATCTTCAAAGGATATTATGCCTAGAGATACTTACAAAAATATAGTTGGAAATTTTATAAAGACTAATGATGAGACCTTTGGAACAGGTATATGGTTCGAACCTTACAAATTTAATGCCAAAGAAAAGTTTTTTGGCCCTTATTGTTTTAAAGACGGTAACAAAATAGTTTACACCGATAAGTATAGTACCGAATCTTATAATTATATGAATTATGATTGGTATAAATCAGCTAAATCTTCTACTGCTTCATGTGTCTGGTCAAAACCTTATTTAGATGAACTTAGTAATATAACTATGGTATCAACTTCTGCTGCATTTAAGGATAAAAGTGGTAATTTTCTTGGAGTGGCTACTGCTGATATAAACTTAGATCGTCTACAAAAAATGATAGCTAATGTGAAGTTTGGTAAAACAGGTAATGCTATATTATTAGATAAAGACGGTAATTATATAACTAATCCTAACAAAAGTAAGATTATAAAGATGAACATTACAAAAGAAGCTGAAAATAGTTTATCAACTATGGGAAAAGAAATGTTAGCTAATAAAAAAGGAACAGGTACATATAAAGAAGGAGATGTGAAAAAATTAGTTTATTATGATTCTATACCTGAAACCGGTTGGATTATAGCTTTATCCATAGATCAATCAGAAGTTACTGCCCCTTTAAAACAACTTTTAATAAAAAGCATAGTGTTTATATTAATTGCTTTAGCTCTAATAATTATATTTATTCTATGGTTTAGCAATTACTTAACTAAAAATATAAACAGAGTTAACATATTTTCAGAAACTATCTCTAATGGAGATTTAACTAAATCATTATCCATAGATAGCAAAGATGAATTAGGAGCCATGGGTAAAAATTTAAATAGTATGAAAAACACCCTAAATAATATAATAAATAATTTTAATATAAGCCTTAAAGATATAGTATCTATATCCGAAGAATTGTCTGCTAGTGCTGAACAAACCCAAAGTGCTTCAGATCAAATAGCACAATCTGTATCTGATATAGCAACCGGAAGTGAAGCTCAATCAAAAACTTCTCAAGATTCTGTTAAAAATTTAGAAGAAATATATAAAGGCATGGAACAAATATCTGACAATGTTCAATCTGTTACTAACTACTCCATGGCAACTTATAAAAAGGCTGAAGAAGGTAATATAACGGTATCTACGGCTATAAATAAAATGAAAGATATAGAAGAAAGCGTAATAGACTCTGCAAATATTGTAAATACACTAGAAGAAAAATCAAATAATATAGATAATATAGTTTCCCTAATAACATCTATTTCAGAGCAAACAAATTTATTAGCACTGAATGCAGCTATAGAGGCAGCCCGTGCAGGAGAAGCTGGTAAAGGTTTTGCAGTGGTTGCAGAAGAGGTAAGAAAATTAGCTGAAGAATCTTCTGCCTCAGCTGGAAGTATTGGGGATATCATAAAAGAAGTTCAAAGTGATATTACAAAGGTAGTTAACTCCATGAAGATTGAAACTAATAATGTTAATGAAGGAATAGTAATAGTACAAAATACTAAGAGCTCTTTTGAAAATATATTATCTAGTATTGACAAAGTCTCTAGAGAAATGCAAGATGTATCTGCAGTAGTAGAAGAAATAACTGCTAGCACAGAAACTGTTGTAAATTCTTTAGAAAAAATAGACTCAATAATAAAAGAATCCAGTAGTAATACACAAAATGTAGCAGCTTCTGCGGAAGAACAAACAGCCATAATGAAAGAAGTAGCTGAAGTTGCAACTAAGCTCTCTCAAATGTCTTTAAAACTTGAAAAGGATATAAATATATTTAAAATATAAATCTTTAAAGATAATTTACTTTAAAAAATGTATTAAATTAAAAAAGTACTTTTAGGGAACATAAATATCTAAAAAATAATTAGTATACAGATGTTAGTATTACTTGTTTTTATAGATACTCATTCACTAAAGGTACTTTTTATTTTAATTCTCTACATTTTGAAATTTCGCTATTTATCCTTTGAATATAAACAGAGTTCTCGGCTCTAGAGGGAGTTTTTACTCCCTCTAAAGCTTAGAAATCGTTATCCAGAGATGTAGCCGCTCTTTACTCCTACTTTAAAGAAGATGGGAGTATTAGAGCGGGTAGTCATCGGATAAAAAAAAGAACAAGTGTTATAATTACTCCTCCAATTAATCCACCGATATGTCCAAAGTTATCCACATTGGGGATAGAAAACCCTAGTATTAAGTTAACAACTATAACTGATATTATATTATTTAAAAATTCTTTCCCGCCTTTTTTCCTATTTGTATAAGCTATTATTAAAGTAGCTCCTAATATACCAAATATAGCTCCCGAAGCCCCTATGGACACTGAAGATGAAAATAAATAACTAAAATAAGAACTTAATATTCCAGATATAAAATAAATAATTAAATATTTTACTTTACCAAAATAAATTTCTACCAATGGACCTATAGCATTTAATGCATACATATTTAATGCTAAATGTATTAATCCTCCATGTAAAAACATTGCTGTTATTAGTCTATAATATTCTCCATTATTTATAAAAGAATTTACTTTTGCTCCTAGAAATATTATTACTTTAATATCACTAGTAAATATACTTCCTGATAAAAAAGCTGTTATTAGATACATAAAAATATTTATACCTATTATTATTTTAGTAATAGTAGCTTTTTTATTGCTATTTGCATCATTTTCATTATAATAAATATTTTCTCTTTGCTCTGGAACACTTACTATGTCTTCTACAATACTTCTAGTGCCTTCTCCCGCATATACTATATTTCTATTATTATAATCCACTATAAAAGAAATATCTTTAATTAAATTACTATCTAAAGAATTAATAAAAGAGTCATCTATTTCTTCATCCATTAGTATAGCTATGTTTAAATTTATGGGTTTATCCACAAACAAAGACTTAATATACTCTTCTATATATTCCTTATCTAAATTTTTTATTGCAAAGTTACTAGAAAAAATTAATACATTATAAAAATCTTCTTTATCTTTAACAGCTATCCAATTACTCTCTAGTCCTGTATTAGTATTTATCTCCATAACATTGTAATTGTTTGTACTCATAAGCTTTTCTATAATGTCTTTTATAAAATTATCTATACCAATCACATCCTAATAAAAATAATAATTACTTTTAGACACCATTAAAAAATTTTCTTTATATTACCCAATATATATTATTATACAAATAAGCACAACATATAATTTAAATTTTATGTTGTGCTTATACTCATATTTATAACATTTACATAACTAGAGATCTTATAACTAAATTAGGACTCTTAAGCAAATTTATCTCTCCAAAACGTTTCATATTGCTATCTCTAAAAATTCTAATTATAGGTCTATCTGGAAACCCCTTATTTTGGTTTATCACATATCCTTCTTCTCCGTTTGATAATCTAATCCTACAACCTAAAGGATATATAGCGAAGGTATTTTTAAATGATTTAACCAAATTCTCATCAAACATAGTTCCTGATCCAGATAATATAAGCTCATAGGCATCATTAGGAGTAAATTTCTTTCTATAGCATCTATCATTGCTTATGGCATCATATACATCACATATAGAAACTAACTTTGCGTATTTAGAAATATCATTTCTTTTAAGTCCATAGGGGTATCCTTTGCCGTCTATTCTTTCATGATGTTGTTCTACTATTTTTATAATTGTATCAGACATTGTAAAATCTTTTTTTAGTATTTCACTACCATAAATAGGGTGTTTTTTTATTTCTATAAATTCATCATCTGTTAATGGACCTTTTTTATTTATTATTTTATTAGATATTCGAGTTTTTCCTATATCGTGAAGTATTGCCCCTATACCTACATCCTTTAATTCCTTTTCATTTAATCCACTAGATAAGCCTATAAATGTAGTCATTATACAAGTATCTAAGCTATGTATATATGTATAATTATCATAGGTTTTAATATCATAAAGACTTCTGTTTACGTCCCCCATATCTATTATATAATCTATCATTTCTTCCACTTGATTAAAGGATCTCTTTAAGCTTTTACCATTAAAATCATGTATGTTTTTCATAAGATCAGTCATAGATTTCATAGTAGTTTGCTTAAGTTCCATTAATTTAGGATCATCTATTACTACATCTTCTAATCTTTCATCCCGTATATAAATATAAAAAACACCTAGATTTTTTAATTTTTTTATGTAATTTCCTGTTAACTTAATACCAGATTTAAGTAAAACTTGTCCATCTTCGGAAAAAATATTTCTTCCTAAAACATCATTTTCTTTAACTCTATTAATAAATTCAAGTCGCATTATCATAAACACCTCATAACCTATATTAATCCGCCTAAAAATATAACAAATATAACTAGAAAACATTGTTATTTATACTTTTTATTTATATTTTATAAAACCCTTTCATAATAAAATCAGCTTATTTAATGAAAATATATATTAAAAATAAATACCCTAATATATTCGTATAACCTGAAACAATGCTTAAGATAGAATTTAAATATATGTATTTATTTACTTTTATTTCAAGATAAGGTAAAATTATATTATCATATCGATATAGGGAGGTCTGTTTTGAAAAAAAAATTAATATTAATAATATGTATTTTGTTTTTATTGTTTCTACCCTTAAGCTATAAATATAAAATTTACAAAAATAAAGACTTAAATTATGTAGTTGAACAACATATGACTCATGGTTTATTTAATAAATATAAAATGCATTCTATTAACAGCCTTAACCTAACCTTTTCTGACGGCAATATAGCTGTTGTAAAAGTCTATGGAACTAGTAATAGTTCTCCACATAAAAGTATATCCTACAATTTATTCCTTACTAAAAGCAAAAATGGAGCATGGAAAGTAAAAAAAATATCTGAGAATTACAAGTATTCAAAAGAAAAAACTCCAGATGCGCCTTAATGCTTTTTCTCTTTTATACAATTATATTTTACACAGTTTTCACATACACCTTCTATTTTTAAATGATGATCAATATTAGAAAATCCAGTTTCTTTGTTTACTATTTCATCAAGATGAAACAAAGGACATTCTATCTGCACTTCTTTATGACATACTTTACACTGTATAGTGTGAGTATGCTTTTTTCTTTTAAATCTAAAATTGTATTTTGAATTTCCTAAATCAAATTTCTCTATTAAATCCTTATTTTCAAAAACTTCTAGTGTTCTATATATAGTAGATAAGTCTAAATTTACATTTTTTTCTTTTAATTTTTTGAGTATACTCTCCACATCTAAAGAATAAGTTGCTTCTATAAGTATACTTAAAATATTTATTCTACCTTTAGTTAATTTTAAATTGTTTTTCTTCAATAATTCCTCTTCTATCATAATTATCACCTTATGATAATAATACAATAATTAGTAAACATAACTCAATACCTATTAATAATTTTAAAAAAATAACATTTTCAAACCAAATAATATTAATATTATTCCTCCTATATAATCTGCATAACTTGAGATTATAGATATTTTTTTAATATATTTAGATAAAATAATTCCTAAGCTGCAAATTATTGTAGCGATCAATCCCATAAACAAAGAACTCATAAATAAATAAAACAAATTGTTAATATAACTTAAAGTTGTAAAACCTATAACTAAAGCATCTATGCTGACAGAAACACCCAATATAAGATACATAATTTTATTCAAAAATATACTTTCTTCTTTTTCTTTAAAACCCTCTGTTATCATGAGTATTCCTACTATTATTATTATTAAGCCACCTACAATAGTTGGTATTGGGACTATATATTTATTAAAAATAGTACCTATGTATCCACCCAAAAAGGAAAGAAAAAACTGAAAAAATCCAAAAGAAAAAACAAAAATCATGCTTGATTTTAAAGTAATACCTTTATTTATGCCAATGCATAGTATTACTCCAAAAGCATCTAAAGAAATTGCTAAAGCTAGTAAAAAGAGTTCTTGTACTTCCATCATATCCCCCTATTAATATTAAATAATAAATGCTTTCTTAACTATTTATATATATATATTGCTACTTTTATAACGAGCAAAGTTATTTATTTTATTTAATATTTAATAAAGAAATTAATCTCTTATCAATTAGCTTTATAGCTATATAATGATTTCTTAAGAAAATTTATAAATATATTATTTAAAATATTTATAGAGGGATACGGATAAATTTTTATTAAAACTTAATTTTTTATTTTTGAAAACTAAATATTTAGTTACTAACAACTTTATCTATTTTTTTAGGGTCCAAGAATTTTATCTCATTAGAGACTATTTCTATTCCATACTTTTTATTACCATTTTTATCTTCATAATTTCTAGCCTGTATTCTTCCCACAACACTAATTAATTTACCCTTTTTCATATACTTATGTATAGCTTCAGCATGTCTTCCCCAAACAACAATAGGTATATAATCAGTCTTAGAATTTTCTTTGTTGTAATATCTATTTACAGCTATTACAAATCTTAATAAAGAAACATCTCTATCCTCTATCTGCTTAAGTTCTGCGTCTTTAGTTAATCTGCCTATGAGCATAACTCTATTCATACTACTACCTCCACAACAACTATTTTTTACTATTTATATTTATATCCATTGCTAGAGATAATAATCAAAAACAACTATTAAAGCTATTAAATTTTTAGTTTATACCCATTTTCTTTAAGCCAATTTCTTCTTTCTTTAAAATCAGGAATTATACTTTCAACTAAGTGCCAAAAATCCTTAGAGTGATTCATATGTACTAAATGACAAAGTTCATGAACAACTATGTAATCTAAAATTTTTAAAGGAGCCATAACTATTTTATAATTGTAATTTATATTTCCTTTAGAAGAACAACTTCCCCATAAAGTTTTTTGATTTTTTACTACTATATTTTTAGGTGCAACTTTTAATATACTAGAATAATAATCTGTTCTCTCCTTTAATACTTTTACAGCTTGCTCTTTATAAAATTTTTCTAGATTATCTTTTATTATCACTTCTCTTTTTTCTTTTAAAATACCAGAATTTATATAAACCATAAATTTATTACTATCTAGTTCTAATTTAAAATACAAAGACTTTACCTCTTTAATTTTTAAATAATACAATTCACCTAAATAATAATATCCATTGAAATTTTCTACTTCTTTAAGTTTTTTTATTTTTTTAATAATCCATCTTTCTTCTTTTTTGAGGACCTGCTCTATTGTGTATTCATTAGTTCCTAAAGGTGCTGTAACTTCTATAATGAATTCTTTTCCAATTTTTATAGAAATAGTTTTTCTTTTTTTTATTTTTAAAATATATTCAAACCTTTCTCCCATTAAAATTATATTTTTCATTTTATATCCTTCTTTTATCTTAAATAAAAAAAAGTGTCTAAAAATAGATTTAATTTTGAGACACCTTTTTGTCTATGTTAAATATTATATTCTATTTTCCATGAATCTAGGGGTATTACTGCTTTTTCCTTAATTTGTAATGGGAAAGCAAAATTGCACACTTTAGCTTTCATTGGACTAACCTTTAGATCTTTTAGTTCAAATACTTCTGAAACAACAAAATTGCCTTTTTCATCTCTAATGGTCATAGGTAATTTTTCTATATTTATTCCTTTATTGCAACCATTTCTAACAACTATAGTAACTAATAAATGACCATTTTCATTTATACCTATACTAAATTTTGAAAAGCTTACTTCTCCTTCTTTTAAATCTGAAAGTCCTTCTAAAAAATCTGTATAAACTTTCTTGCTTTTAGCATCTATTCCCTCTGGTAAGTTTTCAATATCTACCATTAAATTTCTAACAGCCTTTAAAGAATTATCAAAAACTAATTTCCAATCATCTACAGGTATTTTATCTACAAACACATTTTTTTTATCAAAATATAAAACACACGGCCTAGCGCAATAAGATGGAATATTTCCCATTGATTTTAAATCAAAAGTTTGAGATGCTAAAAGCTCTCCCTTAGAATTTATTATTTTAAAAGGAATCTCTTCAAAATTTATTTGCTTTTCTATACCATTTCTCAAATAAGCCTTAACTTCGTACTTATCTCCAAGGTCATAAGCATATATACCTGCTACATTAATTTCTCCTTCTTTTATAGGAACTAATTCATCTAGTTCTTCTTCTAGTATTTCCTTTTGTACTTTTGACATTACATCCTGATCTTTTTCTAATAATGATAACTTTATATCTAAAGCTTCTTCTCTATTAAATTCCTTTTGATGCTTCATCTAAATTCCTCCAAATATAATTTATATTACAAATTATATTATAATATGTACAAATTTCTAAATCAAACTTAATTTGAAGTAAAATTGTATATTTAATTAAAATTATATATTTTCTATTTTTTAAATAAAATTAAATTTCTTAAATAAAAATTTATAAACTGTATAAACTATAGATTGAGGTGATAAAAATGATAAAGAATAATAAAAAATTGTTATTTACCACTGGTCTATTAAGTTTATCTTTACTTTTAGGCACTGGTTGTACAAACAAAAGCGCAAAAAATCCTCCAGCAAACAATGCTACTAAAAATGTAACGGAAAAAGCAAACGAGAATACAGCAAACAAGAATGCAGCAAACGGGAATGCAACAAATGAGAATGCAAAGGATGGAACAAGTACGGGGGAAAATATAAACGGGAATACAACAGTAACAGACGGGGATTTATCTAGAAGATCTCAAAAAATAGCAGATGAATTAGTTAAGATAAAAGGTATAGAAAAAGCTAGAGTAGTTATATCTGAAAGAAGAGCTCTAGTAGGAGTTACCATTCCTAATTCTGTCGAAGGAAAAATGACAAGTGACCTAAAGAAAAAAGTAGACGAAACTGTAAAAAAGACAGATAAAGAAATAGATACTGTAGCTGTATCTGCAGATGCAGACGTATATGATAGAATAACTAAAATAGCAGATGGTATTAAAGGCGGAAGAGGAATTCAAGAATTTGGTACTGAATTTAAAGAATTATTCAATAGAATAATTCCACAATAAAAGGAAAGTGCATAGCACTTTCCTTTTATTACGTTTTTATTTGTTTTCTTCAATTTATAAATTAACTATACACTAACTTTTTTATTTGTATAATAATCATCTTTATATTTAGTGCGCTTGGATTCATTAAAGTCTTTATTAGCTGCAGCTAAATAGAATATACCTCCAAGTAAGAACCATGCTAATATTATTCCCCATTCATAAGGCCAGCTAAGTCCTGATGGTAAACCTGGCATAAACATTAAAAGCATTCCTATACATAAAACTATAGCCATAGTGCCTACAAACTTAGGATGTTTTACTTTATAAGGTCTTTCCATATTAGGTTCCTTCTTTCTTAATACTAAGAAAGATATAGATACAAGTAAATAGGATATCAATATACCAAATCCACCTGCATTACTAAGCCATACTAGCATCTTCTCTCCAAAGAATGGTGCAATGCTTGATACTAATCCTATTAATACTATAGCGTTAGTTGGTGTTTTATATTTAGGGTGTATTTTAGCTAAAAATTTTGGTAACATTCCAGCCTCTGCCATAGAATATATAGCTCTGCTTCCACCCATAAAAAAAGAATTCCAACTAGTTAAAATTCCACCTATTCCAGCTAATATCAATATCTTAGATGCTGCCACACTATTTCCGAACATCTTTTTCATAGCATCTGCAGCTACTAAGCTTGAACTATTTATTTCGTTAGAATTTAGTGCTACTGATGTACTGTATATTATCATAGCATACCAAACTACTGCCATAATTACTGATAAAATTAGTATTTTTCCTATTTTCTTAAAAGGTACATTTATTTCTTCTGCTGCCTGTGGTATTACATCAAAGCCCACATACATAAAAGGAGTCATTATAGCTACTGCTAAAATACCTTTTCCTGAAGTCCCTGTAACAAACATAGGCGACATGTTTTGTACACTTCCATTAAATAAGCTTCCTGTAAACAATGCAATTCCTACGCAAGCAATCATAACTGTTACTACAGTTTGCATAAAAGCTGCTGGTTTTGCTCCAAAATAATTTACTATTGTTATAATTATAGCACTTATAGAACCTATTAATGCCCAAGAAGCATATATATCATAGCCTGCAATGGTGTACATATAACCTTTTAAATAAGAAAAAGAAAATAAATTTTCTAATACTGAAGGGAATGCAACTGCTTCAAATGCTACAACGGAAATATATCCTAAAATTATGCCCCAAGTACATATAAAAGCTGCTTTTTTCCCTAGTGCTCTATAGCTAAATACCAAGTCCCCACCACACTTTGGCATAGCTGATGTAAGTTCTGCATAGGTGAGTCCTACAAATAATACCACGATTCCGCCTATTATAAAGGCTAATATAGCACCCATGCTTCCTGCTTTCTGTATCCATGGACCTGTTAATACAACCCAACCCCAACCAATCATAGCTCCAAAGGCTAAGGCCATAATATCCTTTTTCGATAAAACCCTTTCAAAATTTTGATCACTGCTACTGACGTCATTTTCCTTAGACATAATGATCCCCCTTCAATTTATAGTTAATTTTTTAATATTTTAATATTAAGATTATTTAATAATATTATAAGGTATAAGTTACAACTTGCAACTTAACTATTAGTGATGTTGTTACTTTATTATAGTGTTTTTAATAGTAAACTGTCAACATTTTTTCCAATATTTAATATTTAAGTTATTTTAATCTATAAAAACTTTACTTTTGTTAATAAAATTGCGTGATTTTTACCAATTCTTAGGTTCTAAAAGTTTATTACTTTATCTATTTCTGAATATATACGTATCTTCTAAACTTATAAATAAACTTCTGTTTATATCTAAGAAAACCTTATTGCCTAATAATAAAAATAGACTTTAAAATCTAATTTATAAAGTTTTACAGTTTGTAAAATTAATTTTAAATAAATAAAAGCTATGAAATTTAGGTTTTCTCCTATTAATTTCATAGCTTTTATTGAGTTATATTATTTATTTTTAATTTTACTATTAATCCCTAAGAGTAGCTACTATTCTATTGGTGTTTTCAATCATAGAAAACACTTTTTTTATACTGCTGACAACTATATCTGATTGAACTATTAGTTTCCCTGCACAGCCTTCCTCACCTATTACAGCTATAGAAAGAGTGGCTACTTTAAACATTTCTATATCATTCATGCCATTACCTATTACCATAGTTTCTCCTGGTCCTAATTTTTCTACAAAGGATTTTTTATAAAAAGTAGCATTACCTTTAGGAAAAGTTTCTATACTTACTGGCAAGCCTTCACATTGTTTTTTTACATTTCCATAGGTATCTGCAGTTATTATGTATACCTTTAATTTTTCACTTATTTTTTTTAGGTTTTCTTTTGTATCTAAAGACATAATGCCATCCTCTGCTACTGTTCCATTATAATCAAAAACAACATTTTTAATATTAAGGTTATCTCTACCTGGAATTTCTACAAAAATCATTCTATACCTACTTTCTTTCACGTCTAATGTACTATGACACAAGATACTATAATTTATAATTATATAACTTTAAGCTAAGTTCTATAAGAAAGCTATTCAATGAGATTTAATTTTTATATTTTATTTTAGCCATAAATTCCGCTTATATAGTTTTTTGTTTCCTCATTTTGGGGACTATTAAATACTTTCTCTGTCTGCCCACTTTCTATTACTTCTCCATTTAACATAAAAATGGTACTATCTGAAATCCTTTTAGCCTGGGCTAAATTATGGGTAACTATTAATATGGTATATTTTTTCTTTAACTCTAATAAAAGTTTTTCTATTATAGCTGTATTTTTTATATCTAAGGCTGAACACGGCTCGTCCATTAAAAGTATTTCTGGTTCTGGAAGTAAAGCCCTTCCTATACATAGTCTTTGCTGTTGTCCTCCTGATAATTTTAAAGCAGACATATTTAAATTATCTTGTACTTCATCATATAAACCCACTAATTTTAACTTTTCTTCTATTATCTTATTTACTTTAGATTTATCTTTTATTCCATAATATTTTAAAACATAATTAAAATTTTTGTATATAGAAAAAGGAAATGGTGCTGGACTTTGAAATACACAACCAATTTTTCTTCTTAAAAACTCTAAAGGAATACTTTCTGTATTCTCTCCATTAAAGTAAATATCCCCTTCTATATTAAAATTTATCTCTTCTTTTATTATTCCATTTAAAGTCTTAAGCAATGTAGATTTGCCACAGCCGGAAGGTCCTATTATAGCTGTTACTTTATTTTTTTCTATATTTAAATTTAAATTTTTTAATATATGATTTTTGTCTAAATACACATTTAAATTATTGGTCTCTAATATATTCAAATTACACCCTCCTTCTTCTTACAATTAACATAGATAAAAAGTTTAAAATTATTAATATACTCATTAAAACAAAGGCTGTTCCATAGGCATTCTCCATAGATATACCCTGGCTTATTAATATATAAAGATGATAGGATAATGCCATAACTGGTGACATTATAGAATCTGGTGTTGGTGCTGAAATTACAGCAGAGGTTAACATAATAGGTGCTGTTGCCCCCATAGCAAATCCACCAGATAACATTATTCCAGATACTATCTCTTCTATACACTGAGGTAATATTATCTTAAAAAAAGTATAGGTCTTATCTATACCTAAAGAATAAGAGGATACTATTAATTTTTTATCTACTTCTTCTATAGCCTTTTCTGTAACCACTTCTATGTATGGAAAAATCATTATGGACAAAGTTATAGCTCCTGCTAAAAGAGATACTCCTAAATCTAAAGAGAATACTAAAAATGAGTATCCAAACAAGCCTAAAACTATGGATGGAATCCCTGATATGGAATGTATTATTATATGTATTATACTGTCTATTTTTTTATTTTTATTATATAAAGTAAGATAAACTGCTGTAGCTATACCTAATATTGATGCAGTTATGGAGCTTATAAACATAAGTAATAGGCTTCCTACTATAGCTGGAAATATTCCCCCTCCTTTCCCTAGGGGCATACCCTTTGGATTATCTAATAAGAAATCTTTATTTATAGTATGTATACCATTTTTAAACACATAAGCTATTATAAAAAAAACTATAAACACTACTAAAAAGGTGCTTAAAAAGTACCAAAGTAACAATAAAATATCTTTTAAGGATCTTTTCATACAACTCACCTTTTCTACAAAATTTTTAAATAAAATTATTGCTGCATATTTTTCTTTAGCATATAAAATATAAAATTTATAATAAAGAGCATTATCATAAGTATTAAT
Organism: Clostridium botulinum; assembly: GCF_001276985.1. GTDB lineage: Bacteria > Bacillota > Clostridia > Clostridiales > Clostridiaceae > Clostridium_F > Clostridium_F botulinum. Next base: position 33,870 of record NZ_LHUL01000027.1, read on the forward strand.
CCTGATGCAAAAAGTCCATTATAATGCATGCTACCTACCTGAGCCGAGCCCATCTCTAAGGCTATTAAGGAAGGTATTGTTTCTCCTTTACCTAATAGCTTTGGCATTAACGGACTATTTCCTATAACCATCATAACTGCCATAGTCTCACCCATACCTCTTCCTACTGCTAAAATTACAGAGGCTAATATAGCTTTTTTAGATGCAGGAATTATTAAATTATTCATCATATACCATTTTGATATACCTAGAGATTTTGAATAAATAAAATATTTATCATAAACTTTCATCATAGTATCAGTACAATTAGATATTATAAAGGGAAGTATCATAATGGCTAATACTATAGCTGCACTTAAAATACATTCTCCAGATGAAACACCAAGTTTTCTCTCAAAAAATTTTACAACTACAGAAAGACCAATGAAACCATATATTACAGATGGAATACCTGACAACATATCTATTATAGGCTTTAAAATATTTCTTAATCTTTCCGAAGCTATATTAGCTAAAAATATAGAAGTACCTATGGCTATAGGGAGGGCTATTATTACTGCTAAAAAAGTCACATATATAGTAGACATTATAAAGCTCAATATAGATAACTTAGGTGACTTTCCTAAAGGTTCCCATGTACTTTTAGTTATAAAATCTATAAAGGATATATTTCTAAATATACCTAGACTCTCCTTTAATATAAATATAAGTATTAAAGACAAAATTACTATAGATAGGAATGTAAAAAATTTTATTATGTAATAAAAAACTTTATCCCAAAATTTATACAGAATTTTCACCTCCTTAATGCATCCTGTAGCATAAACTGAAGCTATTACTATTTGCTTTATACATAAACTATATATAAAAATTATTTAAATAGGATAAGAAGTTCTAATCTGCTTTAAAGTATACACGTTAATCATAAGCTTAAAATAACTTATATAATTAACACACAACTTAAAACAAATAAGAACTTCTGAAAAACTTGAATTTATTTTATAGAAACAAAACCTGATTCATCAATTATTTTTAAACCCTCTTCAGATTTTAAGAAATCTACAAAAGTTTGTTCTACTCCTGTAAGCTTACCATCTTTTATAAGTAAAAGTGGTCTAGCTATTTTATATTTACCACTAGTTATATTTTCCTTTGTTGGAGCTACACCATCAACTTCCATTGGTGTTAACTTCCCTTTATTTTGATCTACAAGGCCTACTGAAGCATATCCTATAGCATCCTTATTTTCTATAACCTTTTGAGTTAATGCTCCCATAGAAGGTGCTTGTACAGCATCTTTACTTACTTTTTTATCTCCCATAACAGCCTTTTGGAATACTTCTGCAGCTCCACCGCCAGCATCTCTAACTACAAGTACTATCTTATTAGCTGGGAGTGAAGGATCTACATCTTTCCACGTTTTAGCTTCACCAGAGAATATTTTTTGAATCTCTTCTGATGTAAGACCTTTTTTATTTTTTAATATTGGATTTTCAGGATTAACTGAAAGTGTTAGTGCATCATATCCTATTTTTATTTCATTGTATTCTTTCATCTTGGCCTTTTCATCTTTGCTAACTTCTCTAGATATTAAACCAAAATTAGCTGTTTTTTCTAAAGCAGCCTTTACCCCTGCTCCAGAACCACCTGAAGATACTGCTAACTCTATGTTTTCATCTGGAAGTTTATCATTCATTTTTTTCCATGTACCATGTTTAGATTTTAAAGTATCCCCTGCTTTAGAAACTACTGGAGCTAAAGTTGAAGAGCCTATACACATTATTTTGCCTGATTCTTTTTTTGAGGATTCTTCATTGCTATTAGAAGTTTGTTTGCTTCCACAGGCAGTAAAAAGTAACGCAGATGTTAATAAAACACTTAACATTACACTAAGCTTTTTTTTCATAAATATTCCTCCCTTGTAATATTACCTATTAAGTTAATATATGTTAAATCCCTGTCTCACATAGTATTTTAGCATAATATTTACATCATTAGTTATATTATTACAAAGTTCCCCATAAATCTTATTTATACTAATTGTTATATCTATTTGTTTTATTTATATACTTTTTATTATATTTATCTAATGAAGATGTATTTCATTTCACAGATAATTTTAAAATATAAAAACCTAGCTGATAAGATAGATAAAAAAGAGTTAAAATAAAATTTTAACTTGAATATATTTTAAGAAGATTTACTAATATAAATATTAAATAAAAAAGATATAGAATAAATAGTCTTATAAACTATAAATTCTATATCTATATTATTTTATTCAAATATTAATGTTTTAAATTTAATATACTTTAAATCTCATTACAACCGGCTCTTTTATTTCCTTTCCTTTAATATCCTTAATAGGTTTACTTATAACTAAATAATATAATCCACCTCTTTTATATGGGGTTTTTTTAGCTATTATTATATTTTTACCTTCATTAATATTTACATCTATATCTGTTACTTTATTAAAAGAACTATCCATTACATAAACTTGGTCTTTCAAATTCTCTGAATTTACAGCTCTATTAAAACTAATCTTCCAAATCTTATTGCGTGGAACTTCTTTTGCTTGTCCCCAGTCTTTATAGGAAGAAAAAATTTCATTAAACTTTTCTTTATTTTCTACTTCATAGACTATTTGTTCTAATTTCATTCTTTCATCTTTAGAAAGATCCTCATTATGATAGGTTAAGTACCCATTTGAATAATGTAGATTTTCTACATGGTTGTCCAAAATTTGTTCTAATTCTGTACCATCATTCTTTACTTTATATAAAGTTCCTCCATCTGAATAATTACTAAAATATATATAATCATTGTAGTAAACTAAATTTACAGCTCTATCCTCTGTAAGCATTTGATTATTACTTCCATCTATCTTCATTTTGTAAAGATTATAATCATCTTCATTGTTACTATAATAAATATAATCTAAATCTTTAACTACATAATCTGCTTTGTGTAAATATTTAAAAGAATTGTCATTACAAGCAGGGAAATCATATTTTACCCAGTGATGATCCTTTTCAATATCTGCATCTGACATGTTGAAATATTTATAACGAACATAACCACTATCTGGCACTGGATCATTCCAAGTAGCATCTACTTGATAGTTTTTACCATTTATTCTTACTATATTCCAAGCATGGCTAACACCATTACCATCTCCAGTTACCCTTATAGTATAAACCCCTACTTTATTTAATAGAAGTTGCATAGCCTTGGCATATCCATCACATACAGCAAAGTTATTTACAAGACATCCATAAGAAGTAAAAATTAACTCTGAACTAATATTTCCATTTAAGGCCTCTTCATCATATTTAGTATTTAAAACTATATAATCATGAATGGCCATTTCCTTCTCAAGTTCAGACATATCTTTAGTTATCACATTATTTATTATGGATTGTACCTTAGTATCCAATTGTTGTCTCATAGTATTTATTGTTTCTTTATTCCCTCTATATCCTAATTCTAATATTCCATTGCTCCAAAAGGAACAGTTTTCATAATCAAAATAAAATATTTCTGGATGATCATCTAAAACTTTTTCTAAAACCTTAAAAACCTCATCCGCATTTTTAGAATAAGCAGATGTATCTACCTTATCTTTTAAGTTTATAAGTCCATTTAAGATATTATCATAGAGATACTTATTATATGTTACCGTTGTGGAATAGGAACGCTTTTCCACATCCGGTGCTGGATATTTTTTTATATTATCCGCTGCTAAAACGTTACTAACATTTAGGGAAAATATAAGTATAATTAAATATAAAATTTGTCTTGCTTTTTTCATAAATCTACCCTCACTTAAATATATAAAACCTAAATTTTAGATTTTATACATTAATCTTTTATTTAATTTTTATTAGATTTAAATAAAATATATTTTATTTAAATGGCTTTTCACTTTTATATGTTAATTATCGACTGTTCTATATTTTTTTTAATACATTTTGCAATATATTACTGTTCTATTTTGGAAATTTAAATATTAATATATTTATTTCCTCGGAAATTAGAATATTTTTTAGGTTTATTGCCTAACTCTAACCCCTATAAAATTTATTGTATAACAAAAAATCCCTACAATTAAAAATAGCATTGAAAATAATTTCTTCATGTTTTTTTAATTATTATGTTATTATCTAGTATGTAAGCTCAAGTTACAAAGGATATTAGTAAATATTTTTTATTTTTGATATAATAATATTTGAAAATTTATATTGGGGGAGGTAATAAAAATAAAGAACAAAAGAATTGTATCTATGGATCTATTAAGAGCTTTATCTACCATAGCAGTTATATTGATTCATGTAACAGGCACTATATTATATAATAGCAATAATAAAAGTTTAACTTATAATTCTTCTCTTGTTTTAAACCAGTTAGCAAGATTTTCAGTACCTGCTTTTATATTTTTATCTGGTTTTGGACTAGCCCTAAGCTATAAAAAGGAAAGTAAATACCTAGCCTATTTAGGCCATAGACTAAAAAAAGTAGTTCCAGACTACTTTGTATGGTATATTGTATATATTTTTCTATTAGAAGATATAAATCTAAGTTATCATGATAAAATAATTAGCATTTTTCATGGCACACTATACTATCACTTTTATTTTGTTCCTATAATAATTATATTATATTTAATATTTCCCATATTTTATAATTTTTTCAGAACTAAATTAGCATTATTTATTACCTTTTTTCTAAATATGGGCATATATATATTACTTAGATACCCTAATATACCGAAAAGTATTAGTGAAAATTTAACTAGAGAAAGTGTAGTTAGTTGGATATTTTATTTTGTTTTAGGGGTTTATTTTTGTAGTAATTATGATAAAATACATATCTTTATAAAAAAACATAGAAACAAATTACTTTTTCTATTGTTATTATCTACATATATATTATTAAAGGATACATTTTTATGTTTAAGAGCAAATAATGATTTAGATTACGGAACAACTTTTATAAGACCTTCTGTTATGTTATTTAGTATATTTTTCATATTATACATAATGAGTTTTAATTTTAATAATTTAAGTTTTAAAAAAATATTCTATATGATATCAAAACATTCCTATACAATATATTTATCTCATCCTTTACTGCTCTATTGGTTAAAAAAATATTATATTGAAAATAAATATATAATAGGAAGCTATAAATTCTTTATAATTGTTTTTTTTACTTGTTTTATTGGCGGTCTCTTAATATCAATATTAATAAATAAATTTAAAAAATTATTATAAATTTTATTTAACCAATAAATTCTTAAAAATATATGAATTTCACTATATTACTTTATATTTACTATAAAACAATATATAATATATATATGTAATTAATATCATTTAGGGTAAATGGAGGAAATAGCATGAATAAAGGGAAAAATAAATTTATTATCTTAGGAATAATAATTGTAGTATTATTAGGCGTATTCTCTTATAATCAATATCAGAAAAAAGCAAAATTCATAGGCACCCCTTTAGAACCAATATATAAGATAGTAAAAATACAAAACTTTAAAGAAGGAACCTATGAAGAATACAAAGAATTATTTGCAAATCCTAATAAAGCCATTACTAAAGAACAATTTGAAGCTTATAGAAATTCTAATAAAAGTAATGATATGTTTAAATATGATGGTGATTCTATAAAAGGGATAATGAAACATATGAAATCAGAAGAAAAAGGTACAGATTTATATAAAGTATATTATTTAAAAAATGTTAAAGACGATAATGAGAAAAAAGACGCAAATTATTGGATGGTAGTGAAAGAAAATAATAAATGGGTAATTAAAAATTAAACAAAAAAGTGGGAAGTTTACTTCCCACTTTTTTTACTATATTTTTATTAACTACAGCTTTAGTAATCTACTACTTATTTAAAGGAATTATTTTATGATATTGTGAATCTGGAAACCATTGATTGCAATTATTAGGATCGAAGCTTTTTGTAAAAATATGAACTTTACCATCACTATTGCATGATTGATTTCCTGTAAATGCCTCCCCGTTTACCTTTGTTACATCATTTAATAATATTATAGATGTTATTTTATTATTAGCAAAAGAAAAACGATCTATGGCTATCATATTAGTTTCTTCTGAAAAAATAACCGATACTAATTGATTATCTGCTAAAGCATGATTTCCTATTTTCTTTAAAGTTCCTGGGAAGTCTACATACTTTAATTTATTTTTAGAAAAGGCATAAGCATCAATTTCCTTTACACCTTCTGGAATATACAATGTATTTATTTGATTTTCTTCAAAAGCATTTGTACCAATTACTAATCCGCTTAAACCTTTAGGAATTGCTAAGCTAGTTAATCCATTCTTGGCAAATGCATAATTTTTAACCTTGGTTATAGCTTCTCCTTTATCATTTGCTTTAGGTAAAATCAAGTCCTTATTAGCTTTTAATCTTTCTTCTCCTTTGTCAGAGAAACCAGCTAAAATTGTTCCTTCAAAATTAAAGTCTTCTATTTCCCATTTACTATCCTGTATATTCTCGAAATCTTCTTTTACTATTATTCTTCCTTGAACTTCTAATATTGTTTCTGGTTCTGATTGAGATATACCCTGTGGAAGTTTAAATATTGCTACCGCAGTATATTCTCCTGGCACATTCCCATTATAATTTTTAATTGTCCAATTTAATTCCACTTCATGATTTTCACCATTTGAATCAACTATATAAGTGTTTTTAGATAATTTATCCATTACTACATTTTGTTCTGTTCCAAAATCCACTACTACTGGTGCTACCTCACCTATTGATTTAATCGTTAGCTTATCTACTGATTCTTTTTTCTTACATTTAACAATAAGCTCATTTTCCTTATAATTTAAATCAACTTTTCTTACATCTGTATTTTCTAATTCGTATTCATTATCTTCATATTCAGGAGCTATTTCTACAGCTTTATCACCTATATGAAGGTATTTTTCTTCTCCTTCTTTCTTTCCAATCTTCCATATCTCTTCTTCTTTTAAGGTCTTATCTTCAGATATATACTTAATAGTTAGCTTTGCTGGATCAATTACTTGATACTTAGATTCTTTCAAATTATTTGGATTATTATAATTATCTGTAAATAAATGAACTACACCATCATATCCTAAATTTTTATGGAAAGCGTTTGGTGATAGCTCTTTAACGCTCTTTGGAATATTTACATCTTTTAAATGATTTAGTGAAAAAGCATATTCATCTATCTTTTCAACTCCATCTTCAATAGTAATAGAAGTTAAAAAAGTATCATGCCATGTATTTTGGAATGCACTTACCCCTATTTTCTTAACATTACCAGGTATTTTTACTGATGATATCTTATTTCTTGCAAATGCTTTTTTGCCTAACTCTGTAACACTTGTAGGAATATTTATTGATTTTAAATTATTATTGTTAAATCCAGATAAATATTCTAAAGTAGTAGGCAATGTTACTTGAGCTAATTTATTATCACTAAAAGCCATATCCTCTATTCTAGTAACTCCTTCTGGTATAGTTACACTAACTAAATTATTATAACCAAAAGCTGCTGGTATTGTTTTTAACTCCTTAGAAAATTTTAAATCTTCTATATCATTTAGAGTAAATGCTCCATTTCCTAATTCTGTAACACTATCTGGCATACTCAAAGTTTTTAATTTATTATTATTAAAAGCTAAGTCTTTTATAGTAGTTACACTTTTAGGAATATTAATATCTGTTAAACAATTATTACGAAAGGCTTCTTTCCCTATTATTTTAACAGTATCTGGTATAATAACAGAATTTATTCCTATTTTAGGATCTTGTTTAGCTTTATCTTTATCTTTAAAACTTTCATTAGAATCGCCTTTTATTTCAAATTCACTACAAAAGGCTTTATCTGCTATTTCATTTATTTTTTCTCCAGACTCATTTGTGTTAGGTAAGCTTAAATCCTTACTTTTTTTAAATTTCTCCTTTCCACTTTCAGAAAAACCAGTTATAGCTGTTCCCTTAAAAGTAAAATCCTTTAATTGCCATTCTCTATTCTCTACACCTTTTGGTGTTATTGTTACTTTTAATACTACTTTCAAATCAGCTTCTGGACTTGATTGAAATACTCCTTCTGGTAATTTAAAAGTTCCTATAGCAGTATAATCTGCTGCAATATTTCTATCATATTTCAAAATTGACCAATTTATATCTACATTATGTTCTTTATCTTTAGAATCCACTATTGTAACCTTCTGTGGTAATTTCGCTTTTACATTAGCCTCAGTAGTTCCCAAATCCACATCTATATTCTTTATTCCTAATGGTTTTATTTGTTTTATAGTAGTTTTAGAACTTTCTTTATTTAAAGCTTCTATGGCATTATTAATGCTTTCTACCACTTTATTTACTTCTTCTAAAGTAGCATTAGGTTTGTCATTTAATTTATTTCCCTCTTCAATAGCTTTTTTTAATACCTTTACTTTATCTGCTTCTTTACCCTCTGTTTTTATACTCTCTGCTCTTTTAATAGCTTCTATTAGCTTATAGTAAACTAATTTAATGTTTTTATTATTAGCAAAGGCATCTTTTCCAATGTCTTTCACATTAGATGGAATATTTACTACTTTTAATTGATTGCCACTAAATGCCTTATTTCTAATGAATTCTACAGTTGATGGAATAACTACAGATTCCAATTTATTCTCTGCAAATGCAGATAATGCTATTTCGATAACGCCCTCTGATATTACTACAGAGCTTATTTCATTTTTAGAAAAAGCTCCTGTAGGTATATTAATTAAGTTTTTAGGAATCTTTACTGATGCTAGCTTATTATCCATAAAAGCTATATTTCCCATATATTTTAGGGATTCAGGTAATTCAATTGATGTTAAATTATTCTTAGCGAATGCTTGCATTCCTATGCTTTCTACAGTTTTTGGTATTTTAACAGATGTTAGGTTTTTATTTTTAAAGGCACTATCTTCAATGGCAGTAACTTTTTCTCCCCTAATTGTCTCTGGAATAACTATATCTATCTCATTTCCTATGTATTTAGTAATCTTACCATTAGAAAATTCAAAATCTGTTTTTTCATCAAATTTTATTCTTGCATTCTTTACAGTTTTTTCAACATCATTAACTCTTTCTTCTAAAGCAGATTTTCCTGATGTTTTATTATTCAAAGATTTTATTGCTGCTTTTGCTGTTTCTAATGCTTTTTCTGCATTAATTAAATTATCTTTTAATGTTAAATCCTTCTTAGCTGATACTTCTGCCAAATAAATTTGCTTTTCTGCTGAAAATGAAGCATTAAATATTTCTCTACCATCTGATGACCAAGTAAGAATTTTATCTCCGCCATTTGTCAATACATCCCCAGTAGTTGAACTTTCTAAATAGCTTGAAATAGTTATTATATGTGGTTCATTCTTACCATTTAAATATTCATTTGGTAATACTATTGTAATGGAATCTGTTACTTTATCAGCATCATCAAGGCCTTTTATATTAGGTTTAATTTCTGTTCCTTTTGGAAGATGCATTTTATTTAATTTATAATTTGAAGTGTTTAATACGCTCTTAGAATCACCAGACACTGATATTGGCTTATTAAACTTAATGTATACGTAATCATGCTTTGCGTCATCTTTTCCGTTTGTTGTATTAACATCTAAATCTTCATCTACATCTGCAAAAGACCAAATTATCTCAAATTTATTTTTTTCAGGCTCAGTTGGTTTTGATGGCTTTGATGGTCTTGAAGGTTTTCCTGGGTTTTTTGTGCTTTCTTCTTTAACAATTTCCTTAATTTTATCTACCACTTCTTCAGGTATAACGGAATTTCCACCTACTAAACCAACCTCTGTTTTATCATTTTTAATAGATTTTATATAATCTATTGCATTCTTAGTTTCTTGTGAATCTTTAGTATGGGTTAAAATTAATTGAGAAGCAGTTCTACCTGCTAATGCTGAAGCTACTAAAGCATCTGCATAACCATCTCCTGTAGCATTAGCTACATATAGTTTATCTGTATTTAATTTAAAATGTTTCATTATATTGAGGTTTGTTTCAAATCTGTTGGCTCCACCTATAACTCTTTCTTTTGCTCCTAATTTATCATAAACTGTCTTTGGAATTATCTTTTCTGTTCCTATTACAGTTACCTTTGAATTATGTTCTTCGATAAATTTAGCTGCTAAATCCGCTGTAGATGTATCTTTTCCTACTATTAATAAGATTTGCCCTTTAGCTGCTGCTACGGGTGCTGCTGATAAGGCATCTGAGAAACCATCTTTACCATTTACAACCAATATTTCATCAGCTTTCACATTATGCTTTTCTACTAAATACTTAGATATTGCTAAGTTAGTTTCAAATCTAGTTTTCCCTCCTAACTCAGTTAAAGCATAACCTTCTCTTTTTAGATCATCTCTTATAGATTGTGATACAGATGCATTTCCACCTATAACATGAAGATTTTTTGCCTTTAAAGTTTTTAAGGCTTCCTTAGCACCTTTATGTAATTCTTTTGATTTTGTTAATATTATTGGTGCATTTAATTTCTTAGCTAAAACTGATGCGCTTAATGAATCCGCATACCCCTCTCCTGAGGTTATTATTACATTTTCAGCCCCCTCTTTCCAATTAGCTGTTGCTACATTTGCAGCCGTTTCATACCTATCCTTTCCTGGCATCTTATTAACATCCCCTGGTGCTGCCTTAACATTTCCTAATGGAAGCATTGTCAGCACTATACCAATGGCTGTAGCACTAGCTAACACTCTTGTTCCTTTCTTATTCATTCTTCTACCCCCTTAAATATACAAAAATAACTAACATGTTGTTATCTATTTTAATGAGATGCACATGTTAATTTTATTGGAAAAATATTCTTATGTCATGTCTGATTATAGCATATATTGTAATATTTACTACGATTGCAATTTATTTTATTTTGTTATATATTAACAGTTGGCTATAAGAAATGGTAATAGCTATTTATCTTCTTAAACTTAAGTTTATAACTAAATTTAATCATACCTATAAATAAAACTTATGCATTTATATTTAACTATAATAAATAATAATAATAGAATATAAATTTAGGAGGTTTCTAAATGGAAGCTGGAGTAAGAAATAAAATTATAGGAAAAGTAGATGAAATAAAAGCTGATAATGTTATGGCACAGATCAAAATGACTGTTGATGGATGAACTACTTCACCTGTAGTTACGTCTGTAATGACAAAAGAGAGTTTAGAAGATGCGGGATTTAAAGAAGGAGATAGAGTAGAAGCTTTAGTAAAAGCTATTAATGTAGTTTTTGTAAAACAATAGAAATCATATTCGTTACTTATTATCTATGATAAATATTAATTACATGAAAATAAAAGACTATTAAATGGATTATTCCATTTAATAGTCTTTTGATATTATTTATCTTCTTTTTACTTTTTTATTCTCATTATTAGATTTATCTGGTGCTTCTCGCTTTACATTTATAGTATAATCTATACTGTCTATTCCTTCTACTGACACATAATATTCTCCTGCTTCTAGTTCTACTGGATCAAAGTCCTTACTGATCTCATAACCATAGGACTTAAATCGTTTTATTGGTTTATTGTCCTTATCACATAAATAAATAGTCCACTTCCCATATCCTTCATCATGTTTAAAGTTGATTGTTATTTTTGAATCTGAATTTAAATTTATTTTATAATAATCTCTATCATCTCTTGATTGTATATTTCCTGTATACTCTTTATCACACTTTATATAATTAGCATCTTGTATATAATCATTTGGTTCAGATTCATAATTTTCATCTTCAATATCATAAACTAAATTTAGCTCATACTGTAAGGGTTCATCATTCCATCTTTCACACTCTATTCTTACAAAATAAGTTCCTTTAGAAAGTCTTAATTTATTACTATAAGAATTTATATCTTCTCCTCCACTAATAAATTGTGATATTGATTTATTATTTTCATCTAATAAACTAACCTTAAATCCATATCTACCATATTGATTATGTTTTAAATTTATTTTTAAACTTCCTTTTTCATTTAATGTAAATTTATAATAATCTACATCATTATAGCTATGAATACTTCCTATAATATTTTTATTAGGTTCTATAACATTTGCAGTTTTTATATCATTATTACTTTCCTTTTCAAAGCCTTCTCCCTCTTGAGTATATTTTGCTTTAATTGTGTAAGTTCCATCCATATTAAATGCATGTACCCTAACTATATATTTTCCTTTAGGCAATCTTATATCATTATAGTTATCATGAATGCTCTTATTGTTCTTCAAATAATTATAGGATTTTTTTATGATTTCATTATTCTTTATATCTAAAACAATTAAATCAAAACGAGTAAAATTGTTAATATCGTACTCTATATCCAATTTACCGCTATCTGGTAAATCAATATGGTAATCTTTAAGATAGGATCTATCCCATCTTTCTGCAGCAACTTCTTTAGTATCTGATCTTGTTTCACCAGACCTAAATGCTCCAAACAAACTACTTATAGTAGGCTCCTTTACTACTGCTTCTCCTCCAAATATTGTTACATTTTTAAAGTTAGGCTTATTAGTACTTACAAAATCTTTTGTACTTTTATTTAGATTATCATTTATTAATATTATTGGGGATTTATTTTTACTAGCTAATACTGAACCAGACAAAGCATCTGCATAACCATCTCCTGAAGAAATATATACTTCATCGAGGTTTAAGTCCTCCTTAAAATGATTTAATATAGCTATATTAGTCTGATATCTATCAGCTCCACTTAATCTAGTTGGATTTTTTAATGAATTTTTTATATAATCACTAACTGTAGCAGTTCCTCCTAAAACATAGCTTTTGTTATAAGAACTTTTCTTTAAAAACTCCATTGTATCACTTGTTAATTTATCACTGGGTGTTAACAAAATAGGCATTTGTTTACTAGCTGCTATAGGTGCCATAGCCAATGCATCAGCAAATCCTAAACCATTTGTAACTACTACTCCGTTTTTTACTCCTATTTCCTTTGCAATTTTTAAACTAGTTTTATATCTATCTTCACCATATATTCTATTAACCTTTATTCCTAGATCTTTTAATTCTGTTACTATATCTTCTGAAATTGACCCAGGTCCTCCAACTATTATTACCTCTTTAGTATCTAATTTTTTTAACTGATCCTTAGCATTATCATTCAACTTATTTTTTCCTGTTAAAATTATAGGTGCATCATATTTCTTAGCTAATGGAGCTGCACTTAAAGCATCTGCAAATCCTTCTCCACTTGCTAGAACAGCATACTCTGATGTGTCCCATCCACCACTACATATAGAAGATGAGGTTTCATATCGTCCCTTACCATCTAACCGTTTAAAATTAATCTCATCATTAGCTTTTACCTTATTAGAATTAACAATAAAAATTAAAGTAATTGCTAGCAAGGTAAAAAATATTTTATTTTTTTCTTTAGATTTTACCATATCCCGTACCCCCTAAATATTTCATATAATGGTTTTCTATATCATATTACCATAATTACGTATAAAAATTAACCCAATTGTTGTTAATTAAGTTTGAATAAACTAACTATGTAAAATATTCTATTTTTATAATAAAATACGACCAAAGATAAAAAAGGCTATTGAATAGAATAATCTATTCAATAGCCTTTTGATATGACTATTTTATTTTTTCAATCAGCGATATGATCTGACTATTTTATGAAGTTAATAGGAATTTGATATGATTTGTTTTTGAAGTGTATCCGTTCATCATATATCTTAAATGTGAGAAGGATAGAATACTCTACCCTTCCCTATATTTTTTAATTTCTGCTTATATTTTGTTCACATACTCGTGAACGCAACCTAATTAGCGTGATTATTTAACAACAGTTACTGTATAAGTAGTTGTTTTAGTAGAATCTTCTGCTGTTACAACTACTGTAATAACATCATTTTCAGCTAATACTTTAGTAGTTAAGTCTGCTTCATCTACAACTACATTATTTACTTTTACAACTACTGATTTTGCTTTGTCTGAATTAGCTTTTACAGCTATTCCTTTTACTTTATCTCCTGTGAAATCAGCGAAATTTTTTTCTGCTCCTGTTGTATCTATATTTGAAAGTGCTAATACATCTTCACCTGCTATTGCGAAAGTCTTTAATGTTGAATCTGTATCATTTACTGCTGCTTCTTTTGTTCCATCTTTGATTGCTTTATTAAATTCTTCTACAGCTTTATCTAAAGCAGTTTTTGCATCATTTAATGATTTAGCAGTTGCATCTTTTGATTCTTTTGCATCTGTTGCTGATTTTATTGCAGTCTCAAATGTAGTCATTTCAGCTTCTGTAACCCATTTTCCAGTTTTTTCTATATCTTTACCATCTGCACTTTTTTCAACGCCAGCTTTTTTAGCATTTGCTTCTTCTATAGCCTTAGTTAAATCTGTTTCAGCTTTTGCTTTAAGAGCATCATTAATTGCTGTACCTGTTTTTAATTTCCATCCGTTTATATCGTCATTTGTTGGTTTGTATTTTTGATCATTCTTTGCTAGATCTTTCTCAGTTCTTACATCTATATTGTCTTTATCAGCCTTAACAGTAATTACTTTTACATCTTTAAGTTTGTTAATATCTTCATCAAATGTATATTTTAAAGTATTACCGTCTTCTACTTCTACCTTATTTACTTCTAATTCATCTCCAGTATTATCAGCCATGAATTTGAAATCATCTAAATAAGCATCTTTTAAATTAGCTATTTGAGTATCAAAGGCAATAGTTATAGTAGCCTTATCACCTTCAACTCCAACTTTCCAAGCTGTATTACCAACATAACCATCTTTTTCATCTGCATCTAATTCTGGTGCTATTAAGTTATCATAAACTTGAACAGGATCTTCTATTTTTATTTCTTTACCTGATTTATCTTCTGCTGCTGGTTTATCTGAACCTGTTGTATCTGTTTTAACTACTAAACTAGAACCACAAGCCTTTATTGCTTTTGCATTAGCTCCATCATTAAACTTAAATGTAACTTTATCTCCATTTATTCTAACGCTATCTGCTATGATTGTTTCCTTATTAGCTTTTCCAAACTTAAAGTTTTCTTTATAAACTTTATCAACAGCTGCATCAAATACTAATTCTACTTCTACATCATCATCAGCTCTGCTAACTTTCATAGAATTTTCTTTAACTTGTACTGCATCCAATGGCTTAAATCCGTCAGCCTTATGATCTGCATCCATCTTATTTCCAGCTACATCTTTAACATCAGATTTTACAATTAATCCACCAACTTTATCTTCATATGAATCTGGGAATTCTATTGTAACAGTTTTATCATCTGAAGCTACAGTAATTGTTGTTTTTGATGGAAGTTCTTTTACTTTATCATTATCATCACTATCTATATATCTATAGTTTTCAGTTTTTCTTAAGCTAGTTCTATCCATTTTCTCTGAAAATCTAACAATTACTTTTTTGCCATTTTGTGCAACACCTTTTACTGTTGGTGCTTCGTCATCTTCGCCCTTGAATTCAGTTTCGTAATCATCCATTACATTATCTGAAGTATCAGCTATATTTTTAATCTTTAATGTATATTTATCTCCAGTTAAGTTCTTGCCCTTACCCATTTTAATGTCATAAACATCTGTATCATCTTCTGTTCCATTGGCAGCTACTATCTCTTTTATATCTCCATCTATTCTTATTCCATCTGAATCTCTTAATTCATAGTTTGATTCATTTATTGCATGCTTATATTTAACATCTTCATTAAATCTTACTCTTATAGTTTCAGCATCTATTGCTTCAACAAGTACTACTTCTGGTTTTTCTTCATCTTTTTCAGCTACAAAAGATAATCTTGTATCTTTATCAACTTTATTGCCATAAGCATCCTTAACTTTATCAGTTATTTCAATTGTGTTAGATCCTGTTTTAATTAAAGATGAATTATCTAAAGTTATCTTAACTTGAGTATCATTTTCTTTAAGTTCAGCTTTTCCAGCTAAAGTTCCAGTACCATTGTTTAGAACATAATTTCCTATTTTTTCAGCTGTTTTAGTATCCATTGCTCTATCAAAATCTATATATATTTTACCATCTGTTCCACCCTTAACAGATTTAATCTTAGGGCTTGAAGTTACTTTATCTACATTAATATCAAACTTAGCTTCTTTTACTATAAAGTTTCCAGCATCATAAAGTATATCACCTTTTTTACCCTCAAGAACCTTTAATTCATTTTTTCCTGAATCAAGAGCTGAACTAAAGTAGAATTCTACTTTGTTTACATATGCTTTATCTCCATATATTAATGTATCCTTAACTTCACTATTGTCTTTATCATATCCTAAACTTTGTATGCTTTGTCCATTTAGTTCAAACTTATCAGCTAATTTTTTAGCTGCATCTTCTTTCTTCTCATCAACATCATTACCTTCTACTTTATTTACTAATACTGCTTCTGAGAATTCAACAACTATTTTGTTGTTACCTTTTACAGAAACTTTGCTAACTTTTGGTTCATCTAGGTCTTTAAATACTACATCTTTTTCATATTCTTTAATATTTTTAGTTTTATCTTCTGATAAAACACCTTTTTTAACTTTAACTGTTACTTCATCATGTTGTTCTTGTTCATCAGCTAATGTCAATATAACAGTTCTATCATCGTCTTGAAGCACACCTATAGCATCTGTATCTTCATCCTTATCCTTAGTTAATTTTTTTCCACCTATTTCATAGTTTGTAACGTCTTCTGCTGAATCTGAATCAACTGGTGAAGTAAATACAACTTTTACTTGATTAAGATTAATAGCCTCTACTGATTCAACGCTAACTTCCATTTTAGCTTCAGCGTCTTTTATTGCTTTGTCTTTAGCTTCTATTCTAGCTTCGAAAGCTGATTTTTTAGCTGCATCTTTAACGTTATCTACTGCTTTAACAGCATCTGCTCTTAAAGTTTTTGCAGCTGCTATTTCTTCAGATGTTCCTATTTTTGCATCTTCATAAGCTTTAACAGCTTTTTCTGCTGCTGATAATACTGGGTTAACAGCATATTCTATTTCATTAACTATTTCATCTGGCATAACACCGCTTCCACCTACTGTAGAAACTTCTGTTTTGTCAGTTTTGTTATCTGCTATATATTTTATTGCATTTTTAGTTGACTCTGAATCTTTAGTATCAACTAAAACTAATGGTGCACCACTTCTTCCTGCTAATGCTGAAGCTACCAAAGCATCTGCATAACCTTGGCCAGTTGCATTAGCTACATACATAGTATCAGCATTTAGTTTAAAGTGTTTCATTATGTTAAGGTTAGTTGCAAATCTATCTGCACCACCATTAACTCTTTCACTTGCTCCTAATTTATCGTAAACTGCTTTTGGAACAACTCCTTCTGTTCCTATTACAGTTACTTTTGAATTATGTTTTTTAACAAAGTTAGCTGCTGCATCAGCTGTAGAAGCATCTCTTCCTACTATTAATAGAACTTGTTCTTTAGCTGCTGCTACTGGTGCTGCTGATAAAGCATCTGAGAAACCATCTTGTCCATTAACAACCATAACATTGTCAGCTTTTACACCTAATTTGTCCACTAAGTGATTAGCTACTGCTAGGTTAGTTTCGAATCTAGTTTTTCCACCTAATTCAGTTACTTTGTAATCTTTTTTAAGTCCACTTCTTACTGCTTCTGATACAGATGCATTTCCACCTATAACATAAACATTTTCTGGTTTTAATGTTTGTAATGCACTTTTAGCATTTGAATTTAATTCTCCTGCTGTAGTTAATATTATTGGTGCATTTAATTTTTTAGCTAATACAGATGCGCTTAGTGAATCTGCATAACCTTCTCCTGAAGCTATTATTACATCTTTAGCTCCATCTTTCCAATTAGCTTTCGCTACGTTTGCAGCTGTTTCATATCTGTCATTTCCTTGTACCTTATTAACGTCTCCTGGTGCTGCTTTAACATTTCCTGTTGCAACAGTTGCTAAAACTAGTCCAACAACTGTAGCACTTGCTAGTGCTCTTGTACCTTTCTTATTCATGTGCTTATACCTCCTTAAATGTGTAAACATTAATTAATAAAATATAAATAAATAACATTCTATTATTGCTTTTCGCTTAAATAGATATGTTAACTTTTCCTGAATGTGTTATGTTTTCCTAAACAGGATTTTTTAAGTCATTTTTAATTATAACACAGGCTTGTAACATTTTCTATAAGTAATATTTATTTCATGTAATAATATTTTTTACAAAATATGATTTAATATTACATATTATATTATATTTTTACATTTATCATTAAATTATTCCATTTTTGTATATCTTTCGACATTTTTCTCTTGTCGTATTTCTATTTTTTTATTTTCTTTAAGTATTTCCATAATAATTGTATACTTATCCATATTATATTTTAATTACATTATTCTATATTTAATGGTAAAGTCCTCCTTTTTGGTAGTGATTTTATTAAATTTTTATAATATATTATTAAATGTCTAGGATTTGATGTTATTTTTCCTACAATACTTTTATAATGGTCACATACAATATATAATTAAATATAGGGATTATTAGAACTCTTATTTATAATTAATTTAAAATTGATTATAAATTATTGTTGAAGACTAAAGATTGGAGTTGAATTTATTGTGAAAATTAAATATGTTACTATACTTCTTCTATGTATTTGTTTGCCTTTAGTTTTTGTAGGTTGCAATTCTAAACCAGAGGAACCTGTATCTAGAGAAACCTATCTTATGGGAACTATAATAAATATTAAAGCCTATGGGAAAAATGCTGATAAAGCAGTACAGTCTTCTGTAGATAAAATTTCTGATATAGAAAATAAAATGTCTCTTAATATATCCACTAGTGAAGTTAATAAAATTAATAAAAATGCTGGAATAGCTCCTGTTAAAGTAAGTAAAAATACTTTTGATGTAGTAAAAGCTTCATTAATATATAGTGAAAAAAGTAAAGGTTCCTTTGACATAACTGTAGAACCATTAGTATCTCTTTGGGGTATTGGAACAGACAAAGCAAGAATCCCATCTAAGGATGAGATAAGCAATGCTTTAAAACTTATAAATTATAAAGATGTTATTATAAATGAAAAGGAATCTACTGTTATGCTTAAAAGGAAAGGTCAGGCTATAGATTTAGGGGCTATCGCTAAAGGATATACTGCAGATGAACTAAAAAAAGTTCTTTTAAACTATAATGTTAGTTCTGCTTTTTTAAGTCTTGGCGGAAATGTATATGTTTTAGGAAATAAACCAGACAAAACCTTTTGGAAAATAGGCGTCCAAAATCCTTTAGAACCTCGTGGAGATTATTTAGGTATAGTATCTGTTTCTGATAAGTCTGTAGTTACCTCTGGAAATTACGAAAGATTTTTTGAAAGAAATGGGAAAAGATATCATCATATATTTGATACTAAAACAGGTTATCCTGCAGAAAAAGGCCTTATTAGTGTTTCTATAATATCAGATAAATCTATAGATGGTGATGCGTTATCCACTAGTGTCTATACTTTAGGTTTAGATGAAGGTAAAAAATTAATAGAAAGCTTAAAGGGTGTAGAGGCTATATTTGTAACCAATGATAAAAAAGTTTATGTAACCTCTGGACTTAAAGATATATTTAAACTAACTAATACAGATTTTAAACTACAAAATAAATAACTTTATTAAATAATTTATTTTTATACTCTAATAAGAATATATTAAAATGTAAAAAAATTAATTTTTAAATTTATTAAATTTTTATTTTGTTATAAAATAATAGGTGGTGATCTAGTGAAAAAAGGTGATAAAATTGTAATATATATAGTTTCTATTCTATTAGCTTTAAGCGTAATAAGTATTATTTTCTTCAAATTCTTTGTAAAATCTGAAAATGCTGTAGCTGTAATAAAACAGAATGGTAAAATTATAGAAAAAGTTGATTTATCTAAAGTGAAAGAAAAAAGACAATTAAAAATTAATTATAATGATAAAGATCATAAGGGTTATAATGTTATAGAGATAGATAAAGGCTCTATTAGATTTATAGATGCGGATTGTCCCGATAAGGTGTGTATAAAATCAGGTGTATTAAAAAAACCTGGTGAAACGGCTGCTTGTCTTCCTCATAAACTTATAATTACTATTGAAAAAAATGATAAAGAAGTAGACGAAGTTTCTTATTAAATTTAGGAGTAATCTATATGAAAAATAAAAATTATAATACTAGAAAAATGATTTTTTTAAGTTTGATGGTAGGTATAGCATTAATTATATACATAATAGAGGCTCAAATACCTGTACTTTTTCCTGGTATTAAACTAGGTCTTGCTAATGTTATTTCACTAGTTACCTTAATTATGTTAGGTGGCTATGAAGCCCTATTGGTTATGTTTCTAAGAACCCTTTTAGGCTCTATGTTTGCAGGAAATATGTCTTCTTTTATGTTTAGCTTGGCTGGTGGTTTTTTAAGTAACATTATTATGATTATACTTTATTATAAATTTAAAGAAAACTTAAGTTTAAGTTCCATAAGTATTTGCGGTGCTATCTTTCACAATATAGGTCAGCTCTTTATAGCTGCCTTTGTGGTAAAAGATTTTAGAATATACGTGTATTTACCGGTACTTATGATTTCCGGTATAATAACAGGTTATTTTATAGGTCTATGCACTAAATATCTTAATAAAAATTTGGGCAATGTAAAACTATTTAATGAACTGAAGAACAATAATCAATGATCAATTGTCAATGCTCAATGATCGGTGCTCAATTGTTAATTAATAATTTTTAATTGAGCATTGGGCATTACTAATTGATTATTGATCATTAAATAAAAGAGTTAAGTAAATTTATTTACTTAACTCTTTTTTCTATACTCTATACTCTATACTCTATACTCTATACTCTATGCTCTATACTCTATACTCTATACTCTTTCTTAAAATATATCTAATATTCTAAAGTCCCCCACTTTTTCATCTAATTTTTGTTCCACTGATTCGGATACTGAAGCTTTTCCTCCAACAATAACTAAGCTACCCTCGTCCTCTATATTGGTTTCAATAAATTTTTCCGCATTAGCTATTTCTGTTGTACCTGCTCCTAATCCACTTAGAACTAATGGTGAGCCTGTTTTAGCTGCTGCTGCTGAAGCTACTAGAGCATCTGCAAATTGACTTTGTCCAGCTTTTCCGGCTTGTCCTCCTGCTGCTATATATACATTACTAAAATCTAAACCGCCTTTACCTTTAAAATATTCTAGCACGGCTAGATTAGTTTGAAATCTATTTTTAGATTGAGCATCTGAAGTTATCTTTTTACCACTTACAGAGCTAACCACAGAAGAAGGCAACACTCCGTTACCACCTACCGCAAGAATCTGTAATTTGTTTTTTGATATTATATTATTTTTTATTACATTTGGTACATTCTGAGTGTTCCCAAACAATACCGGATAACCATTGGTTGCTGCTACTGAAGCTACAGATAATGCATCTGCATATCCATCTTGTCCATTTACCAGAATCCCTGTCTTTGATTTAGGACTTAATTTTAATATTTCTTCTGCCACTCTAGCGTTAGTTCCATATCTTGTTTTATCCCCATATTTCTGTCCATCGTAACGTATAACTTGGAATCCCTTGCTCTTTAATGAATTTTCCATAGTTGTAGATACAACTCCAGTACCACCAACTATATATATTTTTTTAACGTTTTGTAAGTCATTTATAGTTTTTAACACATCTGATTCTAATGCACCTTTATTTTCAGTTAAAAGTATTGGAGCATTTAATAGTTTTGAAAGTGGTGCTGAACTTACTGCATCTGCGTAGCCTGTACCATTTACTAAAATAACCGCTTCTGATTTTTGGAATATTTCTTTTGCTGTTTTGTTAGCTGTATCTATTCTATTACTTCCATTCATTCTTTTTATAGAAGCTGCTTGTACATTAGTGAAAGAAATTCCTATTGCCATTACTAAAGTAGCAGTTATAACCGAAAGAATTTTTTTATTTTTCTTTAACATTAGTTCTCCTCCATTTATATAATTTTCTATATTTATGATTATATACTAAATTAATTCTTATTTGCACATTCTATATAATATTCGTACAAAATCTTTTGTTTTTTAGGGCTTATTTTTAAATATTTCACCCTTAATATAAAAATTTATGTAATCTAAAACTTTTTAATGAACTTTAAAAATAAGGAATTTACTTTTAAACTTATTTATTACTTACTTAGTTTAAGGTAAATATATAGTTTTAAAAGCACCAAATGGAGTATAAAAAAGAGTTAAGTAAATTTATTTACTTAACTCTTTTATACTCTATACTCTATACTCTATACTCTATACTCTATACTCTATACTCTATACTCTATACTCTATACTCTATACTCTATACTCTATACTCTATACTCTATACTCTATACTCTATACTCTATCTTTTGTACCTAGTTTGCTGGTTTTTCTTCTTTTACTACTATGTCTTTTCCATAAGCTATTAATGCATTTGTAGGACATTTCTTAACACATGCCATACATTTTACGCATTTTTCTTTATCTACTACTGGTAGATTGTTTTCCATTGTTATAGCCTTTACTGGGCAAGTTTTTTCACATAGTCTACATGTCATACATCCTACTTGACAAACATCTTTAACAGCTTTTAATGTATCTTTAGAGTTACATGCTACTCTAATTACAGCTGATAATGGTTTTAAATCTATTACTGCTCTTGGACAAGCTTTTACACAGGCTCCACAGCCTACGCATTTTTCTGGATCTACTTCTGCTGTTCCACCTTCTGTTACATGGATAGCATCAAAGGCGCAAGCCTTTACACAGCTACCTAAACCTAAACATCCTGCTTGACAAGATTTTGATGCACCACCTGGAACTACTGATGCTTGTTGACAATCCATTGTTCCGTAGTACTCTCCTCTTTGCTTAGCTTTATCACAAGTTCCGTTACATTTTACGTATGCTTTTAATGGTTCTGATTCGTCTATAGAAACTCCCATTATTTCCGCTACTTTTTCTGCTACAGAAGCTCCACCTACTGTACAAGCGTTTGCTGGGGCAGCACCTTCTGCTACTGCTTGTGCATATGCGTCACATCCTGCATATCCACAACCACCACAGTTGGCTCCTGGTAGGGAATCTCTTATTAATGGTACCTTAGGGTCTACTTCTACGGCGAATTTTTTAGATGCATATCCTAAAAGAACACCGAATACAAGACCTAGCGCACCTAAGCTTAATATAGGAAATAGTAATTCATTCATCTATCTACACCTCCTAATGTAGTAGTCCTTGGAACCCCAAAAATGCGATTGCCATAAGTCCTGCTGTAATTAATGATATTGGAAGTCCTTGCATTGCTTTAGGCATTTTATCGCATGCTTCCATTCTTTCTCTTAAACCTGCTAAAAGAACTATTGCAAGCATATATCCTACCCCTGAGAAAGTTCCAAATATTAGTGATTCTATTAAATTAAGTTTATCATTCATGTTTATAATAACTGCACCTAATATAGCACAGTTTGTAGTTATAAGTGGTAAGAATATTCCTAAAGCTTTGTAAAGCCCTGGACTTTTCTTTTTAATAACCATTTCAACAAATTGAACTAATGCTGCTATAACTAATATAAAAGCTATAGTATATAAGTAAGTTATATTAAGTGGTACAAGTATAGCATTATATACTATATAAGATATAAGTGATGCTAATGCCATAACAAATGTAACTGCAAGTCCCATTCCTGTAGCAGTTTCAACTTTTTTTGAAACACCAAGGAAAGAACATATTCCTAAAAATCTTGCTAAAACGAAGTTATTAACAAATAACGCTGATATAATCAAAGCAAATATTTTCATACTTTTCACCCTTCTTTCTTAATAAGGATATTTTAAATTCCTTCTCTTGGTTATTTAGCTTTCTTTAATTTCATATTGTTTATTATTGCCATTAATATTCCTAGTGTAAAGAATGCTCCTGGCGCAAGTATCATTATTAAAGCTGGTTGGAATGAAGATGGCATTATTTGATGTCCAAATAATTGGCCTGCTCCTAATAATTCTCTTATCATTCCTATTACTCCTAATGATAATGTAAATCCTAGACCTTGACCTAATCCATCAAATATTGAAGATACTGGACCATATTTTGATGCATAAGCTTCCGCTCTTCCTAGGATAACACAGTTAACAACTATAAGTGGTATAAATATACCTAATTTTGTATATAAATCTGGTACAAAACCTTGCATTAAAAATTGAAGCAATGTAACAAATCCTGCTATTACTACTATAAATGCTGGTATACGAATCTTATCTGGTATTACTTTTCTAAGTAATGATATAACTAAGTTTGAACCCATAAGAACTACTGTAGATGCAATACCCATACCTATACCATTCTCAGCACTTGATGTTACTGCCAAAGTAGGACACATTGCTAAAACTTGGACAAAGGTAACATTTTCGTCTATAATTCCATTTTTTAATCTTTCTCCTAAAACGCTCATCATTTATCCCCCTTTAATTCATTTTTTCATAGTTTACAACATACTTATTTAACTTTGTGTCCTCTGTGTTAAAGCTTGTTGTAGCCCCTGATTTACCATCTACTTCTTTGCTTTCAGAAGGGGTTTTTAATAATTCATTTTTATAAAATTTAACGGCATCATTAACACCCTGTGTAACTGCTTTTGATGTTATAGTTGCACCTGTCATTGCTTCTATCTGATTATCGCTTGCTGGTGCTGTTTTAACAACTTCTAAATCTTTTTCTGTTGATTTTCCTTTAAATTGTCCAGAGAATTTTGGTTGTGGTGCATTTGCTCCAAGTCCTGGTGTTTCTGAATGGGAAAGAATTTTTATTCCTTCTACTTTTCCTTCTTTAGAAACTCCTACCATCATTTCTATTTGTCCACCGTAACCCTTTGTTAAAACTTTTATAGCATATCCTGCTGTTTCACTACCTTTTTTTCCTTCATTAACTTCTGTTACAGTGTCTTTAGCTTTTCCTTCCATTTTTTCAAATTTATCTGCCTTTGGAAGGATTTCTTTCATGGCTTCAGTATTTGTTTTTTCTATTTGATCCGCTATTGGTTTCTTAGTTATTATGAAAGCTCCTCCTAATATAAGACCAGCTATTGCTGTTATTATAAAAAGCTTTAATCCTAATTTTAGTGTTTCATTCTTTTCCATTATTTCACACCCCCAAATACTCTCGGAGCTACAAATTTATCTATTAGAGGTACAACTAAATTCATTAATAATATTGAGTAAGAAACTCCTTCTGGATATCCTCCGAATATACGTATAACTGTTGTTATAACACCACATCCTATTGCGAAGATAACCTGTCCTTTTTTGGTCATTGGTGAAGTTGTATAATCAGTTGCCATGAATATAGCACCTAACATTAATCCACCTACAAATATTTCATATATTGCATTTCCAGACATAGCTCCATGTCTACCTATTATTGTTGTAAGTACAAATACAGTTCCTACATAAGTAACTGGTATATGCCAAGTTATTATTCTTCTATATAAAAGATATGCAAAACCTATAAGTAATGCTAAAGCTGATGTTTCACCAATACATCCTCCTATGTGTCCTACAAAAGCTGATGCTAAGTTTGGTAATTCTCCTGGTGCACCCTTTAAAATAGCAAGTGGTGTAGCTGTAGTAACTCCATCAACAGTCCAAGTAGTCATAGCTACTGGCCAAGATGCAAGTAAAAATGCTCTTCCTGCTAATGCTGGGTTTACTATATTTTGTCCTATTCCTCCAAAGAATTGTTTAACAACTATTATAGTAAAGAAACTTCCTATAACTACCATCCACAATGGAAGTGTTGGTGGTACGTTAAATGCAAGTAACATTCCTGTTACTACTGCACTTAAATCTCCTATACTTATATCTCTTCCTGTAGCTTTTTCCCAGATATATTCTGCTGCTACACAAGAAATAACTGCTGTTAATATAACTAAAAGTGCTTTTAATTTAAAGAAATATATTCCTGCGATAGCTGCTGGAAGTAAAGCTATTACAACATCTCTCATTATTGATTGAACAGAATCTTTTGAACGAATATGTGGAGATGAAGATAATGTATACATTGATTCAGACATCCAAAGTCACTCCTTACTTAATTTATTTTTTTCTTTTTGAAGCTATAACTGTACGTTTAGCTGTTCTTATGGATTGGATTAAATGACGTTTAGCTGGACATACAAAAGTACAGCATCCACATTCTATACAATCTATACCGTGTAATTCTTCAAAGCTAGCTAATTCACCTCTGTTAGATAAAGAATCTAATGTAGATGGTATCAAGTTCATTGGACATGCCTCTACACATCTTCCACATCTAATACAGCTTGATGCTTGTGGTAATACCGCTTGAGCTGCAGCTAAGCTTAATAAGCCTGAAGAACCTTTTACTGTTGGTATATCTAATGTTGGTATTGTCATGCCCATCATTGGACCACCGGATATAACTTTAACTGGATCTTCTTTGTATCCTCCACAGAATTCTACTAATTCTCTAAGGTTTGTTCCAAGTTTCATTCTTATATTTTTAGGTTCTTTAACAGCTTCACCTGTAACTGTTATAATTCTTTCTATCAATGGTCTGCCTAAAACTACTGCATTATATATTTCTCTAACTGTTGCAGTGTTTTGAACAACACATCCTGCATCTGCTGGAAGTTTTCCTGATTGAACTTCTCTTCCTTTTATAGCGTATATTAATTGTTTTTCTGCTCCTTGTGGATATTTAGTTTTAAGAGCTTTAACTTCTATATTTGCTATTCCTTCTGATGCTTTTTTCATAGCTTCTATAGCATCTGGTTTATTATTTTCTATTCCTATATAGCCTTTAGCTTCTGGGAATATTTTTAATATTATTTTTAAACCTTCTACTATTTTATCTGATTCTTCTAGCATAAGTCTGTGGTCACAAGTTAAATATGGCTCACATTCCGCTGCATTTACTATGATTGAGTCTATTTTTTTGTCTGGTGGTGGTGAAAGTTTTACATGAGTTGGGAAACAAGCTCCACCCATACCAACTATACCGGCTTGTTGAATTAATTTAATTATTTCTTCTTTTGTCATTTCATTGTAGTCTTTTGGCTTTGGCATTTCAATTTCTTCATATTGTCCATCATTTTCTACAATAACTGCCATTACCTTTGTTCCTGCTGCAGTTAATACTGGAGCAAGATTTTTTACAGTTCCTGAAACACTACTGTGTATAGGCGCTGATACAAAACCTGTAGCCTCTCCTATAACTTGACCTACTAATACTCTGTCACCCTTTTTAACTACAGGATTACAAGGTGCCCCTATATGTTGGGACATAGGAAAAACTAAATCGCCTTTTGGTAAATATTCTTCTATAGGCTTTTTCTCTGTAAGGTATTTTCCATGTGGTGGATGTACACCTTTTTTAAAAGTTAATAGTTCCATACTAATCCTCCTATCTTTATGCATACATGGTAAAAATCATGAAATACACAATGTTATTACTTAAAATATGGATTGAATAAAAACAGTAAATTTATTATTAATTAAGAATAAAGATTAAAATAAAATAATAAACAACTTCATAAGGTTAAAACTACTACATAATATATAATAATTGTAAGCAACAACTGTGCCAAAATAAAACGCAAAAAAATTCCCCATAATTTTTATCTTATTTTTTTAATAGTAAGCAGTAATTATTAAGAAATTTTTAATATATTAATTTTATTTTAAGAACACACTAATTATTTTATAGGAATTTGTCCATATCTGCAAGTGTAATTTTACTAGCTATCATTACAAAATTTTACATTTTATTATAAATTAAAATAAAATTATACTCATACACATTATAAGTTTTTTGTAATCGATTTACAAGAGTAATACTAAGTTTAATTTATAACACACTTTATATCATTTTATATACTTATTTGTTTGAAAATTACAATTTTTTTGTAATTTTTTCTTGTTCCTTTTTTGCTACAATATACAATTGTAAGTTTAAAAATAGAATCTTGCATTCTTTTATTTGCTACTCCTACAATCTAAGGAAAAATGCTATACTTTTTATACTAAAAAATAATTAATAAAACTAAAAATGCATTTTGAAATATAAGGATACACAGATTTTAAAAGTATAGTTAAAATATTTGTTGAATGCTTTTATTATGTGCTTTATTTTAATTATATGTTTTAAGTATTGTTTCTATTAATAATATTAATTTTTAATAAATTCCTTAATATAAATATATGTTACTTATATTTGTATATAATAGCTTTATGGAAATTTTTATATACCCTTCATACATTAACTTTTTAAGTTATAATAAGAATTTTCGGTTTTATTGTTATATTTTTAACATAATTATGTATAAAATAAATTTTATTTATTTGAATAGAAATTTATCTTACCCATTACTTAAAATGGAATTATACTACTCTTAGTTTAAAAAAGACTTAACGCTAGCTTCAGCCTATTAAAAAAGGATATGTGGCGAGATCAGCAACTCAATTCACTAAAGGATTCTAATTTATTTTTTAACTATTGCAGATTTTACTTCCAGTTGGAAATTATTATAACAGCCTTTAAAGGCATTAAAACAAGAAATATTTTTATAGCTATATATTGAACAAAAGTATTTCTTGTTTTAATTCTCAATCTTTAAAACCTGTTAAGTAGTAGTTTTCTTTTTTAGGGCTAGAAAGATTATCATTGCAATCAAAGAACATAATATGCCTGTAGATTGTGCATTTAATATCCATATACCTTTATCATTGTTTTGAAATTGTAAATATAATGTTATTATTATTCCTATTATGGATGATGTAAAAGCAATTTTCGTATTTGGTTTTTCTGAAAATAGTCCAAATAATAGTGGTACTGTTAAAGAAACTGACATTAGTGTATAAAATATAGACAATGCTGTTATTATATTAGGTAATATAAAAGCCATAGCTACTCCTAATATTCCTCCTACAATTGTAACTATTCTCCCTGCTTTTAATAACTTTTTATCTTCTATTTTGGGATTTATAAAAGTTTTATATATATCTTCTGTAAAGGTGGTTGTTAACATATACAAAACTGCATCTGCTGTACTAACCTCCGCTGCAAATATAGCCGCTAATGCTAAAGCCGATACTGAAAAAGGCATTAGGTTTTTCATAACCATAGGTAATGCTAATTCCTGTTGATTAAGATTAGGGAACACTGCAAAGGCACACATTCCTAATATAGTGGGCAAAAATGCAAATAATCCTTGAACTACTGCACATATTCCTGCTCCCTTTTTTATAGTTTTCATATCTTTTGCTCCATAAACTTTCCCTATTAATCCTGGTGATATAAAAAATGATGGTGTAAGCATTAAAAACCATCCTACTATAGTACTTATACCTATACCTTTTAAACTAAAATAATTTACACCTTCATTTGCTGGTAAATTATTTAATATGGCTGTATGTAATCCACTAAATCCATTTACGCTTTTTATACAAAATGGTACTGCAATTATAAAACCTAGTATTATTATTACTAATTCCAATACGTTTACTATAGCTGAGGACAAAAGCCCACCGGATGAAAAATAAAGAACCACAACTACTGCCCCAATTAAAATTCCTATATTTTTATCAATACCTGAAGTTACATCTAATATCCATGCAATTCCCATAAGTTGACCTGCAAATAATGCTAATGTACCTATGGTCATCATTATAGATATAGCTCCTTTGAAATATTTAGAATATCTTATATCCAAATAATCTCCTAAGGTATACAAATTGTATTTCATAGATTTTTCCCATATTTTAGGCCCTACCAAAAAAGCTAGTACAGCTGTTCCTATAGCAGACATAAATATCCACCAATAAGAAGATACTCCATACTTATATGCAATCCCCGTTATGCCTACAGTGGACCCTGCCCCTATATTTGCTGCTATTAAAGTAGTACATAATAATTTAGAGTTAAGTTTTCTTCCTGCCACAAAAAAATCTGCAGCACTTTTTACATATTTTTTTACAAAAAATCCTGCTAATATAAGTATTATGGCATATATTATTATAAATATTAAATATCCCTTCACAATGCCCTCCTCTTAAATATGTTTGTTTAATAAATATTTTATATATAATATTTTTCATTATATTATAACTTAAAACCTGATGCAATTGCACCAGGTTTTAATAAATTTTATTCATCCTCTGCCATAATTAATTTTATATAAAAAGTTATATATCCCTTTTGATATTCCGCCCAAATGCTACCTTTATGCAATTCTACTATACTCTTGGCTATAGCTAATCCTAAACCACTTCCACCGGTTGATGCAGTTCTTGATTTATCTAATCTATAAAATCTATCAAATAATTTTCTTAAGTTATCTTTTGATATTTCTTCACTTTTATTTGATATGGATACCATAGAAAATACTCTTTCTTTGTACAAATTAATTTTTATTTCTCCTGGCTTTATACTATATCTTATAGCATTCATTATTAGATTTTCAAAAACTCTTACCATTTTGTCTGCATCTATTTCTGATACTATTTCAGAATCCCAAGCATATTTATTTATACTTACTTTATTTTCTTCACATATAGGTACTAATTCTTCTATTAATTGATCTAATAATTCTGCTAAAATGATCTTCTGCTTGTTTAGTTCTACTCTGTCATTACTATATTTAGTATAAGAAAATAAATCCTGTATTAAATTTTTTAGTTTTTCCGATTTAGTGTAAGCTACACTTGCATATTCCATTAATTCTTTTTCACTTTTAAATTTTTTTTCTTTTATTAATCCTAAATACCCCATTATAGATGTAAGTGGAGTTCTTAAATCATGGGAGACATTTGTTATTAAGTCATTTTTAGCTTTTTCTATTTTTCTTTCTTTTTCTATTTTATCAGTTAACTCTTTTGCCATATAATTTATATTATCTGCTAGTAGTGCTAACTCATCATTTCCTACTCTTTTTACTCTATAATCTAAATTTCCTTTTGATATTTGCAGCAAGCCCTTTGATATTTCTTCTATATAATTCATCTTCCTTTTTGTTATAAATAAAAATCCAAATATAAATACTATAACAGCTAATAAAAATGCACTCACAGATTTATCCTTTGTATAATATATGGTTTCTGCTCTTGGTATGCCTTGAACTATTACATAAGCTTTTCCATTTTCAAAAATTAATGGATTGATACTTACAAATTCTTTTCTTCCTACATCATAATCATACTCATAACTCTTTATATTTTGAAGTTGTATATTATTTTTTATAATTTCAAATATATCAACTTTTTCAACTTCTACATTTTCTACTTTGAAAAGAATTTTGCCATCAGTATTAGCTATAAATATTTTATTATTCTTATCCATGCTCCAATGTCTATCTATAAGTTCTTGTATAGTGTCTTTATCTTCTATTTTTAATTTTTCACTATTAATTTCATTTGATATAGATAAAGAATAATTGTAAATTTCATTTATTCCTTTTTCATAATTTATTTCTGAATACTTACTAGCTTTAGTTAGGTAACTATTAGTTATAATAAAGGTCATAATAGCCATTAAAAAACATAATCCAAAAGTAAATATAAGTTCTAATCTTAAACTTTTTTTTACTTTATAAGATATCAATTTATATATATATTTGAAAGGTTTCATTATTTTATTAAATAATCTCTTTATTCTATTTTTCAACCTTATACCCAACTCCCCAAACTGTTTTTATATATCTTGGATTTCTAGGATTTTGTTCTATTTTTTCTCTTAATTTTCTTATATGAACCATTACTGTATTATTAGAGTCTAAAAATTCTTCTTTCCATACTAATTCATATATCTTTTCTATACTAAACACTACTCCTCTATTTCTAGCCAGTAGCTCTAAAATATCAAATTCTCTCGGTGTAAGTCTAACTGGCTGATCTCCAATTTTAACCTCATGAGTTGCTACATTTATAGTTATATCCTCTATAGTAACAATATCTTCATTTTCATTTCCATTTGAATTATTAAGCTTTATATATCTTCTCAACTGAGATTTAACTCTAGCTAAAAGTTCTAAGGGATTAAAAGGCTTTGTTATATAATCATCTGCACCTGTGGTTAATCCTATTATTTTATCCATATCTTCACTCTTAGCTGAAAGCATTATTATAGGCATACTTTTTTCTTCTCTTATTTTCATGCAAGCTTCTATACCATCCATCTTAGGCATCATTATATCTAATATTATAAGATGAACATTATTAGTTTTTAAAAGCTCTAATGCCTCTATACCATTAGATGACTTTAAAGTTATATAACCTTCATTGGTTAAGTATATATCTATTAAATCTCTGATTTCTTTTTCATCATCAACAATAAGGATTTTTTCTGCTGACATTTCTTAATCATCTCCAAACCATAATAATTTATCATATTGTAAATTCCTTCACCTAAGATTATAGCAAATATTGCGTCTAATAAAACATGTTGTTTTATAAATTGAGTAGATAATATAATAAGTATCCCCAATATTATAACAGTAATATTAATTATTTTACTATTTTTCATTTCATGATTTAACATATACCTCATAATAATATAAGTAGTTATAACATGAATACTTGGAAAACAATTATAAGCAATATCCGTACTATATATAAATTTAACAATGTCACTAAATATATCATTACCTATTACTTTTGGTCTTGGTACTGTAGTTTGAAAAAAGAAAAATATAATATAACTTGTAATTAAACTTATTATTATACTTGATAAAGATTTATAATATAATTTTCTATTTTTAAAACACATATATATTAAAGATATAATTATAAATGGATACCAAACCATATAAGGAACAGAAAATGCAGGTATAAAAGGCATAGATTTATCCAAATCCGTAACTAAAGTGTATACTCCCCTATTTGAGTTATTTAAAATAGCATAAAAAACATTTACTACTGGTATTATTAACATTAAGCTTAGTGGCACAATATTTTCTTTAATTTTGTGTATCAATTTAACTTCCCCCATAACCTTTTTTTGTTTTTATCTTATATAATAATTATACTTAAAATATCTTAATAAAAGCTTTTCTTAATCCTTAATACTTTCTTAATATAAATAAGGAAAGTGCGTCGCACTTTCCTTATATTTGCCCTGTTATAAATTGTATTATTATACTTACTACCGCTACATTAAACCATACTATAACTCCTAAAAGTATTGGTTTAAATCCTGCTTTAGTCATTTGTTTAAAGTTTGAACTTAGTCCTATAGCTGATAGAGCCATTACTATTAAAAATTTTCCTAACTCATTTATATAATGAATTGTATTTCCTTTAAATAATCCCATAGTATTTAACAAAGATGCTACTAAAAACCATAATATGAACCATGGGAATATTTTTTTAAATGAATAATTAACTTCTCCCGTTCCCATTTCAGCTTCCTTTTTCTTTTTATAGGCTGTTATGAATGCAAATATTAATGATATCGGTATTATTAAAGTAGCTCTTGTTAATTTAACTATAGTTGCATATTCTCCTGCCTTATTGCTAAAAGCATACCCTGCCGCTACTACAGAGGAAGTATCATTTATAGCTGTTCCTGCCCATAACCCAAAGGCTTTATCTGAAAATCCTAATAGATGACCCAATGGTGGAAATATTAAAACAGCTATTATGTTAAATAAAAATATAGTTGATATAGAGTAAGCTATCTCTACTTCATCCGCTTCTATTATAGGAGATATAGCTGCAATAGCAGAACCTCCACATATAGCTGTACCTACCCCTATTAAAGTTTTTAGTTTGTCTGGTATTTTAAAAAACTTACCAACTACATAAGCAGTTATAAAGGCTGTAGCTATTGTAAATATAGTCACTTCTAGGGATTCTAGCCCTGTTTTCCTAACCTGTGATAAACTTAATCCTGCCCCTAAAACTATAATAGCCCATTGTAATACTTTTTTTGATGTAAATGCTACTCCTTCTATAGTATTTTTAGGTTTGCCTATAATGTTGTTTATTATTATTCCTATTATTATTCCAAACACCGCTCCCCCTATTACTGGTAATAAGTTTCCAAGCCAAGTTGCTAATATAGCTATAAAAAATGACAGTAAGATCCCTGGTAATATAGTCTTTAGTCTTTCCATTTTTTCATCTCCTATTTTATCTTGTGATTTTTAATTTTAAATATAAACTAATATTATTACTTTTCTTTCCCTTTATTATTTTATATTTTTTATAGTTAAAAGTTAAATATTATTATTTTATAATTATAATAAGTATTTACTTATTATAAACTCTATTTTTATAGTTACCTATTGACTAAAAGTATTTCCTGTTTTAATTTTGAACCTTTAAAAGATGTTAAATCACATTTTCCGACGTGAGGAAGAAAATTATCATCATCTGTTCACTATACTCTGTAATCTGTACTCAGTACTCTAAATTCAAATAATCCCATAATATTTTTAAAAATTAAGTTACACTTTTTTATGTTTTTAATACTATATAGTAGGGGAATAGAGGTGATTATATGTATTCTAACAAAAGATCTCCTTATAGATATTTAGTTGTTGGTAGTGACACTAAAGTACCTCTATATAATGGACAACTAACTCCTTGTATAAATTTTGATAATGCAGCTACTACACCACCTTTAGCTTCTGTAATGAATGCTATTGTCAATTTTTCTCCTTGGTATTCCTCCATTCACAGAGGCACTGGATATAAATCTCAATTATCTTCTAAAATTTATGAAGATTCTAGAAAAACAGTTGGCAAGTTTATTGGAGCTGATTTAGATAAAGATGTCATTATATATGTAAAAAATACTACAGAAGCTATTAATAAACTTTCTTATAGGCTTTGTTCCTGTGATGATGATTCTATAATTTTAACAACCTCTATGGAACATCATTCTAACGATTTACCTTGGAGAGATAAATATAATGTAGATTATATAGAGGTAGATGACTGTGGAAGATTGGTAATGGAAGATTTAAGAAGCAAATTAATAAGGTATGGTGATAAGGTTAAATTAGTTACTATTGCTGGGGCATCTAATGTAACAGGATATATAAATCCTATTTATGATATAGCAAAATTAGTTCATGAATTTGGATGCAAAATTTTAGTAGATGGAGCACAACTTGTACCACATTGTAAACTCAGCATGAAACCCCATGACAGTTTAGAACACATTGATTATTTAGCTTTTTCTGCGCATAAAATGTATGCACCCTTTGGTATAGGGGTTTTAATAGGACCTAAAGAAACCTTTGAGAGAGGGGATCCAGATTATAAGGGTGGAGGTACTGTAAATGTAGTAACTAAAGACTATGTACTATGGACAGATCCTCCTGAAAAAGATGAAGCAGGTACCCCAAACGTTATGGGTGTTATAGCTCTTGCC
The DNA here is from genome assembly GCF_001276985.1 of Clostridium botulinum. Taxonomy (GTDB): domain Bacteria; phylum Bacillota; class Clostridia; order Clostridiales; family Clostridiaceae; genus Clostridium_F; species Clostridium_F botulinum. The sequence goes on from NZ_LHUL01000027.1 coordinate 69,416, forward strand.
AAAGCTATAGATACCATGACAGGCATAGGAATGAAAAATATTGAAATTTATGAACAAGATATTTTCGAATATGCTTTTAGAAAAATTGCACAGATACCAGATATAAAAATTTATTCTTGCAAAAATCTAGATTACCCTAGAGTTGCTATAATACCTTTTAATATAAGTGGTATGCACCATAGCATAACTGCAGAAATACTTTCTAAAGAGTTTGGTATAGCTGTGAGAAATGGCTGTTTTTGTGCTCAACCGTATGTTCAAAAAATATTAAACATTCCAAAGGAAGAGATAGGGTCATATGCAAATGAGCCTATGAATAAAAGACCAGGTATGCTTAGATTAAGCTTTGGTATGTATAATGACATTTACGAAATAGACTTTCTAGTTATGGCTCTTAATAAAATAGTTCAAAACAAAAATAAATATTTAGAAAAATATGGTTAAAATTTAACACCTATAAGTTTGTAGTATTTCCTATAACTTATAGGTGTTAATTTATACCTTTATAATTTAAATTTTTAAAACCCTATATTTATAAATAAATTATACTAGTACATCTTTATAATTTATTATATATTTTATATCTTTATACTATCTACTGCTATTTCTTTCTTTCCTTCATCTAGATCTAATTTTAGTAATTTAGCTAACGATTTAGATGTACTTGCTTGGAATGTTAATGTTATTATTATGGTTGTAAATGTGACTGACGCTATTATATCTGAATTTTTTATATGCATTGTTAATAACATACCCACCAAAGCTGCTGGTATAACTCCTGTTTCTCTAACCCACATAAGATAAATTATCTCTTTTATATTCCATTTTGCTTTTCTATCAAATATAACTGATAAAAATGCTGACACTGGTCTTGAAACAAAAATTAATAATGCTACTACCATCAAATCCTTTGTAAAATATTTAGATAATACTCCAAAATCTATATGGCTTCCTAATAAAACAAATATCATCATTCTTAATATTATAGTTAAAACCTCTTTAAATCTAAGATGAGTTTGATTATATTCATCTGGTATACAGCAATTAATTCTTTTCTTATTTCCACATACCATACCTATTATGAATACTGCCATAAACCCACTAACACCTAATTTATCTGCAATTAAATAAGTCCCTATTACTGCTACTATTGATACTTCTGAAGGAAATTCCTTTAAAAATGCATACTTTTCTCCTGCTATTAATTTGGTAGAAATATAACCAAATATACCTCCTATTAAAATTCCTCCTAAAGATGACTTTAATAATTCAAAAATACTCTTGCCTAATGAAAACTCACCACCTGCTATAACCCCTAAAATAGCAAAGGTTACTATTGCTGCAGCAGCATCATTAAATGCTGATTCAGATATTATGGTTTGTTTTAATTTATTACTTACATTCATATTTTTAAACAAAGGTACTAAAACTGATGGGTCTGTAGATGATATTATTGCACCTAATAATAATGCATATATAAAATCTATATGAAATATTTTATAAACAAAAAATCCTGTAATACCTGTAGATATTAAAACCCCTAAGGTTGACAAAAGCAACACAGATATTTTTACCTCATTAAAAACTTTCAAATCAATTTCTCTACCACCATCATAAAGAATATAAGCTGCCCCAAAAGTTAATATAAGCTGATTTCCCACAGGGTAAGAATCTATATTTATAAGATTCAATACTTCTGGCCCTAGTATGACCCCTGCTAAAATAAATAAGACCACATCTGGCAAATTGACTTTTCTGCTTATTTTGCCAAATACTACACCAGCTAAAATAACTAATGCAATTAACTTTAATATATTATTAGCTGATAAAATTACATTTGTTTCCATTTTCAAAATCATCTCCAAGCAATTTTTTATGTTACTGTATATGTTATATGACCTTTATATTTAAATTACAATATACTTTTCAAATTTTTTTTGTTAATTATTTCAATTTTTTGTCACTTTTTTAACATTTATGTAGGGTAAAATTACATATTATATGTTTATCTATAAAAACTAAAGGAAACCCTTTTATTATATGTTAGGGTTTCCTTTTTGTTCTTATTTAGTTATAAATACTACATATTAAATAGTTTCTAATCAAATTAATAAAGTTTTTATTACCTTTAACTTCAATTGAATATTTATTACAATTCCTATAATCCAAGTACTTGTGAAATTTCCTCCATGGAGTTAAGTGACAATTCTGCGAATTGTGGAAATTCTATTCCAAGCTTTTCTATAGACTTCATAGCTTCTCTATTTGCTCCTGCGGCAAATCTTTTTTCTTTCATTCTTTTTGTTATGGATTTAACCTTTACGCTAGAAATTTTTTTATCTGGATACACTAATGTTATAGCTGTTATAAATCCTGTTATAGGATCTGCTGCATATATAGCCTGATCCATTTTTGATTTTATTTCTGTTCCTGATCCTTGATTATGAGCACATATGGCATTATACATATCTTCATCGCCAAAACCCTCAGCCTTAAGTATTTCAACGGTTTTTGGCCCATGAAGATGAGGATTTTGTACATAATCTACTATGTCCGCATCTAAATCATGTAAAAGTCCTGTTATACCCCATTTATCTATATTTTCTGGATCTAACTTTTTTGCGAGTCCTCTCATTACTGCTTCTACAGCATAGGAATGTTTTATTAAGTGTTCTGATTTTAAGTTATTTAATAATAGTTCTTCTGCTTTTTCTCTGCTAAACATATGTAATAGCCCCCTTATAAATTTTTCGCTTTAGACTTTATTATATAATAATAGCTTGTAATTTCAAGTATATTCTATAAATTTAGAAATTTATTTATAGAATTTTAAATATATTGTAGTTATATATCTAAAACTTTTTTACTTTATATATAAATATATAAGAACTATTAAATTTACATTTTACAGAAAAATTATAATTTAAATTTATTAAATTTTTTCTTTAAAATTATTTTCATAAGTAAGAAATCTATGAACCATTGAAAAGCTGTTATCCACCAAACACATACTACAGAATACTTTAATTTATATATATAATAATAAAACAATGGAACTCTTATACACCAACTAGAAATCAAAGTTACAATAAATGGAGTTTTGGCATCTCCCATACCTTTTAATATATCTTCAACAACAGTAGATGCAGCTATAAAGGGTTGTTCTATTGCCCCCACTAACAAACATACAGTTGCTAATTTTACAACATTTTTTTCTTTATTTCCTACAAAGCAGCCTACTAATAAATTAGGCATAAAAATAAATAATAAAGAAAATATTAAAGATATACTAACTGCAAACCAGACAGATTTATTTGCATATTCTTTTGCACCTCTATAATCTTTTTCTCCTATCTTCATTCCAACCAATGTAGTAGCAGAAACTCCCAAAGCAGCACTAGGTATTATGGAAACTGTTTCTATGGTATTTGCTATTTCATTAGCAGAAAAAGAAATGCTTCCAATTTTTATTATCATAAAAGCGCACAATAATCTACTTACACTATATGTAGCTTCTTCTAAAGATGCTGGTATATACATATTTAAGATATCCTTTATTTTATCTATTTTAAATAATTTAAACAAATTTATATTACCATGAGATTTTAATTTATCTAACATGTATATAAAGGAAAATGTAAAACCTACTATTTGAGATAATATAGAAGCTAATGCTGCTCCAAATACGCCTAAACCATTTTTTCCTATACCAAATATAAAAATAAAATCTAATATAATTTTACAGCTACTTATTATTACTGCTGTAAAAAAAGGTATTTTTGTGTTCTTATATCCTCTTAGTATAGAATTTATAATTTCCGTATTCATTTTAAAAAAAATTGAAATAGCCATTGTCTTATTAAAAACATTAGCTATTTTAAGTATATCCCCTCTCGCACCTGCTATATACAAAATTTTTTCGCTTTTATAAAACATAAAGTAACTTATTAAAAATGAAATTATAACTCCCAAAAATAAACCACATATAGAGTATTGTTGTGCATTTTTATAATGTCTACTTCCTATACTTCTAGCTATTAGTGAAGTTACAGAAACTGCAAGTCCTACAGAAATAAATACATCACAAAGAGTAAAAATAACACCATTGCTCAATCCTACTGCAGTTAAGCATTTATTTCCTCCATAATTTCCTATCATCATCATATCAAATACTATCATTAGATTATACAATGTCATTTCTGCTATGATCGGAATAGAAGTGTCCAAAATTTCTTTCATTGGATATCTTTTTGTCATATCATCCCTCATAAAAATTAATTATATTTATACCTTAAAATTGATTTAACAAATTTTATATAGAATTTTTATTTAAACTTTTGGGAAATACTAAATTATGAAGTACGTTAACTTAAAGCATTAAACTCTATTACTTTATATATTCATACTTATATTTGGTTATGAATAATTTGATTTTTAAATATTTTATTCCTTTTGTAGCAATTTGAAAAACTTCATTTATAATAAAATTTCTAGGAGGACAAAAATAAAATGAATAAGCGAAAGAAGCTAATTTTAATTATAACTTTATGTATATCCATTACATATCTTTTTTTATATAATAATAACAAAACCTACGTTTATACTTCTTTACAAGAAGAGAATTCTTTAGATAAAGATTCAGTTAAAAATAGCCTAGAAGAAATATATATAAAAAGATGTGAAGCTTTTACTTCTTTAGATTTAAAATCTTTGAATGATTATTTTAATACTTCTCATAAATACGGTGAATGGGCTTTAGCACATGAAATTAAAAGAATTAAATATTTAAATGATTGGTCTTATAATAGAGGGATTAAATTTACTAATGTAGCTTCTTCTTTAAAATATAGGAAAATATCACCAACTAAAAGAGGTGTAAGGGTGTCTTTGGATGAAATTTACAAATTTGATTATGAGTATAAATCTGATGAAACACCTACTAAGAATTCCTTTGGTGTTTCCATACAGCATACTGTAGATTTAATAAAAAAAGATGATAAGTGGATCATATTTACAGACTGGTATACTGATTGTTTTGAAGATGCTCTTAAATCTTATTCTGCTGATACAGATAGTTTAGATAAACAAACTTCTCCTCCAAAATATAATATTAATTCATGTTCTAGAAATCATGAGCCTAATTATGAGGGTAAATATAATAGAATAAAAGCTGTAGAGTATGCAGATAAATATTGCGGTATTCCTTGGGCCAGCGGAAATGATTTGAGACACAATAAGAAATATAAAAATTTCACTGGTGCTGGAGGAGATTGTACAAATTATGTCTCTCAAGTTTTAGGCGATAAAGAAGCTGGTAGCCTGCCTTTCGATGGCGCCTGGTATTGTAGATATCATAAATATGGCGGAGGTGAGGGAAGTAAAGCTTGGGTAAATGCAGATGCTCTTAGAAATTACCTTATATATAGCGGAAAAGGTAATTTAATAAAAAAAGGTTCCTTTGAAGACTTAATAAAACCAACTGATAATCACGCTTGCGGTGTTATAGAAAAATTAGAACTAGGTGATATGATTTGTTATGCTCTAGGAAGTAATATAGATCATTTTGCAGTAGTTACTGGCTGGGATTCCCATGGATATCCTTTAGTAAATTCTCATACCACCAACAGATATAGAGTTCCTTGGGATCTAGGTTGGGGAGACAAAAATATATTTTTTCATTTGATTCATATAAAATAAATATTATAATAAATTGAAATAATATTTTAATATAAAGTTTCCTTTACTAAATTTTTATAGGCAACTTTATTTTTTATTTTAAAATTTTATCTATTATAATATATATACCTATTATAAGCTAATATATATTATAATAGATATATATTATTTTTTAATAATTCTTATAATATTATTTAATTATATAGAGGTAGTGATAATAGTGAAATTATATAAAAAGTCCTTGGCCATAATATTATTGATTTTTTTAGTATCCATAATTATTACTAGTATTTTATCAAAAACTTATATCATGAAAAAGTTTAATAACATAGAGATTAAATATAATGTATATAAAACTGAGCACTTATTGAAATTAATAAATAAAGATATTCAAAATATGTATAACTTAAATAAAGATTATGCTATGTGGGATGACACTTATAAATTTATAAATGATAAAAATGATAATTATATACAAACTATTTTAAAAGGAAGTAGCATTTTTAAAAAATTTAATATTGATTTAATATTATTTGTAAATAAAAATAATGATGTAGTATTTGAACAATATTATAATAAAAATAAAAAATTAAATAAAAAGGATATAAATTATCTTTCTTCTATTGCTACTTCTAATATAAAAAATACTCATCCTATTAAAGGTTTAACAAAATTTGATGATTCATTATTTTTAATAACATCTTCACCTATTACAGATAGTTTAAATTCTAAAACCCCTAATGGTGCCATGATATTTATTAAATTTTTGCCCAAAGAAAATATTAATAAAATTTATGGTAATAATACTAATTTTCAAATTATAGATTTTAAAAACTTATATCCTGTTATTTATAAAAAAAATAACATATTTATGATTGAACATAATGATCATTTACTTGAAAGCTATGGTCTAATAAGAGATATATTTAATAATAATACCTTTATGTTGAAGCTAAATATAAATAGAGATATTTACTTTACTGCAAAAGAAAATATCAAATTTTTTATATTTGTTATATTTATTTTAGGTATTTTTATGAGTATACTTCTTATAAAAATTTTAAATGAATTAGTCCTTAAAAAAGTTCATTCAATAGAAAAAACTTTAAATTATGTAGCTGAAACTGCTGATTTGTCTGTACGATTAGATACTACAGGAAATGATGAAATAACAAGTTTAAATAAAAACTTTAACAATATGTTTGATATGTTAGAAACATCAAAAGAAAAAATTATAGAAAATCACAAAAAATATAATTATCTTTTTTCTAGTGTTATAACTAACTTCTCCTATAACAAAATAATAAAGAATAAAGATTCTGATATTGTAGACTTTAAAGTAGTAGAAATAAATAACTATTTTAGTGAATTATTGAATACAGATAAGGAAAATATAATTGGAGAAAATATATCTTCTTTTATTCCCTCTATTTTAAATGAAAATCCAATTTTAATAAAATCCATAAAAAAAATCTCTTCTGTAGGGGGCAAAGAGACTTTGGAAGAAATTTATATAGAGGAGTTAAGAAAATGGTTTTCTGCAGTAGTTTATAGTATGGAGGTAGATTATTTTGCTTTACTTCTAACAGATATAACTGAAAATAAAAAGGATAAAGAAAAGATTTTAGGACTAGCTTATTATGATTCTCTTACTGGTCTCTCAAATAGGAAAAAAATTATAGAAACTATAAATAAAACTATAAATAACTATGAGAATGAAAAGTTTGCTGTTTTATTTATAGATTTAGATCATTTCAAGTCTATAAATGATACTTTAGGTCATGATGTAGGCGATTACGTTTTGGAAAAAGTTTCTGCTAGATTTAAGATGTTACTAAGCCCTAAACATAAAATTGGTAGACTAGGTGGAGATGAATTTATAATTGTACAAAATATAACATCCATCAGTGATGCTGAAAAATTAGCTTGTAAAATATGTACAACTCTAAATCATTCAATAAAATATAAAGAAGATGATTTATTTATTGGTGCTAGCATTGGTATAAGTATCTATCCGGAGGATGGGAAAGATACTTCTACACTAATGAAAAATGCAGATGCTGCAATGTATGCGGCCAAAAAAAATGGTGGATACAAATATGAAGTATATTCTAGAAGCATGAATGAGAGAGCCCTAGATGATTTAATTCTAGAAAATAGATTAAGACGTGCCTTAGAAAAAAATGAATTACTAGTATATTTTCAGCCTATTTATCACCTAAAAACATCTAAAATTATAGCAATGGAATCTTTAGTTAGATGGAAATTTGATAACAAAATTATAAGTCCTAATCAATTTATTCCACTAGCTAAAAATATTGGCGAAATAGCTAATATAGATAATTGGGTACTAAATAAAGCTTGTTCTCAGTGTAATTTATGGCAAAAGCAAAATAATAAACCCTTATATGTATCTGTAAATATATCTTTTAAACAAATGAAAGATAAAAATTTTGTAGATAATGTTTTAAATATACTTAGAACTACTAAATTGAAACCTAGTTACTTATGTCTGGAAATAACAGAGGATGAAGCTATGGAAGATGTAGACTTAAGTATTAAAACTTTAGAAGCATTAAAAAGACATGGAATAAAAATATCCTTAGATGATTTTGGTACTGGTTATTCATCCTTAAGTTATGTTACCAAATTACCTATAGATAATATTAAAATAGATAAAAGTATTATAAAAAATATTCATAAAGATAATAAAAGTTTACAAATAGTAAAATCTATAATACTTATGTCTAAAAGTTTAGATATAAATATTATTGCAGAAGGTGTTGAAACAATTGAACAACTAGAAATTCTTCAAGAACTGGGTTGCGATTTTATTCAAGGTTTTTATATTTCTGAACCATTACCTATAAAAACTTTTCAAAGTAAATTTATCCGATGACTACCTGATAATTTTACAATTAAAATTTTTTCTAAAAATTTTTAAATATCTAAACTAAAAAGAAGGTGTCTCAAAATAGATTTTATTTTGAAACACCTTCTTATTATTTAAATGTTTACTAGAATTATTGTGTTTTCAAACTATAATTTTTCATCTTTTACAACATTAATTTTACTTTTTTTATAAACATAAATTCCTATAATTGTAGTTAGTATAACTAAAATTACAGGGACTATAAATTTTGAAGTCAAAGGATTCATAACATTTTTTCCCATATAAGAATAACACATAGTTTCTGGTATGACTCCTAACAAAGATCCTAAAACAAAATGTTTATATTTCATTTTTGTAAGTCCTGAAGCATAACTTATAGGATCATAAGGAAATATTGGTGGAAACCTCAAAAGAAATATAATCTTAAAACCTTCTTTTTCTATGTTATTATCTAATTCTATAGCTTTTCCCCTTAAAATCTTATCCACAAAGGATTTGCCTAAAAGCCTACTTAACCAAAAGGCTAAGCTTCCAGATAAGAAAAAGCCCAACATATTTAATATAAATCCCTTTACAGGTCCAAATAAAACTCCACCTACAAGGGACAACATGGAAGCTGGAATAATAATAACTAATGGTTTTAAAGCATATATTAATAAAAAGCATATAGATGAGAATTTTCCACAACTTCTAATGTATCTTACTGTATGCTTTATATTCATTCTTCTAATTGCATGCCCATGTCTTAACAAAAACATAGCTACAATAATAATAATTAAACTTAAACCAATTATTTTAAATAAGTCTTTTTTATTTTTCATAAGTTAACATTCTCCTCAACACATTTTACCTTTTTTCTATACAAATTAAGAGTGGTGGATTATTAGCTTGATTTATAAATGAATTTTTCATAACATTATAAACCTTTTGATCTAGCTCACTTGTAAATTTCTCCAAAGCAGCCTTTTCTTCTTTTCCATTTTCATGACCATAATATATCACCAATAAAACTATACCATTATCATCTAATAGTTTTAAGGCTTTTTTTAGTGCTTTTAGAGTAGTTTCTGCTTTAGTCGTTATATTATGATCTTTTCCTGGCAAATATCCTAAATTAAAAATAAACAATTTTACCTTTTCTTGTATATGCTTGTCTAAATTTTCATGCCCATCATTTATAAGAGTTATATTTTTATAATCAAACTCTCTTAATTTTTCTCTTGTTTTATTTATAGCTTCCTTTTGAATATCAAAGGAGATTACTTTCCCTTTATTCCCCACTAAATTTGCCAATAATATAGTATCATGTCCTTTACCTAAAGTACAATCTACAGCTATATCACCAAATTTTAGTGTATTTTCACATATATATTTTGCTATGTTAACTGCGTTATTAAACTTTTCTTTTGACATTCTTCATCATTTCCTTTTTATAATTAAAGCATTTATATCTTTATTATTTTATTATATGTGCATTTTTGTTTTTTAAAATACTATCTGTCCATTTTTTAGCGTAATCTGCTGTAGCCCATTCTGCCATAACTACAGTTTCTTTATTTAGCTCCATCTCATAAATAGCTTTATTGGATAGTTTTCCATCCTCTATGGTATATACATATAACTCCTTCTCTGTAGTTATTATAGCTAAATCCTTATTAGGAGAAGTATATGCATCTAAGGCGTTAGGAACTTTGCTTTTAATACTATTCCAAGACAAATTTAAATCATCATAATTTAGTATTTTTTTAGGTATTTCAGTACTTATATTAAAATCTATGTATTCTTCCTTATCATCTATTCCATTTAATCTACCCTTAAGTATCCAGTGTCCATTTCTTCTACTAAGAAAAAAACTATCTTTTCTACAACTTCTTTCTAATTTATTTAAAATATCTTTATCCTTAGATCTAATGCAACTTTCTAAGGATGATGCTAATATTTTTTCACTATCCTTGTCTATTATATCACCTATATTTACCCCTGCCATTGCATTTATGTTGTCAATAGGTAGCATTTTAACTTTATATAAATCTATTGGCTTATCTTTATTAATATCGTTATATTCTATAGATATGTAATCATTACTTACAAATAATATATCTCTATATATGCTTTTATTTTTAATATCCTGTTCTAGTCTAAAATTATTTTTTATTGGGTAATTATTATATAATGGGTTTACAAATATATTATCTTGTATATTACTTAAATTATTTATTCTATTTACTCCAATTTCACAAAATCCATCTTTTCTAGGCACAAATAGGTTTTCAGTCTCTATTACATTCTTTAGATTTCTATTTCTGGAAGAAATAAAAATAGTTCTATATTTTTTTTCATTCTTATACCCATCTACGTAATCTTCTTCTGAACTTTTTAATCCTATCAATACGCCAGTTCTTAGCAATGTATATCTCTTTGGCATTACTATATCCTGCTGTGAGTTTTTTTCTATTATATTGTGCTTAGGTTCAATAGATGAGCTATTGGATTTTTTTGTTAAAACTAGCAATTGATTATCTACATATACTAACAATTTTTTTTCATCTATTTTTATAAAATCATAGAAAGGATTATTATCCAAAGAAGTTGAAATAACTTCTATTTCTTTTTTATCTAAATTTAACTTATTGGGATTTAATCTTAATTTATATAAAAAATACTCCTCTGTTTTTACAGTTTTAACCTTAAAATCAGGCGATTTGCATACTTCATTTCCTAATATTATATACTTGGAATTTATAATCACATCTTTATTCTTTAGCCTTAATCTTAATTTACTATCTTTATCTAAATTACTAAAATCAAATTGCCACGTTCCTTCAATGGGACAAGAATTGTTATTGGGAGCTACTATATTATTTTTATTATCTAAATTCACACAGGCAGTTATAGTTAATGAATAAATAAAAATCATAAATATTAATAGAATTTTACTTTTTCTCATATGAATTCTCCTAGTTACATTAAATTAATATTAATTATATTTAAATATAAAATAAATTTGTATCATAGTTTTATCATTGGTAATTTTATTGATATAGTAGTGCCTTTGTTTTCTTCACTTTCTATATGTAATACGCCATTATGAAGCTTTATTATTTCATCGCATATGGATAACCCTATTCCATTTTTGGATTTACCACTATTACCTTTATAAAATTTTTCTTTAACCCTTGGTAAATCTTCTTTACTAATTCCCACACCTGTATCTTTTACAACAATTGTTATATATTCTTCTTCATATTTAGTATTTAATTCTACTAATCCACCTTCTGGAGTAAACTTAAAAGCATTATCTAATAAATTTATTAAAACTTGCTTTATTCTATTTCTATCGCCATATATATTAGGTAGTTTATTTATACAAGTTGCTTTAAAATTTATTCTATTTCTATAAGCATAGGGTTCTAATTGTTTTCTCACTGTATCTATTATTTCACATATACTTATTTCTTCTTTATTTAATTTCATCTTTCCTGATACAAACTTTGAAAAATCTAATAATTCCTCTACCATTCCGCTTAGTCTTTCGCTCTCATCTTCTATTATCTTTAATCCATCTTTTAAAATTTCTTTATCTACTTCATTAGAATTTAATGTTATTGCCCAGCCTTTTATAGATGTCAAGGGAGTTCTTAGTTCATGAGATACAGAAGATATGAATTCATTTTTTAGCTGATCTTTTTTTACTATTTCATCTGCCATATAATTTAATGTATCTGACAGCTCTCCAAACTCGTCATCAAACATTTTTTCACTTTTAATCTTAAAGTTACCAGAAGCCATTTTATTTGCTACGTAGGTTAATTCTTTTATAGGTTCTGTTATACTATTAGCCAAAAACAAGCTAACTAAGCCAGATATTAAAATTACTACTAAACCAATAAGTAAAAATCCTAAGGATATCCTTGCTATATCACTATTTACATATCTTAATGAGGTTATAAATCTTAATACTCCAACTATTTGATTGTCTGATTTTAATGGATAGGTTACTGCCATTACACCAGAAGTATCATAGTCAACTTTGCCTATCCAGACTCCTTTTTCTCCTTTTAATGCTTTTTGAATGTCCGAAGTTTTTATTTGACTTTTATTTGATACCCCTATAGAATCCATTAAAACTTTACCCTTTGTATCTATTATTTGTACTTGTGCAGAAGTCTGCCTCCAAAATACATCTACATTATCTAATACATTATCTTCTAGTGGTGAATTTGAAAAATATTTGTTATAAAATTCTGCAGAAGTTTTTATCTGGTTAGAAATAGCATCCTCTAAATTATTATAATAATAATGCCTTGTAAAAAGGATTAATAAAAATTCTAGTATAAAAACACTTATTATTATAATTAATATAAAATTTACCATTAGTCTTCTTTTTACACTTATTTTACTCATAATAACTCCTTAAGTGTTTTGCCATCTATAACCTGTTCCCCATACAGTTTTTATAAATTTAGGCTCAGATGGTGTTTCTTCTATTTTTGATCTTAGTCTTCTTATGTTTACATCTACAATTTTAGAATCTCCCATAAAATCATAGCCCCAAACTAAATCCAATAACTCATCTCTATTAAAAGCTTTCCCTGGATTTTCAATAAATATTTTCATAAGTAAATACTCTGTCGGGGTTATATCTATTTCTTCTTCATTTTTATAAATTTTTTTGGAATAAAGATCTATTTTAAATGGACCTCCAGTTATTATATTATCATCACTTTCCTTTACTGCATTAACTCTTCTTAGTATAGCTTTTATTCTCAAAGTAAGTTCTAAAGGATTAAAGGGTTTTATTATATAGTCATCTGCTCCATATTCTAGACCTGAAACTTTATCTGTATCTTGGCTTTTAGCAGTAAGCATTATTATTCCCATATTAGGAAACTCCTGTCTTAGAGTTTTACACACCTCTAGTCCGTCTACACCTGGCAGCATAATATCTAATACAACTACATCTGGTTTATGTTTCCTTGCTTTTTCTATCCCTTCTTCTCCTGTTTCTGCTTCTATTACATCAAAATTGTTCATCTTTAAATTTACTTTTACAAAGCCTCTTATAGAGCTCTCATCTTCCACTATTAATATTTTATCCATGGCTTCACCTCAATTTTGTTTTAGTATTCCACTTTAATATCTTTAGTATATTGTAAAACTCACCCTTTTTACAACTTTTAACTATAATTTAAGATATATAATACATACTATTTTAGAGCTTTGAATTCATATCCTTGTGATATTAAATGCTCTATTATATCTGGTAATGCTTCTACAGTAGTTTTTTTAGCCCCACAATCATGCATTAGTACAACCACGTGATTTTTTCCTTCAATAGTATTCTTTATATTTTGTATTAATTTTTCTTTTGGTATATTATTTCCTTCTGCATCCCCATTTAAAGCATTCCAATCCATATTATAATAACCCTTCTTTTTTATAGCCTCTTTATAAGGATTTAGTCTATCCCCAAAGGATCCGCCTGGAAATCTTACTAGTTTTATATCATAGTTAGATCCTACTATAGATTTTATAACATTTTGAGTTTTATCTACTTCATTTACAAAAACATCTACACTAGAGTAAATATTTTTATAGTCATGAGTATAGGTATGATTACCTATTGAATGTCCCTCTCTAATTTGTCTCTCTATTATATTTTTATTCTCCTTTGCCAAGTTTCCCACTACAAAAAAAGTAGCCTTTATGCGGTATTCTTTTAATATATCTAATATATCATTAGTTAGGTGACTTGGACCATCATCAAAAGTTAAAAAAGCTATTTTCTTACCGTCCTTCTCAAATACCTGTTTAGCATCATACTTATCCTTTATATATTCACTAAACACTATCTTATCATCCATTTGTCTAATTACCATTTTGCTATTATCGTTAATCATTTCTTTTTTCATAACTTGTTTTTCATTATTTTTATCTATTATGTTTTTGGTGACAAAAAAACCTACTACAAAAAGCAGAATACATATTGTTGTCAACAAAATCTTATTTTTTTTCTCCATATTAACAGCCTCCAAAAACTTTCATTATAATAATACTAATTTAAATAGGATTTTGGGTTACAAACTTATTAAAATATATTAATAAATAATAACTATTTCAGTTATTTTTAATCTTATTTACCATATAACAGTTAATAACTATCTTTAGATAAGATTATATAAACCCTTAAGTAACTTTTTATCACCTTCCTTATATTAGATTGAACTTAAATAAAACTTATTCCAAAATTATTATAAACTTTCTATAATAATTTTCCTACATACCATCTTTAATAATATATGAAAAATTTATTTAATAATGAACATAAAAGAGGGTGTCTCAAAATAAAAATAGCCTTAATTTTAAAATCATAAATATTAAAATTAAGGCTATTTTGAGACATCCTCATTATCTAATCACTCAACTAAAGTTAAAAATTCTGTTTATTATAAATATAAAGTATTATGTTAGCACTAATTATACCTATTAAAGCTCCTACTAATACCTCTGATGGATAATGAACATATAAATATAATCTTGAAAAAGCTATAGCAAAGGCTAATATATATATTGGTAATTTAAAGCTTTTTATTTTTCTTCCTATAACTGTAGCCACAGCAAAGGATGAGGCTGTATGACCTGATGGGAAGGAAAAACTTTTAGGTGCTTTAACCAACAGATTTATTCCCTCTATAGCTGTAAAAGGTCGTCCTCTTTGTACTAAATTTTTAAGTACAACCTCACCTATTAAGGAACTTAGTATTAACGTAGCTATACATAACATTCCTACTCTTCTATATTTCTTACTTATTAATAAAAGTACAGATATTGCTATCCAAATTAATCCCAAATTACCTATGGACGTTATAAATATCATTATCTTATCTAAAAAATCATTTGCAATACTTTTATGAATAAAATCCAATAAATATATATCCATATTTTGTATAAAATTCATCTCTTATCCTCCGTTACTTTTAAATATATATTTTAAAGTACTATTGTAACATATTTTTTATTATAGAATATTATAAATTGAGTAATTTTAAAAGGAGTTCTTTATGTATCCATTCTTTGATAATCCAAATTACACTAATACTTATGCTACAAATGAAGATTTTGTATGCCCATATTTTTTAGATTATTATAACAACTCCCAAAATAACTATAAAAATTTTAGAGGAGAAAATTATGACTTTGAAGACACAGAAGAAAACATAGAAAATAGAAATATAGAAAAGACTGAGTATGAAGGTCTTTTTAGAGCCTGGAACCCTTGGACCAATCTGGGAGGTGATATCACCTCTGGTTTAGGTGCCTCTTCTTGGGCTGCCAATAGAATAGACCTATTTGCCAGAGGAAGAGGCGGTGAATTAATTCATAATTGGTTTGATAATGGTAAATGGAACTATTGGGAAAATCTTGGGGGTATTTTAACCTCTTCTCCTAAAGCCGTATCTTGGGGTTTTAACAGAATTGATGTGGTATGTCGTGGTACTGATAATGCTATGTACCATAAATGGTGGGATGGCTCTACTTGGAGTGGTTTTGAAAATCTCGGTGGACAACTTACATCAGCTCCTACTATTTGTTCTTGGGCTTCTAACAGATTAGATTGCTTTGCTAGAGGTACTGATAATCAACTACATCATAAATGGTGGGATGGTTCTAGTTGGAGTCAATGGGAGGCCCTAGGAGGATCTCTAACTTCAGGTCCAGGTGCAGTTTCTTGGGGACCTAATAGAATTGACGTATTTGCCCGTGGTAGAAATAATACCCTAATTCATAAATGGTGGAATGGAACTAGCTGGAGTCAATGGAAAGACTTAGGTGGCTTCTTAACTTCTGCTCCTTGTGCTTCCTCTAGAGGCCAAAATAGAATTGATGTTTTCGCTCGAGGTAGAAATAATAGACTTATGTATAAATACTGGGATGGTTCTAGATGGAGTGATTGGACTTTCTTACAGGGATACTTAACTTCTGAGCCAGTCTCTGTTTCTAGGAATTCTTCTAGCATAAATGTGTTTGCAAAAGGCCCTAGAGAAAATGTTATAGAAAGAATTTATTCTTAAAATATACTTAGTTTAATTCCTACAATAAGAATGCATTTCAGAGACTAATTTATTTTGCTAAAAATTCTGGAAGTGATTGGACTAAAAATATTCCGTTTAATAGATTTATAAGTTTTCACCTAATTTCTTACCTCTTGTGAGAAATTAGGTGGATTTTTAATTACACTCAATTTGCCACTACTAAAGCTTTTTCATATTTTTATAAAGTTTACTTATTATTGCGCTATATTAAAATTGATTATATTTTTTCTACTCTTTATTACTATTTAATACATATATTATGTTAAAAAGGTAAAAATAACATATATCATAGCAATAAAATTCTTATTATTATAAAAGTAGGTGAACATTATTATGGTTATATATCACGATGTTGGAGGTGCTCACTCTAGTTGTGTAGCAGCTAATATACATGTTAAGAATTTACCATCAAATACGGTTCCTAGTAAAGAGGATTTACTAAAGCTACCTACCTTTGATAAACTTACAAAAAAAGATGTAGGTCATCTTAAGTTTATAGGAATAGATGAATTTGGTCATAAAGTATATACTATAAGCGTGAGATATAAACCCAATATAGTAATACCAGCTCTTAGAGACATGTATACAGAACTCAACGGATCTGGCAATGATTTAATTTTGGTCAGTTCCCAACCTTTTGTAAATACATGGATGAAGATTGGCGGCTTTACCTCTAGGGGATTAGGTATTGTGCCTATAGGTAGACCTATTGTAACTTATGGTACTTTAAAGTCTTATATGGGACTTGTTGATTTAGTTGAAAAAGTAAAAAAGAAAATACAGCTTGATGTCCCAATGTAAAGCCTTGGGACATCAAGCTGTATTTTATTAATGCTTTTTATATGAAATTAATTTTTACTTCCTCTTTTATACTTTAACTTAGTCAAATAGTCTAACTACTTTATCTACTAAATATACTAAAACAACATAACCTGCAGCAAAAGTATATAATGGAATAAATCAAGCTCATTTACATGTAGTCACTGCTATTATTTCTAATTTATCATATATCTTATGTAAATCTATTTCTATATCCTTTACTCTTCCCCTCTATACTGTCCATGGCTAAAAATAATTTATACATTTAGTTCTTTTTCTAATACTTCTAAAATCATATTAGTCCTGCTTATATCATAAGTTGTAAATTGCTTTTTAGCCTTTTGTATATTGTTATAAACTTTCCAATAACCACAATATATACATTCTCTTTTGGGATCTTCTATAAAAGATTTTACTTCCTCTATAGGTATACCTAAAAAAATACCTATTTCGTGAGGGCAAGTATCTTTAAATCTGCTTTTTAATTTAAATAAAAATGATTCTTCATTAGAAAAATCTCTATATCCTATTTCTTTTAAAAATTCTAAATTATATTTATTGTATAGTACCTTATTTAATGCTTCTTTATGGTAATACAAAATAGTTGTACATTTATCTGTTTTCTTCAATTCTATATAATTAATTTTATAAATATCTAGAAACTCTTTTTTATATTTACTCCATAATAAATCTAAATTTTTACCACTTGTACTTAAAGTAACAATAGTGGATGGTTTTACTCCGTCTAAGGTTGGAGCAATTAAATACAAAAGTAAGGAATATAAATATTTCTTATTTTCCATAGCATTTATAACATTCATATACTTCGTCACTAAATTTCTACTCATATTTAACTCCTTTTAGTGTATTAATCCCTTTTTCCTTAATTTAATAACACATACTATTAACATTAATTCTCCCCTATAGTATTCTTTAATGTTTTCTCGATACTAGTCCAAGCTCTTCTGGAATAAACTATCCTAGTATTTTGAGATTTACTTTGTTCTTTTATGGATTCTACCACAGTGTGCCCAACATAATCTGTTAATATTAAAACTAAATCTGTATTGGTAGGTACCTGTATTTTTCTATGTCTTGTCCTTCTACCTGTAACATGACTTATTTTATTGAATCCCATTTCTTTTAAGTTTTCTTTTATGGTTTGAATCCTATCTCCTCCCACAACGAAAACACTCATGAATAACACCCCTAAACTATCTATTTTTAATTTATATTATATTCTCTCCTTGACGAAAGTGAGAATCAATTTCATTTAAATTATATAACAAATGATATATAAAATCAATACTATTTGATAAATAATTTAAATTTTATCAATGTAAAATAAGTCTATTATAATCATTTATAAAAAATAATGCTGTTTCAAAATAAAGTTAACTCTATTTTGAAACAGCATTATTTTTTGTATAAATGGTTTAGTTTTGGGTAAAATTAAAATTTTAGCTTTCTATAAAATATATATAATAATATTTTATGCTATATAAATTAAACTATCCTATTTTTTGGTACTAAAAACATTAGTATACATTTCTTTTATTTCACTTATTAATGGGTATCTTGGATTAGCTCCTGTACATTGATCATCAAAAGCTTGTTCGGACATCTCATCTAAAGTTTTAAAGAATTTATCCTTTGATACCCCTGCCTCTTCTATAGAGGTTGGAATATTTACTTCTGCTTTTAATTTATCTATAGCTTTTATTAATAGCTCAACTTTTTCTTCTGGAGTTTTTCCACCTAATGATAAATAATCTGCTATATTAGCATATTTAGCCTTAGCATTTGGATATTTGTATTGTGGGAAAGCAGTTTGCTTTCTTGGCATATCCTCAGAATTAAATTTAATTGTTTCATTTATTAATAAAGCATTAGCTATACCATGTGGTACATGATGCATAGATCCTAATTTATGAGCCATAGAGTGGCATACTCCTAAGAAGGCATTTGCAAAAGCCATACCTGCTATAGTTGATGCATGAGCCATTTTTTCTCTTGCTTCTATATCTTGGGCTCCTTCTTTATAAGCTTTTGGTAGATATTCAAATATAGTTTTTATAGCCTCTAAACATAGTCCATCTGTATACTCTGATGCCATAACTGATACATAAGCTTCTACCGCATGAGTTAATGCATCAATTCCTGATGCAGCAGTTAATCCCTTTGGCATATTAAGCATTAAATCTGCATCTACTATAGCCATATCTGGAGTTAATTCATAATCTGCTAGTGGATATTTCACACCTGTTTTTTCATCAGTTATAACAGCAAAAGGAGTTACTTCTGAACCAGTACCTGCTGAAGTAGCTACTGATATCATCATTGCTTTATCTCCCATATGTGGGAACTCATATACTCTTTTTCTTATATCCATAAATCTCATAGCTAAATCTTCGAATTCTACTTCTGGATGTTCATACATTACCCACATTATTTTAGCAGCATCCATAGCAGATCCTCCGCCTATAGCTATTATTGTATCAGGATTAAAATCTACCATTTCTTTTGCACCTTTTTTTGCTGTTTCTAAAGTTGGATCTGGCGCTACATCAAAGAATACCTTATAATTTATTCCTATCTCATCTAACACATCTGTTGCTTTTTTAGCAACTCCTAATTCATATAATACTTTATCTGTAACTATAAATGCCTTTTTCTTATTCATTCTTTTTAATTCTTTTAAAGCTATTGGAAGACATCCATATTTAAAGTAAACTTTTTCTGGTACTCTAAACCAAAGCATATTCTCTCTCCTCTCAGCTACATTTTTGATATTTAATAAGTGTTTTGGTCCTACATTCTCTGATACTGAGTTTCCACCCCAGGATCCGCAACCAAGAGTTAGAGATGGTGCCAATTTAAAGTTATATATATCACCTATACCACCTTGGGCTGATGGCATATTTATAATTGTTCTTCCTGTTTTCATATTATTTGAGAACTTTTCTACTTCTTCTTTGCATTTTACTGTGTTTATATACAATGAAGATGTATGTCCAAATCCTCCTAATTCTACTAATCTTTCAGCTTTAGTTAAAGCCTCTTCATAAGTTTTAACTTTATACATTGCTAAAACTGGTGATAGTTTTTCGTGAGAGAATGGTTCTTCTAATTCTACAGATTGAACTTCTCCAACTAAAAGTTTAGCCCAATCTGGAACTTGTATTCCTGCCATTTCACCTATCTTTTGTGGTGTTTGACCAACAATTTTAGCATTTACATTTCCATTAACTAAAATTATTTTCTTAACTTTTTCTATCTCTTCTTTATTTAATACATAAGCTCCTCTAATTACAAATTCTTTTTTTACTTCTTCATATATGCTATTCATCACAATTACTGATTGTTCTGATGCACAAATCATACCATTATCAAAAGTTTTAGAAAGTACCACTGAGCTTACAGCCATTTTAATATCTGCTGTTTCGTGTATTATAGCTGGTACATTTCCAGGTCCTACTCCTATAGCTGGCTTTCCTGAAGAGTATGCCGCTTTAACCATACCTGGTCCACCTGTTGCAAGAACTAGATTTGAATTACTCATTACTGCATTAGACAATTCTAAGGTAGGTTCATCTATCCAACCTATTATTTCTTTTGGTGCCCCTGCTTGTACTGCTGCATCTAAAACAATCTTAGCTGCCATTATTGTAGATTTCTTAGCTCTTGGATGAGGTGAAAAAATTATACCATTTCTAGTTTTTAAAGCTATTAAAGCTTTAAAAATAGCTGTTGAGGTTGGATTAGTTGTTGGAACTATTGCCGCAATAACACCTATTGGTTCTGCAATTTTTGTTAACCCAAAGGCTTCATCCTTTTCTATTACACCACAGGTTTTTTCATCTTTATATTTGTTATAAATATATTCAGATGCAAAATGATTTTTTATAACTTTATCTTCTACAATACCCATGCCAGTTTCTTCTACTGCCATTTTTGCAAGTTTTATTCTTTCTTTGTTAGCTGCTATAGCTGCTGCTTTAAATATTTTGTCTACCTTATCTTGAGAATATGTGGAATAAATCTTTTGTGCCTCTTTGATTTTTTCAATTTTTCTTATTAGTTCCTCAGTAGTGGTAATTTTCATTAATAACACCTCTTTTAATAATAGTTTATTTTTTAACAAACTTATCTAAAATATAAAAAGTATTAATTTATATTAATATTACTAATACCTTATAACTTCTTACTTGTTATTTATTTAACAATTATATAATACTACTTCATTCTTTCTAAGTCAATAGTGTTTGTTAAATATTTATCATATATTTTAATGTTAACCTTTTCTTTTTTTTATTTTATTTTTATTATATGATGAATTTATAAAATTGTTAATTTAGCAATAGTAATATATTCTTGGAACTCAACTGCTATTTTTAAAATAATATTATATATAAAAAATAACTATGAAAAAATATACTTTAAAATATATTTCTTACATAGTTATTTTTATTATTAAAGAGTGTTATTCATAGAATACATATCTAATTATTTTATTATATATAATGAAATAATTATTCTATTATAGTTAACTCTTTACTATATTTATTTAAAACTTCACAACCGTCTTCTGTTACTAAAACTAAGTCTTCTATTCTAACACCAACTTCGCCTGGTAAGTATATACCTGGTTCTATTGAGAATATCATTCCTGGTTTTATTTCTTCAGTGTTAACTGCTGAAACGTCTCCTAAATCGTGATCTTCTATACCAATTGAGTGTCCTGTTCTATGAGTAAAGTATTTTCCATATCCAGCTTTTTCTATAACATCTCTAGAAGCTTTATCTATATCACAGAATCTTACTCCTGGTTTAACAGCAGCTATACCTGCCATATTAGCAGCTACTACTGTATCATAAACTTTTTTTGAATGTTCTGGAACACTTTTATAGAAGAAAACTCTAGTCATATCTGAACAATAAGAATCTTTTACACAACCTATATCTAAAACTATGCAATCTCCTTCTTTAAGTTTAGAACCATCATTTTCATGATGTGGATCTGCTGCATTTGCTCCATATCCTACTATTGGATCAAATGAGAATCTTTCTGCACCTAAGTCACTATAAATTTTTGCAAGTCTTTCACCAACTTCTTTTTCTGATAAATCTTGATTTTCTTTAAATAAGTTATATAATTTTTCCATAGCAGCGTCATTTGCTTTTGATGAAGCTCTCATTAATTCTTTTTCTTTTTCATCTTTGAACATTCTTGCTCTATCTATTATTATTGAACCATTAACAAATTTGCTTCCGCCTTGTAATTCCATAAGTCTTAATAAAAAACGTGCTGGCCAATTTTTATCTACACCCATTACTTTATCTTTTTCAACATATTTAGAAATTATTTCTACTCCATCTTGGTTATCATTAAACCAAACTTTTTCTACTCCTAAGTCTTCAGTTACTGGAAATAATTCATTTATAAATAATTTATGGTTCCCATTTTCATTAAGATAAAGAGCTATTAATCTTTCTCCTGTATGAATCCATTTTCCTGTTAAATAAAATATAGCTGGTGCATCTGAAATCAACATTTGAGGAATTTCTCTTTCTTTCATTCCCTCTAAAACTTTATTAAGTCTTTCTTGGTTCATAAAAATCCACTCCTATAATTATATTTATTTTTTTATTCTCTATATAATAAAAGAGAAACAAAATCAATATTTATTTGTGAAAGAGACTATCCTTTAGATAGCCTCTTTATTCATATTTCTATTTTTCTTCTCTAAATCCTGTTTTTTTAACAAAATTATTCCATTTCCATAAACCTATGCCTATAACTAAAATCGCTCCACCTATCATTTCTAATTCATATACTATATTTTCAGCTAAAGTCGGCATAACTGGTGCTGCTGATAAAACTATTCCTATTACTGATATTATAAGTACCATATTAGCTATAAATATAGCTTTTCTATTATTTTTAGACATTTCATATGGCCTTACTTCATTTGGTCTATCTTGTCTTAATTTTATATATGAACGGAATAATAAAACATATGGAAATAATGATGTTAATGCTGTCATTGTAACAAGCACATTATATATTGCATCAACGGATGGTAGCAATGTAGTAGTTAATAATATTATACTTACTATAACCGCTTGTAGTATAACTGCTTGTACAGGTATATTGTGTTCATTAACCTTTGTAAACTTCTCTGTAAATATTCCTTTTTTAACACTACCAAATAACATTTTTATTGGTGATGCTATATAAAGTATTATAGCTCCAAATACTGATAAAGAAATACCTAAAGCTATTATTCTTATAAACCATGGTCCTATTCCTAAATTAGCTGCAACAGTTCCTAAGGCTGCTAATATACCTTCAGATGCAGTTATTTTATCTACTGGAAGAATCATGGTTACAGCAATAGAACCTAATACATAAAGTCCTCCAACTATAGCTGCTGATATTAAAATTGCCTTTGGGAAAGTTTTTTTAGCATCATCTATTTCTGTAACAAAGTTTGCAGCAGTTTCTGCTCCCGCAAGTCCAAACATAACTGATGAAATTGCTGCTAAAGTATCCATATTTAATTTTGGCGTTAATGTAGCCACGGTATAAGTTGATGCTGGTTTATGTCCAAATACTAATACAGATACAAATGCCATTACTATTAAAAGAATTGCTGGCACAGTTGAACCTAATGCCCCTACATTAGTAAATATTTTAGCAAAAGCCATACCTTTAGTACTAATTAATGAAAGTATCCAGAATATAACTAATGAACATATAAGTACAAACATCTTATTTCCTGCAAGCTCTGGTTTCCCTAATGTATAAGAAACGTTTACTATTAAGAATGTTAAAAATGATGAATACCAAAATAATTTAGCTGTCCAATTTAACCAAGACACCATAAAGCCCCATTTTTCTCCATAGGCTTCCTTTACCCATTCATAAAGCCCTCCATCTCTTGGATAAGTAGCTGCAAGTTCTGCACAAATAAGCGCACTTGGTAAGAAAAATATAAATGCAAATAATACCCAAGCTGGTATTGCACCAAGACCTAATCCAAAACTAGATGCTGTAGATTTTGCTATCCATCTAATTCCAAAAAGCGCTGATACATTCATGAAAACTAAGTCCCATAGACCTATTTTCTTTTTCATGTCTATCCCTCCATAAGTTAATTCTTTAGTTTTGTTAAATATTTAAATTAAAAATTTTAAAATATTTTCAGTATATTTTGATAATACCATAATTTTTCCTTTATGTATATATTTTTTTCGATATTACAGTAATTTTTTATTGTTTACTGTAATAAATTTATTATTTTTTTGTTTATATTGTGAATTTTGCATTATTCATAAAATACTATATTATTGTATATATTTTTTAATATTATTATATATTTTTCTAATATTAGGATAATAATCTTGAATTATCAAGGTTATTATGCTATTATTATTGAAAGAAAAGTAAGATTTTTCTGGATTTTGCTAATATATATATTGGAGGTCAAAATGATCAATGAAATTGCTGAAAAAATCAGAAATCTAAGAAAAGAAAAAAATTTAACCTTAAAAGATCTTAGTGAAAAAACAGGCTTATCTATAAGTTTTTTATCGCAGGTAGAAAATAATTCCTCTTCTCTTGCAATTACTTCTTTGAAAAAAATTGCAGATGCGCTAAATGTACCTATAACTTACTTTTTCAAAAGTCCAGAGCTTCACAAATTTTTAGTAAAAAAACAAGAAAGAGAAGTTTTTGAACTTGAAGGCTCTAGTTCTAAGTTCATAAGATTAAGCGGTAATTTTACCGAAAGAGCTATGGAGTCTATATTAGTCGTAATTCCTGCTGAAAAGCAGCATGGTCATAAATTTAGCCACCCAGGAGAAGAGTTTATATATGTATTAGAAGGAGCTATTATAGCTAATATAGATGGGGAAGAATATTTTGTAAACGAAGGTGATTCTATTCACTTTCCTTCTACAATACCACATATACTTTCTAATCCCCTTAAAACAGATTCTAAAATATTAACAGTAGTATGCCCTGCAATTTTTTAAACCCAATTATATAATTGATATTCATGTGCTATTTATAGATAAAAGATTTCCAAATATTAAAGTAAATTTACATTTACAAATATTTGGAAATCTTTTTAATTATTTATGTCTTATTTAAGTATATTAATCTTCATCATAAAAATCTAAGTAAGAATATTTTTCTTTATTCTTTTCCCATCCTAATATAGCTTCCATATTAACATTTTTAGATGACATAAATATAGATTTATCTACGTCCTTAAAGTTTTTCTTTAATTCTTTAATTAAATCTTTTATTTCATGTCTTTTATTCCCTATTTTACCTGCTGCCACCATACAAGCACAGTTTAGAGGCCAAATTCCACTATTTTGTATGAATTTTTGTATATATTCTTCTTCTATATAGTACAATGGCCTTATTAACTCCAATCCTTCAAAGTTTGTAGATCTAAATTTAGGCAACATAGTTTTAAAATTTCCTGCATAAAGCACGTTCAATAAAATAGTTTCTATAACATCATTAAAATGATGACCTAAAGCTAATTTATTACATCCTAATTCCTGGGCTTTAGAATAAAGAGCTCCTCTCCTCATTCTAGCACACATATAACAGGGGTAATCCTTAGCTATGTCGTCTATAACTTTAAATATATCAGAATTAAACAAATTAATAGGTATATTTAAATAATTGCAGTTATCTACTAATAATTTTCTTATATCTTCATGATAACCAGGGTCCATTGAAATAAATTCTATTTCAAAATTTATCTGACCATGCTTTTTTAACTCTTGAAATAATTTCGCCATTAAAATACTATCTTTTCCACCAGAAACTGCCACGGCTATTTTATCACCGTCTTCTACAAGATTATATTCTTTAATAGCTTTAACAAATTTACTCCATATATGCTTTCTATATTTTTTAACAATACTTCTTTCTATATCTTTAAGAGGTATTCTTTCATTAAAAGGTACTAAAACCTCACAACCTTTACCAGCTATACCACTCATATTTTCACCTCACTTATGCAAAATATTATAACACTTTTATATTATTTTGTGTTAAAAGATCTTTAATAAATCAAAAATAAGCTATATTATATTTTTTTAATAAATATAGCCCATTTAAACTTCCATTTAATATTAAAAACACTAACGATTCATATGATGAACTTTAATAAAGATTAAATTTGATTAAAGGAGTTTATGTAGAACTAAACAAAATTATAGATATAAAAATAGTCTATTTGGATGAAACCTCGGAATAAATATCTGCAAATTCCATATCTACATATTCTTTACTTGGTGAATAAAACACATTATTTTCTTTTTCTAAATCTTCTTTTACTAATTTAACTGGTATATTTATTATGAATTCACTACCTTTACCTATTTCACTTTGAATATCTATAGTACCTTCATGCATATTTACAAAGGATTTAACCAAATATAGCCCTATGCCACTGCCTTCCTTATTTCTTCTTAATGTCTTATCTACTTGAACAAATCTATCAAATATATTTTCTATTTTGTCCTCTGGTATACCTATACCTGTATCTTTTACAGATATAACAATATTATCTTCAAAATCTTTAACAGTTACATATATATTTCCACCACTACCTGTAAATTTTATAGCATTAGATAATAAATTTAATACTATTCTTTCTATTTTATCTGGATCAACAGCCATAATCTTTTCTTCAACATCTGTATCAAATATAATATTTATATTTTTGCTTTCTGCATAATATACAACTGATAAAGTAATCTCTTCTACTAAATTTACTATATTACAATTTACTAAATTAAGTTTTAAATATCCTGAATCTAACTTAGTTGTATCCAATAGATTATTAATTAACCTCATAAGCCTATAGCAGTTTTGCTTTATAACTTTTATATACTGTTCCTTTTTATCATAGGATTCTGCATCTTTTTTATATAAATCTAATATCTGCACTGCTGTAAATATTACATTTAAAGGTGTTTTTAATTCATGAGATATGTTTGCTAAAAAATAAGTTATTAATTTATTATATTCTCTACTTTCATTTAGCAATTCTATATTTTTTTCTACATCCTTTTGAAGTTTTTCTACCTGTTTTTGTGAAGTAATATCTCTTAGTATAGATAATATAGCAGGTTTATTATTATATATAATATAAGTACTTATACTTTCAACATTTATCTTTTCTCTTCTATTATTTTGAATAACTTGCTCAACACATACTATATCTCTCTTATTTCTATATACTAATTCTAATTTATTTCTTATTTTCTTTTGCTCTTCTTTTAATATAAAACTATTTATATTTAAATTTTGAAGTTCATTATTATTACTACAAATTAATAGTTCTGCTGCACTTTCATTAGCAAAAACAATCTTATCTTTCCTATGTATTATAATAGCATCTCTTGCATTTTCTATAAGTAAATTATAGCAAGTATCATTTTTAAAAAGTAACTCCTCTATATATTTCCTCTGACTATCCTTTTCATTTAATTTTTTGTTCAAGTTTTCTAATTGAATATTTTTTTGTTTTATACTCTCATTCCCTAGCTTAACATAGTATCCCAAAGATACAGCTGTTAAAATAAACACACCTGAAAGAATTAAATCATTTTCAAAATAAGTGTTTATTCCATTACACTTAGCCATAGATAGATCTATGGTTAAAATTATGACAGAGGATATTATTGAAATGAACATACCAGACTTTAGTCCTCTTTGGATAGTAGTTGTAATTATAATAAATAAAAATAAGTACTTATATTGACTATTATACTTTCCTGACATTATAACCAAGATTGTAAAAATTAAAATAAAAAATATGTTTTCTATTCTCTGTATAAATAATATATTTTTAAACATTTTAGTTTTTACAGTAAAAAAAGACCAAATTAAATATATTACAGTCATTATTAAAGATAATAATATTGCAAAAACAGTATTGTTATAACTGTTTTTATTAGCACAATTGTTTTGAGAAAGATAATTATATAGTATTATAGAAGAAAAAAGTAAAGATATTAACTTTACTATACAAGTTATATTATAAATATTTTTTTCTCTACTTTGGTTAATTTCGCTCATATACCTCACACTCACAGTCATATTAATATAAATATATAGCGTATAGGTAAGTTTCCTTCCCTATACACTATTTAAAATTTTTATTTTCTTAATGACTTTGGTTCTTTGGGTTGATATATACCCACTACACAAGCTGAATCTGCTGCGGAATAAGCTACAGATTTAAGCAATTTTGCAGTAACCTTTACACATTTTTCTTTTAATTGTTTTTTCATTATAATTCCCCCTATAATTTTATATTATTATCTATAATTTTATATTATTATACATTACATATTAACATATAATTGACTTTAATGAAATAATTTGTTACTCCATGGCTATATTGGCAAACACCCTTTTAGCTAAAGGTGTAAGAGTAAAACTCTGCCATAAAACACCTGCAATTATACATTTAGCGTAATAAATCAACATTTCATTCTTATATTTAAAATAAAATAACAAAAGTAGTACTTCAATAAGGATTAAAATGCTAATTATAAAAAAAGAATACCTTCTTAATTTTAATATTTCACTTTCATTTTCTATCGGCTTAGCTTTGGTATCTACTGGTACAAATTTATAAATTGCATAATATGAATAAATGAATGTAAAAATACAAATTACTGGAAGAAATAAATTCACACCTATATTAATATTTTTTACTATAAGTGCAAATCCTACAAAAACTATAGCTCCTAAAATTGCACACTTATTAGGTGTGTTAGCATGCATTCCACCAGAATATTTCCTATATGTAGCTGCAGTTAATGCGATAATTACAGATTCAATTAATACATTACATATAGCACCTAAAATTACTACACATGAAAGTGCCCATATTGCTTGCAATACTGAAAAAGCTCCATATGTAATAATCTCTTCCGTATCTTTATCTAATTCTAAATTATTTGCAATTTTATTACCTATTTTATTTGAAAGTTGTTCAATCAAAAACATCCTTTACTCTACTATCTTTTATTTTAAGTATAAATAAAACTATAATTACTAAAACAATAATAGATGGCATTAAATAAATACATTTTTTTAATGGATCCTTTAAAATATTAGTTATATTTTCACCAAATATTTTATATACAAAATATAAATTTAAAGCCTCACTTAGTGCTAAAAAGCTCACTAATATTAAAGAATAAGTTATAGCTTTAATGGGAGCAACTTGATTTATAAAGGTGCATATTAATATAATTGCTATAATATTTAAAACAGTATGTACACCATAATGTATTGGAAGTAATCTAATTGAATATATAATTACAGAAAATAAAATACTAGATAAAACATATTTATTCTTGTTTATCTTACTATTGCTAAAAGCTTGTATAATAAAAATAAATAAAAAAGCCTCTGGAGTTAATCTCATCAATAACTCCACTACACCACTCTTCAACACGATTAAATCATTCCTTTATTAGTGTATTTACACTATAATTATAACACTTTTAGAAATTAATGTAAGGTTATTTTTCTATTTTCCTAAAATTTTAACATTTTTGGATATATAATAGGATTTTTTTATCAACTTGTGAGTCTATATAAATTTTAATAGATAAAAATAAAATAAATTCTCTAAAATTGTAGTATGCAATTTTAAAAAATTTATTTCATAAATAATTATTATCTATTGATTTATATCTGAAAATTCCATATTTATACGTTCTATATTAGCTTCATAAACTATATTTTTTGATTTTATCTATTCCTCACAAACTACAGCAGGTAACTTTATTATAAATTCTGTTCCTTGTCCTAATTCACTTTTTATATGAACAGTACCATTATGCATTTCTACAAAGGATTTTACTAAATGTAATCCTATACCAGTTCCCTCTTTATTTTTCTTTAAAGTTTTATCTACTTGAAAAAATCTTTCAAATATAGATTCTAATTTATCCGAAGGTATACCAACTCCCGTGTCTTTTACATGTACATATACATTCTCTCCACAATCTTTTACATTTACAAATATATTACCTCCGGGATTAGTAAACTTTATAGAGTTTGAAAGTAAATTTAAAATAATTCTTTCTATTTTATCTGTATCAACAGCAATGATTTTCTCTTCCACATTTGTATCAAATATAATATTTATCCCCTTACTTTCAGCGTAGGATGTTACAGATAATGTTATTTCTTCTATTAAATTTACTATATTATAATTAACTAAATTTAATTTTAAATATCCTGAATCTAATTTTGTTGTATCTAATAGGTTATTTATCAACTTCATAAGCCTATAACAATTCTGCTTTATTAGTTTTAAATATTTATCTTGTTTTTCATAGTCAACATCCTTTTCATAAAAACCCAATAATTGCACTGCTGTAAAAATAACATTTAAAGGAGTTTTTAACTCATGGGATATATTAGATAAAAACTCTGTAATTAATTTATTATACTCTCTACTTTCATTTAGCAATTCTATATTTTTTTCTACATCCTTTTGAAGTTTTTCTACCTGTTTTTGTGAAGTAATATCTCTTAGTATAGATAATATAGCAGGTTTATTATTATATATAATATAAGTACTTATACTTTCAACATTTATCTTTTCTCTTCTATTATTTTGAATAACTTGCTCAACACATACTATATCTCTCTTATTTCTATATACTAATTCTAATTTATTTCTTATTTTCTTTTGCTCTTCTTTTAATATAAAACTATTTATATTTAAATTTTGAAGTTCATTATTATTACTACAAATTAATAGTTCTGCTGCACTTTCATTAGCAAAAACAATCTTATCTTTCCTATGTATTATAATAGCATCTCTTGCATTTTCTATAAGTAAATTATAGCAAGTATCATTTTTAAAAAGTAACTCCTCTATATATTTCCTCTGACTATCCTTTTCATTTAATTTTTTGTTCAAGTTTTCTAATTGAATATTTTTTTGTTTTATACTCTCATTCCCTAGCTTAACATAGTATCCCAAAGATACAGCTGTTAAAATAAACACACCTGAAAGAATTAAATCATTTTCAAAATAAGTGTTTATTCCATTACACTTAGCCATAGATAGATCTATGGTTAAAATTATGACAGAGGATATTATTGAAATGAACATACCAGACTTTAGTCCTCTTTGGATAGTAGTTGTAATTATAATAAATAAAAATAAGTACTTATATTGACTATTATACTTTCCTGACATTATAACCAAGATTGTAAAAATTAAAATAAAAAATATGTTTTCTATTCTCTGTATAAATAATATATTTTTAAACATTTTAGTTTTTACAGTAAAAAAAGACCAAATTAAATATATTACAGTCATTATTAAAGATAATAATATTGCAAAAACAGTATTGTTATAACTGTTTTTATTAGCACAATTGTTTTGAGAAAGATAATTATATAGTATTATAGAAGAAAAAAGTAAAGATATTAACTTTACTATACAAGTTATATTATAAATATTTTTTTCTCTACTTTGGTTAATTTCGCTCATATACCTCACACTCACAGTCATATTAATATAAATATATAGCGTATAGGTAAGTTTCCTTCCCTATACACTATTTAAAATTTTTATTTTCTTAATGACTTTGGTTCTTTGGGTTGATATATACCCACTACACAAGCTGAATCTGCTGCGGAATAAGCTACAGATTTAAGCAATTTTGCAGTAACCTTTACACATTTTTCTTTTAATTGTTTTTTCATTATAATTCCCCCTATAATTTTATATTATTATCTATAATTTTATATTATTATACATTACATATTAACATATAATTGACTTTAATGAAATAATTTGTTACTCCATGGCTATATTGGCAAACACCCTTTTAGCTAAAGGTGTAAGAGTAAAACTCTGCCATAAAACACCTGCAATTATACATTTAGCGTAATAAATCAACATTTCATTCTTATATTTAAAATAAAATAACAAAAGTAGTACTTCAATAAGGATTAAAATGCTAATTATAAAAAAAGAATACCTTCTTAATTTTAATATTTCACTTTCATTTTCTATCGGCTTAGCTTTGGTATCTACTGGTACAAATTTATAAATTGCATAATATGAATAAATGAATGTAAAAATACAAATTACTGGAAGAAATAAATTCACACCTATATTAATATTTTTTACTATAAGTGCAAATCCTACAAAAACTATAGCTCCTAAAATTGCACACTTATTAGGTGTGTTAGCATGCATTCCACCAGAATATTTCCTATATGTAGCTGCAGTTAATGCGATAATTACAGATTCAATTAATACATTACATATAGCACCTAAAATTACTACACATGAAAGTGCCCATATTGCTTGCAATACTGAAAAAGCTCCATATGTAATAATCTCTTCCGTATCTTTATCTAATTCTAAATTATTTGCAATTTTATTACCTATTTTATTTGAAAGTTGTTCAATCAAAAACATCCTTTACTCTACTATCTTTTATTTTAAGTATAAATAAAACTATAATTACTAAAACAATAATAGATGGCATTAAATAAATACATTTTTTTAATGGATCCTTTAAAATATTAGTTATATTTTCACCAAATATTTTATATACAAAATATAAATTTAAAGCCTCACTTAGTGCTAAAAAGCTCACTAATATTAAAGAATAAGTTATAGCTTTAATGGGAGCAACTTGATTTATAAAGGTGCATATTAATATAATTGCTATAATATTTAAAACAGTATGTACACCATAATGTATTGGAAGTAATCTAATTGAATATATAATTACAGAAAATAAAATACTAGATAAAACATATTTATTCTTGTTTATCTTACTATTGCTAAAAGCTTGTATAATAAAAATAAATAAAAAAGCCTCTGGAGTTAATCTCATCAATAACTCCACTACACCACTCTTCAACACGATTAAATCATTCCTTTATTAGTGTATTTACACTATAATTATAACACTTTTAGAAATTAATGTAAGGTTATTTTTCTATTTTCCTAAAATTTTAACATTTTTGGATATATAATAGGATTTTTTTATCAACTTGTGAGTCTATATAAATTTTAATAGATAAAAATAAAATAAATTCTCTAAAATTGTAGTATGCAATTTTAAAAAATTTATTTCATAAATAATTATTATCTATTGATTTATATCTGAAAATTCCATATTTATACGTTCTATATTAGCTTCATAAACTATATTTTTTGATTTTATCTATTCCTCACAAACTACAGCAGGTAACTTTATTATAAATTCTGTTCCTTGTCCTAATTCACTTTTTATATGAACAGTACCATTATGCATTTCTACAAAGGATTTTACTAAATGTAATCCTATACCAGTTCCCTCTTTATTTTTCTTTAAAGTTTTATCTACTTGAAAAAATCTTTCAAATATAGATTCTAATTTATCCGAAGGTATACCAACTCCCGTGTCTTTTACATGTACATATACATTCTCTCCACAATCTTTTACATTTACAAATATATTACCTCCGGGATTAGTAAACTTTATAGAGTTTGAAAGTAAATTTAAAATAATTCTTTCTATTTTATCTGTATCAACAGCAATGATTTTCTCTTCCACATTTGTATCAAATATAATATTTATCCCCTTACTTTCAGCGTAGGATGTTACAGA
Organism: Clostridium botulinum; assembly: GCF_001276985.1. Taxonomy (GTDB): domain Bacteria; phylum Bacillota; class Clostridia; order Clostridiales; family Clostridiaceae; genus Clostridium_F; species Clostridium_F botulinum. The sequence continues at coordinate 103,589 of NZ_LHUL01000027.1, forward strand.
TAATGTTATTTCTTCTATTAAATTTACTATATTATAATTAACTAAATTTAATTTTAAATATCCTGAATCTAATTTTGTTGTATCTAATAGGTTATTTATCAACTTCATAAGCCTATAACAATTCTGCTTTATTAGTTTTAAATATTTATCTTGTTTTTCATAGTCAACATCCTTTTCATAAAAACCCAATAATTGCACTGCTGTAAAAATAACATTTAAAGGAGTTTTTAACTCATGGGATATATTAGATAAAAACTCTGTAATTAATTTATTATACTCTCTACTTTCATTTAGCAATTCTATATTCTTTTTAACATCTTGTTCAAGTTTTTCTACTTGTATTTTAGATGTTACATCATGTAATATACTGAAAATTGTTGGCATTCCATCATATATAACATAGGTAGATGTATTTTGTATTGTCTTCTCTTTATTATTAATTACATTGTGCTGAAAATTAACTACATTTTCACTACCGTAATATAAGTTTTCCAACTTATTTTTTACAGTATTATATTCATCTTTAGGTATTAAACTTTTTATATCTATATCCTCAAAATTATATTCTTTTTTGTATCCTAACATCTGCTTTAATCTTTCATTAGCAAATATAATCTTACCATATCTATGTACCAATATAGCATCCTTTGAATTTCTTATAAGTAAATTATAACAATTTTCATTTTTTATAAGTAATTGCTCCATACATCTTTTTTGCATTTCTTTCTGGTCTAATTTATTAGCTAATATATTTACTTCTTCCTCTTTTTGTCTTAGATCTTCCTTTTGAATATTAACATAATACCCCAGAGGCCAAGCTGTCATTATGAAAACTCCTACTAAAATTAAATCTGTTTCAAAATATATATTTACTGGAGCCTTTGGTGCTAATATTAGATCTATGGATAATATTATAATAGAGGATACAAGTGACGTAATAATTCCATGTTTCATTCCCAATTGTATTGTAGCAGTGATTATAGCTACTAAAAATAGAAATTTATAAGAGCTCTTATAGCTTCCCGACATCATTATTATAAATGTAAAAATTACAATTGATATAGTATTTTCTATAACTTGAATTGTTTTTATTCTTTCAAATTTAAAAGCCTTTATTGATATAAACATCCAAATAAAATATACACTAACTAAACATATTATTATAATAACTAGATTTAATGCATTACAATAAAAGTTTTGAGAAATATTCTTATTATTCTTTTCTGCATAATCTAAATAAATAGCACCTCCGCAAAAAAGCAGTATAATGAATTTTACTATTAACATGCTATTATATATTTTTTTATCATGACTCCAATTTCTAATTTCTATTTTATCTAAGTTCATTAACATAACTCCTATATATTTTTACATTATTCCTCTCTATTTATAAATTTGTTCATAGTAAAAACACTAAATACAAATAAAGTAAATGAAGGAATAAAATATATTATTTTAATCAAAGATCTGGGTTTCATTAAAGACATATTAATTTTAAATACATTATATAAAACAAAAATTCCTATAAACTCACTTGTAGATAAAATTATCATCATAACCATATTGTAAGAAATGGCATCTTTTATGGATATTTTACCAATGTTTGCAGATAATAATATTAAAAAAATAATATTTATACCTATATGAACTCCAAAATGTATAGGTAACATTCTAACCCAATAAATTTCTACAGCTGATAATAAAGACATTATTATTAACCTTTTTTTATCAAAAAATCTCTTTGACAAAAAATAAATCCCTATTGTAAATATAAAGCTTTCTGGTATTGCTATTAAAAAAAATTCCAATATAGATAATTTAAACATATTTTTTATTCCTTTTCAGTTATAACATCTATATGTAATTATATCATGTTTTCCTATTATATAAAATTAATACCAATAAAAAAATATATTTTTTATTTGTTTCATTATTATTTTCGTCATTTTTTTATAAAAATTTAGCTTTTACAACATTTTTTAACTTTATATCCTATTTTAAAGTATTTTATGTCAAAAAATGTTTTGTTTGTAGTATAATTCTTATTTAATATTATATATTATTAAATTAAAACTAGTATACCATTTTTGCTGAAAATAAAAAACCATATACATTTATATTGCATATGGCTTTTTATAACTATTATTTGATTATTTATATATGTAAAGTTATCAATATATTTATGTCTTTCTATAGTTTTTACTAAAAGTTTACAACTAGTACTATGCTACTAGTTCTAAAAATTCCTTTATAGACATAGAATATTGCATTTCTGTTGCTAATTCTTTATCTTCTGTAAATCCAATTTTTCTAAATACCCTTCTTGAACGTTGATTTTTAAAATTAATTTTTGCAACAACTTCATCAGCTCTCCACTGAAAAAATGCATGTTTTAACCCTTCTAAGATTGCATTAGTTCCTAATCCTTTACCCCATTTATCTTTATCTCCTATTACTATAACCATTTCTGTAACATTATTTTTAGGAACAAGTCTTAAGAATCCTACGGGTTCCTTTTCACTAGTTGTTACCATAAAAAAACTACCATTTTTATTAAATAAATGAGTAAGAATAGGCATATTTACTCTATACATTATATCTTTGATACTTTTACTTACATTTTGTTTTTCATTTAAATATTGTGTTATTTCAGTATCCTCTAACCAATTAGCAATTATTGCAGCATCTGATTTAAAAACTTCTTGTCTCAGCTCTACATTATTATCTTCCATTGATATTAATCCTCCCTAACATAATAAAAAACCCTATTATAAGTGCAAATTTTGCATTTATAATAGGATTTATCTACATACAATTGGATTGTACCAGGATTATCTATTTATTTCAAATACTGTATTTCATGTTTAATATAGTTTCTATCGCATTAGTACAGATTGGGGAAGAATGGCCATTGTAAAATGAATATTGCTCACTTTATCTGCATAATTGGCATATACCTCTATTATAATAAACTCAAATCATCAAAACTATCCTTATTTTCTATAATAACCTCTATAAATTTTTCTGCAATATATGAATCGAATTGAGTACCACTACATCTTTTTAATTCTTCAATAGCCTCTTCATATGTCTTTCTTCTATTATAAGGCCTATTAGAGGTCATAGCATCAAAACTATCTACTACCGTTAATGCTCTAGCAAGAAAAGGTATATTATCCCCTTTAAGTTTATCTGGATAGCCTTTTCCATCATATCTTTCATGATGATGTAATATTAAATCAGAAATATTTTGAAGGGAACTAACAGGTTTTATTATTTCGACTCCATTTACAGGATGCTGTTTTAGTATTTCCCATTCTTCCTTTGCTAAGGGCATTTTTTTATTTAATATCTCCCTCGAAATATTTATTTTACCTATATCATGCATATAAGCTCCATATATAAAATTTTTTTTATCCTCTTCGGATAACTTAAGCTTGTCCGCTAATAACCTACTATAAAGAACTACTCTCTCAACGTGTCCATATGTATATCTATCTTTAGCATTAATAACACTTATTAATGTTTTTATTGATGTAACTAAATCTATATGTTCTTCATCAATATCATTTTTAAGTTCATCTAAAATGGAAGTATAGGCTTCAACCCTATTTTTATTAAAAAATTTAGCTCTATAAAGAGCATCATCAGCACTCTTAATAAGTTCCATATCACTTTTAGCTTTATAAGGGTATACGGATATTCCCATTGATACAGTTAAATTACCATTAGGTTGATTTTCTTCACCTTCAAAATAAGTATATTCTATTTTTTTTCTTATCTTTTCTGCTATATTAATAGCATCTTGTTCTGAAGTATTGGGTAATAATACTGCAAATTCTTCTCCTCCATATCTTGCTACTATATCTTCTTTTCTTGTATTATTTTTTAATATTTCACCTATAGTTTTAAGTACCTGATCTCCCTTTTGGTGACCATATAAATCGTTATAATGTTTAAAATAATCTATATCAATAAATATCATAGAAAGAGCTTCATTTTTCTCTTCACACTCTATCACTTCTTTGCTTAAAGCATCATGAAAAAATCTATGATTGTATACATCTGTAAGTCCATCCTTATTAACCAAGCTTTCAAGCTTTTCGATGTGTTCATTTTCAACCTTTACATAAAAGCCTAAAGGCCAAGCTGTAAGTATAAATACTCCTGCTAATATCAAATCCTGTTCAAAATATTCATTAACTACTAAATTGGGCGCACATACAATATCCATAATTAAAATAATAAATGAAGCTAAACAAGCTATTATTATTCCATATTTCATTCCTGATTGTATAGTTGTTATTATAATCATAAATAAAAATAAAAATTTATATTGGCTAGCATACGTACCTGTCCCTAAAACTACAACGAAAAATAATAAAATAAGTACTATATTTTCAATAAAGTATATCCTTTTATTATATCTCCCTCTAAATTTATTAGTTGTTAAAAATACCCATATACAATATATTAAAGAAAAAATTAATATAGTAGTAGAAATAATATGTATAGCAGACATATTATTTTTATAGTCTAACGCCTTATTATTTCCACTAAAAAAACATTTAAATATTGCTATAGCTGAAAATAATAAAGAACATAATTTTACTACAGATACTATATTATTTATCTGATTACGTTTATTATTTCCTACATCATTCATGTCATTGTACCTCGTCAATATAAATTATTTTCTAACAAGAAAGATCGGTTAAACCGATCTCGATCTCTTTTTTATTCTTCTCTTAAACATTTTGGCTCTTTAGGTTGATATACGCACCAATAACACGCTGATGATGCTACTATAGATGCAAGAAGAGTTGTAAATGTTGCAACTAACATTAATACCTTTTTATTTAATTTTTTCATGACTCTTATCCCCCTTTTTAATATCTACCATATAATTTAAAAAATCATCTAATTTTTTCACTACTAAATGCCCATACCGTGTAAGAGTAAATGTTTGCCATACTATTCCACTATATACACATAAAGAATATATAATATACTTTTTATTCATCATTTTATAATATAAAATAAAATTAATTAATATGATAACTAAATATACACTTAATGTTATAATCGAACTTTTTTTGAGTTTTTTTACTCTTTTAGATTTCTGTATAGGTTTAGCCTTAGAGTCTACAGGAGCTAGTTTATAAATAATGTAGTAGGACCATACAAAAATAATTACCCCTAAAAATAATATTATATTTAAATTAATTAATGAACTTGTTAAAAATACTACTATTATGGCAAACCCAACACATATAATTGTTCCTATAATAGCACAATTATTTGGAGAAGTAGCATGTACTCCACCTGAAGACTTCCTTAATATACTTATTGTAAAGGATATCATTAGAGCTTCAATTTGAACATTGAATAAATATCCAAATATAATTATAAGAAATATAGAAAATATAGTTTGAAAAAGGGCAAAAGTTCCGTAGGCTATAACCTCTTTTTTATCATTATCTAAATTTAATTCTGATGCTATTTTTTTAGCAATATTATTAGATATAGTCTCTGTATTAATCATATTGCAACTCTTTTCTTTTTAATAATCTAATATAACGTAATACTATGATACAAGCAAAAATAATCAAAGATGGAATTCCATATATAGTTTTCAAATTAGGATCCCTAAATATATGGTTCATATTCTTTTTTAAAATATATTGTATTATAAAAATATTAGTACCCTCACAGATAAGCTGAAGAATTATTGTAATAATAGTACTTTTTACTGCTCTTATTACATCTATTCTATTTATAATATAACTTAATAAAATAAGCACCATAATACTAAGTATTGTATGAATACCATAACTGATTGGTAAAGATCTGATTATAAATATCATTATTAGCATTAAGAAACTAGATAGTAAATAGTTTTTTTTATTCATCTTAGTATTGGAAAATGTATAAACTGCAAAAATAAGTAAAAATGCTTCTGGAGTAGCTCTTGCAACAAATTCTACGATGGATAACTTTAGCATATTTTATTTCTCCTTTATTAATTATGTAAATATTTATACATCTTTTATAATTATATCACTAACATTATTTAAATAAAATGAACTTACTTTTAATATTTAGCAATTTATATATATTTTTCAATAATTAAAATTATAATATATTCTAATATATTTATCATCCTAATAATTAGAAATTGTTTTAAATTTTTATAGATTTTATATTATTTATATGTTTTATAGTATTAAAAATAACAATAAAAACAAAAAGTCTTATAAATATATCTCCAATACTCATAATACTATAGCCTACGTCAATTATATCTGTTAAAAATTTAAATTTAGTAGATGAACCACCTAGAATATGTATATCATTAACTTTAACGAAAGAATAAGGTTTTGCATATCCTGTAAAATAAGATAGTGTAGGAAACACAGGCATTCTTCCATTATTTACTCCTATAGCAATTTTATTTGACATACTACCTATTAAAATAAATATAGCCCCTATAATAGCACTTGTATATTGCTCATATTTTATAATGATAAATAAATAAGAACAAATATATATAGCCTCTAATATTTTAGCATACCTTATTAAACTATAATTTTCTAAGAATATGTTTATTTGTATAATTATATATATTAATTCAATAGTTACTACAGGATAAATATGCCATGATTTAAATAATGGTTTTATTTCATATCCTTTTAATTTAGCCATTATTAAGGCTAGTATTATTGTTTCTAACATATATACGCCCTCCCCCTTCTTATATCTATTTTTATTAATTTAATTATACTAATTTACCCTTATATTAATATTAGTAAATTTTAAATTAAATTTACTTATTAAGTCAAATATTTACTATTATATTTTATATCAATTAAATTTTTATATCTATATTTTTCATAATTCTCCTTTTATAATATAAATACCCTAATAATCAATATTAAAAAATTAAAATCTAATTTAAATTTATAAAGCAATATTTTTCATAGAAAATAAAAAGCATGCCCAAAACCATTATTTCAAATTTTAGAATAATGATTTTGGGCATGTAATTTATATTAATTTTAGTTATTATAATAAAGGCTTTCTGAAATATATTCTGGATCACAGGTTACATCTATTCCAAGCTTTCTAAAGGTTTGTTCTTCATTTGTGCTCAAAATTGTAGTTGAATGAGCCTGACACCCCTTTAGCATTGGTAATTTACACATAGCTACTTGAGCTGTTGGATTTGTAGCTGCACATATGCTAAGGGCTATTAGCACTTCTTCACAACTTAAAGCAGTTCTTTTGCTTCCTAAAGTTTTTGCTTTTAAATTTATAATCGGTTCTAATATAACTGGTGAAATAAGATGTATTTCATCAGATATATTTGCATAATGCTTAACTGCATTTAAAATTACAGCAGCTGTTCCATCCATTAACTCTGAACTTCTACCTGTTAATATTGTTCCATCTTCTAATTCTAAAGCTACAACTGTACAAGTTTCACTTTTGTTAGCTCTTTCTTTTAATTTAGCTGCGTATTTCCTTGCAGGTATAACAACTTTCCTATCCTCTTCTTTTAAATTCATCTCTTCCATAATAAGTTTAGCTCTATGAAAAGTTTCTTTATCTACATATCCTTTTTTATATTCGCAGGCTGTTTTAAAAGCTCTTCTTATTATTTCTTGTTTAGATGCTTCTTTAACAACTTCATCATCAACTATACCAAATCCCACTCTATTTACCCCCATATCTGTTGGAGATTTATAAACAGATTCTTCTCCTGTTATCTTTTCTATAATTCTTTTAAGTACAGGGAAGCTTTCAATATCACGGTTATAGTTTACAGCTACTTTGTTGTAAGCATCAAAATGGAAAGAATCTATCATATTCACATCTTTAAGATCTACTGTAGCTGATTCATAGGCTATATTTAGAGGATGTTTTAAAGGTACATTCCACACTGGGAAAGTTTCAAATTTCGAATACCCTGCCACATTACCTCTTTTATATTCATGGTAAAGTTGGCTCAGACAAGTAGCTAATTTACCACTTCCTGGACCTGGTGCTGTCACGACTACAATAGGCTTTGTTGTCTCAATATATGGGTTTTTACCATATCCTTCATCACTTACAATAGTATCTACATCTGTAGGGTATCCTTTAGTAGCTTCATGCTTATAAACCTTTATGCCTCTACGTTCTAATTTATTTATAAATATATTAGTTGCAGGTTGACCGCTATATCTTGTTATTACAACGCTATTTACTTCAAGGTCATATCCTCTTAAGTCATCAATAAGTCTTAAAACATCAACATCATAAGTAATACCAAAATCTCCTCTTATTTTGTTTCTTTCAATATCTCCTGCATATAAACAAATAATTATTTCTACTTTTTCTTTTAATTTATGTAGTAGTTTAATTTTTGCATTTTCATCAAATCCAGGTAAAACTCTTTTTGCATGCAGATCAAATAAAAGTTTTCCTCCAAATTCTAAATATAGTTTATCATAATTGTTAACTCTTTCTAATATGTACTTTGATTGTTCTTCAAGGTATTTTTCGTGATCAAATCCTATTCTCATATTTACGCCTCACTATACTTTATTATTTTATTTTTATTTATAAGAACTTTTAAGTTTTTTACATTTCTATATTATTACACAGTTTTGATTGAAAGTAAATTATTATATAATGAGTTTTTTTATTATTTAAATTACTAAAACCAGCTTAGCTGATTATTTCCATAATTATCTTTATATGCCAAAATTATATCTTCCATTTTATATAAAATACCTAATTTTTCACATTCATTTTTAAATATACTCCATAATTTTTTATGATTAAGTGAGGCACATTCATATTTATTCCCAAATGCATTTTTATATTTTACTACCATATTTTCTTTTGGAAACTCTCTTATTAGTTTCCTATAAAAATATTCCCTCTGATTTCCTCTTAAAGTTAATCCCATACCATATGCAAAAATAAATTTTGCACCACATTCATGAGCCTTTTTTACTATTTTCACAATATTTTCTCCATTATCATTTATAAAGGGCAAAATAGGCATAAGTAATATACCGGTAAATATACCATTGTAAGAAAGTTCTTTTATAGCTTGAAATCTTTTAGATGTTACACAAACATTAGGTTCAACTTTTTTGCACAATTCATCATCATAGGTAGTTATTGTAATTTTTACTAGTGTAGGTGAATAAGTCTTAATTTTTTTTAAAATATCAATATCTCGTACTATAAGATTACTTTTAGTTGCTATCGCTGCTCCAAAATTGAGAGTATTTATTTCTTCTAATGCCATTCTTGTAAGCATCAATTCTCTTTCGAAAGGATTATAAGGATCACTCATGGCTCCAGTTCCTATAACCCCTTTTTTTCTTTTTTTTCTTAATTCATTTTTAATAATCTGTATTGCATTTTTCTTTGCTCTTACTTTATCAAAGTTATCTATACCATAACATTCGCTTCTAGAATCACAATAAATACAGCCATGACAACAACCTTTATAAATATTCATATTATAATTTATTCCAAACCACCAATTATTCTCACTATAATTTGATATCAAAGTTTTTGCTGTAATATACTCCAAGTTCATTATCACTCCTTAATAAATTTCTAAGTAATTATTTGTATTCATAGTACCAAATCATATGTGACATCTGTATGTCATATTAAATAAATCTTTATCATATTTTAAATGCTTTAACTTCTTATCTAATAAAGTCTAATTCCGCTACTTCTATATTATATATACTAATCTATTAAATTCTAATCTATTAAATTTCTTGTACTTATTAATTGGATTGTATTAAAAGTATTAAAAAATCTTTATTATAATAAAAATTAAGGAGATGGTAAATCCTTTTCCATCTCCTTAGTATAAATATATAATTTTAAATTAATCTTTTAATTTTAATTAATAATTTTTTATTTAAAACTGTATTATTATGTATAGAATAAATTTTATTCTTATAAAATTTATTTTATTCCTGAAGTTAACTTAACAATACCTTCACCAAAATTTTTCATATCTTCTGCTATCCAAGTCTTTTCTTTTATAATAAATTTAAAAGTTTGCTCTTTCATATCAGATGATGGTTTTACATTTTCATATGATTTTATTAAATTTTTTATATAAATATCTGTTGCTTTGTTAAGAGCTTCTTGTCTATCAGTAAGATTCATTTTTTTAACTTCTTCAACAGCATCTGTTGCTGCTTTTTCGTCAAGAGCAACTTCATCAATGTGAGTCGCTTTTAATTTAACCTGTGCAGATTTATCATCTTGAGAAACAACCTCTGCCTTTGCTGATAATTTCTTTAAAGCAGATACACGAGCTGCATATATTTGCTTTATTTGTTCATCGTTAACTTTCAAGCCTGCTGTTGCAAGATTAGTTTTTATTGTTGATATAGTTTTATCCTTTTGCATCTTTGAAATTTCTTCTATTTGATCTTTAGATATTTTAATTTTTGATAAAGACTCCTGATCTCCTTTAATATAAAAATCAAATAAAATTTTTGCTGTCTCATCAGCACTTACCTTTGGTTTAGAGCTGCATCCTATTACCATCATTGGAATAAATAGTAATACCAGTGATAAAATTAGACTTTTTTTTGCTTTTTTCATATTGTCCCCCTAATTATAATATATTTTTAAAATAAATATATTATATTTTGAGCTTTTTGTCAATTTTTTTTATATATACCATGTATTATAAGTTAACTATAAATTTTAATAATACTAATTTTTAAATTGAATTGATAATTTTGCAAAAAATTTCATACTAATTCTCATTAACTAAAAAGGGCATCTCAAAATTAAATCTATTTTGAGACACCCTTTTATTAAAATTAATTATTTTGATAAGATCCTATATAAAAATAAGCTAGTTAAAATAAAACGAAATAAAAACAATCAATAATTAATGTAGAAATTTTATTATTATAGGAGCTAAGAAAGAAGTAATAAGTCCCGCTATACCTATAGCTAAGCTACTCATAGCTCCTTCAGTTTCTCCCATTTCTATAGCTTTTGTGGTACCTATAGCATGGGATGATGTTCCAATAGAAATACCTATAGCTATATTGTTTTTAATTTTAAATATCTTACACACTATAGGAGCTATTACAGCTCCCATTATACCTGTTATTATAATAGCAGATACCGTAATGGCAGGTATACCACCTAAAACTTTAGACACTTCTATACCTATAGGTGTTGTTATAGATTTTGGCATCAATGAATAAGATAATTCACTGGTCAGACCAAACGCTTTAGAAATATAGAATATACTTATCATAGCAGTTATACAACCCACAGTTACCCCCAGTAATATAGGTATAGCATATTTTTTTATTACATTTATTTTTTTATACAATGGTACAGCAAGTGCTACAGTAGCAGGTCCTAAAAAGAAAGATATAAGATTACCACCTTTATTAAAATTATCTAATTTAATATTAAAGGATATTAATATACATACTATTAAAGCTATACATATTAAAAGAGGATTAAATAAGGCTATTTTTGTTTTTCTATATATGTAAAGTCCTATTTCAAAACCTATTATTGATAATAAGATTCCAAAAACAGGGGAATTTAAAATATCTTGGATCATTCTTACACCTCCTTACTTGTTAATTTTATATATAGTTGAATAGTCCAACCCGTAACAACTATTATAATAATACTTGTTATTAAGCATACTCCTAAAAATGCTAACCATTTACCTTTTAGCATAGGCATACAGGATAAAATTCCTACTCCCGCCGGTACAAAGAAAAAAGCTAAATGATCAAGTAAGAATTTACTTATGTAGTTTATTTTAGTTAATTTTATTATACCTGAGGATAAGCATAGAAATAATAGTATCATCCCTATAACATTTCCTGGTATAGGTAACTTAAAGAAGTCATGTATGGCTTCACCTAGTAGGCAAATTAGTAAAATTATTCCTAACTGTCTTAATAATCTCAAGGTAACACCTCTTTTCTAAATATTAAGTTTTAAACGACAGTATTTATTTTATTACTTTTTCATTATAAATACCATAGTAAAATAAAAGTTGAAATTTTTAAACAAATTAGTATTGTGGCAATATATAATCAATACTATAAATTTCCAAAATATATTGAAATCCTACCATATGCAAGAGAATTAATACTTTTAGATGAATAAAGTAACTCCTCCAAATAATTATAAACCTAATTACTAAAGGGTAATATAGCTGGCTGCTACATTACCCTCTAAACACTTTTCTATTATGCTTTTTTTATTATATAAAGCATCATTAACTATAAACTTTACCATCCTTCTTTATTGAATCCATAACAATTTGTCTCTCTTCATTTAGTTTTATATAATCTTTAAAAGCTCTCATATTATACTGGACTCTTAAATTTTCATCTAGGCTATAAAGAATCTCTTTGTTACCCACTATTTGTGAGTGAAATACAGTTTTTATATTCTATTTGCTAAACTTTTTTTTATATCTAATAGATAGTTCCCTCTTATAATAAAGAAATATATTATTTGAATAATGAAGAAACTACCCATTACAAAAAATGCTACTAAGTTAACATCCATTTCAAAGGCATTTTTTAATGCTGACAATGCAAATAGTGAATGTATTACTGAAACAATATAAGGGAACAAAAATAGTACTCCAATTTCAATAGTTGATACTTTTTTTATTTCTTTAAAGGTTATCCCAATTTTATTTAGCTGTTCATACTTCATTCTATCTTGTTGAACATCCATATAATATTTGTTATATAAAAAGCTCCCCGTAGTTACAAAGAAAATTATTCCTATGAATATAGTTAAGAACATAATCACTCCATATCCTATTTTATGTGATTCTAGTATATTCGCTTTCATTAAAATAATATGATCTTTCTTATTATTGCTTTCTCCAAATTTTGCCTCATAGTTTTTACAAATATTCAAAGTATCTTTATAACTTTCTACATTAAATGCGCAAAATGAAGATGTTGAACCACTAATTTTATCATATACATCATCTTTTACAATATATACATAATCATATAATGCAGGAATTATTCTTTCTTCTAACGTTGTGATGACTTTTATATCCATATTATTTACTAAAATATTATCTCTCTTATTACCCATTAATGGTGTCCCTGCTATTGCTTCATTACTTTTAATATGTATTTTTTCTTGTCCAAGTGATTCAGCTATACTATTATAGGTACTTTCATTAATTATATTTATAGGGATAGTATTTTTCTTAGATACTAAAGACTTAATATGCCCTTGAACTTTTGTATAGTTATAACCTTCTTTTTTTAAAGAACCTTCTATAAAGTCTAATTCGTTATAATCTTTTTTGTAAGATGCGTAAAAAAATGCTTGAGGAAAATTTTTATCAACTTCAGCCTCCTTATTGATCCAAAAAGCTGATACAGCTCCAATAGATGTAAATGCCATGGCAGAAGTTATGGTGATTAAAAAGAACATTCTAGTATTATCCTTTATCCTATATAAAAGGGTTGAAATCCATAATACCTTTGTTTTATTCATATAGAATTCTCTATTCTTTTTTAAAATCTTTATTACAAAAACACTTAATTGTGAAAACAACAAATATGTTCCAATTATAACTACTACTGTTACAGGTATAATTCTATAGGCTATATTATTCATAGTTGATGTAATAGAAAAATAATATCCTCCAAGCAATAATACTACACACAATATTGCAATAATATTTGAAGTCTTTGGCTCACTCTTTGGTTTTTGTGTGCCCTTGAGTAAATTTAAAACTTCATCTTCCTTTATCATATATGTAGTAAAGATAGAAATTAAAATTCCCATTAAAACAAAGGCTAAAAAAGTTATTATAATTGCTTTAACTGGCAAATAGAATCGTAAAGCATTATACCCTAAAAGTCTTCCACTAAGTATTAAAAATATTTTAGAAAAAACTAATCCTAATATAACCCCAAATATTCCAGATAGTGAACTAATTAATACATTTTCAATTGCAATCATCTTTTTAATTTGTTTATCCGAAGATCCTAAAATATATAATATACCGAACTCTTTAAACCTACTCTTTATAAATACACTTACAGAATAAAATATAAATAGACATAAAAATAGATATGCAATTATTGTTGTTATATTAAATGCCTTCTGTAAATATATTGGAAATGTAGTTACATCTAAATTAGGATGTAATACAAGCATAGTGAATGAAAATAATAAAGCTGCTGATATAGTACTGCTTAATAAATATGCAAAATATGCTCTAATATTTCTTACTACATTTTTGGTGGAAAATTCTCTAAAATTCATTAGTTAGCACCTCCTAATAAAGCAAGTAAATCTATTATTTCTTGATAAAATTGCTGCCTACTCTCCCCCTTATAAATTTCATTGTATATAACTCCATCTTTTATAAAAAGTATTCTATTACAATAACTAGCAGCTAATGGATCATGTGTAACCATCATAGTAGTTACTTTTTCCTCTTTATTTATCTTCTCAAATAATTCCATCACAGTTTTTGATGCTTTTGAATCTAGATTACCTGTAGGTTCATCAGCTAAAAGTAGAGAGGGATCATGTATTAATGCTCTTGCAATAGCTGTTCTTTGTGATTGGCCTCCTGATACTTCAAAGGTTCTCTTTTCCAATAAATTCTCTATTCCAAGAATTTTTGATACTATATTTAACTTTTCATCCTGCTCTTTAATTGATATACCATCTAAAGTTAATGGTAACACTATATTTTCTCCAATAGTTAATGTATCTAACAAGTTAAAGTCTTGAAATACAAATCCTAACTCTCTTCTTCTGAACAAAGCCAAATCCTCTCCTTTAAGTGTTAAAGGATTCTTATCTTTTATTGTTATTTGTCCTGAAGTTGGCTTATCAACTGTAGAAATCATATTTAAAAGCGTTGTCTTACCGCTTCCTGAAGGGCCCATAATTCCTACAAATTCACCCTCATCTATATTAAAACTTATATTATTTAAAGCGGTAAATATAATTTTCTTACCATATACTTTTTTTAAATTACTAACCTTTAAAATCTCCATTTTACTCCACCATCCTATACAGTTAATACTATAATCTTAGTAAATACTAATGCAGCAAGTAAAAGACCTGCTAAAACTCTATATATTGCAAATACCTTCATAGGTTTCTTCTTTAAATAACTTACAAACTTATTCATAACTATTATTGACACTATAAATGCTACAACAAACCCTAATATTAATGCACTCCATAAGGTTGGCGTCATAATAGAATAATCAAATTCAAATAAATCCTTTAGAGATGTTCCTATCATTGCTGGAATAGCTAAAAAGAATGAAAATTCTGCTGCTATTGGCGTTGATATTCCTGCAATCCAGCCACCCATTATAGTAGATGCACTTCTTGACATTCCAGGCCATACAGATAAAATTTGTAATACCCCTACCTTTAAAGCTTGAGCAAAAGTTATGCTATCTATATCCTGTACAGCATGTTCTTTTTTTCTAAACATATTTTCTATTATTAGAAGTAAAATACCTCCTACTATAAATCCTATAATTACTGCTTCTGGTCTAAATAATGATTTTATTTTATGATAAAATAATAGGCCTGTAATACCAATGGGAATAGAACCTACTATAACATTAACTCCAAATTTAAATCCAGTTTTACCTTCTTTTCCTTTAGTAAATATAAACTTAAAAAATTCTACTATACTCTCTTTAATCTTCTCCCAATAGCGAACTACTACCGCGAGTATTGCCCCAAGCTGAATTACAACCTCAAACATTTTAGCAAAGTCACCATTGAAATTAATTGCACTTCCTACTAATATCATATGGCCTGTAGAAGATACAGGAATAAACTCTGTAAGACCCTCTACAACTGCTATTATAATAGCCTTTAATATAAACATTATATCAATACCCATAACTATCTCTCCTTTAAACTAATACTTATGTATCTAGTTTAAAAGATGTCATATAAAAATACTATCTCAAAATCTTACATGAATATGACATGTATGTCACACTTATTAATTAATAAAAAAATAGAATAGTATAGTTTTAAACTATCTATCCTATTTATATATTTAATATAGTATCCTACTTTTCAAATATTATAGAAACAGTTGTTCCCTCCGAAACTTTAGACTCTATAAATACATTATGCTCTAAACTGTCACAGATCCTTTTAACTATATATAATCCCATTCCAGTAGATTCTCCAAAATTACGTCCATTTTCCCCTGTAAAAAATGGATCAAAAACTCTTTTAATATCTTTTTTTGGTATTCCTACACCTTTATCAATTACACTTAACTTAACAGCATTTTCCTCATCATAAGCTCTTATAATTAATTCTTTCCCCTTATCTTTGGAATATTTTACTCCATTAACAATGAGCTGTTCTAATACAAATTTCATCCATTTAACATCGCTGTATACTTCTATAGAATAATCTATTTCAACTTTTGGTAATATCCTATTTTTAATAAATATCTGCTTTTCTTCATTAACTTTACTCATAACTAAATTATATAAAGAAAATTTTTCTACTATGAAATCTTTTTGAAAAGAATCAAGTCTAGCAAAATACATAGCCATATTTAATCCTCTATTTAATTTACTTATCTCCACCTTCATACTATCAAAAGGTTCTTCTCCCTCGTATTCTTGCATTTGTAGTTGAATTACTGATAGAGGTGTTTTCATCTGATGAACCCATTGATTTATAAATGTTAGATGATCATTATAAACCTTATTGTGTTTTATAATTTCAGCTTCATATAAATTATGCTCTTTCTTTAAGATATTAGAGATACTTTCCCCTAAAACTGAATTCCCTAAATCTAAAAAAGATTCATCTAAATTGTTTAGACCTTCATCTAAAAATCTATATACTTCTTTATTCTTATAATATCTAAAAAATAAAAAGCATCCTAAAATAAATGTATTAAATAATACTATATATAAGTACTCACCAATTTGTACAAATCCTGAAAGAGCTAAGTATCCCAATGTAATAAAAATACTTATAAAATATACAACTATATATCCTTTATTGTCTTTTATAAATAACTTCATTTTTTCTGCTCCCTACCAAGTTTTATTCAATCTATATCCCACACCTCTTACGGTTTCTATTCCATCTTCTATTCCTAACTTATGAAGTCTTTTTCTTATTCTACTTACATTAACATTCAATGTATTCTCTTCTACAAACTCAATATCATCCCATATTTTTTCTAAAAGGAAGTCCCTATTTACAACTTTAGGATATTTTTTCATAAGATATTCTAATAATATCCCTTCCTTTTTAGTTATAATCACTCTTTCATCTTTAAACTCTATTTCAGATCTCTCTTTATAAAATTTCAATCCTTGAAGTTCCACTATCTTTTCATCAACTTTTGGTGCATACTCTCCAAAAGCTCTCCTTATATGACTTTTTATCTTAGCCATAATAACATCACAATAAAAAGGCTTAATTATATAATCATCTGCTCCGTTTTCAAGTGCCATTACCTGATCCATTCCACTATCTCTAGCTGATATAAAAATTATAGGTATTTTTGATTTCTGTCTTATCCTTCTACACCAATAAAATCCATCATATTTTGGTAAGTTTACATCTAATAATACTACATCAGGATTAAATTCGTTAAAATCCTCTATTATATTTTCAAAGTTTTCTGCTATCTTTACATCAAATCCATATTTAGTAATATAGTCTTTTAACAATAAGCTTATTGATAAATCATCTTCTATAATATATATTTTATAATTCATATCATTTTCTCCTTATTCATTATAGGATTACATTAATTATACCAATATCCATATGTGTTTTCATTGTATTTATATGAATCTTTTCAATCTCTAAATATAAACTTAGATTATTATTTTCCTTACTGATACATTTTTATTTATAAGGTTTAATTTTTAAAGAAATGTTTATATTATCTCTTACATATTTATTTGTATATAAAAAATATTTTATTTAGAATCTGCAATAAATAATATAAATACATTTATAAATACAATTATATAAATAATTAGTATCTAAAATAAAATAGATTTAATTTTAACCCTGCTAAGATAAAAAACAACTTTATAAATAAATCTAGTTTATTACATCTGTTTTTTATCTTTGCCATATTAAAATTAAATCTATTTTGAAATATAGTCTTACATAATTACCAATAAGTACTATTTTAGAATTCAATAATTAAAATACTTTTACTTTACAAATTCAATTAAGCCTTTTTGAAGTTTTGCTATACGTGCTAGTGAATACACATCATATCCTTTGTCTTCTAACATCTTTCTTCCCGGTTGGAATGACTTCTCAATAACAATCCCCATTCCAGCAACTTTAGCCCCTGCCTCTTTAACTAAACGTGCAGCTCCTAATGCTGCTTCTCCATTTGCTAGAAAATCATCTATAATTAATATATTGTCCTCTTTGGCAATATATTTTTTAGATAATGTTAGTTCATAATCCAATCCCTTTGTAAATGAATGTACAGTGGTTTGATAAACATCTCCATTTAAAATTTTTGATGCTTGTTTTTTTAATATTACCATTGGCAAATTCATTTGCATTGCAGTCATAACAGCTGGAGCAATTCCTGAACTTTCAATTGTAAATACCTTTGTGATTTTATGTTCTTTAAAATAATTTTTAAAATAAGTTCCTATTTCATACATTAAATCTGGATCTACTTGATGATTTAAAAAAGAATCCACCTTTAATACAGTTTCAGATAATGCATGACCTTCTTGTAAAATACGATTTTGTAATTTTTCCACTTATATCACCCCGTAAAATTCCTTATTCTTTTTCTTTTAATATTACATTTAATAATAAAGCTACAATTGTTCCAGTTGAAATTCCTGATGAAAAAATCATTTTTAAGGATTCTGGTAATTGAGCAATAAATTCCGGACGGAAGGTAACCCCTAATCCTAAGCCAATGGATGTGGCAATTATTAACATATTTCTATTGTTTAACTTTACACTACTTAAAGTTTGAATTCCTGCTGCAGCAACTGTTCCAAACATAACAATTCCTACACCACCAAGTACCGGCTGTGGCATTATGTTGATTAGTGCAGCAAATTTAGGAAACAATCCTAAAATAACTAATAGTATTCCAGCCATCATTGTTACATAACGGCTAGCTACTTTTGTTAGAGGAATTAATCCAATATTTTGACTAAATGATGTATTGGGTAAGGCACCAAAAACCCCTGCTAACATACTTCCTACACCATCGGATAGGACTCCAGCTGTAATAGGCTTTTCGTCTGCTTTAATTCCAGAAACTTCAGTAATGGCTTTAAGACATCCAACAGTTCCAATGATAGTAACAAAATATGCAGGAATAAAAGGTAATAAAACCTGTAAGTTAAAAGTTATACCATAGCCAAAAATTTTAGGTAATGATACCCAACTAGCTTGGCTTACTGATGAAAAATCAACCATTTCTAATGGAATACAAATTATATATCCAACAATCATACCTATTAAGATTGAAGCACTACTTACTAATCCCTTTCCATAATGATTTAGTAATAATGTAACTATCATTATAAATAAAGCAATAGAAATATTTTTTAAACTTCCATAATTAGCAGATCCTGCACCTCCTGCTGCCCAATCTATTGAAACTGGTAATAATGTTAACCCAATTAAACTCACAACTGTTCCTGTTACAATAGGTGGAAATAGCTTCATTAGTGGTTTAACAAAAAAACTTAAAATGATTACTATGCCTGCACCTAAAATTGTTGCTCCAAAAATTCCTGATAATCCAAACTTTCCACCAACAGCAATTGCTGGTGCAACAAATGTAAAGTCAGTTCCCATAATACAGGCAACGCGTGCTCCAATAGGTCCTATTCCTCTTGACTGAATAAAAGTAGCCACTCCTGCCGCTAAAATTGCACTACTAATTAATGCTGTTGAAGTTTGAGCATCAAAGCCTAAAGCTGCTGAAATAACAATTGGAACAACAATTATTCCACCAAAAGCCGCAAAAATATGCTGCAGCCCTAATAAAATTTGCATTAATATTTGTGGCTTATCATTAACCCCATACATTAACTGAATATCCATCTCGTTTTTTTTCATTTTACTACTCTCCTCCCTAACTTTATTAATGCTCTAAAAATTTATTTATCATACAGCATCTTAAGGTACATAAATAAGAATCCACCTATATAGGAGATAATTTTGTAAAACAAAAAACACCTCAATCAAATTGAGGTGTTGAGTTCATAACAAATAGACATAAACTATATCTATTTACTAAATACACAATACCCCGTAGTCTGCTAATTTATGGTTAGCAGGTAGAAACTTTCGGACCATATTACCGATGATATACGAGCTTTTTATATGATATATGACATTATAACATATTTTTTACACTATTAATAATCAAATACAAAATTTAAATAAAAAAATTACTTCATTTTAAAGAAAATTATGCATTTTGTATTATAAAATGCATAATTTTAATAACATAGCTATATCAATAATTATTTTTCCCCAAATATTATAGTTTTTCAATTTAATATTTTCAATTTAGCCTATAGAAATACTATCTAATACTTTAAATTTTAATATCATATTATACTACAAAATTTTGCTTAGTATATAATCGGGAATAAATCCCTTTATTATTATGTAATATATTTAATATATTTCTGTATCAATATATTATATCTCTATTCTTGGAACTCCATTTAAAATATGTTATTATTATTAAAAGACTTTTATTAATATAGAATGAATAAACTTAACTTTAAAAATCACAGGAGATTTGTATGGAAAAACTTACTTTTGTAATGGAAAATTATCTAGAAGCTATCTATGAGTTGTCAGAAGAAAGTAACGGAGTTAAAATGACTCGTATAGCAGAAAAACTTGGAGTGACTAAAGCCAGTACTAATAGTGCTATGGTAACTTTAGCTGAAAAGGGACTTATAACTAATGAAAAGTATAAGAAAATATTTTTAACTCCTTTAGGCTTAAAAATAGCTAGATTTACATATAAAAAGCATCACATTATTAAAGATTTCCTTATAAAAACTCTAAACATAGATAGTTCTATTGCAGATGAAGACGCATGCGCTATAGAACATGTTATTAGTTCCGATTCTGTTTATGCTATGCAAAAATTTCTTTCTGAACATGAGAATAAATAAAAAAATTAACGACTCAAAATTGCTTTTAGATTTTAAGTCGTTAATTTTTTACCTTTAAGATACCTGACTTTTATAGAGCATAGCATAAGTTCCTCCAGAACGAATTAGCTCATCATGGGTTCCCGTTTCTTTAATACCTGCTCCTTCTAGAACTACAATTTTATCTGCATTATAAATAGTTGATAATCTATGAGCAATTACTATAGTTGTTCGATCTTTTGAAATTTCATCTAATGCAGCTTGAATTTCTTTCTCTGTTCTTGTATCCAGAGCTGACGTGGCTTCATCTAAAATAAGGATAGGTGAATTTCTAAGAATTGCTCTAGCTATAGAAATTCTCTGTTTTTGTCCTCCGGAAAGGCGTACTCCACGCTCACCTATTATGGTATCATAACCATCTTCTAAATTCTCAATGAAATTATGAGCATTGGCTGCTTTTGAGGCTGCAAGAACCTGATTCCTAGTAGCTTCTTTCCAGCCATAAACAATATTTTCATAAATTGTTCCGTTAAATAAAAAAGTGTCCTGTAAAACCATACTTATATTATCCCTAAGACTCTTTAAGGTTACATCTTTAATATCTATTCCATCCATTAAAATGCTTCCACTCTGCGGATCATAAAAGCGATTTAAAAGACTAGCTATTGTAGTTTTGCCAACTCCAGTTGCTCCAACAAAAGCTACAGTTTCTCCTGGATTTACTTTTAAATTTATATTTTTTAAAACCTTTATCTCATCATTGTAGGAGAAAGAAATTCCCTTAAACTCAACTTCTCCTTTAACCCTAGGTAATTTCTTTGCATTAACTTTCTCCTGGACATCTGAAACTTCATCCATAACCTCAAAGACACGCTTACATCCTGCAACTGCGTTACCTGCCATTTCCATAAGCCTTGAAAAACTCTTTATAGGTCCATAAAACATACTAAGATACATAGAAAATCCTACAATATCTCCAATATTAATTTCTCCTCTTGAAACCATAAATCCACCAAATATTATAACTATAACAGAACCTAGAGCCGTGAAAAATGCAAGAAGTGGAAAGGTAGTTTCAAAAAAGAAGCTTGCCTTTAAGTATGCCTTACTATGTTTCATAGAAAGGTTCTTAATCCTTTTTTCTTCTCTTTCCTGTTGATTGAATATCTGTATTTCTTTAATTCCAGAAAAATTATCTTGAACAGTACCAGAAAGTTCCCCTCTAATCATAGAATTCTGCTTCCATATAGGTGAAAGATGCTTACTCTGCCAAAGAGTAATCATAATAATAAAAGGAATAGTAACAAGACTTATAAAAGCTAACTTTACATTAATAGAAAATAATAATATCCCTACACCTATGAAAGTCAATATATTAACAACAAAATCAGGAATTATGTGAGCTAAAAGAATCTCTACCTCCATAACATCATTAATAACTCTGCTAGTTAAATCTCCTGTACGACTTTTATTAAAATACCTAAGCCCCATATGTTGAAGCTTAGAGTAAAGTTCTGTTCTCATATCTGCAACATAATGCAAAGCTGCATGATGGTTTAAATATCCTGAAATAGCACTTCCAGCTGATTGAAGTATAGTTGCAACTAATAGCATTAATCCAATTCGTAAAGATTGCCCTCCAAAGTTAGCGCTTCCTTCAGTTGCTATACTTGTAAGCTCTCTTAAAGCCCAGGGATTATAAAATCCTGCTATAGTAGAAATAATAACAGCTATTAATGCTAATATTAAATGAATCCAATATCTTCTGGCTCCTATAAAAATACGTAAGGTGGTTCTCATATACCTACTGCCTCCCTTTCCTTCAATTGCGCACACTCATTTTCATCTATAATATCATAGGTAATACATACTGGACGATTACTCTTAGGCTCAATAACAATATCAGCATTAATATTGAAGGTTTTCCTAAGGACCTCTGGAGTCATAACTTCCTCAGGAGGTCCATATTTTATGATATCTCCTTTTTGAATAGCAATAATATAGTCAGAGAATCTTGCAGCAAGATTTAAATCATGAAGTACCATAACAATAGTACACTTTTGATTACGATTAAGCTCATATAAAAGCTTTAAAACCTCTAATTGGTGAGCAAGGTCAAGATAAGTAGTAGGTTCATCTAATAAAATCAAATCAGTCTGCTGTGCTAAAGCCATGGCGATCCAAACCCTCTGTCTTTGCCCTCCTGATAAAGTATCAGCCTCTCTCCTCTCAAATTCACTTAGCTTAGTTGCAGCTAAAGCCCACTTAACAATTCTTTTATCTTCCTCCGTAAGATTTCCAAAACCTTTTTGATGAGGGAACCGTCCATATGCAACTAACTCACTTACAGTAAGTCCACTTGGTGCAGTAGGATTTTGAGGAAGTATAGCCATCTTTTTAGCTATTTCTTTTGTAGACAATTTACTTATATCTTGTCCGCTTAGATGTACTACACCCTTCTTAGGCTTTAATATACGTCCAACGGATTTCAAAATAGTTGATTTACCACAACCATTTGCTCCTATAATAGAAGTTATCTTCCCCTTTGGTATCTGCATATTTAATTCTTTTACAATAAGAGTATCCTCATAAGCTATATCTAAATTTTTAGTTTCAATACTTTTCATACAAACCTCCTTAATTTGACTTTACTAATAGGTATAAGAAGTAAGGTGTACTTAATACAGTAATAACAATTCCTGTAGGAATATCACTTCCAAAACTTATGGTTCTAGTAATAGTGTCTGATAATAGAATAATTATTGAACCTACTAAAGATGCTGTAGGAATTAATAGTTTATGATTTGACCCTACAAACTTTCTTGCCATATGTGGAGAAATCATTCCTACAAAAAAGAAGTTTCCACCTAAAGCTACACTACCTGATGATAGAGCAACAGCTGCTACAGTTAACCCTATAAATTCACGCTTTACTGCTACTCCTAATCCTTTTGCAGTTTGATTCCCAAGATTTAAGGTATTTAAAATACGAGATTTATAAAATACATATAAAAATAGAATCAACACCCACGGCGCAAGAATAGAAATATATGTCCAATTGTCTCCCCAAAGACTTCCTGCACTCCATCTTTGAACAAAATCCATCTGTTTTTCATCTAGCTTTAAAGTAAGCATCATAGTAACAGCACTATATCCACTTCCAACGGCTACCCCTGTCAAAATTAATCCTGTAGGTGATATACTTTTTCCTCTTCTATAGGAAAGTAAAAATATCAATACAGCTGCTGTCATTCCACCTACAAAGGCCAGAAGCGGGAGAGCAATAGCTGAAGATACACTGTCTACCTTAAAAATAACTATGAACAATAGTACAAATAACCCTGACCCAGAACTTATTCCCAAAGTTCCAGGGCTAGCCATATCATTGCGAAGTAAACTCTGCATTACACAGCCAGCTGTTCCCATACCAATACCTACAAGCATAGTTAATACAATACGAGGAAGACGAAAATTATATACTATAAGATTTTGTTTATCTGTACCTCTTCCAATAAGAACATTAAAAACCTCCGAAGGAGAGAGATTCATTTTACCTGAGTTTACACTTATTACTGCCACAACTAACAAAATAATGGTAAGTAGCAAAATAATAGTTAGACCACGTGAAACTGAATAACCCTTTTTCTTCATTCAAATTCCCTCCTTTGTATCCTTGTAAGATAAAGAAAATACGGAACACCTATTAAAGCAAAAATAATTCCAATTGGAGTTTCATAGGGCTTATTAATAAGCCTTCCAACTAAATCTGCTGTCACAGTAATCAAGGCTCCATATAATCCTGAAGCTGGAATAATGTATCTATAATCTACCCCTATAAGGTAGCGGACAATATGAGGTACTATTAATCCTACAAAGCCAACAGGTCCAACAACAATTACAGAAATCCCTGTAAGTATTAAAACTACTACAGTAGATACCCCTTTAACCTTCTTAGTATTAATTCCAAGACCTATAGCTGCATCATCTCCAAGATTTAAAACCGTAATTGAAGGCGATATAACAAAAGCTACAATAATACCTACAATAAAGAATGGGAAAACTATAGCAAGTTCACTCCATTTAGCACCTGCCGTTCCTCCAGCAGTCCAATAAGCTAATGCATGTCCGAGTTTATATTTAATAGAAAGATATTGGCTAAAAGCGCCAAATAGCATTGATATAGAAATACCTGCTAAAACAAGTCTCTGTGGTTTCATGCCTCCTCTACCAATAGATGCAATAAAATAAGTCATACCTGTAGTAATAGCTGCACCAATGCAGGCAAAAAGCATCATCTGTCCGTAACTTCCACCAGGTAAAAATGCCATACAAAAAGCCATAGCAAAAGTAGCACCGCTACTTATACCCATAAGTCCAGAATCAGCAAGAGGATTTCTTGTAGTTCCCTGCATTATAGCACCGCATATCGCAAGGCTTGATCCAACAATTATATTAGCTGCTATACGAGGAAGTCTGAGAGTTTGAATAATCTGATGTTCAGTTAAAGAAGAGTCAAAATTAAAAATGGCTCCCCAAGCTGTAGTCAAATTCATATCAGCAGCACCAAAAGAAATTGACGCCGCTGACATAATTACTAGCAAAACCACTCCTACAATCATATAGATTGTAAAATTCAAAGCTCCTAATTGTCGCTTTTTATTATAGGTCTTTTGCATATTTATTTTCCTTTCTTATATTAGAATTATTTAACTAATGAATTTATTGCATCACTCATATAGTCAAGTTGTTCAGTAAGACTTGTAATATCAGAATAATAGAAAAGACCTGAATACTTCCCTGGTATTTCTACAACTCTGCCTGCTGCAACTGCAGGAATGCTTTTCCAAATATCTGTTTTTGAATATTTAGATTCTTTACCTTCTTGTTGAAACCATAATATATAATCTCCAAAATACTCATGAGCCACTTCATAACTTATAGATCCACGACCTTTTTTGGATTTTTCTATAAGTTCTTTGAGTTTATCTGGATATTTAAGTCCAAGATAGTCATATACTAAAGTACCACCCCTAGAACCTGTTTCATAATATATACCACTAAATTCTCCAGTAGGACCCCAGTCTTCCATAATGCTGAAAGTTTTTCCTACAAACTTATCACTTTTAAAAGTTTTTTTCACAGCATCAAGTTTTTTTTCAAATTTGCTAACAGCCTCTTTTGCTTCAGTAGTACGTCCTGTAGCTTCTCCAATGAACTTTATTCTATCAATGGAATTTTTAGATTCTGGAATAACAAGAACTGGAGCTACTTTACTAAATTTATCAAAATCTGCCTCATCATATGTGATGATAAGATCTGGTTTTAAATTCATAACCTCTTCTGGTTCCCACTTTTTTATTTTTTTTGTAGCTTTAAGTTTATCATAAAAAGGCATAGTTTCTTGTTCCCAAGCATTGTATCCAACTAAATTTAACCCTAAAGTAATAACCTCTCCAACGTACCAATTAGCAACAACACGCTTAGGATTAGCAGGAACTTCAATATCCCCTTTTACGGTAGTTATAGTACGAACAGTTGCTTCTTCTTTTTTTTCATTTTTAGATGAAGAGCAACCAGCAAAAATCACAGTAGTCATAAATATTGCACAAAATAATGACAATAATTTTTTCATTTTATATCTCTCCCTTATAAATATCTTATATTAATCTGATAACGTCTGTGCTATATATAAATGTAAGACTAGTCTAACTTTTAAAATCGTAGCATTTATAAATTCTGCTGTCAATGGCTTAAGAGGCTCCTTTTCCGAAGTCATTTCCTATTAAAATGATAGCAGTTTGTTGTCTTATAAGAGCTAACTGAAAACGCTTCTCTTCATTATGGATTGTAATTAAAATAAAATGGATTATATTTTAATTGAAAATTCTTCTCAAATAATGCTATAATTTTATTACTTTAAATCAAAGAAAAAAGAGGTGTAAAAGTTTTATGGTTAAATATAGTGATTCTTCTTGGAGTGCTTTAGCAGATAAATATAATCTTGTTAAAAGACCTTATGGTAAAGGGCAGATTTATGATTTCCCTCCTCATTGGTCAAATGGATGGATTGCAGAAGTAAACCCTGCTAAAGGATTATTTGTTTCAAGTGCTTGGTTTACTCCAAGTGAGCAAATAGTATATACAATAAATTCTAGTAATCCTTTTATGATGCTTTTTTGTATTGACTGCGGAGAAATAGTCTATTCGCAGCAAGGAAAGAAGAAGCAAGCTTTATTCCCTATCACTCATCTAATTATTAATCCCCAAAAACAATTTACCTTTACTTTCTTTAAAGACGTACATTATTGTTTTACCAGTATTTTGATTTTTGATGACTTTATAAAACCTTTTCTCAAAGAGCGTACCAATGCACCTAGAATTAGTGTGGAGGATGCGAAACTTTGGAAAACACAACATTACAACACGCCGGATATAATGCTTATTTTTGAACAAATTAGATGGGCTGTACGAAATACAGACATGCCTTTACTTTCCTTTGAGGGTATGACTTTGCATTTATTATCTTCAATCACTAGAAATTTCCCTGATATACCTAAAAGAAGAAGCAACCGCCGTCACTATGTTACTTGGGAAAATGAGCAAAAAATTTATAAAGTTAAAAATAAGATTGATGAAGATATTTTAAATCTTCCGGATACAATTGAACTATGCAGAATAGCTGGAATGAGCGAAAGTAAACTTCGCCAATCTTTTAAAAACCATTATGGAATTCCTCTTTATAGATATATTAGAATAGAAACCATGAAAAGAGCCATGCAGCTCTTATCTGCTGACCATCTAAGTATTCGTAACATATCTGAACTGTGTGGCTACAAAAATCCAGCCAAATTTGCTGCTGCCTTTAAAAATATCCATGGAATTACTCCTAGTGATTTTAGAAAATCTTTTAATTTATAGGGTCTGCCGCACTAAAAAAATTAGTGCGATAGTTTTTTGCCTAGTAAAAAAACTTAATATCAAAAGCTTATTAAAGTGCTCCATTTTTTTATTATTGAGGTTAAAATATCATTAAATTTTCTGTGAAACACACAAAAACGCTGCCACATTAGCATATTTTTTTATGCTAATACAACAACTCCATAGGCTGTTGATAAATATATCTTGTCAACGGCTTTTTTATTTATACAAAAAGTATTTTTATTAAATATGGCTTTCCATGCTATATATATGTCCATTTTAGTAGCATCAAAAGAAATAGATCCGTCTATAACAATAATTTAAAATAAAATCTTAATTTACTTTTTGGTAGTTTTAAGAATTGCATTAACTATATAATCAAGTTGTTTATCCATAGAATATAAATCCTTATAAAAGAACAAATTCCAATCTGTTTTTATAACTCTATTTTCTTTTGCTGCAGGTAAATTTATCCATAAATTGTTATCTTTTAAATTATCTCCTCCGTAATTCCAAACTGCTTGTATTATATAGTCTCCAGAATACTCTGGAAAAGCTTCAAGAGAAACATTCTTGTATTGCTCCCCATTTATTATTTCTTTTTTTATCACATTAGGAGCTTTTACTCCAAGATAATCGTAAAGTATCTCTCCTCCTCTTCCCCATTTATTCCCAAACACTGTTATTTGCTTTGTATCTTGTTCTATAAGAGTGAAAGTTTTATCCATCACTCCTGCCGCTTCTAACTTTTTCTTACTAGTTTCCACTTTGTTTTTAAAATTATTAATTACTTTCTTTGCTTCTTCTTGTTTTCCAACAGCTTCAGCTATAAGAGTTAATCTTTCTTCTGAAGATATTTTTGTAAATGGGATAAGCACTGTTGGAGCAATCTTATTAAATTTTTTGTACTCCTCTTCACTTATTACAATTATTAAATCTGGTTTAAAAGCCATTATTTCTTCAGGTTCCCATTTCTCTACGATTTTAACACCTTTAAGCTCGTTTTTAAGGGCGCTATCACCTTCCATACGAGAAGTTGCTAAAGGTTTTACGCCTAAAGCAAGCAAATCTCCTTGAAAATAATTTATAACAATTCTTTTTGGATTTGCAGGTACTTCAACTTTTCCCATCGCTGTAGATATAGTTCTAGTTTTATGATCCTTATCTGACTCTCCACCACTATTGGTACTAGTACTTTTAGAGCATCCTATAACCAATACAGAAAACATAAGAATTAAACAAAGAGTAAAAATTAATTTTCCTTTTGTTGATTTCATTTTTCTCCTCCCATTTTTATAATATTTATAGTAATATACCTTTTAGCTATAGCTGATTTTAGAGTCATTATATCAACAGTCTTTTTCATATGCCAATGATAATCATTTTCATTTTACAAAGATCATAAACATCCATTTATATGTGATAAATCTCTTTATTTCAATATATATAATAGATATTTTAGAAACATATGTTGTTCATATAGGTATATAATTATACCCTTTTGGAGCATTTTTATATTGTTTAAAAAGATTATATATGATACCATCTATGATATATTATTATCAATTTAATGGAGTTAAATTTAGAACTTCTTAGCAAAATGAATTACTTTATTAATGTATTATTTATATTTACAGTTTTAAAATTAAAACTATTTTGGAATATCCTCAAATAAATATATATGAAAAATAATTTAATTTTAAAAAGGAAAGGATTTAAATCCATGAAAATAGATGAAACTATGAAAGTAATTAAAAAATTTGCTTTACAACTTAATTGCAAAGAATATGATTATGGAAATGGACACATTCATCGTTTACCTAAGGAAAATGGAGACAGTTGGTTTGTAGAGGTTAACCCTGCTGATGGTCTACTGCTTAGTGATGCTTACTTTTCCTTACTGAAGCCAGTGACCTATATTTATAACATTCCAAATAATCATATATTAATATGCTCTTTGTATAGTGGTAATATTACTGTTGTGGAGAATGGTAAAAAATCAAAGCGTTTGTATCAAGGTATACATTTCTTTGTTAATAGAGGGAAAAAAATCAAAATAATTATTAATACAGATGAACCTATATGGTATACTTTTGCTTTAGTATTTGAAGTCTTTATCTTAAAATATATAAAAGATTTTTTATCTCAAGCTTCATATATCTTATCAAAGGATATTTTATTAAAGCCAAATTATTTTAATACACCAGAATTACTTATGATATTTGAACAATTAAAATATACAATTAGAAGTTGTGATCTTCCACACATGTATTATATAGGTAAAATATACGAAATTTTTGCTATTATTATACGTAATTTAGAAAATGAAAAGTATTTAAATATACCTCGCCATAATCATTTGAGTTACCAAAATAAACAATTTATGTGGACTTTAAAGGAAGAAATAGATAAAAATATATTAAATCCCCCTACAATCGAAGAAATGAAAAATATAGCTGAAATGAGCGAATCTAAACTTAGACGATGCTTTAAAGCAACCTATGGAAAAACAATTTATGAATATATTAGATATAAAAAGATGGAACAAGCAATTAGATTTCTATCCCATGATGAGATGAGTATACATAATATTTCTACTACCTTAGGTTATGAAAGCCCAAGTAAGTTTTCAGCAGCATTTAAAAAAGTTTATGGTATTACCCCTAGTGCATTTAGAAAATCCTTTAATCTGTAATTATGATTGAAAGCTAAAGCCTTATTGTCAGTTCCTAATTCTCACTATTAAACTAATCTAAGACTTTCACCAATAAGCTAAGTTATTGCCAGTACTGAGTGCAGTAAAAGTAGGAGTGTTCATGTAACACTCCTATCTATATAATTATATTGGATTTGCCATTACTTTTTTATACATAAATCTGCCTAAAGCATTGGATAAGAGCCACCCAATTACAATGGACCAGCATATTCCTGTAAATCCCATAGATGTTCTAGCTAGTCCATAGGCCAAGGCTACTCTTATTCCTTGAGATACAACAGTTAAAATAATTGATATATTAACTTCTCCCATACCACGGAAAAATCCATAAAACATAACAATACAACCAAGTAATATGTAAAAAATACATACAATCCGAAGATAACCTACCCCAACCTGAATAATATCTATGGATTCCTTTTTTACAAAAATTGATATTAAATTAGGTGCGAAAATAAAGACAACTATTGATATTATAAAAGAGATTAAAGCAATAACTTTTAAAATAGCATAAAACCCTTGGCGAATCCTTTCTATATTTCCTGCTCCCTTATTTTGTGCCACATAAGTGGAAAATGCATTACTCAAATCCTGTAAAGGACGATTAGCAAACTCATCAATCTTTGAACAAGCTGCAAAGGCAGCCATCACAGTAGTTCCGAATGTATTAATTAATCCTTGAATCATTAGCATTCCAAAGCTTGATAGAGATTGCTGCACTGCTGTCAAAACAGAGTAGCTTAAAATCGTTCTAAAAAGTTTTCTACTAAATACAATATCCTTTCTTTTAAAATCAAGAAATTTCATATGTTTTACAGTATAGAATGCACACCATAATGCGGATAATCCTTGTGCTATAAATGTAGCTAATCCTACACCTGAAACTCCCATGTTAAACACTAAGACAAAAATTAAATCTAAAATAGTATTTAAAATACAAGAAACAATCAAAAAATATAGTGGAGATTTTGAATCTCCAATGGAACGTAGCAAATAAGCGCATATATTATAAAGTCCGGTGAATATAAGCCCTGTTAAGATATACCTTAAATATTCAGCAGAATATGTTACAGTATCTTTCGGCATCTGAAATAATTCAATTATTTCATAAAGAAATACATTTGTTATAAGGCTTAACAGAATGCTTATAGATAATATGAAAAAAAATGAAGTAGATATAGCTTTTTTCATTTCATCATATTGTTTTGCACCATAAAGTTGTGAAAAGAATGCAGATGCTCCCATAGCTAGTCCAATTAAAATAGATGTCATAAAACTCATAATGAGGAAACAGGACCCTACAGCTGCAAAGGCCTCATTTCCTACAAATCTCCCTATAACAATAGAATCTACTACATTATATATTTGTTGAAATAAATTTCCGATAAACATAGGAATAAAGAACTTTACAATGATTCCCATTGGTTTTCCTTTGGTCATGTCAGTTTCCATGATAAAAACCTCCTTTTTTTTCAAATATGTACGCTTTAATATTTAGGCATTTTATAAGCAATAGCCATTTCTCCCGTTATAGGATTGGTATATATCTCACAGTCAATTTCATATACTGATTTTATAAGCTCTTTAGTCAAAATCTCATTTGGCTTTCCATAGGTTACTATTTCTCCATTCTTTACTACATACAAAATATCACAATATGTAGCTGCCATTGATAAGTCATGCAATGCCGCCAATACCCCTATTTTTAATGATTTTACAATAGAAAAAATTTGGAGCTGATATTTAATGTCTAAGTGATTTGTTGGTTCGTCTAGAATTAAAAACTTTGGCTCCTGTGCTATAGCTCTAGCCAATATGACCCTTTGTTTTTCTCCACCTGAAAGAGTTAAGTAGCTTCTATCAGAATATGTAGTTAAATTCACCTTTTTCAAAGCATTATGCACAATTTCATAATCCTCTTTATTATCAGGCTCCATTAAATTCTTATGAGGTGTTCTTCCCATCATAACCATATCGTAAACAGAAAAATCAAAACTCAAATCATTAAACTGTCCAACGACACCCATCTCTTTTGAAACTGATTTAGCCTTTGATTTTAAAACATCCTTCTCTCCTAAAAAAACAGATCCTTTTTCAGGATTTATTACTTTATATATGCTTTTTAACAAAGTTGATTTTCCGCATCCGTTTGGTCCAATAATCCCAACAAATTTTCCATCATCAACCTGTAGAGAAATATCCTTTACAATTTTTCTTCCTGATAAAGTAACAAATATATTGTCTACTTTTAAATTCAATTTACTTACCTCCAAATCCATAACTTCTCTTTACGAGCATGTACATAAACACAGGTGCTCCAAGAAGAGATGTAATAATGCCAATTGGTAGTTCTCCATTTGGAATAATTGTTCTAGCAAAAATATCTGCCCAAATTAAAAATATTGCACTAAATAGGATACTTGTTGGTAAAAGTCGTTTGTTATCCGAGCCAACAATGCTTCTAACAATATGAGGAACAATTAATCCCACAAATCCTATAATCCCACAAGTTGCTACTATAACACCCGTTACCGCAACTGAAATCACCATATAAAGTCTCCTATAAAAATTAAGGTTTATTCCCAAAGTAACCGCCGTCTCTTCTCCCATCATCATAGTATTCATTATTCTTGCCTGAGATAAAAATAGCACCACAGCTAACATTACAATGGTAGTAATAATAGGAAGCTTTCCCCACTGTGCAGAGGTTAGACTTCCCATAGTCCAAAATGTTACAGAACGAATTCCTTCTGCATCCTTAGCAAAATAAACAATAAAACTTGAAATTGCATTGCATAAAGCATTGATAACAGTTCCAGCGAGTACTAATTTTACAGAGGACATTTTTCCACCAATACTGGCAAGCCCCATAACTAAAGCCCCAGCACCAAAGGCGCCAATAAATGCCCAGAAAGCAACTCCAAGCTCACTTAAAGTACCTGCAGCACCAAATCCAATCATAATTGAAAATGTTGCTCCTAATGAAGCACCAGAAGAAATTCCTAATATATAAGGATCAGCTAAAGGATTTTGCACAGAAGCCTGCATAACTACACCGCATAATGTAAGCCCAATTCCTGCAATCATAGCCAATAACACTCTAGGAAAACGAATTTGCCAAATAATCTCCTCAAACATTCCATTCATAAATTGATCTAAATTACCAGTTTGTAATCCAGTTAATTTATAGATTAATATTCTATAAGATTGGCTAAATGGAATAGATACTTGTCCTATTGATACTGAAATTATGATAGATAATATAAGGATAGTAACTAAACCAATAATTATTGTAGTAAACAGAGAATGTTTTTTAAAAGTACATCCATAATTCTCTGCATTGGATTCTGCTACTCCTACTTTTCCTGTTTGTAACATAACTAATTTCCTCCAAATAGTTCAGGATGAATAAATTTTGCAACATCTTCATACAAATCTGAAAGTTCAAGGCTTCCACGTATTGCATTGGTGTAGTCTACAACCATCACATTACCTGTCTTTATTGCAATAACATTTTGAAGTCTTTTATTAGAAAGTATTTTATTTTTTATCTTTTCCCTATCAGAACCTTGGAATTCAGTTATAATTATTTTTTCTGGATTTGCAGCAATAATTGACTCAATTGACATTTCCATATATGAATC
This sequence comes from Clostridium botulinum, assembly GCF_001276985.1. GTDB lineage: Bacteria > Bacillota > Clostridia > Clostridiales > Clostridiaceae > Clostridium_F > Clostridium_F botulinum. Next base: position 138,082 of record NZ_LHUL01000027.1, read on the forward strand.
CTTTGATAATTCTATATATTTTCCACCTGCACCTTCAATTACTTCATCAATTATGCACCCTGATGGCGGATAATAATCATAATTTTCACGTCCAGCACTTGCCACAAGTAATACATTTGGGGTAGTTTTTGCTTTTTTAGCTACTTCTTTAACTTTATCCATTCTATCCTTTTGTTCTTTTAAATACTTATTTGTCTCATTTTCAATGTTAAAAGCTAATCCAAAATTCTTAATATCTTTAAAGTATTCATCAATGCTTCGTCCTATCGTAAAATTTACCGCTGGAAGAACTGGAATACCTCTATCATTCCAAGAGTAAATGTCACCTACTCTATCTTCTTTAAAGGCTGAAGACATAGAATAAATAATATCAGGCTTCAAAGCAATTATTGCTTCTTTAGAAGGCCATGATTTTGCAATAATTGGCATCTTAGATATTTCATCATCATATTTTGAAAAAGATTTATCAAGATATCCTACCCCAACAACTTTATCTTGTAATCCAAATTTAATCATTAATTCAGCCATAGATTGTCCCATTATCACCACTCTCTTAGGCTCTTTTTGTATGGTTTGTACTATCTCTTTTCCCTCATCAGTATAAACCTTAATATTTACAGGATAATTACTTTTAGATTTATTTTGTTTTTGTTCCTGTTCACCTATAGTTTTCCCTTTTCCATTCTGTCCTTGTGTAGATTGAGAGCAACCTACTAGCCCTAAAATAAAAATAACTCCTATAAATAATGCTACACACTTTTTTAACATTTTTTACCTCCTTATGTATTCTAGTACCTACAAAAATTTTATTTCTTCTTAAGAACTATAATACAAAAAAATTCATATTATCTATATTGATGTAGTCACTGTTTATATTGAGAAAAAAACTTTAAAAATAAGGACAATATCTATTATCTTTAAATATGATAATATATTGCAAAATATATGAGTAGATAACTAAATTTCTCCAATAAAATAAGCCACGGGTACTACACCTGTGGCAATTTAAATAAATAAAAATTATGGAAAAATTAATTTACAAGTTTTAAGGAATAATCTTTATATTGCAAAGGGGTTACTCCAAACTCCTTTTTAAAAGCATAACAAAAATTACTTGGATTTGAATATCCTACATCAAGAGCAATTTCATTAATAGATTTATCAGTATCTAATAATAATATAGCAGCACGCTCCAGACACATTTTTCTATGGTATCTGAATATAGTATCACCATATATTGCTTTAAATCCCTTTGCTAATTTATTCTTATTTATTGCTAACTGTTTCGATAAAATATTTACTGTTGGAAGCTCATATAAATTTTTCATTAACACCTCTGGTATCTTTTTTATCTGATTAATTTCAAATTCATCCAGCTGCAATTGATTTATTTTATTTGTCCCTAGAATTTCATAGGATACTATCTTTGATAATATTTCCATTACCTTACTTTCAAAAAATAAAATTTTGGATTTCCCTGGTAAACTGCAATTAAATATTTGTAAAAATATGTTTGCAATTTCAGGAGAAACATTTATTCCTTGATAATACTGATTTCTAAGTTCATTCTCTAATTCCTCTATTGTGTCCTCCCATAGTTCAATCCCACAGCTACCAAAATATGATGCTATAGCTGATTTTTCAGCAGTAATTGAAATCCCTTGATATTTCTGACCTGCACAATTAATCACCTTTCCGCAAGTTTCACGGGACATTGATATGGAAAGTTCATTTTTAGAAAGACACATATTTCCTACTTTATCTTCATGAATATTTAAGCAACCATCAACACAATATTCTATTTCAAAATACTCTTCCGATAAGTCAAATTCTGTTATCATATCATGATTAAATATTGTATCATAAATTATAAGCATCACATTTCCCATAAGTTTATAAAATTTTATACAGCCTTTACCATATTGGGGCTTTATATCATATATAACTTCTTTTTCATCATTAAAATTCATAGAATCTCGTATCGTTGCAAATTGGGTACGTATTGATGAATATTGCATAATCATTGATGAACATCCTTGTTTTGTATTTATATGAAATTTATGCTTCATTCCATGTGCTCCTTTCTTGTCCTTAATAAATCTTTTTCTACTTACTATGATTTATTTCAATGTTTATATAATTCACATTTAATATATGATAATGTAATTCATTATCATATATTATATTTCTTTTTATTTATTTTATCAATTTGTTTTCTATATATCTACTTAATATATTATTCTAATTGATTCTAAACTAAAATTTTTATCAATTATAATTAACAAAATGTATACCCTATTCGCCTACCATTTATATACTTAAAAAATAGAGTATTAAATACATAAACCCCACCACATTTCTGTGGTGGGGTTGAAACATTATATGCTAAGCTTCCTTATATATAATTAACTATTTTTTTGTTGTAGTATCAGTATAATTTTTTAAATCGTATAACTGTTCAGAATTCCCTTTTCCTTCTTGGCCGAATTGTTTAGTATTTGAGTTTGAGTTTTCTTTATTATTGTTATCCTTATTAACTTCTTCACTATTTATCTCATTTGAATCTTTCCATTCACTTTCTGAAACAACTTTACCATTTTCTTTAACCCAGTTCATAATATCACTACTTGAGTTGCCTCCCATACCACCTACCATTACATATCTAATTTCTCCATTATTAACTAACTTTTTGAATTCATCTAAATCAATTACTTTATCTGTTCCAAAGAAACCTCCGAGTGCCATTACGGATTCTCCAGTATTGATAATTATATCTGAAGCATACCCATTAGTGGATGAAGTAACAAGAAGATATTTTTCATTTGTTTTATGACTCTTTAGAAATTCTATTAGCTTTGTATTACCACTATTAGGATCACCCATATTAAAACCATCTTTTTGCTTATTAGTCATTAATGATAATCCAGCAGATGGGAAAGTACCAGATACTGGATAAAAAATTGTAGTAGTAGAGCAAACTAAAGGAGTTATTAAAAGCCCCATTAAAGCAATAGTAACCAGTGATTTTTTTAGTTTTATGTTTCTAAATTTTAATATACCTTTTTTATTTTTACTTAAATTAATTATAGAAAGTACGATTGAAACTACAATACATAAAACTGCTACTATTGTGGTTAAAATTTTGGCCGTATTTGATATATTATAATAATAAGATAATATTAATATCTGAGTTAATCCATCTGCGATAAGTGCTACTGGTAAAATCCAAGACTTCCAGCCATTCTCATTATATAGCTTCCACATTGATACAACTCCAATTCCTACTAAAGCTGAAATTGGTGGAGCTAGCATAGTTAAATAATAAGGGTGGAATAGCCCTTTTGTAAAACTGAAGTATATAAATTCAGGTAATAACCACATACTCCACAGTACTAATGACAACTTTCTTTTATTATCAGAAGTCTTATTTAGCTTTTCTTTTATTGCCGCTGCTATAAATCCAAACACAGCAAGAGGAAATAACCAAATAATTTGGTCTGATAAGCTATTATTAGAGAATAATCTAGCAATACTTGCAACTTCTTGGCCTCCAAAGGTTCCTCCCATTCCTCCTCCATTAGGCTTCTGTATTCCATTATCTCCTGGAGGCATTCCACCGGGACCTTTTCCATCACCATTAGGAGGATTAGCATTCCCTTTTCCTCCATCTTGAGTATTAGGAGGTGCCCCTTGCATTTCTCCATTATCCATTGATGGAGGTTGTCCTTGCATTTGATCATTGTCTATTGATGGTGTCTCTCCTCCAGTTTGCCCATTCTCCTTTGATGTTTGCTCTGAATTTTTGTTTTTAGTTGCACTGGAAGTCCCATCAGTTTTTTGCTGATTTTTCCCATCCATTCCTCCTGGTGCCCCACCACCCTGAGTTGATTTACTACCAATACCAAGTCTCTCAAGACCATTATGTCCTATTATAAGCTCCATAACTGAATTATTAGTGCTACTTCCTACATAAGGTCTATTTCCTTCAGGTATTAAGTCTACAATAAAGGCCCAGGACAATGAAACTAAAATTAAAATAATTGTACCAGCCATAAGATGAACTATTCTTTTTTTGAAGGATACTGCATTAGAAAGAAGATAAGTTATATATATAGCTGGTATTATCATATATGCTTGAAGCATTTTTATATTAAATCCGATCCCTATAATTGCTAAACTTATTAAAAGATATTTTAGTTTCCCTTTTTCTGCTGCCTTAGAAAGAACTAAGCAAGCTAATAGTAATGTTAAAACAAGTAAATTATCACAAGTGTTATTTCTACTTACAGCTACAAAAACAGGCGTAACTGCAAGACATATTGCAGAAATAAGACCCGCAGCAGTTCCAAATCTTCTTTTAACAATAACATATATTAATCCTACTGATACTACCCCAGCAATAGCCTGAGGTAATATTATACTCCATCCACTAAAACCAAATATTTTAGCAAATATAGCTTGTATCCAAAAACCCAAAGGTGGCTTATCAATACTTACAAAACTGGCTGGATCAAAGGATATAAAGAAAAAATTCTTTAAACTTAAAGTCATGCTCTTTACACCTGCGGCATAATATTGATTTGCGTATCCTTCTATGTTCAAATTCGCTAAATTTAATATTAAGGATAATATCAAAATTAACGATAACGCTATATTCTCTTTTGTAAACTTTATCTTTTTCATTATTTATATCCCCCACTCAAAATATATGTTAGTTTTCACTTTATTCATTTCTAAAATTAAGTATTTCTTATTTTTTATATGTTTATTTACATGTTATCTTTTATTTACTCTCATATACTTACTTAAACACAATAAATTTATATGCTACAAAATTTGTTGCTTGAGCTATGATTGTAACTATTACTTTTGCTAAATATACATTTATATTAAAATTTTTTGTTAACAAATTCATTACAAAAACTGTTATAATAAGCGAAATTAAGTTAATTATTATAAACTGCATAAGTTCATATAATACCTTCTTACTAACTTTACGTTCTTTAAAAGTCCATTTTTTATTAAATATAAAACTATTCATTATGCCAAAACTATAACCTATGATTTGACTGGTTATATATTCTACTCCAACTAACTCATTAAATACTGTAAACATTAAAAAGTCTATGGTAGTATTTGCAACACCTACCATTGAAAAACGACTTATATGCTTAAATTTCCCATGGAATATACATTTGTTTACTTTAGTTATTAATTTCATATTTTTTATCAGCCTTCTCATAATTTATAGTATTATCAATTATATACATAGGTCTATTTTTACTTTCATCAAAAATTCTTCCAATATATTGACCCATTATGCCAATGGTAAAAAATATCAATCCAAACATAATTAAATTAATTGATAATATCATTCCTAAACTTAATATATCTGTACAGTTTATTACTGCCTTTATAATTTCAGTTATAAATACAATAGTACCTATAGAAAATATTATTCCTCCAACATAGCTAGCGACTGTAAGTGGTTTATATGAAAAGGATGTTATTCCATCAAAGGCTAATTTAAGCATCTTCTTTAATGGATATTTAGTCTCTCCAGCAAATCTTTCTTGTCTTACGAATTCTACAGCTGTTTGCTTATATCCAACCCAACTTACCAATCCTCTTACGTATCTATTTTTTTCTGGAAGTGATGTTAAGGTATCACATACTTTTCTATCTATAAGCCTAAAATCTCCTGTATCCACTGGAATATCTATATTTGTTATGTTTTTTAACAGTCTATAAAACATCCCAGCAGTAAATTTTTTAAAAAATCCTTCTCCTTCTCTTTTAGCCCTTTTTCCATATATTACTTCGTACCCATCTTTCCATTTTTCAATCATTTTAAGAATAACCTCTGGTGGATCTTGAAGATCCGCATCAATTACCACAATAGCCCTACCTCTAGATACATCCATTCCCGCAGTTATGGCAGCTTGATGCCCAAAATTTCTAGAAAAATTTACAAGTTTTATTTTTTCATCCTTTTTACATATGTTATCTGCTTTTTCTTTAGTTGAATCTCTACTTCCATCATTTATAAATATAATTTCATAATTTTCTTTTGTAGAATCCATAACTGCCTTTAATCTTCTATAACTTTCATCAATAACAAGTTCTTCATTATATAAAGGAACTATTATGGAATAAACTATTTTATTAATCACATTTATCACCTCATAAAATTGCTATTTGATTATGTCTTTAAAATGAATCTTTAGGTTATTTGTTAGCCTTCAACTACTTTCAAACTTTCCTTATTTAAAATTGTAACTATAAATTGTTGTATCAGTTTCAAATAACTATGTGAATTTTTTGTGATTTTACATAATTAGAGGATATCTAAAAATAGCCTTAATTTTAAAGCCGTAAATATAAATAATGCATTCATAAAGCAATCATTTTGCTAAGTAGTTCATTTATATGCTTATTGCATGTATTATTTATATTTACTATATTAAAATTAAGGCTATTTTTATTTTGAGACCCCCTCTAAACTTAATTATTAAAATTTATTGGAAAGTGTAAATAATAATTACTTTTACTTTTTCGAAGGCCAATTATTAATCTATAGGATATTTAATTATAAAACTTACCCCATTATCTCTATTTACTGCCTTTATTTCTCCATTATAAAAATCTATAATTTTTTTAGAAATAGCTAAACCTAGTCCAAAATTTCCAGTTCTATCTTTATATAAATTTTCAAAAATATGCTCTATATTATTTTTATCAATATTAGGTCCATCATTATAAATTTCTAAGACTGCAACAGAATTTTCTTTTTTAAGAGTTATGGCAATTTCCCTTTCTGCATACCTAAGTCCATTATCTAATATATTTTCAATAGCTACTTGTATTTTTTCAGCATTTCCTTTTATAACAACCTTATCAATATCTAAATTCCATTGAATTTTACTATTAACTATCTCAAATCTACTTATAATATTAAATAATAAATTATGTAACTCAAATCCTATATTTTCACTATCATTTTCTAAAGTATAGGCAAGAGTATTTAAATACAATAATTGTTTAATTTTTTTCTCAAGAATAGCTGCCTCATCTTTTATTATCTCAGCAGTTTCTTCAACTGATTCTATATACATACCATCAATAATAGCTTGAGCATGGCTCATAATTACCATTACTGGAGTCTTTAAATCATGAGATATGCTTTGTAGAAACATTTTTTCTTCTTCATCAATCTTTTTTAATTCTTTTTGCATACGATTCATTGAATCTACCAATCTACCTATCTCATCATCATTTTTAATTTTAACAGGCTCCCTCCAATCCTTATGAGCTATTTTTACAGTATAATCCTCAAGCTCTCTTAAAGGCTTTGAAATATAATTTACAACTAATTTAGCAGTAAAAAATCCTATACCAATAAATATAATACCTATAATTATTACTGTATATAGTAATACATTATCTTGTATTTCGGGTATATATGATATTAAATAAAGTTTTTCCCCTCCTGTATTTTTAATTGAACTTATTATAAAAATAAATTTCATGTTGTTATGATATTCTTTAAATTGCTTTTGCTGAATATTATTACCTATAATATAACTAGCCATCCACATTTTTATTCCATCACTAGCAGGTCCTGGAGGTGGATTCTTCTTTTCTATTGGTGGTGGTTCCTCTTTTCTTTTACCTATATCTATAATTTTATATTTATCATTTCCATCTATCTTTACAATAAAATGATCACTTCCCTTAAGATTTTTTAATTCATCAAATCTATTTTGTTCATTAAAATTATTGCTGTTTAATAAAACATCATGAGCGACTTTTAAATCCTCTAACCTTGAATTTTCACTAATTCTCTTAAAGGCAACTAAATATAAAAATGAAATACTACATATTATTATTAAAATTATAGCAGTGAATGTTGTCCATATCCTCATTGTTAATGATTTAAATCTTAATCTCTTCATCATTTAACCACCAATTTATAACCATATCCATATACAGTTTCAAGATCTAACTTATCCATCTTTTTGCGCAATCTCCTAATTGTATCATCAATAACTCTATCGGATCCGAAATAATCCTCTCCCCAAATACTAATTAAAATTTGCTCTCTAGATATAACATTGTTTTTATTCTCTATAAAAAAATTTAATAGTTCAAACTCTTTATTTGTTAGTTGAATTTCTTTTTCTTCGAAAAAAACAGTTCTTTGCTTTTTACTTATTTTGTACTGCCCAATATTTGTAATTATATCTACAGTACTATTATTACTTTTCCCATAAATTCTTTCCATAAGCTTATTAGTTCTTATTATAAGCTCTCTAGGTAAGAATGGCTTTGATAAATAATCATCACTTCCTAATTCTAATCCCACTACTCTATCCAGTTCCTCATTCCTCGCAGACATAAAGATAACTGGAGTACTTTTATTGTTTTCTTTTACAGCTTTAATTATTTGATATCCATCTATATCAGGTAACATTATATCTAATATCCAAATATCTGGAACATCTTTTATTTTCTCTATTGCAGAACTTCCATTAAAAAAAGTAGTTACTTCATACCCTTCACGTTGTAGATACTTTTCTAATAATATATTCAGACTTTTTTCATCTTCAACAAGATAGACTTTTCTTCCCATCTTTATCACCTCAAAATATAATCCAGTATTTTAGTTTATCCATTAAACCCTATTTTTAATTTTACAGTCGCCATTTGCTTTACATCTATGACATTAGTAATATAAAAAATCAATGTCAATATTCTATGGTAATATATCCATGATTTAAATCTTAGATAGCTTCTTTTCAAACATAAAATTTAATACCAAAAACACTTTTATTCTAATCTAATTTTAAATTTAAAATATCAAGTGATTATGTAATTATTGTGTGAAAATTATGTGATACAATTTCATTGCTCAGTATTTCAAATTAGTCCAAGTATAAAAAGAGAATCACCACATTAAAATTTTTACAATTTATGCGATAACTCTCTTAATAATCAAAAATAATTATAAACTTTAAATACGTTTCTCTATATTTATTCTTCTACAAATAATGATACAAATTCAAACTTATTACAATCAACTAACCCTCTATTAGTTAGTCTTAATTCTGGTAGGCAGGCAAGTGGAATAAGTGCCATTGTCATAAATGGTGAAACTATATCACATCCTATTTCTTTCCATGCACTATCTAGTTTTTCTACCATTTCTGCCATTTCTTCTAAAGGCTTATTACTCATAAGTCCTGCTATTGGTAATGGAACTAAGCCTAATACTTTACCATCTTGTACGGCTACCATTCCTCCACCACATTCTATTAATGTATTAGCAGCTAATGCCATATCTTCATCATTTGTTCCTATAACTAATAAGTTGTGAGCATCATGGGCAACTGTTGCAGCCATAGCTCCTCTCTTAATACCAAAACCTTTAACAAAACCATATCCTGCTGTTCCTGTTTCATGGTGTCTTTCAAATACAACTGCTTTTAAAACATCTTTACTTGGATCACATTGAACTTTATCATCTTTAACATTAAGTTCAACATGTCTCTCATATGTACCAACTCTTTCAGGTATAATTTCAATAACCCTTGCAGTTATTTTTTCTTTATTAGGAGCCATAATATTAAAGGAATCTGGTGTTATTTTATTCTTAATATGCATTGAATTCATAGCATCTTCAGGATAATCATATTTAGCTATTGAAGTAGTTAATAGTCCACCCTTTGCAACTAAATTTCCATCTATAATAACCTTTGTTATTTTTACATCTTTTAAATCTTCTATAAATACAATATCTGCACATTTTCCTGGAGTTATAGAACCTAATTCATGATCCATTTGGAAACATTGTGCACAATTTATTGTTACCATTTGAATTGCAGTTAATGGCTCTATCCCTTCTTCTATAGCACGTTTTATAATATGATCTAAATGTCCATCCTTAAGCAATGTGTGTGGGTGAGTATCATCAGATATTAAAACAGCAAATCTACTATCTACCTTATTTTCTGTAATGGCTTTACTTACTTCCTTTAAGTCATGCCATGCAGATCCTTCTCTAAACATTGCATACATTCCAAGGCGCATTTTAGCAAGAGCATCTTCCGCTCTTGTGGATTCATGACAACATCTTACACCTGATGCAATATATCCATTTAATCCTTTTCCTGTTTCAGGTAAAGAATAATGTCCTGTTACTGTTTTACTAGCTTTTAAAGTTTCTCCTACTACTCCATGAGCATGATCTGTAGAATAAAGTATACCTGGGAAGTTCATCATTTCTCCTAATCCAACTATTTCATCCCACTTCATTGTTTCTCTAACATCTTCTGGTCCTACAGCCGCTCCTGTATCTTCAAAACCTGGAACTGCTGGTACACAGGATGGTGTGGTCACCATATTTTTAAGTGGAGTACCCTTGCCATCTTCAATCATATAACGTACACCATTTAATCCGAGTACATTACAAATTTCATGTGGATCCATATATATTCCGACAGTACCATGTGGAACTACTGAACGAGCATATTCGCTTACACTTAACATTGATGATTCAACATGAATATGACCATCTAAAAAACCTGGTGCAATATATTGTCCTTTTGCATCAATTACCTCTGTGTTTTCCCCTATGCAATGTTTTGCATCACCTACTAAAGCAATTCTTCCACAGCTAATTGCTACATCTGTGTTTTCTATGACTTCTCTTGTACAGACATTTATAAGCCTTGAATTTATAATAACCATATCAGCCGGTTCAAGCCCCTGTGCTACACTTGATAAAGTTTTACTTACCTCCCAAAGAGGCTTTGTATCAAATTTATTAAACATATCCCCGTCTCCTTTTGTATTTTTATAGATTTCTCTTTGTATATTTTTATACATTATATTATATTTTTATAATATATTCCACATTATTTATCTATCGTTTACAATTTTATTCGTATAATACATTATATTTTCTTTAATTCTTTGCTATTTGTTCGTAAATACTAACTTAGAAAGTATATATTTTGTTTTAGTATACTTCAAGGCATTAGGGATAATATATGAATAAATTATTGAACCAATCTTCTAAACTGTTTATTAATTATCTTGATATTCTTCCAATTCCATTACTTATAAGATTTTCTACCTCTTCAACATTTACTAAATTTGCATCTCCATGTATACTATGTTTTAAAACTGAACACGCTGTAGCAAATTCACAGGTATATTGAGGAGACTTTTTATTTATAATACTATAAATTACTCCTGCTGTTAGGGCATCTCCTGCTCCTATTCTATCTATAATATCATCGAAGGTATGTTTCTTAGATGAATATAGCTTATTATTTGTATAGTAATTACATTGTAAACTATTTGCACTTACTGATTTGATCTCTCTAGTTGAAGAAAAAATGTGTTTTATATTAGGATAAGCTTTTGTAATCTCCTTATAATAGTAGTTTAATTTTTCATACTTGTCTTCTAAATCACAGCTCATATCTAATATATTTTCTGCATCTAATATTCCAGCAGAAAATATATTAATATATGGTAGTATTTCTTTTGTTGCTTTTCTTGCTTCTTCTAAACTCCACATTTTAGCTCTATAATTAGAATCATAGCTTACTAAAATATTATTATTCTTGCAGTACTTTAGTATATTTAGTGTTACCTTTCTTACCTCTTCTGAAATAGCTAATGTAATTCCTGAAAAATGAAATACATCTACATCTTTTAGTGCCTCTTTTATATTGATATCTTCTTCAGTAATAGATCCAAAAGCTGAATTATCCCTATCATATATAATCTTTGAAGATCTATTTCCGCTACCTACCTCTACAAAATATATAGGAGTTCTTTTGTTTTCTCTTTTAATAAAAGATGTTTCTACTGATTTCTCTTTTAGATAGTTAATTATGCCTTCTCCTATTTGATCCTTTGAAATCTTTGTAATCATTCTAGTTTCGATATCAAATCTAGATAGTGATATTAAAACATTTGCTTCGCCACCACCATAATTAGAATCAAATTCCTTAGAATTTAAAAAAAGCATTCCTTTCTTAGTAGATAATCTAAGTAATATCTCTCCAAAACCAACTACTTTCATCTTATATACCCCTTGCTTTATTAAATTTATCTACATATTGATTACAAATTAATTCTATTTCATCAAATTTTCCTAGCTCTCCAAGTTTATTTAATTCTCCACCAATACCTACTAAATCTACAGATGTATTTGCCCATGAATCTATATTATCTAAGTTCACTCCACCTGTTACCATTATATTTGCATATGGTAATGGTCCTTTAATAGATTTTATATAACCTTGTCCAAATGCACTTCCTGGAAATACCTTCACAATATCTACTCCACTTTCATAAGCTGTGACTATTTCAGTTATAGTCATCACTCCTGGTATATATGGAATATTATATCTATTACAAATCTTTGCTGTTTCTTCACTAAATGATGGAGACACTATATATTTTGCTCCTCTTAATATTGCCATTCTTGCTGTTTCTGAATCCAAAACTGTTCCAGCACCTATAACAACCTCATCATCTTTTGAATACTTTTCTGAAAGTTCTTCTATTATATCATTAGCAAATTTATTTGTGTATGCAACTTCTATAGCTTTAACATTCCCTTTAATACAGCTTTCTGATATTTTAATACCTACTTCCTTTGTTTCCCCACGAACAACTGCTACTATCTTACATTTTTTTAGAGCATTTAAAACCTTCATCTTAATCACAATAAAAACCTCCATAAATCTATTATTGTACTAACTCTTACAGAAATATTATTATTCCATATATCCACCTTTCATTGGTGAAACTGCTCTCTCTGAAAATATCTTTAATATTCCTGATTTATATTTATTTTCTCTTTTTTCCCACTTAGCTTTACGTTCTACTAAAACCTTATCTATGGCTTCTTCACTTAATTTTTGTCCATTAACACCAACTAATTGTAATATTCTTTTCTCTATATCTATTTCAATTAAATCATTCTCTTCAACTAAGGCAATTGGCCCTCCCATTGCTGCTTCGGGAGAAACATGTCCTATTGCAGGCCCTTTGGATGCCCCTGAGAATCTTCCATCTGTAATAAGTGCAATACTTGCAGATAATTCTTTATCTGAGGATATTGCTTCTGTTGTATAAAACATTTCAGGCATTCCACTTCCTTTTGGTCCTTCATATCTTATAAATACAGCATCTCCTGGATTTATTTTTTTAGATATAATAGCTGATATTGCTTCTTCTTCACTATCAAAAGGTCTTGCCTTTAAAATTCCTTTATGCATTTCTTCTGGTACGGCTGAATGTTTAACTACTGCTCCTTCTGGTGCGATATTTCCTTTTAAAATCGCAATAGCTCCATTTTCACCTATAGGTTCACTTATTGGTTTTATAACATCTCTTCTTGTAAGTCCAACCTTTTTAAGATATTTATCACAATTCTTATAATATCCATTCTTCTTTAAGTCCTCTAAATTCTCACCTAAAGTTTTACCTGTAACAGTCATTACATCTAAATGTAATAAATGCTTTACTTCTTCCATTATTGCTGGTACTCCGCCTGCATAATAAAAATATTCTGCCGGCCATTTTCCTGCTGGACGTATATTTAAAAGATATGGAGCGTATCGATGTATTCTATCAAAACTTTCTTCATCAATTTTTATACCAAATTCATGAGCTATTGCTGGAATGTGTAATAATGAATTAGTAGATCCCGAAATTGCTGCATGAATTATAATTGCATTTTCAAAGGATTTTTCTGTAACTATATCCTTTGGCTTAAGATTCATCTTTGCTAGTTCAACAACTTGTTTCCCAGCCTCTACTGCAACATCTTCTAAATCTTTGCAAGTTGCGGGCATTAAAGCACTACCAGGTAACATTAATCCTAAGGCTTCTGCCATAACCTGCATTGTTGAAGCTGTTCCCATAAAAGAACAAGCTCCACAAGATGGACATGCATTATGTTTATAGTAAGTTAATTCTTCCTCTGTAATTTCTTTTCGTTGATACATAGCACTATAAGCACCAATTTGCTCTAAAGTTAAAAGGTTAGGTCCCGCTTCCATAACGCCACCTGTAACAACAATTGATGGTATATTAAGTCTTCCTATAGCCATTAAGTGAGATGGAACAGCCTTATCACAACTTGATATAAATACCCCTCCATCAAAAGGAGTGGCATTCGCATGAATTTCTATAAGTGATGTTATAGTATCCCTAGAGGCTAATGAATAATTGATTCCATCATGACCTTGAGCCATACCGTCACATATATCTGTTGCAAAATATCTTGCAGCCTTTCCTCCTCTTTCTGCTACACCCTGTACCGCATTATTTGCAAATTTTATTAAATGAGCACTTCCTGGGTGACTATCTCCAAAGGTACTTTCAACTATAATTTGAGGCTTAGATAAATCTTCAACTGACCATCCCATACCCCTACGAAGTGGATCCATTTCTGGAGCAATTTTTCTAATATCTTGACTAATCATATTAACCTCCTTATTTAACATAAATATTCCCTTTATATGCATCTTGTTTAAAACATAGCTCGGAACATGGTATATCCACTTTCCGAGCTTTTACTAAATATATTTTATAGATGTATTTACGATAAAATTTTTATTTATTAAGAAAATTCAATTACTGGAGTTTTTCCTCCTTCAACAGTAATATCCTCATATTTTTTATTTATATTGCTACCATTAGGTTCAGTAATAATCATCATTGTCATAGGAGAATATCCCTTTGATATAATATAATCCTTATCAAACTTTAGTAAAGGTGTTCCTAACTTAACCTTTTGTCCTTCTTCAACTAATACTTCAAAACCTTCGCCTTCTAAACTTACAGTGTCAATGCCTACATGAATTAATATTTCCACACCATTATTCATTAATAAACCAAGTGCATGTTTTGAACCTTTCATTATCAATTTAACTAGACAATCACAAGGTGCTACTATAACCTGATCCATTGGATCAATAGCTATCCCATCTCCCATCATTAGAGAAGAAAAGACTTCATCCTGTACATTACTTAATGCTACACTTTTCCCACTTAATGGAGAATATAATTTCTTTTTCTTAAATATCTGAAACATATCTAATCTCCTTTACTTTAATTCTGGCCAATAATTTTTATTAGCCTCAATTAAATCATCTAAAATAGCTTTTGCTACACTGGCACTTGGTACTGTCTTAGAAAGAGTCAATGCTTGCCATAATTTTTGATAGCTTCCTTCTATCCATGATTCAACAACTAATTTTTCTACAGATACTTGTTGTTCCATTAATCCTTTTTCAAATTGAGGAATTTTTCCTTGAACTAATGCCTCTGGTCCATTACTTCCTACAATACAAGGTACCTCTACCATAGCTGTTGGATCAAAGTTTTCTATTGCTCCATTGTTTTCTACAATGCACAACATTCTTTCATGCGTGTTATAAGCAATAGCTCTTGCTAAGTCAACAATAAAGGAAGCATGAGAATCTATATGGAATTCTCCACCTTTTGCTGTGCCAGCTTTAATTATTTCTTTTGCAGCACTAAATACGGACTTTTCTCTTCCATTCATTACTTCATTAGCTCTTGTATATTCAGCATTTGAATGCTCCACAACATAATCTGGATATAAATAATATTTTAAATATGTGTTTGGTAAGAAATTAGGCTCAACAGCTAATAAATCTTTTGCTTTTTTATGAGTTTCTTGCCAACTTGGTTCTGTATGTTGTGTATCTACTTCTACTTTGTTTAAATAACCGTTTTCTGCTACATAAGCCTTTAGTTTTGGCATTAAATCATTTCCTTGTTTGTCTCTAACGCTTGTCCACCATCCAAAATGATTTAACCCAAAGTAGTTAACTTCTAAATCTTTGGGAGTTAAACCTACTATCTGAGACATACGACGAAGTGTACCAACTGGCATATCACAAATATTTAATACCTTAGAATTTGGCTTTAATATACGGCATGCTTCTGCAACTATAGCTGCTGGATTTGAATAATTTAACATCCAACAATTTGGAGAATACTTTTCCATAATATCTATTAGTTCCATCATTCCACCGATAGAACGCATTCCATATGCTATACCACCTGGTCCACAAGTTTCTTGTCCAATAACACCATATTTTAAAGGAATCTTTTCATCCTTTTCACGCATTTCATATTTTCCAACACGAATATGAGCCATGCAAAAATCTACATCAGTAAATGCTTCCTTTGGGTCAGTTGTATATGTGAATTCTATTTCTGGTGCATTCTCTTTTAATAGTATTTTTAAAGCTTTTCCTATTGTTTCTTGACGCTTTCCATCATTATCATATAACTTTAATTTGCGTAATGGGAAACGATGAATATTATCTAATAACATCATTACTATGCCTGGTGTAAATGTACTTCCTCCACCTGCAATAACAATTGAAAATTTTTTATTTTGTTCCATAAAATTAACCACCTTTTTTTATATTTTATAGGACTTTTACTTTTAATATTTATTTTTATAAATTCTATATTATTTTTATTAATTTCTTACAAGCTGATTATAGTAAAGTTATTTATTGGAGTAAACAATTTGGAGTAGTAAAAATACATGTTACTTGAACTAACAACCTGTTTCATAATTAATGGAATTTTTATTCAAATTATAACTATATTTTTATAAGAGTGACTAAATTAATAGTCACTCCTAACTAAATTTTTTACTCTAATTTGATTCTATTCCAAGATACTCGTCTACGCTCTTTCTTACACTTGTTACCTTTAAGCCATAGACAACCTGTACGTTTTCTCCTTTAATTATTACTCCATTTGCTGCTGTTTCATTTTTTAATAATTGTTCATTAACTAATGAAGAATCTTTTACCACTAATCTCAATCTAGTGTAACAATTATCAACTTTTAATATATTATCCTTGCCACCTAAACCTTCTACTACAATTGGCGCAATACTTGAATCACCTGACTTTGTATTTGCTTTAGACTTTTCTTTATAATCTTTTTTACTATATAACTTTGTATTTCCATCTTCTTCTCTTCCTGGAGTCTTAAGTTTAAACTTAACTATTAAAAATCTGAATATAACATAATATACAACGAATTGTCCTAAACCGATCAAAATAAACATTGGCCATCCTGTTTTGGCAACTCCAAGAGGTATGTTGTATAATAAGAAGTCTATTAACCCATTTGGACCTATAGCTGTAACTCCAAGAATATTTAATACCACCATTCCCAATCCACTTAAGACGGCATGTATAACAAATAATATTGGTGCTACGAACATAAATGAAAATTCTATTGGCTCTGTTACTCCTGCTAATATTGATGTAACCGCAGCTGGAATTAAAATTGCCTTTATCTTAGACTTATTCTCTGGTAATGCTGTATGGTACATAGCCAAACATGCACCAATTAAACCAAACATTTTTGACAATCCTCTAGCATCCCAAATTACTGATGCTGATAATTTTGCTATATTAGGATCAGCCATTTCTGCAAAGTATATATTTCTTGCTCCTTCAAATACTTTTCCTCCTATTTCAGCCACTCCACCTAAAGGACTATATAAAAATGGAGTATAAACTAAGTGATGCAATCCAGTAGGAATAAGTAATCTCTCTAAAGTACCATAAGTAAATATACCAAAATTTCCTGCTCCTGTTATAAAATTACCAAGACTTGAAATTAAATATTGTACTGAAGGCCAAACATAACTCAATATTATTGCTAAAAAAACAGTAATAGGTATTAATATTATAAATACTAATCTTGAACCACCATAAATTTGAAAAGCTCCATCAAATTCTTTTTCACAAAATCTATTATGTATATAAGCAACAACAATACCTAAAATAATTCCTAAGAAAACTCCCATATCAAGAACTTGAACACCTAAAACCATAGTTTGGCCAGATCCCCTTAAGGCATCTTGTGGTGCTAATCTATTATTTAATTCTAAAAAAATGTTCATTGCATTTATAAATACTAAAAATACTAAAAGTGATGTAAATCCTGCTTCTGCTTTCTTTTTCTTAGAAAGTCCTACTGCAAGACCAACACAGAATATAATTCCTAAATTAGTTAAAATTGAAACTAATGAACCAGATAACATTTTTCCTAATCCAAATACCATTCCATTCTTTAAAAATGGAAGGTATTCTGCTAGTTTTGCATTTGTTAAAATGTTCCCTATTGCAATTATTATACCGGCTATTGGTAATATCAATACAGGAACAAACATTCCTTTAGAAAAGTTTTGTAATTGATTTAATATCTTTTCTTTCATCATTGTAACCCCCATTATTTATTTTTGAGAAACCATTTACATTTCACATTATAATAATTAGATATCTATATGTATATAGATTTTCTTATGTAAAAAACGTGTTACCTCTTTAGATAACACGTTACTCAACATTACTATTTTTCTTTTTATAATATTCATATACTAATAACTCTATTAACACTAGTACCTTTGGGAAAAATGTGTTTGGCATTAAATTTCTATCATCTAATTTATTGGTATCTTTAATCTTAAATCTTATATCAGAAAGCTTACTTATGCTATTTTCCCGCTCATTTGTAAAAGATATAACCTTAATATTATGTTCCTTTGCTGTTTTAACCTTATTTAATACCATTGGTGTTTCTCCAGATTTAGATATTACTATAATAGCACTTATAAAATCTAAATTATTTTCAAATACTCCTATAGAATCTGTTCCATTAGACAAAATACACCTCTTACCCATAACTAGAAGTTTCTTATTTATATATTCTGCCACAATACCAGAAAAACCATTGGCATATATAAAAATAAACTTATGATCGTCATTAAATAAAATATCTATAAAATTATTAATTGCTTCTGTACTATTTTCTTCTAATAGGCTATCCATATTTAGACTTTCTATGAAGCTACTATCATTTAAATTATCTTTTAATTCATTTTTAGTTAAAGATAATAAATTGTATTGCATTTCTAAAAAACCAGAATAACCAAGTTTTTTAGCTAATCTCATAATAGTAGATGTTGATGTAAAATTATTTTTTGCTACTCCTCTTACTCCCATTTTATTTATATCATTAATATTATCTATCATATAATTAAGAACTTCTATTTCTATTTCTGTAAGCCCTTTATTTTGAATAAACTTGGATATATCCATTCCATTGCCTCCATAAATTATTTACCAAATTATACAGTAACTAGATAGAAACTTTACTAGCCTTTTATATAACTCTATAAATCTTAAGTTCTTTATTTATATATTTTACTATATTTAAATAATTTATTGTATCTTTGATATTATTTTTTATAAAGTAAATTAAAATTATAACTCTATTTAATATTGCAAAAAAATTATTATTTGTATTTTATAATTATTTTAAGTCCCATCTTCTTTTATTTGAATTTAGACTCATCTTTATAAAAGTAAAGACCTATGACAAAATTCTCATAGGCTTTACCTGTAAAAATTAATGAAACTACTTAGGTTGCAATACTATTTTTATGTTTTTTCTCTTATTTTTAGTAAAATTCATATATAAGCTCATCAATTTTTTATTCCCTTTGTTAGCATACTATTATTTATTGATCTACATTTTACTTGTATGCCACTGTAAATCTGCTTCTAATATGTTTTTGGTTTTCAATTTCATCAATCATAGCCACTGCAAAATCTTCAAAAGAAATTTTACTTTCCCCTTTTTCATCTACAACCAAATATTCATCTCCAACAGAGTATTCTCCTGTTCTTACTCCTGATGATATTAATGCCGCTGGACTTAAATATGCCCAATTTACTTCTTTTTCATTTCTATATATATCTAAGGATTTTGAATGAGCTAAAGCTATTGGTTTCCAATCCTCTGGGAAATCTTCTGTATTAACTAATTCTACATCGCCTTGAACCTTTAAACTTCCGGCTCCACCCATTACTACAAGTCTTTTAACCCCTAACTTTTTAGCTAAAGTTATTAAATTATTAGTTGCTTCTATTAATGTATCTTCTTCTCCAACCTTAGGTCCAAAAGCACTAACCAAAACATCTACTTCCCCTAATTTATCCCCTAATGTATCTAATTTTAAAATATCTCCTTGCATTACAGTTAAATTTTCATTAGTATCTTTTATCTTTGATACATCCCTTGCAATAGCGATAACCTCATGTCCTCTGCTTAGGGCCTCCTTTAATATTACCTTTCCTGCATTTCCTGTTGATCCAATTAAAGCAATCTTCATAATATCTCTTCCTTTCCTTTATAAAATTAATTATTTTTTATTAATTGTTTATTTATTATTTTTTCTAAACTTTCTTTTGAAGTATTACCCTGAACTACTTCATCACCTATAATCATTGTAGGTACTGCTGTAATATTAGCTTCTTCATAAGCATGCTTTAATGCTTTTTCTTGCTTATCCTTATATTTTCTGTTTTTTAAAACTTTTATAAATTCTTCTTTATTTAGACCTATTTCTTCAGATAAATTAGCTAATATCTCAATTTTTCCAATATCTAATTCTTCTTGGAAAAATCCCTTAAAAACTCTTTTAATATATTCATCTCCTTTTCCATGATCACTTGCATAATGATATCCTTCAAAAGCTAAGTTAGTATATGGATGAGGTGAAAGCTTCGGTAATTTCATATCTATTCCTAACTTATTAGCTATGGGGTCAATGAAATTATTCCAGGCATTTAATTTTGAAGGATCATTCCAAGGATCTATTCTAGGTGATGGCTCTGGTCTTAATTCAAAGGGCATCCATTGGATATTTACATCCTTTCCTTTTATGGCTTCACTTAAACTCTCCTCTCCTAAAAAACAAAATGGACAAACAAAATCAAAATATACTTTAATATTTAATGACATCTTAATAACCTCCTATTTTTAATTGTAACTATTTTGATTACAACAATTCCAAAAAAATTTTCATCTATGCTAATTAACTTATTTCCACAAGTTATGAATTTAATAAGCAGTTGTAACTTTGTAAGTTACACCCATTATAAAAAAAATTGATTTATTTCTTAATTTTTTTTCTTATACCTGTAACTATATATTCCATGGTTACATTCTCTAATACCTGTTCCATAGCTTCTTGGGCATTTAACAAAACACCTTCCATAACAGATTGAATATTTGCACCAATAGGACAATTTATATTTGGTGAGTCATGAAATTGAAATAATTCTCCCTCTTTCACTACATCCACAGCCCTATAAACATCTAGCAATGTTATCTGATCTAAATCCTTTAATAAATAAGCTCCACCAGTACCTGCTATAACATTAACTAACCCAGCTCTTTTTAACATTCCCATTACTCTTCGTATAACAACGGGATTGGTATTTACACTACCTGCTATCCACTCAGAAGTACATAAGTTTTTATCTTCCATAGATAATATGGATAAAATATGAACCGCTACAGAAAATCTACTGCTTATTTTCATTATTATCACTCCTGTTGTAACTATTGTAGTTCTAACTATGATTAAAGTCAATAGTTTTATAAATTCTTTTTACTGTAAAATTATGGTTTTCCAAGTAAATAAAGTATAAATTTACAAAAAATACTGTATTATTACCAAAAGGCATTACCTTAAAATCAACATATAACGATGCCATTAAGGCTTATGATACTCCAAAAGTTGATTATATAAAATAAGCAGAATAGATTTCTAATTTTATTGAAGGCATTGGTAAATTTCAATAAGAACTTCATATTGAATTAATAAAAATGCAAAAAT
The DNA here is from genome assembly GCF_001276985.1 of Clostridium botulinum. GTDB lineage: Bacteria > Bacillota > Clostridia > Clostridiales > Clostridiaceae > Clostridium_F > Clostridium_F botulinum. The sequence continues at coordinate 159,866 of NZ_LHUL01000027.1, forward strand.
TATCACCCCAATAAGATTTTACTTATTTGGATTTACAAACCTACTTTCATTTTTCATTAGAGGCTTTATTTTTTTCTACATCTATCTATAAGATCTTTAAACCTTTTCAAAATCATTTAGAATAAGGTAATTATAAATTAATTAGATTTTAATTCTTCTATTTTTTTTAATAATATTTCTTGATTTTTTTTATACTCTTCCTGTTCATCTATTAACATATCAATTTTATTGTACAAATCTTCTATTATAATTTCTGATTTTAAATTAACAAGGTAGTCATTTGCAGCGGTTAATCTATCTCTTTCGGATTGACGATTTTGTGACATCATTATTATTGGCGCTTGTATAGCAGCAAGACAGGATAATATTAAATTCAAAAATACAAAAGGATATGGATCAAATGCTTTATTAATTAGAATAACAGCATTACCTATAATCCAAATTGATAATACTACACAAAAAGTAATTATAAATGTCCAACTTCCACCGAATGTAGCTATTTTATCAGCAGTTCTTTGTCCTAATGTTAAGTTGTTGTCATGTGTATTATTTATATTCTTTGAAATCTTACCACTAATAAGTTCATGAAATAATTCTTCATCAATATCACTGCCTTTTAAATCCTTATCTTTTTCTAATATTTTTCGTATTAGCTCTTCTTTGCTGTAGGACATTACATTCTTATCATCCATAAATAATCTCCCCCTGTTCACTATTTAGTTTTTTAATATTTCACATTAATCTTCTGTATATTCTAAAATTCTTTCTTCCCTTACAACAAGCATTTCTTTATACAATAGACTATTTCATCCCTAATAGTAAATCTTCTTCTTGGTATATATTCTCCTTTATTAGTATAAATTATAATATTTTTAAATAGCCTATGCAACTTGTAAGTTTACTTCATATTTTTTAAATAGGCTACTAAAACTTAGGATAATTTTTTCATATTTGAAACAAATCTTGTATAGATTTATAAACAACTAAAAACCCCTTAAATAGACTAGCTATTTAAGGGGTAAAATATTCATTAATTAAATAATAGTGATATTTTCTGCTTGAGGTCCTTTTGGTCCCTTAACAACGTCATAAGAAACTTTTTGACCTTCTTCAAGTGATTTGTAACCTTCTGAATTTATTTGAGAAAAATGTGCAAAAACATCATTTCCATCTTCTCCTGTAATAAATCCAAATCCTTTTTCTCCATTAAACCATTTTACTGTACCATTCATATAATGTGTACCTCCGAAATTTTATTCTTAAATTCATTGTAATAATCCACTAATAAAATTTCGATATCACCATACTATATTTATTAAGTACTAATTGAAATATATTCGTGTTACATTATTTACTCTTAATTTAAGTTCTTATTAAGAATAACACAGTTTATTGTATAAAACAAGTTATTCTAATATTAAACAACCCATTTATTAAGGGGAAATTGAAATAAAAAGGACAAAAGATTCATACAAAAACACTCTAGTATTACCAAAAGATATGACTTTAAAATCAACATATAATTATGTTATTAAAGCCTATGGTACTGGAAAAGTTGATCATATGAAACAAGTAGGATGTGTAAATGATCTTGATAAATATAGACAAGAATTTCATATTGAATTTCATAAAAATACAAAGCTTATCTACTCAATAAGATTAGAAAACATACCAATAAAATAAAACATTATTATGAAATCCAATACTAAATTTTTGGTATTAAACTGAATCATCTTTGATTCTTTCCAAATATTTACCTATTAAAAATTCAAATAACATTAATGCATTAGGATAAAATGAATTAGACAATTTATTACGATCATCTATAGTATGCATGTCATATATTTTAAAATTTATATCAGACATTTTAGCTAATGTATTTTCCGCTTCTCCTGTAAAAGAAACTATTTTTATCCCATTTTTCTTAGCAGATTCAGAAGCCCTTATTATAAAATCTGTTTCACCTGATTTAGAAATAGCTATTAGTAATTTAGCTTTTATAGCATTTACATCATAACTTTCATATGCTTCAGAATAAATACATCTAAAACCAAGAACTATAAGTTTTCTAGTAAAATATTGTGCAATAAAATATGAAAATGCTAGACCATTAGTATATATAACTTCATTTTTATTTTTTATTAGTAAATCTATAAAATCACTTATATCTTTATCTTCTATTAGTGCTAACAGTTCTTCTAATTCTACTCCATAATATTTATTATTTTTTTCGCTATTAAAATAATTTCTTTTATCCTTCAAAGTAAAACTTAAATTATAATACATGTCTAAGAATCCAGAATATCCTATTTTTTTTGCTAAATTCACAATAGTGGTAGTAGAGGTGTAGTGTTCCTTTGCTACTCCTCTTACCCCTATTTCTTTAACATGATCTATATTATTTATTATATAAATTAATATACTCTCTTCTACTTTGCTTAAGTGATATTTATCTACAATCTTACTAATATCTAACTTCATATACTTCACCTCTGTTATAAAGACCTTATTATTTAATTGATAAATATTATTTTAATTGCATTACTATATTATATCTCACATTCTGCTGAATTAAAAGCAGCGACTATTTGACTAAGATACTTACCTATAGATATTTTCATTACTGAAATATTAAGTAATACATTTATAAAATACTAGAAAATAAATATAACAAAGGAACATGTGTTAGAAATTTTTATAAACTAATAAACTTAAAATATATAATTATCATAATTAGAATTTTAAAATATGTATATATGCAGATTACTTTAATGTTATTATATTTGGCTCTTTAGCTGTAACCTTACCAGTATTATAACTAAAATTCTTTCCATTAAGATCCATAAATATTATAGGAACAATAAGTGAAGGAACTTTATCCTTTATTTCTTCAATATTAACCTTTAGTAACATATCTCCTGCTTTTACTTGATTTCCTTCCTCAACATAAACCTGAAAACCTTCTCCATTTAAGTTAACTGTATCTAATCCAAAATGGATTAAAATCTCAACTCCAGATTCGCTTTTTATAGAAATAGCATGTTTGGTAGGGAAAACTGCTGTAATTGTTCCATCCACTGGTGAAAATACATCTCCATTTTCAGGTTGTATGGCAAACCCATCTCCCATCATTCTTTGTGAAAATACCTCATCTGGAACATCATCTAGACTTATTATTTCTCCAGAAATAGGGCTTACAAATACTTCATTTAAATTTTCTTGTTGAACGTCTGATTTATCATTCGATAAAAGAGATTTAATTTTTTTAAACATTTTAATTCCTCCTAATAATATCTCGTGTACACTACTACACAAAACTTTTTTACTTGTTTTATACATAGTACATATATAATCTATAATTTATTTAACTGTATATAACCTGGTTTAATAATTCTATTTATAGCTTTCGTTTGTGACAATATGAATATTAGGTCATAAAATTTATCCTATACTTTATTACAGATGTATACCTTATTTTCAAAAGAGACTGTCTAAAATAGGTTTTAATCTACTTTTGGCAGTCTCAATTAATTTTACAATAATTTTTCTATTTTTTAAAATAATATTATTAAATTATCTTTAAATACTACTTTAATTCAGGCCAATAATCCTTATTTGCTTCAATTAAATCATCTAAAATATTCTTAGCAACGGATGCACTAGGTACTGTCTTAGAAAGTGTAATAGCTTGCCATAATTTTTGATAAGATTTTTCTATCCAAGCTTCAACTACTAATTTTTCTACAGAAACTTGTTGTTCCATTAATCCTTTTTGGAATTGTGGAATCTTACCTATTGCTAATGGCTCTGGTCCATTACTACCAAGAATACAAGGTACTTCAACCATAGCTGTAGAATCAAAATTTTCAATTATACCATTATTTTCTACAATTAACAACATTCTTTCCTTTGTATTGTATGCTATAGCTCTTGCAAGATCAACTATATAACAAGCATGTTCGTCTATGTGAAGTTCACAACCTTCTGTAGATTGTTTTTCTATAACTTTTTTACATTCTCCAAATACAAACTTTTCTCTTCCATCCATTACTTCATTTGCTCTTGTATATTCTTTATTAGCATGTTTAACAACATAATCTTGGAATAAATAATATTTTAAATAAGTATTAGGTAATGTATTTGGATCAACAGCATATACATCTTTTGCTTTAGCAAAGGTGTCATTCCAACTTGCTTCAGTATGTTGACTATCTCCCTTATCAACCACATATCCATGTTTAGAAACGTGTTCTTTTATTTTTGGCATTAAGTCATTTCCTTCTTTGTCACGTATGTCTGTCCACCAACCAAAATGATTAAGTCCGTAATAGCGAACTGACATATCCTTTCTTGACTCTAATCCTAAAATCTCAGCCATACGCACTTCTATACCTATTGGCATATCACATATGTTCAATATCTTTGAATTAGGTCTTAATCTTCTAGTGGCCTCTGCAACTATTGCTGCTGGATTAGAGTAATTTAGCATCCATGCATTTGGTGAATATTTTTCCATATAATCAAGTATTTCAATAACTCCACCAATAGATCTCATACCATAAGCCATTCCTCCTGGACCGCAAGTTTCTTGTCCAAGTACATCATATTTTAAAGGAATTTTTTCATCTAATTCACGCATTGCATATTTACCTACTCTTATATGAGCCATAACAAAATCTATATCTGTAAAAGCTTCCTCTGGATCTACTGTAGCTAAAAATTCAATTTCTGGTGCTTTCTCTTTTAAGATAACCTTACAAGCTCCAGCAACAATTTCTTGTCTTTCTTTATCATTATCATATAGCTTTAATTTTTTTATAGGAAATTTATCCAAGTTATCTAACAGCATTAATATTATTCCTGGCGTAAATGTACTTCCACCACCAGCTATTGTTACTGAGAATTTTTTCATAGTTATTCCTTCTTTCTAATTTTATTTTGTATTTATTTTCATATTATAAATTATTTACCATCAGTTGTTTTGACTACATCCTTAACTTCATTTGTTTGCTAATTTTAGGTACTTATTTAAAAGCTATTTTTATTTATTAAGCAATATATTACAGTTTATTTTAAGGATACCTTATCAACTTTCTTTGTATCATAAATTTTTGATATCAAATGTTTATGATTATAATTTAGCAAACTTTTTAGTCTATTTAAATACAAAAGCCTTATAAAAAAACAAGTTAAGTTAAATAGTAATTCGTTTTGGATTTTTCTAATATTAATTACCCAGATATTTATCTACTATATTTCTGATTCCATTTACTTTTGGTCCATATATTACTTGAACGTTATTACCTTTCTTTATTACACCAGCTGCTCCAGTTCCTTTTAAAGCTGTCTCATCAACTACGTCTATATTTTTAAGCTTTAACCTTAAACGTGTAAAGCAATTATCAACACTTTCTATATTTTCTTTACCACCTAAGGCTTCAACTACTATCCCTGCCAAATCTGAATCTTTGGATGCAGCAACCTCTCCTGAAGCTTTAGCTAAATTTTCTTTAAAATCTTTTTTAGTTACTAACTTTACTTCCTTATCCTCTCTACCAGGAGTTTTAAGATTAAATTTTTTAATTAAGAATTTAAATACAAAGAAATACACTGCTAATTGTACTAATCCAACAGCTATGAATATAGGCCATTTAGTTTTAGCGATTCCTGCTGGTAAATTATAAGCTATAAAATCTATAAATCCATTCGCCGCAAAAGTTCTAACTCCTAATAATGAAACTACTGCTTCGAATATACCATCCAATACTGAGTGCACTACCCATAAAAATGGTGCTACAAACAAAAATGTGAATTCTAGAGGTTCTGTGATTCCAACTAATATTGATGTCGCTACTGCTGGTATCAATATAGACTTTAATTTAACTTTGTTTTCAGGTTTAGATGTTTTATAAAAAGCTAAGGCTGCTCCTGCCAATCCAAACATTTTAACCATACCATACTGTAAATATTTTGCTGATGGATCAAAAACCTTTATAGCCGGATCAGTTAGCTGTGCTAAGAATATATTGTAAGCTCCATAGTATTTTTGTCCATTTATAATCAATTCTCCTCCAATGTTAGAGTAAGAAAATGGTGTCCATATTAAATGATGTAATCCAGTTGGAATTAAGAATCTATTTAAAAATCCGTATAAAAATACTCCTATAGCTCCAGCTGCATTTATAAAACCTGTTAAAGCGCTAATACCAGCAGCTACTACAGGCCAAATATAACTAAATACTACTGCTAATATTAATGTAATAGGAGTTAAAACTATAAATACTAATTTAGTATTTCCATATAATCCAAAGGCTCCAGGAAATTCCTTATTACAATATTTATTATGAATAATTGCCACTACCACACCAAGAATCATTCCTAGAAAAACTCCCATGTCTATTACTTGAAATCCTAGTTGTAGAGTCTGTCCAGTTCCATATAAATCTGCTGGAACCTTATATTTTACTAACTTTCCTGTTAGAGTAAGCCATTGATTATTAGCCCCTAAATATACTAAATATGAAAATACTGCTACTAGTGCCGCTTCTGCTTTCTTTTCTTTTGCCAACCCCATAGCTATTCCCACACAGAAAATAATACTTAAATTTGTCATAATAGGCCAAAGTCCACTACTAATGAATTTACCTATGTTCATTAATAGCCCACTTTCCCCTACAATAGATGGATTGCTTAAAATGGAAGATAAAGCCAAAATTACACCTACAATAGGTAAAAATAATACGGGAACAATTATAGCTTTGGCGAACATCTGCATTTTGTCTACTATTAAATCTTTCACTAATAACATCTCCTTTTTAAACATAGTTTTATTTTGTTTAAATATAACTTATAATTTTTACATAAAGTCTTGAATTTAAGTTGAAAAAATTGTAAAATTAATAATTATTCCCTATGTAATATTTCTCTCCCTTCTTTAAAAATTTATTAAAATGTTTACATTTACACTTTAGCAAATTTTTAAATCTTGTTGAATATAAAATCAATATTAAAAAACAAATTAAGTTAATTCATAACCTGTTTTTAACGTTTACACTATCGTAGGTTTGTACATTAGAAGTATTATTACTCCCTTTAACGTCACTGAATCAATGCGTATATTTCAACATATATAATTGATAAATATACATAAAAGAAAGATTTATAAATATAAAATAAATAAAAGCCATCACTCATTTATGATGGCTTTTCATGTTTCTATAAAAGAATCATAATATAATAGATACAAATTCATGACTTATATTTATTATATGATTCAGAATATATTTCCTTTTATTGTGAAATAAATATATTATTATAATTATTTGTTTACTTCTTTATTTATTTGTGATATCTTCACTATCTTTCCATCTTTTATATAATACCTTGGAATTCTTTTACTGATTCTGCTTGTTACTTCATAAGGTATGGTATTCAATAAATTGGCTATGTCTTCTACTGAAATCCTTTCATCATTACATTCCCCTATTAATATAACTTCGTCACCAACTTTAACATCACCTATATCTGTTACATCAATCATACACATATCCATGGTTATTCGCCCTACTATAGGTGCCCGCCTTCCGTTCACAATAACTTGAGCCTTATAAACATTATTTTCATTAGATAATTCTCTTTCATATCCATCGGCATAACCTATTGGAAGAACAGCTATCTTGCTATTTCTTATTGTTCTAAATTTTCTTCCATAACTGATAGATTGTCCTGATTTAATGTCTTTCACTAGAACAATATTTGTTTTTAATGTCATTATTGGTCTTAAATTTATATCTTTATGATTGACTTCTGATGAAGGATAATAACCATATTGAGCTATACCAGGTCGAACAGCATCTAAATGAGTGTAAGGTAAATCTATTAAAGCAGCACTATTGGCAATATGCTTTATATTAACTTTCACATTTTTATCTCTAAGTTTATAATAAAAATCTAAGAATTTTTTAAATTGTTCATTAGTATACTCTTTATTCTTTTCATCTGCTGTTGAAAAATGAGAAAACAAGCCTTCAAATATTATATTTGGTAGTTTACTTATTTGATATATTTTTTCTAAATTTTCTTCTGTGGGCAAAAATCCTAATCTTCCCATACCTGTATCAATGTTTACATGAATTTTTACATCTTTGCCTAATTGTTGTGCTTTCTTAGATAATTGCTCCGCATATTTATATGAACTTACAGATACCTCTAAGTCATTTTTTATTATAGTTTCAGCATTATTGCATATTGTTCTTTCGTCATATCGTAGTGGAGTGTAGCCTAAAATAATAATAGGTGCTGTAATACCACTATTTCTTAATTCTAGCGCTTCTGAAAGAACTGCTACTGCCAATCTATTGGCTCCGTTTTCGAGCAAAAGGGAGGCTATTTCTAAAGCACCATGTCCATATGCATCTGCTTTAACTACACTTATTATTTCCTTGCTTCTAGCAACTCTTCTTATTTCCTTCATATTATGAATTAAATTGTCTAAATTTATTTCAATCCATGCAGGTCTAGAATGTTCAAACATAAAATTCACTCCAAATTTTAAATTTTTACTTAAAGCTACAATTTTAAAAATAAAAACTTACAATATTATAATATAATGCTTAATTATAAATGGTGAGATTTTTATTATTTCAAAATATAAAAAGCTTCAGATATAATCCGAAGCTTTTATAGATTGAAAAATTAAAATTATAATATCTCATATGGTTCTTTAGTTTTATAAATTAACATTAAAATCTATATAATAAACGGATAAAATAGCTAAATGTTCCAACTATTAATTTGTTTCATATACATCCATTTAGCAAATAGATAATATATTATTTGTAGAACTAAATATATTCCTGCAATAAATATAAAATATTTTGTATATAAAAGTCCTACGGATTTTACAGCAAAAGCAGCATGAAGGATTGCAACTGTAAGTGGTAAGAAGAACATTGTAAAACTTTGAATACTAACTATCTTTTTTATTTCTTCTTGTGTAACACCTATCTTTTTTAGTCCTATAAAATCTTGCTTATCTTTCTGAACTTCATTAAACATTTTGAAATATAATATACTTCCTGTTGCAATAAAAAATATCATTGCAATAAAGGTTCCTATAAATAAAAGTACAGATAAGAGCTGCATTACACTTGCTGCACTTATTACCCTTTCAGTAAAGAATGCTTCTTGACCTTTTGTAACTGCATTTTTTATTTCAGTTACTGCAGCAACAGCTTTTAAATTATGTTTGATGTTGTATCCATAATAAACATACTTATTACTATTTGAAACCCTGCTCCACAACTTTTTAAAATCACTGTTATTAACAATTAAAGTATTAGTATTTTGGCTATCTGCATTTATAATTCCACCTTTTAAATTATCTAATATATTAAAGCTACTTGCTTTACCTTCAATATTTAAATTTAAGGTCTTCTGATGATTAAAAGGAAGCTCTGTTTTTAGATTAGCTAGATTATTAGTGAAATCGTAAGTATATATTACTACTTCTCCATTTTTCAAGTCTAAAGGCTTCTTATTATACTGTTTTGCAAGCTCATTAAAACTATTTTCTGACATTATATTAAAATCATTTTTATTTATTTTTATATTATAGGGATTTTTCTTATTTTCTTTTACCATATCACTATTTTTTGCTTTTATTAATTCTATTTTATTTTTATATTGTATATCGAATTTGTATTTTTTTAATATATCTTCAACTTTTCCATTAGCTATAACTTTATGAGAATTTATCCCTTGTTCTATGATTCCTATATCCTGTGGACAATTCTCTTCCATTGAAGATAAACTTACTTTTTGTAGAGAATAAACTGATATAGCTGATGCAAGGGTAATTCCACTAAGTATTGAAGTAATAAACAATACCTTTGCATTATCTTTTAATTTATATATAATTTGAGACAAGGTTATTAAATTTATCCCTTTATAATAAATTCTCTTATTATTTTGAAGCTTATTTGTGAAAAACACACTAAACTGAGAAAACAAAAGTTTAGTTCCTATTATTACAACTATAAGTATTGGAATCATTGTAGATATAATAGCTGTACCAGAAAATATCCCTACAATATATCCAGAAATTATAAGTACTATTCCTAGTATTGCTTTTATCTTGGAAAATTTTGGTGTTGTCTTAGGTATTCTTTCACCTTTTAATAATTCTGCAATGTTATTATTTTTTATTTTAAAACTTGTAATAAAACTTATAAGATTAAGAACTACTAAAAAACTTAATATTGTTATTTTTACAGCTTTACTTGATATTAAAAATGGAATTTCTGCATTTAAATCTAAAATTACAGATAGGGCCATGAAAAATAATTTTGAAAATAAAATTCCAAAGAAAATTCCTGTTATAATAGAAACAATTGAAATTGTTATATTTTCAAACATAACATATCTTCTTATTTGATTTTTGGTTAAACCAAACATTGATAAAAGTCCAAATTCTTTTTCTCTAGACTTTAAAAAAGTAGTTATTGAGTAATTTGAAAATATAAAAGTGAAAATTATTATTACAAACTCGCACAAATACATTAATTTACTGGCAACTTCACTTATGGTCTTATCACTAATATTCCCACTACTAACACCAGGATTATATATAAAATTAGCAAATATAAAAAATATAGTTACAACTATTACATTACTCAAATAATACATAGCATATTTATTTAAATTTCCTTTAATATTTTTAATGACTATATTATTAATTGTCATTTTAATCTTCCTCCTACAATGTATAATTGTTTGATCTACTTCCTAACAGTGAAAGAGAATCCATAATTTCCTTAAAAAATGCTTGCCTATTTCCTCCATTCACAATTTCTAAAAAATACTTTCCATCCTTAATCATAATTATTCTTTTGCAAAAACTTGCAGAAAAAGGATCATGAGTAACCATCATTATAGTAGCTTCTTTTTTATCATTTAGATTTGTTAAAGTTTCCATAACATCTTGAGATGCTTTAGAATCAAGATTTCCTGTAGGTTCATCCGCTAAGATTATAGAAGGATTATGAATAAGTGCTCTAGCACAGGCTGCTCTTTGCTGCTGACCTCCTGAAATTTCATAAGGCTTTTTATTTAAAATATCTTTAATATTTAAAAGATTTGCAATGTCTTCTACTTTCTTTTCTATTTCACGTACTTTAATCTTCTCTAATACAAGTGGTAATATTATATTTTCCTTAATAGACAAAGAATCTAAGAGATTAAAATCTTGAAATATAAAACCTAGTTCTTTTCTTCTAAACAGAGCAATATTTTTCTCATTTAATTTTATAGGATTTGTACCATTTATAAAAAGTTCTCCTGATGTAGGAGTATCTATAGTTGCCATTATATTTAACAATGTGGTTTTACCACTACCTGAAGGTCCCATTACTCCCACGAATTCCCCTTTTTCAATTTCTAAACTAAATTTATCTAGCGCTTTAAATTTCATTCCACCCTTTTTTCCACCATATATTTTTGTTATATTTTCAACTTTTAAAATTGACATAATAAAAACCTCCTGCTTCATATCTTCTTTTAAACTACAAGTTTATTATAAAAAAAATAGAGAAATCTTTGTATTGATTTCTCTTTCATTTTGGCTATTAACATTACAATTTTGAAAGATTATAATTTAAATATGTTTTTACCTTTATAAAAAACTATATAAAATGTTGTTCCTTCTCCTTCTTCTGATTCAACGTATAATTCATTTCCAAGCTCACTGCAAATACGTTTTGATAAATACATTCCCATACCTGTAGACTCAGAGGTTTTTCTACCGTTTTTGCCTGTAAAGAAAGCATTAAATACTCGTCCTAAATCCTCTTTTGGTATCCCAATACCGTTGTCTTCAATACTTACAATTATTTTTCCAGTATCTTCTTCTATTTTAAGGTTTATAGTTTTTTTATCTTTTTCTGTTGCAACTGTATATTTTATTGCATTAATAACAATTTGATTTATAACAAAGTATATCCACTTTTTATCAGTTTGAACAATTGTAGTTTCACCTGCTATCTTTGGAAATATCTTATGTCTAATAAGTAATTTTTTATTATCGTTTATTACTTTTCTTAAAATAAATAATATATCTACATCTTCCACATTAAAATCATGATTAAATTCATTTATCCTTGCATTATATAACATAATATTAAGCCCCTGTGATATTTTTTCATTTTCTTCACCAATACTATCAAAAACTTCCTTACATTCACATGGATTTTCTTCTTCTAATATTAGATTAATTACAGATACAGGGGTCTTCATTTGATGTACCCATTGATTTATAAAATTTGAGTAATGTTTTTGAATGTCTTCATATTTATAAATTTTGCCTTCATAGGATTTATGTATTTTTTTTAATAGCTCTGTAAAAAGTTTTTGTTCTCTAGTTCTAGCTTCACCTATATTTACAATATCCTCTATAATATCTTCGGAATTTAAAGCCCTATAGATCTGTTTATAAAATACCCTTAATTTTGAATATTCATATAGCAAAAATATAATAAGTATAACTATAGAAACAAAATATGCATATAATATATTTGTTATAGGAAAATCTATTACTTTTATAAATAAGGTCAAATGCATTATCAAAATAACTAAAGATATACTTATAAAATATACTATTATATAAGCTATCCTATCTTTTAGAAAATCTATAAATTTCATTTTCTTCACCTACTCTTTGCTCTCCCATTTATTAATTAGCATATATCCTTGGCCACGTTTTGTCTCTATAGCATTAGTAATGCCCACTTCTTCTAGCCTTTTTCTAAGTCTTGTAACATTAACAGAAAGAGTATTATCGTCAATAAAATCAGTATCACTCCAAAGAATCTCCAACAAAGTATCTCTTGAAACAATTTTATTTATATTTTTAAGAAGATATAATAAAAGGGAAAATTCATTTTTACTAAGCTCAGTTTTTCTCCCTTTAAATTCTAACATACTCTTGTTTGTATATAATATTAAATCATCAATCTTTAAAAAATCCGTATCATTTTTGGCATAACTACCATATACTCTTCTTAATACACCTTTTATCTTTGCTAATAGTACATAATAAGAAAAGGGCTTTGTTATAAAATCATCTCCACCGTTCTCTATTGCCATAACCTGATCCATATCTGAGTCTCTAGCTGATATAAATATTATAGGTACTTTAGAATGATTTCTTATATCACTACACCAATAAAATCCGTCAAAAAAAGGAAGATTTATATCCATTAAAATAAGATCTGGCTTACACTCTAGAACTTCATCTTTTATATTTGAAAAATCTTTAATTGAAAATGTTTTATATCCATATCGCTCTAAATGATTTTCTATAAGCTTAGCCATTTTCTTGTCATCTTCTATAATCATAATACTATACAAAATTATCACAACCTTTAAACATTTATATATATAATTGTACCATTTATTAAAAATATTATTTATATATAATTTTCTCAATAGAAAAATCTCCTCTAAATAAAATTTAGAGGAGTAATTATGAACAAAATTGCCTTTATTTAAATCTACATATCTAAATATTAATAACATAATTTTATTAGAAAGTTATAATTACACTTTCTTTTTCCTTAACCTCTTTTTCTGCTTCTATGACCATATTAGGATACTCAGAAGAATTAGTTATTACTAACATAGTATATGTTGATAAGCCTCTATTTTTAATTAATTCTTCATCAAACATAATAAGATCTTGTCCTTCTTTTACTGAATCTCCTGTTTTCACAAAAACTTCAAACCCTTCTCCATTCATAGAGACTGTATCAATTCCAACATGAATCAATGCTTCTACTCCATTTTCGAATTTAATTCCAACTGCATGTTTAGACTCCTCCATGACTACTGTAATTTCACCATCTGCTGGTGATTTTACTATACTTGTAGTTGGAATAATTGCTAATCCATCTCCCATGATTTTCGATGAAAATACCTCATCTGGTACTTTATTAATTGAAATCATCTTTCCTGATAAATAAGCTTTTAATTTTAAATTTTTTTCTTTCTTTTTAAATAATGAAAACATATTTAACCTCCTAGAATATAATTTATTTTATTATAATAGTTCTATTAAAAAATTATTTTTGTAAAATTTTTGGGGAAACAATAACGACCCTAATCATTAATTTGAAAAAAATTATATAAACTTTAAAATTATAATAGATTTTGTACTGTATAACAAATAATAATACTCTTTTTTTCTAATAATATTATTATATTTATCAATCCTTCCCATTTCTTGAAAGATATAATTTATTTTGATATACTTATGTGAAATATAAAGAAAGGATTTGACGAAAATTGTTAGATTGTATCGATAATAGTATTTTAAATACATTAACCCAAAGTGAATTATCTGTACTTCAATATATCGATGTCCACTCCAATGAAGTACTTACTATGAGTATTCAGGAATTAAGTGAAAAAGTTTTTTTCTCAACTGCTACAATTTTACGTCTATGTAAAAAACTTAATCTTAGTGGATTTTCCGAACTTAAATTTACTTTAAAAAATAATGTTTCTTTCAATAATTCACTTAAATCCACAGCTGTTTCTACTAAAAAAATAGTAACAGATTTATACAGTGAAATCGAAAATACAGGACGTCTTCTTGATACAAAAACATTAGATACTATTGTGGGTTATCTTTTAAGCAATAAAAAAATTCATTTATTCTCCTATGGGTTAACTAATATGGCATTTGAATATATGCAAAGATATCTTTTAGCAACTGGCCGTCAAACTATTTTATATAAAACAGATACTTTAGCATATAAAGCTGTAAATAATTTAACGGAAAATGATGTTCTATTTTTATCTAGTTCTACTGGCTCAAATCCTTCTACTTTAAAGCTTGCTAAAATCGCTAAAAATAGTAATACAATCATTGTGGCAATTACTCCATTTACTAACAATCCGTTATCTAAAATTGCAGATATAAATCTCTATACTTTTATAAAAGAAAGAGATTTTTTTGATTCTGATATAAAAAATAGAACCTGTATTTTCTATATTGTAGATATGATAATAGAATGTTATATTAAATATTTAGATAAATCAAAATTTAATAATTTATATTAAAAGGAGAACCACGTCATGATAGATGACTTAGATGAAAAAATTTTAAAAAAACTAACTCCAAATGAAAAGGATTTATTAAATTATATTAATTCTAATAAATTTGAGATTTATAAAATGAGTATACATGAATTTGCACAAATCACCTATGTATCTACTGCAACCGTTTTACGATTGTGTAAAAAATTAGGTTTTAATGGCTTTAATGAACTAAAATTTAATCTAAAAAAATCTATAACTTTAAAAAATAAGGGCTATGATTCTTCTATAGGACTTAATGGACTACTTTCTAGACGTCTTTTGGAATTAAAAGAAACTATGCTATCTTTGAATCTAGAACAATTAGATAGCATAGTAGACTATCTTTGCAGCGATAAGAATATTCATATATTTGGTAGGGGCCTTACTCAAATGTCTTTAGAATATCTTTATAATATATTAATATCCTTAAACAGACAATGTATGTTTTACCTTGATCCCCCACTTGTTTACCAAACTGCTTCTCAAATGGATGAGAATGATGTATTTATAATTGGAAGCTTTGGAGGATCCACAGACCCTATTGTTAAAGCAGTAGAAATTAGTAAGAACAACACTGGCACTGTTATAGCTATTACTTCTAATCCTAATAGTGAGTTAGCTAAAAAAGCTGATATCGTTTTAATTGGGAAAACCCAAAATAGATTTTTTTCTGGCATTGATATTAACTCCAGATTATCTATACAATTCATTGTAGAAATAATTATAGAATTATATATGTCACGTATGAATATTGTTTCGCATTAGATTTATAAAAATAGCATCATTTTAAGTTGCTATTTTTATATTTATATAATTTAATATTTCATAGCTTCTTTTACTTGCTTTGCTACTTTTTCAACTTTAGGTCCATAAATAACATGTATATGAGTTGAAGAAGGTTTCACAATTCCCATACTGCCAGTTTTCTTTAATAAATCTTCATTTACTAATGACATATCTTTAATATCTACTCTAAGTCTTGAGATACAATTGTTAACTGCTACTATATTATCAATTCCACCTAATCCATTAATAATTTTGACAGCTAAATTAGTTTTTCCAGATGAATCTTTGGAAAAATCTTCTTCTTCAACATCTTCATTTACATCAATAGAAATATTCTTATTTGTGAAATACCACTTAAATACCATATAATAAATAACTGCAAATACTATACCTACTAATATTACAATATACCATCTTGATCCAGGTACTAAAACTCCATAAATCAAGAAATCAATAATTCCTCCACCAGTATTTCCAATTGCAACACCTAGTAAACTTAATATACCAAAAGAAATACCTCCCATTATAGCATGGAATAAGAATAGTTGTGGAGCAATAAACATAAATGAGAATTCTAATGGTTCTGTAATTCCTGATACAATAGATGCAGCAACTCCTGCAACCATTAGAGCCTTTACTTTAGGCTTCTTATTATCAGGGGATGTCTTATATATAGCATAGGCTGCTGCTGGAAGTCCAAACATCATAAATGGCATTTTGCCTTGTCCTAAGAAGGCTGTAAATTGTTTTAATTGAGAAATATCTACCTTATCAAAGAATTGAAGGAATATGTTTAAACATCCTTCCACTCCTTGATATACTCCACCTACAGATGTTGTACGAAATACACCATTTAAAACATGGTGTAGTCCGGTAGGAATCAAAATTCTTTCTAAGAATCCAAACAAAAATACACCTGTATGTCCTGAACTTGCAATTAAACTTCCTAAAGAATTTATTCCTGATGAAATTGGAACCCAAACAAATGGCATAACTTGTCCAAGAAGGGTCATGGCTCCTATAACTACAATTGCTACAAATCTCTTTCCACCATAAAAAGCAATAGCTATAGGGAAGTCAATTTTATAAAATTTATTATGAAGCATTGATGTTAATATACCTGTAAGGATACCTGCAAAAGCTCCCATTTCTATGGTTTTCTCAATGCCTAAAATATTTGACATTTTAAGTGAAGCAAAGTTAAATGCTCCGGAATTAATAATAATTGATGCACTTAATAAAAATGTATAATAACCAATGAATCCTGCAAATGCCGCAATCTCTTTTTCTTCTTTTGCTAATCCAAAAGCAATACATATAGCAAATAATACTGGAATCATTCCAAAAACTGTAGCAGTAATCGTTTTAATTAAAGTTAAAACATATACACCCACTGAATTTTGTAAAAAAGGTAATGCTGCTTGAATTTGTGGTTTAAGTAGTGCAGAACTTAGACCTAATATTAAACCTGCAGCAGCTAAAGTAGCAATTGGTAACATTAAACTTCTACCTAAGGCAGAGAAGAAATCCATTATTTTATTTTTTTTGCTCATACACATTCTCCTTTTTAATTAAACATTTGTAATATTTCAATATTCTAAATCTCTTTAAATTGCATGAATATGGAGATTTTTCTAAAAATTCTAAATATAAGAAAGGTAATTAAGGTTGTCTATATTTAATTACCTTTCTTAATAAACTTTTTAAATCCTATTCTACTTAAGTTCTGGCCAATATCCTTTGTTTGCTTCAATTAATGCATCTAATACTTTTCTAGCTTTCTTTCCATCATTTATTAATCTATTAATCGTAAAAGCTTGTAATGCTTTGTTATAAGATTTTTCATAATAAGCATCTATTAATAGTTTTTCACAAGATACTTGATTTACTAATAATCCCAAATAAAATTGTGGAATATTACCAACTCTCATAGGTCTTGGTCCATTAATGCCAAGTTCAGCAACTACTTCTACCATAGCATCATCTTGCATATTATTTATTGCTCCATTATTTTCTACAATAATTATATATCTTTTATTTTTATTGTAAGCAATAGATGCTGCAACTTCTATCATCATCTCTGCATGAGCATCACTTTCAATTTTTATAATTCCTTCTGTGGTTCCTGCATCGATTACTTTTCTGCATTCAGTGAAAACACGGTTTTCTCTATGGGCCATAACTTCATCTGCTCTCGTAAAATTTGGATCAAGATGAGAAGCCTTATAATCTGGATATAAGTAATATTGATCATAGGTATTTGGTAGATAATCTGGGAAATCATTCATAAGTGTTTGAACCATTCCATAAGTATCTAACCAAGATTGATCTCTTTGTTCTGCATCTTGAGGTAAAAATCCTTTTTCTTTAATTAATTCTTTTAATTTAGGTAATAAATCTTCTCCTGTATTTTTATCATATATATGTGTAAACCAACCATAATGATTTAATCCAAAATATACAGGATCTAGAGTTTCCCAATCACATCCTAATAGACGGCTGCATGAACGTACAACATTTTCAGGTTGATCACAGATATTTAAAATCTTATTATCATTAGGGAATTCTCTTCTTAATGCTTCTGCAACTATTGCCGCTGGATTAGAATAATTAAGTATCCATGCATTTGGAGAATATTTTCTTATATCATAAATAGCTTTAATCATTTCTTTTGTAGATCTTAATCCATAAGCCATTCCACCTGCTCCACAAGTTTCTTGTCCTATAAGCCCCATACTTAAAGGAATATGTTCATCTTTCGCTCTCATGTGTAAACCACCAACACGCATTTGCATAAATACAAAATCCATATCCTTATAAGCTTCTTCAATATCAGTAGTGTATTTAAAATCTAATCCTTCATAATTTTCTTTCATTAAGATTTGGCCAAACTCTCCAATTGGCGTTTGTCTTTCTGCATCTATATCAAATAATACCAATTTATTAAGAGGGAAATCTTTTTTGCATCTACAAAATGATTTTAAAAATCCTGGTGTAAAAGTACTTCCGCCACCTACAATAACGACATTATATTTTTTCATAACATTCACTCCTAATTCTTTTTTGATAATGGCCATTTATCTTTAATGATATTTTAAGTTTTTATTTAATCATTATCAATACATCTTAAAAGTATAGTTATGTATAATGACGCATGTAATTTATTACTTTAAATGTTATTTGTGACACCATACATTTTTCTGCATTTTTTACATCCTTCTTTATATAAATTACCCTATATTTATTAATATCTTTTTCTAATGAAAATTTTATTATAATCTAAATTTTGTCATCTTTTTTCTCCTACCTTTATAAGATAAATTAAAAACTATTTTTAAAGCTGGTGATAAAATTGATCGAAGTGATTACTCCTACAAGTAATTATTATGATGATGCCAGACAAGTCTGGAATAGAGCTATTGATAAATATCCAGCTGCCATAGCCTATTGCAAAACTTATGAAGACGTAAAAAAAGCTATATTATTTGCTAGAAAAAATAATTTTAAAATAAGAGTTCGCTGTGGTGGTCATAATTATGAAGGTTTTTCAATAGCTGATGATGCTTTAATTATTGATATTAGCAATTTAAATAAAATACAAATAAACTATGAATGCAATACTGTTACTGTTGGAAGTGGAGCTTTTTTAGGACAAGTTTATAATTTTCTTGGAGCAAGTGAATATCCATTTCCAGGTGGTTCATGTCCTACTGTTGGAATTAGTGGTGTAGTACTTGGAGGTGGATGGGGATATTCATCTAGATATTTTGGCTTAACTTGTGATAGCTTACTTGAACTCAAGATGATTGATTATAGGGGTTGTTTATTAACTGCAAATAAGAATATTAATTCTGATTTATATTGGGCATGTAGAGGTGGTGGCGGTGGAAATTTTCGTATAGTAGTATCAATGACATTTAAACTTCCTCCTAAGGTAGATAAAGTAGCTGTCTTTAATATTTACTATACTAATCCAAGTAAAAATACTCAACTTAGATTTCTAGATACTTGGCAGAATTGGATTACTACAACTTCTAATAAAATTAATATGAAAGGTAGCATAGTCAACTCAGCAACTGATGGTGTAAATATTATTTGTACAGGGCTCCTTTATGGTACACCTAAAGAATTATATAAACTGTTAGTCCCTTTTAGTAAAATTGAAGGCTACAAATTAAGTTATAGATATACTTCTTTTTTACAAGCTGCCGAAATTATAGCCTCTGTATATCCTCCATATGAATACTTTATATCTTATGGTAGATTGGTATCAGAGACCTATTCTTATGAAACATTAAAAAACCTAATTAATATAATTAATGAAGAAAGACCTAATGGCTCTACTACTACCGAATTAAATGTATATGGGCTTGGTGGACAAGTTAGCAAAATTAATAAAAAAGATACTGCTTTTATTATAGAAATAGTAATTATATAATATTACTAGTGGTTCTTATATTAATTTCCCTTATTACCCTTTACCAAATTATCTTTATGATTATTATGGTGGGAATGTTCAAAGACTTAAATGTATAAAATTTAAATACGATCCTCTTAATGTATTTAAATTTCCACAAAGTATTAAATGAGTATCCGATATGTATTTTCATAAAAAATAATAACTCCTTGTACAACTTGAGTAGATTCACTTTTGGTATACAAAAGTGAATCTGCTCAAACTTTTCTTTATCATTTTCTATTAATATCTTAATTTTTATAAAATTGTAAGTTTAAAAGACACTCATGCCTACCAAAAGTAAGAGTGTCTTCTAGATTGATATAAAAATTAAGTTCAAATATTATGTCCCACAAAATTTTATTGGCAGTTTTATTACGAAGTTGCTACCTTCATCTAATTTACTATATACATTTATACTGCCACCATGAGCCTTGACTATTTCTCTTGATATTGTAAGTCCTATCCCAACTCCTCCGGTTTCTCTAGCCCTTGACTTATCCGTTCTATAAAATCTCTCAAATATATAGTCTTTATCTTCATCACTTATACCTATTCCGCTATCTTTT
Source organism: Clostridium botulinum (assembly GCF_001276985.1). GTDB lineage: Bacteria > Bacillota > Clostridia > Clostridiales > Clostridiaceae > Clostridium_F > Clostridium_F botulinum. The sequence continues at coordinate 180,812 of NZ_LHUL01000027.1, forward strand.
ATAGATATATATACATTATCAGATTTAATAAAACACCTAACAAATATCTCTCCTTTATCTGGAGTATACTTAATAGCATTTGAGATAATATTAAGTATTACCTGGCTTATTTTATCCCTATCTATCATAATATTAATATGTTTAAGATCTACTTGTAAATTTATATCTTTATCTAATAACTGCTTTTCAAAATTTGTTAAAATTGTAGTTATTACAGTCTCTAAATCTACTTCTGACTTATTTAACCTTAGTTTACTGCCCTCACATCTTGATAAATCCTCTATGGATACAGTTAATCTATTTAATCTTTGAAGTTCATCATATATACTCTTTAACCTTTCTTGGGATGGCTCCCATAGACCATCCATTATTGCCTCAAGTTGTGCTTGCATAGTCGTTATAGGGGTTCTAAGCTCATGTGATATATCCTTCGTTAACTCTTGTCTTATTTTTTCTTGCTTATCTAAATCTCCTGCCATCATATTTATTGATTTTATAAGTTTATTGATTTCATATATACTGTAATCTTCTTTTATGCCTTTGGAATAATTTCCTTCTGATATAAGATTTGTTGCATCTATTACCTTTAAGATAGGTTTACTGATAGCATAAGACAATAACCATCCTACTATAATAGATATAATAAAAAATAGTAGCCCTAGTATAAATAATATTCTATCTAGCATTCTCAAAAATATAACATCTGAATCTTCATAATAAATTGGACCTATATACTCAATTTCTAATTTTCCTATTAAAGCTTCACCTTGTTTTAGGTTAAATTTATCAAATGTATTTTTAATATCTACATCTGGGCTTACTTTATTAGTATTTTCTATAATTTTATTTAAAATCTTTTCACATACAATATTATCATATTCCCTTGCATTCCATATAATATTATCATTTTTATCTTTAACTGTTATAAGCAATCCTCCAGTTATCGCATCTGTTCCTATGTTCTCAATAGCTTTTTTATCCCATGAATTATTACTGTATGCATTTGATATTTTATTTTTGATTTCCATTTTCGACTGTTGTATTTTTTCGCTAGTATATATATTAAACTTCTTTTCGATACAATAATGGTTTACTATGTTTGCTAAAAATATGATACTCAATGAAAATAATATAAAAATCAAGCTTACTCTATATCTTAATTTATTAAACATTGAACCTATATCCCATACCACGAATAGTCTTTATATAGGTTGGATTTTTACTATCTTGATCTAATTTGGCTCTTATATTTTTTATATGAGTATCAATTATTCTATCATAGATACAAGTATTATCTCTACTTATATAATCCATTAACTCTTCCCTTGAAAATATTTTATTAGGATTTTTAGCTAGTATAGATAGTATTTTATATTCCGAAGCAGTTAATATAATTTCTTTGTTATTGTATTCTACTTTCTTATTAACAATATCTATGATTAATTCATTATTAAAAATTAAGTTTTCGCGTTGATTTCCCTTAACTCTTTTCAAAACTGCATTAACCTTTGCTACTAATTGCTTTGGACTAAATGGTTTTGTTATATAGTCATCACTTCCAATTGAATATCCATTTAGTATACTATCTTCACTTGATTTAGCAGTTAGCATAATTATTGGTACTTCAGATTCTCTCCTTATGCGCTCACAGACATTTTCACCTGATATATCAGGTAGCATTAAATCTAATATTAATAGATCAGGATTAAACTCACTTTGCTTTTCTAATGCCTCAATCCCACTTGTAGCCTGTATAACAGTATATCCCTCATTTTCTAAATACAATTTTATAACTTCTATTATCTTAACTTCATCATCTATAACAAGTATAGTTTCCTTCATAAAATTATACCTCCATATAGGTACTTAATTAATTATCTTATTTATATTTTCATCAAGTATTTCTTTATTAATGATTCCTACATGATCATACACTAAATTTCCTTCTTTATCTATAAATACTGTTCTTGGAATAGCATTTAATTGATATTTATTAGCTGCATCAAGATTTATATCAAACATCACGTTCATATCATAACCTTCTTCTTTCATAAATCCCTCTGCGGACCCTTTAGTTTCCCTCATCCCGTCTGTAAGATTTACCATTAGTATTTCTAAATCCTCATTATTATATTTATTTGTTGCTTCTTGAAAATATGGCATCTCATACTTACATGGAGAACACCAGCTTGCCCAGAAATTTACTACTATAGCTTTCTTCCCTTTATAATCTGATAGCTTTACTTCATTATTATCTTTATCATAAACTGTAAAATCTACTGCTGGCTGAAAACTAGAATTTTCATCTGATACATTATTAATAGCTTCATTACTTTTGTAATTATTTGATAAATAGTCATATCCAAATTTAACCCCTACAAGTAAAGCTAACATTATAACACTTATATATATATATCTTTTATTATTTTTCAAATTTATCGCTCCTTTTATAATTTAAAATGTCAATATTGATAATAATAAGTTTAGGTAACCAGTCATCATCATTATACCTATAGCAATTAGTAGCCCCCCTGATATTCTATTTATTGTCTTATAGTTTCTCTTTATGAAGTCAAAAGTAGTTTTCAGAGAATCTATTAGAAGTGCTGATAGTATGAATGGTATTCCAAGACCTAAGCTGTAAATCATTAGCATTGATGCTCCCATAAATACATTAGTGGAATTTGATGCTATCATAAGTGCTGATCCTAGAAATGGGCCTACACATGGTGTCCACCCAAATCCAAATATCATTCCAAATAATGCTGTAGACATAATAGAGGATTTTTTATGTCCTGCTGACTTATTTATTTTAAAGCTTCTATGCAATAACCCTACATTTATTATTCCTAAATAATTCAGACCAAATACTACCATGATAGATCCTGATACTATATTTATCTCCCTCATATATTTATTGAAAATGACACCTACTGTTCCTGCTGCTACACCTAATAAGGTAAACACAAAGGTAAATCCTGCAACAAATGCTATTGAACTTATTAATGCTCTGTTTTTATAATTTTTATTATCTATATCCTCTCCTGCAAAATATGAAACGTATATTGGAATCATTGGCAATATACAAGGAGATATAAAAGTTATTATCCCTTCTAAAAATAGTAATATATAGTTCATAGTTTCCCTCCTAAATACCGCATTGTAAACTTTCCATTACTTCTTCATATATTTTTTCTTTATCCGCTTTATCTAACTCATCTACAACTCTTATACCACCAATTAATTTATTGTCCATAAGAATACCATAATTTACACCTTCATCAAGTTTAGTGGTTAAAACAAATTCATTATTTTCCGTATAAGTCATATCCTGCTTTTCTCCATTTGACGAATTAATAAGTATTATCTTACTACCCTTATTAATATCATTTATTTTTATATTAAATTCTTCTTTAGCGTCAACCATCGTTACTATTTTATCTAAGTAAGTTCCGTCATAGCTCTTATTTATTTCACTACTATATACCTCATCAAATTTTTTAATATTCTCTGCTTTATTATCTGATAGGGCTTTAGATTCATTGTTGAATATGTAAAAGCCTACTGCAGTTAAAATTAGTATACTTGCTCCTAATATTATTAGGATTTTTACCCTCATAGCATCACTCCTCTTGCTTGATAATAAAATAATAATACCTAAATTACTTGTTGATATTATGAAGATTTAGCTTATTTATTATTTTAATTTCTATAATGAAATTTTTACTATGAATTAAAAATTAAGAATGAATAATGAAGAGCTATGGTTAAAACTCCACCGCCAAAGACCTTGGGCTTTTTTAATAAACTCCATTTTAGAAATTTATTCGCTCTGCCCTACACAAAAAACAAAAAATCCCCACAGATGAACAATGTCATCCGCGAGGAAACATTCCTTTACAGACTCAAAACCACTTAATATAGCAAGTTAAATTGCATCTCTAAATAATCAAGTTCATCATAAAGGTATCCCCCTTATTTTTTGTTTGAAAATAATACTGATTTTACAGCATCTCTGATTTCTTCATATCCGGTACATCTACAAATATTAGACTGTAGCCATTTTTCAATAGTTTCATCATCTGCATAAGGGTTGTTTTTTATAAGTCCATAGCAGTTCATTATGAAACCGGGAGTGCAATACCCACATTGAAAGCCCATTTTTTCAATAAAAGCTTTTTGAATAGGTTCTTCCTTCAACCCCTCAATGGTGATTAATTTATGTCCAACGGCCTCAACCGCCAATATAATACATGATTTAATTGGTATTCCATCTAAAAGTACAGTACACGCACCGCAATCTCCATTTTCACAACCAGGCTTTCCTCCGGTTAATCCCAATTTTTCTCTAAGTACTCTAAGAAGTGTATCTGCCGGTCTTACAATCACGCTTCTCTTTTCGCCATTTATGTCTAGTTCTATTTTTGTCTCTTCTATATATGATATCATCTTCTCTCACCATCCAGTATTTCCAAAGTATACTCAAGTAAATTTCTTAATACAAACCTTTTATATTCAGAAGAGCCTTGGATATTACCAAGTATAGGAGCGGGCAAATGGCTTATTGCCTGTTCTATTCTCTGTTCCTTAGTAAGAGTTTTATTATTTATATACTTTTCCATTTCCATAGACCTGAATGGAAATGAGCATACCCCACTAAATGCCATTTGAATATTATTATTTTTTTTAAGTGCAGCCATGCTAATTAAAGGATACTCCATCTTTCCTTGTTTAGTTTTCTTCACACTTATATAAGGTAAATTAGAATAACTAATTTCTGTTGACAATTGAAAAAGAAACTCTCCTTTTTTCAGTTGAAGTTTTTGATTAAAAGCCTGAATTATTGGAAGAATCCTTTTACCTTTTTTCCCGTATATACTTACACTGCTATCTCCAATTAAATGGCCTAAAACTGCCTCCTTATATATAATTTTACCGCAAATATTTCCGCCAACTGTTATCTTATTACGTGATGTATGATCCGCAGGAAAGTCTGCTGTCTCACTTAGAAATGGAATTAATTTATTCTCAGCAATATGATTGAGTGTAACTGCAGCTCCTATTATTAGCTGATTGCCTTTTATTTCAAATACATTACACTCAGGAATTCCTTTAGTATCTATTACTGCCTTTGTAACCAAATCATTTCTTCTTGCCATAGTAATTATTTCTGTACCGCCAGAATAATATAAAGGTTCTTTTCCACTCTTGCTAAGCTCTTTATACATCTTTACCGCCTCATCCAATGAATCAGGTTTATAGTATTCAAAATTAAATGCAATCATTAATGTCCTCCCTCTTTTACTTTCCATATAAATTCAGGGATCAACGGCAATTGATTAAGAGGTACTTCTGCTGCACAGGATAAGCTATTTCCAAGTGCTGCAGGCATTCCAATTACGCCATATTCTCCAATTCCTCTTGCACCATATGGACCATCCAAATTTGGAGTTTCTACAAAATCTACAAGATATTCTGGATTTTCTCCTAATCTCATAATATTATATGTTCTTAGCTGCTTATTTCGAACAATGCCCTTATTTGTAAACAAAAATGCTTCACGACTGGCAAAGCTTAAACCTAAGTTCATGCCACCGGATATTTGACCTCTTGCCCCTCCAGCATTAATAACTTTACCTGCATCTATAACACAAGCAGCTTTTATAATTTTGTAAGTATATTCTTTTTTATCAAGCTCTATCTCTACAGCTGCTGCTCCAACAGTCCATTCAGGCCCTGGATTGCCTTTGCCGGTTTTAGGATCTAATGTTGTTAGATTATTAAAAGCATAACTCCCTCTTCCAATAACTTGTGCACCAATTGAATTCCCATTAGGCAAGATATACCCGAATGCAATTTTACTAATTTCTATTCCTATTTGAGGGTTATCTTTTAAAAATACTCTTCCTCTACCAACCTCCAGTTCAACTGGTGAACGTCCCAGAACAACAGCGGCAATATCGCATAGTTGATTAATTGCATCCTCTGCTGCCCTTAAAACTGCTCTTCCAACTAGCAAAGTAGTTCTACTCGCAGCTGTTTTCCAGTGTTCAGGATTGGTCTTAGTATTAACTTCCATTGTTACATGAATTTGATCTACATCCATTTTCATTTTTTCTGCTAATATTTGTGCTAAAGCTGTTTTAATTCCCTGACCTATTTCAACTGCAGCGCAGATAAGATTAATACTCCCATCTAAATTAAATGTAAGAACCGCTCCTCCCCCTGCATTTAAAGATGTATTTGAATTTTTCCAGAAGCAGCTTACACCTTTAGCCCTAACTTTACCGTCCTCAGTTTCAGCTTCATCTACTTCTCCCCAATTTATTAATTCAATTAGCTTTTGTATACACTGTGGTAAATTGCCTAAATTGCTTTTATTAAGCAAGATCTGAGTAGCACTAGTATCCCCTGGTAAAATTGCATTTCTTAACCTTAATTCTAAGGGATCCATTCCTAGCTTATCTGCTAAAATGTCCATCGATCTTTCTATTACAAAGGTAAGTTCAGGATGACCGAATCCTCTAAAGGCTGCAGCATAAGGATGATTAGTATACATGCATAATGAGTCACACCATACATTTTCAATATTATAAGGTCCTGTACAATCTATTCCCGCTGCTCTGCTTATAATTACAGCTCTATCAGAATATGAGCCACCATCAAATAAATAGGTTATCTCCGTAGCAGTAAGCCTTCCAGCTTTTGTAGATCCAAGTTTTATTTTCGCATCAAGACCTATATGAACGGGAGATGTAATAAAATCTTCTTCTCTTGTATTGGTGAGTTTGACCTGTCTTCCCCCAACAGCTTTTGAGCATAAATAAGCAATGAACTCTAGCTGCACAGCTGTTTTCCCTCCATAGGCTCCACCTACAAGAGGTACATGGACAATAACCTTGCCAGGATCGATATTAAAGAAATGACTTATAAGTTTTTTTATGGCAAATGGAGCCTGAGAGCAAGAGTATATAATAACTCTTCCATCTGGTAATATCCTTGCTGTTACGGACCTTGTCTCCATAGCAGCATGATCAGAAGGTGGAAATGAAAAACTTGCCTCCACAGTTACCTCACTTTCATGCCACCCTTTCTTTATATCACCTTTTCTAATCTTAGTTCTGTTAGCGATATTTGTGTTAGGTTCCGGAAAAACTTCATCAATAATCTCATAATCACCAAGCTTTTCATGAACCAACGGTGAATCTTTTTTTATTGCTTCACTTGGAGAATTCACTACCGGTAGAGGTTCATATTCTATCTTTATCATCTGAGCAGCTTTTTTAGCTTCAATCTCGCTATCAGCTACTACCACTGCCACTGGTTCACCATTGTATCTTACTTTATCTATAGCAATGGGAGGTCTATCAACAATAGTGGACCCAACAAGCTGAGGAAAGTATTCTCCTGTTATCACGGCCCTAACTCCGGAAGTCTTTAGTGAATTTTCATATTCGATAGCCTTTATTTTTGCATGAGCATAGGGACTTGTTACCATTCTGGCATATAAAAGTCCAGTGGCTTCATAATCATTTGTATACTTTGCTGCACCTGTTACTTTGTCTATGGACTCTTTTCTTGGTACATTTTTACCTATAATATTTAAATCATACATTGATTACTCCCTGGAATAATATCATTTTCTTTTATAATATATTTATCATAATTAATTATTATGAATGTGATCTTATCTTTGCATTAAGACAACTACATCAAATATGTAGATTCAACCATTTTTATGATTACTTTAGAGGCATTTATATATTAAAAAAGTTAATTTTATTAAATCCATATTCGTGGTAGAGGCACCTTCCTTGGCTTCACCCCTGGCTCCTCAGGTACTGTGACGAATTACAAAAACTTCTAATTCCGTCAAATTAAGAACTACTAAAACTCATTCATATGTTTATTACATGTATTATTTATATTTACTATATTAAAATTAAGGCTATTTTTATTTTGAGGCACCCTCAATTGCAGTAACTTTTTATTATATATTACATAGTATGTAATGATATAAAATCATATTAGGAGGATTAATGTGATATATTTTTGTCCTATTTATGGTAACTGGGTTGAATACTCCAGCGATGATAATCTTGACTATAGTGGATACTGGCCTCCTAGGAACATAAGGGCTGAAGTAACTAATCAAACAATCATCGATAAATGGAATACAGTCTCTCCCCCTCCTGCACCCGAACTGAAATCAGTAGCAGTTGATCCCAAAACCAGTGCACTATTAATATTAGATATGGAGGCCTCTATATGCAAAAGCTCCCGCTGTATAGCCTCTATCCCTAATATTCATAATTTATTAACGAAAGCCCGTAAAAATAACATGCTAGTTGTGTATAGCCTTACACATGTGGGAAATCCCAGAGATATTTTCAAGCAGTTAGCCCTTTTGCCAGGTGATCCTATTGTGAAATCAAACGTAGATAAATTCTATAAAACCAATTTAGAGAAAATATTACAAGAAAAAGGTATTAAAACTGTTGTAGTTACTGGTTATGCCGCTAATGGTGCGGTTCTTCATACAGGAACTAGTGCTGCTTTCCGAGGTTACAATGTTATTATTCCCGTTGACTGCATGTCTGCTAATAATCTTTATGGCGAACAATACACTGCATGGCATATGCTTAATAGTCCTGGAACTAGAAATCGAGCAGTTCTAACAAAGGCTGATTTAATTAGCTTTTACCACGATAATTAATAATAAAAGTAAAGTTCAGCTTTAATCTAGTAAAATTAAGTATTAAAAATATATTATATAAGTAAAAAACTTTTATGTACTAACCATTAACAATTTTAAGTTATATTTCATAGTACTAATGTAATATGCGGTTAAAATAATTCAATCTCTAATTTCAATTTAGTTAAATATTCTTTTTATCACAAAATGCACCTCCACAAATTTAGATTTTTGTCTAAACTTTGAGGTGCACTTCAAAATGTACTAGCTAAAAATTTTGGAGCCAAAATATCTTTAAATAAGATAAGTTCGTACCACAATAATCTTGATGATTAGCTATGGTTAATAGAAACAGCTAATGCCACAATGGACAATATAAACCCCATTGAAATTTCTAATATAATTGCATAGGGTTCCCAGATCCCAAAAGAGAACAAAGAAATCATCTTAAAACTACTTTTTAATGAGCTATTGTACAAATGGATTCTTCTCTTTGCTTAAAACTTGGGTGATCCAATTTGTTATTTTTCTTTACATTTTTGTAGGAATGCTTCCTCGTTTAAAAACTTTATATTCTGACCTTTTTTCTTTAAATCTATGGCTTTCTTAAGCTTATTGCTCATTTCTTCTCTATTTAAATCCTCTATGTCCTTTGTATTTGTAACTAAGTATGTTGTCTTCTTAGTTACAGAGCTTCCAACAGTTCCATTAAGCTTTCCAACTAATATCATTGCTTCATTTCTTGTCATAGAAGCTAATCCACCTGTAAATACAACAACCTCTTCTTTAAATGCAGTGAAATTAAAGCTTTCTATTATCTTTTTATTTTCCCTTGGAGCTTGTCTATTAGATCTTTTTAAAATCCTTCCTTTAATGGAAGATGGTTTACATCCATCTTCATTTACATATCCTAAAGTCACTCCAATTAATTTTGATATTTCATTAATATCCTTTGAATTTAATTCCTTTGATATATTAATTAAAATATTACTACATGCCATTGCATCTGCCAGAGCATCATGATATTTAAACTTGTACCCCAAAAAATTATTTACTGTATTTAATCTTGCATTATCAATGTTACTATAAAAATTTTTAGAAAGCTTCATTGTACATATATACTCAAAACTTGGCATTTTTATATTATAAAGTTTTAATGTACTCCTTAATACAGACATATCAAAGGAAGCATTATGAGCTATTACTAAATTATTATTAAAATAGCCCTTAATTTTTCCCCATATTTTATCAAATTCTAATTCATCCTGGACCATATGCGGCCTTATTCCATGAATTCCAATATTTATTGGCATAAATCTCATTTCCTTAGGCTTTATTAAATAATGTACTTTTTCTACAATCTCCCCATCTTTCACAACCACGATACCTATAGAGCATGGACTATTTCTTTTTTCATTAGCAGTTTCAAAATCTATAGCTACAAAATTCATTTGTCTTCTCCTACATTTATATTCTTGCTTAATAAACTAGCCATTCCTTTATGAATATATATTTATCTTTTTGAATATCTTAATATTACAACACCCTTATCCATAATATACTGATCTAGATGTAAATCTATTTTAGGATTATTCTCTAGAAATAAAGGTCTACCTTTGCCTAATATTGTAGGAATTATCCCAATTATATACTCATCAATAATATTTGATTTAATAAAATTATCTGCAAGACCTCCGCCGCCAAATAAGAAGATATCTTTACCCTTTTTTTCTTTTTCTTCTTCTATTACTTTGCATATATCACCATTTATAAAATGTATATTGCCATAGTTTTGTAACTTTTGTGAGGTTGCTACATATACTTTTTTATCAGCAAAATCATTATGGAAGCTTTGGTCATAACAATTTTTTCCCATAACTACAGTATCCACATCATTTAAAAACTTATCATAATCCCATTTATCTTTAGTATCTAATTTTTCATCTCCATCTCCAACTATCCAATCAAATCCACCATCTTTTGATGCTATATATCCATCTATGCTCATTGCTAAATTTAATATTATTTTTCTTTTCATAATAATCATTCCTTTTCATTTATTATTATGCATGAGATAATACTGGAAACATTAAATCTCTTGTTTTAAATGGACTATCTTTTCCCATTTTAATAAAAAGAGTAGTATCATCTTCATTTATCAAAATTTTTTCATTAGAAGAACTATTATTGGGAGTAAATCCTAGAATAACTTTCTTTGTTTCATATTTCATCATTACATTTATAATATTATCTAAGTTTACTTCTTTTTTCGCAAACACATCTTGAACATATAAAATATCTTCATCAAAATCACAAATAGCCACAGTGTCATAATCTTCAAGATAATAAATATTATCTTTCATAAATGATGTACAATAAAACATTATAAGAGATGCATTATTTTTCATAGAAAGCTTTGATAGAGATATTGTATTACAAGCCATATTATAAACAAATTCTCTATCCCTTTCATTATCCATGGACATCTTTCTTATTTTTCCTGGCTTCTTCTTTTTTATTTTGTTTATAGCGTATTGATACTCATCGCACTTATCGAATCCAAATTTAGGATAAAAATCAAGAACACTGTCATTAGCAAAAAGATATATAAGATCACATTTATCCTCCCATTCTTTTATAACTCTTTCCATAAGTGCTCTACATAACCCCTGTCCTCTATACTCTTCATCTGTCATAACTGTTCCAATTTGTACATACCTCTTTTCTTCTCCTAAAATCAAGAAATCAATTATATTTACTGAAACATTAGATACTACATTATCTCCATCTAACAAAGAATATGGTATATATTTGTCTCCCCAATATCCATCTTCATACCATTGCTTAAAATTAAAACCATAGGTTTTTTCCGTTAATGTATTAAAACTATTTCTTAAAATACTGTCATCTCTGTAATTACAAGCATAACTATATTTTTTATCATTAATTAATAAAAATTCACTCATTTTTAGTTTCTCCTTTCTTATATTAACACTATCTTCCTATACCTTAGTATTAATCTTAATAACTTTTACTAAATAAATATGTGTTAATAATAAGCTTTCTCATAACTACTTATCTCTTTTTTATACGGTTTTTGTTTGTCTAAAATTACGAATTAAGTCTATTCCCATCGATATGGTAACAAGTCATTGATAGTAATTATCATATCCTTTTTAATCATTACTTGACATTTGTAGTTTTCATCATGGATTTGGCAAATAAATTCTCTACATCTTCCACATGGTGGAATGATTGTACCATCTTCATAAACTGCAACTACTTTTGTTATTCTATTTTCTCCAGCAGTAATCATAGCTGCAATAGCCGCATGTTCTGCACAGAATCCCATAGAACAAGGTGTATCTATACATACTCCAGTATAAACTTTTCCACTTTCACTCAAAATAGCTGCTGCAACAGAGCCAGCATAAGAGTTTTTAGAAATTTTTCTAGGATTTAATGCATTTTTTGCAATATCATATAATTCATCAAATTTCATAGTTACTCTCCTTTTAAATAAATTTTTATATTATTTTTTCACGCTTATTACCAACATATAATCCATCTTTAATAATTCCAACATATCCAAATCCTAATCTTTCATAGTATCTATTTAGTTTAATATTTGAAGCTTGGCAGTCAAGTCTTAGGTATCTTTTATTATTATTTTTTGCAACCAATTCACAATTATTAATTAAAACGATTCCTGCACAACAAGCATTTACAGAAGTAACTAAATTGTGAACATAGTAAGAAGAATCTTTATCTTTCCAGCGACTATCGTATGTATGCAAAGCAACTGCACCTACTATTGTTTTGTTCTCTTTAACTTTCAAAACATACAACTCTTTTTTAAAAATACAATTCTGAAAGTATTCACTAGGATAACAATTAAGATAGTCAGTTTTATTCCATTGTTCAATGCCTTTCTCATCCATCCATTTAATACGCAACTTAATCAATGATAAAATATCTTTTATATCGCCATACTGAGCTAACTCAAAAATATATTGTTCCATATCTACCCCTTTATCCATAAAATCTCTCCTTTCAAAATTATACTTACTTTAAGAAGTTATTTGATGGACTTAATTTTATCTAAAAAACTAATATGCTTCTGCCTTTCTAAAAAGCCAAATTTATATTATAGTTAATTATTACTTATAGAGATTTTCTTATATTGTGATTTTAAATATTCAATAATATCTGCTTTTTTTAGAGGTGATGAGTGACCTAAAAAGCAAATATCAAATTCTAAACTCTCCAACATATTTATAAAACTTTGTAATTTAGCTAAATCATACTTGTAGTTATTATAAAAATCTATACTGTAAGCATCTCCTATAAATACTACTCGCTCTTCAGGTACATAGACTATAACAGAATCTTCTGAATGAGGTGCAACAACATTTTTTAAAATAACCTTTAATCCTCCTAAATTTATTTCTAAATCATTTTTAAAAACTACATCAGCATGTGTAACTTTTATATCTTCAAGGTTTTTATATTCTTTACGAATATTCGTATCCGCAAATTCAATATCTTCTCCAGTTAAAAGACGTTGTTTCATTGCTTCGTCTGTCCATTGCCATTTAGACATAATCTTTAATCTTTCATTAGTTATTTCACATGCTATTGTTTTTCCTGTAACTGCATTCATACCATAAGTATGATCCCAATGCCAATGAGTAATAGCTACATAATCAGGTAATCTCAAATTTAACTTTTCTATAGAATTATTGAATTTTTCAACATGATTTTTCGAGTTTCCTGCATCCACCATTAAGGAGTACTTATCTCCTTTAATGTATCCAATTAACGCTCTATCTGCTTCTTTATCATTTTCAAGAAAATAAATTCTATCTGTAACTTTTGTTAAAGTCATAAAATACACCGCCTTTATTAATATAAAATTAAAAGATCCCCATAGATGAACAATATCATCTATGGGAATCTTGTTTATATAAACACCTTTTACTATATTCAAATTTAACTTAATACACAATATATATTTATCCATATTGTAATGATAATATAAATAAACATATATATTTTTTATATGCGTGTACTTATAGTTATTTTATTTTTATATAAAAGAGTTTAATGGATGATATTATTCTTAAAATGCATCATTAACTAAAGCTCCATTATGGAACTTTAAAAGCATTTCAAACTATTTACTTTTATTAATAGTTTAGTTAAGAACAACTAAAATCATCTCTCCAACTCTCCTTTTTCTATAACCATAATTTTCTTTAAGTATATAGTTTACTCTTCTTGTTGTCAATAATTTTTTACTTATTAGTATGATTAATGAACAAAGAGTTTATATAGCTTCATTTATGAATTACCTTATATATTGTCTTATACTATCACCTAATAAATATAAAGACTGCTGATTAAATATCAGCAGTCTTTATATTTTATCTTAAACAATTTCTGTTTTTAAATGAGTATCTTCTACATCAAAGCTTATCTCCTGTAAGTTAACAACTTTTGTTTTATGTTTCTTCTTATAACTAAACCATAAACCAAAGAATATTGGTAATCCTATATAAGATGCTATTATTCCATTCCAGTCAATTTTAGTAGCTTCAAAATAGCTAATACCTTGTCCTAGAATAACTATTATGCATAATACTAGCGCTATTATTGGACCAAGTGGGAATAACTTTGCTTTATAAACAAGCTTATTCAAATCACGTCCTTGAGCAACATAAGCTTTACGGAAACGATAATGACATAATGCTATACCAACCCAAGCAATAAAACCTGCAAGCCCTGAAGCTGCAACTAGCCACACATAAACAGTGGTTTCAGCATAAAGCCCTGTTAAGAAACAAGCTGATGCTACTAGAGTAGTTAATGCTAATGCATTTACTGGAACTCCTCTTGAATTAAGTTTTCCTAACCAACTAGGCGCTTTCCCTTCTTTAGCCATTGCATACAGCATTCTACTTGAAGCATACATTCCTGAGTTTCCACAAGATATTACTGAGGTTAAAATAACTGCGTTCATCAGCGATGCATCAGCTGCAATACCAGCTCTTTCAAATACTAATGTAAATGGACTTGTATTAACTCCAGCATCTGTATAAGGAATTATTGCACTTACAACAAATATTGTTCCTAAATAAAAAACTATAATTCTCCAAAATATTGTATTGATTGCTTTGGGAATAGTTTTCTTAGGGTTTTCACTTTCACCAGCAGCTATACCAACAAGCTCTGTACCTTGGAAAGAAAAACCTGCAATTAAAAATACCATAAAAATAGATTTAACTCCTCCAACAAATGGAGCATCCTTAATAGTAAAGTTCTGAAGTCCTACTGTATGCCCACCTAATATACCTAAAATAGTAGCAATACCTATTAATAAAAATACAATAACAGTAAATACTTTAATACCTGCAAACCAATATTCTGATTCACCATAAGCTTTTGTAGATAATAAGTTAAGGCTAACTATTAATACAAGGAATAAAACACTCCAAATAATAGCTGGAACATTAGGAAACCAAAATTTCATAATTAGTGCACCTGCCACCATTTCAGCAGCAACTGTAATAGCCCAGTTATACCAGTAATTCCAACCAAGTGCAAATCCAAATGCAGGATCGATGAATCTTGAAGCATAAGTTTCGAAAGAACCTGATACAGGCATAAAGGTTGCCATTTCTCCTAAGCTTGTCATTAGAAAGTAAACCATAACTCCTATGCAAGCATAAGCAGTAAGTGCTCCACCAGGTCCTGCTTGCTTGATAGTAGCACCAAGTGCTAGGAATATTCCTGTTCCTATAGCTCCACCCATGGCAATCATATTAAGATGTCTTGCTTGTAAACTTCTTTTAAGATTATGTGAATTAGAATCTTTTTCTTTTGTAGTACTCATTTTTTTCCTCCTTATCGGTTTTATTTTCCGATAAGCGAATTAACTAAGACGAGCATAAAAAAATATCCTGAGACTATCTCAGGATATTAAATCATGTATTTATACGTACACAATACATATTAATTCCACAACAAATGATAGCTCTCCACAAATTATTTCTGTGACAGTCTTGCATATATTTTATACAAAACCAGCAATACAACATTAAAGCATTAGTTGTATGCTTCGGCAAAAATTCCTTTCAAACTGTTTCACAGCGCTTAACTCCACAGCTTTACTCTTAAAATTCGCACCTCTACCTCAGTTATTCACTTATGATTATTTAATATACACCATATTTTAAAATATGTAAACAAAATTTTTTAAAAGCTTTAAAAATTTTTTCACATAACCCTTATATATTCTCTATTCTAGTACATTACTTATAAATATAAAAGGAAATTCATCTTTACATACTTATATAATAACTACTCCATTTTTTAAATACTTTAAAATATTGTTAATACCCCTGACTAATAATTCTTCATCACCTTTTACACCAATTATTTTATTTTTATTAAATTTTGTGATATTTATGTTGTGGTCTACCTACCTTCCCATATTCCACCAATTTATATACTTTATTTTCTTTTTCCATATATTCGAGATATCTTCTAACTGTTACTCTGGCTATTCCTAGTTTTTCTGCTAAATATTCTGCTGTAAAATCCTTATCATTACTTTTTTCTATTTCATTCCATATAGATTTATAAGTGTATTTATTAAGCCCTTTAGCAAAGTCATCTTCATTTTGAGATATATTAGAACTACATATTATTTTATCTAAATCTTTTTGTTCAATTACATTATTTTTTTTAAATTCATAATATCTACCCTTAAATTGAATAAGTGATTCTTTAAATCTTTCAAAGTTAAAGGGTTTTATAAGATAATCTACAACCCCACTCCTAAAGGCTTCTTGTATTCTTTCAATAGATTTATCTGCTGTAATTAAGATAATATCTATATCTATATCTTGCTTTCTTATCCACTTCAAAAGATCAATACCATTTTCTTTAGGAAGATATACATCAAGTAATATAAGATCTGGCTTTTTCATGGCTATAAATTTTTTAGCGTCATAAAGATTGGAAACTGCTTTATACAAAACAAATCCTTCTACTCTTTTTAAAAATTTAGAATTTATTTCTCTAACCATAGGATCATCTTCAACTATCATTACCTGAATCAATTTTATCACCCCTTGTCATCGGTATAGTTATATTCCAAATAACACCGTTGTCCACATCAAGTCTTATTGTTCCTTTAGTCTCATCAATTATTTTTTTTACTATATACATTCCATATCCACGCTGTGCTTCCTTTGTTGAAAAACCTTGATGATATATTTTTTCTCTATATTCTACTGGAATTCCACTACCATTATCCTTAACTATTATATTTAAATAATTTTTATTTTCTACTATTTTTATATATATTAATCCAGTACCATCATTTTTAACTTCATCTAAAGAATTCTCTATTAAATTACCTATAATTGATACAATTTCTTCTGAGGTCATATGCTGTGGTAATTTTGTAAGTTTACAATTCTCATCTATTTTTAAACTAACTCTACACTCTTCAGCTTTATTATATTTTGACAACAATAAAGCAGATATAGAAGGATTTTTTATATTATGGGATAATATATTACTTATACTATTTCTACTCTTAGCCATATCTGAAATAAACTGTAGAGCTTCATCATACTCTTCTAGCTGTATAAGTCCTGAAATAGTATGAAGTTTGTTCATGAATTCATGATTTTGAGCTCTTAGAGACCATGCCATTTTTTTCGCACCTGTAAGTTCTTCTGCCATTCTAGTCACTTCTGTTTTATCCCTAAAACTAGCAATAGCTCCCACGATCTTTTCTCTTTTCATTATAGGAATTCTATTGGTCATTATAGTTGTATTATTTATTTTCTGCTCTCTTTCAAATTCAGATTCTCCCGTTTGTAATATATTAATCATTCCTGTATTTTCAATAATATTTTCTATATTTTTTCCTATGACTTCATCCTTATCAACTTTATGTTGAAGATTTAATATTTTTAAAGCTGAATTATTTATAAGGGTAATTCTTCCCATATAATCAACTGCTACTAATCCTTCATGGATAGTATCCAAAATTCCCATCTTCTCATTATAAAGATTTGTTATTTCTTCTGGCTCTAGTCCTAATAAAATATTTTTTATATTATTAGAAAGTAATATTGCCCCTATTGTTCCTGCCATAAGCCCTCCAAACCCAATTAAAATTATATATAAAATAGCTATATGCTTAGCCGTTTCAATATTTTCATTAAGTGTGCCTACGGAAACAAAACCTATCTCTTTTTTGTTTTCTCTATCATATATTGGAGCAAAAGCCCTCATGGATTTTCCTAATGTACCTGTAGCTTCAGATATATACGTTTCTCCTTCTTTGACTACCTTATACTCATCCCCTCCTTCAAATTTCTTCTTTATCATTTTAGGATTTGGATGAGAATATCTAATTCCATCATTATCTGCTACAATTATATACTGAATCTGTTGTAAATTTTTAAGCTGCATGTTTATATAAGGTCCAATCTTTCCGTTAGGATCCTTTTCTTCTAAAGCATCTACGATCTGTGTAGAATGCGCTACCATCTCCGCTACATTCATAATATTAGTTTTAGCTTTATTTTCAATGTTTCCAGTCATCCATGAAACAACAAAAGAAATAATTATAGCTATAGAAAGAAAAACCACTGTAATAATTAATAAGGTAATTTTCGTTTGTAGCTTCATTGCTTTTCTCATATTCTCACCTTAGCCTTAATATATAAATTTAGATTTTACAATTACAAATTTAAAAAACATGAAATCATAAAAGACAATAGATACACATATAAAGATTAATATAAAAATAGATATTCTAATCTTATTATATAGTATTTTTTCTGCTATTGTCTTTTATTTTCTCATGTTTAATTTACCATTTATATACTTATATAAAAATCCAAACAGTTATTTTTATCCTGCAGTAGCTTCATTGTTTAATTTTTTCATTTTATTCTTATTAAGCCTTCCGAACACATAAGAAACAATGAATGGACAAAGTATAGCAGATATTACACATGCTGCTGCCACTTGTGCAGTAGCTACTGTTGCTACAACAGCTAATGTAGGATCCGCCGCTGCAACAGCAGCTGGTGTTGCTACAGCATTACCTGCAGTTGATCCTGTCGCTAACCCGATTATAGGTTCTTCTTTAAATAATTTCAAAAGTACATAAGCTCCTATTCCAGTAAAGGCAGCTATTATTCCTAATAATATTCCAGGTCCTCCAGCTTTTACAATAGTTTCAAGATTCATTCCTGCTCCTAATGGGAAAGAGAAAAATGGAATTAATAACATTTTACTGCTTCCAAGGAATTTTCTCATATCTGGATCCAAGTTTCCTAAAATCATTCCTATTACTATTGGAATCATTACTGCTACAAGTGCCATAATAGGAACTTGAGCAAGTCCTGACGCCCCTAATGCAACTAATGTAAAGAATGGACCATCTTTTAAAGACAATAAAGCATAAGCACCTACATCAGTTTCATCACCATACTGTGAAGCAAGAGATGCATATAATCCACCATTACAATTTGTTAGTGCTGAAAGGATTGCTAATGGTGATAAACCTAACACTCCAGCAGGACCAAAAACTTTTCCTACAAATATACCAATACCAGCACCTACTATAAATTTTCCTGCTATTAATATTGCGCCTTTTTTTATTGCTTTTGGTGCTAATTTAAAGTTAATTTGTGAACCAATTAAAAACATAAAACAAGCTAAAATTGTTGATGATGCTTTTGCACTAAATAATGCAGTTGTAAATCCACCGATTTGTAAAAATTGTGGGAAAAATGTATTAACTAATACCCCTAAGAAAAGAGGAACAACCATCATTCCACCTGGAATTTTATCAAGAGTTTTCTTAATTGGAATTTGCATTCTTTAACCTCCATTACTTTAAAATAATTTTTATCCGATGACTACCCGCTCTAATACTCTCATCTCCTTCAAAGTGGGAGTAAAGAGCGGTTACGTCCCTGGATAACGATTTCTCCTAAAGGATAACGACTTCTAAGTAGTAAAACTCCTAAGAAGTCTGTTAATAAGCTTTAGGTGGAGTAAAAACTCCCTCTAAAGTCAAGAACTCTGTTTATACTCTAGCTACTCCGCTTTTTCTCGCTGCTTCTTTTATTGCTTTTGCTACATTGTCTGCAACAGATCTATCTAATGCATAAGGAATTACATTGTCCTCATTTAAATCCTTATCTTTTATCATAGAAGCTATAGCATATGCTGCTGCTATTTTCATTTCTTCATTAATTTCTTTTGCTCTAACATCCAATGCACCCTTAAATATTCCTGGGAATGCAAGCACATTGTTAACTTGGTTAGGGAAGTCTGATCTTCCTGTTCCAATTACCTTAGCCCCTGCTTCCTTTGCCAAATCTGGCATTATTTCTGGAGTTGGATTTGCCATAGCAAATATTATGGAATCCTTATTCATTGTTTCTACCATATCTTTACTTACTATTCCTGGAGCTGAAACCCCTATAAATACATCTGCACCTATTAATGCATCAGCTAAAGTTCCTTTAATATTTTCTGGATTTGTTACCTTTGAAAGTTCCTTCTTTGCATCATCTACATTTTCTATTCCTTCATAAAGGATACCAACCTTATCACATACAATTAGATTTTTTACTCCTAAAGAAAGTAATAGTTTAGTTATGGCAGTTCCTGCAGCTCCTGCACCATTTACAACAACCTTTACGTCTTCTATTTTCTTATTAACTACTTTTAGAGCATTTATTACCCCTGCAAGAACAACTATGGCAGTTCCATGTTGATCATCATGAAATACAGGTATATCAAGTTCTTTCTTTAGCTTCTCTTCTATTTCAAAGCATCTTGGAGCTCCAATATCTTCTAAATTAATTCCACCAAATCCTGGGGCTATAAGTTTTACAGTCTTTACTATTTCATCAACATCTTTTGTATCTAAACATATTGGAAATGCATCAACATTTGCAAATTCTTTAAATAAAAGAGCTTTTCCTTCCATAACTGGTAATCCAGCCTTAGGCCCTATATCTCCTAATCCTAATACTGCCGTTCCATCTGTAACTACTGCAACCATATTTCCTTTTGAAGTATATTTATAAACATTTTCTTCGTTTTCATGAATCTTTCTACATGGCTCTGCAACTCCAGGAGTATAAGCCAAACTTAAATCATCTCTTGTTTTAACTTCCATCTTTGATTTTATTTCTATTTTTCCTCTATTATCTTCATGTAGTTTTAAGCTTTCTTCAAAATAATTCATTCTTATAACATCCTTTCACTTTTTATATGATTTCTGTAACCGTTTGCTTTGAATAAATCATAACATCAAGTTTAAATTATTAAAATATTTTAAACTTTAAAAATATATTATGGTCATAAAAAATACTTTGTTATATTATTAACAACGTTTACATTGTTCCTATTCCTTGTTTTATCTTTGTAAATAACAAAATAAGTATTAGTTTTATATTTTTATGCTTAACTATAAATTTTACTAACCTCTTTCTATAACCGAGGTTTTTCTAAATGAAAAAACACCCTAAGATTAACTCAGGGTATTAGAAAATGTACACTATTAAATATTATTTTTTAATTTAATCTAATGTTTGCTTTAAATGCAAAAATAACAGTTAGTACATATATTAACTGTTATTTTTAATATACTTATAATCCCCTAAAAGAGGCTTTTATGATTTTCTCTTCATATTTCTATGCCTATATAAAAAGCTTTTTATTTTTGATACAAAGTCACATTAATAAATTAGTTACCTGTATCTCCTTTTGTCCCATCTGTTGATGGCTTTTCATCTGTATTTCCAGTTGTTCCTCCACCGGTTGATGGATTTTTATCTCCATCATTGGTTGTTCCACTATTTGATGAATCTCCATCTGTTTTTCCATTTGTTGTTCCGTCTTTTGATGAATCTCCATCCTTATTTCCGGTTGTATCACTAGTTGATGGACTTTTATTCGTATCACCGGTTGATGGTTTTTTATTCGTATTGCCATTTGTTCCACCAGTTGATGGCTTTTTATCTGTATTGTTACTTGAGCCACCTGTTGATGAATTTCCATCTGTATTTTTAGTTTTTCCATCTGTTGATGATTTTACATCTGTACCTTTAGTTGTTTTATCTGTTGATCCCTTCGAGTCCTTAGATTGTTTTAGAACCTTAGTTTCTACACTTGGTGTTTTCGTATTAGTATCAGCAGGTTTTCCTTTAAAATAAAACCTTGCTACACCACCAACAATTACAACTAAGGCAACTGATGCAGCCATTATCATTATTTTTTTATTTTTGCCAAGCTTATTGTTTTTATTTGTTATTTCTCTATTTCTTTCATTTATTGTTTCATCTTTTTTTGTTGCATCAGAAACTATCTCTTTTATATTTTTAGGTATATTAGTAAATATTGAAAATATCCCTTTTCGTTCTTCAGAGTTTACTTCTTTAAACTTTTCAGGTGATCTAATTATAACAGCAGGCTTATTATGCACTCCATGCTGATTTTCTACATACACAGTAACTGAAAACTCATCATCCTTACTCAAAAAAGGTATACATACATCTAAAATATTATCTTCTATTGAAGAATCAAATTTTAAGCCCTTTGTTATTTTAGCATCTGTAATTTTTAAGTTACTTTGACCGTTTTGTACATGTAAAGTTATATCATGAATTATTTTACTTGATACATTTCTAACGGTTATAATGTATGCATTAAATTTTTTATTATTTATCTCTATAGGTATACCTTTACCTATATTACATAGTATTCTAGGTGCTAAATTTTTATAACGATCTAATAGTAACCCAGATATAAATGATATTATTATAGTTATAATCGCAGTTTTAATAATATTTATCATAATTAATTCTCGCTTCCTTGTTCCTTCCATTATGTAATTCAATTATAAAGTAGATAGATATTTGTGTCAAACTTAAAAATTGTAACCAAGCTTTCTATTATTTACACTGTTTTCCTTCTATTCAAATTAGTGAAAGTATTAATTAGCTTTTTATTTCTAAATTACCTTATTAAGGACTATAAGCATAGTAAAACTAGTTACAGATGAATACAAAAATACCCTGAGATTACTATTTCAGGGTACTAAATCATGTATTTGGATGCACACATATATGATAATTTTTCAACCAATAATAAGATTTACGCAAATTATCTTTGTGATTGTATATAGTTGATCTTAATTAGTGGTGGCTCTCTTCAGCAGCTTCTGCATCTGCTTTGGTTACATGAACTGTACCATGTGGATGTTGAGGAGGTGCATAGATAGAATATACTTTAAGTGGTCTATTGCCCGTATTGATAATATTGTGCCATGTACCAGCAGGTATCATGATTGCAAAATCATCATAGGCTTTTGCTCGAAAATTCAACCTATCCTTACTACTTCCCATTTTAACAAGTCCTTGACCTTCTTCAATACGTATAAACTGATCAACATTCGGATGCATTTCTAAACCTATATCATCACCAACATTAATGCTCATTAAGGTAACTTGTAGATGTGTTCCTGTCCATAAAGCGGTACGAAAAGTATTATTTCTCTTAGTAGCTTCATTGATGTTAACTACGAATGGTTGTGGACCATAATCTTTTAGCTCAATTGGGCTATTGCTATTTGCTGATTGTGGAGAACCAAATCTTGAACCATACTCGAATTCATCAGTAAAAGGAATATACCTGTTGCTACGCTGCATGGAAAAATCTGAATCATTATAACTTCTTGGTGTGTCAACGAAACAAGGACATGAATAAGTATCATAAGGACTATACATGCCATATGAGTTATACATTGGTATGTTAGCACAATAAGAACATGGATACATCATATAAGTATTATACATATTTTTCTCTCCTTTTATAATCTTATAGAATTATAATATGTTCTAAATTCTGGGAATGTGCTTGTATTGATTATAGCTAAACTCCTATTCTCAACAATACACAGTAGAAAAAGCACAACAATAGTAATGATATACATCTATTTACAAATACTAAAATAAAAATATTAAAAGTGATAGCATGACTAATGAACAAAAGCTGTGCCTAAAACATGTTTCAAATTATATTGTCAAAATCCATAATGAGAAGAAAATCTTTTTTTCAAACTGTAAAAAGTATGCTTGAATCTGATTTAAAATTCACTTTCAAGCATACCTCTTATTTAATCATAAATTTATCCGATGACTACCTGCTCTAATACTTCCATATTTTACGGATATATCTTTTAAATTATTACCTTTGTGCCATCAAATTTTGTGAAGGAAAAACCACGCAACTCTTCATTGTAGGTATTTCTATAGTCCTGAAGTAATCCTATTGCTACAGCTTCTCCGAGTTTCATACCCTCTAAACAATCTGAACGCCAGTGAACACCTGCAAAATCTCGTCCAAGGGCGATATTGGTAGCAAGCTTATTTAATTCTCCCCCTACTTTTAAATCCCCCTCAAGATATGGTTGTAAATCAAGTCCGTCGGCACTAGCTACTACTGGATTAGGAATAATATAATCCTCATTGAAAAACGCTTTTAGAATAGTTACTCCCGCTCCGATGTGGGTTGCATGGCCTGCAGGGTATGCCGGATGAGTTGGGCATCCTTCAGTGTAAGCCATAGGTAGAAGATAGGTTCCATATTTTTTGAATACTATCTCTAGTACCTTTGAATCTAATAATTCTGGATTAATAGGATACTTTGCGTCGCCTGTCTTAAGATTTTGTACACATCCCCCAAACTCTTCGGGCCTTAATCTTCGATGTACCAAAAACTTTTGAAACCAGGCTGCTTCAAGGGACATCCTGGATGCACGAGTCGCAAAATCTAAAACATGTGGGCTACCAAAGGTAGCAAATCCCTCCTGGGTTTTTGAGAATAAATAGGGATTACTCAAAGACAGAGCTTCCTGCCCAAAACCTAGTAATATCGAACAAGCCATTAGCGTCGCCTGAATGCTACTATCTTTGTGGACATATTCTCCAAGGTCTCTACCATTACTAATATATCGTGGTACTGGGTCAAGTTTTAATATTGAAGATGGTGCCTGTCCATTCTGTATATTAAGCCACTCATTATATGAAGTCATATAATTGATTTTTTCTACAGGTACAGTGTATTTCTGTGTTATAGTTTTTGCTCCAAAGGGAATATCCTTTAAGAGGAACTGTGAAACATATGGTCCTTCCAAAGTATCAGGTACATTACTACGGAAAAGTGTTTCCGTGGTGACTTTACCTTTGCACTTAGGGCCATCATAAGCTGAAAACTTTGATAAATCCTCAGCTGCAGTCTTAGTTTCAGGACTGGTATCATAATCTACAAAAGGGACATCACGAGTTAAAGCCATCCAATAATCCTCAGCCATTTCACTTGCTTCTATGGCACTGGAAAAACTCGGAGCCGGTGCTATAGTAAGATGATGAGAATCAGGTCCTACCATCTCATACGCATAGGCAGCCTGAGGGTCACTGAATTTTCTAGTTCCTCCTAGTGGTATCAACTCAAATTTTTCTGGATTTCCAGTGGTTAATGCGCTTATCAAAATGTTGTAGGCCTCTAAATTTACCTCTCCTAACACATTATGAGGTAAAGCCTTTGTATTATTTCCAATCTTATTTACATATAAAATTTCATCGTCATTGCATCTTTGACCTTGAAGAATCAAATCCTTCTGAAATGAAGCAGATTGACTTCGCTTTTCAAAGGCCTCACTGCGCCTCTGTTCAGGTGTCAAAGGTCCAATCTCACATTGATTTATTATTGTATTATATTTAGGACATGAGGGTTTAGTAATGCAAACCTTATCTTCGCTTTCATACTTTTCTATATTTTTATCTTGCTTTTCTTCCACCTTAATCACTCCTATTATTTAATCAGAACTTTATTATATTTAAATTTAAATATACTATCTAAATCAATTATTCAGTATATTATATGTATGGAGTGATTAAGTTTCTATTCTTAATCTCAAATGGTATAAAATTTAATCACTATAGTTTTAATTAATATGTAACCAAAAAAATTCACGACATTTCTGTCGTGGATTTTTAAGTGAAGGTGAAGCATGGTCTTTAAAACCTACTACTATAAACAAACATTTAATTGCTGCTTAATTAAAATATCTACATTCTATCTTCACACTAAATATGTTTAATACATACTTCCATAGATTGGTACTTAGCATAATTTTTCTTTTTAATATTCATATTTTAGTTGTTCAAAGACTTCAGCAATTGAATTGTACTTTCTTGTTGCTTGAGCACTTGCGAAAATATTGCTTGGGCTACTTGTTGAAGAACACTGTACTTAGTGTAATTCATCATTTCCTTTGCCATGTCGGCATCCCTGATTCTTGATTCCGCTTCTGTCAAATTGCCTATTGTATTTTCCAAATAATTAATCCTATGCTCTAACATATTTGATGATGCTCCCAGACTGGACATGAAGGATGAGGTTTTATTTATGGCATCATCAAAGACTTTTATAGCTGCTGACGCCTTTTCTGAGGTGGAAACATCTACCCCGTCCTTGTCCGTATTCCCATTTATCCCCAAAGCCGCAGAATTCATATTTTGAAGTTTTATTCCAAAGAATTGGCCTTCGTTGGCTCCTATTTGCAGCTTTACTTCTCCTGCATCTGCTGCATTAGCATTCAAAATCTTGATGGTGTTGAATTCCGTACCATTTGCAATATCATCAATTCCTCTGGTCAACTGATTAATTTCATCTTGGATATTCTTTCTGTCCTCTGGAGAATTTGTACCATTAGCTGCTTGTACTGCCAACTCTCTCATTCTTTGAAGCATAGATTGAATTTCCTTCACTCCGCCTTCTGCAACCTGTATCATAGAAATGCCATCTTGAACATTTCTTGATGCCATTTCCAGGCCTCTTATCTGTGCTCTCATCTTTTCTGAAATTGCAAGTCCTGCTGGATCATCAGATGCCCTATTGATTCTCATGCCTGAAGCAAGCCTTTCCATGGCTTTCCCAGCCAAAGCACCATTTATCATAATATTTCTATATGCAATCATAGCATTCACATTATGATTAATTATCATAACAATATCCCCTCTCATGGTATTACACACTGCATATTCACATATGGTAACTATTTTTATTATATCATAATGTTTACATTTATCCCATAATACATATAAAAATCTAAAAATAGTGCTTAACACTAGAAAAACCTTAAGTTTCTTTAAATTTTTACCTGTTTGAAAACTTGTAAAATACTTTTCTATATCAATCTACTGTTATTGTTTCATAATAGGACTCATATGCCTTATTTAGTACTTCCCATGCGATTTCAATATCTTTTTCCTCTGTCCTCCAATTGCTTATAGCTGCCCTTATTCCTGCTATTCCTTTATATACTGTTTGAGTAAAGAATGCTCTGCCATCCTTATTAACTAAATTTAAAAATTGCTGTATTTGCTCTAAATTAACATTATCATTCTCGAGATTAATGGTGAAGCAAACTACATTTAGTCTAATAGTTGACAATAAACTAAAATTTTTAGATTCATCAATTTTTTTACTTAGCAATTGTGCTAGATTACAGTTTCTCTCAATTATCTCCTGATATCCATTTTGTCCATATGCCTTTAGGGTAAACCATGCAGGAAGAGCCCTTAACCTTCTTGAATTTTCTGGAGTTAAATGAACAAAATCAGGCTTATCTGAAAGCTCGCCTAGATATACTGCGTTGTTTTGAAAAACTTGAATCTGAAGTTTAGGATGTTTAGTGAACTGCATTGCACTATCATAAGGAACATTTAGCCACTTATGCGCATCTATGGTAATAGAATCTGCTGCTTCAATTCCTTCTACAAGTTTTTTGTACTTTATTGAACAAGAAGCAAAACCTCCAAAAGCTCCATCTACATGGAGAAAAAAGTTATATTTTTCTTTTAATTCTCCAATTTGTTTTAAATCATCAAAATCAACAGTATTTACTGTTCCTGCATTTGCTACAACAATACATGGTTCTCCATTCAACTTTTTTAAATAACTTTCTAATGCTTCAACATCTATAGCCTCTCTTCCATCAATCGTAGGAATATAATGCATATTTTTTCTCCCCATGCCTAGCATAGACAAAGCTTTTAAAATGCTTGAATGAGGAGTAGAACTTACAATTCTTATTGGCGGAATAGAATACAGACCATCTATAGCTATGTTAACGCCTAATTCATTAGCTAGCCACTGCCTTCCAATTGCTAAGCCCACAAAGTTAGCCATAGTAGCTCCGGTTACAAAGGTTCCCGAATATGTTTCTGGCAATACTAAAAGCTGCTTTAATAAATTTATGGTTTCTTCCTCAAGCTTTGCTGCACTAGAAGTATCTCTACCTGTGGCATTTTGATCAAATGTACTCACTAACCAGTCACCCATCAAAGCTGCTGTAGTTGTCCCTCCAGTTACAAAACCAAAATACTTTGATCCTGCACATGAAACTATTCCCTTATAAAATCTTTGCATAAACTCTTCTAATGTTTTTTCTCCACCTAACCCATCTTTGTTTAATTGAGAAAGTGTATAAGCATTTGTACTTTTGGGGAAAGTCGCTATTTCATTAATATCTTTTAAAAAATCAAACGCGTTAATTGTTACTTTTTCTAATAAAATATCAATATTCTCTAAATCATTCTTTAAATTTATATCCATAGATATACTCCTTTCATGGTTTTCTTTGTAACTTAATATTGTGATATAGTATATGTATCATATTATATATAATCAATCTTAATAGTTGAATACGATCCCTGGTGTGAAATTACTTTTGAAAAGAATCCTTTACTATCATTAAAAAGTATGGATACTGATGGACATGTAATATATTAAAGGATTTAGTAAATTTCTATCACCTGGATGCAGAATTGGAGTTTTGACAGCATCAGGTCCAATAGTAAACAGTCTAATAGCTACTAAATGTAATTCTAATCTTGGAAGCTCATTATTAACTCAAAAATCATTGTTACCTTTTATTCAATTGAATTTTATGAAAAAACATTTAAAAAATATGAATTCTACCTTACTTAAAAACCAAATTTAGCTTTAAATCTCCTTAGAGAATATATGCCAAGGACTGTTAAATGGAGTATTCCAATGGGAGGTCCTAATATTTGGATTACTCTTCCTTCATGGCTAAGTACAGAAAATCTAATTTTTAAATCTCAGAATAATAACATAGCCTTTCTTGCTGGATCAACCTGCTATTCAAACGAGCCTGAGTTCAATCATATACAAATTAGCTTTTCTTCTTTAGATACAGAACAATTGAAAAAAGGCATTATTATTCTAAGTAAGGCTGTATCCTCATTTATAAATAAAAAACATGATATTAATGATATTCCTATAATTTAATGAATATATGGAAATCCAAAAAAATTCATAGTATCCAGCTTAATATATTAAGCAATCAATAATTAATGTGCGGAATTTTTAACTATGAAATCTCCCTATCTACTAAGGCTTATGTATAAATATCAAGATTAAAATGTAACTTTTTTATTATTTATATTGCATATTTTTTCACTACCAAAGTAATCATTATACATTTGTTTTTCCTACTGATGATTCATCATACAAAACACTGTTGTGGTATAGTGAAGTTGTAACATGAGTATCTAATAAAAGAAGTGAAAGCAGATAAAACCTTTAATGCTATAAAATATAGAAAAGGAAGACATATGCCTGCTTTAGAACTGGAACTTGAATACGAAGACAAGCCGTATGAGGAAAGACAATCTAAAATTCATTCTAAAATATATCTTAACCATGCAGCTTAATTATTTACATTTTCTATAATTTTTGTATTTTAGGCGGATTATTTGCCATGCAAAAAGTTAATGGATATTCATCTGTATCACCTTGAGGTAAAAGCCATCCTAATATTCTAATACTAGAATTAGCATTTCCAAGTGGTACAGTATCAGGTATACTCCCAGTACCGTCATTCATGGTTCCTGCATTGAATATTAACGACTTAAATTCTTGTGATTCTTCATTTAAACAACAGTAATTTGACATTATGCTGCTAAACCATTAGATTCTTAATATTTTTTCTAGATAGCACAGTGTAAATAAACTCTAATCTTTACTATTAATAATCATAAGCGTAAAAGAATCTTAGAGTATAAAATTTTTAGAGCTGTTAACATTACCTTTATGAATCTTGAAGGTAACAATACTAAATACAAAAGGTAGACCAAAAAAGTACTCTGACCAGCAAATAGTTGCATGTATGCTATATGGCGTAAAGAATAGTATTTTTAGTCTAAGAGAACTTGAATGTAAGATAAAACAAGATCCTATATTTCCAGCTATCGTAAATTTAAAGGAAGTTCCGGACTATTCAACTCTTTCAACTATATATGCAGCTATTATTTCCTTTAATGAAGTTATTTTGCCTGTACCCGGAGGACCATTTATAGAAAATACACTCCCTAGCTCTGGGTCCTTTGAATATGTAAAACCAACCACAAATCTGTGGTTGGTTTCTTATTGGTGGAGGCGAAACATGGTTGGTGAAATCCACTATACAGAGTTAAACTTTGGTCATTGAAAGTTGTATATACTTCTGCGCCTGTGAATGCAAAATTTTCTACATTATCTACTAAACCTATTTTATTGTGTGTATTATCTATAATTTCTTTTTTTGGCTGGACGAATACTCTGTTCAAAGTAGAATATATTTTCCGGATCGTATTTGCTTTTAATTCGCATAAGCTCATAATAATTGGTACCATAATATGCACATGGCCAGTCTTTAATAAAGATATCAGGCCAATTGACATAGGTTCCGTTCACATATTTTAACATGGCTTGTCTGAGCTTTTCTACCCAAAAGATGTTAGGATTTTTTTCATTATCAACTTTCCAATGTGTTATATATTGCATGATATAGCTTGCTTCACGATGAAAATAGGCCGTTTCATCTGGAAGAATGTCCCTGACTGCTCCTCCCAAGCTCTGAAATTGAATGGAGTTATCTTTGTTTGGGGAAATCCCCATATAACAAAGTAGGGTGTCGATAGCCTTATCAGGTAACCTATGGTACACAAAAGCCCCAGTATTTTTGAACTTATGAGGGCCTGGCCCACCATCAAACTTTATTACTGCTTCAATATACGGTATTGTTTGAATTTCAATCTGAATAGGATTGCCCACAGAAGTTAATGGTCTTAGTAAGCATCTCAGCTGGTCTTCATGGCCTAGAAATTCGCCAGATGAAGAAATACGGCCATCTTTTTCGGTGAATATCTCTAGAATTGATGTCAATCGTTCATCAACAAATGGCGCCCAATCCTGCCATGTCTTGATGATTTCTTTAGCATCAGACCAATCCCACGTAATATTATAAACTGCTACGTTTGAAATAGGATGAACCTTAAAAATAAATGAAGTTACTATCCCAAAGTTTCCACCCCCACCTCCACAGGAAGCCCAAAAAAGATCGGAATTAACGCATCGGTCAGCATATACTACTTTCCCTCTTGCGTTGACCATCTCAACTGCCATCAAGCTATCACAAAGCATACCCATCTTTCTTGTAAGCATGCCAAATCCGCCTCCCAGCGTAATCCCGGCAATGCCAACTGTTGGGCACGTTCCTCCCGGAATAGTAACACCTTTATCCCATAAAATCTTGTAAATCGGCAGCAAGGTAGCTCCAGCCTCGATAGTTACTTCCATATTCTCTTTCTCAAGAAGTACTTTATTCATTTCGCTTACATCTATAACAATTCCATTATTCAATATTGAAAAAGCTTCATAACTGTGCCCTCCGCAGCGGGTATGTATTGGAACACAGTTCTTTCTTGCCCATTTAACTGCATTAATTACATCCTGGATCTCTTGGCAAAAAACAATAGCGCAGGGATACTTTGAGAATCTCGTATTATAATCCATTCGAGCATTATCATAACTTGGATCATCCGGGAAAACAATTCTGCCAGTAAGTTTCGTCATTTTACCCCTACCTCCTTATAATCTTTTTTATTCATTATTGTATAATATATGACTTCAATTTTAAGTTTGATAACAATTTTAAAGTCAGTATAAATTATTATAAGCTTAATTCCAATATTTAATATATTGAAATAAAAAATAAAAAATCCACGACAATCACTGTCGTGGATTTCATGGTGGAGGCGAAGCACAACTTTAAAATCCACTATCCCTTAGTGTTGTATTACTATACTATATCCCTTAAAACATGAATCTCCATTCCATCTCTTACTTTAAAACAATTAATAATAGATTTATAAATACGCATCTATTTACAAATACTAAAATAAAAATATTAAAGGTGATAATATGACTAATGAACAAAAGGCTTATATTGCTGGAATTAATGAAATTCTTAAGGCTAAAGAGGAATTTTATAAAGAATTTATAAGCATAAAATAGGTAAAACCCACCACAAATATGTGATGGGTTTTTTATTGGTGGAGGCGAGGGGACATGCTATTCCATTATCTCTAATGGCACTGACTATATCTCGTGCTTAAAACTTATAAGTTTTAAGTACCTTGGCGTGTTATAGAAGCTATATTATAGTTTAAAACTTCTATCCTAGTATTTCTTACTTAAGAAAATTTCATTTCTTAAGGTTAGAAACCTATGAGTCGATACACGGCTGTTGGGTTTCCCCACATACCACTCGGTATTGCCGACGTCTTTACGTTTCGGTTTCACCGATAAAGCCAAGTTTTCACTTATGAATCACTTCATAAGGCGACTCTTTTGAATCGAACCCCTGTCCGAAAGCAGCAACCCCTGGGCATCTCCGAGTGCAGTTTATCCTTTTACATTCCCTCCTCTAAGCGCCGATAAACAGGCTCCTAGATTCAGTAGCTTCATTAATTCCGTTCCTTACTCAAAGCTTTGTAAGACTCGGTTCCCCACTGTCGACGCCAGACCCTAAGTCGTGGGACTCTTAGGCTGACGAGCTGCAACTATTAGGCAGCTAATGCAAAATTATCGTTTGCAATTATATTTAAGTTCCCAGTTTTTTAACGCAGGTACAGGATCCCTTCGACTCGCTTCCCAGGAGCAATTTGCCCCCGTCGAAACCATTGCGCCCCCATGTTATAAAATTTATATGGGTTTTTGCAACGATATTTAAATATTAAGTTTTTTAGTATCTATAGTTTACAATATGAAAATGTAATTGTCAAATACTCTTATAAGTAAAAATTGTAAATATTTTGAAAGTGTAATTATAAAATAACATTTTTAATTATTATTGCAAATATTTTAAAAGTACAATTGTTAAATACTCCTCTTGCATATTAGTGTAACTATTTGTATATATATTACACTGTAAAAGATATTCACAAATCACTTCCGTAAACATATGATATAGTATTATTCTTTAAATTTCAATATATATTTTTTAACACTTTTTATAAAAAATTCTGAGTTTTTTATAAAATTTATATTGACATATGGCTTTGTATTATTTATAATCTATTTAAAAATATTATTCAAATAGGAATACTAAGTATTAAAAGCTATGAATAGAGAAAGTACGTTAATAGAAACTTTCAGAGAGAAGTCTCCCCTGGCTGAAAGAGACTTTAAGTGAAAATTATCAGAAGTGCCTCTAGGAGCTCTTTTTCGAATTAAGTAGATTTTAGCGTGGACGCCCGTTATAGCGTTAAGGTATGTTTGTGCCTGATATTTTTGAGTTATATGCATGTTTTTTATTTGCATATAAACAGAGTGGAACCGCGGAATATAACTTCTGCCTCTGTATAGGAGGTAGGAGTTTTTTTATTTTTTAAAATTAATTTAAGTACTAAAAATTTAACACTTAAATAAAATTTAATACTGATTAAATTTTTTAATTTTTTTCTTGTTAAGAGTGATTATCAAATTAGTGTAAGGAGGATTATATAATGAAAAAACTTTTTAACAATCTAATTTTTAAATTAGTTCTAGGAGTTATTATAGGTATATTAATTGGATCCTATGCTTCTAAACCCGCAATAGGTGTAGTAATTACTATAAAATATATTTTAGGACAGATTATTTTCTTTGCTGTACCTTTAATAATATTAGGTTTTATAACACCATCTATAGCAAAATTAAAACAAAATGCTAGTAAATTTGTAGGGATAACAGTCCTCATAGCATACATTTCTTCTGTGGCAGCAGCATTTTTGTCTATGGTGGCTGGTTATGTCTTGATTCCTAAGCTTTCCATAGCTTCTAATCCAGAAGGATTAAAAAAATTACCTGAGCTAGTGTTTAAATTAGACATACCACCTATAATGAGCGTTATGAGTGCTTTAGCTTTGGCTTTATTACTAGGATTGGCTACTGGATGGACTAATTCTGATCTAATTGAAAAGATACTGGATCAATTCCAGAATATAATTCTAAGCATAGTAAATAAAGTTATTATTCCTATATTGCCATTTTTTATAGCAACAAATTTTGCTGCTTTAGCATATGAAGGTAGTCTAAGTACACAATTGCCAATATTCTTAAAGGTTATAATTATAGTTTTAATAGGCCATTTTATTTGGCTTACTGTGCTTTATTTAGTTGGAGGCGCTATTTCAAAGGAAAATCCATGGGAAGTGCTAAAGCACTATGGGCCTGCTTACCTTACAGCGGTAGGAACTATGTCTAGTGCAGCTACTTTACCCGTAGCTTTAAAATCCGCTAAAAAATCTAAAGTTCTTAGAGAAGATATTGTGGATTTTGCTATACCACTATGCTCTAACATCCACTTATGTGGTTCTGTTTTAACAGAAGTATTCTTTGTAATGACAGTTTCTCAAATTCTATATGGGAAATTACCTGCTTTCTCAACTATGCTATTATTTATATTATTATTAGGTATATTCGCAATTGGAGCTCCTGGAGTTCCTGGAGGAACAGTTATGGCATCTCTAGGATTAATAATTAGTGTTTTAGCCTTTAATGAAGCTGGAACCGCTTTAATTTTAACTATATTTGCCCTTCAAGATAGCTTTGGAACTGCATGTAATGTAACTGGTGATGGCGCCATAGCACTAATGCTTACAGGTATTGCTAAGAAAAAGAATTTATAAACAGATTTCATATAGATATTTAATTTTAATATAGCAAAGATAAAAAAATACATTTCATAAACAAATTAGTTTATGAAATGTATTTTTTATCGTAGCAGTATTAAAATTAAATATATTTTAATACACCTTCATTTACTTTTAATATCTACTTCTTTCTTTAATTTGTCTGTCCATTTCTCTTTTTGCTGCCTTTTCTAGCATTGCATCTCTCTTATCATAATTTTTCTTACCCTTAGCTACAGCTAAACTAACTTTTACTCTTCCATGTTTAAGATATAATGATAAAGGAATCAGGGTATACCCCTGTTGAGTTGTAAAGCCTACTAATTTATATATTTCACTCTTATGAAGTAACAATTTTCTATCTCTTAGTGGATCTTTATTATATATGTTTCCTTGTTCATAGGGACTTATATGCATGTTTCTAACAAAAACTTCTCCATTTCTAATCTCAGCATAACTATCTTTTAAGTTTGCTTTTCCTTGTCTTATAGATTTAACCTCTGTCCCTACTAATTCTATACCAGCTTCGTAAGTTTCTTCTATAAAATAATCATGCCTTGCTTTTCTATTTTCTGCAAGAGTATTGCTTCCCTTCTTTTTACTCATGAAATCACCGCCTAACGGAATAACTTTTTTAGTTATAATAATACATAGTATATCATCTATGTAAATTCATTTCAAACATACTATTGTAATGAACTTGAATTTTTTGTTTTACTCTCTGTATATTCTCTGCAATAAATAACATTCTTTCTATATCGGATACTTAAATTTTCTTCAATAATTCATTGCTTTTCACTATTTAGTTATTGTTCTTCACCCATAGCTAAGTATTCATTATTAAAAATTCATGATTTTTCATTTAACTTAAAAATAATTGTTCTGTCTCTTCTAATATATTAAAATTAGTTAAATCATAATGTAGAGGTGTTAAGGTTACATATTTATTTCTTATATAATATACATCTGTGCCCTCATAAATATCCTTATTTATATCTCCCTCTAATTTTAATACTTTATTACCCTCTTCATCTATTTCTTCTGAGAATCTAGTATTAAAAATTTTGTTACCTACTTTGCATACCTTTATCCCTTTTATTTCCTCTTCACTGCAAAAAGGGATGTTTAAATTTAAAACTACATCATTTTTCAAATCTTCTTTTTTAAGTCTATTTAGCATCCTCAGTGCATATTTAGCGGCTATTTTATAGTTTTCTTTTTTATTTTTTATAAATTGAGCAGACACAGCCATAGATGGTACCTTATACAT
The DNA here is from genome assembly GCF_001276985.1 of Clostridium botulinum. GTDB lineage: Bacteria > Bacillota > Clostridia > Clostridiales > Clostridiaceae > Clostridium_F > Clostridium_F botulinum. The sequence continues at coordinate 216,918 of NZ_LHUL01000027.1, forward strand.
AGCTCCTTCTATAGCAGCAGAAACTGTTCCTGAATATAATATATCATTACCTATATTAAGTCCTTTGTTTATTCCAGATATAACCATATCTATATTATCTGGAACTAATTTATCTAAAGCTACCCTTACGCAATCTGCTGGAGTACCACTTATACTGTATGCCTCTATATTATAAGGCTTTTTCACCTGTTTTACTATTATGGGCTCATATATAGTTATAGAATGACTTGATGCACTTCTTTGATTTTCAGGGGCTACCATGATAACATCATGATATTTACTTAATAGCTCAGCTAAGGTATTTATTCCTTCTGCCTCTATTCCATCATCGTTAGTCAATAATATATTCATATTTTGCCTCCATTTTATAAATTTCTATTTTTATATTTGAAATTATCTATTTATAATATTAGTATATTTTTATTAATTTTACCATTGAACATGTTCTCTGTCTAATTTAATATGATATAATTTTTCAAATAATTAAGTAATGAGTTTTATATGATGGAAATCATATGTTATAGAGTTGTCCATAAAATATAATTTTTAAAACTTAAACTTAGTTTACATGGATTTTTACCCTATATAACCTTTAGTTAATCAATTAGTTGTTTACAATTATCTATCTTTATATGAACTCATATAACATAAAAATACTAAATTAAATTGTATCTATAAAATATAATATATATCTTTTAAAACTTATAAGAGAAACTCAGCATTAACTTTAAACTGAGTTTCTCTTAAATAATTTTTAACTTATAAATTAGTATTATACTTTTCTGTTTCCTCTATAAATTCAACCTCTTCTTTGTCTTCTTCATTATCTTTTATAATATCAAAATATATTTCATGACTAAATAAATCTACTTTTGAAACTTTAATTTTTACTGTATCTCCTAATCTATATATATTTTTGCTAGCTTCTCCAATTAAACTTAATCGTCTTTCATCATATATATAGTAATCATCAGATAGTGTGCTTATATGAACTAATCCTTCTATTGTATTTGGTAGTTCTACAAACATTCCAAAATTAGTTACTGAAGATATTATTCCTTCGTATTCTTCCCCTATTCTTTCACTCATATATTCTGCTTTCTTTAAATCATCTACTTCTCTTTCAGCTTCTTGAGCTACCCTTTCCATTTCTGAAGATTGTTTAGAAGCATATTCTACTTCTGTTGTAAGCTTTGTAGCTCTTTTATCATCAATCTGTCCATTTATATATTCTTTTATTATCCTGTGTATGATAAGGTCTGGATATCTTCTTATTGGTGAAGTAAAGTGACAGTAATATCTTGCAGCTAATCCAAAGTGTCCTATACATTCTGGAGAGTATCTTGCTTGTTTTAATGATCGTAAAAGCAATGTACTAACTACAGTTTCTTCTTTTTCCCCTTTTACTTTTTCTATAATACTTTGCAATGATTTTGGATGAATATCGTTGTTCCATCTTATAACATATCCTAGATTATGAACAAACTCGTTAAAATGCATTAATTTTTCTTCATCTGGATCTTCGTGGATTCTATATACAAAAGGTAAATTGGACCAGAACATATGCTCTGCTATGGTTTCATTACAAACAAGCATAAATTCCTCTATTATTCTGTTTGCTATAGCTCTTTCATAAGGTTTTATCTCTATTGGTTTGCCCTTTTCATCTAATATTATTTTACATTCCTCAAAATCGAAATCTATAGCTCCTCTTTTTAATCTTTTCTTGTAAAGTATTTTGCAAAGTTCCTCCATAAGTTTGAAATAATCCACTAAATTGCTATATTTATTTATAGTTTCCTCATCTTCATCTCTTAGTATTTTAGTCACATCTGTATAGGTCATTCTTTCAGTGCTTTTTATTATACTTTCTACCACTCTATGATCTACTACCTTACCATTTTTATCTATTTCCATAAAACAGCTTAAGGTTAATCTATCAATTTTAGGATTCAAACTACATATTCCATTAGAAAGTTTTTTAGGTAACATTGGTATTACCCTATCTATAAGATATACTGAAGTTGCTCTTTTTAAAGCTTCTTTGTCTAGTGGATTTTTCTCTTTTACATAGTGAGATACATCTGCTATATGTACTCCTAAATAATAGTTTCCATTTGGTAGTTTTTCTAAAGATATAGCATCATCTAAATCCTTAGCATCCTCTCCATCTATAGTAACAATAGTTAAATCTCTTAAGTCTTCCCTTCTTTTATACTCTTCTTCTGGAATTGCTTCTGATATATTGTCTGCATAACTTTGTACCTTTGGTGGGAATTCCTCTGGTAATTTATTTTTCTTTATTATGGTTAATATATCTATACCCTTATCTTCTTTATTACCTAATATTTCTATAACTCTTCCTTCAGGATTTCTTCTCTTTTCTGGATAGGTTACAATTTCTGCTATAACTACTTGACCTGTTTTTGCTCCATTTTTATCTCCCTTTGGTATAAATATGTCTTGGTATATCTTTTTATCATCGGAAACCACAAAACCAAAGTTTTTACTATCTTCGTATATGCCTATGACTGTTTTATTGCCTCTTTCTAATATTCTTATTATTTCACCTTCGCATCTTTTTCCATTAGCTGATTCTTTAGTAATTTTAGCTAATACTCTATCAGTATGCATAGCTCCATTCATACTAGATGCTGGTATAAAAATATCTTCTCTTTCTTCTTCTGGTATAACGAATCCAAAACCCTTTTGATGTCCTTGAAGTTTTCCTAGAACTAATCCCATTCTGGCCGGTATGCCATAATGTTCCGTTCTTGTTTTAACTATTTGTCCGTCTTTTTCCATATCCTTTAACATTTTCTCAAATTCCTTGTATTCATGTTTAGTTACTCCAAACACCTGCTTTAATTCTTTTATATCCATAGGTTTATATGCCTGTTCTTCCATAAAAGCTAATATTGTTTCTCTTATATTCATAAAATCCCTCCTACTAATTAAAGGCTTATAACATATATTCTAAGCATTAATCTATTTTTTATAATACAATTAATGATTTTTATATGTTATTTATATCATAGCAAATTTATCCACTAATTGATTAACATTTTTTAAAATTTTTTATAAAAAAATAGCTGTTAATTATTCACATTAAACAGCTAATTAAATCATACTCTTTTAATTTTTATTATTTAGATAATAAATTTTGTGCTAATACTATGATAGCAAATAATATAGAACATACTACGGTAATCCTTGATAATACTGATTCAGAAGTTCTAGTTCTATTTTTTGAATAAAAAGTTTCTGAACCTCCACCCATAAAACCACTTAATCCATTAGTTTTACTAGGTTGCATTAAAACTACTACTATTAATGTTATTGAAACTATAGTTAATAATATTATTGAAAATGTATGCATTTTATATCCTCCTAATATGTAAAAGATTATATATCTTTACTGTTATAATTTTCCCATTTAATACACAATATACAAAACTATTTTAACACATAATTTATACTAATACAACGACTTAACTTTAAGGATTAATTTATATTTTAATTACATATATACTTTTGTATTTACATTTTTATAGATTAAAGGACTACCCATACTATGAGCAGCCCCTTGTTTTAAAAATTATTATTTATTGATATTGTAGAATGCTTTTAATCCTCTGTATTCTCCCATATCATTAAGTTCTTCTTCTATTCTTAATAATTGATTGTATTTAGCAACTCTTTCTGATCTTGCTGGAGCACCTGTTTTTATTTGTCCTGCATTTACTGCAACAACTAAGTCAGCTATTGTTGTATCTTCAGTTTCTCCTGATCTATGAGATACTACTGCTGTATATCCAGCTCTTTCTGCCATTTCTATAGCATTTAATGTTTCTGTTAATGTTCCTATTTGGTTAAGTTTTATAAGAATTGAGTTTGCAACCCCTAATTTTATTCCTTTAGATAATCTTTCAGTATTTGTAACGAATAAATCGTCTCCTACTAATTGAACTTTGTTTCCTATTTTTTCAGTAAGGATTTTCCAACCATCCCAATCTTCTTCTGCCATACCGTCTTCTATAGAGATTATTGGGTATTTTTCTGCTAATTCTACATAGTAGTTTGCCATTTCTTCTGGAGTTAATACTCTTCCTTCTCCTGCTAGATTGTATTTTCCATCTTCAAATATTTCTGATGAAGCTGGATCTAAAGCTATGAATATATCTTCTCCTGGAGTATATCCAGCTTTTTTTATAGCTTCTATTATAACTACTATAGCTTCTTCATTTGATTTTAAGTTTGGAGCAAATCCACCTTCGTCGCCTACCCCTGTATCATATCCTTGTGCTTTTAATGTTGATTTTAATGCATGATATACTTCTGAACACATTCTTAAAGCTTCACTGAAAGAAGGAGCTCCTGCTGGCATTATCATGAATTCTTGAAGGTCAACATTGTTGTCCGCATGTTTTCCACCATTTATTATGTTCATCATAGGTACTGGTAAAACTTTTCCATTTACTCCTCCTATGTATTGGTATAAACTCATTCCTAAAGAGTTAGCTGCAGCTTTTGCACAAGCTAAAGATACTCCTAGCATTGCATTTGCACCTAATTTTGCTTTATTGTCTGTTCCATCTAATTCTATCATAGTTTTATCAATAGCTACTTGATCTAAAACATTCATTCCAACAAGTTCATCTGCTATTATAGTGTTTACATTATCTACAGCTTTTAAAACGCCTTTACCTAAGTATTTAGATTTATCTCCATCTCTTAATTCAACTGCTTCAAAGGCTCCTGTAGAAGCTCCTGATGGAACTGCTGCTACTCCTACTGTTCCGTCTTCTAATTCTACTTCTACTTCTACTGTAGGGTTGCATCTTGAATCTAAGATTTGTCTTGCGTATACATCTACTATTTCAATATAATTTTTCATGTTGGGTCCTCCTTATTTTTAAAAAAATTATTTTATCTTAAATATAGTTTCCCTATTATTTAATAAGACTATTCCCTGTCATTTCAGAGGGTTTAGGAAGGTTCATGAGTTGTAACATTGTTGGTGCTATGTCTGCTAGTTTGCCACCCTCTCTTAGCTCTTTACTATTCTTAGACACATACATAAATGGTACTGGGTTTGTTGTATGGGCAGTCATAGGCTTTCCTGTAGAATAGTCTATCATTTCTTCTGAATTTCCATGATCAGCTGTAATAAATGCTGTTCCATCCTTTTCTAAAACTTTATTAACTATTTTACCTACACATTCATCCACAGTTTCTATAGCTTTTTTTGCTGCTTCAAATACTCCTGTATGGCCTACCATATCTGGATTTGCAAAGTTTAATATTACCATATCGTATTTATCTTCATCTAGTCTTTCTAAAAGCTTATCTGTAACTTCATATGCATTCATTTCTGGTTGCATATCGTAAGTTGCTACCTTTGGTGATGGAATTAAAACTCTATCTTCTCCTTCATTAGGCTCTTCTACTCCACCATTAAAGAAGAAAGTAACATGAGCATATTTTTCTGTTTCAGCTATTCTTAATTGTTTTTTACCATTTTTGCTTACATATTCTCCTAAAGTATTATTTAAATGCTCTGGAGGAAAAGCTACCTCTACATTTTCTAAAGTACTATCATATTCTGTCACAGTAACATAAGTTAAATCTAAAGTTTCTCTTTCAAAACCATCAAATACTTTATCATTTATAGCTCTTGTAAGTTCTCTAGCTCTATCTGGTCTAAAGTTAAAGAATACTACTGAATCTTTATTTTCTATTTTTGCCTTAGGTTTTCCTTCTTTTAATACTACTGATGGTAAAACAAATTCATCAGTTTTATTATCTCTATAAGATTTTTCTAAACCTTCTACTGCTGAATTAGCTTCTTCACCTTTTCCTAGTACAATGGCATTATAACAAAGCTGTACCCTTTCCCATCTTTTATCTCTGTCCATAGCATAATATCTTCCTGATATTGTAGCTATTTCACCTACACCAATTTCATTCATATAGTTTTCTATATCTTCTATATATTCTTTAGCTGATGATGGGGCTACATCTCTTCCATCTAAAAATGCATGAATATAAACTTTTTTAATATCCTTTTCTTTTGCTAATTTTATTAAACCTTTTAAATGGTCTATATGAGAATGTACTCCACCTGGTGATAAAAGACCTAAAAGATGTAGGGTAGAATTATTTTTCTTTACATTTTCTATAGCTTTATTTAAAGCTACATTTTCAAAAAAATCTCCATCAGAAATAGATTTTGTTATTTTTGTAAGGGCTTGATATACTATTCTTCCTGCACCTATATTTAAATGTCCTACTTCTGAATTACCCATTTGACCTTCTGGAAGGCCTACATCCATTCCACTGGCACCTAATTGAGTATGAGGATATTTTTTTAATATATTATCTAAATTAGGCTTATTGGCTGCTGATACTGCATTGCCATCTACCTTATTTGTTAATCCAAATCCATCTAGTATCATTAAAACTACTGGCTTTTTACTCATTTCTACCTCCAAATCTCATTAAATAAAAATATACAAATGAGAAGTGCTAATATAAAACAATTTGTAACTTATAGCTTGTCACTTGTCACTTTTAATAATTTACTATAGCCGCAAAATCTTCTGCTTTTAAGCTTGCACCACCTACTAATGCACCATCAATCTCTTCTTTAGCCATTTGAGCTTTGATAGTGCCAGGCTTAACAGATCCACCGTATTGAATTCTTATTTTATCTGCAACGCTCTCACCATACATAGCTTTTACTACAGTTCTTATATATCCTATAGTTTCATTTGCTTGCTCATCTGTGGCAGTTTTTCCTGTTCCTATAGCCCAAATTGGTTCATATGCTATAACTAATTTTTCTACTTGTTCTTTACTTAATTCCTTTAATCCAACTTTTATTTGTCCTTCTAAAACTTTTTCTGTTATATTTCCTTCTCTTTCTTCTAAGCTTTCTCCACAACAAACTATTGGAATTAAGTTATGTTCGAAGGCTTTTTTTACTTTTTTATTTACAGTTTCATCTGTTTCATTAAAGTATTGTCTTCTTTCACTATGTCCTATAATTACATAATGAACTCCTAGTTCTTCTAACATTTTAGGTGCTATTTTACCTGTGTAAGCTCCACTTTCTTCAAAGTGCATATTTTGAGCACCTACTTTTATATTGCTTCCTTTAACTTCTTCTAATACCGCTGGAAGGCATACATAAGTAGGACATACAACTACATCACATTTTGCATCTTTAACAAGTGGTTTTAATTCTTTAACCAATTCTACTGCTTCTTTTACAGTTTTGTTCATCTTCCAGTTTCCTGCTATTATAGCTGTTCTCATTTAAAATCACGCTCCAATACATTTTATAAGTAATACTGTGTAACTATTTATTTTCTGTCTTTTATTTATCGTTAAGAGCTGCTATTCCTGGTAGTTCTTTTCCTTCTAAGAATTCTAGAGAAGCTCCACCACCTGTAGAAATATGAGTCATCTTATCTCCAAATCCAAGAATATTTACTGCCGCTGCACTATCTCCTCCGCCTATTATTGTTACAGCATCAGAATCTGCCATAGCCTTAGCTACTTCTATAGTTCCATTTGCAAAACTTTTAAATTCAAAAACTCCCATAGGTCCATTCCATACTACTGTTTTTGCTGATTTTATAGCATCTGAGTATATTTTTGCTGTTTTAGGTCCTATGTCTAATCCCATATATCCTTCGCCAATATTTTGATCTTCAGTTATAACAGGACTTGCATCTTTATCAAATTTATCAGCTACTACATTATCTATTGGTAATAATAGATTTACTCCTTTTTCTTTAGCTTTATCTATCATTTCCTTTGAATATTCTACTTTATCTTCTTCTACTAAAGAATTTCCTATAGTATATCCTTGAGCTTTTAGGAATGTATATCCCATTCCTCCACCTATTATTAATGTGTCTACTTTATCTAGTAAATTGTTTATAACATTTATTTTATCTGAAACTTTAGCTCCACCTAATATTGCTACAAATGGTCTTTCTGGTTTTTCTACTGCATTTCCTAAGAATTTTAATTCTTTTTGTATTAAGTATCCACAAGCAGCTTCTTTTAGATAATTTGTAACCCCTACTGTTGAACAATGAGCTCTGTGAGCTGTTCCAAATGCATCATTTACAAATACATCTGCAAGAGAAGCTAATTCCTTTGAAAAAACTTCTTCATTTTTAGTTTCTTCTTTTCTATATCTAGTATTTTGTAGTAATACTACATCTCCATCTTTCATATCTTCTACTGCTTTTTTAGCATTTTCACCAACTACATTATCATCATCTGCAAATATTACTTCTTTATTTAACATTTCTGATAATCTTTTGGCTACTGGTAATAATGAAAGTTCTTTTTTAGGTTCTCCTTTTGGTTTTCCCATATGGGAACAAAGTATAATTTTAGCACCCTTTTCCATTAAATATTTAATTGTTGGAAGTGCTCCTACTAATCTATTTTCATCTGTTATTTTTCCTTCGTTTAGTGGTACATTAAAGTCGCATCTTACTAATACTTTTTTACCTTTTACATCTATATCTTCTATACTTTTTTTGTTATAATTCATTGACATTCACCTCTTATATAATATTATGGGGTTATTAGTATATACAATTAATTTATTTATGCTATACTATCTTATTCTATTTTAGCTTTATTGCTATAATAATGTCAATATTTACTACATATTTATAAGAAATTTATTCCTTATAATACTATATTAGATTAATATCTTTAACTTAATATTAATAATGTATAAAAAAGGTTTGGAATTATAGAGAAACCAAACCTTTTTTTATAAAAGGAGAACTTTTAATTATTAAATTATATTCTAACTAAAAGTATCCTCTATACTTTTTTATATTAAAGTCTATCAGCTACGAATTTAGTTAAATCTGCTAATCTGTGAGAGTAACCATATTCGTTGTCATACCATGAAACAACTTTAACTAATCTATTATCTATTACACTAGTTGATAATGCATCAACTATTGAAGATCTTTCGTCTCCTCTGTAGTCGATTGATACTAGTGGTTCTTCGCTGTATCCTAATATTCCTTTTAATTCACCTTCAGCTGCTTTTTTAAGTGCTGCATTAATTTCTTCTACAGTTACATCTTTTTTAACTGTGAAAACTAAGTCTGTTAATGAAACTGTTGGAGTTGGTACTCTTACAGCCATTCCGTTTAATTTTCCTTTTAATTGTGGTAATACTAATGCAACTGCTTTAGCTGCTCCTGTAGTTGTTGGTATCATTGATTCTGCTGCAGCTCTTGCTCTTCTTAAATCTTTGTGTGGAGCATCTAGTACTCTTTGGTCTCCTGTATATGCATGAATAGTTGTCATTAATCCTGATTCTATTCCAAAGTTTTCGTCAAGAACTTTAGCAAATGGTGCTAAACAGTTTGTTGTACAAGATGCATTTGATATTATATTATGGTTTGCTGGGTCGTATTCTTCATGGTTAACACCCATAACTATTGTTTTATCTTCATTTTTAGCTGGTGCTGAAATTAAAACTTTTTTAACTGTTCCACCTAAATGAGCATTTGCTTTTTCTCCATCTGTAAATAAACCTGTTGATTCTATTACTATTTCTGCTCCTGTTGAATTCCAGTCTATATTTTTTGGATCTCTTTCAGCAAATATTTTTATTTCATTTCCGTTAACTACTATTGAAGTTTCTTTAGCTTCTACAGTTCCATCAAATTTTCCATATAAACTGTCATATTTTAATAAATGAGCTAGTGTAGCTGGGCTTGTTAAATCATTTATAGCCACCACTTGTAATTGATCTTTATAATTTTTAACCAAAGCCTTGAACACATTTCTTCCTATTCTTCCAAATCCATTAATAGCAACTTTAACCATTCTAAGTACCTCCTAAAATTATAAACATTTTTCTTTTTATATATATTTTTATCTTTTATAAATTAAATTATTTAGTATTATTCATTTTCTAAAATATTAATGATCTCTCTAGCAGCTCCCTCATCTGTTATTAATACACTATTTTTATTTCTAACTTCTGCTGCCAGTATTGCTTTAGCCTTTTTTTTGCCCCCTGATACTGCTATAAGTTTGTTTGCATTTCTTATGCTTTCTCTTTTTATTCCTATAGTTGGGCTTGAATGTACAATATTACCTTTCATATCAAAGTAATATCCAAAAGCTTCGGCTACAGCTTTTTTTTCTTCTATATAAGCTATTTCTTCTGATGGGATACCTCTTCTAGTAGCCATTACTTCAGCTATTCCTATGCCATGTATTAGTATATTAACTTTGTGTATCATATCTAATACTTCTTTTATTGATTTTTCTTCCATAACAGCTTTTAATGCTGCCTCGCTAAGGTTATCCTGTACATGCATCAATTTATAATTAGCATTGATTTTAGAAGCTAAGTTTGCAACTAAAGTATTAGCTTGTAGCTCTACGTCTCTTCCTATGCCACCTCTTGCCGGAACTACAACTGCATCCTTTAAGGTATTTATTTTTGGCATATTATCTACAACTTCTTTTACAGTACTACCACCTGTCAATGCTATTATATCCTTATCTTGTACTATATTCTTTAAATAATTAGCTGCAGCTTTTCCCAATTCATTTTTTACTGTTATATCTTCATCTAAATTTCCTGGAACAATTATAACTTCAAATATTTCTAATTTGTTCTTAAGTATACTTTCTATTTCTTTTAGTCCTTTTACTTCATGTATAAAGGATTTTAACCTATCTATTATCTCTTCTCCTTCTTTTGTTACAGTCATCCCGGAAGAATTAATATCTATTAAGCTCTGATTTTTTAGAAAGTTAATTTCCGTTCTTACTATTCTTTCCCCTATTTCCAAATCATTTGCTAAAACTCTTCTTCCTATAGGTTGTTTATAGTAAATAGTCCTTAATATGTTATATCTTTTTTCCAATAACTTTAACATTTCCGGAACTATTTTTTGCTGCAACTTTAGAATATCTTCCATTGTGAACACTCCTCAGCTTCTATTAAACCCTTGGTCATTTTAAGTCCCTTGTATCTTTTTTATGTCCCACCTATATTATAAGATAATCCTTCCTACTTTTAAAGGGTTTTTTTAAAATTTTTCAAAAATTTTTTTTAAATTTAAATATTGTTTTTAAAAATTCAAATTTATTTTTCCCCCGAACAGTATTTTTAATTCTATATCTTTAATTTTATACCCTTATTAATTTTAAAAATTTAATTCATATTATTAAATAAAAAAAGCATGATAATCTATAAATCATGCTTTTAAAAACGCTTTCTACATTTTGAAGATTGTATTCCTAGTTCCTCTCTATATTTAGCTACAGTTCTTCTGGATATTTGTATGCCTTTATTATTTAATATATTACATATTATTTGATCAGATATTGGCTTTTTCTTATCTTCTTTATCTATTAGTTCTTTTATTTCTCTTTTTATAAATTCTACAGAAATATCTTCTCCTGTACTATTATTAGCAGTAATTCCTGTAGTAAATAAATCTTTTATAAGTATGGTCCCTCTATTAGTGTTTATATATTTATCTCTTATAGCTCTACTTATAGTAGACTCATGCATACCTAAACTATCGGCTATTTCCTTTAATGTCATAGGCTTTAAGAACTTAATTCCTAAATCAAAATAATCCCTTTGTATTTCTAAAATTTTTTCTAATACTCTATAAATTGTAGATTTTCTATTTTCTATACTTTTAATTAAAAAAATAGCGCTATTTAATTTTTCTTTTACAAATTCTACTGCATTTTCATCAGTATCATTTAAAACTATGTCTTTATATAAATTATTTACTGTTAACTTAGGCAATAGCTCTTCATTCATAATTATATAGTATTCGTTATCTATTTTTTTTATATATGCATCTGGAACTATGTATTTTACTTCATCACCAGTATAAAATCCTCTTGAAGGCTTAGGTTGAAGAGTCTTTATAACATCGCCATATTCCTGAGCCTTTTTTATTGATATACTAAGTTTTTTAGATATAACATTATACCTATTTTCTGCTACTAGAGGAAGGAAATTGTCTATAATTTCACATATTTTACTATTATTTATGGATTTCTTTTTTAATTGTATCTTTAAACATTCTTTTAAATTCCTCGCACCTATCCCATCTGGTTCTAACGACTGTACTATATCTATGGCTTCTTCTATTGAATGTAATGGTACTTTTAATTCCTCAGATATTTCCTCATCCCTTACAGATAAATACCCTTTATCATCTATATTTTCTATTATGTATATGCATATGGACTTTATGTATTTGTTTTCATTTAATTCTATAATTTGTTCTTGTAAATACTCTTTTAATGATTTTTCATTAGATATAAAATTAAAAGGTGAGGTTTCTTCTTCTTTATTGTAGCTACTATAACTACCATATTCATTTCCATTATCCTCTAAATGTTTGATTAATTTTTTATAATTTATATCCTCTATCCCCTTATCTTCTTTATGAATATTCTGAGAATCTAAAACAGGATTTTCTTGAACTTCCTTTTCAACATATTGTTGTAACTCATAGGTAGACATCTGAAGAAGTTTAATAGATAGCTGCATTTGTTGTGTCATTATTAACTTTTGTTCCTGTGTTAAGGACAATCCAAAATTCATATTCATAAATTCCTACCCCCCCTTTGATTTTAATTATATCATAAAAAAAATTTTACTACATCAGACTTAAGAATTAAAAATACTTATATACCTTAATATTCATTAGTTTAGCTTTTATATTATTTTGTATTGAGTTAGCCTTACTTAAAACTAATGTGCGAAAAATATAGATAATAATTTAAATATTGTCACTTTTTTGTCATCCACATTGTTGATAATTTTATGTATGTATTCTTTCTATTGTTCAAATTACTACACTAATATGTATAGAAAATCCAATATAAAAAGAGCCCATTATTAAATATAAAATGGCCTCTTTTTTACTTATAATTATTTATTTTCTTAATGGGAAATAGCATTCTGGGGTTTCATTATTAATAGTCTTGAATTCATATCCTTTATCTTTATAAAACTTTATTATTTCTGGTAGGGCCTTACAGGTATTTTTTTGCATATAATCACAATGCATAAGTAATATTATTGGTTCATCTTTACCATTACTTTCAGTAGCTTTTTTAAATATCCTATTAGGTGACATCTTTGCTTTCATGCCATCTTGACAATCTACATTCCAATCATATACTTTAAAATGTTTTTCCTCTAACTCCTTCTTAAATCCTTTATTTAATCTTTTTACACTACCACCTGGAAATCTAATTATATTAGGCCTAGTACCAGTTACTCTATAAATTTCTTCCTGACATTTTAACATTTCATCTATAAAAGTCTGGTTATTAGAATATATTTTTTTAAAATCATGAGTATAAGTATGCAACCCTATACTATGACCTTCATCTTGTGTTCTTTTTACAACCTCTTCTTGGTCTTTAATTTGATTTCCTATAAGAAAAAATGTTGCTTTAACATTATATTCATTTAATGTATCTAATACTTTGTTAGTGTTTGTACTAGGTCCATCATCAAAAGTTAAATATATTGTCTTATTTTCTTTTGAATTATTATCAGCTTTTGATTCTTCATTAAAAGCATATACATAACTAGTTGATAAACACAATAATAAAATCAAACTTATACTAATCTTACCCAAAAATTTTTTCATTTTATCCTCCTTTTTATTAAGATAACATCTAACATTATATTGTTTCAAAAATACTTATTTTTATTCAAAAATAAAAAACGGAGCTAGAAATCCTCTTCTAACTCCATTAAGTTATCTACTATTTTTTTCATATGGCTGTCCATCTGCAGCCGGTGGTGTAGTTTTACCTACAAATCCTGCTAATGCTAACATTGTTAATATATATGGTATACTTGAATAAAATTCAGATGGTAAATTCCAACTAAAACCTTGGGCAAATATTTCAAAAGAACCACCAAAAGCAAATAATAAACAAGCAAACATGGTTCCAAAAGGTTTCCAATTACCAAATATCATAGCTGCTAAAGCAATAAATCCACGTCCTGCAACCATTCCTTCTCTATAAACAGGGGTTATACCTATTAACGCTGCTCCTCCAAGTCCTGCTAAAGCCCCTGATAACATAACACATAGATATCTAACTTTATAGACATTTATACCTAAAGTATCTGCTGCTTTAGGATGTTCACCTACTGCTCTGATTCTTAGTCCAACTGGAGTTTTAAATAAAATATAATGAGATATAAAAACAAGTATTAAGGCTATAATAACAAACCAATTTATTCCTGATAGTATAGGTCCTATTATAGGTATTGATTTTACTGAAGCTGGTACATTGTAAGCTAATGCTTTAACTATATCTGTTTGGCCACCTTTTTTAAAAATTTTAAAAATTAAAAAGCTAGCTAGTGCAGATGAAAATAAATTTATTGCTGTACCTGATATAACCTGATCCGCTTTTAAGGATATACTTAAAAATGCATGTAGTAATGCAATCAAAGCTCCTGCTACTATTGCAAATACTATACCAACTAAAGGGCTCCCTGTTAAATATGTACCGTATACTGAAAAGAAAGCGCCCATGACCATCATTCCTTCTAATCCAATGTTAACTACACCAGCTCTTTCTGAAAATACTCCTCCGAGACCTGCAAAAACCAAAGGTGTAGCTGTCCTTAATGTAGCTGTTACTAATCCTATTATGATTAAACTATCCATTGATTAACACCTTCCTATTCTTTTTCTCTGAGAAATATTTTACTATATAATCAGTTGCTACAAATATTATTATTATTGATTGAACAAGGTAAACTATTTGTTTTGGTATGCCATTAAGTTGAAGCATCTTAGAACTACTGTTTAATGCTCCAAATAATATAGCAGAAGCTATACACCCTATAGGATTATTTTTAGCCAGTAGGGCAACGGCTATACCATCAAAGCCAAATCCAGGTAATACCATCATATCTTGCGCTTGATGCATAACACCTGCGACATGGGTAGCTCCACCTATACCTGCAATAGCTCCTGATAAAACCATAGCTAAAATTGTATTTTTAGCTACATTAATTCCGCCATACTCAGCTCCAGATGGATTAAATCCAACTGCTCTTATCTCATATCCTACAGTAGTTTTCCATAAGAGCCAGTATACGAATATAGCAAACACTATTCCTATTATTAGACTTATACTTGCTCTACTAGTGCTACTGAATCTTAGTAATTGAGCACTCTTTTGAATTATAGGTGTACTAGCTGAACTTTTAACCGAAAATCTAGATCTTAATATTATATAATTTCCTAAATATAATCCTAAATAATTCATCATTATTGTGTTTATAACTTCATTTGTTCCTACCTTAGCTTTTAAATATCCTGGTATTCCTCCCCAAATAGAGCCAGCTACTATTCCACCTAATATTATTAATATTCCATGTACAACTGGATTCAAGCCTGGAATAAGTCCTAGAACTGCTGCAGATATCATACCTACTATAAACTGTCCTTCAACCCCTATATTAAATAATCCACATCTAAAGGCTATAGCATTAGCTACTCCTGTAAATATTAAAGGGGTAACATATATCATTGTTTCAAGAGTTTTTCTTTTATCTCCAAAGCTTCCTTGCCATATAGTAGTGAAAAGATCACTAAAAGCTGAAAAATATTGAGTTATTGAGTATCCCTTTGCCCACATAACAAAGAAAACAGATACGAATATAGAAATTACAATTGCACCAAGTGGAAATGCTAAGGATTTTAAAACATTTATAAGACCATTACTTATGGTTCTTTTTTTGTTATTTTCACTCACCTTATTTCACCTCTTTCCTAGTATCCTCTAATTTACCACCAGCCATTAACACACCTAATTTTTGCTCTGTGGCATCTTTTCTATCTAATATTTCTATTATTTTACCATCGTACATAACAGCAATTCTATCGGATAAAGATAGTATTTCATCTAATTCTAACGAAACTAATAAAACAGCTTTCCCATTATCTCTTTCTGCTACCAATCTTTTATGAATATATTCTATGGCACCAACATCCAATCCCCTAGTAGGTTGAGACGCTATTAACAAATTTGGATCTTTAGATATTTCTCTAGCTGCTATAAGTTTTTGTTGATTACCTCCAGATAATGCAGATGCATTAACCTCATCATTTGGAGTTCTTACATCAAATTCTTCTATAAGTTCATTACAATGTCTTCTTATGGCCTTATAATCCATAACTATACCTTTACTAAAAGGTGCTTTATGATGTTTCCCTAAAACAGAATTCTCATAAAGTGAATATTTAAGTATTAGTCCTCTCTTGTGTCTATCTTCAGGAATATGACCTATACCTTTATCTATTATTTGTCTTGATGATTTATTAAATATTTCTTCTTCATTAAGATTTATACTTCCGGCATCAGCTTTTCTAAGACCTGTTAAAACTTCTATAAATTCACTTTGCCCATTTCCATCTACCCCAGCTATACCAACAATTTCTCCCTCTCTTACAGAAAGATTAACTCCTTTTAATACATTAACTCCTCTTCTATCCTTAGCTTGAAGATTTTCTACTTTTAATACTTCTTTTCCTAAATTTTGAGGTTTCTTATCCATTTGGAGATTAACTTTCCTACCCACCATAAATTCTGCTAATTGATCTATATTAGTTTCTTTTGTATTAACAATGCCAGTAATCTTGCCCCTTCTTATTATTGTAACTCTATCACTCATTTTCATAACTTCTTTTAATTTATGGGTTATAAGTATAATAGATTTGCCTTGCTTCTTTAAATTATCAATAATTACTCCTAATTCATCAATTTCTTGTGGTGTTAAAACCGCTGTAGGCTCGTCTAATATTAATATTTCAGCTCCTCTATATAAAGCTTTTAATATCTCAACCTTTTGTTGTTGTCCTACTGATATATCTTCTATAATAGCGTTAGGATCTATAGAAAACCCATATTTCTTTGATATTTTCTCTACATCCTTTATGGCCTTATTTATATCTATCTTAAGCCCTTTTCTAGGTTCTATTCCAAGCACTATATTCTCTGCTACAGTAAAATTATGAACTAACATAAAATGTTGATGGACCATTCCTATTCCTTGCTTAATAGCATCATTAGGACCTAATATTTTAACCTCTTTGCCACTGACGAATATTTGACCTTTTTCTGGTTGATATAATCCGTACAATACATTCATAAGAGTTGTTTTTCCGGCACCATTCTCACCTAATAATAC
Organism: Clostridium botulinum; assembly: GCF_001276985.1. Lineage (GTDB taxonomy): Bacteria > Bacillota > Clostridia > Clostridiales > Clostridiaceae > Clostridium_F > Clostridium_F botulinum. The sequence goes on from NZ_LHUL01000027.1 coordinate 234,193, forward strand.
ATGGGTCTCACTTTTATTTAAATCAAAGCTAACATCATCATTGGCTACAGTTCCTGGAAAAACCTTAGTTATTCCTTTCATTTCAATTACTTTCTCCATGTGCTTTTTTCTAGCCACAAATTTATATAATCTCTGGACTAGATACCTCCCTTCATGTATTTTTAATATTCATAATTCCGTAAACGTTTCTTAATAAAATTATAATATATATAGCTTATAAAAGCTAGATGTTAAGTACATCTAGCTTTTATAACATTATATTCCTAATATTATCTCAATAAATTATTTTATTTCTGTTGGAGTAAATTTAACTAATTCTTCTCTTGTAGCTGGAACTTTTATCTTACCTTCTTTTATAGCTTCCTTATATTTTTGAACTAAATCTAATGTTTCTTTTGAAGTATTTTTATTTGATGTAGGTGCTATACCTACACCATCTTCTTTTAAGCCTAATTCTATATGTTTTCCACCTTTAAATGTACCATCTACAACTTCTTTTGTTGCATTAAAAGTGGCAGCGTCAACTCTTTTTATCATACTTGATAGTATTATATCTGCATATTCCGATACTTTAACTGCTTGGTCCTCATCAACACCTATAGCCCATATTCTTTTGTCAGGTTTATTTAATTCTTTTGCTGATTTAAATAATCCTATTCCAACTCCACCAGCTGCATGATATACAACATCACAACCTGCGCCATATAGTGATTTTCCTAATTCATATCCTTTATTTGTATCAGTAAAACTATCTGCATATTTTACCATTGCTCCTGCTTTATCCTTTGTTCCTATTAATCCTTTTGCCGCTTCTGGATTAACTGACTTAACACCAGCTATAAAACCAACTTCAAATTTGTTTATAGCAGCAGAATCCTTACCACCAATAAAGCCTACTTTATTTGTTTTTGTCATTTTTCCTGCAATAACACCCATCAAGAAAGAGCCTTCATGATCTTTAAATGTTAAACATTGAACATTTGGCTGTGTTACTTTATCAGTATCAACTATAGCAAAGTTTTTGTCAGGATATTTTTTTGCAACATTTGTCATAGCCTGTTCCATCTGATATCCTATACCAAATGTTAAATTTGATCCATCATTTACTAAAGCTTCTAAGTTTGATTCGTAGTCTTCCTTCTGTTTTGATTCAATTGGCTTATAATCTACATTAAGCTCTTTTTGTGCTTTTTTAACTCCTGCATCTGCGGATTGATTGAAAGATTTATCATTTAATCCTCCCTCATCTGTAGAAAGTCCTATTTTTATCTTTTCCTTCTTATCTGCTGATTTTTCCCCAGCACTATCCTTACTCCCACAACCGGCAAATAATGAAACTGCCATAACTGCAGTAGCTAATAGTGCTATTATCTTTTTCTTTTTCATTAAATTCCCCTCCTATGATATAATTAGCAATCTAAATTAGTAATTTATCTAGCATTGAATAGATTCTACAAATCATTTTTTTTCCCTTCTTTTTTCGTCTAAATATATAAATTTTTATTAATTCTTTGTTAACTTTATGACTTTATTCTATATATATTAATTTAAATTACCATATATGATAAATTTTATATTTTCTAAATAATTTATTAAATTTAACACAAGTAAACGTATACATAAATTTTAAATAATAAGCTATATCTCTATGATCGAAATATAGCTTGAAAAGTATTTTATTAATAATCCTCTATGAAAAATATGCCACAAGCTCTAGGTCCAGCATAGATTCCTACTACGCACCCTACCGTACACTCTATAAAATTAGCTTCATCTTGGTTTAAATTTTCTCTCAAAGTTCCTAGTATGTCTTTATTTTGAACATGTAATAAAATGCAAGGTTCACCTTGCTTTAGACCTAATTTACCTATATATTCAAATATGGCTCTTATAGCTTTTTTGCTACCCCTTACTTTATCTTTAACTACCATTTCCCCATTCTCTACTGCTAATATTGGTTTTATTCCTAACACATTCCCTATAAAGCCTGCTGTTTTTGAGAGTCTTCCTCCCTTTACTAAATAATCTAAAGTTTCAAATGCTAGTACACTTTTAATGTGCGGTATAGTTTCTTTTACACCTTTTACTATTTCCTCTATAGAAAGTCCTTCATCTTTTAATTTGCAAGCCTTAATAACTAAAAGGCCTAAGCCCGATGTTACATTATTGCTATCTATAACTATAATATTATCACTATCTAACATATCTTTTGCTAAGCATGCTGATTGATAAGTGCCGCTCATTTTAGAAGATATATGTATAGAAATTATACTGTATCCTTTATCTATATATTTTTTATAATATTCATAAAATCTCTGAGGATTTACTTGAGAAGTTTGTGGAAACACATTTTCCTTTTCTATTTTAGTAAACAACTGCTCTAATTTTATATCTACTCCATCTTTGTAAACTTTATCACCAAAACTTACAAATAAAGGTATTACCTCTATATCATATTTTTCTATTATGTCCTTAGGTAAATCAGCAGTGCTATCTGTTATAATTTTTATCTTCTCCATGTTAAGCTCCTCCTATTTCATATCTGGGAAACCAACTTGTCTTAAAGCTTCATAGGTAACTACAGCTACAGTATTAGACAAATTTAAAGACCTAGTAGTTGTATTAATCATTGGAACTCTTATACACTTACTAGGATCACTATCTCTTATTTCATCTGGTAGTCCTGAAGATTCTCTTCCAAAAACAATGAAATCTCCATCGCTATATTTAACATCTGTATAAAAATTATTACCATGAGTAGTTGAAAAATAAAAATTTGAATCTTTGTATTTCTCTCTTAACTCCTCATAGGATTCATATATGGATAAATCTAAATATTGCCAATAATCTAATCCTGCTCTCCTTAAGTGCTTTTCATCTAAACTAAATCCTAAAGGTTTTATTAGATGCAATCTAGAATTTGTAAGCACACATGTTCTTGCTATATTACCAGTATTTTGTGGTATCTCTGGTTGAAATAATACTATATTTAAACTCAAAATATTTCCTCCCATTTTTATAATATATATTTAAATTAATAAGTATACAAGGGTTATTACAATAACTATATTACTCTATTATAAAGCTTTAGTAAAGAATATAAAGAATTAACAAAATGTTAATTCTCTATATAATGTAGTTAATGTTATCTTCTCCAAAAAATTTTGTTATACTATCTCTAAAAAATTTTTTTATATTCTGTAACTCTTCATCTTTATATATATATTTTCCATATCCAAACTGACCATATTTAAATTTTCTATTCTCTTCTACCATAGGCAAAGTTGTGTTTGAAAACACACTTAATATGTTATCCTTAGCCCTTTTGGTAAATCTATGGGATATAACTTCAAATTCTACGGGAACACCTTTAAACATAATATTTATGTTTTTTAATAAATCTAAATACTCTTTTTCCCAACCCCTATATATAAACACTGGTGCTATAATAAATCCTAAACTATACCCAGCTTTAGCTATCTTTTCGGCTGCCTTCAACCTATCTATAACTAGGGGTGTTCTATGCTCAAAATTTCTTATTATATTATCTGTATTTATACTAAATCTAATGGTAGTATTTCTGTTATGATTTAAATGAACTAAGCTATTTACATCTGTAAATTTAGTTACAAATCTAAATTTCATATTATGTTTTTGCCCAAAGAATTCTATAGTATCCTTTAAGGAATGTGTATACGGTTCTACTGGTATAGGATCTGATGTAGCCGCTCCTTCAAAAACTGTAATTTCCGGTAATCTTTCTCTTGAATATTTTTCAGCCTTATTTAATATCTCTTCTGTATTTACATACACTTTTGTGTAAGGTCTTTTTCCCATTTGAGTATTTAAATAACAATATTCACACATTCCCATACATCCGCTTACTAAAGGCAATTGGTAATGAGCTGATGGCTTACAGCTTTGAAAATCTAAAGACTTTCTTATGCCTATTACTAATGTATCTTTACCTTCAGAATACATTTCATTTGGAGTTTTATCTCTCTGCCCCGTTACTCTTCCTGTCTTGGAATATTTTATTTCTATATTTTTATTTTTTAATTCTTTTAAAATTTCTTTACCTCTAACATATTCTAAAGCTTTTTCCTCAAATATAACTGTTTTGGGAATAAACATACTATCACTCCTTAGTTATAGTATGCAATTTATTTCTAAAGTATATGTAATAATATTATATAATATCCACATGAATAAAATGGTAAAAGAAAATATTTCAAAATAAGCTTAATTTTTATATTTGTGATATTAAAATTAAATCTATTTTATTTCTTAGTTCCTCTTTTTATAATTTTATCTACAGGTTTATAAAAATCAGTATATAGCAATTCTTTTTTTACAACACTATCATTTTCTACTGTACTTTTATAAACTTTAACCTTATATCCTGTATGAGCTTCTTGTACTATTTCTGTTTTCCCTAATGGAATACTAGCATCATCAATATATTGCTCTTTAGGAGTTATAGTTTCATATATTTCAGAACTTATATTATATGTTTTGTTTTTTAAGGAACTATTAGAATATATATTAAAAGTTACATTCGCTCCATTTGTTATTCCTTCAATATATATAGGATAGGTCAATGTATTTTTAAATTTATAGTCTATGTTTCCATAATCTATTGTAGCATCCATTCCTATAGGCACATAAGTAGATGGAAAGGTATGACGTACTCTTTCTGTGGCATTTATATTTGCCTTTAACATAGCATTATATAATGTACCAGATACTTGACAGATACCTCCCCCTAATCCTGATTCTATCTTGTTTCCAATAATAACAGGTGCACCTTGATATCCTCGCTTTTCTGTTCTTGGTCCTACAGTATTATTAAAACTGAAGCTTTCACCAGGCATTAGTAAGGTTCCATTGATAGCCTTTGTTGATATTACTATGTTGTTTGCTCTTTGTGGTGAAGATATGGATCCGTAATTAGTAGTATATGATGATATATTTGAATTTACAGTTTCTAATTGCTTCTTTTTTATTTTAGCTTCCTGTGTTTTTACGGGAGCCTTTTCATTTATATCTTTTAAATTTTTACCATCCATCTTAGAATATAATATTTTCTTTAGCTTATCTTTTTCTAATTTAAATCCTTTTTTATCCTGAACTATTGATATTGAACCTTTATTTACATTGATTTTAGCATCTTCAGCTTCTTTATTTATATCTTTTTCTATAGAATCTATAAATCCATCCATGGCTTTTTTATCATAAGAAAATTTCAATAGGTAGTTTTGTATATTTTTAGACTTAATTATTTTGTATTTACTGAATATGCTTAAATTTTTCCCATAACCATAAGCGTTATCTATAGTTTCTTGTATATTATATCTAGGATTCAATTTAGCATAGGATAAATTATATTTTTTATCATTCCAAGATATAGTTATATTTTTCCTAACTATAACTTTTGAGTATTTACTTTCTATTATATTTTTAGCTTCATTCTTAGTTTTTGCTGTTAGGTCTATACCTTCTATAAAAACTCCCGGATAAATAACGCTATCAAATCCACTCACTTCTTTATAAATATAATAAAATACTCCAAATAAAATTGACATTAATAAGAAAATAAAGATTAATATTCTTTTAGCTTTTCTATTCTTCACACAAAATCACCTCATCAATTAATATTAAAATTATACTATAAAACTATATAACTTTAAATAAAAACCCTGCGGACTTTATTGTTAATTAATATTAATTATTAATTAATTTGTATAAAATAAACCCTCTCAAAATAAAACTAAATCTATTTTAAGAGGGCTTGTTCTAAAAACTTAATTTTGTTATTAATTAATTTATAAGTACTATTATTTTGAATAAAGATTAAATACTACATTACCATTGCTTGTATAAGCCTCTATATAAATAGGACTTTGTAAATTATTTCTAAATTTATAATCTATATTTCCATAATCTACAGTAGCATCCATACCTTGTGGTACATAATGCACTGGTTTAGTATGATGAGATCTTTCTATAGATTGTAATTTTGAGCCTGCCACAGCGTTGAATAAAGTTGAAGAAACTTGACATACTCCCCCACCTAATCCATTTTCCATTTTTTCACCTACTATAATTGGTGCTGCTTGATACCCCTTTTCTGCTGTTCTCTCACCTACAACACCATTAAAACTAAACACATCTCCTGGCATTAATATTTTACCATTTATGGCACTTGTAGATGTAACTATATTATTTGCCCTTTGAGATGAAGATATAGATCCATAATGACTTGAATAAGATCCTATCATTCTACCTACCCCCTGTAGCTTATCTTCTGTAATTCTAGGCGTCACTGTTTTCATTACAGCTTTTTCTGTTATATCACTAGATATATCATTATTTATTTTAGGGATCAAATCTTTCTTTAATTTATCTTTATCTAGTTTTTCTCCGTTTTTATGAGATATAACACTAAAGCCACCTCCATTTGAAGCTAAAGATGCATCTATAGGACTTATATTCACATCCTTTTCTATTTTACTCATTAATGATTCTATTACCTTCTTATCATATTTAAAATTTATAGAATAATTTTTAGAAGTTTTATTTTTTATCAAACTATATCTTTTAAAAATTATTAGATTTTTCCCATAAGCTTCTGCATCTTTTAATACATTGTCTAAATTACTTGTAGGTTTTAAATCAGAATACTTTAATGTATAGGTCTTATCTTTAGCTTTCACATTAATATTCTTACTCAGTAATTTATTCCAATACTTTTCTTGTACAATCTTTTTCGCTTCCTCTTTAGTTTTGCCAGATAAATCTACACCTTCTACAGAAACCCCCGGATAAATTAAATTATTATAATATTTTATATTATTATATTGATATGTTGTAAAAGCGGATAACGTTAGCAATATTACAACTGATAAAGTAATTAATGCTATTTTCATTGGTTTTGATTCTTTCTTTCTTCTATCTTTTCTTGACCTAACCAAATATATCACCCCTTTAAAGTCCATAAATATTATACTACAAAAGACATAAATTTCCTATAAATTAATAAGTTCTTTCTAATGAATATTTTAAAATACTAAATTTTAGTATATACTTGGAAGTAATAAAAGTATATTTTTAGGGAGTGTTTATATGGATTATCATAAAAAACTTATATTAAATTATTTAAAAAATATATTAACTATTCCAAGTCCAACAGGCTTTACTAATCATATAACAAATTATCTAAAAAAAGAATTAGATACTATTGGTATAGAATATAAAATAACAAATAAAGGTTCCATAATAATTACTTTAGAAGGAGAAGATAAAAGCTTTGAGCGAACCTTGTCTGCTCATATGGATACCTTAGGTGCTATGGTTAAAGACATAAATGATAACGGAACATTATCCATCGTTCCACTAGGTGGATTTATGATGAATTCTATTGAAGGTGAAAATTGTAGCATCCACACACTAAATGATGAAGTTTATTCAGGAACAATACAAACTATAAAACCTTCCGTTCATATTCATGGTAAAGAAGCTTATGATTTAAAGCGTTCTCCTGAAAACATGGAAGTAATATTAGATGAAAAAATATTTTCCAAAAAGGATATAGAAAATTTAAACATAAACATAGGAGATTTTATTTCCTTTGATACAAGAAATATATTTACTGAAAATGGTTTTATAAAAAGCAGACATTTAGATGATAAAGCATCTCTAGCCATTCTTCTTTATGCTATAAAATATATTCATGTAAATAATCTGCCATTGTCTTGTACTACTAATTTCTTATTTAGTAACTATGAAGAAGTAGGTCATGGAGCTAGTTACATACCAAAAAATACAAAAGAATTTATTGCTGTAGATATGGGTGCCCCTGGAGAAAATCAAAACTCCTCTGAATATAGTGTATGCATATGTGCAAAAGATTCTACAGGTCCCTATGATTTAGATTTCAGGAAAAAATTAATTAATATATGTAAAACTAGCAATATCCCTTATAAAATAGACATATATCCTTCTTACGGATCTGATGCAAGTGCTGCTTTAAAAGCAGGTTCTGATATAAAAGCTGCCTTAATAGGCCCTGGAGTATATGCCTCACATGCCTATGAAAGAACCCATATGGATTCAATACTAGCTACATTAGATCTAATAATAAAATACTGTGTATCTTAATGTTTAAAATCCACCTCCTTTAATTTTAAAAATTACACACTATTTAATTCAAAAATAATATATTAATATAAATTACTCTAATTTAATGTATTTTATTAAGGGGGAAAATATGTATCACACAGCCAATATTAAAAATACCAAAACTAAAAAATATAAAATATTATTTTTAATACCTATATTAATAATTTTAATAGCCATTAATGCAATAGGTTTTTATAATGGTAATTTAATATATGTTAGGGCATGCATAGAACCTACTAGTAGAAACAGCACTAACATGTACGATACTTATAAATCAACTTTTGATGAAAGACGTTTCAATACATTAAAAAAAGAAAACATAACTATAAACTCTAAATATGGTTATACTTTAAAAGGAACTTATATGGAAAACCCTCATAAGACTAAAAATTCTGTAGTTATAGTTCATGGTATCCGCTCCTCTCGTTGGGAATCAATGAAGTATGCAGATTTATACTTGGATAAAGGTTTTAATATTTTAATATATGATTCTAGATATCATGGTTTGAGCGGAGGTTCTGATGTAACCTATGGATATTATGAAAAATATGATTTAGATCAGTGCATTGATTGGCTAGAAAGGAAAAATCCTGGTGGAATTATAGGTGCTCATGGAGAATCTTTAGGTGCATCCACAATATTACTTCACTCTAAAATGAATTTATCTAAAAATAGAGTAAAATTTTATGTAGCAGATTGTCCCTATTCTAATTTAGAAGAACTTTTAAAAAATAAGTTAAATGAAGAACTACACATTAATAATAAAATCATTACTGATTCATTATTATTCTATTCTGGTGCTTGTGCTCTTTTAAAATCAAAGTTTCTCTATAGCAGTGTTTCTCCTATAGATTCTATAAAAACTGTACAAACACCTATAATGTTTATACATGGTGATAAAGATATTTATATACCTAAAAAAATGAGTGAAGAAATGTATAATATAAAACCAGGAATAAAAGAAATATATATTGCCCCTAATGCAGGTCATGCTCAAGCCTATTTATATAACAAGAAAGAATACAGAAAAAATTTATATAAATTTATAGATAAATATGTAAAGATTAACTAAACTATTTAAGGAAGGTGCTAAAATCATGAAAGCAGAAATACTTTGTGTAGGAACAGAATTATTATTAGGGGATATTGTAAACACAAATGCCCAGTATATATCTAAAGAGTTAGCTAATATAGGGATAGAGGTTTATCATCACTCTGTAATTGGAGATAATGAAAATAGATTATTAAAAGAACTTGAAAGAGCCTTTAATTATTGCGATTTAGTTATAACTACTGGGGGCTTAGGACCTACCAAAGATGATCTAACTAAAGAATCCGTAGCTAAATTTTTTCAGGAAGATTTAGTTCTACACGAAAAATCCTTAAAACAAATAGAAAAAAGGCTATTATGTTTTAATAAATCTATGACAGAAAGTAATAAAAAACAGGCTTATTTCCCTAAAAATTGTGAAATACTAGAAAATCCTAATGGCACTGCTCCAGGATTTATAATAGAAAAAGATAATAAAATAGCTATAATACTGCCTGGTCCTCCTTATGAAATGCAACCTATGTTTGAAAACAAAGTAATACCTTATTTAGAAAAACTAACAAGCTCTACCATAAAATCTAAAGTTTTAAGAATAACTGGGATAGGAGAAAGTGATGTAGCTGATCTAATAAGTGATATTTTGGAGAACCAAACCAATCCTACAGTAGCTCCCTATGCCAAACAAGGAGAAACTACATTAAGAATTACCGCTAAAGCTAACTCTGAAGAAAAAGCGCTAAATTTAATAGTTCCTATAGAAAAAAAGATAAGACAAATACTAGAAGATAATATATATGGCTCTGGTGAAACTTCATTAGAAGAAGTAGTAGCTAATATACTTGTAAAAAGGAATCTAACTATAGCCACCGCTGAATCTTGTACTGGTGGTTTATTAGCAGGAAAACTTATAAACTTTCCTGGTATATCATCTGTATTTTTAGAAGGGGCTATAACTTATAGCAATGAGTCTAAAATAAATAGATTAAATGTAAAAAAAGAAACTTTAGAAAAATATACAGCTGTAAGTAAAGAAGTTGCCCTAGAAATGGCTGAAGGTATAGCAAAATCTGCAGGTACGAATATAGGAATTTCTACTACAGGAGTAGCAGGTCCTGGTGGTGGAACCTATGACAAACCTATAGGATTAATTTACATAGGTCTTTATATAAACGGAAAAACCTTTGTTAAAGAATTAAACTATTCTGGTAACAGACAATTTATAAGAAATATAACTGTAACTAGAGCATTAGACTTTTTAAGAAGAAACTTAAAATAAGGAAGTTGCTACGCAACTTCCTTATTTTATAATTTTGATAATCCCATCTTTAAGGCTACTTTTTTTACTTCTTCTGCCACAACTTCTGCTACTCTTTTATCAAAGGCTCCTGGTATTATGTACTCTTCATTTAATTCATTATCCTGTACCAAAGAAGCTATAGCTTTAGATGCTGCTAGTTTCATTTCCTCATTTATAACTTTAGATCTTACATCTAATGCTCCTCTAAAAATTCCTGGGAATACTAACACATTATTTATTTGATTTGGGAAATCAGATCTTCCTGTAGCTACTACTCTGGCTCCTGCCTTTTTTGCTTTATCCGGCATTATTTCTGGAGTTGGATTTGCCATAGCAAATACTATGGAATCTTTGTTCATAGAGGTTACCATTTCTTCTGTAAGTATATTTGGGGCTGATACACCTATAAATACATCTTTTCCTTTTATTATGTCTTTTAATGTTCCTTTCTCATTTTCTTTGTTTGTTACTTCGACTATTAATTTTTGTGCTTCATTTAAATTACTATTACCTTTTACTAAAGACCCTTCTTTATCACACATTATTATGTTTTTAACACCTGCTTGTAATAACAATTTACATATAGATATTCCTGCAGAGCCTGCACCATTTATAACTATTCTTGCTTCTTCTAATTTTTTCCCTACAAGTCTTAAAGCATTATATATTCCTGCTAATACAACTATGGCTGTTCCATGCTGATCATCATGAAACACTGGAATATCTAATTCCTCTTTTAATTTTTTTTCTATATAAAAGCATTCTGGTGCTTTTATGTCCTCTAAATTTATTCCTCCAAATCCTGGAGCTATAAGTTTAACTGTTTTTATAATTTCTTCAGGGTCTTTACTATCTATACAAATTGGAAATGAATCTATATCTGCAAATTCCTTAAATAAAAGAGCTTTTCCTTCCATAACAGGCAATCCTGCATAAGGCCCTATATCCCCTAAACCTAAAACTGCTGTACCATTAGTTACTACAGCTACTGTATTTCCCTTCATTGTATATTCATAAACTAAAGATTTATCTTCATTTATTTTTACGCAGGGTTCTGCAACTCCTGGAGTATATGCTATAGATAAATCTTCTTTATTTTTTACTTGTATTTTTCCCTCTATAGATAATTTGCCTTTAAATTTTTTATGTACCATTAGTGATTTTTCTTTGATATCCATATTATTATCCCCTCTTTCATTGTATATAGGTATATAGGATTTATTTAATTTATCCGATGACTACCCGCTCTAATACTCCCATCGCACTCTGTGAAAGCGATTCGCACCAAATCGAAGATTTGGACTCTCTGCTTTTCTTCAAAGTGGGAGTAAAGAGCGGCTATGTCCCTGAGTAACCATTTCCTAAGCTTTAGTGGGAGTAAAAACTCCCTCTGAAGCCAAGAACTCTGTTTATAAACAAAATCTAAAAAAAATTATCCACATGTGGATATCTTTAATAGCAAAACCATCTTAGATATAAGATAATTTGCTATTATAAGTAAACACTTATACTTAAGATGGTTTAATTTCTTCATTATAATATTTGCAATATTTTTTTATAGTACATTCTTCACATTTAGGTTTTCTAGCTACGCAACATCTTCTTCCATGAAATATTAACACATGATGCATTAATATCCATAGTTCCTTTGGTATAGCTTGCTGCAACTGCTCTTCCGTTTTTAGTACATTACTAGCATCTACTAATCCTATTCTGTTAGATACTCTAAAAACATGGGTATCTACTGCTATAGTAGGTACTTTAAAAGCATTGGCTAAAACCACGTTAGCAGTTTTTCTACCTACTCCTGGTAGTGAAGTTAGATCATTGAAATCATTAGGAACTTGGCTTCCAAACTTCTCTTCTAACTCTTTACAAAGCAATAATATATTCTTAGATTTATTTCTATATAAACCTATTTTTTTAATTTTCTCTTCTAATTCTTCCCTTGTTAATTTTAAGAAATCCTTAGGAGTAGAATATTCTTTAAATAGTTCCTTTGTTATCTCATTTACTTTTTTATCTGTAGTTTGAGCAGACAAGACTGTAGCTATTAACAGTTCAAAAGGATTTCTGTGTTCTAATTCACAATTAGCATCAGGATATGTGTCTACTAATATATCTATAACATTTTTTATTTCATGATTATTCAATTGAAAATCACTCCCATAATTTTAGTTTAATAAATGACTGCATCTATTAAAGTATTCCTTAGTTCTTATTAAACTTCCAAATAAAACAAGTTTTAATTATTATATATACCTCTATACTCTTTTGGTATTAATTTAGCTATTTCACTCATAAAATAATCCATTAGTCTATCTTCATATTCATGTTTTGATTCTTCTTTATTCTTTTTAGGTAGTTCTAATGCTCTACCTATATTTATTGTTACATCAGCAGATTGAAAACACTCTAAAGCCATGTCTTTATCATTTATAGGTAAAAGTTTTTCTGTTCCACTAATTCCTAAAGGTACTATAGTCGCTTTACTTAATTTTTGTATTAAAACTACACCTTTTTTAGGCTCCATTAATTTTGCAGTTCTACTTCTCGTTCCTTCAGGGAATATTAAAATATTATTCCCCGATTTCAAAGTTTTTACTATATTATATATAGCCTCTTTATCTGCAGTATTCGGCTTTATTGGTATAGTTTTTGTTATTTCTAATCCAAGTTTAGTCAAAGAATTATCTTTAAGCTTAACTCCTGCTATAAAAGTTATATCTTGATCTTCTAATGCTTTATTTATAACTAAAGCATCTGAATTACTTAAATGGTTAGAAATAAAAATAATTGGCTTATCTATATTTTTTAAATTTTCTTTACCATTTATTTTTAGATTAGCATATTTATTTATATATCTATTTAATACTTTTCGTGATAAAAATTTTAAAAATCCCTTAGGCATATGTCCTATTATCTTTATCATTGTAGGGGAAATCATTTATAACACCTCTCAAAGCTCCTAATTTGTATCATTACTAATAATTATAAAGTAATTAGAATGGTTCAACTAAAATTTATATAGAATAAGAACTCAATTTAAATTAAGTTTCTCTTTATAAATACTGTTCTAAATAAATTATAATTATTATTTCTTTAAAAGTCTATGATAATAATCTAATACATAGGGAGATTTTATGTTTTTTCCCTGTATATCTACATCTTTATTCATTGTAATACAATTAATTAAAGCATTTCTTTGCAATATACTCTTTCCTCTCCATCCACAGGATGTTAGTTTATATTTTTCTTTAAACTCTTTATTGTTAACATATATTAACTCTTCTAAATCTAAATTTTCCATAAAATCAAAAGTCTTAAATCCTTCTATGTTAGAGGTGTTTATATTCCTATTGTAAGGGCATACCCTTTGACAAGTATCACAGCCAAACATTCTCCCCTTTAATTTATTAAACCAATCATCCTCTATATTCTTTTTTTGAGTAATGTAAGATAAACATATATTGGGATCTCTATGCTCTAAGGAATTAGTTGGACAAGCTCTAAGACATATATTGCACTCCTGGCACTTACACTCCATTGGTTCATCCTCATCGATTTCCATATCCGTAATTATTTCACCTAAAAATACATAAGAACCATATTTTTCTGTAATAAGCATATTATTTTTTCCTATAAATCCTATACCACATAAATAGGCAATATATCTTTCTGGCAGATCGTTGCTATCTACAAAATATTCTGCTCTATAACCTTTGCTTTGTATAAAATTGGATATCTTTTGTAAATATTCATTTACTACAGTATGATAATCTCTACCCTGAGTATACTTAGAAAAATATACATCATGTTTATGACCTAAATTAAATAAATAGGGAAAAGCAATAGAAATTATTGTTTTTCCCTCTTTCATATATTGAAATGGATCCACTCTTTTATTTATATCTTTACCTTCAAATTCATTTTGTCTATTTTCATTTTTTCTTTCTGTGAGCTCTGGTATAAGCTCATGAAAAATCCTACATTTTGTGAATCCTATTAAATTCAATCCTAAATTTCTGCAATATTCTTTTACAGACTCCTTACAATTCATATTAATCTTTTCTCCCAAAAACTATATTATCATATCATTGTATATTACTTTTTTAACACCATTGTAGTCTCTTATTTCTATAACGGATGACTTTTTTTCATATCTTACTACCTTAGCTGGTATACCTACTGCTGTAGCATTAGCTGGTACATGACGCAGTACCACTGCATTAGCGCCTATTTTTACATTATCCCCTATATTTATAGGTCCTAGTACTTTTGCCCCACTTCCTATTATAACATTATTACCTACAGTAGGGTGTCTCTTTCCTTTATCTTTTCCCGTTCCGCCTAAAGTTACTCCATGATATAAAGTTACATTATCTCCAACCTCCGCAGTTTCACCAATAACAACACCCATACCATGATCTATAAAAAGACCTTTTCCTATAGTTGCTCCTGGATGAATTTCTATACCTGTAAAAAATCTTGATATTTGAGAAATAAGTCTAGCTAAGAAAAATAAATGGGCTTTATAAAATAAATGGGCTATCCTATAACCTATTAGAGCATGAATAAATGGATACAATATAAAAACTTCTAAAATGTTTCTTGCTGCTGGATCTTTCTCCTTAGCATTTTTTAAATCGTATATTAAAACTTTAAAAGGATTTTTCATATAATTCACCTCTTTTATTTATCATATAACCCTGTGGATATATATTTTTCTCCACCATCTGGAGCTACAGTTACAACCTTTTTACCTTTTCCCAATTTTTTAGCTATTTTTATAGCTGCTGCTATATTTGCGCCAGAAGATATACCTACTAGTATTCCTTCTTCTGCACCAAATCTTCTTGCATATTCATAAGATTCCTCATCTGTTATAGTCATTACATCATCCACTACATCTTTCTCATATACATCTGGTATAAATCCTGCGCCTATACCTTGTATTTTGTGTGGTGCGGCTTTTCCTCCTGATATTACTGGAGAGTTATAAGGTTCCACAGCTACAACTTTTATATTTTTATTAAATTCTTTTAATCTTCTCCCAATACCCGCTATAGTACCTCCTGTACCTACTGAAGCTACAAAAGCATCTAAATCATCTACATCTTTTAATATCTCGACAGCGGTGGTTTCATAATGTTTTTTTGAATTAGCTCTATTTGAAAATTGTTGAGGAATAAAATAGCCCTTTTTATCTCTAGCTAATTCTTCTGCCTTTTCTATAGCACCTGTCATTCCTTTATTTCCTTCTGTAAGAACCAATTCTGCTCCGTAAGCTTTTATCATGTTTCTTCTCTCTATACTCATAGAATCCGGCATAACAATAATTACTTTATAACCTTTTAATCTTCCAACCATAGCAAGTCCTATACCTGTGTTTCCACTAGTAGGTTCTACTATTATATCTCCTGGTTTTATTTTCCCCATTTTTTCTGCCTCTTCAATCATTCCTAAAGCTGCTCTATCTTTTATACTACCACCAGGATTAAATTTTTCTAATTTTACATAAACATCTGCCATATTTTCTTCCCGCATATTATTTAATTTAAACATAGGTGTATTTCCTATCAGATCTATGGAATTTCCATATAACATATCAATCTCCCCTTTTTTTAAATAAACTTAATATAAAAAAACTTCATCTCTATAAAAATATAGAGACGAAGTATATTCTCCGTGGTTCCACTCTAGTTAGATATTAAAATCTCACTTTATCAGGTACTTAATAAATTTATACCCTATCACTATAACGGGTGAACCCGATGTAGCCTACTTTATTCGGTACACAACTCCAAAGGGCACTTCACATAAATCTTCTTTAGAAATTTTTCAGCAAAACAATTTCCTCTCTGAAAAGATTAATTATGCTACTTTCCTTTTTCAACGTTTTTATTTCCGACTATTCTAGTACGAATTCTATAATATAATTATATGATATTTTTTGAATTTGTCAACTACTTATCTACAAAATCTATGTTTACCTATTACCTTTATTAGCGGTCTTGACCAAATCCAAGAACTTGTAGCAGTTGCTGGATTAAAATAATACGTAGCCCCATCTGAAGGATCCCATCCATTTAAAGCATCTCTAGCTGCATTTATAGAGGTTTGCTGCATTTGTGCATTTATTTGTCCATCTGCTATGGCAGTAAATGCAAGTGGTTCATATATAACCCCAGCTATAGTATTAGGAAACTTAGAATCTCTTGTTCTGTTTAAAACTACTGCTCCTACTGCTACTTGACCTTCATAAGGTTCTCCTCTAGCCTCTCCATTTATAAGTCTAGCTAAAAGCATAACATCTTGGTTATTGGAGCTTGAACTTGATCCTGATGATCCTGTATTTATTCCAAGTGCAACTAAAGTTTTATCTCCAATTATTCCATCTACCGTCAAACCATTTTTAGATTGAAAATATCTTACGGCTGTATAGGTTTGATGACCAAATATTCCATCTACTCCTCCATTATAATACCCCCAGGCTTTAAGTTTTCTTTGAACCTGTGAAATAATGTCTCCTCTATGCCCATAATAATATGCTACAGCTTTAGTAGCATTTGTATAAGGTAATATATAAAGAGTAGTACTGCCATAAGCTAGCATTATAGCTAAAACATATATTATTGCTCTTTTTAAATATATATTCTTTCTCATAATACTCCTCCCACAAAATCAATAGTTTTTCTATTTATTTTAAAATTAGTTTGTGCATAAAATTATAAAAAAATACTCTTTTATAAAATAAAATAAATTTAATTTTAACATTGAAAATAAAAAAACACATGTAATAAACTTATCCATAAGTTTATTACATGCGTTTTTTATATTTGTTATATTAAAACTAGATCTATTTTAAGGCACTATGTTTTTTAATAAATATAATTTAAACCGCAACTATTTTAACTTTCTTTCTCCACATAGGTGCAAATACATCCTCTATAATATCATCTATAGATATAGTTCCACATAATTTATTTTCTCCTTCAATTACAGGAATAGATAATAAATCATATTTTATTGCCAATTCTACAGCTTCATTTATATGGTCTGTATCTTTAACTTTTACTATATCTTTATCCATTATATCTTTTAATTTAGCTCCTGGAGTACATATTATTAAATCTGTAAGAGATATAGCCCCTTTTAATTGTTCTTTTTCATCTACGATATATATATAATAAGCCTCTTCATCTTTAGGTTTTATTTCTCTTAATAAATCTATAGTTTCTTCTGCAGTTATGTTCACATTAAAAGATATAAAATCTTTATTCATTATGCTTCCTGCAGTTTCTTCTTTATAACCCATAAGTTTTCTTATATCCTTAGCATCTCTTTCCTCCATAATAGAAAGAATCTGCTCTACTTCTTCTTCTTTCATTTGTGCCAATATATCTGCAGCCTCATCCTTTGACATATTATATATGATTTCGGCTTTTTTGGATGATGTCATTTCTTCTAACATCTCCGTTTTTACTTCTAAGTCTATTTCTTCAAAAGTATCCGCAGCTAAATCATCATCTAAACTTTCAAAAACTAATTTTCTATAACTATCATTCATATCTTCTATAATATCTGCTAAATCTGCTGGATGTAATGTTGAGAGTTTTTGATAAGACACAGATAATTTCAAATTATTATTTACCATTTCTAAGGATTCCACACTATCCCACATTATTAAAGTATCCTCTATTTTTTTATTAAATATTTTATAAATACTTCTTAATAAATTTTCCATTCCTACTCTTCTACTTAATGCTAGCGCACCTGTATCTACAGCTATTACTTTATACTCTCCTGCGATTTCTCCAATTCTTAAGTCGTGTACTTTAACCATCTTTTTACCATTTATGTCAATTATTTGTTTGTTTAAAAGATGTTGTGACAATAAATAGGAATATTTTCTTAATATTATATCTCTAGTTCCTATTACTTTTATAATGGCTTTGCCCTCATCATCATAAAAAGAAATGTTTTTAAACTCATAATTTACTACTTCTCTTCCCTTTTTTATCTTATAGGCTATGGCTCTTGGATAATCATCCTCAGAAGTCACATAAATATCAATTAGTTTACCTATATAATCACCATACTCATCATAAACTTTTTTATTAATAATTTTACTTAAGAAAAAACTTTGTAGCTTCTTCATAAATATTCCTCCTTTCACAGCTGTAAAGGAATATCCTAAGCTACAAATAAGTATTTCTCGCTTAAATAAATATTCCCCTACAAAATAATATAATTCTTCTTTGGTCTATGCTCCCATCATACGGACCAATTTCCATTTACATCACCATCCTAAAAATTTACAAAACAAAAAGAGCCCACTAAGCTCCCTATCCATAACTAAAACTTTAACATCAATCGTTGAGTTTTAGCACTATATAGCTTTGGACCACAGCCAGCTACATTAAGTAAAACCTTACTTCGGTAATACCTGGTGACCCATTGGCATCTCTCGATGTTTCCGGGCAGTAGCGTATATCTATATAGGAGCCTCACCTAACGTACATTATTAACATTTTACCTTATATTTTTATTATATTGTTTATACCTTTGTTTTGCAACTGAATTTATCAAATCTTTATAAATTTATTCATTATTAAAATTTATATTGCTTTATTTTAATATATCTTGCTCTTATACCGTATTTCTTATTTTTAAATTATTTTTGATATTAAACAAAATGAACTGTATAATAATATTATTACAAAATTGTATTTAAGATAGGAGAATGAAAATATTGAGTAATATAGACTTTTTACCCATAAGTAAAGAGGATTTGAAAAAAAGAAATATAGATGTTTTAGATTTTATAATAGTAACTGGTGATGCTTATGTAGATCATCCATCCTTCGGTACTGCAATTATAGGCAGAGTATTAGAAAGAGAAGGATTTACTGTGGGAATTATAGCTCAACCTAATTGGAATAATATAGAGGACTTTAAAAAACTAGGCAAACCTAAATATGGATTTTTAGTCAACTCTGGTAATATAGACTCTATGGTAAATCACTATACTGCATCTAAAAAAAAGAGGCATGATGATTTTTATTCCCCAGGTGGCAAATCTGGATATAGACCTGATAGAGCTGTTATTGTTTACTGTAATAAAATAAAGGAAGCTTTCAAAGATTCGCCCATAATAATAGGTGGTATAGAAGCTAGTTTAAGAAGGTTTGCTCATTATGATTACTGGGATAACTCAGTAAGAAGAAGTATTCTAGAAGATTCTAGCGCAGATTTATTAATATATGGTATGGGGGAAAAACCTATAGTTCAAGTTTCTAATCTTTTAAGATATGGGATGAAAATAGACAGCATAAAAAATGTAAGAGGTACAACATATATAGAAAAAGATATATCCTCTTTGAAGGATTATATTGAGATACCATCCTTTGAAGAAGTTTCTACAAATAAGAAATCCTATGCAGAAGCTTACAAAATACAATATTATGAACAAGACTCCATAAGGGGTAAAACCTTAGTACAAAAACATAAAGAAAGGTATGTAGTACAAAATCCTCCACAACCACCTCTGTCTCAAGAAGAAATGGATGAAGTTTATGCACTTCCATATGCTAGAACCTATCATCCTATGTATGAGGCTGAAGGCGGAATTCCTGCTATTAAAGAGGTTAAATTTTCAATAACTAGCCATAGAGGCTGCTATGGAAGTTGCTCTTTTTGTGCTTTAACCTTTCATCAAGGAAGGGTTATTCAAAATAGAAGCCAAGACTCTATTTTAAAAGAAGCAAATATGATGACTAATATGAAGGATTTCAAAGGCTACATACATGATGTAGGTGGTCCTACAGCTAACTTTAGACATAGGGCTTGTAAAGTTCAAGAAAAACATGGAACTTGCAAAAACAAGCAATGTGTATTCCCAAAAGCCTGCAAAAATTTAATTGTAGATCATAAAGAATACTTAAGTTTATTAAGGAAAATAAGAAAAATACCTAATGTAAAAAAAGTCTTTATACGTTCTGGTATTAGATTTGATTATTTGATGTATGATAAAAATGATGAATTTTTTAAAGAATTATGTGAACATCATATAAGTGGACAGTTAAAAGTTGCCCCTGAACATATAAGTGATAAAGTTTTAAACTTAATGGGTAAACCTACTAGAAATGTTTATGATTCTTTTGTAAAAAAATATTATGATATAAATAAGAAAATACATAAAAATCAATTTTTAGTTCCTTATTTAATGTCTAGTCATCCTGGTAGCGATTTAAAGGCTGCCATAGAACTAGCTCAATATATAAAAAAAATGGGCTATACTCCAGAGCAAGTACAAGATTTTTATCCTACTCCTGGTAGTTTATCAACTACTATGTATTATACGGGAATAAATCCTTTAACCGAGGAAAAAGTTTATATACCTAAAGATCAAAAAGAAAAAAGAATGCAAAGGGCATTATTACAGTTCTCTATTCATGATAACTATGATCTCGTAAAAGAAGCTTTGATAAAAGCTCATAGAGAAGACTTAATAGGAAATGGGCCTGATTGCTTAATACCTTACAATAAACCTTATAAAAAATCTCATAAAAAAAATAATGCTAAGAATAATAATAACCATTATAATAAAAATAATAATTATAATAAGAATAAGGATATTAGTAAAAAAAATAAAAAAAACTCTCTTTCTAAGCACAAAAAAAGAAAATAAACAGCCTCTAGTGCTGTTTATTTTTTATATATTATTAAATAAAAATCATCGTAAATTCTATACTTGATTAAATAGTCAAATAAACTTAGTTTTATCTTATCAATTTATTCACTGCTGTATATAAAGTATATATCCAAATAATATTCCCTAATATATTTGGTGGTAATATATTAATATTTAAAAAACTTAGTATAATATCTGATATATTTACTATTGTACTAAAAAACATTAAATATAATATATTTTTATTTATATACTTATTATTATGTTTTATAAGGCATAATATTAAAAATATTAAATTAACGAATATAAAAAACACGTACATGTTAATTGGTGTTAATAATTCCATTATATAGTATTGACTGTTAAACATATTTATTTTTAAACTATATTTAGTCATAAAAAATATTAAAATAGAAGTTATTAATACTATTATAAAAATTATATAATTTAAGTTAAATTTATTATTTTTTATACATATGTAAAAACATATTAATATACATATAGGTATAGCTAAAAAATCTAAAAAATATATCCACTTTAACCAATATAAATTTCTAATATTATTAACAAAAACTAATAAAGTTAAAGATATGAACTTTAAAATCATTAAAAAATATATTATTATAGATATAATTTTTATTTTACGAGGTGCCTTAAAGGTTGCTTTTCCACCTTGCATACATATAATAAACATAAGCAGTATAGCTGATATATAAATAAATAAATTTATCATAATTAAATAAACTCTCCAATTTAACAATGCTACTACTTATATTTATTAAGATTAAAATTAAAATATTCCTACATTAATCTAATATGCCCAAAATATCCAAACCTTCTTTTACACATTCTATCTGCAAAGGAAAGTCTGGACCTCTTTCTCCATCTATATCCGTAACTATCTCTTCATTAGATTCTATTTCCAGTTTATTTGTTTTAAAATATATTAGAGCATTTACATCTTCTAGATGATCTCCTCTTATCATTTTTATAAATAATCCTATCATATCCTTAATAGCACAAGCCTTTATTATTATTACATCTAACATGCCATCATCAACTTCTGCCTTATAAGCCATATGAAGATTGCCTGCTGTTTGTCCATTGAACACCATCATAAGATACATATCTCCATCAAAATTAACTTCCTCAGATCTAACATTAACCTTTAATCTTCTGAAATTAGGAAGCTGCTCTAATCCCTTTACATAGTAGGCAAGTTTTCCCATAGTATTCTTTAAATTAACATCGGTTTTTTGAGATACATCTGTAAATAGTCCTGTGCTAGCAACATTAATAAAATATTTATCATTTATTTTTCCTAAATCAATCTTTTTTACAGAGCTCTTTAGTATTTGCTCACAGGCCTCTCCAACATTTGTTGGCATACCAATAAATTTAGCAAAATCATTAGCAGTACCTGTAGGTAATATTGCAATTGGAAGATCAATTGAAAATTTTTTTAAATGATTTACCACATTGTCTACAGTACCATCTCCACCTGCTACTAATATATATTTATAGCTTTCATCAATAGATTTAAAAGCATCATCAAGATCATATTCTAAACTTATCCTATAAGGCACTACTTCATATCCATATTTCTGATGTATTCTTATTACTTTGTCTATTTGAGATATTATAGCCTTTTCTCCTGAATATGGGTTATATATAAATTTTACCTTACTCATTTCAAATCTCCTCTTATAGTTTTTACTTTATAATTAAATTAGCTGTACCATTATATAATAGCAAATCCACAAGATTTTAACAATAAATCCTGTGGATATTTTAACCTAATTATTTTGCTCTGAAATACCACTTAAAGCTTTTTGAGCTTCATTTTCATGTTTAGGCTCTATAGCTATATCACCTAAAGAAACTATACCTACTATATTTTGATTATCCTCAACAGGTAATCTTCTTATTTGTCTTTCACTCATTATCCTAGCTGCATCATGTATATCCATATCTTTATTAGCCACTACAGGGTTAGATGTCATAATATCTCCAACTTTAATATTATTATCTGATCCCTTTGCTACAGATCTCAAAGCTATGTCCCTATCTGTAATAACTCCAACCACTTTATTATTATCACAAATAGGTATAGATCCGACATTATGCTCACTCATAAGTTGAGCTGCCTTTTCTACAGAATCATTTCTATTCACCGTTGCTACATTTTGGGTCATAACATCCATAACTTTCATAATAACACCTCCAAACATAGTTTATCCACGTACCTATTTTTTATTTAAGAATTATTATAAATTTCTTAATTAATTATTATTTTTCCTTTTTAATGGTATTTATAGCTTATATATATTTGCAAAATGTTGTATAATATTATATATTTCAAGTAATAGGAATTATATTTTTTTAGGAGTGATAATATAATGGCAAAGATAGCAAAGAGTGCCGTACCAAATGCTTTTACTTTAGGAAATTTAGGTTGTGGAGTTATGTCTTTAATGATGACATTTCAACAAAACTATAAATGGGCTGCTTTATTTATACTAATTGCAGGTTTAATGGATAGATATGATGGGAGAGTTGCTAGGCTTTTAAAGGTTGATAGTGCTATTGGTAAGGAATTAGATTCTTTAGCTGATTTAGTTTCTTTTGGTGTAGCACCTTCTATTTTAACCTTTCACATTTATAACTTTAGTTACTTGGGAATACTTGGTTATTTATTAGTGCTAATGTTCCCTATAGCTGGAGCTTATAGACTTGCTAGATATAATATTACTGAATTTGATGGTTCTTTTTCTGGTATACCTATAACTTTAGCTGGTATGTTTATGGCTATATATTGTTTAATTAGCTCAAATAAAATTGGAACTTCAGGCCTAACTATAATTTTAATGATTACATTATCTTATCTTATGGTTAGTAATGTAAAATTAAAAAAATTTTAAAAAATCGTGGTTTTCCACGATTTTTTTTATTATTAATAACTTAAATACATTAAAATTTATGTTTTTAATATTAAATCCCTTTTTTGCTTTTTAAATATTCTCAATCTAATTCATCTACACTTGGATCTAACTCAATATTTACTGTCAAATCATCATAACCTTCCTTATTAAAATTATATAGATTTTCTTCTAACAATTCTAAAAAATATTCATCTGGATAAAGTAACTCCATTTTTTCCACCTCTTTAACTTATTTCTAATCTTCACAGTATACTTTAAAATATTTTTATTTATATTCATTTTATTCTTACCCTATAAAGTTGTTACTAAAGCAAAATAAGGAAAGTGCAGCGCACTTTCCTTATTTCATTAATATTCATAGAAACAACTTCCACCTATAAATTCCCTTAATATAGAATTACTTGGAACTAAGTTCATATCAACTTCTTTAAAAAAGTTTAAAAAACTTTTTAACCTAGTTGCTTCATAATGAACAGTACTGTTTTTATCTATTTTGTTAAGTTCTGCAAGAGCATATTTTTTTAATATACAAAGTTCATAGACTATTGTGGAATTAAACATTACATCTGCATTTTCTTGGAATACAAATATATTTCTATCTTCTCCTCTTTTTATAGATGGCCACATTTTTAAGGTTTCTTCTCCTTTATAACCCCTTGATAAATAATCTCTAACTAGTCTTCTTATTATCCTTACATCTGTTGTAGATACTCTGTTATGATTATCTATATTTAATTGAGTTAATGCACTTATATATATTTTAAATTTATTTTTATCCGGTATTTCTCTTGTTAATATTGGATTTAATCCATGTATTCCCTCTACAATGAGTATCCCATTTTTAGGAAGTTTTATCTTTTTACCATCATATTCCCTTTTACCTTTTTTAAAGTTGAAAGTAGGTATTGGTACCTCTTCTCCGTTTAATATATGTTTTAAATCTTCATTAAATAAATCTATATCTAGAGCATCAATGGATTCAAAATCATAATCTCCATTTTCATCTTTGGGAGTATCCTCTCTATTAACAAAATAATTATCTAATGAAATAGGCACAGGTATCAAAGCGTTAACTCTTAATTGAATCCCTAATCTATTAGCAAAGGTAGTTTTTCCTGATGATGAAGGTCCTGATATTAATACCATTTTTATCTTCTCTTTATCATATATCATATCTGCTATGTTTGCTATTTTCTTTTCATGCAGGGCCTCTGATACTCTTATTATATCTTTTATTTCGCCATATACAACTTTATCGTTTAGGGCTCCTACATCCCCTACATCTAAAATTTTAGCCCATTTTTCTGTTTCTCTAAATATTTTCGTAAGCTTTTTATATTCAACAAACTCTGGTATATTAAATGGATCTTTTTCTCTAGGGTATCTTAATATAAAACCTGGATCATAATACATAATATCAAAATTTTTAATTGCCCCTGTTGAATATGCCATAGGTCCATAAAAATAATCATATCTTTCATCTAATTCATATAGTTTCACTTCTTCATGTGGAATATGATTTAAAAGTCTAACTTTATCTTTCATTTTATATTCATTAAATATTTCTATAGCTCTTTCTTTTTTAACTGAAATTTTTTTTATCTTTATGTCTTTATTTATTATTTCATTCATTCTATTTTTAATCTTTAATATGTCATTTTCATTTAGTGATAGCGTCTTATGAATTTCACCATATAGTCCTTTGCCTAAAGAATGCTCTATAACAACAGTAGATTCAGGATATAAATCTAAAACCGCCTTTATAAATATAAACTGCAAAGTTCTAACATAAGTTTTTAATCCCATGCTATCTGTTATATCTACAGGAATGAATACTCCCTCTTTTTTCACTGTGGAAGTTAGTTCATAATATTCTTCATCTATTTTTCCTAAAACAATAGGTATATTATCTTGTAATTTATTTTCTTTTACTACATCATATAAGGTTTTATCTCCAGATGCTAGAATATTACTACCATTAGGCATATATAATTTTAATCCCTCCATTTTATTCATCTCCTTATTTTAGGCTGTACTATTATTATAATTCAATTTATTATATTTTGTTACCTATATTTATTCATATTTTTTATTTAAACTTGCCACAATATGATTATAAGGAGGTTTGCATATGTTTATAGTCTTAATTAGAACTATAATTTTATATCTTTTGGTTATATTATCTATGAGACTAATGGGGAAAAAACAAATAGGTGAATTAGAGCCTTTTGAGTTAGCTATAACCATAATGATATCAGAATTAGCATCACTACCCATGCAAGATTCTCGTATACCCTTATTACATGGAATAGTTCCCATACTAACTCTATTAATAGTTCAAACTATGCTTTCTATTGTACAGCTTAAAAGTGAGAAACTAAGAAGTATAATTACTGGAGAACCTAGTTTGTTAATAGAAAATGGTAAAATCAACTTTAAAGAATTAAAAAACCAAAGATTTAGCATCAACGATATGATGGAAGAACTAAGACTTCAAGGATATTATGATCTACAAAGCGTAGAATATGCCATATTAGAGACTAGTGGTCAATTATCTATAATTCCTAAAACGGAAGAATCACCTGTCACTAAAAAAGATTTATCGCTGCAAACTACTCAAGAAAGATTGCCTGTAACATTAATATTAGATGGAAAAATTAACAGAAAAAATTTAAAATTAATAAAAAAGGATGAACAATGGTTAAAAAATAAGTTAGAAAAATATAATATTAGTTCTTATGATGAGTTATTGATAGCTGTTTTAAATTCTAAGGGTAATTTATATTATCAAAAAAAATAAGATTATAAGTAGGTGATATTATCAAAAGAAGTATAGCATCATTTATATTATTTTTAATTCTAATCTTTACTCTTGTTAATTATTCATCTAAATTAAATACTACTTGTAAAAGCTTCATGAATCAATGCAATGAATTAGAGGAATTAGTTTCTTCTCAATCCTGGGAAAAAGCATATGGTAAATCCTTAGAATTATTTAATGACTGGCAAGACAACAATTTTGTTATTTCTATGGTTACAAATCATTCAGAAATAGATAATATAAATATTGAATTATGGAAACTTACCCAATATGTAAAATGTGAGAGTGAAGATGAATCATTAGCTTCTATCCATGCAGTTAAATTTTTATTAGAGCATATTATGCAAATGGAAAAAATAAACATAAAAAATATAGTATAATATTAATTGATTTTTATATATAAGAGTATACTAATATTATATATATTACTCACAATCCATTTGTTATACTTTTAAAAAATATATAAATGAATTATAATTAAATTGTGGAAAATATCTAATTAATAATTTATAATATAATTATAGTTAATAAATAAAAGTCCCATAGGGACTTAATGCGTCCCTATGAATTTATTTTTAAATTTATTTTGGAAGGTGGAATTTTGAATGGCATTAGTAACGACTAAAGAAATGTTTAAAAAAGCTTATGAAGGTAAATATGCTATAGGAGCATTCAACATTAACAATATGGAAATATTACAAGGCGTTGTAAACTCTGCTAAGGCTGCAAACTCAGCTGTTATACTTCAAGTATCTGCAGGGGCTTTAAAATATGCTGGTCCTAAATACTTAAAAGCAATGGTAGATGCAGCTATAGCTGATACTGGAATAGATGTAGCTCTACATTTAGATCATGGTGCAAGCTTAGATGTTGTAAAATTAGCTGTAGAAAGCGGATTTACTTCTGTAATGTTTGACGGCTCTCATTATGATTATGAAGAAAATGTAGCTAAAACTAAAGAAGTTGTAGAATATGCTCACTCTCATGGTGTTGTAGTTGAAGCTGAATTAGGAGTATTAG
Organism: Clostridium botulinum; assembly: GCF_001276985.1. GTDB lineage: Bacteria > Bacillota > Clostridia > Clostridiales > Clostridiaceae > Clostridium_F > Clostridium_F botulinum. The sequence continues at coordinate 262,201 of NZ_LHUL01000027.1, forward strand.
CAGGAGTAGAAGATGATGTGCAAAGTGATGTACATATCTACACTGATCCAGAACAAGCTGTAGACTTCGTAAATAGAACAGGTGTTGATTCTTTAGCAATAGCTATAGGAACAAGCCATGGTGCTTACAAATTCGCCGGAGAAGCTCAATTAAGATTTGATATATTAGAAGAAATCCAATCAAAATTACCTGGATATCCAATAGTTCTTCACGGAGCATCTTCTGTAGATCCAGAATCTGTTGATACTTGTAACAAATACGGTGGAGAAATAAAAGGAGCTAAAGGGGTTCCAGCTGATATGCTTAGAAAAGCATCTTCAATGGCAGTATGTAAAATAAACATGGATACAGATTTAAGATTAGCTATGACAGCTGGTATAAGAAAAGTACTTTCTGAAGATCCAAAACAATTTGACCCAAGAAAATACTTAGGTGAAGGTAGATCAAGAATAGAAAAAATCGTTGAAGATAAAATAAAAAATGTTTTAGGTTCAGCTGATTCTTTAAAATAGATCTCATAAAAAGCTATACTAATATTTGATATAATAGTAGATAGATTTTTCTGTTAAGAATAAATCTATCTACTTTTTTTTGATATTAACTTATTTGATGACCACCCATTCTAATACTGAAATATTCTTAAAAATAGAAATAAAGAACTGCTACACCTGGATAACAAATTTTAAAACTTTAGAAGGAATTTTTGCTCGCACTAAAGCTTAGAACTCTGTTTATCTTCACTTATTAATTATACATATAATTTTAACTTTTAAATCACAAATATCTATTTTTGCATATAATTATATACATTCTTAATCATTATATTTACCGATCCATCCCCTACTCTTTTTACTTCAAACCTTGATTCATCATGATAAGATTCTTCATCTATATATAAATCGATGTCCTTATCTATCTTTACTCTTATTCTTTTAAATTTTTTGTCTACCCATTCCTTATCTATAGATACTTTATCTTTTACTCCTTGTTCAGAAATAAAACCTTCATAATTTAATTTAATATCTGGATTTTCTCCAAATATATCATTAGAAACTTCTTTTACATTTATAGTATCTTCTTCTTTTAATAGCTTATTTACTGTTCTTATTATTTTTTCTGAGGTATCTGCATTTTCATTTAAATTAGACTTAGCCCACTTTTCTGTAGCTTTTACAAAATTTTTTGTGGCATCTCTTTCATTCTCTACTATCTTGCAACCTAAATATTTACTTATAAAATAGTTTGAACCATATTCTTCACTGTCTTTAGATTTCTTCTGCTTATCTATAACCATTAAATTAAATTCCTGATCTTCTCTTATGGGTTTTATAAAAGCACATTTTTGTATCTTTTGAGCACTAGCAGGTAATCCTGTAAATTCTGGCACTATATCTATATCTATTTTATCTTCTACCATATCCACTACATGAATATAGTTTTTAACATAATCCATTTTTAATATAGCTAGCATTGGTCCATATTCTGTAGATATAGAAACTATCATTAAATCACAGGAGGATATATTATCATTACCCTTCATTAATATAAAAAGTTGTCTAGCCAGTTCCTTAGAAACATCTAACAAATCATTTTGACCATTTAAATATTCCTGTGAAAGCTCTTTTACTATATTTCTTTCCTCATTAAATATAGCATATTTCAATTCTTCATCCTTTAAGCATCTATCTACATGTTTTAATATAAATTTATATATCTCATCATCCAATCTTAATTTATATTCATTTAGTATAGGTTCCTCGCTATTGTTATCTAATATATGTATTATAGCCTCATTAATATTTACTTCCTTTATATATTCCAAAAATAACACTCCTTATTTACATTATTTAACATATACATTATATTTCAAACTCTACATAAATTCAAAATTCTATAAGAAATATATTAACATAAAAATTTTATTCTTTCCAAAGTTCATTGTTATGTATTAAATTAAAAAATATTTTATAAATATAAAATATTTTACCAAAATGAAATAAAATTTAATTTGGTATAATTCTTAATATAAAATTAAGATACTCCTAAATTGTTTTTATCTCTATTATGGTACAATATATAATGTAAACTTAATAATATCGTTTAATTATCCCTATTAGGAGTGATTTTATTGAAAGAAATAGAAACTAGAATAATAAAAATTGATATAGAAGAAATTAGAAAAAAATTATTAGATTTAGGTGCAATAAAAGTTAAAGAGGAAAGTCAAATTAATAATATATATGATTTTTCTGATAAAAAGCTATTAAAAAACAAAGGATATGCAAGAATTAGATATATAAAAGATGTTATCAAAAATGAAGAACACTATTATATGACTGTAAAAAAACTTATAAGTCAAGAAAAATATAAGGTTATGGAAGAAAATGAAACTGAAATATTAGATTTTAAAGAAGGTGAACATATTTTTAAAGCCTTAGGATTAGAATTAATAGAGTCTATATCAAAATTTAGGGAGAGCTATAAATATAAAGAAACCCTAGTAGAGATAGATATTAATGATAAAAGTTTTTGTCCTTTCCCTTATATAGAGCTAGAATCTAATAATGAAGAAGAATTAGAAGAATTAGTAGAATTATTAGGTTATTCTATGAATGATACTACTTCAAAAACTATATATGAAATATTAAATGAAGAAAAGGTAAAATAATCTATGTTTGGATACGTTACGCCCTGCAAAATGGAACTCAAAATAAAAGAATATGAAAAATTTAGAGCTTATTATTGTGGACTATGTAAAACTATAAAAAAAGATTATGGTGAGTTACCTAGAATCACTATAAATTATGATATGACTTTTTTAGGCATATTATTAGATTCTCTAGAAGATAATAAAAATATCTTCATAAAAGAGCATTGCATTATTCATCCTATAAAGAAAAAAGTTATTATAACCAATAACGAAGCACTAAAATATGCAGCATTTTTTAATGTAGCTTTAAGTTATTATAAACTTTTAGATAATGTAGAAGATGATAACTCTATTAAAAGTAATATATCCTCTAAATTTTTAAAAAAATACATATACAAAAATAATGATTTATATGAAAAACATATCCACACTGTGGATAATTCTTTAAAAAATTTATACATTTGTGAAAAAAATTATGAAAATAAAAGCATTGATGAAATTTCTCATCATTTTGCTCATTTAACAGGATATATATTATCTTCCTATAAAAATTTTTCTTTTAAAGATAGTCTTTATTGGCTAGGATATAATCTAGGAAAGTGGATTTACATAATTGATGCTTTCGATGATTTAGAAAAAGATATAAATGAAAACAAATTCAATGTTATAAATAATATTTATAATAAAAATAATTTAAATTATAAAGAGTTTAGAGATAGTATAAAAGATAAGATAGATTTTCTACTGATAAACTGCGCCAGTGCCTGTTTAAATAATTTTAATAATATGCCTATTGTAAAGAATAAAGGTTTATTATATAATATTTTACAATTTGGTTTAATGGAAAAAATGGAACGCGTATTAAAAGGAGTGAATATAAATAATGAATCCCTATGAAATTCTAGGAATAAATAAAAATGCTTCTAAAGAAGAAATACAACAAGCTTATAGAAAACTAGCTAAAAAATATCATCCTGATCAATATGGTAATAATCCTCTTAGAGATTTGGCAGAGCAAAAAATGAGGGAAATTAATGAAGCCTATGATTATTTAATGAAAAATAATAACTCTCAAAGCTATAATTCAAATAATTATAATGGTAGCTATAATAGTCATTCTTCTAATGACTATGCTTCTATAAGAGCTGATATAGATAGAGGAAATATATCCTCTGCAGAGCAAAAATTAAATAGTATAAATGTGAGAAATGCAGAATGGTACTACCTTATGGGACGTGTAAATTATTCTAAAGGTTGGTATGATGTAGCCTATAATTATTTTAATAATGCCTATAGCTTAGATCCTTCAAACTTTGAGTATAGAGATGCTTTAGACAAAATGAGCAGAAATAATAGCTCTTATAGAAAACCTTACTACTCTGAGAGAAGAAGTGATCCTGATATGTGTAAAATTTGTGGTACTCTTTATTGTATAGATTGTTGTTGTGAATGTTGTGGAGGAGATTTTATTAGTTGTTGCTAAAATAATTTGGGGAGATGATGGCCTATGAAAACTACCCCTTTAAAATCTTCAAATATAGCTAAAGGTGGAGTATTTACAGCTATAAGTTTTTTACTTATTTATTTAAGCACTATATTACCAGTAAATAAACTATCCTTATTGGCTACTGCTTCTGCTATTATTCCTATAGCTATAATAAGTACAAATGCAAAGAATGGTTTTTTAGTATATTTATCCACATCAATTTTATGTTCCATAGTAGTTGGCATAAGTAGGATTTCTGTAATTTTTTATATAGTATTTTTTGGACTATATGGAATAATTAAATATTATATAGAAAGATTAAATAAACTTTATATAGAAATAATATTAAAATTTGCATTTTTTAATATATGTTTAATCGTTTTATTATATATATATAAATTATTTTTCCAAGGTATTACTATAATTAATAAATACATATATATGTATTTTATTGTAGCTCAAATAGCCTTTATTGTATTTGATTATGTTTTAACTCTATTCATATTTTATATTAATAAACATTTTATTAAAAATATAAAACCTTAATGTATTGACAAAATTATTCAATTTGTTATAATAAATTTTGTTAATATAATTATTGCCCATTCGCCAAATGGTAAGGCACCTGCCTCTGGAGCAGGCATTTGTTGGTTCGAATCCAGCATGGGCAGCCAAAAGAGTTCTTCTTAAGGACTCTTTTTTATTTTATAAAATTTTATCTTTCTTTGTAGATAAAAATATGATATTTTTAATCTTAATAATAAAAACTTTACTTAAAATTAATATATATTTTATTTTACTAATAAAACACACTTACTTGTGCAAAATATATATATAACTTTTAAGTGAGGTGTATAAATTGAATTCTAAAATTAGAGAGAAATTTTTGTTTTACTCCTTATTTGTAGTATTATTGACAAGCATTCTATTAATACCTATATACAGTGCTAAAGCTTACAAAAATATTTCTCCAGAAGAAATAAAGCATATAATATCAACACCCTATTCTACTGCCATAATAATAGATGTTAGAACCCCTAAAGAATTTAGTAATGGTCATATACCTAAAAGCTTAAATATTCCACTTGATAAATTTAAAGATACAATGTTATCTAAAAATATAGATAAAAACACTAAAATAATTATTTATAGCAATACTAGTGTAAGGGCTAAAAACGCATCAAATTTATTAAATTCATTAGGATTTAATAATGTATATGTTCTAGACCATTTAAACTCATGGTCCTATCCTTTAGAATATTAGTAAAAATATATATTTAGTAGTCTCTTGACAATATATATATCATAATATACAATTGAGTATAAACTAATATTAAAGGCTTTGAACAGGAGTAGTAATATTTATTCTATATAAAGAGAACTGTTGGCTGGTGAAAAACAGTATAGTAAAATATGAACTTGCCTGGGAGCTTGTCTATTAGAAATAGACACGGATAAAACCGTTATTTTTATAAGAGAAATCTATTAATTCATAGGTTTAATTAGAGTGGTACCGCGGATAACCTTTCGTCTCTATAAGTTAGGAGATGAAGGTTTTTTTATTTTATATAAAAATATTTAATTATTATTTTAAATTTTATTTATAAATAATAGTTAATGAAATAGATAGGAGGATTTTTATGGGAAACTATAGTACTAAAATCGACGAGAAATGGCAAAAAAAATGGGAAGAAAACTCTCTATACAAATTTAATAATAAAAATTTAGATAAAAAATTATATGTACTTGAAATGTTTTCTTATCCATCAGGTAGTAAATTACATGCAGGACACTGGTTTAACTATGGGCCTGTAGACTCTTGGGCAAGATTTAAAAGAATGCAAGGTTACAATGTTTTTCAACCTATGGGTTTTGATGCTTTTGGTCTTCCAGCTGAAAACTATGCAATAAAAACTGGTATACATCCAAAGGATTCTACCTTTAAAAATATTGAAACTATGGAAACTCAATTAAAAGCCATGGGTGCCATGTTCAACTGGGAAAATGAAGTTATAACTTGTTCACCAGACTACTATAAATGGACTCAATGGTTATTTTTAAAACTTTACGAAAAGGGTTTAGCTTATAAAAAGAAAGCACCTGTAAATTGGTGCCCAAGTTGTAATACTGTTCTTGCTAATGAACAGGTTTTAGATGGAAAATGTGAAAGATGTGATAGCAATGTTGATAAAAAAAATCTAGAGCAATGGTTCTTAAAGATAACTGACTATGCTGATGAATTATTAGAAAAACTCGATGAATTAGATTGGCCTGAAAAAACTAAGGCTATGCAAAAACACTGGATTGGAAAATCTGTAGGTGCTGAAGTTACATTTAATGTAGCAGATTCAGACTTGAGCTTTAATGTATTTACTACAAGGGTAGATACTTTATTTGGAGTTACTTATGTAGTTTTAGCTCCTGAAAATGATTTAGTAGATAAGCTAACTACTCCTGAAAACAAAGCTGAAGTTGAATCATATAAAACTCAAGCTAAAAATCAATCTGATATAGAAAGACAATCTATAACTCGAGAAAAAACTGGTGTATTCTCAGGCTCTTATGCCATAAATCCTATAAACGGTAAAAAAGTACCTATATGGATAGGAGATTATGTATTAAATACCTATGGAACAGGTTGTGTAATGGCAGTTCCTGCCCATGATGAAAGAGATTTCGCTTTTGCTACTAAATATAACCTTCCTATAGAAAGAGTTATAGAAGGCGGTGATTCTCTTCCTTATACAGAATATGGTGGAATGGTTAATAGTGGAGAATTCGATGGTTTATTGGGAAATGAGGCTAAAGAAGCTGTAATTTCTAAGTTAGAGTCTATGAATCTTGGTAGAAAGAAAATAAATTATAGATTAAGAGATTGGCTTGTATCAAGACAAAGATATTGGGGAGCACCTATTCCTATAATTTATTGTGAAAAATGTGGTACAGTGGAAGTTCCTATAGAACAGCTCCCTGTAGAATTACCATATAATGTAGAATTCTCTCCAGATGGGAAATCACCTTTAGGTAAATGTGATGACTTTATAAATACAACTTGCCCAAAATGTGGTGGTCCAGCAAAAAGAGAAGCGGACACATTAGATACCTTTGTATGTTCTTCTTGGTACTATTTAAGATATCCAGATAATAATAACGAAAAAGATGCTTTTAATCCTGAATTAATAAATAAAATGCTTCCAGTTGATAAATATGTTGGCGGTCCTGAACACGCTTGTATGCATCTTTTATATGCTAGATTTATAACTAAAGCTTTAAGAGATATGGGGTATCTAAACTTTGATGAACCATTCTTATCTCTTACTCATCAAGGATTAATATTAGGACCTGATGGCTTAAAAATGAGTAAATCAAAAGGAAATACTATATCTCCTGATGATTATATAAAAGAATTCGGTGCAGATGTATTTAGAATGTATTTAATGTTTGGATTTGATTATACAGAAGGCGGCGCTTGGAGTGACGATGCTATAAAATCCATAGGTAAATTTGTAGACAGAGTAGAAAGAATATTAGAAAATGCTAGAGAAGAAATAAAAAATTCTAAAGATAATAAATCTACTATGGATAAAGATGAGAAAGAATTAAACTACGTAAGGCATCATAGCATTAAATCTATAACTGAAGATATAGATAAAATGCAGTTCAATACTTCCATAGCAAGATTAATGGAATTTACAAATGCTCTATCTAAATATCTTGGTATTGATGCTATTAAAAATGCTTTATTCTTGAGAGAAAGTATAATTGACTTTATAACATTATTAGCACCTTTTGCTCCTCATTTTGCTGAAGAACAATGGAAACTTATAGGCATTAATTCTTCCATTTTCAATGAAAAATGGCCTGAATTTGACCCTAAAGCCCTAATAAAAGATGAAGTTGAAATAGCCGTACAAGTAAATGGGAAAATAAGAGCTAAAATAAATATATCTACTAGTTCATCAGAAGATGAAATAAAAGAATCAGCATTAAATAATGAGGATATTAAAAATTCTATAGGTGATAAAGAAATTAAAAAAGTTATAGTAATAAAAAATAGATTAGTTAATATAGTTGCTAAATAAAATTAAAAAGGCTGTCTCAAAATAAAAATAGATTTAATTTTAACCCGCAAATATAGAAAATACATTTATAAGGCACTTCATTTTGCTAAGAAGTTCTAAATTTGACTCCATTAAAAATTTTCTACCCAGTAGAGGCGCCATCCTTGCCTTCACTACTGGCTCCTCACGTCCTGTGAGGAATTACGAAAATTTTTAATTCCGTCAAATTAAGAACTTCTAAAGCTTATTCATATGCTTATTACTGTATTTTCTATATTTACTATATTAAAATCAAATCTATTTTAAGACATCCTCTTTAAACATTATTTATACATTTCTATAGTCTTTTCTGTAGATTTTAGAAGACTATTTAATTCAAATACTTCCCCTTCTTCTATAAGTTTGTTCAATTGCTCTTGATATCTATTAGAATCTATAATTTTTCCCATAGATTGCAAAGTTAAAATATTATCCATTATGTAAGATACTAAGCTTGACTTTACTTCAAAAAGTTTTTGTGCATCCTTTATTTCATCTTTTATTTCCATCATTAATTTGTCTAAGTTAGACGCTGCATCTGCAGCTGATTTAAGCTTCAACTTTATATCCTTAGGTATTTGATGTTTATATTTATAATTTAATGAATGTTCTATAGTAGCCCAAAAATTCATAGCTAATGTTCTTATTTGAAATTCTGCTAAAATCTCCTTTTGACCTTCTGCCATACTAACAGGATATTTTATAATCATGTGATAACTTCTATATCCACTATTTTTAACATTAGTTATATAATCTTTTTCATATATTATTTGCATATCTTTTCTCTGCCTTACTAATTCTACTACCTTTTCTATATCACTAGTAAATTGACACATTATTCTTATGCCAGCTATGTCCTCCATTTCATAACTAATTCTATCTAGCGGTATATTGAATTTATTTGCTTTTTCTAGGATACTAGAGATTTCTTTTACCCTCCCTGTAACAAATTCTATAGGAGAGTATTCATTTTTTTCTCTATATTCTTTTCTTATACTTCTAAATTTAACCTTAAGTTCCTCTACTGCTTGCTTATATGGTATTAAAAAAGTTTTCCATTCACCTAGTGCCATACCCTTCACCCTTTTCAATATATGCTTTGAATTTTGTAAGTTATTTTACATTACCTATTATCATTATATATTGTTTTGATATTATAATATAATTATAATTGTATATTTGATATAATTATAATATCAGATATGAATGCGAAAATGAAGGTGATAATTTTGAATTACAATGAATCATATGAAAATAATAGTAAAGATTGGCCAATATATAAAGAAAATAGTGCTGAATGGTTGAAGGAAAAGTCACTATTATATGATAGAGAAGTCACCTGCCCCGTGTGTGGTAATATCTTTAAAGCAAAATCTATAAAAACTTCCTCTTACAGAATTCTAAAAAAAGATTCTGATCTTTTTATACGGTATTCTGTTATAAATCCTTATTTTTATGATGTTTGGGTTTGTAATGAATGTGGTTATGCCGCTATGAAAAGAGATTTCAACAAAATAAGATCTTTTCAAATAAATTCTGTAAAAGAAAAAATAACGCCAACTTGGATTCCTAAGGTATATCCTGAAGTATACAATATAGATATAGCTATTGAAAGATTTAAATTATCTTTATTAAATTATGTAGTTATAGAATCTCCTTATAGTAAAAAAGGATTTAATTCCTTAAAATTGGCTTGGATGTACAGGTTAAAAGATGATTATGAGAAAGAAAAACTTTTTTTAAATGAAGCTCTAGAATCTCTTAAAGAAGCCTATTCTTCAGAGGACTTTCCCATATATGGAATGGATAGGTATACTGCCATGTATCTAATAGCAGAATTAATGCGAAAAGCTGGCAATACTGAAGAATCTTTACGTTGGTTTAGCAATGTTATAACATGTCCTGGTATTTCTAGTAGGTTAAAAAATTTAGCTAGAGATCAAAAAGATCTTATAAAAGAAGAAATAAATGAAATTGATTTTACCCCTATAGATCCTACACCTATGGAGATTGATGAAATCGATAATACTAAACCCCAAAAGGGATTCTTATCTAGATTTCTAAATAAAATAAAAATCCTATGAACATGTTCCATAGGATTTTTATTTTATTTATATGAATAAATTTACATTAGCATCCTCAGCTTCTCCTAAATAATATCCTACTCCTCCTATATTTACTCCATCTATTAATTCCTCTTCTTTTATACCCATAACATCCATTGACATTTGGCATGCAACTATATTTATACCTGAATCTATGGCTGATTGTATTAATTCTTCAAGAGAAGATATATTTTTGTTTTTCATTACTTTTCTGATCATTTTAGATCCCATTCCCATCATGTTCATTTTAGAAAGCTTTAACTTTTTGCTTCCTCTTGGCATCATTGATGCAAACATTTTATCCATAAATGCTTTTTGTATCTTTGTTTTTTCTGGCTTTCTTAATATATTTAATCCCCAAAATGTAAAGAACATAGTTACCTTTTTCCCCATAGCTACAGCACCATTTGCTATAACAAAGGATGCTATTGCTTTATCCAAATCTCCACTAAACACAACTAATGTCTTATTATCATTTTCTTTGATTTTACCTTTTCTTTCTTTTTCATCTACTTGTAATTTTTCTTTACCTTTCTTAATAAGAGCTTTTACTATTCCTTTATCCTTTGATACACTTAACAATTCATTATTTGTTCTTTCACACCAAGACTGTATATCTACATAAAATCCTGGATCTGAAGCTTTTACTTTTAAAGTTTCTCCTTCATTCATTTCACTTACAGTATTGTTTACTTTCATTAATGGTCCAGGGCAACTTAAACCACAAGCATCTAGTTCCAAAGTTTCTGCTACCTCTTCCTTAGTTTCATTATTTCCCTTCATTTTCTCTTCTGGCATCTTATTTATTTTTTCAGGTATAAACTTATTCATAATGTAAGTTTTATATCCACCATTAAGATTTTTAACCTTATAACCATTAGCCATTAATATCCTAGCAGCAATATATCCTCTTAACCCTATTTGACAATATATCCATACTTCGTTATCCTTTGGAATTTCACTTAATCTATTTCTTAATTGATTTATTGGTATTTCTATTGCTCCCTCTATTTTACCATTTTCAATTTCTATATCATCTCTTACATCCAATAATATAACTTTATCTTTATCTCTATTATCTATATCTTTAGACAATACAGTTTCTACTTTACCTGTTAATACATTTTCTGCTACAAACCCTAACATATTAACAGGATCCTTAGCCGAAGAATATGGAGGAGCATAAGCTAATTCTAACTCTTCTAAATCATATATAGTTCCACCAAATCTTATAACTATAGCAATATCATCTATTCTCTTATCTACTCCATCATAGCCAAAAACTTGAGCCCCTAAGATCTTACCTTTAGTATCAAATATTAATTTTAAGCTTATTGGTGTGCCTCCTGGATAGTAACTTGCATGGGACTGAGAATGAGTATAAACTACCTCATATGGTATATTAAATTTAGATAAAGTTCTTTCATTATTACCTGTACTAGCACCTGTTAATCCAAAAACTTTAATTATAGCAGTTCCTTGAGTTCCTTTATAAGAAGAATTTAATTCACATATATTATCTGCTGCTATTCTGCCCTGCTTATTTGCTGGGCCTGCCAATGGTATAGCAGTTTTATTTTCATTTATATAGTCTACTACCTCTATAGCATCCCCTACGGCATATATACCCTCTACATTAGTTTTCATATGTTTATCCACTATTATATGACCCCTAGGGCCTATCTCTATTGAAGATCCTTTTAAAAACTCTGTATCCGGTTTCACACCTATAGCCAATATAATCATATCCGCATTTAGCTCAGTACCACTTTGAAGGGATAATTTTATTTTATTATTATTTTCTTCAAAAGATTTAACTCCATCTCCTAAAATTAAACCTACACCGTTATCCTGTAGTTCCTGTTCGGCAAAAGTAACCATATCTGAATCAAAGGGTGCTAATATATGGGGAGCAGCTTCAACTAATACCACATTTATGCCTCTTTCTCTAAGATTCTCTGCCATCTCAACCCCTATGTATCCCCCACCAACAACTACTGCACTTTTAACATCTTTATTGTCTACATAATCTTTTATTCTATCTGTATCTGGAATATTTCTTAATGTAAATATTTTCGAACTATTTATTCCTTTTATAGGTGGTTTTATAGGTGTGGCCCCTGGTGACATTATTATATAGTCATAAGTTTCCTCATAAAGTCCCTTTTCTTTACTGTTTACTTTAACTTTCTTTTCTCTAGTATTTATTGATATAACCTCACTGTTTACTCTAACATCAATGTTGAATCTACCCATCATAGCCTCAGGAGTTTGAACTAAAAGATTATCTCTTTCCTTTATAGTTTCTCCTATATAATAAGGTAATCCACAATTGGCAAAGGAAATATGTTCTCCTCTTTCAAACATTATTATTTGTGCATTATCATCAAGTCTTCTAAGTCTTGCAGCTGCTGAAGCTCCTCCTGCTACACCGCCAATGATTAGTACCTTCTTATTCATTATAATTCCTCCCATTTAAATAGAAATTTCTTAGTACTATTATTCATTAAGCAAAATTTCTATCAATTGCTCTGCTTTTTTATTAGAAACATGATAATTTATTTGAAGCCCATTTCTATCCCCTTCTATTATCCCTGCACTTTTTAGTTTCTGTAAGTGTTGAGATATAGTAGATTGAGGCATATCTAAGCAATTTTGCATATGACTTACATTACATTCTCCTTTTTCTAAAAGCCCCTTCACTATACATATCCTAACTGGGTGAGCTAAAACTTTTAGAAGTTCTGCTATATCATTATATTTTGCATAATCATTATCCATTATTCTACCTCTTTCTATTTTATATCATTATATTTATATATTACGTTATTACGATATAATTGTCAATAATAAATCCCGTAAGTTTAAGTAATCTTTACGGGATCAAAATTTATATGATCACAGGAAGTTAAATAGTATTCTACTCCATCTCTTAATCCTTCTAATGACCTAGTTGTACTTATTCCATGTAAATGCCCATATATAACCTTTTCTACATTATATTCCTTTAAAAGTTCAGTTATTGGTGAATCTTCAAATTTATCGTTAGTAGCAGGATAGTGTAACATCACTATAAATTTTTCCATCCCTGCTTTTTTTGCTGCATCTAGTGATAATCTTAATCTTATAAGCTCTCTTCTATATATTTTTTCATCATGAGCAGTAAAATTATCGGATGGTTTAGGATTCCAGCCCCTTGTTCCGCATATAGCATAATTTTCATATACAAAAAAATTATTTTGTATAAAGTTCATATCCTCATACAATTTATTTAATTTATTTATAGAACTCCACCAATAATCATGATTACCTTTTATTAAAATTTTTCTTCCTTTTAAATTATGAATCCACTCTAAGTCATGTAATCCTTCTTCTATTTTCATAGACCAAGAAATATCTCCAGCTATAAGAACGGTATCATCCTTAGTTATTTTATTTTCCCAATTTTCTTTGATTCTCTCATGATGCATAAACCATTTATCTCCAAATATATCCATAGGCTTATCTTCATTAAAAGCTAAATGTAAATCTGATATTGCATATAAGCTCACCATATCACCTCTATTATTTTATTCTCTCGTCTATCTCCATAACATATGCTATTACTTTTGCTACCGCATCATATAATTCATAGGGTATAGAATCGCCTATATCTATATTAGTTAAAAGATTTGCTAATTCCTTGTCATAAACTATAGGTACTTTCTCTTCTGAAGCCTTTTCTAAAATTTTATCTGCTACATATCCCATGCCAGCGGCAGTAACCACTGGGGATGTGTAACTTTCCTCATATTTTAAAGCTGCAGCCTTTTTTCTTTCATTCAAAATAACCACCCAATCTTTTATTATGCTTTAATATCAATAGCATTTAAATTGTTATCATTAAAAAATTCTCTACAGTTTGATATATTAAATATTTCTGCTTTTTCCTCTACTTTTATAAAAATATTATACCCCATACTGCTCATATCTTCTATAAGTTTATTTTTCCCTTTATCTAATAAATTTACCCATTCCTTTATGGTTTTTATATTAATCTCCATATTGCTATTTTTAAGAGTAATGTAAGCATCTACTATATCCATATTAGCTGTAGATATAGATGTAGCTATCTTTACATTACTAGAATCTATTTTCTTACCCTTACCCCTTTCATCTTTTATTATAATTTTACAATCACATTCATTTTCTTTAAAGTTTAAAGGTAAATCTAAATAATAATATTCGTTGGATATAGTATTAAACATTTTAAAATTATTTATATTATTTTTTAATGTACCTATTATTTTATCATAGGATGAATTATTGGTATCTTTTAATGTATCTATGAGATTTTTAACTATATCTTTAATCTCATTTGTTTTTGAATTTATTTGTTCTTTTATACTTGAAGAATCCACTTGTCCTTTATTAGCTAATACCTCTATTGGCTTTGTTTTAATGTTTTTTGTAGTTTCCGATGTTAAACTTTGCTCCGTTGCTTCAGTATCTTCAGTTTTTGGTTTTAATCCTAGCATTTCTTGCTCTTCTTTAGTAAAATTTTTTAATATTCCATTTATATCTTTTTCCTCTAATATTAAGTCTCTTACAATGCTTATATTTTCTTCTTTTCCTGTGGCCATAAGTGTTTTAAAAGTACTTATTAATTCATTTTTCACAACATTTTCGCTTTTATTATTTATAGCACTTTCCATTTCTGTTGATTGTAGATTTTCCTTTACTAAAGTATCTCCATTAGATGTATTTTTCTCAGTTATTATCTGTTTATTATCTATGCTAGATTTATTTAGTTCCTTATTTATATTATTTACCTTATTATAAACACTAGACTCTTTAAAAACCTCTTTAAAGGCTTTTACATTTTCTTCTGTTAACTCTACGTTATTTTCTAATAAAATAAATAAATCTTCTTCTGTTAAAGTTTGTAATTCATTAAATAATCCCTTTAATACATTATTTATCTCTTGACCTTTGGCACTTCGTAAATCCATTCCTTTACCCTTTATATAGTTTTGTATAAATGAGTCTCCTTCTTGAGGACTATTTTTTAGTTTTCCCATAAAATTAGATAAATTTACAACCTTTAATATATTATCCTTAGTTAAAGGTATATTATGTTTTATCATTTTTTCTAATAAAACATAGTCCTCTTTATTTAATTTTATGTTCTCTTTAAGTAATAACTCTTCTATAGGGTTTTGTTCTTTTTGTTGCCCTTCTACTAAGTTACCCTCTAAAAATTTTAAAATTAACTTTCCTTCCTCAAATCCTAAAACTTTAAATTTAAGTAATCCATCAGGCAATTTTCCTTTTAAGTCTTCAATGGATGCTTTAAATTGCCACCCGTCCATTAATTTTAATATTACTTCCTCTGGGCTTACTCCCTCACCAACTACTTTTGCAGCAAAAATTTGATCTATTTCAAAAGAAATTTTACTAGATATTTTTTTTGTGTTATTACTATAGACATTATTTATATTTGAAATGCTTGGCATATTATCATCACCCCTTATAAAACTTACTTTATTATCGTACTAAACTTATATTTACTAAATGAACTTTACAAAAGAGCTGTTTAATATATCCATATATTAATATTAATTTATACTTTAACATATTTTAAAATTTTGTTATATAAAATAAACTAAAATTTTTATTTTTTACATAGAAATAAATATATTTAAAAATTTATTGAAATATACAATATAGATTAAATTCGTTACTTTTTAGTATGAAAAATGGGGCTATCTCACAATGCACAAAAGTGTAATATAAGAAGTCCCTTCTTTGTTTTATAATAAAATTTTGTTTAGAAATTTAATCATTTATAATATATTTAAAGCTATTTTAAAATATTTTGTTTACTAATTTATTTTGAGATAGATCCTATTATTAAATTTATTTTTTATTTTCTTTCATGAAGTATAGGGGATACATTTTTATATATAGCTGCAGTTATTAGAGATACTACTACCCCCTTAAGTAAATTAAATGGAATTATAGACCAAAATATAAAACTCTTTAAATCTACTATTTTAGGATTCAACTTATTTCCTATAGCTACTATAGCTTTTATTGGAAAATTTAGTGCTTTTTCATATAATGGTAAAAGAACATAATAGTTTAATATTCCTGCTACTATAGACATACATATTGCCCCAATGGCTAATCCCACTATTGCGCCTTTTTTGGTTTTATCTCTTTTATAGATGTATGCTGAAATACCTACTAAAACAGATCCTACTAAAAAATTTGCAATTTCTCCTACAAAGACTGTACTTCCTTTGAATATACCATGCAATATATTTTTCATAAATTCTATTAATATTCCTGCTACAGGCCCTAAGGCAAAGCCACCTACTAGTGCAGGTATGTCACTTATATCAATTTTTAAAAACTCTGGAAATATAGGTATTGGAATTTCTATAAACATAAGTAAAAATCCTATAGTTCCCAATACGGATATCTTTACCAACTTATTTAATTTGCTACTTTTCATACTATCCCTCCATTTTATATCCCTTGAGAAACTTTCCAAGTGAAAAATAAAAAGCCCTGATAATACTATCAGGGCTTTGTAATCATACTTACAATTGCAATCTTCTTTCATCCAGACTTTACTGTCGGCTTCGGAATTTAACCGAATCATGCTAAAAATAGCTCGCGGGCTTTACCGCCGGTGGGGAATTACACCCCGCCCTGAAGATATTAATATTAATTTTATGCATTTTTATTATATACTATTAATAATTTAAATTCAATATTAATATTTATCCAATGATTTATTTTTTCATGCTTAAAGAAATTCTGTTTCTCTTTTTATCTACCTCCAATATTCTAACTTCCACTATATCTCCCACTTTTACTATATCTAAGGGATGTTTTACAAACCTATCTGAAAGTTGACTTATATGTACTAAGCCATCTTGATGAACTCCTATGTCTACAAAGGCTCCAAAATCAGCTACATTCCTAACGGTACCCATTAGAACCATGTCTGGCTTTAATTGAGTTATATCAACAATCCCTGTCTTTAATATAGGTTTAGGTAAATCTTCTCTTGGATCTCTTCCTGGTTTTTTTATTTCTTTTATAATATCTAATAGTGTAGGTTTCCCTATATCTATTTTATTACATATATCATCTAGTCCTATATTATTAACCCTATCATCTATATCCTGTAATTTATTATTTTTTACATCTTTTATATCATATTGTAACAAGCTTAAAAATTTCTTGGTTCCCTCATAGGACTCTGGATGGACTCCTGTATTATCTAAAGGTTCTTTACTTTCCATAACTCTAAGAAAACCTGCACATTGCTCAAAGGCTTTTTGTCCTAACCTTTTTACTTTTAATAATTCTTTTCTATTTTTAAATTTCCCTATTTCCTCTCTATAAGCTACTATATTTTTAGCTATAGAGCTATTAATGCCTGAAATATAAGATAAAAGTGATGGTGTTGCAGTATTTAAATCTACTCCTACCGCATTAACACAATCTTCTACCACACCTTTTAATGATTCATCTAATTTTTTTTGAGATACATCGTGTTGATATTGTCCTACCCCTATAGACTTAGGATCTATTTTTACAAGTTCTGCTAGAGGATCTTGAAGTCTTCTACATATAGATATAGCCCCTCTTAAAGAAACATTTATATCTGGATATTCTTCTGTAGCTAATTTTGACGCAGAATAAACAGAGGCTCCTGCTTCAGATACTATAACATAATATATATCTTTGCCTTTTTCTTCTTTTATTTCTTTAAGCATTTTTGATATAACCTCTTCTGATTCTCTACTAGCTGTTCCATTTCCTAAAGATATTACATCAACATCATATTTGTATATTAATTTTTTTAATACTTTTATAGACCCTTCTACATCATTTTGTGGTGCTGTAGCATAAACCGTAGCTGTATCTAATAATTTTCCTGTTTCATCTAATACTGCTATCTTACATCCTGTTCTAAACCCTGGGTCATATCCTAAAACTACTTTATCCTTTATAGGTGCTTGCATCAAAAGGGCCTTTAAATTCTCTTTAAATATTTTTATTGCTCCTTCTTCACCTTTTTCTGTTAACTCTGATCTTATCTCTCTTTCTATGGATGGATATATTAATCTTTTTAAAGAATCTTTAACAGACTCCTCTATATATACATCCGTTTCCTTATTTCCTTTTAATGATCTACTTTTTAAATAATCTATTATTTTATCTTCATTACAAGTAACTTTTGCTGTTAATATTTTTTCTTTTTCTCCTCTATTTATAGCTAGTATTCGATGAGGAGGAATATTTTTTACATTTTCTTTATAATCATAATACATTTCGTAAGGAGTAGGTTCCATGCTTTCACCTTTAGTTTCTATTACTCCTTCATTAAAAACAAAATTTCTTATCCATTTTCTGTATTCTGCTTCATCAGATATAACTTCGCTTATTATATCCATAGCACCCTGAAGAGCTTCTTCAATAGTCTTTACTTCTTTTTCTTCATTTATGAATTCACTAGCATATACTTTTATATCTTCTTTAAAATTACCTTCTAATATTATTTCTGCTAAAGGCTTTAATCCTTTTTCTTCTGCTATAGTAGCTCTTGTCCTTCTTTTTGGTCTATAAGGTCTATATAAATCCTCTACTTCTGTAACAGTTTTACAATTAATTATAGATGTTTTAAGCTCTTCTGTAAGTTTGCCTTGCTCCTCTATGAGTCTTATAACATCCTCTTTCTTGGAACTTAAATTTCTTAAATATGTAAGCCTTTCAAAGAGCTCTCTAAGCGTTTCGTCACTCATACCTCCTGTTACTTCTTTTCTATATCTTGCTATAAAAGGTACTGTATTTCCCTGATCTAATAAATCTATAACTGCATCTATATATTTAATGGATATGTTAAGTTCTTTTGATAAAATACTGTTTATATTGTTCATCTTTACCTCCAAATATTAAATAAAGTCACTAAAAATATATTATACCAGTTATATATCCTTTGGCAAATTAATATAAATTAAATTATAAACAATTTATAGGAGATATTATGAGAAATTTTGCCAAGCTATTTTATATAACTATTATTTTAACCCTTTTATGTTTTAGTATACAAACTACTTTATTTATAAAATCATTTAATATAAACTCTGTACTCAACAATATTAATTTAATATCCTCTAATGAATTTAAGGGAAGACTTCCTGGTTCTATAGAAAATAGACAAGTTTCAGAATATATAAAAGATAATTTTAAAAGTAATAATCTACTTCCCTTTGAAGAAAACTATTTTCATAGTTTTGGTTGTTTTTATCCTAGTAAGATTGAAGGTAATCCTTACTTGAAAGTAATAGATTCTCAAGGTAATTTAGTTAAAAATTATTCCTATGGTAAGGATTTTAAAGAAGATATGCTTAATTTTAGAGAAAATGCTTTTTCCTTTTCTAATGAAAATGTAATTATTCAAAATGATTTTATGAATATAAATTATAATGATGGTAATTTCCTTATATATTCTACAAATGATTATGGTTCTAATTTTAGAAGTTCTTTTGTAAAAGAGGCTCCTTATAATATGTATATAGTTACAAACAAAAAAGTTTTTTCTGAAATAAAAGATTTTATAAAATCAGGCCATAAAATAATTTGCTTTATTCCTTATTCTATAAAAGAAACTGAGCTTAATAACGTTGTAGGATATATAAAAGGAATAAATCCTAACAATGATCCTATTATAATTTCTTCTCATTTTGATCATTTAGGTGAGGATTTAAATGGGACTATATATAGTGGTGCTTTAGATAATGCCTCTGGTACTAGCTTCATGCTAGAATTAGTTAAATATATTAAATCCTTAGGCACACCTAATAGGGATATTATATTTGTTTCTTTTAATGCAGAAGAATTTGGGTGTCTTGGATCTAAGGCTTTTGTAGATAAATATTACAGTAAAATAAAAAATTCTACATTATTAAATTTTGATATGATAGGAGGTAGTGAAAGCGTTCCTCTTTGCATAATGGGATCTGATAAAGATACCGCGAATACTCCTCTCATAAAAGAATTATCTGTCTTATGCTCTTTTAAAAATATTAATTTTAATTATATGTTTGAAAATGCTAGTGATCATTATTTCTTTAGAGAAAAGGGAATAAATGCTATAACATTTTGTGATAATGATACTTCCAAAATTCATACTCCTAAAGATAAAATAGAGTTTATAAATAAAAATTCTATAAAAAGATGCTACAATGTAGCATCATTAAAAATTATAAACTCCGCTTTTAGTGGAAATTTATTTTATATATACTATAAAGAAATTCTGATTATATCTTTTATATTACTTTTTGTATTTATAAAAAGACAACAAAGAAACAAAACAAAAATTATAAATTTAAATAAATATTTATTATAAGCTTTATAATTGGGAAAACCAAAAGGGATGTTTAAAAATAAAATAGATTTAATTTTTATTTTTATGATGTTAAAATTAAATCTATTCTAAGACATCCCCTTTATTTTTTAACTTTTAATTTTAAAAATTTCCTTTTAGATACTGTGTTATGAATATATTTATATCACCATTCATCACTGAATCTACATTGCTAGTTTCTGCTCCTGTTCTATGGTCCTTTACTAGATTATAAGGATGAAATACATAAGATCTTATTTGACTTCCCCATCCCATATCCTTTAGTTCTCCTGTTAGATCTTCTATTTTTTCTTTATGAGATCTTTCTTTTAGTTCTACTAATTTTGATTTTAAAACCTTCATAGCTGTTTCTTTGTTAGTATGCTGACTTCTTTCATTTTGGCATTGTACTATAATTCCTGTTGGCATATGAGTTATTCTTACTGCAGATTCCGTTTTATTAACATGCTGTCCTCCAGCTCCACCAGCTCTATAGGTATCTATTTTTAAGTCTTCACTTCTTATTTCTATTTCCTGATCATCTGTTAGTTCTGGTAATACTTCTATAGATGCAAAGGAAGTCTGTCTTTTACCATTTGCATTAAAAGGAGATATTCTAACCAATCTGTGTATTCCCTTTTCACTTTTAAGATATCCATATACAAACTCTCCAGTAATCTTTAGAGTTACACTTTTTATACCTGCATCTTCAGCTTCTAATAAATCCATAATCTTAACAGCAAATCCTTCTTTTTCTGCCCACCTTGTATACATTCTAAATAGCATATCTGTCCAATCCTGCGCGTCTGTTCCTCCTACTCCTGAATGTAGGGTCATTATTACATTATTTCTATCATACTCTCCAGATAATAGGGTTTCTATTTTAAATCTATCTGTTTCTTCTTTTATATTTTTATATTCTGATA
Organism: Clostridium botulinum; assembly: GCF_001276985.1. Taxonomy (GTDB): domain Bacteria; phylum Bacillota; class Clostridia; order Clostridiales; family Clostridiaceae; genus Clostridium_F; species Clostridium_F botulinum. The sequence goes on from NZ_LHUL01000027.1 coordinate 283,876, forward strand.
TTATTTCTTTTTTCATATCATCATCTTCTTCTGATAACATTTCACAAAGAGATATAATATCTTCTATAGTATTTCTTAAATGATTATATTTGGTTAACTTATCCTTTAAATACTTTTCTTCTGAAGTTATTTTTTGTGCCTCTTTTATATCATTCCAAAAATTGGGGTTTTGCATTTTATTTTGTAATTCTGATATACTATTTTTTAATTTTTCTATGTCAAAGAGACTCCCCGATTTCTTTTATTGTGTTTTTAAGCTCATATAAGTTATTTATTATTTCTTGAATTTCTAATATCATGTCATCACCTCTATTATTTACTTTAGGCACATGAAAATAAATAACAAGTCAAAGATGGCAGTATATTTTGTGTCAGCCAAGGAAGCAGGTTCCGTCGCTAGTAGTGCTATCGGAGGATTCTGCTGACGCAGTATGACGCAAAATAGACTGTCATACTGACTTGTTATTTATTTGAATGTACCTTAAAGGTTATAAAACCAGAAACCAAATAAAGTTTCCGGTTTTATTATAATATATTTTTATGCCATTCTACCACAACAATTTTTATATTTTTTCCCACTTCCGCAAGGACACATATCATTTCTACCTATTCTATTTTCCTTTTTTATAGGTTGTTTTTTTACTGAATCTTCATCATAATTAGTTGATGTTTCTTTTGCAACTTTCTCTCTTTCAGGTGCTTTTTCTACTTCTACATGGAATAAATATCTTACTGTATCTACTTTAATGTTATAGATCATTTCCTCAAACATTTCACTACCTTCAAATTGATACGCTTGAACTGGATCTTGTTGTCTATATGCTCTTAGTCCTATACCTTGTTTTAAGTGATCCATATCATCTATATGATCCATCCATTTAGTATCTACAACCCTAAGTAATATTACTCTTTCTATTTCTCTTATTTGTTCTTCCCCAATTTCTTTTTCTTTGCGGATATATATATTCTCTACTGCTTCTAATAATTTTTCTTTTATTTCTTCATCTGATAAATTACTTATATCTTTTACCTTTACTAAGGCCTTTGGTAAGCATATGTCTTCTAAATAATTAACAAGATTTTGAAGTTCTGTTTGAAACTCTTCTTCTACTCCTGAAATATGAGAATTTACTGCAGTATAAACCACATCCCTTATCATATCTCTTATTTGATCCTTTAAGTCTTCTCCCTCTAAAACCTCACTTCTTTGTTTATAGATTATTTCTCTTTGTTTATTTATTACATCATCATATTGTAATAAAGTTTTTCTTATATCAAAGTTATTTCCTTCTACCTTCTTTTGAGCACTTTCTATAGCTGAACTTACCATTTTACTTTCTATAGCTTCATCTTCAGCCAGTCCTAATTTATCAACTATTCCTTGTATTCTTTCTGAACCAAATATTCTCATTAAATCATCTTCTAAAGATACAAAAAATCTTGATTCACCAGGATCTCCTTGACGACCAGAACGTCCTCTTAATTGGTTGTCTATTCTTCTAGACTCATGTCTTTCTGTACCTATAATCATAAGCCCGCCTGCTTCTTCAGCTTCCTTAGTAAGCTTTATATCTGTACCACGGCCTGCCATATTAGTGGCTATTGTAACCATCCCATATTCCCCTGCATGAGATATTATTTCCGCTTCTTTTTCATGATATTTAGCATTTAATACTTGATGAGGTACTCCTTTTTTCTTTAACATAGAGGATAACATTTCTGATTTTTCTATGCTTACCGTACCTACTAGCATTGGTTGACCTTTTTTATATCTTTCTACTATTTCATCAACTATGGCTTTAAATTTACCCTTTTCTGATTTATATACTACATCAGCATTATCTATTCTTGCTATAGGCTCATGTGTAGGTATTACAATTACATCTAATCCATAGATTTCTCTAAATTCATTTTCTTCTGTTTGAGCAGTTCCTGTCATACCAGACAATTTATTGTACATTCTAAAATAGTTTTGATAAGTTATTGTAGCTAAGGTTTTAGATTCTCTTTCTACTCTAACGCCTTCTTTAGCTTCTATAGCTTGGTGCAATCCATCGCTATATCTTCTTCCTTCCATAGCTCTTCCTGTAAACTCATCAACTATTAGAATTTCTCCATCCTTAATCATATAATCTTTATCTTTTTTCATTACATAGTTAGCTTTTAAAGCTTGAACTACATGGTGTTGTATTTCCATGTTTTCTGCATCAGCATAGTTATCTACTTTAAAGAAATTCTCTGCTTTATTAACACCTTCATCTGTAAGCATAGCTGAATTAGCTTTTTCATCTATTGTAAAATCTTTTTCAGCTATTAGAGATTTAGTGAAATAATCTGCAACCTTATAAAACTCTGTAGACTTCTCCCCTTGACCTGATATTATTAATGGAGTTCTAGCTTCATCTATTAATATAGAGTCCACTTCATCCACAATTGAAAAGTTTAACTTTCTTTGAACTCTTTCTTCTTTATAAACTACCATATTATCTCTTAAATAATCAAAGCCAAATTCACTATTTGTTCCATAAGTTATATCTGAACCATAAGCTTCTTGTCTTTCTTCATTATTTAAATTATGCAAAATAACTCCTACTTTTAGCCCTAAAAATTCATATACCGGAGCCATTAAATCCCTATCTCTTTTTGCCAAGTAATCATTAACTGTAACTATATGTACCCCTTTTCCTGTTAATGCATTTACATAGGCTGGCAATGTAGCAACTAAAGTTTTACCTTCACCGGTTTTCATTTCTCCAATTCTTCCTTGGTGTAATACTACACCGCCTATTAATTGTTCTCTATAATGTTTAAGTCCTATGGTTCTATGTGCCGCTTCTCTAACTAAGGCAAAAGCTTCTGGTAAAATATCATCTAGTTTTTCCCCTTTTTCTAATCTACTTTTAAATTCTTCAGTTTTTAGCTTAAAATCTTCATCTTTTAAGGATTGCATTTTTTCATCTAAAGCTTCTATTTTGTTTACTATAGGGTTAACTCTTCTAAGTTCTCTTTCACTATATGTACCAAATATTTTATTTAAAATTCCCATATTATTCATCCTCACTATTTATCAAATTTTATAGGTCTTAACTTTATAAATTATATCATTTAACTATATTCCATTCAACTTTTTAGAATAATAATTATGTAAATTTGTAAATAATATTAATTATAGTAAACTCTAGGTTTATAAATCTTATCTATATAAAAAGTAGACATATATCCTTGTATATGTCTACTTTTACTAATTCTTTATTAACATGTTAATATATTATTTTAAAATTCAGGTTCTATTAACCCATAATTACCATCTTTTCTTCTATATATAACATTTACTTCCTCTGTATCAGCATTTTGATATACAAAGAAATTATGTCCTAAAAGTTCCATTTGTAAAACCGCTTCTTCTGAAGACATTGGTTTCATAGCAAATTTTTTAGTTTTTACTATTTGAGTTTCTTTATTTTCTTCACTTTCATAATCTGGTATATATTGAAATCTTAATGAACCATCATGAATCTTACGTTGAAGTTTAGTTTTTTGCTTTCTTACTTGTCCTTCTAATTTATCTATTACCATGTCTATAGATGCATACATATCCTCTGTTGTTTCTTCACCTCTTAATATAACTCCATGGAATGGTATTGTAACTTCTATAGTTTGCTTATTTTTGTGTACACTCAATGTAGCTGTTGCAACTACATCAGGGTTGAAAAATCTTTCAAGCTTTGACAGCTTTTTTTCAACTGTCTCCCTTAAAGCATTTGTTATCTCAATATTTTTGCCTATTACTGTTATTTTCATTCTTCAGCCCCTCTTTCTGTTCTTGATTATGTTTTTAATCTTTTTATGTTATTTATATTTTAATACTATTTTTAAAAAAACTCAATAGGAATTTTTTAAATTTACAAAATATTAAGTTATTTATAACAGTTTTTTATTAATATAGATTATTTAATATTATTATAAAAATAAGACCTATAGTTATACTATAAGCCTCAATTAGTTAAAATTAGTTGACCTGGTTTTTGCCCCCACACTCGCCTGCTGGAATTTTCGCTACCCAGAGTTCATCTTCTCACTACTAACCCTCTCGTTTTTAATAACGGCAGGACTTACTTCTAAGCCGCACCATGCTCATCAAATATTTTTATTTAACTTACGTGGATCGTTTTGCCTGCGACTGGCATCGACTTTCAACCACAAACCTAATTTTACTATATTTAAATTATACATCACTTTTTGCTGCAGTCAATATAAAAATTTCTTTTGCACCTCTTTTTTTTAACTCATTAGCACAATAAAAGGAAGTCGCTCCTGTGGTTAAAACATCATCAATTAAAAGTACTTTTTTATTTTTTATACATTTTTCATTATAAACTTTAAAACTATTCTCAACGTTTAACCATCTTTCAAGTCCATTTAATCCTATTTGATCTTTTGTATTCATATATTTTTTTAAACAATGTGCTATAGGTACATTAATGTTTTTACTTATAATTTTAGCTAAGTATTCACTTTGATTATATCCTCTTTTTTTATAAGATTTTTTACTGGATGGAACAAAAGTTATAATATCTGTATTTATATTAACTTCTTTTACTTTTTTACACATTAAATTTGCTATTACTTCTCCACTTTTAAAATCACCTTTATATTTTAAATTTAATATAAGTTCCATCATTATACCTGAATAATAACAAGTAGGAAACGCTGGAAAGCAATCTTTTCCCTTTTCAATAATTTTAACATCACTGCACCTTTTTATAGAACTAAAGCATTCTTTGCATATTAAATCTTCTTCTATATATTTTTCACATATTACACATTTATTTTCATAGGGATATATCACTTCTCCTATGCATTCTATAATATATTTTATATAGTTAAAAATCCCAGTTCCCATGCTTCTTTATTAAAGCTTCTTATTATATTTTTAGCTTTTTCCATATGTACAGTTTCCATATTAGCTAAAAATATAATTTCACCTTTAAAATCGTATTCACCTCTCCCTATAGTACCACATAAATATATTAATTCTTTATAATTAAATTTATTTTTATCAGAACCATAAATTATTAAATCCGTATCCTTTAGCTTTGAAAATTCGTGATAAAACAAATGAGTTATAAATACACCTTCCTTCATCTTTTCAAAGTTAAATAAGCTCTTACTAGAACCTAATTCCATGTCTAGTATTATATTTACATCAATTTTATTTATATAATTTTGAAAATAATTATATAAATTTTCACTAATAAAATATGAAGGAGTATAAATAATTACTTTCCTTTTGGACCGAAATGACCATTTCATATAATCATAAATAATAAAAGGAATCTCATTACTTATATTTATTCTAGTTAATAATGTTCTTGGCTCTATTATAGGCATTCTATCCTTTTTAAAGGGTATGCAAATACTTCTACTATGAGGAAATAGACTTTCTATAGAATACATTATACATTTCCCTTCATTGGTAAGTTTAGACAAAATTAAATCTTTTATACTATCTTTATTATGATTTGCATAACTACTTAAATCATCATATATTATAAAATCAAATTTTTCATTCATATTAAATGCAACATTAAAATTAGTAACCTTTAAGTTTGAAATTATATCTAATCTACTTTTTTTTATATAAGAATATTGTCTAAAATCACTTCTTTTCTTTATATTTTGTATTATGTCTATACTCTTTTCTTTTTCATTTGTTATATACAAAATATTATTTCTATTTTTTATTAAATATAAAATAGAATCCACAAAAAAATCCGTAGTATTATAAGGCATAGATATAACATTTAAAAACTTTTCTCTACCTTTACACCAATTTAATATAATTTCACTAAATTCATTAACTTCATATTCTTTTTTGGACCTTTTAAGTAAAGACATACAGGTTCACCTTCTATATAATATATTATTCTCCATTTATAATTTCAGTATCTAAAATATTACTTATACGCCACTTCAAAAGAGAGTATCTTTCAAAAATTTTATCATTCTGTACCATAAAATTAATAGCTTTTAAAGATCCTACCAAGACAACAAGCCTTTTTGCTCTTGTTATTCCTGTATACAATAAATTTCTATTCATTAAAAGTGGGGGACCTTTAAAAGCTGGCATAATTACTACTGGAAATTCGCTACCTTGACTTTTATGAATAGTTACAGCATAAGCTAAATCTATTTCATCTAGATATAAATTTTCATATACTACTCTTCTTTCATTATCAAATAAGACCTGAATTGTTTCTTTTTCCTCATCTATATCCTCTATATATCCTACATCTCCATTAAATATTCCTAACCCCTCTGCTTCCCCCTCACCACTTGCTCTGGTCCACTTTAAAGAGTAGTTATTTTTGGTTTGCATAACTTTATCTCCTACTCTAAATATATAGTCCTTAAATTCCATTTCTTTTTTTGAATCATTTTTAGGGTTTAAAACAGATTGTAATTCCTTATTTAAACTAGAAACTCCTAGAATTCCCTTTCTCATTGGAGATAGTATTTGTATATCATGAATTTTATGCCAACTTTTATTAAATTTAGGCAATCTTCTATTTGAAAGTTCTAATAATGTATTAACTATTTTTTTAGGTTCACTACATTCTATAAAATAAAAATCTTTATCTTTTTTATTTATAATTGGCATCTCTCCATCATTTATTCTATGGGCATTTACTATAATCATACTTTCTTTAGATTGTCTGAATATCTCCTTTAATCTAACTACCTTTACACACTTACTTTCTATTAAATCTCTTAATACATTCCCTGGACCTACTGAGGGAAGTTGATCTACATCCCCAACTATTATTATTCTTGTACCTAAAGCTATGGCCTTTAACAGTGTATTCATTAATATTATATCTATCATGGAAGCTTCATCTATTATTACTACATCACATTCTAAAGGAGTTTCTTCACCTTTAGAAAAAACTTCTTCTGTGTCATCCTCAGATACACCCATTTCTAACATCCTATGTATTGTTTTAGCTTCTCTACCTGTAGTTTCAGACATTCTTTTAGCCGCTCTTCCTGTAGGTGCTGCCATATAAACTTTCATATTAGCTTTTTCAAATATCTCTGTTATACAATTAATAATAGTTGTTTTTCCTGTACCAGGGCCTCCTGTTATTATTTCTACTCCATTTTCTAAGGCACCTTTTATAGCCTCTCTTTGAGAATCATGAAATTTTATATTATTATTTTTTTCAAACCTCACTATCTCGTCTTCTATATTTATATTTAAATTATCATATTGTGACAAAGATAAACTAAGTATTTTTTTTGTAACTCCTAATTCGCAATAATAATACGGTAGAGTAAAAACACAACTTCGTTCTTTTACTTTTTCTATCTTTAATTTATTTTCTGCTACATTATTATATATATTTTCATGTATTTCTTCTTCTTTTACTCCTAATATGTCCATAGCCTCACTTATAAGCTTCTCTAAAGGCATATAAGTATTTCCTAAACTACAGAATCCATTTATTATATAATTTATTCCACTCTGAATTCTAAAAGGTGAATTAGAGGCTATTCCTAAGCTCCTAGCTATTTTATCTGCTGTCTTGAAACCTATTCCTCTTATTTCTTCCGTAAGTATATATGGATTCTCTTTAACTATTGATATAGAATTTTCTCCAAATCTTTTATAAACTTTCATGCATTGGTTAGGTGTAACTCCGTAATTTTGAAAAAACATCATTATATTTCGCACTTCATTTTGTTTTATATAGGAATCATATATTACTTCTATCTTCTTCTTTCCTATTCCCTCTATCTCTGTTAATCTTTCTATATTATTGTCTAATATATTTAATGTTTCTTCTCCAAATTTTTTTACAATTTTTTTTGCAGTCACTGGGCCTATACCTGATATGATTCCTGAGGATAAATATCTTTCTATGCCAGCTACAGTATCGGGTACTATTTCTTCACATATTTCTACTTTGAATTGATTACCAAATTGTGGATGAATTACCCATTCACCTTTTAATTTTAAGTTTTGTCCTTCTGTTATGTAGGGCATACATCCGACTATGGTTATAAGCTCTTTCTTCTTCCTTATTTTTGCCACTACATACCCATTTTCATCATTTTTAAAAAGTATATCCTCTATAAATCCCTGTATTTCCTGCATAAAAAATCTCTCCTAATCTTTTTCATTCCATCATTATTATTCATAGTACCGCTGCTTATAAGTATAGGAATCTATACTTTTTTAATTTTAGCTATTCATTTAGAACAATTATATCATATTATTATGAAAAAATATAAAGGAATGGCATGTTATCATGTCCATTCCTTTTCATATTAATACTAATATTAATTTATATATGCTTTTTTATTTCCTCTACTTTATCTAATCTTTCCCACGGTACATCTATATCTGTTCTTCCAAAATGACCATAGGCAGCAACTTGTTTATATATAGGTCTTCTTAAGTCTAAATCTCTTATTATAGCACCAGGTCTTAAATCAAATACTTTATTTACTATTGAAACTATTTCTTCATCAGTCATTTTACCTGTTCCAAATGTATCAACCGAAATAGATACTGGTTTAGCTACCCCTATAGCATAAGCTAACTGAATTTCTAGCTTATCAGCAACCCCTGCTGCAACTAAATTTTTAGCTACCCATCTTGCAGCATATGCAGCAGACCTATCAACCTTTGTTGGATCCTTACCTGAAAAGGCTCCACCACCATGTCTTCCATATCCACCATAAGTATCAACTATTATTTTTCTTCCTGTTAATCCTGAATCTCCTTGAGGTCCACCAACTACAAATCTTCCTGTTGGATTTATAAAATATTTAGTATTTTCATCTAATAACTCTGATGGTACTATAACTTTTATTACATGTTCTTTAATATCCTTTTCTATTTGCTCTAAATAAACTTCTGGACCATGTTGAGTTGAAATAACTATAGCATCTATTCTTACAGGTTTACCATTCTCATACTCTACAGTCACTTGAGTTTTTCCATCTGGTCTCAAATATGGTAATGTACCATTTTTTCTTACTTCTGATAATCTTCTTGATAATTTGTGGGCCATCTCTATAGGCATTGGCATATATTCCTTAGTTTCGTTTGTAGCAAAACCAAACATCATACCTTGATCTCCAGCGCCTACAGCGTCTAATTTATCCATTTCACCTTTTTTAGATTCTAAGGCTTCATCAACACCCATGGCTATATCTACTGATTGTTCATCTATTGATGTTATTACAGAGCAAGTCTCACAATCAAATCCATATTTAGCTCTATCATATCCTATTCCCCTTATAGTTTCTCTAACTAACTTTGGTATATCAACATAACATTTTGTTGATATCTCTCCCATTACCATTACCATTCCTGTTGTAACCGCTGTTTCGCAAGCAACCCTTCCATTAGGATCTTTATCTAATATAGCATCTAAAACTGCATCTGAAATTTGGTCACATATTTTATCTGGATGCCCTTCTGTTACTGATTCAGATGTAAATAACTTTCTCACATTAACTCCTCCTAATTACCAATTTTTGCCTAAAAAATAAAACCTCTTCAATAAGAAGAGGTTATTGTCTAACTACTCTCTCTTATCTTGCAGATAATACTGCAGGAATTGGCACCTTAGTGAATATCACTGGTTGCCGGGTTTCATAGGGCCCTTTTCCCTCCACCTCTCTTGATAAGAGTTTATTATTATTATTATATATTAAAAATCATATCATATTAAAAAATACATGTCAATATTGTGCTTATAATATTAATATATACATTATGATATATATATGCAAATAAAAACATCTTTACTTTAAGTAAAGATGTTTGGTGGAGGAGGACGGATTCGAACCATCGAAGCGAATCGCAACAGATTTACAGTCTGCCCCCTTTGGCCACTCGGGAACTCCTCCATATATGGAGCTGGCAATAGGACTTGAACCTACAACCTGCTGATTACAAGTCAGCTGCTCTGCCAATTGAGCCATGCCAGCATAATATAAAATTTTAATGGTGGGCACAACAGGGCTCGAACCTGTGACCCCCTGCTTGTAAGGCAGATGCTCTCCCAGCTGAGCTATGCGCCCATTAAAATAAATATGGTGGAGGAGGACGGATTCGAACCATCGAAGCGAATCGCAACAGATTTACAGTCTGCCCCCTTTGGCCACTCGGGAACTCCTCCACATATGGAGCTGGCAATAGGACTTGAACCTACAACCTGCTGATTACAAGTCAGCTGCTCTACCAATTGAGCCATGCCAGCATATTTTTTGTGTCGTATCGACAAGAAATAGTATATCTATTTATCAACATAAATTCAAACAAAATTTATGACCATTATATCAATTGTAATACTAAATATATGGTTTTTCCTCTTAAATTCTTTGTTTTTCTCACTATTTTGTTTCGATAAATTTATTTGTAATATATATGTATTAATTTATAATATATTTATAATATAAATTTATACATATACTAGGGAGGAATATAATGCAAAAGTTATTAGGAAAGCTTAGAAGAGCGGTAGGAGATTTTAATCTAATACAAAATGGAGATAAAATAGCTGTCGGTTTATCTGGTGGAAAAGATAGTATAGTTTTACTTCATCTACTAAAAAAATATCAAAGTTTTTCTCCTGAAAAATTTGATTTAATAGCTATAACATTAGATACAATGACAGGAGCGGATTTTTCTCCTCTTGAAAATGTATGCTCTAATATAAATGTTCCACTATACATATATAAGACCCCTATAAAAGAAATAGTCTTTGATTTAAGAAAAGAAAAAAACCCTTGTTCTTTATGTGCTAATTTAAGGAGGGGGGCTTTAAATAATTATTCTAAAAAATTAGGATGTAACAAAATAGCCTTAGGTCATCATAAAAATGATGCTATAGAAACTTTATTAATGTCTATGTTATATGAAGGAAGGGTAAGTTGCTTTTCCCCAAAGACTTATTTAAATAAAGCCAACATAACAATAATTAGGCCTATGATATATATAGATGAAATAGCAATTAAAAGTATGATTAAAAGATATGATTTACCTATAATTAAAAATCCTTGTCCGGCTAATGGTAACACTAAAAGGCAATATATGAAAGAACTTACCTATACTTTAGAAAAAGATATTCCTAAAGTTAAAGACAGACTACTTGGCTGCTTAACCAATATTAATCAAATAAACCTATGGGACAAAGATAAAATCCAATAATATTTAACTCCTTATATTCATATATATTAATATAAGGAGGGGTGTGTTTTGAATATAGAGAAAATTCATTATATGGAATCATTATCTTATTATAAAATAGCAAATACTCTTAAAAATTATTTAAATAAAGATACGATAATAATATGTATAGGTACAGATAGATGTATAGGGGATTGCCTTGGACCTTTAGTTGGAACCATATTAAGATATAAAAATATACCTTTAAAATTATATGGGACTTTAGATGAACCTATACACGCTTTAAATATAGAGAAAACTATAAAAAATATTAAAAACTCCTACCCTAATAGTTCTATAATAGGTATAGATGCTTGCCTTGGTGATAAAGATAATATAGGTCAAATCCAAGTAAGAAACTTTCCTATACAGCCTGGAAAAGGTGTTGGGAAAACACTTCCTAAAGTTGGGGATTGTTCAATTGTTGGTATTGTAGATTCAAATGAAAACTGTGATATATTTACTTCTGCTAACACTAGATTAAGTTTAATATTAAATATAGCTAAAGTTATTGCCAATTCAATTTTACAATGCTGTTATATATTAGATATTTAAAAAAATACCATTATAACCAGATATAGTTTATTAATTATTTTACATTAATATAAAAATTAAAGCTCATGAGTATTACTCAAGAGCTTTAATTTTATATGTAGTCATTTATATTTATTATGTTATATTATAATAAATTCAATCCATCACCGGATTCTGATATTCCCATCTTATCTAGATACTCTAACATTTTTCCAGTTCCTTCTGCAACACAAGATACCGGATTCTCTGCTATATGTACAGGTACTTTATTAACACTTTCTATTAAATCACTAAGCCCACTAAGCAGTGCACCTCCACCTGTCATTATTATACCTTTATCTGCTATATCAGCTGATAGCTCAGGTGGGGTCTTTTCTAATACTGAATGAGTAAGTTCTGCTATTGCATTTACAGTGTCTTGTAAGGCTTCTCTCATTTCATCTGAGGTTACAGTTAAATTTTTGGGTAATCCTGTAACTAAATCTCTTCCTCTTATATCCATTGATGTATTCTCACCTTTGCGGAAAGCAGAACCTATTTTTATCTTTAAGTCCTCAGCTGTTCTTTCTCCTATCATAAGCTTGTGTTTTTTTCTTATATATTTTATTACAGCATCGTCAAACTTGTCCCCTGCTATTTTTATAGACGATCTTACTACTATGCCCCCAAGAGAAATAACCGCTATATCTGTAGTACCTCCTCCAATATCTATAATCATACTTCCGCTAGCCTTAGTTATATCTAAATCTGCACCAATAGCTGCTGCTAAAGGCTCTTCTATTAAAAATACCTTCTTAGCTCCAGCATTTCTAGCCGCATCCATAACAGCTCTTTTTTCAACTTCTGTAGCTTCTGATGGAATACATATCACTACCCTTGGTGCAGATATTTTTTTCTTTCCACAAGCTTTTCCAATAAAATACTTTAACATTTTCTCAGTAATATCATAATCTGATATTACTCCGTCCCTCATAGGCCTTATGGCTACTATATTACCTGGGGTTCTACCAATCATCTCTCTAGCTTCTTGTCCAACAGCTAAAACCTTATTTTTGTTTCTGTCTATAGCCACTACTGAAGGTTCATTTAAAATTACACCTTTTCCCTTCATATATACAAGTACTGTAGCTGTCCCTAAATCAATTCCCATATCTGTTCCTACACTAAAAAACATTCCCGTATCCACTCCTACTCTATTGTAGTTATATATAAATTATGAGAGTATTTCACATTTTTCTCATAACTATCTATTCTCATTATAATAGGAATGTAATTAACCTTCAATAGCTTTATATTTCATCTTTGTAGCTTTTCCACCTCTTATATGCCTCTCTGCCTTATTATAATCTAATATTTCTTTTGCTTCTTCAGCGATTTGAGGGTTTATTTTAGGTAACCTTTCCGTCATATCTTTGTGTATTGTACTTTTACTCACTCCAAAAACTTTGGCTGTTTTTCTTATAGTAGCTTTAGAATCTATAATATAGTGTGCCACTTCAAGAACTCTTTCTTCAATGTAATCTTTCAAAGTGCTACCTCCTTAATCCCTTTATAGTTATAAATATGCTTATATAAAGGATTAAATTCATTTATATTTAGCCACTTTCCGCATAAAAGCGGAAAATGGCATCCTTATTAATATTTAATATGTTTTGAAGGATTTATGTATTTATTTCCCTTCATCATGGCAAAATGCAAGTGATCTCCATATTTTTCATATGCTGCTCTTAATGTAGTCTTTCCCACATTACCTATTAAAGAACCTTGCTTTATTTGCTGGCCTTTAGTAACTTTAACTTTAGGATCTAAATTAGCATATACACTCTTTATTCCATTTTGATGATTAACAGTTACCTTTACACCATCTTGACTTGAAGTAACTATATCTTCAACCTTTCCATCTGCAATAGAACAAACAGGTGAATTTAGTTTAGCTTTTATATCTAATCCTAAATTAGCTCTATAACTTGAGGTTGAACTCCAAAATACTGGATCTTCTGAATATACTCTTGCTAAAGTTCCTTCTACTGGTTTTATAAAACTGTTATTTTCAGCTTTTGAAACTTGAGCTGTTTCCTTTTCATTTTGTTTGCTCTTTTCATTTTCTTTATTTTTCTCTTTTTCATTTTCTTTGTTTTCTTCTTTTTTTACTTCAAGGGCATTATTATAACTTTTAGAATTCCCTTCTATAGCCTTTGCCGAATCTTTTTCTTTTTTATTTTCAACCACTTTATTTTCAATAGGTTCTTTCTTTACATGTGAATTACTCTTCACTGAAATTGCTGCTATAGCAGCTACTATGCAAAGACAAAGGAATAAAACTACATAAAACCCCTCCTTCTTAAAAAAGTTTGATTTTTTATTAGATGGTTTTTTTTCCATATCAACACCTCCTTTTTTTAGTTTGTCCAGTAGATAGCAAAAAATACATATTTTATTAAGAAATTTTCCCTTTTTTTCCCTAAAATTCAACATTGCTTTTGTTATATTTGATATCTAATTGTTGGTGCTTGTAAATTTTTAAATTGTAACTTAAATAATCAAAAATAAAAAAAGATGTCTCAAAATAAAATAGATTTAATTTTAACACTACAAAGATAAAAAAATACACTTTACATAAAGCTTATTATTAGCTCTATCCTGTATATTTTTTATTTTTGTTATATTAAAATTAAATCTATTCTTCAACTAGACATATAATAAATAAATTTTATCCGATGACTACCCACTCTAATACTCCCATCTTCTTCAAAGTGGGAGTAAAGAGCGGCTACGTCTCTGGATAACGATTTCCCCTAAAGAATAACGACTTCTAAGGAGTAAAGACTCCCTCTAAAGCCAAGAACTTGTTTATAGTTCTATGTTATATAAAAAACTTATAGCTATAGATGTTAATCCATAAATTTATTAATACTAATCACTATATTTGAGAATTTCCATATTTACTCCTTTATAGTAATGTTTAAGTATATAATCATATTTTTTCCCTGATTTACCCATACTATTTGCCCCCCATTGACTCATTCCAACATTATGACCATACCCATTACAATTTACTATAAGATAGTTATCTTTAAATTCTAATGAAAATTTAGATGAATTTAGACCTAATATTTTTCTAAATTCTGTACCTTTAATTTCTATATTATCTATTTTAATTTTTTTAATACTACCACTTTCTGTTTTATCCTTTATTATTATTTTTTTATTTATATCTTTTTTATTTATAGTACACTTAGGATATTGAGTTTTTATAATTTTTATAAATTGATCATAAGAAATTTTTTTGCTACTCTTAAATTTAGGAGCCTTCTCTTCTCCTGGACTTTTTACACTTTTTAAATAAGGAACTTCACTATTAAATACATTTTCACTATCTTCTGTTTTTCCATTACTAGTAGCAAAATAATATGGAGCCATAACTATTTCATTGTTATATACAAGTACATTCCCCTTAGTGCTATTAACACTTTCTTCTATTTTATTCCAATATTCATTTCTCTTTTCCTTTGGCCAAGATTTTATTCTTTTATCCTTAGGCATAAAAACTTGAGATTGAACACTATCACACACGTCTGCATTTATTCTTTTATTATATTGATTTTCGCCGAACCCTTTCATGTGAGCTAAAGCATAAGTTCTAGCCGCTACTGCTTGAGCTTTCAATGCTTCTATATGAAACTCTGCTGGCATTTCAGCTGAAACAACGCCCTTTACATATTCCTCTAAGGGTATTGATTTTACCACTTTTTCATTAACAAAGTAAACCCTAACTTGTGGTTCTGATTTTACTTTATATTTTTTATTTATATCAATCTTTTCTTCTTGTCTTTTCTGATCTAACTTAACCTTACTTATAGTTTCCTTAACTTTTTGTTCTTTGTTTTCACTAAAGGATAAAGCAAAACTTAAAATTAACATAATACACACAGTACTTATAATTGTTATAACTAACTTATTAATATTAGTATACCTATTTAATCTTCTCATGTTTTCCCTCTTTTCATAATAAAGTTTTCTATACAATTATATTTTTCATACAGGTTTATTATGCTAAAATATAAGCTAAAACTTAATTATAATTTTGTTATAAGTTCGAATAATACCTCCCTATATGCCTTTACAAATTATTATAATCTTAATGCTGGATAATTCTTTTAAATAAGCTTAATATATAAACTCAAAAGTTTATATATATATAATAAAAACTCATAGCGAATAATCACCATGAGTTATTTATCATACACAATTATTAAATTTTAATGTACTCGTCTAATATTTGCTCCTAATTTATTTAACTTTTCCTCTATTTTTACATATCCTCTATCTATATGATATACATCTGTTATTTCTGTTTTTCCTTCAGCTGCTAGAGCACATAATATAAGAGCCGCTCCTGCCCTTAGATCTGTAGCTTTAACTTCTGTCCCTGTTAATTTATTTACACCTTCTATTACGGCACTTCTTCCATCTATTTTTACATCTGCACCCATTCTCTTCATTTCAGATACATGCATAAATCTATTTTCAAATATAGTTTCTGTGATAATGCTGGTTCCTTTTATAGTGGCCAATAAAGCCATCATTTGCGCCTGCATATCCGTTGGGAAACCTGGATAGGGCATAGTTTTTATATCTACTGGATTTAATATTTTTCTCCCATCTACTATAGCAGTTTCTCCTTTTATTTTTATATCAACGCCCATCTCTGTAAGCTTTGCGATTATAGGTTTTAAATGTTCTTCTATAACACCATTTATTTTTATTCTACTCTTAGTTATAGCAGCAGCTATCATAAAAGTTCCTGCTTCTATTCTATCATATATAGGTCTATGTGTTGTTCCCTTTAATTCATTAACTCCTATTATTCTTACTGTATCTGTCCCTGCTCCTATAATATTTGCTCCTATGCTGTTTAAAAACCTTCCTAAATCCTCTATTTCTGGTTCTTCTGCTGCATTTTCTATAACGGTCTCTCCTTCTGCCATAACTGATGCCATCATTATATTTTCCGTAGCCCCTACAGAAGGAAAATCTAAATAAATTTTATTTCCTATTAATTTATCTGCTACAGCTTCTACATAACCATGCCCTATGTTAACTTTTGCTCCAAGGGCAGTGAATCCTTTTAAATGTAAATCTATGGGTCTTGTACCTATATTACATCCTCCTGGTAATGATATCTTAAACCTTCCAAACCTAGACATCATAGGTCCCATTAGCAAAAATGATGCTCTCATTTTTTTAACTAAATCACTATCAGGTTCTAAATTATCCACTGGTTTAGAATCTATTATAACTCTGTTATTAACCTCATCTATATTAACTTTGGCTGAAATACTTTTTAAAATTTCTCCAATAACAAATACATCCTCTAGCATTGGTGCATTATCTATAACGCATTTATTTCCACTCAATATACTACCTGCAATGATTGGTAATACTGAATTTTTAGCTGTACTTATGTTTACATCACCTTTTAATTGACTTCCACCATTAACCACTATCTTATCCATTATTATCCTCCATTTCGATATTACTAATATGTTAGGTTTATCTGTGGCGTTCCCAATATTAAGTAAGTTTTTTCTGAATTATATTTACATACAGCATAATTAAAATCTATTTTTTTACCACAGACCTTTATTGGAGTATATCGTTTTGTATAAGCTGTAGTGCTGTATCCATTATCTAATTTTATCGCTTCTATATTTCTAGCATTACTTTTATTTAAAATTAAAATTATATCATCATTTAATTTTTTTAGATTTTTACTATCATTTTCGGCTTTTAAATACTCAAAAACATAATCTTTCTTATTCTTTAAATTCAAATATGATTTTAAATTATTTTTTAAATTTATAAAGCTTTTATTTAATGTAAAACTTTTAAAATCTACCATAACTATATTTTCATCATTACATTCTTTTATACTTATATTTCCTGAAACTTCCTCATCATAAAAATATATATTATAATTACCATTTTTATTAATAGAATTTTTATTAAAATCTTTATCTAATCCTAAATATGAACATATTTCTTTAGCGATTTCTTCATTTTGTAATTTTGTAGAAAAAGTTACATTACTTCCCACTTCAATTATATTACTATTGGTTTCATCTACTATTTCAAAAAATAAATCATCTTTATCTTTTGCTTTAGAATAATTTTTGGGTATAAATAAAACTATTATTATAGAAAATAATAAAATAATTAATATGCCAAATTTTATCTTTTTGTTCATTCCTATCTCCCCCCTCCTCTTTAGATTATTTACATAAATTTCTAATTATATTCAATCCCAATATATTATTAATATATAATTCTTAATAAAAAATGTGAATTGTTTTTAAAATACTTACAAAAAAGCTTACAAGGTATACATAACATTTTTAATGTTAAAGTTATGTATACCTTGTAAGCTATAAAACTTTCTCTAAAGTTCTTTAATTTTAATTCTAGCAATAGATCTAAACAATGCCAATTCTGCTCTTTTTACATCTATCTCTTTTTTATTTCGCAATCTTTCCTCCGCTCTTTTTCTAGCGTTCTCTGCTCTCTTTATATCTATATCTTCTGGCTTTTCACTAGCATCACAGATAATATAAACCTTATTATCTTCTACTTTTAATACCCCACTAGATGTAAATATATTGTTTTTATTGCCATTTAAATCTATATATTTTGTAATAGTTGGCTTTAAATAAGTAATCATATTGACATGATTAGGAAGTATAGCTAAATCTCCATCTAACCCTTCAGTTATTACTTCTTTTATCTCTCCAATTTTAATATTTTTTTCAGGAGTAAATATAGTAAGTTCTATATTATCTTTCATATTATTCTCCTCTTATTAACCTAATTATATTTCCATTTGTTGTGCTTTCTTTAAAACATCTTCTATAGTTCCTTGGAATAAAAAAGCTGATTCTGGAATATTATCATGTTTGCCTTCCAATATTTCTTTAAAACCTCTAACAGTTTCTTTTATAGGCACATATTTACCCTGCATTCCTGTAAATTGTTCTGCTACTGTAAATGGTTGAGATAAAAATCTTTGTATTTTTCTTGCTCTGCCAACCACTAACTTATCTTCTTCTGAAAGTTCATCTATACCCAATATAGCTATTATATCTTGAAGTTCTCTATATCTTTCAAGTATATTTTTAACCTTTATAGCTACCTCATAATGTTCTTCGCCTATTATTCTAGGATCTAACATTCTAGATGAAGATTCTAATGGATCTACTGCTGGATAAATACCAAGTTCTGTTATAGATCTGGATAAAACTGTTGTAGCATCTAAATGAGCAAATGTTGTCGCTGGTGCTGGATCTGTTAAATCATCTGCTGGAACATATACTGCTTGAACAGATGTTATAGAACCATTTTTTGTAGATGTTATTCTTTCTTGAAGCGCTCCCATCTCAGTAGCTAAAGTTGGTTGATATCCAACGGCACTTGGAATTCTTCCTAAAAGAGCTGAAACTTCTGATCCTGCTTGAGTAAATCTAAAAATGTTATCTATAAATAATAATACATCTTGACCTTGGTCTCTAAAATATTCTGACATTGTTAAACCTGTAAGGGCTACCCTCATTCTAGCTCCTGGTGGTTCATTCATTTGACCAAATACTAATGCTGTTTTTTCTAAAACACCTGATTCCTTCATTTCATAGTAAAGATCATTTCCTTCTCTTGTTCTTTCTCCAACACCTGTAAATACTGATAATCCTCCATGCTCTTTAGCTATATTATTTATTAATTCTTGTATTAATACAGTTTTTCCTACTCCTGCTCCTCCAAACAATCCTATTTTACCACCTTTTTGATAGGGTGCTAAAAGATCTATTACTTTTATGCCTGTTTCAAATATTTCTGGCTCTACGGATTGTTCCTCAAAACTTGGAGCTGGCCTATGAATAGGATAGGATTCTTCTGATATAAATTCTCCTGCTCCATCTATAGGCTTTCCTAAAACATTAAACAATCGTCCTAAAACTTCTTTACCTACTGGTACTGAAACGGATTTCCCTGTATCTAAAGCTTCCATACCTCGTTTTAGGCCTTCAGTATCTTCCATGGCTATAGCTCTAATAGTATCATCCCCTATATGTTGTTCAACTTCAGCTATAACTTTTCTATCACCAGCATTTATTTCTAATGCATTAAACAAATCTGGAAGATTTTCCGAATCAAATTTTATATCTATAATCGGTCCTATTATTTGTATTACTTTACCTAAATTTGACACTATAGTACACCTCCTACCTTTGAGCTTCTGCACCACCAACTATTTCTGATATTTCTTGTGTAATAGCACTTTGTCTTAATCTATTAAATTGTAGATCTAAATTATCTAGCAAATCATTAGCATTATCCGTTGCACCATTCATTGCTGTCATTCTAGAGCCATTCTCACTAGCTTTTGAATTAGAAAAACAATTTAATATAGTTGCTTTTAAATAATTTTCCAAAATCTCATCCATAAGCTGAGTTACTGGTGGATTAAATTCTATATATTTATTATCACTTTTATTTTCTTTAGTAAATGGTAATATTTTATTAATTAAAACCTGTTGCTTAACAGGTGAATAAAACTCTGAATAAACTAGAAAAACCTCTCCTACTTCTTTACTACTATAAAGTTTGATTATATTTTTTGCTATAGTTCCAGCTTCTTTTGTAGTAGGAACATCAGGTATTTCTATATATTCTGCTAAGGTATTTATACCTAATTTCTTTAAATACATTCTTCCTTTTTGTCCTATTACTATAACTAAGGAATTTTCCTTATCTTCTTTTATTTCATTTATAACATTATTTATTATGTTTATGTTGAAGCTACCACATAGACCTGAATCAGATGTAAATATAACATATAACTTCTTATGGCTACCATTACCATCTATATAAATATTACTATCTTCTATAAAGTTAATTATATCTTTTAATATTATTTTATATTCATTATAATATTTTTTATTTATTTCTAAATTAACTCTAGCTTTTCTAAGTTTAGCAGTAGATACAAGTCCCATAGCTTTTGTTATTTTCCTTATATTGGTTACAGATTTTATTCTTCTTCTTATTCCGATAAGCCCTGCGCCTGCCATATTTTACCTCCTTCAGAGATATTAAATCTCTGATAAAAATACATTTTTAAAATCATTTATAGCCTTATCTAGCTTGCTTTTAAGCTCATCAGTTAATTGTTTATGTTCTAATATGTCTTTTCCTATATCTCTATAATGAGTATCAATATAATTAAATAGTTCTTTTTCAAACTCTTTTATCTTATTTACAGGTATATCTATAAGATGATTACTAACTGCTGCATAAAGAATTATTATTTCTTTTTCCACAGGCATAGGGCTATACTGAGGTTGTTTTAATATTTCAACTAACCTTTTACCCTTTTCTAGCCTTTTCACGGATTCTTTGTCTAAATCAGATCCAAACTGTGAAAAAGCAGCTAATTCTCTATATTGTGCTAGCTCTAATCTTAATGTACCAGCTACTTGTTTCATAGCTTTAATTTGAGCATTCCCGCCTACTCTTGATACTGATATTCCTGCGTTAACTGCTGGTCTTTGTCCTGCATTAAATAATTCCGATTCTAAGAATATCTGACCATCTGTTATTGATATAACATTAGTTGGTATATATGCAGTGACATCTCCTGCTAAAGTTTCTACTATAGGTAAAGCAGTTAATGAACCTCCACCTAGCTTCTCTGACAATCTAGCAGATCTTTCTAGTAATCTTGAATGTAAATAAAATACATCTCCTGGATAAGCTTCTCTTCCTGGCGGTCTTCTAAGTAATAGAGACATTGTTCTATAAGCTACTGCATGCTTAGATAAGTCATCATATACTATTAAAACATCTTTTCCTTTATGCATAAAGTACTCACCCATGCTACATCCAGCATAAGGTGCTAGATATTGCAATGGCGCTGAATCTGATGCTGTAGATGAAACCACTATAGTATAATCCATAGCTCCCATTTTAGTTAAGTCATTAACTATATGTGCTACTGTAGATTGCTTTTGTCCTATAGCAACATATATACATATTACATCTTTTCCCTTTTGATTAAGTATGGTATCCATTGCTATAGCTGTTTTTCCTGTTTGTCTATCACCTATAATTAGTTCTCTTTGTCCTTTTCCTATAGGTATCATAGAATCTATAGCTTTTATTCCTGTTTGTAATGGCTCTTTTACAGACTGTCTATCTATAACTCCAGGTGCTGGCACTTCAACGTCTCTAGTTTCAGTAGTTAAGACTGGTCCTTTCCCATCTATAGGCATACCTAAAGAATTTACTACCCTTCCTACTAGAGCTTCTCCCACAGGTACTTCAACTACCTTTTTAGTTCTTTTTACTACATTTCCTTCTTTTATACCTTCTTCAGATCCTAATAAAACACAGCCTACATTATCTTGTTCTAAGTTTAATGCCATTCCATAAACATCATTTGGGAATTCTATAAGTTCTCCTTCCATGCAATCTTCTAATCCATAAACCCTAGCGATTCCATCTCCTATCTGAATTATTGTTCCAGAATCTATAGTTTCTATATTAGTATTAAAATTTTCTATTTGCTGCCTTATTATTGATGTTATTTCTTCTGGCTTTATATTCATAATCTCACCTCTATTCTCTTTTGAGCATCATTTTTTTTATGTCTTTTAATCTTGTACTTAGAGTACCGTCTAAAACGTCATCTCCAACTCTTACATATACTCCACCAATTATGCTTTTATCTATTTCTTCTTCTAATATTATTTTTTTATTATATTTATTTCCTAATTTTTCTATCAATTCTTCTCTTTCTTCTTTTAATAGTGGAATTACAGTTTTAATATTAGCTAAAATCATGTTATTTTTCTCTAAATAGATTTTTTCCATTTCTTTTAGCTTTTCTTCTAAATATAAAATTCTATCCTTTTCTATTAATACTAATAAAAATGATAAAATTTTATCATCTACTTTGTCTTTAAATAATTCAGTAAATATCTCTTTCTTTCTAGAAGTATTTATTTCTGGATGTTTTAGTATTTTGCAAATATCTTCACTATTTTTTATTATATTTACAACTTCTTTTAAGTCTCTTAAGTATTCATCTACTTTATTGTTCTCTTCTGCTACTTCATAGAGGGCTAAAGCATATCTTCTATCTAAATATTCATACATAGCTATATACCTACCTTACTTATAAAATCCTTTATAAGTCTTCTATGCTCAAGATCATCTATAGTTTTTTCTAATGTTTTAGAAGAAACCAATACTGCAAGTTCTACTGCTTCTGCCCTTATTTCTTCTTCTGCATTTTTCTTTTGCCTTTCCGCTTCTAATCTTGATTTTTTTATTATTCTATCTGCTTCTTCATGAGCTTCTTTAACAATATCCTCATATACATTTTCAGCTTTTGATTTATATTCTTCTACTATAGTTTTACCTTGTTTTTTTGCATTGCTTAGTTCTAATTCATTTTTTTCTTTTAGTTCTAATGCTAATTTTTGATTCTTATCTGTATCTTCTATTTTATTTATAATTTCACTTTGTCTTGAATCAACTACAGCAGTTATTTTATCAAACCAAAAGTGTTTTACTATTAAAAGCAGTATAATAAAATTTAATATTGCAGCTATAATTTGCGGAATGCTTATATTCATATATAGGAAGCCTCCCTTCGGCCTTAAATTTTATAAGCACCTATAATAAATAGGTACTTATAAAATTAAATTACCTTAAATCTTAAATATTAAAAATAATGCTATTATTAATCCATAAATTGCTGTTGCTTCTGAAAAGGCACTACCTATAACAAGAGTACTCATTATTTTACCACTTGCTTCTGGTTGTCTTGAAACTCCTTCTACAGCCTTTCCTGTAGCATTTCCTGTACCTATTCCTGCTCCTATACAAGCTAATGCTGCTATTCCTGCTCCTAAAGCTGCCATTCCTGATACAAATGCTTTTGGATCCATACCAAATTCCTCCTTAAATTTAAAAATTCATGTTTTTTATTAATGTTCTGCTATTACTTTTATATTAATCATAGTTAACATAACAAATATAACCATTTGAATAGTTCCATCAAACAAATCAAAATATATATGAAGTGGAATAGGAACTACTAATTGGGCAAACCAACTTATACTAGCTAAAGCTGAATAAACCAAATCCATAATAAGTACTGCCGCTGTTATATTACCAAATAATCTTAAACTCAAAGATACTGGAAGCATAACTCTCTCTATTACGTTTAAAGGCAATAAAAATAAATATGGCTTACCATATCCTAGAAAATAACTTTTTAATCCAGTCTTTCTTATAGCATATCCTTGTATTACCACAAAAGATATTAATGCCATTCCTAACACTACGCTATAATCTAAAGTTGGTGGTTTCAAGCCTAATAACCCAACTAAATTCATAAGCAATAAGTATATCATAAGTGTTCCTATAAAGGGAATAAAACTTTTAAATTCTTCTCCCATATTTTCATTAACTAGATTTCTAACTAAATCCAGCATCATTTCCATAACTGTTTGTCTTTTGTCTGGAACTTTTTTTAAATTTCTTGTTAATATAATACTTAATAACGCTACTATTGCAATAATTACCCATTGAATTACTAAACTTGAGGTAATACCAAATTTATATCCAAATAAGTTAATATAAAATAATGGTGAAAACTTCTCCAATTCATCACTTCCTTTTATACTTTATTTTTACCTAAATTGGTTCCATAAAATATTATAGATATAAAATTTGAACTATATCCAAGTAAAAAAGGAATAATATTTTTTGTGTTATCTTTAGACAATAAAAGTCCTAAAGCACACACAATAATAATTCTAACAAAAAAACCTAATATAGATAGTATAGAATTTTTATTTTTTATTATTATCATGTTAGTAGTTTTAGCATTTATAAATAGATTAATATTAGCTAATATTAATCCTAATAAAAAACAAAAGCTATAACTAATATTAAAAGTTAGATAAATAATAATAAAAAAAGTTATTCCTATTATAAAATTAAATATTGTTATTCTAGAAATCATTTCTTTAATTTCTTTTATCAATTATAATTCCTCCGGAGTTATCTTTGTGATAACTAATTATATAACTTATAGTATAATAGTCAAAATTTAAATTATAATGATTTATGCTGTTTTACCTTTATTATTGTCAATTAAAACGTTTTAAATGCTTCTAGCTATTAGTTATCTTTAAATATATATGTATTCCTTTATATAAGAATAATCTAAATCATTTTATGCAATTTCATCATTTTATTCAAAATTCGCAATATTCTATTTAATATAAATTATTTATACTATTTTTTTAAAATTCTTTGATTGTTTTTGAAAACTTATAATCAAGCTATAATTTAATGAAAATTTTTTTATAAATGCAAATATAAATATCACTATTTTATGTAGTATTTGTTACAATTTAGGGAAATAGTAATGAATTAATAGATTTATATTCTTTCAATAATTTTTATAAAAAGAGTAACATAAAAATAATATAATTATGTTACTTCTCTTTATTTTATCCATATTTTATTTTATTATTTATTAGCATGAAATTCTTGTGGTCTTTTTTCTATCTTATCAAAATAATATAATATACTATCCACTATTCTAATTGACGCTTTACCATCCCCATATGGATTTATAGCTTTGCTCATAATATCATACTTTTGTTTGTTTTCTATTAAATCGAATACCTCTTTAGTTATAACTTCCTTATCTGTACCCACAAGCCTAACTGTTCCTACTTTTACAGCTTCTGGTCTTTCTGTTACATCTCTTAATACTAAAACAGGTTTACCTAAATGAGGTGCTTCTTCTTGGAGTCCACCTGAATCTGTCATTAACATATAACATTTATTCATTAAATTATGCGTTTCTTTTGTATCTAATGGATCTAATAAATGTACTCTTTCTAAATCTCCTAATATACTATAAACTGTATCTCTTACCACTGGGTTTAAATGAACTAAATATACAATCTCCACATCCTTGTATTTTTCTACTATAGTTTTTAGTGCATTACAAATATTTTCTATACCTTCACCCCAATTTTCTCTTCTATGAGCAGTAACCATTATTACCTTTTTATTTTCATAATCTATCATATTTAAATCTTCATTTTCGAAAATATAGTCTTGTTCTATAGTAAACTCCATAGCATCTATGACTGTATTTCCTGTTACAAATATACTTTCTTCATCTATAGCCTCTCTTAGTAAATTATTCTTAGATCCCACAGTAGGAGCAAAATTTAAATCTGCTATACTTCCTGTAAGTTTTCTGTTCATTTCCTCTGGGAAAGGAAAATACTTATCAAAAGTTCTTAATCCAGCTTCTACATGCCCCACTTTTATTTGCTTATAAAAACCTGCTAAAGCTCCTGCAAAAGTTGTAGTTGTATCACCATGAACTAATATTAAATTAGGTTTTTCTTTATCAAAAATTTCTTCTAATCCTTCTAATACTCTGGTAGTTATGCCTGTAAGACTTTGTTTTGATTTCATTATATTAAGATCAAAATCTGGTTTTATATTAAATAATTCTAAAACTTGATCTAACATTTCTCTATGTTGTGCTGTCACACACACTCTATTTTCTATTTCTTCTCTTTTTTCCAATTCTTTAACTAAAGGTGCCATTTTTATAGCTTCTGGTCTAGTTCCAAATATAGTAATGGTTTTTATCTTATCCACTTTTCTTGCCTCCTTATTCTTTATGGCTAAAAAATCCACATTTCCATGCTATTAATATAAGAGCTAGCATTATTGCTGTAAGTAAAAAATATGACTTTTGATTACTTATTTGCATAGCTATTATAGCAAAGCTTCCTAATACAGCACTTATTAAATACATTATTATAACCGCTTGACGTTGAGTTAATCCCATATCTAAAAGTCTATGATGAAGATGTCCCCTATCTGCTTGCATTATTGGCTTCCCGTTTATTTTTCTTCTAATCATGGCAAACAATGTGTCATATATAGGTAATCCTAACGCTAATATTGGTACGACTATAGCAAAAGCTGTAGCAGATTTAATAGCTCCCTCTATTGATATGGCCGCCAACAAAAATCCTAAAAGTTGAGATCCAGTATCCCCCATAAATATGGATGCTGGATTAAAGTTATAGGGCAAAAATCCTAATATAGACCCACCTAATATACTAGTTAATATAGCTGCTTCCCATCTTTGATTTAGAACAGCTATTACAAACATTGTAATACATGAAATTAGTGCAACCCCTGCCGCTAATCCATCAAGCCCATCTATTAAATTTAATGCATTAGTTATACCTATAACCCATACTATAGTTATAGGTATAGCAAAAATATGTAATCCTACATATAAGTTAAGGTGATCAAAAGGATTCGTTATGAATTGTATTTTTAATCCACATATTATTAAACAAATAGCTGCAGCTAATTGAAATAGAATTTTTTTTATAGGAGACATATCATACTTATCATCAATAAATCCGCCTATAACTATAACTGTAGATCCTAATATTATTCCTATTTCTTCTAAAGTTAGAGGCCCCTTTTTTAATATCAAAGCAACTACAAAAGATATGTATATTGCTATACCACCTAAAAGTGGTATAGGTTTTTTATGAATTTTTCTTTTATCCTTAGGTATATCTACTACACCTAATATAAATGCAGCTTTTTTTACTATAGGTGTTAAAATAACTGATAGCACTATAGCTGTAATAGCTCCAATTATGTACAATTTTGTATCCATTATAAAACTCTCCTTAATCTAATTACAGGACTTATTATTTAATCAATATTAACCATGCCAAGCCAGCTATGATAAACAAAAGAGCTATAAATCAATTTATTTTTTAATTAATAGGACCCATCACCATTTAATGAATCATCATTTTCTATCCATTCTTCAACTTGTATAATTCTAAATTTTTCTTTTGAGTCTCTTATGACCACTTTATCAATACCAGAATTTATTATAAATCTTTTACAAAGAGAACAAGGGGCAGTGTTGACTACATATTTACCAGTACTGTATTCTTTACCAACTAAATACATAGTTGATGCTATCATGTCTTGCCTTCTAGCAGATATAATAGCATTCTGTTCTGCATGAACAGACCTACACAGTTCATATCTAGTACCTCGAGGTACTTTTAGCTCTTCCCTTTTACAATATCCTAAATCACAACAGTTTTTTCTTCCTCTAGGTGCTCCTGTATACCCTGTTGCCATTATCTCATCATTCTTAACTATTATAGCAGCAAAATTTCTTCTAAGACATGTGCCTCTTTCCAAAACAGTTTCACATATATCTAAATAATAATTATTCTTATCTATTCTATCCATTAAGCCCTCCATCATATAGTATAAATAAAATTTCAACTATAACTCTATTTTATTCTATAATAAAACCCAAATAATTAAAAGTATTTAAGAACATTTTAAAGAAATTGTCACTTAATAACTTTTAAAGTTTGAGAATTAAAATAAGAAATACTTTTGGTCGATAGATAGCTATAAAAATATTTCCTATCATAAAATATACTCCTTATTTCAAAAAATTGTTTATAATTTTATACAATAAATAAGTTTTTAAAATTAAGAATAGACTTAAAAATAAGAAGTACTCCTAATAAATTATTTTTTTCTAATTTTTTTATATACAAAAATAATAATTAATAGTAGAGCGTACTGAAAATAAATATAGAATTCAAGGCGTTGAACTTTATCTTATAAAAAAAATAAATAACTATAAAAATAATTACTATTCTTTATTTTTATAGTTATCTATTTACTAAAAGTATTTATTGTTTTAATTATTAACCTTTAAGAGCTTTTAAATAATAATTTACTTATTTTGTTCCGTATAGTCTGTCTCCTGCATCTCCTAAGCCTGGAACTACATAGCCCTTTTCATTAAGTTTTTCATCTACAGAAGCTACATATATATCTACATCTGGATGTTCATCCATAACTTCTTTAATTCCTTCTGGAGCTGCTACAAGACACATTAGTCTTATATGTTTTGCTCCTTTTTGTTTTAATAATGTTATTGCATCTTTTGCAGATCCTCCTGTAGCAAGCATTGGATCTGTAACAATTACATCTCTATCACCAATATCTTGAGGTAATTTACAGAAATATTCTACAGGTTTTAAAGTTTCCTCATCACGGTAAAGCCCTATATGTCCCACTTTTGCTGCTGGTATTAAGCTAGTCATGCCACCAACCATTCCAAGTCCTGCTCTTAATATTGGAACTATTGCTACTTTCTTACCTGATAGCATTTTGCATTTTGTTTTACATATAGGAGTTTCAATCTCAACTTCCTTTAATTGTAAATCTCTTGTAACTTCATAAGCCATAAGCATAGCTACTTCTTCTACTAACTCCCTAAAATCTTTAGAACCAGTATTTTTATCTCTAATTAAGGCTAATTTATGAAGAATTAATGGATGTGCTATTTGTGTTACTTTACTCATTTATGTTTTCCTCCTAGTTATCTCTTTTATTATTTTTCTATTCTCATCATTTTATTGATTCTGTTTTCATGTCTTCCACCTTGGAATTCAGCATTTAAGAAATTATCCACTATATCTAGTGCTAATCCCACTCCTACAACTCTTTGTCCTAGGGCTAGTATATTAGCATTATTATGTTCTCTACATGCATGCGCACTAAAAGTATCACTACATAAAGCCGCTCTAACTCCTTTGACTTTATTAGCAGCTATACTTATACCTATACCTGTTCCACATACTAATATTCCAAAATCAAATTCTTTAGCTACAACTTTTTCTGCAACTTTTTGTGCATAGTCTGGATAATCACAGGATTCTTCTGTATATGTACCAAAATCTTTTATCTCTATTCCTTTACCTTCTAAATGTTTTATTATTTCATTTTTCAAAGGTAATCCTGCATGATCGCTTCCTAAAGCTATTTTCATTTAAAACACCTCCGCATTATTTATATTAATTTTTGCAAAAAAAGAAGATAAACCACCTATTAGTTTTGTCTATCTTCTTTTAATTTTTTTAATAATAATAAAATGATATTTTTTAATTGTTCATAAGTATTCTTATATACTTCTATGTCTCCTCCAAAAGGATCTAAAATCTCGCCTTTTTGTCCTACATATTCAGTTATACAAAAAATCCTATCACTATCTTCTAAAGATAAATTAGATAACAAGTCTTTAGCTGAATATGTCATAGTCAATATTAGATCTGATTGATCTAATATCTCTTCATCTAATTGAATTGCTTCTCTATTAGACAGGTCTACATTAATATCTTCATTAATTATTTTACAAGCATTACTTGATGAAACACTTCCAGGCACCACAGCTATACCCGCTGACTTAGCAGTTAATTCTTCCATATTATTTAAAGAATTAAATATAGCCTCTGCCATAAAACTTCTACAAGTATTTCCTGTACAAACAAATAATATATTCATAGTGCCTCCTAATCTAAATTTATAATATCATAGCCAGCTGACTTTTTTAGCCTGTTCATTATAGCTACTCCCATGTCTTTTTCTTCAAATGCTTCAGATAAGATTAAATCTACATTTTTTTCATCAAAGCTTCTTAAAACATAAAACAAGTTATGGGCAATGGTATTTAAATCTTTTCTGCTTCCTATAGAAACCACATCACCTTTTCTATAATTGTCTATAGTTTCATCTGTAGCAATAATTCCTACCTTCTTTTCTGCATCTATATAATTTTGCACCATTTCATTAATTTTTTCAATAGTTTTATTTAAATCCCCTTTAATTATTTTTAATGGGGCCTTTGGTGCATAGTGTCTATATTTCATCCCTGGAGCCTTCGGTTTCAAGTCTTTATCTGGCTTTTTCATTATAGCTGGATCAATATATATATTGGAATCTACCTCTTTTACCATTTCTAATGTTATTCCACCAGGCCTTAAAATGCAAGGGGGATTAATTGTACAATCTATTACAGTAGATTCAACACCTACTTCAGAATTATCCCCACCTAATATTATATTTACCTTACCATCTAGATCCTCTATGCAAGTTTCTACATCTGTTGGACTAGGTTTCCCTGATAAATTTGCTGAAGGTGCAGCTATAGGCACGCCTGCCATAGAAATAAGCTTCATTGCTATTTTATTAGATGGCATCCTAATCCCTATACTATCTAACCCTGCACTAGTTTCATTTGGTATTATATCTTTTTTCTTTAATATTATAGTCATAGGTCCAGGCCAAAATTTATCCATTAATTTTTCGGCTACAGATGGTATCTTTTGAACTAATTTCTCTATATCTTTCATCTTAGAAATATGAACTATTAAAGGATTATCCTGTGGTCTTCCCTTCGCTTGAAATATTCCTTTTACTGCATTTTTATCCAAAGCATTAGCTCCTAGTCCATATACAGTTTCTGTAGGAAATACTACAAGTCCACCCTGTCTTAATATATCTCCAGCCTCACTTATGACATGCTCATCTATATTGTTTTCATCTAATCTCATAACTTTTGTTTTCATAATAAACACCATCCTAAGTTTTATAATAGTTTTATTATAACTAATCCAGCTATAATACCTACTATCATATAAAAATATGATGTAAGCTTATCTCCTAAATTTCTTGATTCCGGAATCATTTCAGCACATACAACATAAAGCATTATTCCTGAAGCTAGTGCTAGAAGTATACTTAAAAAATTTTTAGATATAGTAGCAACATAAGAACCTAAGAATACACCAAATAATGTAGGAATTGCAGTAAGAAAAACATAAAACAAAGTTTTACTCTTTTTTTCATTAGATGCTATTAAAGGAGTGGCCACCGCTATACCTTCTGGGATATCATGTATGGATATAATAATTGCCATTTTCAGCCCTAATCTATTTCCTGCTTGAAATCCAACCCCCATTAAAATACCTTCTGGGAAATTGTGCAATATAAGACCTAGAGCAGTCATAAATGCTACCTTCTTATGCATATTTATATCTATACTATTTGTATTTTTATCAATAAAATATACAATTAGCATTCCTAGTATTAAAAAAATTAGAACTCCATAAAAATCCCATGAATTTAAAGCTTCTGGTATTAAATCAAAAACCACGATAGACAACATAAGTCCAGCTGAAAAGCCCATAAATTTACAAAGAAGTTTTTCAGAAGGATCTTTTAAAGATATTCCTATTATAGCTCCTATCATTGTTCCTGATAAAGATATAATAGTTCCCATCACAATAATAAATAAAAGTTTGCTCAAAAAATCACCTTTTTTTATTGTTTACATATGATATTTATTATTGTAATTTATTAAATATTCTAATCTATCTCCATTTCTTTTCTAAGTTCTTTTATTTTTTCTATACATTCCTCTGTAAA
Organism: Clostridium botulinum; assembly: GCF_001276985.1. Classification (GTDB taxonomy): domain Bacteria; phylum Bacillota; class Clostridia; order Clostridiales; family Clostridiaceae; genus Clostridium_F; species Clostridium_F botulinum. The sequence continues at coordinate 316,091 of NZ_LHUL01000027.1, forward strand.
ATGAGCATATACGCAAGTTCTATATAGTGTATCTAATAAATAATACTTTTTAAGTCCTCCTCTTTTTATAATTGTATAATAAAAATCTTTTTCAGGATCAATTTTTTTTAGTTTATAATAAAAATTTGCAGCATAATCATGTAGCTTAAGAAACTTTTCATTAACTTTTATTATTTTATTATTTCTAAATTTTGATGTAGTTAACAGTATTATCCTAAAATCCTCTACATCATATATATTGTTATACTGTTCTATATGAACTAAGACTACTTTATCACAAACTATGTTTAATTTTCTATTCATTATACCTAATACAATCTTTAGTCTATTATTGGAATATTGAAATTTTAGTTTTTCTTTATCTGTTCTAATTATTATAGCCATTACAATTAATATTTCAATTATAATTAAATAGCTAACATAGAAAATATCATAAATTTTATTATACAAATATAAAAATAGAGGTAATAGGATAAAAATAAAGCTCATAATCACAACAAATCTTTCATAAGATCTCTTTTGATTTCTACGGCCTTTGTTTAAATCCATAATTACCTCTTCTTTCCTTAATTAATATTAATTAACTCTACCTAAATCTTTCATTTTTTCCGCTTGATCTTCTGTTACTAAAGCTTCTATAGCTTCATCTATATCACCATCTAAGAAAGTTTCTAATTTGTATAATGTTAAACCTATTCTATGATCTGTGATTCTTCCTTGAGGATAGTTATAAGTTCTTATTCTTTCACTTCTATCTCCTGTACCAACCTGACTTTTTCTATCTTCTGCTATAGATGCCGCTCTTTCAGCCTCTGCAGCTTCAAACAATCTAGCCTTTAAAACTTTCATCGCTTTCTCTTTATTTTTTAATTGTGATTTTTCATCTTGGCATGTAACTACAAGCCCTGTCGGTAAGTGAGTTATTCTTACAGCAGAATCTGTAGTATTTACGCACTGTCCACCATGTCCTGACGCTCTATAAACATCTATTCTTAAATCATTAGCATTTATATTTATATCTACATCATCTACCTCAGGAAGTACTGCTACAGTAGCTGTAGAAGTATGAATTCTACCGCTTGATTCTGTGTCTGGAACTCTCTGAACTCTATGAACTCCACTTTCATATTTTAATCTACTATAAGCACCTTTTCCTTTAACCGCTACAGTTACTTCTTTAAAACCACCTATGTCTGTAGCATTTAAGCTTATAGTTTCTACTTTCCAATTTTTTCTTTCCGCATATCTTGTATACATTCTTAATAAGTTAGAAGCAAATAAAGCCGCCTCTTCTCCACCGGCACCCGCTCTAATTTCTATAAATACATCCTTATCATCATTAGGATCTTTTGGTAGTAATAATATAGTTAATTCTCTTTCTAAATCTTCTAATTTTAAAGTTAACTCTTTTATTTCTTCCTGTGCCATTTCTCTTAGTTCTTTGTCTGATTCTTCCTTTAGCATTTCTTTGTCTGATTCTAAATCTTCTTGTGCCTTTTTATACTCTCTATATGTATTAACTATAATTTCTAAATCAGCATGCTCTTTACAAAGTTTTTGCCATTCTTTTTGATTTGCCATAACTGAAGGGTCACTTATTTTATTTGATAGTTCTTCATATTTATTTTCTATAAAATTAAGTCTTTCTAACATTATTTCTCACTCCGTATATATATTTTCACAATTTTATATTATATCATACTTTATAAAGCATTTACAACTAACCTGTGAATTTTAATACTTTCTAGCTTTTATAACTCTGTCTTTTCCAGCTAAGTCTTTTATACATAATACATCCTTAAAACCATATTCATTTAAAATGTGAGAAACCTGTATTTTTTGATCATAACCTATTTCAAAAGCTATGGTTCCCCCATCATTTAGCACTTCTAAACTTTGCTTTATTATACCCTCATAAAAAAATAATCCATCTTTTCCACCACATAAAGCTTCAAAGGGTTCATATTTTTTAACATCATCCATAAGTGTTTCAATAACATCTTCTCTTATATATGGTGGATTAGATACTATAAGATCAAACCTTCTTTTTTCTTTTATTGCCTCTGTAAGTAAATCACTTTTTAAAGCTTTAACTCTATCTTGAAGATTATGCTTGAGTATATTTTCTTTAGTAGTATTGTATGGAATATCTTCTATATCATAGCAAATTATTTCTGTATTATTTAAGGTATATCCTATAGTAATTCCTATAATACCACTACCACAACAAACATCACAAATTTGCTTATAATTTTTATTCTTTATTTCTTCTAAAACCGTTTCTACTAATATTTCTGTATCTGGTCTTGGTATTAATACACCCTTTTTTATGTTAAAATTTAGTCCCATAAATTCAGTTGTACCTAATATATATTTTATAGGCATTTTATTTTTTCTAAGGTCTATTAATTGAAAATATTTTTCTTTCTCTTCCTCTTTTATATGGTAATCAGGATTAGTCAAAATGAACAATCTATCCTTTTTTAATACTTTTCCTAATAAAAGTTGAGCATCTATTTGATAGCTACCTATAGATGCTTTTTTTAAAACACCATATCCTTCTATTAGTAAATCTTTTAATATCAAATTAACATCACTCCATTGAACTTTCAATTCCTTCTGCTGCTTTTAAAGCCATTATAGCTACTTCCAATTGCCTTAAGTCAGGTTCTTTAGTTGTTAGTTTTTGTAACATAAGCCCTGGATATGCTATAATTTTTGCAAAATTACTATTGCTTTTACCTAACCATTTTATAATTTCATAGGTTACCCCTGAAACTACAGGTAATAATATTATTCTATATAAAATTCTTTGCCATATATTATTCCATCCTGTAAGCGAAAATAAAAGTATGCTTACAATCATAACTAAAAACAAAAAATTCGTTCCACATCTTGGATGAAATCTTGTAAATTTTATAGCATTTTCAGGTATTAGATCCATATGATTTTCATAACAAAATATAGTCTTATGTTCTGCCCCATGGTACTGAAATACCCTTTTTATATCTTCCATATTGCTTATTAATAAAATATATAATAAAAATATAGCTATTCTTATTATTCCTTCTATTATATTTAATAATAAGGTATTTTGTATATATATTTTTTTAAAAAAATTAGCTATAAAGGTTGGAAAAATAAAAAATACTACTGCAGATATAATAAAAGATATGAGTAATGTTATTCCAATTAAAATATTATCTGCTTTATCCTTAAAAGTTCTATTAAACCATTTATCAAATTTAGACTCTTCAACCTGTTCTTCAAAAAATGATGCAGAATAATTTAAAGTTTGTATGCCTATTACTAAAGATTCAATAAGAGATACAAAGCCTCTTATTATTGGTAGAGAAAAGAAAAAACTTTTTTTAGTGTAAGGTGTATAGCTTTCTTTATTTACAATCACTTCCCCATTTGTTTTTCTAACTGCCGTTGCTATACCATTTTTCCCTCTCATCATTACCCCTTCTAAAACTGCTTGTCCCCCAACGTTAGTACTTTTCCCCACTTAATCACCTCATTACTTATCTTGGAACACGATGACACTTCCTACATCTAGCTTCATAAGACTCTTGTGCCCCTATTAATACTACTGGGTCAGATTTCTTTGCTGGCTTTCCATTTATAAGTCTTTGGGTTCTTGTAGCTGGATTATTACAAACCATACATACAGCTTGTATTTTATCTACAAATTCTGCTATAGCCATAAGTTTAGGCATTGGACCAAAGGGTTCTCCCTTAAAATCCATATCTAGTCCTGCACAAATAACCCTTCTATTATTATTAGCTATTTTACTTACTATTTCAACTAAAAAATCATCAAAAAATTGTGCTTCATCTATACCTATCACATCTGTATCATCTAAAAGTTTTTCTAATATTTCTTTACTACTTTTAACTGGTACTGACTGAATTTTATCTCCTGCGTGAGATACAACATCTTGTTTACTATATCTGTTATCTATTTCAGGTTTAAAAACTTGAACTTTTTGCTTTGCAATTTCAGCTCTTCTTATTCGTCTTATTAATTCTTCCGTTTTTCCACTATACATAGGGCCTGCTACTACTTCAATCCAGCCATGATCTTTGGGACCATACATAAAAACACCTCCATTTTAATAAACAAGTATATTTTATCAAAACTAATTATTATAATAAAGAATTTATTATAGGTAAAATTTACATATAATTATTTAATTCTTTATTATATTAGTATTTTTAAGCAATTTATGCAATATCCGTAATTTGTTGACTTCATTTAAATGCCTATGTTATAATAATGTAGTTAAAATAGTGATAAGACCAATTCGAAAGAGGTGAAAATAAATGAGAGAAGGAATACATCCAGAATATAACCATGACGTTGTAGTTAAATGTGCATGCGGTAATACTTTTACAACTGGATCAACTAATAAAGAGTTAAAAGTAGAAATTTGTTCAAAATGTCATCCATTCTTTACTGGAAAACAAAAAATAGTTGATGCTGGCGGAAGAGTTGATAAATTCATGAAAAAATTCAACCTATCTAACGAAGACGTTAAATAGTATAAAACCTAATCTTTCAGATTAGGTTTTATTTATTTTCTATCTATTATTTTTATTCATATCCATTTTGCTTATTATGTTTACAAATTCCTCATTAGTCTTAGTTTTAGATAATATACTTAAAACTTGTTCAGTTACATTCTCTACATTATTTTCCTCATAAAGAAGCTTTCTTATGTTAAATGCAGTTTCTTTTTCTAAAGAATCTGTAAACAATAAATCATCCCTTCTTGTACCTGATTTATAAATATCTAAAGCAGGGAATATTCTTCTTTCTTGAAGTTTTCTATTAAGATGTACTTCCATATTTCCAGTACCCTTAAACTCCTCAAATATCATATCATCCATTCTGCTTCCTGTTTCAGTTAAAGCTGTAGCTAATATGGTTAAACTCCCACCATTTTCAATGTTTCTAGCAGCACCGAAGAATTTCTTTGGCATTACTAATGCACCAGGATCTAACCCGCCTGATAATGTCCTACCTGTTGGTGTAATAGTTAAATTATATGCTCTAGACAATCTTGTTATACTATCTAATAATATAACAACATCCTGTCCTTGCTCTACCATTCTTTTAGCTCTTTCTAAAACCATATAAGTAACCTTTGTATGATGTTCTGGCTCTTCATCAAAGGTTGAGTATATTACTTCTCCTTTAATAGATCTTTGCATATCTGTTACTTCTTCTGGTCTCTCATCAATTAAAAGTACTATAAGTTTACATAATGGATTATTTCGGGAAATGCTTTGGGCTATCTTTTTTAGAAGAGTAGTTTTACCTGCTTTAGGAGGGGCTACTATCATTCCTCTTTGTCCCTTACCTATAGGTGATATTATATCCATTAGCCGTGTAGATAAATCTTGTGAATTTGTTTCAAGTTTAATCCTTTCATTAGGATATATAGGTACTAAGCTTTCAAAAGGTTTTCTTCCTACTGCTTTCTCAGGATTTTCTCCATTTACCCTTTCTACATATATTAAGGCTTTAAATTTTTCTCCATCCTTTGGTATTCTAACCTTTCCTTCAACTTCATCACCTGTTCTTAAATTAAATCTTCTTATTTGCGATGGAGATATATATATATCTTCTGGGCCTGACAAATAATTTTGTCCTCTTAGAAATCCATAATTATTATTTTCTATAATCTCTAAAACACCCTTAGCTCTTTGAGATTCATTTATCATCTCTTTTAGCCTTTCAGCTTTATTTTCTTCGTTATTCTTCATAAGTGAACTGGTTTTTTCTTCATTAATACCATTTTCTTTAGTTATTTTGCTATGTATATTATTTTCACTTTTTATGATTTTAGGTGATATTTTTTCAACTAAAATTTTCCCATCTTTCTCTATGGCTGTTGACTTTGAAGTTTTTATTTCTTCTATTAATTCATTTTTTTTGAACTTAGAAATATTTTTTATATCAAGCTTTTTAGCTATTTCTCTTAACTCTTTAACGGTCATACTTTCATAATCCTTATTTATCAAAGAAATCCCCTCTCTCTATTAAATTATATATATTAAATAACAGGAAAATATCAAAACTTAGGTTAAAAAGAGTAGTTAAATTTTAGAAAATCTTTCAAAATAGATTATACCCTATTTATGTATTTTAATCCATATATAAATAAAAATAAAGAGTAACTTTTAAAAGTTACTCTAAACCATCATATATATCTTATCGAAAATTTGATTTTGTTTATATACTCTTTCTTCTATGGTAGATTTGTTGCCTATGTAAAATAATGGTATCCCTAGTATTTCGCATCCACCTACAATAATTTCCCTTTTTAAAAATTCATCTATATTATAGTTATATTTATGAATATTATTACATATATGGCACTTAGCAGTAATTGTGATACTACCTTTATTACTTTTATTAATTGTGAGCCCTAATTCATATTCATTTATTTTAGAAGTATTGAATAAAGAAAAATCTATTAATTCATATTTTCCAAAGGTATTTTTAATAGCTATCCCTAATTCTGTTTGTATTATCATAGGACCCATCTCCCCTCTCATAATTTTACAATTCATAACAAACTTATATATTTTCCATTAACTTTTTCATTTCTCTTGTTATATATTTCTATAAATATATGTTAAATCCTTCAAGTATTATTACTTTAATATCTATTTTAAAAAATAACTTTCCTATGAATTAATAATTTATATAAACAGAGTTCTTGGCTTCAGAGGGAGCTTTTACTCCCACTAAAGCTTATTAACAGACTTCTTAGGAGTTTTACTCCTTAGAAGTCGTTATCCTTTAGGAGAAATCGTTATCCAGGGACGTAACCACTCTTTACTCTCACTTTGAAGAAGATGGGAGTATTAGAGCGGGTAGTCATCGGATAAATAAAAAAACAACACCAAAATTATTTATTTTTATAAATTCTGATGGTGTTTTTTATTAACATATATTAAATTTTAACTAGTATATAAAATTTATTTTTTATCCAAAGTGGCCTTTACAAAGTCTTTAAATAATGGATGTGGCTTATTGGGTCTTGATTTTAATTCTGGGTGAAATTGAACAGCCACATACCAAGGATGATTATTTATCTCTACTATCTCCACTAACCTATCGTCTGGACTTGTTCCTGACAATATTAAACCCGCTTCTGTTAGTTTACTCCTATATTCATTATTAAATTCATATCTATGCCTATGTCTTTCATATACAATCTCCTGACCATAAGCTTTTTCTGAATTTGTACCCTTAAGTAATTTACAAGGATAAGCTCCCAATCTCATAGTTCCACCCATATTATCTATATCCTTCTGCTCTGGCATTAAATCTATTACTGGATATTTTGTATTTGGATCTATCTCTGCACTATGAGCTCCTTTATAATTTAATACATTTCTGGCAAACTCTATTACTGCACATTGCATTCCAAGACATATCCCTAAAAAAGGTATCTTATTTTCTCTTGCCCATTTAGCAGCCCATATTTTACCTTCTATTCCTCTATCACCAAATCCACCTGGTACCAATATACCATCCACATCTTTTAAATATTGTTCAAAGTTATTTTCATTTACCTCTTCAGAATTTATCCATTTTATATTTACTTTAGTATCATTAGCATAACCACCATGGTTTAAAGCTTCCACTATTGATATATAAGCATCATGTAATTCTACATACTTCCCTACCAAAGCTATGGTAGTATTCTTAGAAAGGTTTTTTGCATTATTTACCATTGATATCCATTCCGTGTTATCTATTTTACTATAATTTAGGCCTAATTTCTTACATACTAAAGTATCTAAATTTTCCTTATGTAGCATTAATGGTACTTCATAAAGATTTTCTGCGTCTAAATTTTGTATGACATCTTCTTTATCTACATTACAAAATAATCCTATTTTGCCCTTTAATTCCTCTGGTATCTGTTTTTCTGATCGACAAACTATGATATCTGGCTGTATCCCTATTCCTCTAAGTTCTTTAACTGAGTGTTGTGTAGGCTTTGTCTTTAATTCACCTGCTTTTCCTAGAAAGGGTAGTAAGGTTACATGAATAAAACATACATTTTCTCTTCCAACCTCATATTTGATTTGCCTTATTGATTCTAAAAAAGGTAGAGATTCTATATCTCCTATAGTTCCACCTATTTCAGTTATAACTACATCTACTTCTTTTTCTTTAGCGACTCTATATACTCTAGATTTTATTTCTGTAGTTATATGAGGTATTACCTGCACTGTAGCACCTAAATAATCACCTTTTCTTTCTTTAGATATAACAGACCAGTAAATCTTTCCTGTAGTTACATTATTATTTTGACTTAAATTTTCATCTATAAACCTTTCATAATGGCCTAAATCTAAATCTGTTTCTGCACCATCCTCTGTTACAAATACTTCACCATGTTGATAAGGACTCATTGTTCCTGGATCTATATTTATATATGGATCAAATTTTTGTATTGAAACTTTAAGTCCTCTATTTTTTAAAAGTCTTCCTAAAGAAGCTGCTGTTATTCCTTTCCCTAATGAAGAAACAACACCACCTGTTACAAATATATATTTAGTGCTCATATCTCCCCTGCTTTAATATATAATAAAGCAGTTTTCACCTCCAAAGTTTAAGTTTGTATTATTGTGCACTAAATTTACATAAAATCTATTGACATCATTAGAATTTTAATATATAATAATCCTTACCTTTAATATTTAAAATCGCGATTTTATGTAAATTTTTATGCATTCAAAAAACATACTTATATATAATAACACAAATTATTATGTTGTGCTATATTTTTTTGTTAATTTTATTTTATATTATCTAAAATTTCTCCTGCCTCAAAAAACATATCTCGTATTTTTTTATTTAATAGTAATTTCTTTTCTGCTTCCTCTATATTATTACATATACCTTCATAATCGTTAATATTAAAATCTTTTTTCAAGTTTTCTATTTCTATGCAATTATATTTTCTTAATAATAGAAACAATAAATATCTGCATTCATTATCTCCCATTATTTTTATTATTTCATATTCAGATAAACCTTTATATTTACATAATAATTTTATTATATTTTCATATTTTGAGTTTGTAAAATAATTCATAATAACACCTCTTACGGTTTTTATTATAATTTTGTCCATATAATTTATTTTTAAACAACACTAACCCTCTCAAACAATGCTTTACACAATTTTAAGAGAGTTAATATTGATTATGTAACTCTATCTGATATTTATTTTTTTTCAGGTGATATATTTATACTTAATATAGTATTTTGAGGTTTTTGCCCTTCTACTCCTAAAATATAGTCAATATATATGCTCCCTCCATTATCATCTATATTTATATCTAGTTTCTTAGTATTTATATTTATCTCTAAAGTACCATAAGGGGTGCTATACATAGACATACTCTTCTTATTTAATGTAAAATCCATTTTTGTACTTGTATTTCCCATTCTTATTAATGAAAAATTTTTTTCACCTATTTTAAGAGTAGTAGTAGTACCTTCCATTCCAGATATTGCAGTTTCTTCATAAACAGCATAATAATTTTTATCTTTTTTATAAAAGTTCCCTGGCGTAACCACTTCTATTGAATCATCTTTTTCTTTTACATCCGGTATGGAACTTAAAACATGAATGAGTGCTTTCTTCTTCATAACTTACATTCCTTTTCCTTATATTTATATTATAAATTTTTTTAAATAATCATCAGAAGCTGGCTTTACTTTTATTATATTATTTAAATCAGTATTGACTTTACCATACTTAACTTTTATCTCATCTTCATCCTTGCCTTTGCTATATCGTCCTGTTATTTCAGCTGCTAATTTTATATCATCTTTATTAGGCTCTCCTATTATTATCACAGTAGAACCATTATAGTCGCAAGCTAAAAGCATATAGTCTTTTGAATCTAAATAATTCTTAATAATATCCCCTTCTTCTTTAGTTCTAGTAGATATTATTTTACAATTCTCTGATATTCTAAAATGTCTTCCATATTTTAATAATTCAAGTTCCCTTACTTCAGGGGTTTCTTTATGTTTTAGTAAATCCTTTAATCTTTTTGCATAATTAGGCTCTGTAAGTTTACAACCCCCAGCTGGTGAAGGGTACTCTTTTATACCCCATTTTTCTGCTAGTTCCATTTGAACCTTTCTACTTCTACCAGATATATTTAAAAGTTTTTCTCTGTCTACAAGATTTTGTAATTCCATTTCTGTAGGTGGTAAAATCTTAGCACACAACGGTCTTAATATTTTTTCTTCATATCCTGATTCTTTTTTTACTACATTTAAAGCTGCCTTATTTTGCGACATAGGTCTCTGATTTAAAACCTCTCCTGTTATTATGAAGTCTGCATTAAATTTTTTTAAAAGTTCTCCTGAATACTTCATCATCATAGCATGACAATCAATACATGGATTCATATTTTTCCCATACCCATGTTTGGGGTTTTTAACCATATCTAAATGTTCCTTTGAAAAATCCACTACTTCTAAAGGTATATCAATCTGTTTAGTCATTCTCTCTGCATTTTTTTCATTAAAAAAATATGATCTGAAGCATATTCCTATTACTTCTATACCTTGATCTTTTATAAGTTTAGCAGCTAATGTACTATCTAAGCCACCTGATATCATAGCTAAAGCTCTTGTCATTAAACTCACCCTTCTTTTCATATTACTTACTTTTCAATAACTATTATTATAATACAAATAAAGAGTGAATACACTATTATTCACTCTTTATTTTAAATTATATTATATTGTTAATTCACCATTTGGAGTATCTAGTATTTGTAATATTCGCTCTTCATATCCTGTATTAGCATTTATAAACATTTTAAATTTATCATTTTTATAAGTTCCAGAAAATTCATAACATAAAACTTCTGTATTAGCCTCTGTTGGAATAATGCTTAATCTAATATTAGTAATATTTAAATTTTTCCCGACTTTCTTTTGTGCTTCCTTTTGGCTGACCTTTATATTTTTATTGATATCTCTATCATGATGAGCTATTAAATATTTCTGTGAGTCTACACCTATTATTTCTCCAGTATCTAAAGCTATTTTCAATTTTATTTGATCTGGATACACTATTACATCATCCTGCTTATATACATAATTTATTACAGCTACATTTTCATAATTTAAAGTATATGTAGGCACCATATTAGAAATTTTAAGCTTTTTCAAATAATTGTTTCCTATACTTTTTGCTTTTTTACTATCTATTTTAGGTTGGCCTATACTCCTAGAATCTATTAAATATACTAGTTTCCCACCATGCTTACTAATTTCGCATGTAACATTACCATTTTTATTGTCCCTACCTTTAATATCTGCTATAAATCTATAGGTTCCTATATTTGTTTTCCCTTCATTTGTATCTAATTTAATAGCTTTAATTTTATCCTTACCAATTATATTTTCTGCTATTTTTTGGGCCTGACTTTCAGAAATATTTTTTTCACTATTTACTTTAGGAGTTATTTTTAAAGTATTATCTGAAAAAGGTCCATCGTAAATTAAGGCCGGATACTGCATAACCTGTTTTTGCATATTATTAAATTGGCCTTTAACTGAATTTGGATTCTCTTTAGCTAATACTCCACCAACTTTCTTTCTTATGTCTCCCCATTTAACTCTACCTTCATTAATATCCGTAACAACGTTATTTAGTTGATTTTCTAATTGAAGAGATTCCTTTTTTAATCTTTCTATATTTTCATAATCTTTTTTTGATAAATTATTATTTTTAACTATTGATTTTCCTAAGCTATTAGAAAAATCCCCCACTTGGGATAAAAATTTACTTGTATTTGCTATTGTATTTTGATCTATAGGTAATGAATGTAATTTATCATTAGCCATGGATGAATATTTAAATATTTCTTCAAATGTAACTATTTCCTGGTCTCTTGAACCTATAATAGATGCTTTAGATAAATTAACCCTTATATTTTGTACAGAAGTTATTAATTCATGTAAGCTTTTACTATATTCACCTTGAAGATAATTTCTATAATCATTTCTTTCTAAAGTCATTAAAATAGCAAAGGTACTTGAAAAAACAACTATCAATGTCACAATTAAAGTATATACTATCCTTCTAGTACTTTTTTTCATATATCATAACCTCCCAACATTTCTTACCTTATTATCTGTATTTATGGTTTAGGTTATTCATTAATTAACAAAATTTATTTAAATATATAACTATAATTTATAAATTTTTTATTATTAATTTTATGCTATTATAGACTATACAGTCTAAGTTTTATAGAATATTTAAGTATTTATTTTATGTTTATAATATATAATATATTTAACATACTTCTTAATAATTTATATTCCCATATTAAAAAATCCTTAAAACTTATTTAAATAAGTTTATAATTATATGTTTATCCTATATAATGTTAATGTATAATCCATATACAACACTTTATTGCTATAATAATATTTTATTTATTACATAATAAATTAGAGGGTGACTAAATGAAAATTTTAATCTTATCTGTTTCTGCTGGAGGTGGCCATATCCATGCCGCAGAAGCGTTAAAATCTTATATAAAATTAAATAATAACAAAGCTGAAATTACTGTAATAGATACATTAAAGTACATAAACCCTTTAATAGACAAAGTTATTATAGGTAGCTATTTGAAGACACTAAAAGTAACTCCTTCTTTATTTGGGAAATTATATGATCATTCAGAGGATGATGAAGGTTTAGCTACAGTTATAAGTTCTAATTTGAGCAAAATTATGACTTACAAACTTTCTCATTTAGTAAATGAACTTAACCCAGATATTATAATATGTACTCATCCTTTCCCAGCTGAAATGATATCTATTATGAAAGATAAGGGTAAATTAAATATACCTTCTTTGACTATACTTACAGATTATGCTCCTCATAGTTTTTGGATTCAGGAGCATACGGATGCTTATGTAGTATCTAATTCAGATATGATTGACGAAATGGTAGCTAGAAATGTTCCTAAAAATAAAATTTTTGATTTTGGTATACCTGTTAACCCAAGTTTTTTAAAAAAGTATGATAAAGAAAAAACCCTAAAAGAATTAGACTTAAACATTAATATTCCTACTTTTTTAATAATGGGTGGAAGTTTAGGTATAGGTAAAATATCTGATCTTTATAGCGAATTAATAAAAATAGATCAAAATATGCAAATTATTATAATAACAGGTAACAATAAAAAACTATACAGCGAATTAAATAAGTTAAAAGAAAATTCTAATAAAGAAACTAGAATTATAGGCTTTACTGATAAAGTAAATAAATATATGCAATGTTGTGATTTGCTTTTAACTAAACCTGGCGGTCTTACTATTACAGAAGCATTAGTTTCAAATATACCGATGGCTGTTTTTTCGCCTATACCAGGTCAAGAAGAAAAAAATGCAAAATTTTTATTAAGACATAATTTAGCTATCAGTATAGACTCTATAGAAGATACAAAGGATATAATAAGTGATTTATTAAAATCTGAATCATCACTAAAAACTATGAGTTTAAATTGCAATAAATTTGCTAAGCCAAATTGTGGAAATGACATTTATAACTTATTGGAATTTTTAATTAGTATAAAAAAAAATGACTCTTCTAAAAATAAAATGTACGTATCTAATCCTGTAATTAGTCATAAAAGTAAAAATTTGTTTAAATCTATAGAAAAATATTTTATAAAAACAGCGGAAAAATTTTTGTTATAAAATTACTCTGTATTATTTTCAAATACAGAGTTTTATTTATCTTTTTAATTTATTAATCTTTTCTACAACCTTAAACTTTATTTCATAAGAATTTTTTGAATTATTAATACACTTCAACTCTTCTTCTTTTAATACTTTTTTCATTTTTTGTTCCGTTTTCTTTGTTGATACTTCTCCTTTTGTTACATCAACAAAACATAATGGAGGAAACATAACACACCACCAATTTTGACCTTGTCCATTACCTATAACTATTTTATAAGCTTCATATTTACCCTGTGGTAAAGTTATATTACCATAGGTTTTTATAGGAAATTGGTCTTGTCCTAGATAAGTATTAACTGAATATTTATATCCATTTTTATTTATAATATTTTCTGCTATTTTTTTTATCTCTTTATCATTTTCTTTTAGTATTTTTCTTGATTCATCTATGCTACTGCTTTTATCTAATTTTGGCATCATATATTTTATTATTTCATCTTTAACTTTAAGTTTCAAACCTTGATCTTCTATACTATCACTATTTGCTAAAACATGAAACCTTATTATTTTATTTGAAATATCTTTTTGCTCAACGCTTGTACTTTTATGAAATAAATTAAAAGATTTAAAACTAATAAAAAATACAACTATAATACTTAACATAAAGACTAATATTTTTTTCATATATATTCCCCCTATTGATCTTATTTATTAGTTATTATTGCCAAATATTATAGTTATATTCACTTGAAAAAATTATTTTATTCCTCCTATTCTTCTAACTTTTGTATCCACGCTAACATTTATATCTACAGTTTTATATAATTGATTCCAATCACCTTTTATTTCTTTCCACAGTTTAGGGTGATACTTATGTATGAACTCTCCTAGATCTAAAATATCTGTATTATATTCAGTTTGAGATATTCTTATAACTTCTTTTATATCCTGTGTTATGGCTTTATCTAAATTTGATTCTATTTTTTTTATATTTTCTTCATTAGATGATATCTGTTTATCAATATTATATCCTTTAATTTGACCCTCTAAGTTTAATTTTATATCAACACTTAATTTCTTTTTATCCTTTATGTTAATTTTTCTCTCATTATTTTCTATGGAATAATCTAAAGGACTTCCATCTCTTATTATTGTTCTAGTTCCTCCTTTAAATCTTTTATTAATAAGTTGGATACTATTAGCCTGTTCCGTACTTATATATCCCTTTATTTTATCATTTTTTATCACAGCAACTTTTGATATTTTAAGATCTTTATTTTCTTTATCTATATTAATAACGGGCATCAGAGTTATATTATTTTGGCCAGTCTTTTCTAAAAATTCATTTAATGTAAGAGGGAAAGATGTATTGCTTTTTTTATTATTTTCTAATATACCTATTATATAATTTTCTATACTTTTTTCCATATTAGGCTTAAATTTAAGTATTTCTTCACTTTTATCTTCTGAAAATACTATATAAATCGTTCTATTTATAGCTGGTTGTCTTTGTAGATAATCTATTACCTCTTTAAAAGTATTACTATAATCCAAAATACTTGTATTTAAAACTATAAGCTTTAAGTGTCCAAAACTTAAAGTTCTACTGCTTTTATTTATAACTTCATTTATACTATTCTGCATTGAATATGCATCTACTGACATAGTATTATCTACTGCTGTTCCTCCCTTTTCAGGGCCTAATTTACTTATATCCGGGAAAGCATAGGTTACCTTTATTTTATCAAATTTACTCCCTGTAAAAGATGCTGACTCACTTATTTCTTTTAGCTGTTTTTCTTTACCTATATCCTTTCCTGCATCCACTCCGAGAACAGAAGCAAATGCCCTTTCATTTATTTCTATCTTATCCCAACATCCTGTCATACATATGGTTGATAATATAAGTATTATAGCTAAACACTTTTTTGATTTCATAATATAACAACTCCCAAATATATATTTATGCTTATACTTACTTTTAATATTATCGCTTCCTCTTACTTAATTTAGATTTACTTATTAAAAATAAAATTATAGGGATAACCACCATATTTATAATAAATAATATGGGCATTAAATTCTTACCTACATCAATTACCTCTACTACATTTTCAGGATATAGTGCAATAATATATACAAATGGCATTATAAATAAAGATGATATTTTTATATCTTCTATATGTAACATATCTTTTAATATGTCTGCTGAAAAATAATATATATTGGTAAATGTAGTAAAAAAGAATAATGTCCATATAGCCATAATTATACCCTCCCATCTTTCAATAAATGTACCTGGTATATCTATTGATTTTATCATGGTTATTCCTGGCCAAAGCATTAATTTCACCTGTTCTGTTGAAAACATAGTTACAGATAAAATTACTACTAAAATATAAAAAATCCCGATAAAAAATAAGCTGTTAAATAATATTTTTGATGTTTTATTCTTTTTTTTCATAAAAGGTAATAATAAAAATATTATCTCTATCCCTTTGAATCTGTTTATTGTAGCCCATGTAGCTGTTATATAACTACTAGGCTTATTTTGTAATACAGGTAATAAATTAGTAAAGTCCCCCTGATAAAATGCAAACAATAATACAAATATAACCGGAATAAAACTAAACCAGAAAACTACTTCATTAAATTTAACAAGAGTATCTACCTCTCCTCTTATAAGATAACTAGCCACTATTACACTAATGATTATCAAAAATTCTGTAGGAGTTTTTTCTAATAAATACAATTTGATTTCTTCTACAAAAACTCTTAATCCATTTGATATATATATAACATTATAAATAATAAAACTTAAAACTATAATTTTCCCTAGATACTTTCCAAAATTATCATTTACTATTTTATAAAACTCGTTATAATTATTAAATTTTATTATTAAATACATGATATATATTAAGCCAAAATTAATTAAAGCACTTATTATTATTACAATCCAGCCATCATTTCCAACAATATTTGCAAGATCACTAGCATAAGAAAATACACTTACTCCAATAACACTAGTTACAATAGTAGCAAACAAACTATAAGATGTTACAAAGTTCTCATCCCTCACCATTAATTCCTCCAAATCTACTTTATCTTTGTCTTATTTTATCTCTAGTTTTCATGTAATCTGGTCTTTTCTTAAAAAATCTTATAGGTGCTCTTATATACATATCTTTGAAATCACTGATACTTGGATTAACCATAGGTGATAAATAAGGTATACCAAAACTTTTTAATCTTACTAAATGTATTAACAATACTATCAATCCTAAAATTATCCCATATAATCCTAAAAATGATGCTGCTATAATTAATAAAAATCTAATTATTCTAAAAGAAAGACTTGCATCATAACTTGGGGCTGTGAAACTTGTTATAGTGGTTATAGAAACAATTATAATCATTATGGGGCTTACAATACCTGCTGATACAGCTGCCTGACCTATTATTAGCCCCCCCACAATACCTATAGTAGCCCCTATGGGTTTCGGTAATCTAATTATAGATTCCATTAAAAATGCTAAGCTAAACTCCATTATTAGTGCCTCCATATAGGCTGGGAAAGGCACCCCTTCTCTAGATGCAGCTATAAAATAAGCTAACTTAGTTGGTATTATATCGCTATGATACGAAGTTACAGCTACATACATAGAGGGCAATATAATACTAATAATTATTGAAAATAATCTTATTATTCTTATTATTGACGAATGTATCCATTTTTCGTAGTAATCATCTGGAGACTGAAACAAACTTGGTAAGGTAGTAGGAACTATAATGGCAAAAGGCGAATTATCAACTAAAATAGCTACTTTGCCTTCATATAAAGCTGAAGCTACTACGTCTGGCCTCTCTGTACTTCTAGTAGTTGGGAAAAGAGACCATTTACCATCTTCTATAAGATGTTCTATATATCCGCTTCCCAATATGGCATCAATATCTATTTTTTCTAATCTATCATATATATTATTTAAAACATCCTGGTTTACAATATCTTCTATATATATAATGGCCATATCTGTTTTAGATCTTACTCCTAACGTTTTAGATTTTATCTTCAACCTCGTATCTTTTATTCTTCTTCTAACCAATGCAGTATTAAATCTTATAGTTTCTGTAAACCCATCTCTACTTCCTTTTATTGTTGTTTCTGACTCCGGTTCCCCAACCCCCCTAACAGGCCAAAGTCTTGTAGCTATTACATAAGCCTTATCCATTCCTTCTATTAACAATAGAGTATCTCCTGATAATACTAGGTCTATGGCTTTACTTAATTTGTCTTTCTCTGATACATCTGTTACCGTTAATATCTTATTTTTGATATCATTTACATTACATTTATCATTAGACTCATATCTTTTATTTGAAATTCTATTTTTGATATCACTTATATTACCTAATTTTTCTGATTCCAACATAAGAGATTCTAAAACATAGTCATTCAATAAATCTTTGTCTGCCATACCATCTATGTACATTATAAAAGCTTTCTTATCTCCTATTAAAAATTCCCTAAAAACCATATCAGAATTACCTTCCAGTAATTCTTTTATATATTTTATATTTTCATCTATACTTTTACTTATTTCATCATTAACTACTTCCTTCATCTTATACACTCCCTTTAGAACTAACCTAAAAAATACTACATTTTAAGAAATATACTATTTTAAAACAATATTCTTTGCAGAATATATAATATTAAACTTATAGTTATAATAAAAATACCAATCCATCTGGCTTGCTTATAGCTCTTCATCATATTTGATTTTTTAAAAGAGGGGGCATCCATAAACATAGTAATACCCCCCTCGATTAACATTAAAATTAAAAAATATTTATCAAATATGCCTATTATTCTTCCCATTAAACTCCTCCAATAAATTAAAAATTAGTTCTAAAGTATTTTTTCCTTTATAACTTTAATTTATTCATTTAAGTAAAAACTTTAGCTTTATGTACAACTAGTAAGATAATAAAAAAAAGACCATATAAATAATTCTTAAAATATATTTCTATGGTCTTTTAACTATTATATTGTTCTTGTTATAAATACTTCTTTATACTTTTCTCTCATATTGTCATAACATATTTGAGCCTTTAGCATATCATCAAATAATCCAAATACACTTGGTCCGCTACCACTCATCATACTTCCTAATGCTCCTAACTCTATAAAATTACTTTTTATAGAATTTAATGCCTTATATTTTCTTAATGTAACATTTTCTAAGACATTCCTCATATTTCTAGCTACAGATTTCAAATTATCTTCTTCTATTGATTGTATTAATTTTGTTGTATTAGGATGAATATATATTTTTTCTACTTTTAAATTATTGTATACATCTTTTGTAGATAACCCAAAATTAGGTTTAACTAATACTAATATGTGATTTTTAAAATTTTTTATGGGAGTAATTTTTTCTCCTATACCTTCACAAAGAGCTGTCCCACCTTCTATACAAAACGGCACATCTGCCCCAATATCTAAAGCTATCTCTTTTAATTCTTCATTACTTATGTCTGGCTCAAATATATCTCTCATTATTTTCAATACTGTAGCCGCATCTGTGCTTCCCCCTGCTAATCCTGCTGCTACTGGTATATTTTTAGTTATGTTTATTCTAACTCCAGAATCTATATTGTATCTATCTAAAAATAGGGTTGCTGCTTTATATGCCAAATTTCTCCTATCTTTAGGTATATACTCTCTATCACAATCTATTATTATATCTTTTTTTATTTTTTTTATTTCTATTAGATCATATAAATCTATGGTTTGCATTAACATCTTTAAAAGGTGATATCCGTCTTTTCTTTTTCCTATTACGTCTAAGGATAAATTTATTTTAGCATGAGCTTTTGATAACATTTTATTCCTCCAAAAATATATATTATAGAATATATAATACATCAAAAAAATTAAAGCTACAATCATGATATTCATAAATTGTAGCTTTAATCCTATGCTAAAGCTGTTTCACGTTTTGTTATCTTGCCTTTTTTAATTTTATCTTTTACAATATTTTCTGCCGGTTCAAATTCTTCAAAAAACATTATAACTAAATCTCCTGGGTTAGAGAATTCTATAGCCTTTTTAAGAGCTTCTTCCTCATCTAATATTATATTTAACTTAGAATTTTTAAATCCCGTTTCTAAAATTCCTTTTTTCAATAAATCTGCTATTTCTCCATGTTTTCTTCCTCTTTTGTCCCTATCTTCCTTTATATAGACATAATCGAAATTTTCTCCACAAATATTACCTACTTTTAATGTGCTACTATTAGTTCTATCTCCTGGCACTCCTACAACTCCTATTATTCTTTTATGTTTAATTTTTTTAATACTTTCTAAAACTACTTTATATCCTTCAATGTTGTGTCCATAATCTAATATTACATTTGTTCCATGTACATTATACATATTAAATCTACCAGGATTTTGTTCTTCATTACTAAAGCTTTCTAGGCCTTGTCTAATAGTATTTACATCTATCCCTAATGCTATTAATGCTGCTATAGCTGCCATTGCATTTTCTACATTATAAATTAGTTTTCCCCCTAAGGTTATCGGTATTTTGTTAACATTTATTATTTCCTCATTTTTATTTAATTTCTTTAAATATATAGTATCTTCATCTAAATATAACACTAAATTTTTATTGTCTAAATATTGGGATATGATGGGGTTATTTTTATTCTTAGTAAATAATATAATTTTGCTTTTCATTCTATTTATAATACTTATGCTAGCTTCATCATCAGCATTTATTACTACATATCCATCTTTTTTTATAGCTTCACCTACTAATGCTTTAACATAAGCCATATCCTCTAAGGTATTTATACCTCCTAGACCCAAATGATCCTCTGTAACATTAGTTATTATACCTACATCCGCCAAATCATAAGGCAAACCATCTCTAATTAAGCCTCCCCTTGCCAATTCTAAAACAGCTACTTCTGCCTCTTTATTGGTTAATACAGTCTTAGCACTATAGTATCCTGTAGTATCTCCCTTGTTTATACATTTATTATTTATATATATACCACCGGTGGTTGTCATTCCCACCTTCTTACCTGAAAAACTTAAAATATGAGCTATCAATCTAGTAGTTGTAGTTTTTCCATTAGTTCCTGTAATTGATATAATAGGTATATTGCCATCATATTCCTTAAACATCATATCTACTATGGCCTTTGCTACATTTCTGCTTTTCCCTTTATAAGGATATTGATGCATTCTTATGCCAGGTGCCGCATTTACTTCCATTATCCCTTCGTTCTCTTTAAGTGGCTTACTTATATCACTACAACATATATCTATTCCACATATATTTAACCCTATAGCTTTAGCAGCTCTCTCGCAAACCTCTCTTGTTTCAGTGCATATTAAGTCAGTACAATCTATAGCTACTCCTCCAGTAGATAAATTGGCATTATGCCTTAACTCTAATTTATATTCCTCAGGAAGTATATAGCCTAAAGTATATCCTTCTTTATTTATATTATTTTTAAGATCTTTATCTATTTTTACTTTAGTTAATGGTTTTTCATGTCCATCTCCTCTTCTTTCATCCCTATTTAATTCCTTTATCAATTCATAAATTGTACTTTTACCATTGCCTATTATGTATGGTGGAATTCGTTGGGCTACAGCTACCACCTTTCCATCTACAACACATGCCCTGTAATCTTTGCCATTGATATATTTCTCTATCATTATATCTTGGAATTTTTTGTTTACTATACTGTAAGCATTTACTAATTCCTTTTGGTTTTTTATATTTACTACTACGCCCTTACCCTGGTTACCAAAACGTGGTTTTAAAACTACTGGATAGCCTAATTTTTCTGCTTTAAACAGTAAATCAATATAATTTTTTACTTTATATCCTTCGGCAACAGGTATACACTGATCCATCAATATATTTTTAGATAGTAATTTATCGCAAGCTATATCTACAGATACAGCACTAGTGCTATTACATATAGTTGCCTCTATAGTTTTTCCTTTGATACCATATCCTAATTGAAACATGCTATCTTCACCTATTTTGGTAACGGGAATATTTCTTTTTTTAGCTTCTTGTATTATAGATAAAGTACTGGGACCAAGTTCCTCAGTCTTCAGTAAACATACCAATTCCCTTGTTTTAGTTTTTATATTATATCTTTTACCATTGATTATATTGTTGATTAAATCTACAGCTATTTTTCCACACTCAATAGCCATATTTTTATATTTATATTGATAAATTATATAATATTTTTCTCCTTCTATTTCTCTTGCTTTACCATAACTTACATCTATCCCAATTCTATTTTGTAATGCTATTATTACGTGTTCACATATATGAGATAAGTAAGTTCCTTCATAAAGTCTTTCTACAAAGCCACCTTTTTTACCTACACAACAGCAATGTTCTCTTAATTCTGGAACATAATTCAAAAGAGTCTTGTTAAATTCTTGTATTTCTTTGCTGGATATATTACTATACCCTTCCAAATCCACATCCATTCTTATACACTTTTTATGAGAATAAATATTTCGTCCCTCAAATACTCTTATATTTTCTATTTTCATGTTGTAACATTTCCTCCTCTTTTCCAAAAACATATATGCTTTGTTATATAGGTCTTCTATAGTTCAAATCAAACTTATCTCTATTTTTAAGTACATGTAATTTAACATCAAATATAGATAATATTTCGTCTGGATATTGTTCTGAAACGTTTGTACCACTTATCTCTGTTCCATCTATTATATACACTGCTCCAGAACCAATTACCTTAAACTGGCCTTCTGGATTAACAATAATAGCTGTATCCTCATCTATACCTATTCCTAACCATTGGGGATTTTCTGCGATACCTGTTAAAAGTCTTCCTATCCTTCCTCTTTGAGCAAAATGTTGATCTATTATTACTCCTCTTATAAGCGATAATCCCGGGGCCATTTTTAATGTACACTTTCTTGGTGATTCATCATCTAATCCAGAAACTATCATAGTATCACTCATAACTGAAGCTCCTGCTGAGGTTCCCACAAATATACAACCTTCTTTATAGGCTCTTTCTAATGCTCTGTAAAGGGGAGTTCCTCCTAATAAACTTGTTATTCTTAATTGATCTCCTCCAGTAAAGAATATAAGAGATGCATTCTTAATTAAATTTACATTTCCTTCATAATGAGTATCTTTTCTATTGTTTATATTTAATATTTTTACATTTTTTACCCCTAAATTTTTAAATATGTTTGTGTACTCTTCTCCTAATTCTTCTGGCAGCTCAGATGCTACAGTAGCTATTAATAACTCTTCTTTTTCTTTATCTATTTTTTTACATACTTCTTTTAATATATCTTTGCCGTTTTTTTTATCTTCAGCTCCTCCTATGATTATGAGGTTACCTTGTATTTTTCTTTGCAAAATACATACCCCTTCCTTTTATATATATCTTTTATTTTTTCCACATAAACTATTTTTATGCACAAAAAAGCTCTATATAACAATACTTATACTATTATTGTCATATAGAGCTTTTTTATTTATATATAAAAATTAAATATTAAATTTATCCGATGACTACCTGCTCTAATACTCCCATCGCACTCTGTGAAAGCGATTCGCACCAAATCGAAGATTTGGACTCTCTGCTTTTCTTCAAAGCGGGAGTAGAGATCGGATACGTCCCTGGATAACCATTTCTAAGTTTCAGAGGGGGTAAAAACTCCCTTTGAAGCTTAGAACTATGTTTATCCTTTAAAGAAAAAATTCAATCTAAGTTAAGTTTCATTTTATGTCTAAATTATATAATAGCTTTTCCTGGTATTATTAATTTTTGTCCTGGTTTTATAACATCAGGATTATCAATTTCATTAATTAATACTAAATTATCTACTGTGGTATAATATCTTTTTGCTATTTTCCAAAGAGTATCTCCTTGCTGCACTACATATATTGTTATACTAGATTTTTTTTCAGGAACTTCTTCTTCCATTGGTTCTACATTTACTAAAAATTCTTTATGTGATGTATAATTAACTCTTGAATATACTTCTATTAAAGCTTTTACAGCTACAGTATTGGCTTCTATATTAGCTTCTACATCTTCTAATACTACCTTTGTCATGCATTGCATATCTATTTTGGCTCCTGGTATATCTACAGCACAACTAAAGGGTATGTCTTCTTTTAAATTATAAATATACTTCCCATCCTCTGTAGTTTTATACATAACTTCTGCATTTAAAATTCCTTCTACAACTACCTTATCTTCTACTATTTTTTTCTCTGTTATATATGCCTTTCCTTCTGTCATTATTATTTCTCTTATACTAGGCATACTAGATGCTATTTCTATATTCTCCTTAACTATACTTTCATTTTTAGAATGTCCTTGCATGACATTTAATTCATAGTCCTCTTTATTCATATTTAGCAACATATTAGGTGAATACATATCTTCTATAACTTCTATTTCTTTTTTATACATAACTCTCGTATTAGATTTAACAAGTGCTTCTACGTCTATAATTCTACTTTCTCCTAAATCATCTTCTTTCGGTTCTGTATTTATTCCATCTACAGTGAAATCCGTATAACTTTCCATGAAGGAGTTTACACCCTTTAATTCTACTTCTTTATCTATAAATATATCATCCACTACATAGCAAATATCTCTACTTTCCTTAGCCCTATATATTAATTCTATTTTAGCAAAAGCTTCTACATTTACTTTATCATCTAATACAGTTATTTTCTTTTTATGAATATTCAAATTAGTCTTTAATATACTACCTATCTCTGGCTTATCAGCTCCTATTTTTACGCTAGTTTTCACCAAAAGTTCCCCTGTAGCCGTACCTGCTATTTTATCGATGGAGATTGGATTTCTAAGCATTTGTATATCCTGAAGTGCATCTAGATCTTTTATTATCTCAAAATTATATTTTTTATAAACTGCTCCTTTCAATCTAACTATACCTTCTATAGATATTTTCCTTTCGTTAACTATTTTGCAATACATATCCTCAACAAAACATTCTGCTTCGCATAACATGTCTTTTTCTGTACCAGATATCTGTATATCATTTGAAAATTTACTACTATATCTAGTATTATATAAAACGCCTTTTTCTTCTTCTTTTGCAAGATATAATATGTTGTAATCTATATATCCTTCCATATAAAGTTTATCTTGCATAACTTCCTTACTTGTTATATAAGGTTTAGCGTCTAACATAAGTACTTCATAAACATCTGGATGAGTATCTGGAATAACATACTCCCCCTTTACAGGGGTATTAACAAAATTTTCTCCGAGTAATTGCTCGCATTCTATATTTTCTTTAAGTAAATTCAAGTCCATTTAACTTATCCCTCCCATAAAACCTACTAATAATTTATATAGTAGTTTTGGAGAAATTATGCATAAAAAAAAAAAAATTGGTACTTATTAAGTACCAATCCATTTATAATACAAAATCTAATTGAACTGTCTTTGTTAATACATCCGAATAACTATATGTCACTTTCCTTTGGGTGTCGTCTTCTAATCTTATAACAAAAATACTTGGGTAAGCTTCTTCTAGTACACCTTCATTAACAAATGTTTTTCTTCTTCCTCCATTTGCCTTTAAAGTTACCCTTTCACCAACATGGCTTTCTATGTCTCTCTTTATGTTAGCAATGACATTTTTTCTTTCCATATTTAACACCCCTTTTCTACATTTTACATTATACATTAAAATATAGAAAATGTCAAATCAACTTTATATTTTACCAATTTATTATGAGGTTTGTCAATATTATTTTTCACATAAATAATTAGATTTTTTTAAAAATTTCTTATTATTATTAATATTACCTTAAATTTATATATATATTCAAAATTTAATAAATCTCTATACATATTCCGATTTAGGAAATCCTTCTCTATATTTCCCTCTAGTTTGCAATCCACCAATTCCCTTTATACCTGTTATTGTATTTTCTAAGGCATCTTCTATAGATACTATATTACTTATGTTTGTATAGGCTATTTTTTCACATAAAAATACTGGATCTAAACAATGTATTAAAACCCTCCCTGGAGAACTAGCATAATTAGCTCCTGCATCTAATATAGCTTCATAACAAGATTGGCAAGCCCCAGCGAATATAATTAAATCATCATAATTTCTTTCATAATCTCTTAAAACACCTACAGTTTTAACAAAATATTTAGAATTTCTATAGTTATTTATATCTGTATAATTTTCCGCTTCTTTTAATACAGCATCATGGCCTGTTATAACCACAATATCAGGTTTGTATAGCTTAACTAAGCTCAATATCTTATCGGGTTGTTCCTTCTCTAGAACTTTCTCTCCTACCACATCTAACTGCAATTGCTTGTATACCTTAAGACAGGTATCTAAGTATTCTGAGTCTCCATCTATATGAAGAATTTTACCCGGTCTCCCAAAATACAATTCTTTAGTTTTTATATTTTTATTTGTTCTATACATTTTCTCTATCTTACTTTTTTTATTTAAGTGCTTTCCCTTATCCCCCCCTCTAAATTTTCTATCATCTAATATTTTTTTTATAGAGTCGTTAACTTTGCTAGTAAACACCTCTTCCTTCTTAGTCATGGTAGCTACTGATACTTCTTCTAAATCTTCATATGGAGAATCTGCTATTATTCTTACATTTACACCTTTTAAAGTATATATTTCTCTGCCTTGTTCTTGCTTTATATCTATTATTTTAAATGTTATGTCTTTTTTATAAGATTTTCTTACAACTATATCTCCTATTTCCATATAATTTAGCTCCACCTTAATAAATCAATCACCCTATATACTATGATACTTATAATAAATTTGTTAATAAAATTATTTAAGGCATATAAAACTACGTAAGCTTCATATGCCTTAATATATTCATTATTCTTTTTGTGAATATATTTTTTTAAATTCTTCAATAAAATTAATATATTTATCTTTTTCAGAAATCAATTCCTCCATCTTCTTATTAAAAGTGTTTGATGGCCACGTAACTTCATTGTAGTAATATCTGTTGCTTAATCTCCAAAATCTTTGTGGGAATAATAAAAATGCAAATAAAGTTCTATACTCTTCCTCTTTTAATGGATTTATGGCTGTATAAGAATTTAATATAAGTTCTGCATATTCTATATTCCAATCTACTCTTTTTAAAACCTTTATCATAAAATTAGAGATATCATAAGTTTTTATTTCTCTTTTACAATAATCAAAATCTATAACATTAATAGTATCATTTTTATCTATTATTATATTATGATAAGTATAATCATGATGACAAAAGCTTTTCTCTTCCTCAGTTTTTTTACATATTTCCATATAAGCAGAATCCTCTAAAACTTTCATAGATCTCTTACCTAATTCCTTGTAAAATTCTATGTTCTTTATATAACTTAAATCAAAATCAGTTTTATTATTATTCTTTCTTATCATTTCTCTCATTTTATCTAAAGATCTAACTCTTTTCTTCATTAAGTTTGGCCATCTACCTAAATCTGTTTTAAGCTTACTATTCTCTGGAGGTTCATATCCTTTTGATGCTATATGAAGATAAGCTAATGCCCTAGCTGCTGATATAAGATCTTCTTTGTCCCTAAAATTGCATTCT
This sequence comes from Clostridium botulinum, assembly GCF_001276985.1. Taxonomy (GTDB): domain Bacteria; phylum Bacillota; class Clostridia; order Clostridiales; family Clostridiaceae; genus Clostridium_F; species Clostridium_F botulinum. The sequence goes on from NZ_LHUL01000027.1 coordinate 343,537, forward strand.
CTCCCTTCTATCCATTCTGACAAAGTATATATATCTTCGTTTACAAGTGCATAGGGTTCCTCATTCAGATTTAAAAAATAATTGTCCACATAGTCAAAGCCATTCTTCATAAGATGTTCTTTAGCACCAGAAACAAATAATAATTTTTGTACCCCATAATTAATTTTTTTTAAACATCTATCTCCTTCGTTGGTTTTTAAATGATACACTCCTCTATGAGGTTTAAGTTTTTCAATTTTAATATTAAACTGTCTTTCAATTTCAAATTCTCTCATCATAGTTAACCACCTCTATTAAAACTATATGTATATTATTATAGTTTTAGAAGTAATTTAACACTTTTCTCTTTAAATTAATATAATGAATTATGATGAATTAAGAAAGGAAAATTTTTATGCGCATAGGTATTGATGGAAGACCTGCTTATTGGTATAGAGGCACTGGAATAGGCACTTACACTTACCAATTAATAAGTTCTCTAAATAAAGTCGATAAAAAAAATGATTATTTAATTTTTAACCCTGAATTCTCAAATTCTCCTTTAAAATTAAACAATAATTTCAATATAAAGAATATAAATGCTCATTCTCCAAAAAATTTTTGGAATGAGGTAAATATACCTGCAATATTAAAAAATAATAGTATGGACATTTACCACGTGCCCCAAAATGGTGTTGGGCTTCCTAAAAATAAAAATTGTAAATTTATAATAACATTACATGATGTAATTCCTTATAGGATGCCAGAAACTGTAAGCGATAGATATTTAAAAATATTTTCAGAAGAAATACCTAAAATAGTTTCTTCTGCTGATGGTATAATAACAGTTTCTGATTTTTCAAAGAAAGATATCATGAAATCTTTTAACTATCCTGAAGACAAAATTTTTGTAACTCATTTAGCTAGTGAAGATATATATATGCCCTTAAATAAAGAGTTTTGTAGAAATATATTAAAAATGAAATATAACATAAATAAAAATTTTATTTTATATGTAGGTGGATTTAGTCCTAGAAAAAATATATTAGGACTAATTGATGCATTTTATAACCTTATAAACATATATAAAAAAGATATTTCCTTAGTTATAGTCGGAAGAAAAGGTAAAATATACGAAAAATATATAGAACGAGTTCGTGAGTTAAATATGGAAGATAAAGTATTTTTCCCTGGATTTATATCCGTTAAAGATTTACCTTACTTTTATAATTGTGCTGAGATATTTGTATATCCGTCCTTTTATGAAGGTTTTGGATTACCACCTATAGAAGCTATGGCTTGTGGTACTCCAGTAATAACATCTAATGTAACATCTATACCAGAAATAACAAAAGATGCAGCAATGCTAATAAATCCATATGATACTGATAGCATATGTAAAGCTATGTATACTGCATTATCTAATGAAAACATGAAAAACATATTAATAAAACGAGGCTTAAATAGGACCTCTCAACTTACTTGGAATAATTGCGCTAAAAGCACTTTATTAGCCTATAAAAAAATACTATGCTCTAATTAGGCTCCAGTCTCCCCTTAACTGGAGTCTTAAATAATTTTTAGTTATAAAATTTGTAATTATCTGTATATCATATAAAAGTTCATCTAAAATTTTAAAAAACACTATCAAGCTTTATTTAAGGAAATAATTTGATAGTGTTTATATTTATTTAACTTAATATCTTTATCCGATGACTACCCGCTCTTTACTCCCATCTTCTTCAAAGTGGGAGTAAAGAGCGGGTACGTCCCTGGATAACGATTTCCCCTAAAGGATAACGACTTCTAAGGAGTAAAACCCCTTAGAAGTCTGTTAATAAGCTTCAGATGGAGTAAAAACTCCCTCTGAAGCTTAGAACTCTGTTTATAACTCTTATTATAATATATTATCTTTAAAGTTTTTTAAAAATTCCTTTCTATCTTCCTTATAATTACATTTTTTTATTAACCTATTTAAAAACACTTCATCCTCCCAATCTTTTCGTTTTGTATAATAATTTTTAGATATATCATAAAAGTCATATGGGAAGCTTAATAAGCCATATAATACCTCTAATTCTTTATCCGTTATACTATATATGCTAGAATAGCTATTCAAAATAATATTTGCCTTATTAATATCAAAGGCGAAATTTTTTATAACTTTTGTTATAAAATTACACAAATCATTAACCTTTAAATCTAAAATAGCATAATCAAAATCTATAAAATAAGCTTCATCTTCTTTAATCAATATATTATGATAGGCTAAATCATGATGACAAATAGATATTTTGTCATTTTCTTTACATATATCATAATAATGACTATTTTCTAATATATTTATACTTTTACTTATCTCATCTATATAGGAATCTATTTCTGATAAGAATAAATCATCAAATTCATTCTTATTTTTATGGATATTAGCTATTTTTTTAAAAAAGTTCATCTCCTCTTTTTGTATCTTAAATTTTTCTATAGATTTTCCATTTAAAACCCTTTTATTAAAGTTTGTTGTAAATCCTTTTGATGCTTTATGCATTTGAGCTAAAGCTACGGAGGAAATTTTTAAGTCTAAAGGATTACTAAATTGACATTCTCGTCCATCAATTAAATCCATTAAACAATACATTTCACCTTTATATATAGTATATATATCTCCTTGTATGTTCTTTTCAAAGTCCATTATTCTCTTAAATCCAATTTTTATATAATCTATTATTTCTTCTATAAATTTTAATTCCTCTACAGTGTAATTAACTTTTTTTAATATTTTTTTACCTTTACTTGTATCTATAATATAAACATTTCTAATAGGATAAATGTCCTTTATAATAAAATCATATTGATCAAATAAATCTGAGGATAAATTATATTTTTTAAGATAATTTTTATTTAGCTTATCCATTTAATCACTCCTTTAAACAAAGCTATTAGAATCTAACTTCATAGCCTTATTAAATCTATCCATATAGTGTTTTTCTTTATCTGAATCTTTTTCTTTCATATATTTTGTGCAACACTTTATTAATGAGTAAGGATAAGATAACATATATAAAATAAATTTATAACTTTCGTCATTCAAACTTTCAAATTCGCAAAAAATTTTACATAATCTTTCTATATCTACAGATGAATTTTTTTTATTCACCTTATATAATAATTCTATACAATCCATTTCTACCATATTATAGCTACATTTATTAATATCTATAACTTCTATTCCTTTATTATATCTAATATTATTAAAATATGTTTTGCCTAAACATATTTCCTTTCTATCCATGCTTCTCCACACCAAATTAATATATCCATTTTCATATATGTTTTCTATAACCTTCTCAGCTCTATTTATATAATTAGGCATATAATCTAAAATTAATTTTTCTAAATCTGTATTATTAATTTCTTTATCTTTTAAACTTCTAATATATTTATTTATTTTTTTTAAATCTAGTTTATATTTTTCAACTATACTGCCTGTTTTATTTTTTATTCCACCTCTTATATAGCTTTTATTTCCTAATGTATTTTTATGAAAAAGACTAATTATTCTTAATTGTTCTATTACTAATTCCTCTGATAAATTATCTAACTCTCTATTATCATCTTTAAAATCTTTAATTATATTTATATCTTTACTTTTTAAATAATGCGAAATATCAGTTATTTTTTTTAATGAATCCATTTCATATATTGCACCTCCTTTAGTACCTATTTATATTTTTTTCTTATCTTCTTTAAAACTTCTTTCTCTTCATCTTTAAGTTTATTTATTTTTTTCTTTCTTTTCTTTATTTCTTTTAATTTTTTAACAGATTTTTTTAATTCCTGTAATTCTTCTTCATATTTGTCTAATTCACTCATATTTTCTTTTATATCTTCATAATATTTTTTCTTACGAGACATAACTATATCTCTCCTTAAATATTAATTCTTCTAAATTTTTCTATAAATTCTTGCCTTTCTTCTCTATCTTCATGATATCTATTTAGCTTATTAAAAAAGAATTCTTCGCTCCAAGGTTGCTTTTCCCAATAATGCTGTATACCTATTTGCCAATAATCTTGTGGGAATTCCATAAAAGCTGCTATTATAGGTATACTTTCTTTATCTATATATGATTCTTTCCTGTAAGAATTCAAAATAAGTTCTGCCGATTTTAAATCCCATTTGCCATTTTTCATAACTCTAATAAGTATACTGGCTAAATCATGTAATTTAGTATCTAGCATACAATAATCAAAATCTATTATATATATTTGATTTTCACTGTCTATAAGTATGTTATGATTAGCATAATCATGATGACAAAAACATCTATCCTCAATCTGCCTTAACATTACATTTAGATAGTTTGTTTCACATAAATTCTTTATTGACCTATCTGCTCTTTCAATTTCATCCTCTAATATGTTTATATAAAAATTATCAAATTCACTTTTTTTATTTTTATTTAATATTCTTTTTTCAAAATCTAATATTTCATCTTTTCTTGTTTGAAATGTCTTGGGCCATTTAAACCATCCAATTCTAGGCTTCATATTTTCTGTTATATAAAAGTTCTTACTCTTTTCATGTAGCTGCCCTAGTTTATTGGCAGCCATCATAACCTCTACTGGATTAGAATAATTGCATTGTCTTGAGCCTTCTATCCATTCTGTTATATATCCATAAAAATCTCCTATTTTTATATAATCTAAACCCTTATTATTAGGAATAATTTGTGGAATTTTACTAAAATTGTTGTATTGTAAATGTTTCATGCAACTTATTATAAATAAAAAATGATTAAATTCATATTTTATTATTTTAAAAGCATATGTTTTATTAGAATCACTAATTATCTTATATACATTCTTTATTTTTTCTATAGAATTAATATTTATATTATAATTATTTTCTACTATGCTTATGATTTCTGATTTATCCAAAATAATGCCTCCATTATTTTATTAATCTATATGTATTATATGAAAATATTGTACTTTGGTGATAACTGGAACATTTTTTAGGAAAGATTAATATTATATATAACAGTAAAGCTATACTTTATGTTGACATATATAATAAATGCTTTTAATGAGGTGGTTATAAAAATGAATATCTCCATAGATGGTAGAGGTATAAATTGGTATAAGGGTACTGGTATAGGGACCTATACTGAAAAAGTATTAACCAATATGATAGGAAAAACTACTGAAGATTCATTCAATATATATTGGTCAGGGGATGACTATCTTAAATTTAAAAAACATAATACTAATATTATACTAACTTCTAAAAAACATAGTAAATTTTTTGAGCAAACCTATATTCCATATGACCTTAATAACATTAACTCTGATATATATCATATACCACAAAATGGTATAGGTATTTCTGAAAATATAAGTTGTAAAATTATAGTAACCATTCACGATTTAATTCCTTATATAATGCCAGAAACTGTCGGAAAAGGTTACTTAAATAAATTTCTCAAAGATATGCCTAGAATAATTGAACTATCTGATAAAATAATAACTGTATCTGAATGGTCAAAAAAAGATATATTAAAATTCTTTCCTATGAGGGAAGATAAAATTGAAGTTATTCCCCTGGCAGCAGATTCCAAATATAGGCCCTTAAATAAATTATATTGTAAAAATATACTAAAAAAAAAATACGGAATAAACTTACCTTATATTCTATACTTAGGCGGCTTTAGTTCTAGAAAGAATGTTGACTCTATAATAAAAGCTTTCGAAAAAATATATGCCAAATTACCACAAGAGCATGCTTTAGTTATAGTGGGTTCCAAAAAAGATGAGGGTGAAAAATTATATGAATTTAGTAGTAAACTTAAAATAAGCTCTAATATAATCTTCACAGATTTCGTAGAAGAACAGGATCTACCTATATTTTATAATGGATGTAGTGTATTTATTTATCCCTCATTATATGAGGGTTTTGGACTTCCGCCACTTGAAGCTATGAGTTGTGGTTGCGCAGTTATAGCTTCTAACGTTACCTCTATTCCAGAAGTTACTTCTGATTGTTGTATTAATATAGATCCTTTAGATATTGATGATATGTCAAACTCAATAGAAAATATATTAAAAAATCCAGATTTAAAAGATACGTTAAGTAAAAAAGCTTTTGAAAGGTCTATGCTTTTTTCTTGGAGTAAAACTGCTGAAAATACATTAAATTTATATAAAAGTGTTCTAAAATAATATAAAAAAGAGCCAAAATTTTTTCTTAAATTTTGACTCTTAAATACTTTTTTAATGTAAATATATAATTAATAAAATTATATTTTTTATATGTCTTATTCTTATTTTGTTATACTATTAATAAAAATTTTTATATTTTTTAACTCTTTTTCTACGTCATTACTATTTAATAACTCTTTCTTAAAATCTGTCATAATTTTTTGTACAGAATTGTAATTCTTAGTATAATTTATACTTGGAGCTTTACTTGCTATATCAACAAAAACTCTCCAAATTTTTTCCTCATTAAAATAGTTTACATTTTGAAAGAATCTAGCATACTCATAAGTCGGTTTATAAGATGGGAATTGTCCATAATTTAAAAATCCTTTATTTAAACTTTGCTTATTTAGTGCTATATTTTTTATCAGTTCCATCGATAATTTATCTTTAGATTCCTTGCAAGATTTTATTCCAACAATAGAAGTACCTCCTGCAATTGCAGAATTTTTACCTCCTACTTCAAAGGATGGTAATTTCATTATTTTCCATTTACCGTTTTCTTGCTTTCTTCCACTTATTAAATGATTAGCTAACTCTGAATTATATGGAATACATACTACATTGCTATTATTAACAAATAATTTAAAATCTCCCTTGTTATCAAAATCGATATTAGATGATTCTATTCTCTTTAAAATATTAAAGGCATCTATATAGCCAGGTTGATCTATTTGTAATTTACTATCTTTATCAAAATAGTAAATTCCTTTTTCATTTAATAAAACTTCAAGCATACTGTTATCGCTTTTGTTAAAGGATATCATTTTTACTTTCCCATTGCTTTTTTTGTATATTTCCTCACCAGCTTTTATAAAGTCATCCCAAGTTTTTATATCTTCGCTATTTATATTATACTTTTCTAATAAATCTTTTCTATAATATAATGCTACAGGCTCTACTGTGTAGGGAACAGCAATAAAGTTATCATATAGCTTAACTAACTCTCTTTTGCAAGAAATAAAGTCCTTTATATTATTTTTCATAATTTCATTTAATATAATTAAATCTTTATAGTATCTTGCTCCAAACTCTTTTATATCCTTATCATCTAAGCATATTATATTAGGATAGGAATTTTTATCTTTTATTTTTGAAAATTCATCTATCATATTCTCCCTATTTTTATTATAAAACTCTACTTCTACATTAGGATATTTTTCTTTAAAAGCTTTGACCCCTTCATTCATAGCCTGATTATTTTTAACATCTCCCCATATAACTAATTTATCTTTTGTAAAATTCTTAGTATTATTATATCTACCCAAAATAACTAATATTATAGCTACTATTAATATTACAACAATACCTATATAAATAAATTTCTTTTTCTTCATTTTAACCTCCCTTAAAGGCCTTATATTAATATCTTTAAAATATATACTATAACTATAATATATTATTATATAATTATGTTCAACTTAATGAAGCTTAAATTAAAAAGCTTTATAAATGCCTATAGAATAAATAAAAAGGTATCTCATTAAAATGAAATACCTTAATTTATATAAGATTAATTTGTTTTAGCCCTTTGACATTTCGTAATTTCCTTTTCCATGAAAATCTTCTTTCCAAGCTTTTTCTGCTAAAGGATCAAAATCTTTAGCTAATTTGTCTAATTTACTTTTAAATACTTCATCATGGAGCATCATTTCTGCTCCTTTATCTGTCGGTCTAGCCCCTGTTTTACTTGCTACCTCCCTTATAACTTTAGGATTATCTATCATCATACATGGTTTTAATAAGTTATCATTGTATGGCTGTCTATCTCTTAACTCCTTAAAGAAAGGTGACTTAAATACATCTATTAATTTCTTATTTTTTAAATTGTCTGTAGCAAAATGAGCAAATATGCATGGCTCTACATCTTCATGTGAATTTATATGACAATAATATTTTCCCGCTATGCAACCACCAACATATGGAGCATCATTAAAGAAATCTATAGCAAAATATGGCTTCTCATTTCTTATTTTTCTGACTTCTTTTCCTAAATATATTCTTTGCTCTGGTGTTAGCATTAAGTTAAAATCTGGATCCTCACCTACTGGCATAAATATGAAATACCAACTCATTTTGGCCCCTTTTTCTATTAGCATATTGATGAACTCATCTGAAATGACTGTATCTATGTTATTTCTTCCCGTAGCTGTAGAGACTCCAAACAGAACCCCTCTTTCTCTTAATAGATCCATTCCATGCATAACTTGTTTAAATACACCTTTTCCTCTTCTAGCATCTGTTTCTTTTTCAAAACCTTCTAATGAAAACATTGGTATTATATTACCTAACTTTTGAACTTTATCTGCTAATTTTTCATTAAACAAAGTTCCATTTGTAAAAGGCATAAAAATGCAATCGTTGTATTTTTCATAAATATCTAGCATATATTCGTTAAAAAAAGGTTCTCCACCTAATACTATAAAATAGTATATTCCGATCTCTCTAGCTTCTTCAATTATTCTATCTACTTCTTCATAAGGAATATCATCTTCTTTACTATAATTTGCAGCGTAACAACCTGTGCATCTTAAATTACATCTCATAGACGGGCTTATTAATATTACAAAAGGTGTTTTTATTCCATCTTCTTTAAAAAGTTTTTCTCTCTTTGGCATTCCGTACCAAACAGCATTTGCAAAAAAATTTGTGAAAAATTTTTGTATACAATTTTTATCCGTGGTTTTAAATAAATTTTGTACAAATTCATGCGTGGATGGATTATTATGATACTCATCTTCTACAACTTTTAATCTTTTTAAATTATCCTCATCTTTAGCTATGGTTTTTTCTATTAATGTAAATAATCTGTCTACATTTTTTTCGGGGTTCGTACTAAGTAAACCTGCTGCAGTCTTTATCATTTTGTCTTTAGCAGATTTTTCTAATAATTTTATGACTTTCATATAAGCTCCCTCCCGATAAAATAAAATTATTTTTAACCTTAACTATAATTTATCACGAATTATGATTACTTATAACCATTATATTACCAATTGACTAATTGTCAATAATTTAATTTTATGTTTTACAAAGTATTCATAAAATTGTTTACTACTATCCTATTCATTATATTCAAAAAAAATAACTTAGTGATTTAAAATCACTAAGTTATTTAAAATAATAACATTTATAAATTATTTATCATACTAGCCAAATATCCTGCTCCAAAACCATTATCAATGTTAACAACACTTACACCACTTGCACAACTATTTAACATAGATAATAAGGCAGAAAGTCCTTGAAAGTTAGCTCCATAACCTATACTAGTAGGTACTGCAATTACTGGCTTATCTACAAGACCGCCTACAACGCTGGCCAAAGCCCCTTCCATTCCTGCTGCTACCACAATAACTCTAGCGCCTCTTATTAATTCTAATTTATCAAATAATCTATGAATACCAGCTACACCTACATCATAAATTCTTTCAACTTTATTACCAAATATTTCCGCTGTAACTGCTGCTTCTTCGGAAACAGGTATATCAGAAGTTCCTGCTGTAACCACAGCTATGTATCCACCTTTCGATTTTACTTCTCTTTTTTTAATGACTATAGTTCTAGCTAACTCATCATATTCAGCCTCTGGGCATATTTTTTTTACTTCTTCGTAAGCTTCTTTTGTAGCCCTTGTACCTAATATATTATTCTCTTTTGTAAGCATAAATTCTATTATACCCTTTATTTGGTCTACAGTTTTTCCCGCGCAATATATAACCTCAGGATATCCTACCCTCATTTCTCTATGATTATCTATTTTAGCATATCCTAAATCTTTAAAAGGAAGATCTTGTAATATATCCACTCCATCTTCTAATGAAATTTTATCACTTTTAATATCTAATAATAATTTTTTAATATCTTCTGTATTCATTTTATCACCCCTTTTAATGCTATTTCATATTTATTTCAGCATTTAAACTTCCCATTTTATATCCTTCTATATCTACAGTAACATATTTAAACCCTAATTCTTTAAGTTCTTTTGATATTTTATCTAAAATATCTTCATTAAACAACTTCACTCTTTCCTTTTGAGGGACTTCTATTCTAGCTAAATTCCCATGACTTCTTACTCTCACTGCTCTAAATCCTAGTTTCATCATATATACTTCTGCTTTTTCTATTCTATCTAAATCCTTCTCTTTTATTTTTTGATTATAAGGAATTCTAGATAAAAGGCATGCATAAGCAGGTTTATCCCAAGTGTCTAATTGTAGTTCTTTAGACAAAACTCTTATTTCTTCTTTATTAATAGAATTGTCTAAAAGAGGGCTTTTTACGTCTAATTCCTTTAACGCCCTCATACCTGGTCTATAGTCTTTAGTATCATCTGCATTAGTTCCATCTACTATATATTTAATCCCTTTTTCCCTTGCTAAATCTTTTATTTTATTAAATACACTTTTTTTACATATATAACACCTATCTTCTGGATTAGATCTTATTTCTTCAAGCATTGGCACTTCTACAAAATATGATTTTATTCCTATCTTATCCACTAACTCTCTAGCTTCCCTTATTTCCCATTTTGGAATATAAGGTGATACTATAGTAATAGAAATAGCATTATCTCCTAAAGCTTCTTTTGCTGATTTTAATAATAATGTACTATCAACACCACCAGAAAAAGCTACTGCCACACTTTTTAGATCTTTTAGATAATTAATAAGATTATTATATTTATCATTTATATTCATAATATTACTCCTTACGTTCATTAACTGCCTCATAAACTTCTTTTATAGGTATATTATTTTCTAATGCAATTTTTTTGCAATCCTCATATTCTGGTTTACTGTTTAATACCTGACCTTTTAAATAAGATTTTTTTACAGAAATCTCTCCATATATAGTCTTTACTTTTTCTATTTTTCTCTTTAGCATAGATTTCTCTACAGAATATTTTCTTATTCCTAATGTAGTAGTCTCTTTAAATATAATTTCTCTCATAATATTTTCTAATTTATTTTCACATAGAACCGTTAATTTAGCAGCAGGTCTAGTTTTCTTCATTATTATTGGTGTTATATATGCATCTGATGCTCCTTCATGAAGTAGTTTGTTAATCACATATTCATAAATTTCAGAATTCATATCATCTATATTGCATTCTAATATTAAAGCTTCTTCTTTTTCAATATCATTTTCTTCCTGCTCTTTAACTTCTGCTAAAAAAACTCTTAATACATTAGGTATATCTGATAAATCTTTTCCACCTATACCATATCCAACTTTTTCAATATAAAAATTTTTGTTTTGTGTAAATTTATATACTGTAGAAGCTACTATAGCCGCTCCTGTAGGCGTAGTTGCTTCAAAAGGTATTTCTTCTGAAGATACCATTGGTATATCTTTTAATATCTCTGCTGTAGCTGGTGCTGGAACTGGCATTGTTCCATGGGCACATTTTACAAATCCAGATCCTACTTGAACCTTTGAACATAATACTTTATCTACTTTTAAATAATCTAAACATATAGCAGCCCCAACTATATCTACTATAGAATCTGTTGCACCAACTTCATGAAAATGAACCTCTTCTAAAGGTTTATTATGCACTTTCCCTTCAGCTTTTGCTACCTCTAAAAATATTTCTTTGCTAATTTTTTTAACATTATCATTTAGATTACTGTTATCTATTATTTTATTTATATTTATCACATTTCTGTGATCATGAGCATGATTATGTTCATGCTCATGGCTATGTTCATGGTTGTGTTCATGCTCATGTCCACGACTATGTACATAATCATGGCTGTGTTCATGTTCATGATTATGCTCATGTAAATTTTTTAATATAACATCAACTTTTGTTCCTGATATACCTTTTCTAGAGTCCTTATTTATTTTAATTTCAAATTCATCATTAATATTAAGCTTAGCTAATTCTTTTAATAGATACTCCTTATCTACACCTAAATCTATTAAAGCACCTAAATTCATATCCCCACTTATTCCCGAAAAACAGTCATAATACAATATTTTTCTCATATTTCATTCTCCTTATTTTATATTTATTATATAAAGTATAATATCAATTTATATTATTCACAATAATTGTCTAAATATATAATTAATTTTAACATATATTAAATAATTTTTTAACAATATATTGTATTTAACTATTTGAATTAACAAAATTATTTATCAATTAAGTAATTGACATGTAATTTTTATGCTAAAAATGTTATTACTTGAAAATTTTTTGCACACATACATAATAAGTGTAATTTTTTTAAAATATACTATTATATTTAAAACTATATAATCTTTTGAAAATATAAAAAATAGTATGGATATCAAAAAATTAATATCCATACTATTTTTTATATATATTTTTTTAAGCTTTCATTTGCCTTCAGCTCTTGTACTAAATGCTTAATTTCTTGATCTTTATATTTGTCCATTATAAGTAATACATCTCCACCATCTACTATAACTAAGTCTTTTATCCCAAATCCTATAACTAATTTATCTTTTGTAATTACAGAACAGTTTTCACTTTCCTTTAAATAACTATTACTACATATACTGTTGTCTCTACAGCTATTTAAAAATCTACTAAGAGCAGTGAAACTTCCCATATCATCCCATTTAAAATTACTTTCTATAACATATGCTTTTCTTGTCTTTTGCATAATACCAAAATCTACAGATATTCCTTCTATTACTTCATATTCTTCTCTAATTACTTTTTCTTCTTGATCTGTATCTATATTAGCATATATTCTCATCATACTTTTATATATTTTAGGTAAATATTTTTCCATTTCCCTTAAATAAACATCTGCTCTCCAGATAAACATTCCACTATTCCATAAATATTCTTCGCTAGATACTAAATCTCTTGCTATTTCTAAATTAGGCTTTTCTAAGAATCTTTCTACTTTATAAGTAAAGCTTTGGCTATTTACCTTATCACCCATCTTTATATATCCATATCCAGTTTCTGGTCTTAAAGGTTTTATACCTATAGTTACTAATCCCCTTTTTTTTTCTACTATATCTACACCCTGCTTTATCACATCGGTAAATTCCTTTTCATTTTCTATATAATGATCTGAAGGTAACACTATCATGGATGCATCTTTATCTTTTTTTAAAAGTTTTACCGCTGAGAAACCTATACAGGTAGCAGTTTCTCTATTATAGGGTTCTGCAAATATATTTTCTTTTTTTATTTCTGGTAATTCTTCATATATTTTGTCCATGTATTCTTCATTAGTTACTATATATATATTATCATTATTTACTAATGGTTTTATTCTATCTACGGTTGCCCTTAAAAAACTTCTATTATTTATTACCTTTAAAAATTGCTTTGGGTTTTCTGATCGTGATAATGGGTATAGCCTTGTTCCTTTTCCACCTGCAAGTATTAATGCATATAACACAGAATCCTCTCCCAATAATGCTATATTCATATATTATGTATAAAATATAGCATTGGTGAAAAAAGATTATATATTTAGACTACTAACAAATTATTTTTTAATATTTCTTTAGAATCATCTTTATATAATCCACTTTCTATTAAGAATTTATGAAGTTTTTCAACTTCCACTTCTGGATTTCTATAAAATTTACTACCTCTTATTTTATAAAAAGCCCATCCTAATCTAGTTAAATCCATTTCCAAATTTAGAACCTTCTCTACATTGTTATTTTCATATAAATTTCCATCATCACATATTATAGCTATTCTATTATGTTCTCCTTCTAGTATAAAATCTATAATATATTTTCCTAATTTAATATTTGATTTTATATCACACTTTAAATTCCTAATATTGTTATATATATCCTTTTGAAATTTACTTTCCATAACATAATTTATATCGGGTAATTTGCTTTTATAATTTTTATAATTATTGCAGTAATCTATTAACTTATATCTTACACAATCATTATTTATATTTTTGTAATCTATAGAATAAAAAAGAAATATTTGATTTCTAGCTCTACTTACTGCTACATTAAATCTTTTTATGTCTGTTTCCTTTGTCAATGCAGTATATTTCATATTATCCCCAACTACCATAGATAAAAATATTATATCCCTTTCATCTCCTTGAAAAGAATAGGCATCTCCACAAACCAATTTTCTTCTTTTTATTTCTTCTTTACTTAAATTATTTTTTAATAAATTTTCTATAAATTCACTCTGAGCATCTCCTAATAAAGATATGACCCCCATTGTCATTCCATTATATTTGCTATCTCTGCAACATTCTAGTAACTTATTTACTAGCGCTTCCGCCTCATTAATATTTATTTGCTTAGTTTTTTCTCTATATCCATCTTCAACTTTTATACATTTAATAGGTGAATTAAATGCCTCTCTTATTTTGGGATATCTAAGAGGTACTATTAAATCTCCATAACAAAGTTTATTACTAAATTGAACTATTTCTGGCACAGATCGAAAATGCTCCTTAAGCATTATTCTATCTTTAAAAGTTCTAAGAGCCGTATCATATAAGCTTGTCTGTAAATCAAACCATTGATTATGAGGTATACCATCAAGATACTTGTCAATAAAATTACTTATCATCCCCTGATCCATTCCTACTATTTCAGGACTAATCTGTTTATCATCTCCAACTATTATTGCCTTCTTAGCTCTCATTAATGCAGATATTGCAAATATATTGCTCTGACTACTTTCATCAAATATTACCACGTCAAACTGCTCTTTAGATGGTTTTATATTCTCTATTACCTTTTCTAAAGGCATAATCCAAACTGGAATTATAGACTTACATTTTTCCATTTCTTTTTTTGCTATATTGCTATACTGTAGTACGAACTTGCCTCTTCCTTTCCCAATTCTTTTTACAGCTTGTACCCATGAAAATAAACTTCTTTTTTCCTCTTCATTAATATTTAATATTATATTCTTCCATGCTTTTTTACTAATTATTTGATTTATTATTTCCTTTTCTTTATTTTTTTCCTCTATTAATTGTCCTTGTAATGTTTTTTCATCTATCTTTTCCAATTTTTTAAACAGATTATTATATTGTGCCCATTTCCATGCATTTTCCCAGCTATTAAATTTATAATTTTTTTTATAATTCTCTAATATAAATTCTAATGTCCTAGGGCAACTTTCTTCCAACTTTTTATATACATAATTTATTTCATCCATGTCCGATTTCATTGACATAATTTTTTCTATATAACTATAAGCCTCTTTTATATAGTCTATATTTTCTTTATCTATACCTTTTATTATGGAATTTAAACTTTGAAAATTTCTAACTTGTTTTTTTATTATTTCCATAAAAGCTTTTAAATCATTATACTCATTTATTGCTTTTATACATTCTATACACTGTATAAAATATTCATATGTGTTTATTTCATACCAATTTATATTAATAGGTATTCTTATTCTTCCTAATAGCTTTATTATTTTATCCCTATACTCTCTATTCCAATTCATTATGGTATCTAAATTATTAGTTATACGTTCTATTGAAATTAAATTATCTATATTATAATTAGAATCTTCTTGTATATAACTATTTATTATATTTTCCCACAGCCTATTTAAAAAATTATATATTTTTCTTTCTTCTATATAATCATTTATAATATTTAATTGTTCGATGCTTTTTATATTTTCTCCATTTATATAACAATTCTTAAAAATATAATCATATTTACTATTAATAGCTTTAAATATTTTACTAATTTTCTTTTTCCCCTTAATTTTTGAATATACTTTTTCATAATCTTTTATAAACATATCCTTATCTTTTATTTCTTTTATCTCGATAGAATATTGATTTATATTTTCTCTTATTTTTATTAGCTTTTCTTTGGAACTATTTAAATTAAGCATAAAATTATTTATTGAATCTCTAAAAATTTCACTTGAATAATATAATTCGAACATTTTTCCTAGGATAGGTTCTTCTATTATGCTTTTCATTTTTTCAATGCAATCGTATAAAAAGTCTGATAAAATGTCATAATTACATTTACATTCTGCAGGTATATACCATCCCTTTATTTTATTTTTATAAAAATTTAAATTACTTTCTAAATATATCATTCTATCTAATTTATTTTCTACTTCATTATATGAAGGTATCTTATTACATATAAAGATCAGTTCATTAATATTGCCTATATATTCTTTTCCGTTATTCTTTAATAATTCTATTAATTTATTAAATTGGTCTTCATTAACTGGTTTTATATCCTCATATCTTATATTATCTCTTATCCAACCATATTTATATTCGTTTTCATTTAGCCATGATCCTATATGAATTAATTTATAATAGTTTCCCTTGCAATGTATTTTTTTATTTTCCATAAATTCAATTTCTTTTAATTTATTATATAAAACCTGCTGATTTTTTTTACATTCCTTCCTTTCATTATTTAAAATATATATATCATCTATTATCTCACTTGGATTTTTACATAAATTATCAGATATATTTTTAATGCATTGTTCTAATTCATACTCTCCATTATTATCATCTAATAAATTTACACATAATGGTTTTATATCTTTAGGTATTTTATTTATTAATACTCTTAATGCCCTACTAGTTTCACTAGTAATCAACACCTTTTTACCATGAGCTAAAAAATGGCATATAAGATTTGCTATAGTATGACTTTTCCCTGTACCTGGTGGTCCTTGAACTAATATAGCTTCATTTTCACAAATTTTCTTTACTATAGAAATTTGTTCCTCATTTGCGTCTAAAGGAAATAATATATCCTCCTTACATTCCTTCCATTGATCTTTGTGAATATAATCATCCTCTATTTCCTTTTCCTCTACTAAAGCTTCAATGGTTTTAGGTATATCATAGCCATTGTCTATTTCTTCTACTATTGATTGAAATTCCTTACTCCATAAGCTATTATCTGCTTTTCTAATTACAAGTATTGGACAATTATATATAACAGGCTCTTCTGTTATTTCTATCTTATTTAAATCTTCTATATCTTTAAATACTATTTCTGAGTCATTATTTAATAATAATTGTATTTTATTTTTTATATTATCATAATTCATTATGTCTATTTTTTCTTTTTCCCAATCATTCTTTCGAGATATTATTTTTTTAAACAAAGTTTTATTTAGGCAATCGCAAACTTCTATTTCTAATTTTATATTACTAGGTATTTTTAGACTCAATACATTTTCCTTATCTATAAAATCTACTTTAACCTTTGAAGTTATAACAGGATGAATTATGTTTTTATTTTTTCTCAATGCTAAGATAGCTTGTCCTAATATTATTTCGTTTTCATTCCCTCCATCTAGGTATTGTTTATAAATTTTATCATATATTTTCCCTGCTTCTTTGGATATTTTTATAGTTACATTATCCTCCTTATCTCTACTCACATTACAATAACTATTGTTAAGTATATCTTTTTTAGTATATAGGGCTTCATATGTTCTAACATCACTTGAGCATTTATTCATTCTTTTTATTCTTAAAAGATAATAAAATATATTTTTTATCTTCTCTGAACATTTCATATGTACACCTCCACTAATTTTAAAGAATAATATATTAACTTTTATGTTAAATTATACCATTTACTATCTATATATTCAAAAAAATCGTAGTACAAATTATTATTAAAAATTCTTTGGTTTTATTGTTTCCTTTAAGCTTTTAACAATTTTGATAAAATAAAAAAAGATGTGCTATTTATCTACACATCTTTTTTATAAAATATATTAATAACTATCTATTTTTTACAGGAATCTCTTTCTACTATTTTGTGCTGCAATACATAATTATCATTCTCTAATTCTTCTTTATTTATTATTTTTATAAGCATTCTCATTCCTACAGAACCCATATCATACATTGGCTGCCCTATAGTTGTTAATTTAGGGTAAAAAACATTAGAGGAATATATATTGTTAAATCCCATAACATCTATCTCATCAGGAACTTTTATATTTTTATCCCTTAAGGCATTTATTGCTCCCATAGCTATTTCATCATCAGCACAAAAAATAGCATCTATTTTTTCCTTTTCTAATATTTTATTTATACCTTCATAACCATCTCTAACTTTCATGCCACCTAAATAAACTAGGTCTTTATTTTCTTTAATATTATTTTTCCTTAATGCTAATTTATATCCTTCATATCTTAAAACTGCTGCATTTGCCATATCCTCATGTAATCCTATGTAAGCTATATTCTTATTACCTTTATTAATTAAGTATTCTGTAGCATCTAAAGATGCTTTTAAATTATCTATAGTTACACTTGGTAGCTTTTCTTCACTATCTTTTGTTTCTACTAAAACTACTGGTAATTGCAAACTTTTAATTAGTTCTAATATATTTTTTTCTAAAGAATTACTCATATATAAAACACCATCTGCCATTTTTTCCCTTAAAACTCTTAGGTATTCCATTTCTTTTTCTGGATCTAAATCTGTATTACATAACATTATATTATAATCATATATGTTAGCTACATCTTCAGCTCCCCTTACTATTTCAGGATAAAATTGATTTGATATATCTGGTATTATTATGCCTATAGTTTTAGATTTTTGTGTTTTTAGACTTCTAGCTACTATATTAGGTCTATATCCTAATTTGTCTATTGCATCTAATACTTTCTTTTTAGTATCTTCATTTACAACATCTATATTATTTAATACTCTTGAAACAGTAGCTATGGAAACCTGTGCCTCTTTAGCTACATCTTTAATGGAAACTGCCATTTAAAATCACTCCCTATTATTTATTGAAATCTAACATATTTATCTATATGAAATTTTCTCTTGTTTAGTAGTTTTCCCTTATTATACTTATTATAATAAAAAATGTGCATAGAATAAACAATTTTTATTCTATGCATAAAATTATACGTGCTATTTAACAACTTCCATTGCTATATTGTAATTTTCTCCATTTATTTTACATTCAATATAATCTTTATTTTCATCATACATAACTTTTACTGATAAAGTTTCTACTTTTATTTCATCTTCATATTTTTTAACTATAGCATTTAAGGTATTATTTCCTGATACATATAAATTAATTTTATCTGCTACCTCAAATCCACTTTCTTTTCTCATATTTTGAACTTTACTAAGTATTTCTCTTAAAAATCCTTCTTCTTTTAATTCTTCTGTAATATGTGTATCTAATACTACACCTATTTCTCCCTCACCAGCAAAAGCAAATCCTTCTAGTCCTTGCATTGTTACAAGTAAATTTTCTGCTGTAAGCTCTATTTGATCTTCACAGCCTTCAACATTTATAAAAACAGATCTACTATTGTTTATACTTTGAGCTAATTCCATTTGATTCATAGAACTTATTTCTTTTCTGATAGCAGGTATAAATTTTCCATACTTTTTACCTAGTATAGGTAAATTAGGTTTTATTTCAAAATTAACATAGTCAGAAAGATCTGCTCCAGATAAAATTTCTTTTATATTAAGCTCTTCTCTTATTATATCTTCATAGTATTCTGGCAACTCTTTTGTACTAACTAGCATCTTCTTAAGAGGCTGTCTGTTCTTTATATTTACTGAATTTCTAGCACTACGCCCTAGCTTAACTATTTTATAAGCTAAGCCCATTTTTTCTTCCAAGTCTTTATCCATAGTACTCTCATTGTAAGATGGCCATTTACATAAATGAATACTTTCTTCTGCATCTTTGTCTAAATTTACAACTAAATTTTGATACATCTCTTCTGTAACAAATGGTACAAATGGTGCTGCTACTTTTATTACTGTAGTTAAAACTGTATATAATGTTGTGTATGCTCCAATTTTGTCATCTGTAAGTTCTGTACTCCAGAATCTTGATCTATTACGTCTTACATACCAATTTGAAAGCTCATCTACAAATTCTTCAAGTTCTAATGCAGCCTGAGTTATTCTATAATTATCTAAATGTTCTTCTACATTCTTAATTAAAGAATTAAGCTTAGATAATATCCATTTATCCATTACATGTTCTGATTTAAATTCTTTATACTCTAATGGATTAAAGTTGTCTAAATCTGCATATAAAATATAGAATGAATATACGTTCCATAATGTGCTTAAGAATTTTCTTTGAGTTTCTTTTACATCTTCTTCTGAAAATCTTGTTGGTAGCCATGGTGCACTAGCTGTATAGAAGTGCCATCTTGTAGCATCCGCTCCTTCATTTTCTAATACATCAAATGGATCAACTACATTTCCTTTTGATTTTGACATTTTAAGTCCATGTTTATCTAATACGTGACCTAAAACTATACAGTTTTCATAAGAGCTCTTTCCAAATAATGCTGTAGATATAGCAAGTAATGTATAGAACCATCCCCTAGTTTGGTCTACAGCTTCTGAGATAAATTGAGCTGGGAATGTATTTTCAAATACTTCTTTATTTTCAAATGGATAATGATGTTGTGCAAAAGGCATAGAACCTGAATCAAACCAACAATCTATAACTTCATTTGTTCTAGTCATTTCTTTTCCACAATGTGGACAATTTAATTTAACTGCATCTATATATGGTTTATGAAGTTCTATATTTTCTGGAA
Organism: Clostridium botulinum; assembly: GCF_001276985.1. GTDB lineage: Bacteria > Bacillota > Clostridia > Clostridiales > Clostridiaceae > Clostridium_F > Clostridium_F botulinum. The sequence goes on from NZ_LHUL01000027.1 coordinate 364,337, forward strand.
CATTTATTCCCTTTTCTTTTAATTCTTCTACACTTCCTATACATTCTCTATGGCCACAATCACATTCCCATATTGGAAGAGGTGTACCCCAATATCTATCTCTAGAAATACCCCAATCTATTACATTCTCTACAAATTTTCCAAATCTACCTGTTCTTATATTGTCTGGATACCAATTTATGGTATTATTATTTTTCACTAAATCATCTCTTAAAGATGTCATTCTTACAAACCAGCTATCCTTTGGATAGTATAAAAGTGGTGTATTACATCTCCAACAATGAGGATAGGAATGTGTGAATTTTTCTGATTTATAAAGCATACCATTTTCTTTTAAATATTCTAATATTTTAGGATCAGCTTTTTTTACAAACATCCCTTTCCAAGGTTCTACTGAATCTACAAATTTACCTTCACTATCGACTAAGTTTATTAAAGGTAAATCATACTTTTTACCTGTTTTACTATCATCATCTCCATAGGCTGGAGCTGTATGAACTATTCCAGTACCATCTGTAAGTGTTACATAATCTGCATGCACTACATAGAAAGCTTTCTTTTCAGGAACTTCGAATTTAAATAGTTGTTCATATTCAACACCTACTATTTCTTCGCCTTTAAATTCTTTAACTACTTCGTATTCGCCTTCTATTACTTTTCCTAAAAGTTCCTTAGCTAATATATAGTGTTCATCATTGTTTAATATTTCTACATAATCATAAGATTTGTTTATTGCTAAAGTTACGTTACTTGGTAATGTCCAAGGAGTTGTAGTCCAAGCAAGAAAATATTTGTTTTCTTTTCCTTTAATTTTAAATTTTACAAAAGCCGTTGCCTCTTTTACGTCCTTATATCCTTGAGCAACTTCGTGAGAAGATAATGCAGTTCCACATCTTGGACAGTATGGTGTTACTCTATGACCTTTATATAAAAGTTCTTTTTTCCACATTTGTTTTAATGCCCACCATACAGATTCTATATAGTTATTATCATAAGTTATATATGGATCATCCATATCTACCCAGAATCCTAGTTGTTCAGACATTTGTTTCCAAAGACTTGTATATTTAAATACACTATCTTTACATTCTGTAACAAATTTTTCTATACCATATTCTTCTATTTGTGGTTTACCTGATATACCTAATTTTTTCTCTATTTCAAGTTCTACTGGAAGACCATGTGTATCCCAACCAGCTTTCCTTAGAACCTTATATCCTTTCATAACCTTATATCTTGGAATAAGATCCTTCATTACTCTTGTAAGAATGTGACCTACGTGTGGTTTTCCATTAGCTGTTGGTGGACCATCATAGAACGTAAAATACTCTCCATCCTCATTCAAATTAAAGCTTTTTTCTATGACACCCCTATCTTTCCAAAGATCAGCTATGCCTTTTTCTCTTTGTACAAAACTTTTATTAGAATCGATTTTGTTATACATACCCATTTCTCCTTTCTATAATCAATATTTTTTATATTAAACAAAAAAACTCCATCCATAATAGGACGAAGTTACATTCGCTATACCACCTATAAAACTTTAAATAATCTTCAAGTGCAATATAATCTTAAAATTATATTAGACTCTATTCTTTAACGCAGAAATACGAGAGAACTTACTTGCAAATCTTTCGGTCTCCAGCTCCCAGGGGATTTTCTTTAAATCTATTCTGTAAACTCTCACCATATGTCTACTCTCTGTAAGAAATCAATCTAAATACTCTTCCTGTTCACCGCTTTTAAGATATTATAGTATACAAATTTTTTATTGTCAATTACTTTATTTATAAAAAATTAAAAATATTATAATTAATTTTGAATACAATCTATTTATCTACTAAAACTAACTTTAAAATATTTTATTTATATTTAGGAGGTAAAAATGAAAATTAAGTGGCTAGGTCATTCTTGTTTTATCTTAGAAAGTGATACTAAAACAACTATAATAACAGACCCTTATGAGCCTAGTATAGGTATTCATAGAATGGACTATGCTTCAGATATATGCACTATAAGTCATAATCATTTTGACCATAATTTTAAGGATGAGCTAAATAAAAATTGTATAATTATAGATACTCCCATCGAATATAAATATGAAGACTTGAAAATAAAAGGATTTAAAAGTTATCATGATAAACTAAATGGACTTAAAAGAGGGAATAATATAATATTTAAATTTAATATCGATGGTTTTAATGTATGTCATTTAGGTGATTTAGGACATCTATTACCAAAAAACTTTATTTATAATTTAGGTCCTATAGATGTATTATTGGTACCTATTGGAGGGAATTATACACTTAACGGCAAGGAAGCTGCTACATTATGCAAAAATTTAAATAGCCATATAGTAATTCCAATGCATTTCGGATTGAATAATATAAAGATTAAACTAGATGGTCTAGAAGATTTTTTAATTCATATGGATAAAAACTTAGAAATAGGATCTAATATCATAACATTAGAAAACAATATAAAGAATTATAATAATATGGTTTATATACTTAATATGATTTAGCTATTTATAATAAAAATAGCTATTTTTTATTATTTTAAAAGAATTATTTACAACAGTACTACCTTGTGCTACAATATAGTTACAGTACCTTGTTAAGCATAATAGTGAGGTGATTAAAATTTGAATGATAAATCCCAACTTTTAAGAGGAACCTTAGAAGGATGTATTCTTAAAATAATAAATGATAAAGAAACCTATGGCTATGAAATAGCTGAAAATCTTAAACTATATGGATTTAAAGACATAAGTGAAGGCACAATTTATCCACTGCTTATAAGATTAGAAAAAAATAATTTCTTAAACTCTACAAAAAAACCCTCTCCTTATGGTCCTAAAAGAAAATATTATACCCTTTCAGAAAAGGGTGTAGAAGAATTAAATTATTTTTACACTAATTGGTTGGAACTTAAAAATAGTGTAGATAAAATATTTTCAAATTATTCAAAGGGGGAAGATTAAAATGAATAATATTAAAGAATTAGTAAAATCAACTAATGAATTAAGTAAATCTTTGAATGATGCAAATGATGAAACTTTTACTAATATAACTTGTTATCTAAGGACTAGTTCTTTGTCTGAAAGTCAATGTGAAGAATCTATACATGAAATATTAGCTATGTTTTTAACTGCAGAAAATAATAACGAATCTATAGAAAATATTATAGGAAATGACTCTCAAAAATTTTGTGATGAAATAATCGAATCTTATGCTACTAAAAAATTCTCTAAAGAAAATGTTATAGTTAACTTAAAAATTATACTTAGTTGTTTTTTTATCCTATGGTCAATAAATATTGTTTTCGATTATATTCCTAATATGATAAAATCTAAAAGCTTACTTTTAAATTATAACTTTTCTTTACCCTTTATTATAAATACTGTATTGATTACTTTTTTATCTTTTGCAGTTTTTAATTATATGGGTAAAACTGCCTTTAAAGAAGAATCTAATAAAATATTTGTTATTAAATTTATGTTACTTTATATAATTTTTATAATAATTAGTGTATTTATGTGGAAAAAGTTAAGCAAAATAATTTTATTTACTACAAAAATACACTATGTATTAATTTTTATAGCAATATCTTATTTAATATTATTTTTATTATCCCAATATACTTATAAGCAAAAATAACTAATATTTCAGAGCAAAGATATCTGAAAAAACACAAAAACTCGATTTTGAAGTTTTTCTTTCTAAATCAAGTATATCTTCAAGTTTTTATATTAATAATGTATTCTGACGGATTGGCTGACATTGAAAGGTGCGAATTGTTTGGCACATTTATAGCATCTATTCCAGCAGGAGCAACCATTACGCTCAAAAACAAATCAGCTACTGAATATATTCTTGTCGGTACTGGTATAGATAATCAGGCCATAAATAGGTCAGCTATCATTTTGCAAAAGATAGCCTAAATCGTAGGATAGAAAGCTATAGCTTGCTTTCTATTCTTTTTTTCACTTCATTCGATCCATTTAATATCTTCTTTAGGATTGTTTAAAGATTAATTCTTAAAAGCTCTTAAGTTATGATGTTGTTCATAGAAAGTGGTTTTCTTTGTAGACAATAAAAGGGTGTATAACTTTATTTTAAAGTTATACACCCTTTTATTAAATAGTTATCTAATCTAATAATCTTTATCTATTCAACTTTACCTTCTATATCTTTTATAAATCTAGAATAACAATTTCATCTCTATCTAAACTTTTATTTACATCAATTATTCTTTGATTAGATGATCCTTTATATTTTAGAGAACTATCTTTTTTTGATTTATCATATTTACCATCTACTAAAACATCTATGGATTCTATTAATTTTTTCAAATCATGATTTTTATTAATTTCTTTCTTAATATATTCAAAAGTATATCCTGTATAGCACCATATATTTAATCCTAAACTTTTTATTTCTTCAGCTAGACTACTTAGCTCTTTTATATGTTCCAGTGGTTCTCCTCCACTAAATGTTACTCCTCTTATTAAGGGTACATTACTTTCAATCCTTTTTAATATATCTTTTAATGATATTTTATCTCCATAGCAAAAAGATTGCATTTCTTTGTTTTGACATTCTTTACAATTATGCTTACAACCTGATACAAATACTACTGACCTTAGTCCTAATCCATTAACTAAGGAATTATCTAAAAAGCCTGCTACTTGTAAATATTTATTCTCCATAGCCAAACACCTCAATTTATGCATTATAAATTTTTCTATGACTAGAATTATTTGATGTCCTATCAGCTCTTTCTGCTACTTTACCAGAACCAAATCTCTCATCTAAGCTTAAATATCCTGTTACTCTAGATATGCCTTGTATATTTGTACTTCCACAATTATTACAAGCTTCTTCCTCTACTCCAAGATATGTTCCACATTCTCTACAATATTTTATATGGAAATTTATCCCCATATAAGATATGTTAGTATTTCTATATGCATATTGGATTATATCCATAATTACCTCTTCTGATGGATAATCATCTAACTCGATATAACTTATATGTCCGCCATTACATATTTTATGATAAGGAGCCTCTATATTTATCTTTTCCTTAATTGATATTGGGAAACCTACTGGTATATGATAACTATTAGTATAGTAGTTCTTATCTGTAACACCTTTTATTTCTCCAAAAACTTTTTTATCTTGAAGAATAAACTTACCACTTAATCCCTCTGCAGGTGTGGCATAGCAACTCCAATTTAATTTATCTATTTCTTTATATTTGTCACAGAAATCTCTTATATGAGAAACTATTTTTACCCCTAATTCTTTAGCCTCTTCTGTTTCCCCGTGATGACTTCCTATAAGGGCTGTCAAAGTTTCTGCTATACCTATGAACCCTATAGCCCAAGACCCTTGTTTTAAAATAGGCTCAATAGAATCATCCGGTAATAAATTTTCTGAACCCTTCATAAGGCCTTCTCCTACAACAAAAGGTAAATCTTTAACTCTTAATTTTTTTAGTACATTATATCTATGCAATAAAGATTCTCTTGCTAGTTCTAATCTATTATCTAGTAAATTAAAAAATTTATTTATATCCTTTTTAGCTAATATTCCAACCCTAGGAAGGTTTATAGTAGTTGGAGCTATATTTCCTCTACCGGCTGGTCCTTCTTCACCACTTATATTCGAACATACATAAGTTCTACATCCCATAGTAGCTGGTATTATTCCTTTATCATAATATTCTTTGTTAAAGTCTGAATCCATATTCATAAAAGTAGGGTTCATTCTCTTACCTGCTATTTTAGCAGCTAATTTAAATAAATAGTAGTAAGGATCCTTCTCTTCTCTATTAACTCCCTCTTTTACTCTAAATATTATATTAGGGAATATTGGCTGTTCACCTTTTCCTAATCCTTTTTCATACTCTTTTAAAAATATTTCACATATTAAAGCCGCATCTTTATCTTTAGGTATTCCTATATTTATAGAACTAAAAGGTACTTGTGATCCTGCTCTAGAATGCATAGTATTTAAATTATAGACTATTCCTTGCATAGCTTGATGTATGCGTAGTCTTAATCGTTCTTCTACTAATTCATCAATTTTTTCTTTATTTAAAACTTCTTCTTGTACCTCTAATCCCTTTAAATTTTCCAATATTTCTTTTCTTATTTCAGATCTAGTATTAGGAATAAATAAAGCCATATCATTATCAAAATTTACGTGTGCTTGACCTCCAAACATATCATTTTGAGTAGATTGAAGTAATATACAACTTAACTCTGCAGCACTTTCAATTCTCTTTGGAGCATTAATTGTACCGTAACCTGTATTAAATCCTCTTTGTAATATTCGCCCTGTATCTATATTTAAACAATTTACTGTTAAATTGTAACTATCTAAATCATGATAATATATATCTCCATTTTCATGTAATTTAGCTAAATGCTTTGGCATAACCCCTAAATTATACCATTTGTTAGATTCACTAGCTATTCTTAATAATTTAGAGCTGAAATTATTACCTACATTCGCGTTATCTCTATCTGTTTCTACCCCTATTTTTTCTATAGCTGTCATCAATTCAGATTTTATTTCTCTTATTTTTGTTCTCTCTCTTCTATAATTTGAATATGCATACCCTATTTCTTTAAATCCGCTATCAATTAAAACATGCTCAACTAAATTTTGTATATCTTCTACTGATATTTCCTCTTTATTAGAATCTTCTATCTTTTTTATAACCTTTTGAGTTAGACTTATATTTTCACTTTCCTTCATATCAAAAGCAATTTCTTCTGCTGCACCTTTAATAGCATTTGATATTTTAACAACATCAAATTCTACTTTTCTACCGTCTCTTTTCACAACATATAGCATACTATATTCCTCCTACCTACAACATATTGTGTATATGTACTTTGAACATTATACTATCTTAAATTTTTTTCAGCAATTTTATATTTAAATAAATATACCGATTAAGTTTAATTAATGTAATTTATCTAACTTTTATATTAAATTTTATACAATATATCTACTTGATATTTATATATATTTATACTCTAATATAAAATGTTATAAATACTCGAATTAATATGCCTTTTAGTACAAAAAATAACAAGAACATATATTTTATTTTAAAAATATATGTTCTTGTTATTTTTCATCATAATATTCTATTTTTTATTTTGTTAATTTTTAATATATCTATATCATGTATATTTTTATTACTTTGTAAATTTTGTATTACAGATAAAAAATTTAATCTATTATTTGTACTTATAGTTAATTTTATTTTTATTGTTCTATTTTCATTAATATTTTTATCAAAGATTCTTATACTTTTTATTGTTATTTCATTTTTTAATAATTCGTCTATTATATATTCAATTACATTATTCTTAGGTAAATATTCTATATTAATATTATATTCTTTATTTTTGTCAATCACTGAGCTTTCTATGTTCTCAAAAACAATTAAAGATACTATTAATCCTAAAAAACCTACTAAACTTAAAAAATAGAACCCTAAGCCTACTGAAATTCCTATACAAGCAACTACCCAAATGCTTGCTGCAGTTGTTAATCCTTTTACAGCACCTTTATCTCTTATTATGGTGCCAGCTCCTAAAAATCCAACACCTGTGATAACTTGAGAAGCCATTCTAGATATATCTGCACTTAATAAATACTTAAAATCCCCATCCATTTGTATCATTTCTTTCATGTATTGTATTATATATAATTGTATCATTACAGCTATGCAAGAACCTATACAGACTAATATATGAGTTCTAAACCCAGCTGGTCTATTCTTTCTCTCTCTTTCAAATCCTATAGCTCCACCAATTACTATAGATAAAAATATTCTAAATACCACCTGTTTTCTATCCAATATATTCACCTCTATATCTATGAATATATGCTAACAGCTTTAACAGGTTACTATTTTTATACTATAATTTTCTTATTCTTATTAATATACATATTTTTATCAGCTAAATTTATTATATCCTCATAGTTTGTCATATTATAGTTTTTAAGTTTACTTATACCATAGCTAAAATCTATATTTATTCCTTTAATTTTATCTTTATTAATTTTTTGTCTAATATTTTCCATAAAACTTATAACACTTTTATCATCTAAGTCATCAAATAATACTATAAACTCATCACCACCAAATCTAAAAAATAAATCTTTATCTCCTAAGTATCTTTTTATTAAATTAGCAAAAACCCTTAAAATAAAATCTCCAGTACTATGTCCATAAATATCATTTATAGTTTTGAAATTGTCAATATCAATTAGTACTAAAATCTTATTACCTTCTTTTATTTCGTTTTTCATTATTTCATTAAAATATCTTCTATTAAAAATTTTTGTCAATTCATCATAATTAGCTTTATGTATTAGTTCTTCTTTTACCATAAAAGATTTTATTATTAATTGTAATTCATCTTTTATATGATCCATTAACTCTAAATCTTCTTTTTTAAATTTATAATTTTCTTTTGTACAATCTATATTGATTTGGCCAAATAATTTATTATCTATATATATTGGTGCTGAAATTATACAACTTATATTTAATGCTTCTAACTCTTTAAATTCATTTATTTTTTCTTTATTTAAAATTTTTTCATCTAATTTTATTGGATTTTCAATTATGGCCGTTTCCTTAAATCTATTTATTTTATATAAATAAACTTCTTTTTTGTTTAGTTTTATATTTTTTAACTTATTATCATATCCTAGTATTGCTACATAATTAAAGTTTTCTTCCTTATCCATTGTCAAAATACTACCTTGAGTTGCTTTTGGTATTAGATTTATAGCTGTTTTTAACATTATTTCATATACATTGTCTATTGTTTTTTCTTTATTAACATTTTTCGTCATGTTATAGATCATTCTCTTAGAATATTCTAACTTTTTTATGTTTTTTCTTAGATTAATTATGATGATACTTTCATATACTATCATAATTAAAAATAATGTAATTATAAGAACATATAACATACTAACCCCCAATTAATTTATTTAATTAATGAATAATATATGTCTTTTATAAAAAAATATATAAAGGAGGTGCTACTATGTTAGGTGAAATTATAGACATAAATGAAAATAACATTATAGTTAAATTTAGCAATGGTTTAAGTTTAGCTGTAGCTATTGAAGATCTTCATGACAATGCTAAAATAGGTGACAAAATAAATATAAACCCATGTACAGAGCAAACCCCTTATAATAAAATTATAAATTTTTTCTAATAATTTTTATTTCATTTCTAAGCGCATAAATTTTTTTACTTTATATCTATATTACCTATATATTTCACTTTATACTTAATATTAATATACAATAATTATGTTTCAATTCAAAAAAACTATTTGAGTAGGATATATATTTATGTCCTACCATAATATAGCTCATAAGACAAGCTATGTTAACATAGCTCTCAATTATAATAAAATAAATTTATAATTTATTGTAGCTTGTCTTATTATTAAAAAGCTATATCAATAGTTATATATGGAAAACTCATAACTATTGATTCCTGCAAAATTTTATATATCTTTATAAAGCTTAAATTTTGTAAAAATTTTACTAATATCATGCATAAATTTATTACTACATTCATTATACCAAATATTACAAATTTAGTAAATCTATCGAATATATTGATTTTATTTAAAAGCAATATAAAAATTACATCTATATTATAGTTCTTATAGCATTAACAGGACATACATATTCTGCTTCTTTACCATATTGTTCTTTCATAATTGGTATTGGGTCTATTGTTAACTCCGCTTTATCCTCGTCTCCTACTTTAAATAATCCATCTCCTATCTCTTCACATAGACCACATCCTATACATTTATCCTTATCAATTTCTATCTTCATCCTAATTCTCTCCTTTTAATATAAATTCTTATACAATTATATTGAACTTTTATAGTTTTTTTATTCCTAAGATAACATAACTATATTTTAAATATAAATAATAATAAGGCTTCAATGAATATTCATTGAAGCCTTATTATTATTTATATAAATTTTTAAAGTTATTATATAATTGAGCATATTCCTCATTATTTATAATAAATGTCTCTACTTCTCCCTTTTCCATTTCCTCAGACAAATCAAGATTTATGGGCATATCTGCTATTAGTGGTATATTTAGATATTCTGCTTGTTCTTCTGCTGACTTTTTACTAAATACATTTAGCTTTTCTCCACAACTTCCACATTTTATATAAGACATATTTTCTACTACGCCTAAAACCTCTATTCCCATTTTTTCTATCATTATAACTACTTTCTTAACTATCATAGAAACCATATCTTGAGGTGTAGAAACAACCACCATATTTGTGACAGGTAAACTTTGCATTACAGTTAATGCTATGTCACCAGTTCCAGGAGGCATATCTATAAGTAAGTAATCTAGTTCACCCCACTCAGTATCAGTATACATTTGAGTCAGAACTCCTGTTATTACAGGTCCTCTCCATATAACAGGAGCTTCTTCTTGTTCTGTTAATAAATTTAAAGACATTACTTTTATTCCTGTTTTGGTTTCTACGGGTATTATTTTAACTTCTTCATTTTCTCCCGTTGGAATTATAGTTGCTCTTTTATCACTAATACCGAAAAACCTTGGCATAGATGGCCCTGTTATATCACCATCTAGTACGCCTACTTTATAACCTTCTTCTCTTAATTTAGTAGCTAATATTCCTGTTATTGTTGATTTTCCTACTCCACCTTTTCCACTAATTACACCTATGATATTTTTTGCATTTCCATATTTAAAAGTTTCCTTGGAGCAGCTTCCCTCACTGTTACATGTTCCTTTACTAGCACAGCTATCACAATTACTCATTAAAAAACCTCCTATATATTTCAAAGTAAATTCATAGTGTAATTATATCACTTATAAGGTTATAAGCAAATGCCCTAAACTTTATTCATATCTTAATGCATCTATTGGATTTAGCTTTGCTGCTTTTTTGGCTGGGTATATACCAAAAAATATTCCTACAGAAGAAGAAAATAATATGGCTATGAGTATAGCTGCTATAGATACTGATGGAGATATCTTTATAAACTTTCCTATAATTTCTGCAAATACTATACCTAGTATCATTCCTATAAGCCCACCTATTAAGGATATTATTACAGATTCCGTTAAAAACTGTATCAATATATTCTTAGTAGTAGCCCCTAATGCTTTTCTTATCCCTATTTCTCTAGTTCTTTCTGTAACGGATACTAACATTATATTCATAACTCCTATACCCCCAACTAATAAGGATATAGCTGCTACTGCTCCAATAAATGTAGTAAATATTCCTATAACTTTATTTACTTCATCTAATTGTTTTAACATGTTTTCAACTTTATACATATCTTTTCCTTTATTATGATGTCTATTTTCTAATATATTTTTAGCCATAACTCCGACTTCTTCAGTATCATTTTTATCTGTTGCTATAATATATAGACTATCTATAATAAAATCCTCGGGATATAAATCTTTTAAAAAATTTATAGGACACGTTAAAAATATAGGACTATCCTCACCGCCCCCAGAAAAAGGTCCTGACTCTGATTTACTGACACCTATAACAGTAACCTGTTTACTAGATGTTTTAGCACTTATTTTTAGTTTCCTTCCAACTACATCCTCTGTTCCAAAAATATTTCTTGCTGATCTTTCATCTATTATAACTACAGGTTTACCTTCTACATGTTCTCCTTCATTGAAGAATCTTCCATAAACCATTTCAGCATTAGTAACATACTGTACATCTGGAGTTGAACCATCTATATATAATTTTTTATTTTTTGTTCCTTCTGTTACAGATCCAGGTCTTGAAACTATTGGTGCAACATATTTAACTTTTTCTATTTTATTCTTTATTATATCAACATCTTCTTGCTTTATATAATCATTACTGCTTGCCTTTGATCCATCTACTTTTATACTTACTGTAGCAGATCCTATTTTTTCAAATTCCCCAGTTATAGTGTTTTGTCCACCTTTTCCTAAAGATACTATGGTTATAACAGAGCTTATTCCTATAATAATGCCTAGCATAGTTAAAAAAGATCGCATTTTATTTGATTTTATGCTATCTAAAGCCATTTTCAAATTTTCTAAAAATTTCATTCTACTATCTCCCTATTTAAAACTTTTTCATCTGATACTATATGGCCATCTCTAAATTTAACTACTCTTTTAGTATATTTAGCAATATCAGGTTCATGAGTTACCATTATTATAGTAGAACCTTCTTCATTTAGATTTTGAAAAATTCTCATTATATCTAATGATGACTTTGTATCTAAATTTCCTGTAGGTTCATCCGCCATTATAACAGATGGATTGTTTACTATAGCTCTAGCTATAGCGACCCTTTGTTTTTGACCACCAGATATTTCATTAGGTCTATGATTTATTCTCTCTATAAGTCCCACTCTCTCTAAAGCACTTAATGCACGCTCTTTTCTTTCTTTTAATGGTACTCCAGCATAAACCATTGGTAATTCTACGTTATCTAATATTGTCATCCTAGGTAATAAATTAAATGCCTGAAAAACAAACCCTATTTCTTTATTTCTGACATAAGCTAGATCATTTTCTGTTAAATCCGTTACATCTTTACCATTTAGTATGTATTCACCCTTGTCCATTTTATCTAGACATCCTAATATATTCATGAATGTAGATTTACCGGAACCAGATGGACCCATTATAGATGTAAATTCTCCTCTTTCTATTTTTAAAGATATTCCTTTTAAAGCTTTAAAACTTATTTCTCCTGTATTATAAGTTTTTTCTATATCTTTAACTATTAACAATTTTTATCACCTACTTTTCTTGTACGCTAACACCTGTTTTAATTGAAGCATTAGGATTTAATATAACCTTTTCTCCTGATTTTAATCCACTTATAATTTCAGCTTCCATATCTGACTGTGTTCCTAACTGTACTGGTTTTTCTTTAACTTTTCCTTCTTCTACAACATATACATGTGATTTATTATATTTATCTGTTTTTATACTTTCTAATGGTATTTTTAATACATTTTTTGATTCTCCTAATAGTATATCTACATCTACGTCAAAACCAATTCTTAAGTCCTTAGTATTATTTTTAGAAAGATATATTTCACAATCTAATGTAGTGTCATTTCCGCCTCCCGCTTCCTTAACAGTCTTTTTAGCTGTAGGAGCTATAAAATCTACTTTTGCTTCATACTTTTTGTCATCATTTTTAACAAATGCTTTCATTCCTTTTTTAACCTTTGTAGAATCATATTTACCTAAAGATACAGCTACTTTTAAGTCATCTACATTTTCAACTACTACCAAAGGTTGTCCTTGTCCTGTGCTTATTCCACCTGCCTGTGCATTAACCTCTGTTACTATACCATCAATATCAGCAACGGTTTCTTCACTTTCATTTATTTTATAATTAACAGATTCTAATTTTAATTCAGCTAATCGAACAGCATTTTCTACTTGTTCAATTTGGCTATTTGTTATAGAATTCATTTTATTTTGCTCAGAATTTTTTTGAGACTTTAATGCCTTCTTTTGTGAAATAGCATTGTCATATTCCATTTGAGCCACTTGTCTGTCATTTTCTAATTCAGACATATCAAAGTTTAATAAAGATTGTCCTTTTTTTACTTTATCTCCAACTTTAACATTAACTTTCTTAACCTTTGCTTGTCCACCAAAATATTCTTTTTTATTTTTGGACACTACATTACCTGTTGTTGATAGATATGATTCTACATTTCCTTTAGTTACTTTAATAGTCTTTACACTTATGTTGCTATTTTTTTTGCTTTTAAAAATTCCTAAAATTACGAATAAGCCAATTAGCAATACTACTCCGGTAATTATAATAGTCTTCTTTTTCATATTTGCCTCCTATAAAAATATTATATATTTATTTAATTATAGTTTATAAATCTAATTTATTAAATGGATAAAAGGTAAAAATAAGATAATTTTAAAAATTAATCCTATAATTAATTTATTTTTTGCAAAACCCCACGCAATGCATGGGGTTTTACAAGAATCTTTTATTAAAAATTCTCCGGCTTTTCATTATATATATTTATATTCCATCTGTTATTCTTATACTCATCTACAATATAATATTTTTTTTCTGTTCTTTTATTCTTATTATTAATTTTGATTACTGCTTTATACATAGTAGATTTATAACCTTCTGTATCCACGCTAACTTCTATGTTATGATTGGCATTATTATCTTTAATAAGTTCTACATTACTAAAGTTATTTTTCAAGTCAGTTTTAAAATCTTCTAAATCAGTAGATAATATAAATTTAGCAACATCTACATCATCTTTAATATTTATACCTACCTTATCTTTATTATTTTTATTTATATTTTCCTTTTTTAGTACTTCTATTATAGAATTGTAATATACATATTTAAAATCTTTGGGTTTTCTTATAGTCCAAAAACTCTTTATTATGTCATTATCTATTCTTTTAGATACTATGTAAATCTTATCTCCACTATATAAGTTTCCTGCTTCCTTTTTATCTAGTCCAGCTATGTAGCTAAACTTATAAGCTTTATTCCCAGCCTCATCCATTTCAAATATATAATCTGGTTCCAAAGAAGATTTTGTATTTACTGGTTTAGCTGAGGATAAAATATCATATAGTTCTTTTATAGCCTTTTTATCTGTAATTACAAATCTGAAACCTTTGTCTCTAGTATTTTGTATTATTATTTTTTGAACTTTATTTTCTTTTATATATTCGAAATCATTATTTTTAAGACCCAATTTTAACTTCATTTTATCTATACTATTACATCCTGTAACAGAAAAAGATAAAGCAAAAATTACAAATAATAAAACAAGTTTTTTCTTATTATAGAGCAATTAATTATACCTCCATACGATTCTATTAAAATATAACAACATTATAACATACTTTTCTTCTGATGTGTATTTAGTTCTTATATGCACAAAAATGCTCCCCTTTGCGATAGCAGATTTTTAATCTATCTTCCTTAAGGGGAACATATCAACTTGGATACAATTAGTTCTTTAATGTTTGTAAACAATATTTTTTAATATAGTATTAAATACAGTTTCTATACTCTCTTGATAATACTTTTCTGGTACAAAGAATGAAACTCTAATAAATCCTTCTTCCACTTTAAAAAAATATTCATAAGCTACATATTCTTTATTTTCTTTTAATATAGAATATTGAGCTAAATATCCTTTCATATTATTAAGATCTACAGGTACAACATTATATTTTGTATAATCCACTTGCTGTTTATCTGATACTTCTTTGCTGTGTTTAATGAATGCTTTTAAATCACCTTTATAATTCCATAGTTGTATAAATCCTTTCATATTATTTTTTTTATCTATAAAAGAATTACTATAAATTATATCTTCTCCATTAATAATTTCTTCATTTATTTCCCAATTAGAAGGGAGTTTATATGAAATCTTTCCATTTAATATATTATACTCTTTAAAAGAAGATACATTGTTATGAATTAAAGCTGCTATTTTTAGTCTATTATCAAAGTTTTTTTCTAGCCCAAAAAGTATTAGCATTAATCCAATTATTATCATTGTTACACCAAATCTTTTTTTATTTATAATTAATACCTTCATATAAATCACTTATATTATATAATTAAGTGACTCTTCACCTCCACATGGCTACTTATATATCATATATATGCTTTAAAAATAATTTTATTATTACTTCTTAAAATATTAATATCATAATAAACAACATAAAAAACAGAGACATGTATTAACATGCCCCTATTTAACAGGTATTAATATATTATTAGTTTTATAGTCATAAAACATTAGCCAGTATCCTAAATTATTTTCTTTGTTTTCAATCCAAGTGACAAATCCTGATTTGCCTTTAAATGGTTGCTCCTCTCTAGTCTTGTTTCCAGGGATTCCGTATACTAAATATTTCATATTACCTGAAATATCACACTTATAACCTAAAATGTAATGTCCATGTTTTTTTATATAAGGATAATATCCTAACATAGGATTATATAAAACCATAAATTTATCATAATTACAGGTATTTCTCATATCATCTTCGTCTTTAGCATCTATTTTGTACCAAATACAATTTTTTATTTCATCAGTTATATTATCTATACTGTCTAAGTCTTCTACTAAAGATCTAAAATACTTACCTTCTAATCCAATAGGTATGTTTTGCTTATTTCTTTTTTTATCTTCATTTTCTTCTATAGATTTCTTTGTTTTTCCTAAATTTTTTTCATTAGGCTTTTCGTTAGCCTTTTCATTAGGCTTCTCGTTAGGCTTTTCGTTAGCCTTTTCATTAGGCTTCTCGTTAGGCTTTTCGTTAGCCTTCTCATTAGGCTTTTCGTTAGGCTTTTCTATATTTTCACCTTTTTCTTTGTTTTTATTATCTAAATTTTTTTCTTTATGTTCTTGTTCTTTATTTTCTTGTACTGATTTTACTTTGTTATCTTTATTGGCGCTATTACTATCTTTAATTTTTATTTCTTCTATCGATTCCTCATATTTATCAAATATTGTTTTATTAACCTTTTCTTCTTTTATTTCTTCTTTCTTTATTTCCTTACTTTCTATAATACTAAATGATTTCCATGTTGGTATGTCCGTTGTTGAGAATCCACTCATAACAGATATTATATTTGAATCTATAAATTTTACTATTGCTGCTCCTGATATTTTATCTGCATTTATTTCACTATTTCCTATGTTGTCTACTGGATATTCATAACATATGTCTGCTCTTCCATATTCATCTATGTTCATTTCTCCTATTTTTATTATATCTTTGGTTCCTTTTTTATTGCATATTAAAACCATGTGGTAAGGTGAAGATTGCTTTTTTATATTTTGAACATAATAAGATATTTTACACTTGCCATTTTTATTTTCTAATTTTACATATCCTGATGCAGATTTATCAACACCTAAAGAGTATCCTTTTTCATCTTCTTCTAATATTATAAAGTATCTACTATAATTCTTTTTTTGTGCCACTTTTTATTGTACCCCCAAATATAATTATTCAATATAATATATGAGTTATCTTACAAAAAGTGAACTTAATTATTTAAATTATAATATATCATATATACAATCTGAAAGTTTTCCGAATTCTTCTATGGATAAAGTCTCGCCCCTTCGTTTTGGATCTATCCCTGCTCTTTCAAAAGCATTTTCCATACTTTCTTTATCTATATTTAAACTTTTTAATGAATTCCATAAAGTTTTTCTTCTCATATTAAATGAACTTCTTACTACATTAAAAAATAATTTTTGGCTTTTCACCCTTACTCTTGGTTCTGAAAGTCTATCTAATTTTATAACTATAGAATCCACTTTAGGTCTTGGTATAAAAGAATTTGGAGATACTTTTCTTATTATTTTTGTATTACAATAATATTGTACTAAAACGGTTAATGAACCATACTCCTTACAGTTAGGTTCAGCATTTATTCTTTCCGCTACTTCCTTTTGAATCATTATGGTTAGTGATTTAAAATCACATTTTTCTGTAAGTAATCTTGATATAATAGGTGTAGTTACATAATAAGGTAGATTGGCTACTAATTTTATGGAATCCTTATTTTCCATTAACTCATTAAAATCAATTTTTAACGCATCTTTATGTATTAGTGTAAAATTATTATATTCCTTTAACTCCTCTTGCAAAATAGGTATTAAATCACCATCTAATTCTATAGAGTAAACTTCTTTTGCTCTTTCTAAAAGCTCCTTAGTTAAAGTCCCAACCCCAGGGCCTATCTCTATAACAGTATCTTCTTTGTTTATTTCAGCTCCCTCTATTATATCTTCCAATACAGATTCATCTATTAAAAAGTTTTGTCCTAAATTCTTATTAAACTTAAATTCATATTTGTTAACTATTTCCTTTGTATTCATATTATTCATTCCCCTTATCTAAATCTTTTATAGCCTTTATAAACTCTTCTTTGGTTATACCAAAATTGTTAAGTCTTTTTATAAACTGATTAGTATTGCAATAGCCTATTCCTAAAGCCATCCCTAGTTTTTCTCTTCTTTCTTTTGACTCCTCATTCGCTGTTAATTTAAAAAATATCATGTCATTCATATCAAATTCTTTTCTTTCTTGCTTAACTTCACATTTAGCTAAATTTAACGCTCTTATTATGGCTTCTGGAGCTGCATTTTCTACTCCTATATCATCTTCCTTTGTTCCTTCTTCCTGTGATATATAAGCATGCTTTACACCCTTAACCCTATTGCATATATATTTTCTTATCTTTTCTCCTGCATAATCAGGATCTGTTAATACTATTACCCCTTGCCTTTTCTGCGCCTCTCTTATTTTTTTTATAACCTTAGAATTTATTCCAAATCCACCCACTGCTATCATCTCTGCATCTACCGCTCTTTTTACTGCTGTAATATCATCTCTGCCTTCTACTACTATAACTTCCTTAATCATAATATCCCTCCAATATAACTATTATATAATATTTTTAATAGAAAAAAATAGGAGCTAACGCTCCTACTTAAATTAATCTAAAATATAAACATTCACCCATCTTGAACCCCAATTTGATACTTCAACATTGGAATCAAAATATAAATCAATAACATTTCCTTTTATTGCTCCACCGGTATCTTCTGCTATAGCATATCCATAACCTTCAACAAACAGTTTTGTTCCTAAAGGTATTACCCTTGGATCTACTGCTATTGAACTATATCCTCCTGAATTTCTTCTTGCTGTAGTTCCTGTGGCTGTAACTCCAAAATCAGGGCTTCCAGGACTCTTACCTGTATCTTCATAACTTGATGTATATGCTGTAGCTCTCATTCTTAATAATCTACCACCTGGCGTACCAGTAACACTTCCTCCTCTAGAAAGAGCGTTAACAGTTGTAACTTTAGTTCCCATTGCAACTACCTTAGATACTGGTTGCTTTTTTATGCTTTCTGATACTACTTTTCTTACTTTTTCTTTTCCATCTTCAAAAACTACTTTTGTTGTTACTTCTTTTTCTCCATTTTGTCCTTCCCTTATGACTTTTTTGTCACCTTTTTCAAGGGAATCATCTTCTTTAACTACTGTTTCATAATCCATATTTTTTTTGCTCTTTATTACTTTTTCTTCTACTCTTGTAACTGTTACTTTCAATCCCTTTTTTATCTCTTCTTCTTTGCTTGGGGCTACTTTATCAAGTTTTTTAACTTGTATACCCTCTTTTTTTAGCATATCTCCTATATTGTTTTCTGCGGATTGAATAGCTAATTTCTTACCATCAACTTCTACATTAACTTTAACTGCTTTCTTTATGCTTAATTTGCTTCCGTCTTTAATTTCAGCGTCCAATTGGGGCTGAACTTTGTCCTTTGGTCCCACTTGTATATTTTTCGACGTTAAGGCTTTTGCATATGTTTTTTTAAATGTTGTAATTTTTTGGCTTTCTTTTCCGTCTATTGAAACAATTATTGTTTTTCTCATATTAGTAATTACTATGCTCGCTATCATTAAGATTACTACAACAATCAAAATTGCCTTAGGACCATTGGAAAAATGTTCTTTAATTTTCTTCTTTAATTTTTCCACCATAAAAACCTCCTTCGGGCAAGAGCAACATTGCTATTATATTCGGTATATTTAAATCTGTCAAATTTGCTCATGCTTTTTGGTTAATAATGCAGCCTTTGTGCATATTATATATATAAAAATTATTATATAATTGCTTTTTAAATAAAGGGTATCGGTGGAATACTCCAAAATAAATTTATTTAAAATATATGAGAAATTCAAAATTATTATTAATATTTCTCATATTTTTAATCTTTATTTTTTATAACATCTATATTAAATAGATCTTTTATATTAATTAGTATTTGTGAAGTTACTTCTTCAGAACTTATTTCTTTTATTTCTGCTATCTTATCTACCATATATTTTATATACTCAGATCTGTTCCTTTTACCTCTTAAAGGAGTAGGAGCCATATATGGGCAATCAGTTTCAACTAAGATTCTATCCATTGGAACACTTTTTATAACTTCTACTATTTTTTTAGCATTTTTAAAAGTGACCACTCCTGTAACCCCTATATAATATCCTAAATCTACACATTGCTTAGCAAACTCTACACTCCCTGAAAAACAATGCACTTCTCCTTTTATATTAGGAAATTGTTTTATAATATCTAATGTATCTTTATGTGCATCTCTATCGTGTATAACTACAGGCAAGTTTAACTTTTCTGCTAATTCCATTTGCTTTTTAAAAGCTTTTATTTGAATATCCCGCTTAGGATTTTCTTCATAATAATAATCTAGCCCTATTTCTCCTATAGCTTTTACTTTTTTATTTTCTGATAGTGCTTCTATTTTATTTAAGGTTTTTTCATTAATTTCTTCTGCATTTTCTGGATGCACGCCTACTGCTGCATAAAAGAAATTATATTTGTTGCTCAATTCTACTGATGTTTTAGAAGTATCTAAAGAAGAACCACAATTTAATACTCCTAATATACCAAAATCTTCAAGTTCTTTTATAACTTCACTTCTATCTTCATCAAAAGCTTCATCATCATAATGGGCATGAGCATCAAATATTCTATATTTTTTCATAGAATTGCCTCCAAATCCCAATATTTTATTTTTTCTTTAAACTTTATTAATATATTCTTAATAATTTTTCATTTTCTATATATTATAATTAAAATTTTTCAATTAGTCAAAACCATTATCTTCAAAAATTAAAACTGACCGGAAAATCAGCTATATTTTACTTAATATAGGAGATAAAATTCCTATTAAAGCACCTAATAATCCACCCAACCAGGTTATGGCTTTTAACTCTTTGCTAGATATTTCTAGTATTATTTCTTCAGCCAAATATACGTCAAACTCATTTATTCTATCTTCTACAATACTAGATATATCCAGGATTGATATAACCTCTTCTGCTTGATTCTCTATAAATCTATTATATACATTTTTTACCGTTTGGTAACTAGTATTCAATATTCCTTCTTCATTCCCTTGAGTTAATTCATATATAGGTGTTTTCATAAAGTTTTCAATTATATCACTTATCAAATTATTAATTATAGCCTCAAAATTTTCACTATCTATAAATTTATCTATAATACTATTTATAAATTTATATGGATTTATATTTATCTTTTCTATTATGTCATTTAAAGAATTTTTTCCCTGAAAATGACTTTCTATTTTTTCTATCATTTCTAAGATCATCTCTGTATTTTGGAATTTTTGGCATAATATATCCACTGTTTCATTCAAAATTACATCCTTATTATTTTCTGGTATATTTTCTATAATATCTTGTAAATCTGTATCTAAAATTTTATCTATGCTTTTATTCACTAAGGATACCATTTCTTCTTTAGTTTCTTCTCTTTGTAAGTATCCTTCTAAAAATACAATTGTTTTATCTGATATAGCATTTACATCTATAAACATTGACATAAAAGAATTTACATTATTATTTATAACTTCTCTTAATATATTTTTTAACTTATTTATATTTCCTTCTTCTTTAAGCATTTCATTTATGTAATTTGACAAATTATCTTTCTTTCTATAAACATATACTTTTATATTTGAGGTAAAGTTATTAGGAATTATATTACCTATTTTTTTATTTAAAACTTCCTCATCTTTTATATTTTCTATAATTAAACTTTTTAAAACCTCTTTAAAATTATTTGATTTTAAATACTCATTTGTATTATTTATTAAACCTCTTTTTATTTGTTTATATATGTAATTATTAGTAATATGGTTACCCTTAAGAGATAATATTTTGTCTAATTTAATTTTTATAATTTGTTTTACTTTGTCTCTATTCTTTTCATTTTTTAAATTGTTAATAGTTAACTTACTCAAACTTGCCTTTAAAGCGTTTATAAAATAATCATATTTATAATCTAAAAACTCTTTAAATTTATCTTCCAAAGTTTTTTTGGTTGTAATTAAAGAATATACCTTTTGTCTTATCCAAATTTTAAGTCTATTATTCATATTTTCACTACATAAAGACTTTACAATAATTTCACTAGATAATAAATGCTCTCCTATAGCATTACCTACACTTTTTGCTATTCTAGTTTTTTCTTTTGGAATAAGTCCTGGTGTAAATGGAACCTTCATACCAAATATTCTTTTTTCTTCATAGGGTCTAAATAACATCTTTATAGCTATCCAATTAGTAAGATAACCTATTATTCCGCCTATTATTGATGCTATTAAAAATTTCATTTTTTCAAACTCCTCACTTTAATATTTTATGATAATATATTACAAAATAAATTATAAATTGTAAATTTACTACTTTCAATATATTATGTACCAAAAACAAAGCTGCTAACAAACTTTATTTGTCAACAGCTTAGTTCTTAATTTGATATAATTAGCTTTAATTTTTACCTTACTATATTTCCTTCTTCAATGTCTCCATCTATAGATGCTACAAATAGCTCACTATCATCTTCTGTTGATGCTGCTAAAATCATTCCTTGTGACAATTCTCCTCTTAGCTTAACAGGCTTTAAATTAGCTACTAATACTACTTTTTTACCTATTAAGTCTTCTGGTTTATAGTATTTAGCTATTCCTGATACTACCTGTCTTTCTTCTCCACCTAAACTAACTTTTAGTTTTAATAATTTTTTAGCTCCTTTTATAGGTTCACATTCTAAAACCTTAGCTACCCTTAAATCTATTTTTTCAAAATCATCTATAGTTATTTCTTCTTTTATAGGTGCTATATTTTTAGCTTTGTTTTGTTTTAATTGTTCCTCTTTAAGTTTATTTAGCTCTTCTATTTTCTTTTCTACATCTATTCTTGGGAATATTGCTTCTCCTTTTTTAACCTTTGTGCCTACTTTAGTTCCATTAAATTTACTTAAACTATCCCAATTTAAAACATCCGCATTTATTTGCTCATTTATTTTTATACTTGTTTCTGGTATGAATGCTGATATACATACTGATATTATTCTTAAACTTTCTGCTAGATTATATAAAACTGTACCCAATCTCTCTTTTTTAGACTCATCTTTTGCAAGAATCCATGGTGTTGTTTCATCTATATACTTATTAGCTCTTCCTATAAATGTCCATATTTCTTCTAAAGCTTCTGGTATTCTTAGTTTTTCCATATTTTCTTCCACTTTTTTTGGAGTTTCAAGGGCTAATTTTATTAACTCTTCATCTATATCTTCTTTGCAATTTCCTGCTGGTATTTCTCCATCAAAATATTTTTCTATCATAGCTACTGTTCTAGATAATAAATTTCCTAAATCATTCGCTAAATCTGAATTTATTTTCTTTATAAAAATCTCATTATTAAATATTCCGTCTGCGCCAAAAGGTATTTCTCGAAGAAGATAGTATCTTACGGGATCTGTTCCAAAATGATTTACTAAAACTACTGGATCTACCACATTACCTTTGGATTTTGACATTTTTCCTCCATCTACCAATAACCATCCATGACCAAATACTTGCTTTGGAAGAGGTATATCTAATGCCATAAGCATAATTGGCCAATATATAGTATGAAATCTTAATATATCTTTACCAACTAAGTGTACATCTGCTGGCCAGTATTTTTTATATAATTCATCCTTTTCTGTACTATATCCTAATGCTGTTATATAATTAGCAAGTGCATCTATCCAAACATAAATTACATGTTTTTCATCAAAAGTAACTGGTATTCCCCAATCAAAAGATGTTCTAGATACACATAAATCTTGAAGGCCAGGTTTCAAAAAGTTATTTAGCATTTCATTTTTTCTTGATTCTGGTTGTATAAATTCTGGGTGAGATTCTATATATTCTATAAGTTTAGGAGCATATTTTGACATTTTAAAGAAATATGCTTCTTCCTTTGCTTTTTCTACAGATCTTCCACAATCTGGGCACTTTCCATCTTCTAATTGAGTTTCTGTCCAAAATGATTCACAAGGTGTACAATACCATCCTGAATACTCACTTTTATATATATCACCTTTATCATACAATGTTTTAAATATTTTTTGCACTAATTCTACATGATATTCATCTGTTGTTCTTATAAATTTATCATAGTCTATATTCATCATTTTCCATAGTTCTTTTATTCCTGCTACTATTTCATCTACATAAACCTTAGGTGTAACTTTTTTAGCTTCTGCTAATCTTTGTATTTTTTGTCCGTGTTCATCTGTACCTGTTAAAAACATTACATCATAACCTGTAAGTCTTTTAAATCTAGCTAAAGTATCTGCAGCAACCGTTGTATAAGTATTTCCTATATGAAGTTTCGCTGACGGATAATATATAGGTGTTGTTACATAATAAGTTCCTTTTGACATTATTAGTCCTCCTTCATTTTTATAATATAAAAAACCTCTATATAAAACCTTTAGTTTTATATAGAGGCGTAAATTTCGCTGTACCACTCTAATTCACCTTTACTTCACAGTAAAAGCCTTAATAAGTGACTTCATATAATATGTTATCACTTTACAATATAACGGTTGTTACCGTGCTATCCTACTATACTTCAGACAACCTGCTCTGGAGCCATATTCATAAATTTCCATATCATCGGCTTTCACCTTATCCGACTCTCTTTAGATATTTTCACTTATTACTCTTTCCTTCATAGCATTTAGTATAATAATAGGGTATAAATAAGCTTCTGTCAATATATTCATCATATTTATACATTATTATTTCTACAATACACAAAATTATTCTAATATATCAATAATTTCTTCTATATTTTTTATAGCTTCATATAATTTTTCCTTTTGACTCAAAGATAAATTCATTATTTTTTCTTCTATATTATCTACTTTACCTTCTATTTCTTTATCTATTAAATTTACTCCTTTTTCTGTTAAACTATAAAAAGTATTTCTTCTGTCTCTCTCATCTACTTCCCTATAAACCAATTCTTCTTCCATCATTCTAGTTAACATTATACATAAACTAGATGTGGATACACATATATATGTACTTAACTTTTTTAATGTTATCTTCTTATTCTTTTTTAAAATAAATAATGTTACAAACTGTTGTTCTGTTAATTTTAATGTAGAATTTAAATTTAAATATTTCTTAATTTGTTTTTTCATAGTAATTATAAATTTTATAAGTTCTTTTGATAATTCCATATTATCCATTTGTATCCTCTTTCACTTTATATTAACTCTAAACTATATTATTTTTAATTAACTCATCATATTTTTCCCTAATAGATTTTAAGTCTTGCCACAATAATTTTTTCTTAGACTCATCTCTAAATAAAGCCGCCGGATGAAAAGTTGCCATAATATAATATCCTTTTCTTTCTATCCATTTACCTCTATCTCTTGTTATTCTAAATTGTTCTCCCATAATATATTTTAAAGCAGTAGCTCCTAAGCAAATCATAATTTTAGGTTTTACCAATGCCACTTGATTTCTTAAATAAGGTAAGCAAGTCATAGCTTCTTCTTCTTTAGGAGTTCTATTATTTTCTGGCCTACATTTGCACACATTACATATATAATAATGTTCATCTCTTTTAAAATCTAATGCTAATAATGCTTTAGTAAGTAACTGTCCGGCTTTCCCCACAAAAGGTCTTCCTGTCCTATCCTCATCTGCTCCTGGAGCTTCCCCTATAAACATAATAGGTGCACTTATATTGCCTTCTCCAAATACCATATTAGTTCTATTTTTAACTAAAGTACATTTATTACAATTAATACATTCATCATATAATTGAGACCACTTTAGCACTTTTTCCACCTCTATTTCTATACATTATATCCAAATATCTAGTTTAATTTTACCATATAAACATATCTTTATTAACTATATTGCTTTATTTAATGCTATAAGTTACTATTAAATTGCTAGTATTTTGGAGTGGGGGAATTTTATTGAAAATTAATAGGGAAAATATTAAAACTGTACTTTCTTTAGCTCTTCCTGCTGTTGGAGAAATGATTTTATATATGATGATTTGGGTTCTTGATACTATGATGGTTGGACAATACGGCGGTCAAATTGCTGTAAGCACTGTAGGATTAAGTTCAGAAATAATATATACTTTTACAAATATATTTATAGCTGTTGGACTATCTATTGGCATAACATCTATAGTAGCTAGATCCTATGGTAGTGATAATTTACACTTAGCTGAAGAGTATGCTTCCATAGGATTATCTATAGGAATTTTAATAGCCTTTTTTATTTCTATTATACTATTTATTTTTCCTAAAACTATACTTAGCCTTGCTAATGCTAAAGAAGCTGTATTAATAAACGGAACAATATATATGAAAATAATTTCTCTTGGAATATTCTTTAGTATGTTAACTAGCTTAATGAATTCTATAGTTAGAGGATATGGTAATACCAAGACTCCTTTATTTATCTCCATATTAATTAACATAGTAAATTTAACTTTAGATTATGGACTTATATTTGGTAAATTGGGGTTTCCAGAATTAGGAATAAGGGGTGCTGCTATCGCAACTTCTATAGCTAACCTATCTGGTTTTATGTTTGCTATATACTATTTATTTACTAAATCTAAAATTAAACCTAAAATAAAATATATTAAGAACATTAATATAAGTCGTTTCAAATACCTAATAAGATTGTCTATCCCATCATCACTGCAAGAAGCTTCATTAAGTGTAAGTAAATTAATTAATACATTTATGATAATGCATTTAGGAACTGTAGCTTTTGCCTCTAATCAGATAGCTCTTACTGTAGAATCAATATCTTTTATGCCTGGTTGGGGTTTTGCCGTAGCAGCTACTACACTAACAGGTCATAAAATAGGAGAAAAAAATATTGAAAAAGCTAGAGATTATTCACATACTTGTACATTTTTAGGGATTTGTATAATGGGAATAACAGGTCTTATTTTTCTTATATTTCCATCATTTATAATAAAATTATTTATAACAAATTCTGAAAAACAAGTTATCACCTTAGGTAGCCGTTGCCTTATGATTGCTTCTTTAGAACAAATTCCTATGGCTATATCCATGATATTAGGAGGATCATTAAAAGGATTTGGCGATACTAAAACGCCATTTTTAGTTTCCTTTATTTCCAGTTGGCTTCTTAGACTTCCTTTAATGTTTTATTTTATATATATAGTTAAATCTTCTGTAACTTATGTTTGGTGGATAACTTCTATTCAATGGATATTTGAAGCTATATGCTTAATAATACTTTCTAGGAAAAAATTTAATAAATAAAATATTAACCTATAATAATGCTATAGGCAATCAAATAGTCTACGGCCTAAAAGAGGATGTCTCAAAATAGCCTTAATTTTAAAACCGTAAATATAAATAATACATTCATAAAGCTATTCATTTAGCTAAGCAGTTCAAAATTAGAACTTCAATAATTTTAATAACTTTATTAAAAAATCATTAGAATATAAAAAGAAACTGAACCCTAAAATGATTTAAAAGCCATTTTAGAACAGTCCCTTTTTTATAGTATTATATTAGTTACTAATACAGCCATTATTATAGCCACCATATCTGCAAAAATAGCAGCCCATAATGTATGTCTTATTTTTTTTATTCCAACAGCTCCAAAATAAACTGTTATTGTATAAAAAATAGTTTCTGTAGATCCCATTATAATGGATGCCATCTTCCCTACATTACT
Organism: Clostridium botulinum; assembly: GCF_001276985.1. Lineage (GTDB taxonomy): Bacteria > Bacillota > Clostridia > Clostridiales > Clostridiaceae > Clostridium_F > Clostridium_F botulinum. The sequence goes on from NZ_LHUL01000027.1 coordinate 392,119, forward strand.
ATCTGGACCAAACTGTTTTAATATATCTGCAAATACCCCCAAAGCACCGCTTCCTGATAAAGGTTTTATTAAAACTAAGGGTACTAATTCTCCTGGCAACCCTATTAAATTTGATACTGGTCTTAGAATATTGATTAAACAGTCTAAAGCTTTAGATTCTCTGAACACAGCTATAGCTACCATCATAGCAAGAAGATATGGAAATATTTTAATGCATATGCTTATACCATCTTTGGCCCCCTCAACAAAACATTCATATACTTTAACTCTTTTAATCATTCCATAGGCTATGATTAAAAGTATAATAATAGGAATTATGGCTTTAACTATATAATTCACAAGCTTCCTCCTTTAAAAATATTTCTGTAATATTTTACAAAAAATCACTCCACAAAAGGCTGCTGTGGATGTAACTATTATAGCTGGTATTATTATTTCACCTGGGTTTTTTGACCCCATAGCTGCTCTTATAGATATAACAGTAGTAGGTACTAGCTGTATGCAAGCAGCATTTAAAACTAAAAATAATGCCATATCATTACTAGCTTCTTCTTCCTTTACATTTAATCTTTTGAGTTCCTTCATAGCTTTTATTCCAAAAGGAGTTGCAGCATTAGAAAGTCCCATCATATTAGCTGTTAAATTCATTGTTATAGCACCTAAAGCTTTATTATCATTTTTGCTATCTTTAAATATAACTTTTAAAATAGGTTTTATGCACTTAGCTATTTTATCTGTTAAACCACTTTCTTCTGCTATTTTCATAATTCCGCACCATAAACTCATAACCCCTACCAATCCTATAACCAACTTTACAGTTGAATTTGTAGATTCTATTATAGATTTTGATAGTTGTTCTCCGTTACCTGAAAACACTCCAAACATTACTCCTACTAAAAATATAATTCCCCATATAATATTTACCATAATACCTCCTTTTAAAAACAAAAATATATTTAATATATATGATATATTTGTTTAAATAATAATTATTTTGTTATATTATTAAATTATTATATTAACAAAAATAGTTTAGGAGGCTTTTCATGACTTTAAGAGAAATTATGAAATATATAGAAAGCGAATTTTCTATTATAAATAAAACCCCATGTGATATATGTGGTGGGAGCTATTTAACCAAGGATTTATCTATTAACTTACTAGATTCTATTCCTTATGATATTTGTGATTGTGTTTGTTCTAATTGTGGTCACAAAAAAGTTTTTAAATTTTATGCTCCATTTATAGATGAATCTAAAAAAGAAAATTATTCAAAAATAATAAATTAAATATTTATAAATAATATAACAGTTTATATTTCCCAGGTAATATAAACTGTTATATCATTTTACTAATAATTATCTATAATAAAGGAATTTTTAATAGAACATTTTTTCAATTAATTTGAAATTGAAAAATGCAAATAAAAGCTATGAAATTAAAGGTTCATATAATATGCCCTATTTCATAGCCTTGCGCATTTAAAATAAAATTTATTATTTATAAAATTTCATGGACTATATTGCTAATAAAATCTAAAAAATTTGAAAGTAAATATTAACTTTTATTATAATTAGGATTAGTTATTCTATCTTTAAAGTTATCAATACCTTTTAAAGAGCTAATATAAACCCTGTTTAAAGTATAAATACCATCTTGTTTATTAGACCATCCTCCCTGGGTAGTAAATGCCATTTTATACCCAGAATCTTTAGCAGCTTTTATAGATTCTTCATTCCACTTACCATAAGGATAAGCTATAAAATCTACTTTATGATTTAATATTTTTTCTAAATCATCCTTAGATTTCTTCATAGTTTGTAACTGTTTTTCATATGACAAATCATCTAGCTTATCATGATTATATGTATGGCTAGCTATTTGTATTCCTGCTTCATCCATTTCTTTAATTTGTTTTGAAGTTAAAGTACGTTTATCCTTATCTATATTACTAGTTACAACAAATACAGTAGCATTAAACCCTAATTCTTTTAATATTGGGTATGCATTAGTATAGTTATCAACATATCCATCATCTAGTGTTATGACTATGGACTTCTCTGGGATAGGTTTATTTTTTTCTAAGAAATTATATAACTCATTTAATGTTAATGTAGTATATCCATTATCTTTTAAATACTCCATTTGCTCTTTAAATTGTTCTTTCGGTACTCTTAATTCATTCCCTTTTTCATAATCAATAGAATGGTACATAAGCACAGGTACAGATTTATCATTATATATAAGTGGTTCCTTAGTAAAACTTCTTACATCAGTATTTTTAATATTTCTCTCTTGTTTTTTTGATTGTGCTTTCTTTTCACTAATATTATTATCATCTACATTATTATTCTTTTTACAACCACTAAACAATACTGCTATCATCATAATAAAAGCGAAAAAAATTAAACTCTTCTTATTTTTCAAAAACTCACCCTCTTGCACAAATATTTGGTAATTTTAATTATATCATATATACTCTTAATTATTAAGATTTAAAAATTTGTGGATATACTCTTAATTTAGAAGTGAATACTTTTTTAACAGCATATATTATATTATAATCTTATACATTATATATATAGTTATCAACATTATCCACAGACAGCTTGTATATAACTTGTGTTTTTATTGTTAATTCAGTTGATTTTTATAAATTAACTTCTAAATATTATCCATTAAATAGATTTTATTATTATTTTTATAAAATTATATTTTTATTCGTTCTATCTTAATTAATGTTATCCACATATTGTGTGTAATTTGTGGACAACTTATATTATTCTGAATATAATATTATTAAATAAGAATATAAAATTTGAAATTGTTTCAATATTCTTAACATTTGTTAAATCTTATGTTATTATAATAATAGGGATATTTGTGAAAGGTCGTGTATATATGGGTGAAAAAATTATTTATGTGAATTTTAAAAAAAGAGTAATATCCAATAGTTATAAAAGGCCTTTCTTATTATTTTTGCATAATTTTTTACGTAAAAAGCTTTTATTTTTTTACAATAAACATCTTAACAAATCAATAAAATTAATATACTATAAGAAAAATGATAATAAAAATATATCTTAAGGTGCAACTTTGTTGCACTTTTTTTTAAAGTATATATCATTATATATATAATATTAAATTATTGGAGGTTTTTTAATGAGAATAGGATTGGGATACGATGTACATAAACTAGTTGAAAATAGACCACTAATAATAGGTGGTGTTACAATTCCCCATGATAAAGGTTTACTAGGTCATTCTGATGCAGATGTATTGGTCCATGCAATTATGGACGCTTTATTAGGAGCCGCGGCATTAGGTGATATAGGTAAGCATTTTCCTGATTCAGATAAAAATTTTAAAAATATATCAAGTCTATTACTTTTATCTAAAGTTAAAGATTTAATAAACAAAGAAGGTTATAAAATTGTAAATATAGACTGTACTATAATAGCTCAAAAACCTAAAATGCTTTATCATATAGATGCTATGAAAAAAAATATTTGTAAGTGTTTAAAATTAGATAATAATATGTTAAATATAAAAGCTACTACAGAAGAAGGTTTAGGTTTTACAGGTAAAGAAGAAGGAATCTCCGCTAATGCTATTTGTCTTTTGGATTAAGACTATAAATTTAAAAATATTTAATTTACCAAAAATATAAGAGTTCACCTTAATTTATAGGTGAACTCTTATTTGAATTTATATTTTATTTAAGATCTTTTCTAAATAAAGGCATAGACATACATCTTGGACCGCCTCTTCCTCTAGATAATTCAGATGACGGTATAGTTAAAACCTCTACATTATTTTTATCCAATATTTCATTAGTTACATAATTTCTTTCATAAGTTATAACCTTGCCTGGTGAAATAGCTAAAGTATTTGAACCATCATTCCACTGTTCTCTTGCAGATATAATTTTATCTCCACCCCCACAACGAATAACTTTTATATCTCTTTTTAAATATTTGGATAAAATCCCTTCTAAACTATCTATCTCTTCCTTAATTACAAGTTCCTTAGTTTTCTCATCATAAGTTATAGCATTTACTTTAAGGGTTCCTTCTATTTCTCCATGAACTGTGAATTTATCATGATCTAACATAGTAAACACTGTATCTAAATGCATAAACGCTCTTATTTTAGGTATGTCAAACAATAATATAACTTTAAAGCTTTCTCCTGCTTCAAATATGTTTTTAGCTACCTTTAGAACTGATTCACTATCTGTTCTTTCACTATGGCCTATAGCTAAAACTTCATCAGATAAAACTAATTCATCTCCACCCTCTATGCAATGTTCTCCTGTTCTATCATACCATAATGGTATATCTGAATCTTTAAATTCTGGATGATATTTAAAGATATATTTTGCAAACATAGTCTCTCTTCTTCTTGTTTTAGTTCTCATTGCATTAATAGTTATACCTTTACCTATAGATGCAAATGGGTCTCTTGTAAAATATAGATTAGGCATAGGATACATTAAAAAAGGATATTCTTCCTTTGACTCATCTATTCCTAATTCTTTTCTCCTTATACCTGCCATAATTTTACAAACTAATTCTTTTTCTTTCATTGATTCTAAATATTTTTTTATTTTTTCTAAATATGTTTTATCTGTGGTACCACTTTCTTTTATAGCTTCCTCTATAAACTTTTCTCTAATTTCTTTATTTTGTATAGCCTCTGCTGCTAAGTCTTCTAAATATAAAACTTCAACACCATTACTTCTTAATGTATCAGCAAAAATATCATGTTCTTCTTGTGCTACTTTTAAATAAGGTATGTCATCAAATAATAACGTTTCCATATATGCCGGAATCAAATTTTCAATTTCTTCTCCTGGTCTATGAAGCAACACTGTTCTAAGATCTCCTATTTCTGAATACACATGAATGTTTCTTTTTGTATTCATCCCTTTGTGCCCCTTTCAAGTTGATATTTATATTTATTATTATTTTTGTATTAATTCTTTAAATATATGTTAATAATTATTTGGTAAACTGTCAATATTATGAATATTCTCTAATAATGCATAAATGATAAATTATACATCATACATTTAATTACATTTTTTCCCTATATAGAATATTTATAAACTTAACTTCACTTAAATTTATAAATATATATATATATTTATTTTTTTACATCTTTTTAAAAATATTCATATTTATAAATAGTATAAATATAAGCATTTATTGTATAAAAGCATAAAAAATTTTTTTTATGAATTAATATACTAATAATTACTTTTACAAAAATAAATCACTTAAAAAGCCATTATTAAGGATTAATAATAACTTTTTAAGTGATCTATAAAAATACACAAAAATTATTTATTCATTATAATCTAATTTATCAGTATAATCATTTACTATCTTTTTAACTAATTTTTTTATAGCACTAGCTTGACATATTAAAGTCATTACTATTAAAAATATAGTTATTCTATTTTCTTCATCACTATTTAACTCTAATTTTGTTATTATGTCTTTTAATTTATCTTCATCAAAATGTTGTCTAGCTACAAAGTCTTTAAAACTATCCTTTTGTATATCTGAGAATATCTTATATGCATTTTCCCAAGATATTATATCATCACCTCTATCATTTATCTCATTAAAAGCTAATGTAAACACATTTTTTATTTCCTCAGTAGTAAGTAATGGTCTCATATAACTTAATAGCACTAATTGAACTAAATGAAGTTTTGTATATCCTCTCTTTTTACCATCTTGTGGCTTTGATATTACCTCATTTTTAATGTAATTTTGAACAATATTATTTGTATAATCTTCCTCTTCAAATTTATCATTCAAATAATCAATTACTTGTGATAAAAACAAATCATATTTAGGAAAATCTTCATAATCTACTATTGTATTATTAGATATCTCTTTTGCAAGCTTGTTTATATACTCTATTTTTTCTAAATTGTTATTTTCCACCTTTAAAGACCTCCAAGCATACTTAAGTTTACCCTAAAGTATATTAAATTAAACTATAAAATTCAATATTATTAGTATAAACTTTTATTTTCTCTTAAATTGTATTTTTATAAATATGTATGTTATCCACATTCTATTAATAGTTGTCCACATGTTTTTGTGGATAATTCAGCTAATTAAGTTTATATTTTTAACCTTAAAATATTTTATTTATTTTCTATTATACATAAATTTATTATTCTATAATCTAATATACCCCATTTATTCATTTTTTATATATTATAAATTACACATCCCAACAAGCAACTTCATTTTAATTACCCCCTTATACTTTATTATACCATAATTATATTAAAAATAATTGCAATTAGACTAATATATTTGCTAATGATTTTAAACAAAAATTTACATTTGATATTTAATTTGTTAAAATTATTGTTGTATTATTATATTGTATTGCAGTTTTAATTTATAAAATTACTTTTTATAATAAATTGATTCGTTATTCGACACTGTTTTTCATTTATCCATATAATTACTATTTTATTTATTTTTATTGAATCTTATAATTATTTTATTATTTTTTTTGATTTTGCCTGTATCCATTGATATATATGGCTTTATCAGCATATATGGTAGTATTTGCTCTATTGACTTTTCCCTTTAATGGTAGTATATTAACTTTAGATGGAAATAGATAATTAATTTGTAAATTAAATATAAAATATGTTGACTTTTAATGTCATATTTGCTATTATTTAATTAAACTATTGTCGAAAATTGATATTATTCGAGGAGGAAAATATATGAAATCAACAGGTGTGGTTAGAAGAGTAGACGAATTAGGAAGAATTGTTATTCCTATAGAATTAAGAAGGACATTAGATATAGCTGAAAAAGATGCTCTAGAAATCTATGTAGATGGTGAACAAATCATATTAAAGAAATATGAGCCAGCATGTATATTCTGCGGAGATGCTAGAGATGTTATAAACTATAAAGGTAAAAATATTTGTAAAAACTGTCTTAATGAAATAAAAGACAATAAATAATTTAAAAGCCTCATCTAGGGGCTTTTTTTAAATTATATAAACTAAAAGTGGAAACTAATTTTAGTTTCCACTTTTGTTGTTTTATATAAAAATTATTAATTATCTTACTCTTACGCCTGCATAAAATTTCCAAACCGAAGAAATTTTTACTACATCACCTGTTTGAGGAGCATGTATCATTTGTCCTCCACCTATATATATACCTACATGGCCTGTATGTGGGAATACTAAATCACCAGGTTGCAATTGATCTTGTGAAACTCGAGTTCCTGCTCCAATTTGTCCATAAGTATCCCTTGGTAATTCTATGCCTGCAGCATTTCTATATACATATTGTACAAATCCTGAACAGTCAAATCCACTTGGTGATGTCCCCCCCCAAACATAAGGAACTCCTTTGAATTGCATAGCGTATCCTACTACATCTCCATGTGTTGCTGGTGGTGCTGGATTTGATGGTTTATTACTAGAATTAGAAGAACTAGAACTACTACTACTTCCTGATGAAGCCGGAGCTTCTACAGAAACACTGTTTCCACCTCTTGATTGTGATACAGAAGCTTGTGATTGTGCTACTTGTCTCTCAGCTGCTTTTTTTTGCGCTGCCTCAGCTGCCGCTTTTATTTCCTGATCTCGTAAATCTTTAAGTACCACTTCCTGCTTAGTTTTTTCTGACTTCATACTAGATAATTTCTTTTCATTTTCTGCTTTAAGTTGTACTATTTCTGTACTTTTCTTATCTAAAGCAACTTTCTTTTCTTTAATTTCTTCTTTTTTTGTCTTTAATTCCTTTATAACACCTTGGTCGAATCCCATAACCTTTTTAACTGTATCTACTCTAGTTATTAAATCGCTTAATCCTTTTGATTCTAATATTATGTCTGCATAACTATCAAAGCCACTTATGTACATAGCTCTTACTCTTTTATTAAACAAATCTTCACGGGACTCTATTTGTTTTTGAGCTTTTTCTATATCTTTTCCTAATTTAGATATATCTTCTTTATTCTTTTCTATATCTTTATTATTATCTTCTATTTTATACATTAAGTTTTGTATACTATTGTCCATATTTTGTATTTTTTCTTCAAGTTCTAATGTCTTATCATGTGCTTGTCCACTTGATGGTGCTGCCATAACTTTTGCATTAATAGACACTGCTAAGGCTAATGCTATTACTGCAGACAAAACTTTCTTATTCACTATTTATCTTCCTCCCATTCCCCTTTTATGATTGTAACATAAAACTATTATATCACCATTTCAGTAAAGAACTCAACTTTAACAAGGATTTTTTTTAAAAATGTTAATTTAATTTGTTATTTATTATATTTTTATTAAAAAATATAATAAATTATTTATATATCTATAGAATACTTATATACTTCTGACTTAGTTATTTTTCTATCTTTAGCTACTAATTTTATAGACTCTTTTTTACTATACCCTTCATTTATATACTTTTTTATATGATCCTGTATATTTATACTAGACCATTCCATTTCCTTTTCTTTTTCTATTTCTTCTATAGATTTTCCTTGTAAAACTAAAACATATTCACCTTTAGGTTGCTTATTTTCATAATATTTTATAACCTCTTCTAAACTATCTCTTATAATTTCTTCATGTAGCTTAGTAAGTTCTCTACATATAGATATATTTCTGTTTCCTAAGGAATCCCTTAAAAATTTTAAACATTCCTTTAATCTGTGAGGAGATTCATAAAATATTAATGTTTCCATCCTATCCTTTATATCCTGTATTAACTTTTGTCTATTTTTATTTTCTCTTGGTATAAAACCCTTAAAAATGAACTTTGTAGTATCCATTCCAGAATAAACTAAGGCTGTAGTAAATGCTGTAGCTCCAGGTAAAACTTCAAATATTATTTGCTCTTCTATACATTTTTTTATAAGTACATATCCTGGGTCCGATATTCCTGGCATCCCTGCATCAGAAACTAATGCTATTTTTTTACCTTCTTTTAAATTATTTATTATATTTATACTTTTATCTTCTTCATTAAATTTATGATAACTTATTAATGTTTTTTTTATATTAAAATGATTTAATAATTTTAAAGTTTGCCTTGTATCCTCTGCTGCTATAATATCAACATCTTCTAGTACATCTAATGCTCTTATTGTTATATCTCTTAAATTTCCTATAGGAGTAGGAACTACATATAATTTTCCTTCCTCTATATTAAGCATATAATACTCTCCTTTTTATTTATTCGATTCCATAAATTCTTTTAACTTCATTTGTATATTTATTATTTTCATCATAAATATATAAAGGTCTATCCCATTTCAAAAACTTCCCTCCATTTTTTTGACCTTCAATTAATATCATAGAAGGTGCTTTGTCTACTGCTGGATGTATAGTCCTTATTAGTTTAGGTTCTATATAATACTTTCTCATTACATTCATTATATCTACTATCCTATCTGGTCTATGTATCATATACAATTTACCTTTGTCTTTTAATAAAACTTTAGCTGCCTTTACTACATCATCTAAAGTACAACAAATCTCATGTCTAGATATAGCATTTTTGTCATTAATATTTATAATACCTGTTCCTTGAGTTTTGTAAGGTGGGTTTACTGTAACTACATCTACTTTTTCTATGTCTTTCAAAAGTTTTAAATTTTTTAAGTCGCCTTCTATAAACTTAACCTTTTCCTGTAAGTTATTATACTTTATGCTTCGATTTGCCATATCAGCAATTTCCTTTTGTATCTCTATTCCTATAATATTACTAGCATTGGTTTTACCTGCTAATATAAATGGAATTATACCCGTTCCGCTACATAAATCTACTACTTTAGCTCCATTCTTTATTGTAGGGAAATTTGCTAATAATACTGCATCTATACCAAATCTGAATGCTTGCTTTTTTTGTATAACATGAATTCCCTTTAGTTGAAGATCATCTAGTGTTTCATCTTCTTTTATAATTCTATCCATATAATTCACCTTTTATATAATAATTTTTTATTCTGTGTATTCTAAATCAAAACAATACAATAATCTCATTATATATAAAGAATAAAAAGACCGTCTTTTGACGGCCTTTTTAACAATAAATTAGTCTTGAACTGGTGCTCCTACTGGACAAACGTTAGCACAGTTTCCGCAATCAATACAAGTGTCTGCATCTATATCAAATATAGAGTCTCCTTGACTTATAGCATTAACTGGGCATTCTGCAGCACATGCTCCACAGCTTACGCAAGCATCTGTAATTTTGTATGCCATATGTAACACACCTCCTTAAAAATTACACAACTTTATACGATTTATATTTTACCATGTTTTTATTAATTTTTAAAGTAATTTTTATATAACTGTATACCCTATATTTTCTATGGATTCTATTATCTTATCTACATCTACAAAATAATCGTCATATATAACACTTACCTCTTTTTTTTCCTTACTTATTTCACAGGCTACTACACCTTCATTATTAGCTACAGCACTTTTTACTTTATTTATATCCTGTATTGTTCTCATATCCCATACTTTTAATAGTGCCTTCATAAATCTTCCTCCTATTCATCTTTAAGCAACTCTTTTATTATTGTTTCATCTGCATCGTCTATTTCAATATTTATTTCTTCTTCATCTACACTTTCTATATTTCCCTCATAACCACCAGATATAAGTTCTGCTTCTATTATAGGCACTGGCTGTATAAATTCTTCGTTATCTTCACTTTTAATCTTGACTTTAACTTCTTCTTTCACTACATTATTATCCACTACTTCTCCTTGTCCATAAGGAGTTTTAACTATTGATCCTATCTTAGGTAATACTTTTCTAATACTTTCATAAGTTTGCTGCTCATAGTTTAAACAACACATAAGTCTTCCACATATGCCTGAAATTTTGGTAGGATTTAATGATAAATTTTGTTCCTTAGCCATCTTTATTGATACTGGAGCAAAATCTCCTAAAAATATAGAACAACACATAGGTCTCCCACAAGGTCCTAATCCTCCAACCATTTTTGCTTCATCACGTACTCCTATTTGTCTTAATTCTATTCTAGTCCTAAATATCGAAGCTAAATCTTTAACTAATTCTCTAAAATCCACTCTACCGTCTGCTGTAAAATAGAATATAACTTTGTTATTATCAAAAGTGTATTCTACATCTATTAGCTTCATATTTAATTTATGTTCCTGTATCTTTTGTAGACAAGTTTCTAATGCGTATTTTTCTTTTTCCTTGTTTTCATGATGTTTTTTTATATCTTCTTCCGTCGCTTTTCTAATTACATTTTTTAATGGTGCTACTATTTCACTTTCATTAATTTGCTTTTTAGCAATAACCGCTTCTCCAAATTCTATTCCTCTTATAGTTTCTACTATAACATATTCTCCCTTATTTATTTCTATATTACTAGGATCAAAATAATATATTTTACCTGCCTTTTTAAATCGAACTCCCACAACTTCTATCATATTATACCTCCTGCATTTTTATAAGCATTGCATCAAATACTAGAGTGGAGTTTATATTTTTACTTAATTTATCTCTTGTATCATTTATTATACTTACCATTTTATCTAAGTTTATATATGAATATTTTTCTGATATATGTTTTATATACTCTTTCTTATCTACATTTAATAATAACTCTTCATCTCCAGTTTCTTTAAATAATAATGAATCTCTAAGATATGATAAAATACAAGTTAAAATCTCTTCCCAATTTTCTTTATAATTTATTAAAAAATTTTCATATTTTATCAAATAATTATAATTGCTTAAATCTTTTGAATCTTTTAATATACCCAAGCTCATATCTCTTATATATTTTAATGATTCATCTTCAATAAATCTTTCAGCTTTACCTGGAATTCCATCGCTAAATGCTATTGCTGAATTTATATTTTCTTTTTTTATATCTTTGTATTTATATTTTATAAAATTTTCTATATCACATGGCTTTAATCTATTTAATTTAAATATTTCACATCTAGATTTTATAGTATCCAACATTTGTTCCATATTTTCACATAATAATATTATATAAACACCCTTAGGTGGCTCCTCTATAGTTTTTAAAAAAGCATTTTGAGCAACTTCTGTTATTAATTCAGATTTATATATTATAATAACTTTTTTATTTCCTTCTATTGGTTTTTTATTTATTTCTTCTATTAAGTTTCTTATATCATCTATACCTATAGATTTTTTATTAATAGGTTTAAATTCTATTAGGTCTGCATAGCTTCTTTGCTGTGATTTTTCTAATATAATCATAGCCATTTCTTTAGCTATTATACTTTTACCTATGCCATCCTCTCCAACAATAATACTGGCATGAGGAAACTTACCTTTAATTATTGAATTCTTAATCCTATTTTTTATATTTTCATGCCCTATTATTGTATGTGAATCCAAATGTATCCCTCCTAAAATTAAACTCTTGCAAATTTGTCTACATCCACTACAAATATAGTAGCTCCTCCAACCTCTACTTCTATTGGATAAGATACGTACATCCCAGTTGATCCATTTATCGGCGACGGTGCCGTTACAATTTGTTTTCTAGTTTTACATATATCTTCTACTTTTTTAATCAATCTATCTACATCTTTTTCTTCTACACCTATCATAAGTGTAGTATTTCCAGCCTTTAAAAATCCTCCTGTAGTAGCCAGTTTTGTAACTCTAAATCCCTCTTCTGTTATTTCATCTATTAAATCTGAAGCATCATCATCTTGAACAATAGCAATAACTAATTTCATATTATTACCTCCTTAAAGGATATTATATTGTAGTTTCTTACCTATATTTTATATTTTTTTATACAAGTTTACAATTATAATTACCTTTGTTCACTGAAATCTATATATTGTGTTATTATTTTAATTATATCATCATTTATTTGATCTATACTTTTAATCTTATCCTTATTAGTACATTCAATTCTATTCCAATCATATTTTTCTGATATATATTTAGAATTGTTATATGACTCTAATAAATACTCATAATTATTTTCGTGTATATCCTTTTCTTTCTCTCCCGTAAATTTATTATTCCTGGTTTTCATAAGAATTTTACTGAATTTAGGAGGCATATCCAAAAATATAACACAATCTGGTACAGGTAAATTAAACTTTCTAAATTCAAAATCCCATAGCCAATTTAAAAAGTTATCTTTGGCTTGTACATCTTTTATTTTTGCTGCTTGATGTATCATATTGGATGTAGTATATCTATCTGCAATAATAATTCCACCCTTTAGGTAAAACTCTTCCCAATCTTTTTTATAGGATGCAAATCTATCTACCGCATAAAATGTAGATGAAGCATAAGGATTTACACTATCCGGATTCCTTCCAAATTCTCCACTTAAGTACATCTTTATTAAAGCAGATGATTCACTTTTATAATTAGGGAATTCTACTTTTTTAACTTTCTTATTTTCTCTTACTAATTTATCATAAAGTTTTTTAGTTTGGGTAGCTTTACCACTTCCATCACTACCCTCTATAACTATTAACCTACCTCTTTCCATTTTTTCCTCCACATTTATACTTATTATTTTACTATTTGAATCTTATTATCCTTTAAACCTAATGCATCTATTCCATTATTTTTATAATAACATATAGCATCTATTATTTCTTTATTTATTATCTCTCCTGCCATTATTATTGGAACGCCCGGAGGGTAGGGAACTATATTATTATAACTTATTTTGCCTAATGAATCCTTATAGTCTATCCATAAATATTCTTTTTCTAAAACTTCATAAGGATACATATTCATATTAGTTTCTATATAATTATAATTTATATTATAATTATATTTGTCTTTATTATAATTTTTGTCCCACTCATATAAAGACTCATACAATCTATCCATGACATCTTCATTATAAAAAGGAGACAATATTAAAATTATGTTGTTTCCATCGCTCATTTCACATTGTATTCCACATTCTCTTAAATACTTAGATAAACAATTAGCATTTAAACCGTTTTTTATATTGATTGTATATCTTGTCAAATCTATATCCATAACGTCTTTATATTTAAGATTTAAATGTTTTATATCACTATGATTTAATACATAAAAACTATCTAATAAATTTATTTTTTTTCTATAATAATTTGCTCTATTAATCAATTCATTATAATGTTCTTGTCCATATTTTTCTAAATAAAACCTACTATAATCCATAGAACATAAAAATAAGTAAGAAGGACTAGTACTAGAAAAAGCACTTATGTAAAAATCCACCTTATTAATATCAATTATAGAATCTTTGCCTATATGTAAAAATGCTGTTTGTGTTAAACTAGGAAGGGTTTTATGGGCACTCATTACTACCATGTCTGCTCCTAACTCTAAGGCACTTTTAGGTAACTTTTCACACACACCAAAATGAGCTCCATGAGCTGAATCTATTAATACTTTCATGTCATATTTTTTAGCCTCTTTTATTATAACTTTTAAATTAGGACAAACTCCATAATAATTAGGATAAGTTATTACTATCCCCTTTGCATCTTTATTTTCTTTTATTAAACTTAAAAAATGCTCCAAATCTATTGAAAGTGGAGCATTAAATTGCCTATACACCTTATTTTTTATATATATTGGTTTTAATTTTCTCATAATTATTCCATTAAATATAGATCTATGGCAATTTCTTTCTACAATGATTTTATCCTCTTCTTTAAAACAAGAAAATATCATAGCTAAGTTTCCACTAGTACTACCATTTACTAAAAAATAAGATTTTTTAGAATTATAAAACCGGCTTAAAAGATAGCCGGACTCTTTTATTATTCCTTCACTATTATGAAGATTGTCTAGTCCTTCAACTTCTGTTAAATCACATTGAGGCATATTTTCACAAAACTTTTTCCCCTCTTTAGTAAATAAAAATCCTAAGGATCCTTTATGTCCTGGCATAGAAAACAATATGTTTTTTTCCTTAATGTATTTTAAAACTCCATTTAAAATCGGTAATTCTCCCATCTCATTTCCTCATCCTTTATAAAAGTTTGCACTAAATTTTTTCTTATACATTTTTTATAAAACTCATAAAAATCTGTACTCATATCACTATTTACCATTCTTTCTTCGCAAACATCACATATTCCTTTTCTATTTATAATTATACCACTATTTAGAGGCTTACCACATATAATACAATATTGTTTTTTCATATTTATCCCCCTTACTATATTATTACAACTAAATTCTTGCCCCCTCATATATATTTTATTCATTAAGTAGTTAAATGTTATTTTGTCCACATAAATTTATATAAATTTTTATTATATAAATTTTATAATATATTTTTATAAACTGAATATATTAAATTTAATAATATTTATAACTTACATATAAAAATAATTTATTCTATTCATATTGGGTATAATAATATAACCTAGATGTTTTAATTTGGAGGTTATATTTATGAAGCAAAAAATAGTATCCTACTTAAAGTCCATAGAATCAGATTTATTTAATATATCTAAGTATCTTTATGATAATCCCGAAACAAGTTTTAATGAATATAAATCTTGTAAATATTTAATAGATATCTTAAAGAAAAATAATTTTAATGTTCAAGAAAACTATTATAATATACCTACATCATTTTATGCAGAATTTGGTAAAGGGTACCCTAAAATATGTTTTTTTTGTGAATACGATGCCCCAAGTGAAATAGGTCATGTATCAGGGCATAACTTAGTTTCCTCCATATCCCTAGGAGCTGCTTTATCTCTTTCAAAAGTAATAGATAATTTTTCTGGAACTATTATTGTAATGGGAACACCCGGTGAATCCCTAAGCGGTTCTAAAGTAACTTTAGCTAAACAAGGAGCTTTTAAAGATATAGATGTAGGTCTTATGATTCATCCTGATGAAGTAACCTGCCAAAGTGGATCTTCAATGGCCATTCTTCCCTTAAAAATAAAATTTAGAGGAAAGGAAACCTTAAGCTATGAAAATACTAATGTATTTTCATCATTAAATGGTCTTTTATATACATTTAATTCTATAAATCTTTTAAAACAATCTATTAATAAAAACTTTCATATAGATAAATTAGTTATTAATAGTGGTAAAGATCCTTATATTTCTTCTAATACTACAGAAGCTAAATTTTATATAAGATCTAAAAGTATATCAACTGCTATTTATGTAGAAAATCGAATAAGAAAAATAGTAGATAATGTTAACTCTCTTTTAAATTTAGATTCAGAAATTTGTTTTTTTGAATTGCCTTATAGAGAATTAATAACCAATAAAAGGTTATCACGCTTGTTTTGCCATAATCTAAAGGAAGCTGGTATAATTGATATTTGTAATGAAAAAAATACTGTATCAGGCTTAAGTTTAGGAACTGTAAGTCATTATATCCCTTGTATTCATCCATATATATCCATATTGGACAAAAACAGCTCTATAAATTATTTCACTAAAGAATTTGCAGATGAAACTTTAACAAAGCATGCTCAACAAAATGCCCTTAAAGCTTCTCAAGCCTTAAGTTTAACTGCATTAGATCTAATTCAAAATGATATGCTTCTAAAAGAAGTAAAAAAAGAATTTTTTAATAAAATAGAATAAGAGACTAGCTAGCTAGTCTCTTATTTGATAAATATTTTATTTTTGTAATTAAATTATTGCTAGGTTCAAAATAAAATTTCTTAGTACTATTCCCATCTTTATAGACACAGCAATAAGTATCTCTATCTAATAAAGAACATGTATATTTTTTAGATTTACTTATGTCTATCTTTGATCTTAATCCAGCACATTTATCAAAATAAATTATATCTTTTAATTTTATATTTTCTACTACTTTATCATAATTTCCTTTTATCTTATGAATTATAAACTGATCTGCTATTATAAAATATGAATATTTTATCTTAAATTTAAATACTTCTAAAAAGCTTACTAATATAACTATAGATAATAAAAAGATATTTAAAATTTCATCTAATTTATAACCATAAAATTTAATACTTTTTAAAAATTCTACTAAAAATAAAATTCCTACTAATAAAATAAGCATAAAAAATAAAACTGGAACTGTTCTTCTAGCCACAGTTTCTTTATACATATTTCCCATTTTATAAACCCTCCAAAATAATATAAAATAATTTTAAAATTCCTTTACGATGAAGATTATACTAAGCTTTTAAGCATTAATCCACCGCAATATTAACCCTTTAATTAGATTTAAAGTTCTTCCTGCTAATTAGGATATGTTTTGCTTCATATATCTCTATTTTTCTACTATTTCATCTAAATAACTTCAGTTATAGTTAAAAATTAAACAATGTTTGTTTTTTTATTTTTAATCTATTAAAATATATTAATTTTATAAATAAATATTTGGGTACATGCTGTATAATATATATTATTGGTTCTTATAATTATTTTTAAAACATAAATTAGAACATTAATAAATTTTACATATTGAGGTGATTTTCATGATTTCCATTTATAAAAATACTGAACAAGACAAAACAATAAAAAAATTAGATAACATAGAACCTGGCACCTGGATTAATATAGTGTCACCTTCGGAACAAGAGCTTATTTTTGTATCAAAAAAAACTGGAGTTTCTTTAGATTTTTTAAAAGCTTCTTTAGATGAAGAAGAAACTTCACGAATAGACATTGAAGATAATAATATGATAGTAATCTTAGATATACCATTTACGGAAATGGAAGATAATTCATTGACTTACGATACTTATCCTTTAGCTATTATAAATACACCGAATAATATTATTACTGTATGTTTAAAAAATAGCAAAATTTTAACAGACTTTTTTAATAATAAAGTAAAATCTTTTTATACTTTTAAAAGATCTAGATTTATTCTGCAAATATTATATAGAGTAGCCAGCTATTTTCTTTTGTATTTGAGACAAATAGATAAAAAAAGTGTGATGATAGAGAAAAAGCTTCATAAATCTATGAAGAATAGGGAACTTATTCTTTTATTATCTCTAGAAAAATCTTTAGTTTATTTTTCTACTTCCCTAAAGGCTAATGAAATAACCTTAGAAAAAATGTTAAAGCTAGATATAATACAAAGATATCCTGAGGATCAAGATATATTGGAAGATGTTATTATAGAAAATAAACAAGCAATAGAAATGGCTAATATATATAGTAATATTTTAAGTGGAACTATGGATGCCTTTGCATCTGTTATATCTAATAATCTAAACATAGTTATGAAGTTATTAGCATCTATAACTATAGTAATGTCTATACCTAATATAATTTTTGGCTCCTTCGGGATGAACTTAAATGGTATCCCTTTTAGTAAGTCTTCACAGGGATTTGGGCTTGCTTGTGGAGTTACAGTTATATTATGTATAGTTTGTATAATAATATTGAAAAAAAAGGACTTATTCTAATGAATTACATATAATTAATTATTAGGAGTGATTTAATGTTATTAAAGCATTTAAACAAAGGAGATACTATAGGAATAGTTTCTCCTGCAAGTCCTATTGAGAAAGATGTTGTTTTAAAAAATATACAAGTATTTAAAAACTTAGGTTTTAATATTAAGCTAAGTAACCATGTGTATGATAAATATGGTTATTTATCCGGCAAAGATATAGATAGAGCTAACGACTTAATGGATATGTTTATAGATCCATCTGTATATATGATTCTTTGCTCCAGAGGAGGCTATGGCTCTATGAGAATGCTTCCTTATTTAGACTTTAATATTATAAAAAATAATCCTAAAATTTTTGGCGGTTTTAGTGATATAACAGTTCTATTAAATTATATAACTTCTAAATGTGGCTTTACTACTTTCCACTGTCCTATGCTTTCATCAAACTTTAACAATATATATACATTAAAAAATTTTCTAGAGCCCTTAATGAATGATTTTACGTCTTTTGAAATATCAAATCCTAATTTTGTTCCTTTATTATCTCAAACTAATGATATAGTAGAAGGCAATCTTGTTGGTGGAAATTTATCTCTCATATGCAATACCTTAGGTACTCCCTATGAGATTGATACTATGGATAATATTTTATTCTTAGAAGAAATTTCAGAGCCACCTTATAAAATAGATAGGATGTTAACTCAATTAATACTATCTGGAAAAATTAAATCCTGTTCTGGACTTATATTAGGCCAATTTACAAATTGTAATATAAATGATTGCGAAAATGATTTCTCTCTAGATGAAGTTATATTAGATAGGTTATTGTCTAGTAATAAACCGATTATATCAAACTTAATGTCAGGGCACTGTGATCCTAATGTAACCTTGCCTATAGGATCTAAAATTAGATTGGATTGTAAAAACAAGTTAATAAAAATTCTAAATTATTAAAAAAAGAGTTTTAGTATCCTAAAACTCTTTTGGAGGCGCCACCCAGATTTGAACTGGGGATAAAGGCTTTGCAGGCCTCTGCCTTACCACTTGGCTATAGCGCCATATTCAATTCAACATAATTTATTATATCAGAAATTTAAAACTTGTCAATATTAAAATTAAAAAACTAACCAAAAATTTGATTAGTTTTTTTTAATTACTTTTTCTAAAACACTGCCTATAGAATCATGAATAACTAAGTCAGCTTTTTTGTCATAAGGTGTTTCTGCTTTATTTATTAAAACTAATTTTTTACCTTTATAATAATTAACTAATCCAGCAGCAGGATATACTACAAGTGATGTACCACCTACTATAAGCACATCTGCATTTTGTATATAATATATGGCTTTGCTTATAGTATCCATGTCTAATCCTTCTTCATAAAGCACTACATCTGGTCTAACTATACTTCCACATTTTTTACAATACGGTATATCTTCACTACTATTTTCAGTATTTAATATATAATCTAAATTATATTTTTCTCCACAATTAACACAATAATTTCTATGCACACTTCCATGTAACTCTAATACATTCTTAGCTCCTGATAACTGATGTAATCCATCAATATTTTGCGTTATTATAGTCTTTAGTTTTCCTATCTGTTCTAACTCTGTTAAAGCATAATGGGCTAAATTAGGCTTTGCATCTTTAAATATCATCTTATCTTTATAAAATTGAAAAAATTCTTTAGCATTATTCTTAAAAAAACTATGACTTAATATTGTTTCTGGTGAATAATTCAAATTATTTTTTGATTTG
This sequence comes from Clostridium botulinum, assembly GCF_001276985.1. GTDB lineage: Bacteria > Bacillota > Clostridia > Clostridiales > Clostridiaceae > Clostridium_F > Clostridium_F botulinum. The sequence goes on from NZ_LHUL01000027.1 coordinate 412,320, forward strand.
TATAATCCATTATTTGATCTGAAATCCGGAATATTACTTTCTGTAGACACTCCTGCTCCACCTAAAAACACTATATTTTCACTATTATCTATAATATGTTTTAGTTTTTCTAGCCTCATATTATCATCTCCTAAATAGGTTATTAATCATAATTATTATATACTAATAATACAATTATTAAAACTTAATTGCTCCTAAAGAAGAAATAAGTACTATAAAAAATAAAATTGGCGTAAATATTTTAATAATAAAATAATAAATATTTATTTTATTATTATTTCTTAATAATTCTCCATTTGATAGCTCTTTATATATATTTTCTTTCTTATTTATATAAGCTGTAAAAATAGCAGTGAAAAATTCAGCTAATGGTAATAATATATTTGAAGAAGTATTTAGAACATTAACACTTTAAGGGCTTTCATATCTTTACAAAAAATTTATATAAAAAATAAGAACTCATTTAAATGAGTTCTTATCCTAATAATTATCTGGCAACGACTTACTCTTCCACAGGGCTTCCCCTACAGTACCATCAGCGCTTTGAAGCTTAACCTTCGTGTTCGGCATGGGAACGGGTGTTACCTTCAAGCCATAATCACCAGATGCTAATTTACAGAAATCTACGATTTCGTTTTAAACTAGTACTCATTAGTATAATGAGTTTCCTAAGAAAGATTATTCTTTCAAAATTACACAGTGAATTTTATTTTGGTCAAGCCCTCGACTTATTAGTATCAGTCAACTTAACATGTTGCCATGCTTACATCTCTGACCTATCAACCTGGTGTTCTTCCAGGAGTCTTAC
>NZ_LHUL01000028.1 GCF_001276985.1 Clostridium botulinum
ATAATATTATATTTATATAATATATAACCCCAATACAATTTAAAATATATTACATTAAGGAGGAAATTTAAAAATGAGTTTTCAATTACCAAAATTTACACCACCAGATTTTACACAAGATGTTCTTGTTAAAGCACCAGATGTTAAAATAGGTGAAGTTGAAAAAGATGGAGTAGCTCCTCAAGGATTCTATATAACTTCTGTATTGCCAGAATATTTTAAGGTTAAGGGTGAATGGGTTTTACCAGCTCAAACATCCCTAGATTGTGCTGCAATAGTTAAAGATGATAACACTGTAGAAGTTGTAGAATTCAGAAGCCTTAAAATTGGAGATAAAGTTATATTAGGAAAATCTGTAGATGGAAGCGAAGGTATCTACAAATATGTTGAAGGTTTTGATAACATACCAAAGGTTGGATTTGGAAGATCCGTTGAATCATCTTTTTCAAAAGACTACAAAGAATTATATGAATTATTAAAATATGAAAAAGAAAATAATGGACATATAGTTTGGGTTCTAGGACCTGCGGTTGTATTTGACTATGATACTAGAGTAGCTTTATCAGAGCTTGCTGAAAAAGGATTTGTAAACGCTCTTATGGCTGGTAATGCTATGGCTACCCATGATTTAGAAGGAGGACTTTTAGGTACTGCTTTAGGACAAAACATATACACTCAAGAGTCAGTTCCGATGGGTCACTACAATCACTTAGACCTTATAAATGAAGCTAGAAGAGCTGGATCTATAGAAGCTCTACTTTCTGAAGGAAACGTTAAAGATGGATTTATAAAAGCTTGTATAGAACATAATATTCCAATAGTTCTTGCAGGATCAATAAGAGATGATGGTCCACTTCCTCCAGTTTATCACAATGTAACTTGTGGACTTGATGCTATGAAAGAACAAGCTCAAAAGGCAACTGTTATAATTTGTCTTGCTACAGTTCTTCACTCAGTAGCAACTGCAAACTTAGCTTCATCTTACAAAGTTGTGGATGGCATCGTTCGACCAGTATATGTTTACTCTATAGATATTGCTGAATATGCAGTCAATCAAGTAGCAGCAGCTAGAGAACATGTAGGTGTTAAAACAATAGTTACTAACGTTCAAGATTTTGTTGTTAATGTTCAAAAGAACGTTCTTAAATAAGAAATCGTAAAGACTTAACTTTGAAAATTGATAAGATACATTAATATATTATTAGGAGGAGATTTTAAATGAGTTTCGAATTACCAAAATTTACGCCACCAGATTTTACACAAGATTTTCTTGTTAATGCACCGGATTGTAAAACTGAAGAGGTAGTTATAGAAGGAGTTGCTCCTAGACACTACCACGCTTTATCAATATATCCTGAATACTTTAAAATTAAAGGGAAATGGGTAATAGCTAACGAAAGCCGTATGGATACTGTTGCAATTGTTACACCAGAGGATGATATAGAAGTTGTAGAATTTAGAAATCTTAAACTTGGAGATAAAGTTGTAGTAGGAAGAACTGAAGATGCCAGCGAAGGTATATACATGTATGCTGGAGGATTCGTAGCTAAAGATGGAAATTCAGATACTTTTGCATTCAGAAGTGGTAGATCAAGAGAAACAGCTTTCTCTAAAGATTATGATGATTTGTATGAAATAATGAAATATGAAAAAGAACATAACGGAAAAATCACTTGGGTTTTAGGACCATCAATTGCATTAGATGATGAATCAAGAGCAGCTTTTGCTTCCCTTGTAGAAAACGGATACGTTAATGCTATTTTATCTGGAAACACTCTTGCAACCTATGACTTAGAAAAAGGAATGTTCGGAACAGTTTTAGGACAAGAAACTTTTGAAGCTGAAAAAAATGCTCACTATAACTATATGGAAACTATAAACGAAGCTAGAAGAGCTGGTTCATTAGAAGAACTTATGGCTTCTGGAAAAGTTAAAGATGGTATATTAAAGGCTTGTGTAGAGAAAGATGTTCCTGTAGTACTTGCTGGTACTATAAGAGATAGATTCACTCTACCTAACGTTTATGATAATGTATATGAAGCCCAAGATGCTATGAGAAAACATACAAGAAAGTCTACAATGCTTATATGTTTATCTACAGTACTACATACTATAGCTTCAGGAAACATGACTCCATCTTACACAGTAAGAGATGGCGTTGTTAGACCTGTGTATATCTACTCTATAGATATACAAGAATTCTCAGTTAATAAGCTATCAGATAGAGGTACCCTAGAAGTTAAAACTCTAGTTACAAATGCTCAAGACTTTATTACAAATATAGCTAAAGCA
>NZ_LHUL01000003.1 GCF_001276985.1 Clostridium botulinum
ACCTGTGTATATCTACTCTATAGATATACAAGAATTCTCAGTTAATAAGCTATCAGATAGAGGTACCCTAGAAGTTAAAACTCTAGTTACAAATGCTCAAGACTTTATTACAAATATAGCTAAAGCACTAGTTAAATAATATATAAAAAATTTTTTTATATACTAAATACTAAATTTCATAAATTTTCGTAAAAAAGAGAGTCTTTTTAAAGATTCTCTTTTTTATTGTACAGGAGATTATAGAATTTCCCAATACTGAAAGCTAGATAAAATCTAGTTTCCCACGCTTTAATATGTTAACTTATAATTAATATATTAAGAGGTATGCGAATAAAAAAGGAAAATGAAACTAATACTATAAGAACATTGGAATAATTTTGTAAAGTGTATAACAAGAAGATTAGACCTAACATAAAGCCAGAGATCGATAAAGTTTTGCGATGTAAGGACGAAGATATGCTTATATTAAATTAGAATGTGAAAAATGCAATGAAGTTAAGAATATAGGATTTACTTGTAAGAGTAAATTTTAGTATATTTAATTAATTTTGATAGTTTACTTAAAAATTTCATAAGAACTATTGACTTTAATGTTTGATGAAACTATAATAGTTACAACGAGGACGATAAAAAAGAAAATAAGCAGTAGGTTTTCTGTAGTAGTTTATATTTTATCTGTATTATCCATGGAAGATAGCAATTTATGTACTTCTGAATGGATAACAGATAGCGTAAATATTAATTCGGTTGTTATAAGAAGAGTAATGATAATGTAAAAAAGAGCTGGTTTAGTTAATGTTATAACAGGTGCTGGTGGAGTTTATTTATTAAAAGATCTAGCACAAATAACATTGCTATATATAGGGTTGTTGATGTTGTTCAAAAAGGAGGAATATTTTGATTCTATGAATCATCAAATCTAAATTATTCCACTGGTGCCAATATTCAAGCAGTGTTTGAAAAGGGAGGGGTGAAAGCTCAAGAAGTTATGAATCAAGTATTAGGAAATATAACAATGAAATACATAGTTGAAGGTATAAGAAAAAAATGAGAAGTAAATAAATTTTTTTTTATAATAGATGTAACTTTATAAGTTACATCTTCTAAATAATTCTATAAATTGTTACAAATTAATTACCATAGTAAATAATTTTTTAGATAAGCTGTAACTAATATAATTATAACAAAATTAAAGGAGGCTATTAAAATTTTATTAAATATTAAAGTATATTCTGATTTTGTTTGTCCATTTTGTTTTTAATGAAATAGTACAAAGTATTACAGCAAAAAATTTTATAAGAAATAATAGAAAGACAACTATTAAAAATAATTAATTTATATAAATATGTTTGTTAATTTTAGATAAGTTTTATGAAAATGTATATCTTACAAATGGAATTACGGGAGTGATGAAAATATTGAAAAAACTGTCCTTTAAAATGAAATTATTAATTACGATTTTACCAGTTGTAATAATTGGAATGTCAATTTTGAGTTTTACAACATTTTATGAATTTAGAAAAAATATTGAAAATGAACTTATAAATAATAAATTGAAGGAAGGGAAAAAATTAACTGAGAGTATAAACAATTGGTTAGAAGGAAAGCTTTTAGAAGTAAGAAGTTCTGCTAATACACCTACGGCAAAACTAATAGAAACAGATGTTTCTGCTGTAGATAATTTTAATGCAGAAAGAATTAAATTTTTAGAAAAAAATTATCCAGGAGAATATGACAATGCAGCAGCAACTTTATTTAATAATGATGGTAAATCTAGAGCTCAATATTCAAATGGAAAGTTTGTAAATGGCGATGTATCAGAAAAAACATGGTACAAGGATTTAATGAGTGGGGTACCATATAATATATCTAATCCTGTAGTATCAAAGGGAACTGGTAAAACTTTGGTTGTAATAGGAGTTCCAATTAAAAACAAATCAGAAAAGACAATAGGAACAATGATATCTGCTGTGAATCTTTTACATATTAAAGAAAAAGTTAAGGAATTTAAATTTGGTGAAAAAGGATATAGTTTATTAATTGGAAAGGATGGAACTATTCTTGAACATCCAGATAAGTCATTAGTAATGCAAAAAAAGATATCAGAAATAAAAGATGAAAATATACAATCATTAGGAAAAGAAATGATGGAAAATAAATCAGGTGTATTTAGATTTGGAAGTGGAGATAATAAATCGATTGTATTTTATAATAAAGTTCCTCTATCGGGGTGGAATGTAGCAAGTGTTGTGTCTGAAAAGGAATTGTTCGCTCCTTTAAATAAATTAATGTTAACATTAATTTTAATAACAATAGTAATTGTATTGATTGTTGCAACAGTAATTGTACTTGTAGCAAAACAAATCACATTACCATTAACTAAGTTATCTGATTTTGCAGAAGAAATAGCAGAAGGAAATCTTACAAATAAATTAGAAGTTCATGGGCAAGACGAAATTTCTAAGGTGACAAAAGCACTAAATAATACAGTTTTAAAGCTTAAAAAAATGATAGGTGATATAAGTAGTTCGGCTAATGATGTTATGGTAATATCTAATGGTTTAGCATCATCAACAAGTGAATCATTAAAGGGAAATGAAGAAGTTTCACGAAGTATGCAAGAAATAGCCACAGGGGCTGTATCTCAGGCAGAAGGGGCAAGCAAAGCATCTATTGTAACAAGAGAATTAGTTGAAGATATAAATGAAATATCTAAAAAATGTAATTATATGATTAACATAGTGGAAAAATCAACTAATAGAAGCACAAAAGTTTCACAAGGAGTCCAACAAACTGTAGATAGTATAAAGAACATAGCTACAACAAATAAACATAATGTTGAAGAAATTCAAAATTTATTAAATCAATCTAAAGAAATAGGACAAATTGTTGATGTAATAAGTGATATATCTGAACAAACTAATCTTTTATCACTTAATGCAGCTATTGAAGCTGCTAGGGCTGGTGCACAAGGTAGAGGATTTGCTGTAGTCGCAGATGAGGTGAGGAAATTAGCAGAACAGTCAAGTAATTCTTCAAAAAGGATAGTAGAGCTTATTAATCGAATTCAAAAACAAATTGAAATCATATCAAATAAAATGAATTCTGGAACAAGTGAAGTTATGCATGGAGTTAAAATGGCAACATTAATTGGTAATGATTTTGAAGAAATAGAGAAAGTATTTAATGAAGTTAATAATATTGTATCAGAGGTATCAGAGTCTACTAATACGATGGAAAAGAAAGTAAATACTACAGCTGATATTATAAATAATGTTGCAGCTGTAACAGAAGAGAATTCAGCAGCTACAGAAGAAGTCACTGCATCAAATGAAGAGCAGATTGCTTTTATGCATCAAATTGTAGACTCAACTTATACATTAGAAGAATTAGTTAAAAAACTTAAGGATACAGTATATAAATTTAAATTATCCTAGATAGAATTAAAAGTAATTTATATAGAAAGCTTATAATCTTACAAAATAAAGATTATAAGCTTTTTTTATTAAATCTTTTAGAAATATCTACAAAAATAGATAAAAACTATAGTAATTTTGCAATAAATGTCTTATAATGTAAGGGGTATGAGATATCATTTAAAAAGGTAGTGCAAACATCATTGAAAAAGAAGTTGTTACTATTTTTTGGGGGAATATTCATCTATTTTAAAAAAAATTTTTATACCTAATGAAAAGGTTTACCAGTGAATTGAAAACAAAATACTATGGAGAAGATAGGGGGAATATCAATGATAACAAAATTATTATTATCAGTATTACTAGTTTTAACAAGCTATTTTTTATTTTTCTTTTTAAAGGATTATTTTAAATCATTAAAGAAAGGTAATTTAGAAGAGAATAATTTTTTTATTGTAGGAATTATAGGTTTAGTGGTAAATTTTTTTGATACATTAGGTATAGGGAGTTTCGCTCCGTTAACATCTATGCTTAAATTTTTTAAGCAAACAGAGGATAAAGTAATACCAGGAACATTAAATGTAGGATGTACTGTACCTATGATTTTACAAGCTTTTATATTTATGACAGGTATAAAAGTAGAGTCTGTAACTTTAATTTCTATGATACTAGCTGCTATGATAGGTTCTTTATTTGGTGCTGAGATAGTATCAAAATTAGATGAGAAAAAAGTGCAATTTTGTATGGGAGTATCCCTTTTAGTTGTAGCTTTAATAATTTTAGCAGGTCAATTAAATTTAATGCCAGCAGGCGGTAATGATATAGGGCTTCATGGTGCTAAGCTAATAATAGCTATAATTGGTAATTTTATTTTAGGTATACTTATGACAGTAGGAATAGGATTGTATGCTCCATGCATGGCTTTAGTTTGTGTGTTAGGTATGAATCCCAAGGTAGCTTTTCCAATAATGATGGGATCCTGTGCATTTTTATTACCTATGTCTTCAACTAAGTTTGTAAAAAATAATGCCTATGATAAAAAAGCATCTATATCTATAAGTATATTTGGAGTAGTAGGAGTTTTAATAGCAGCATTTATAGTTAAAGAACTTCCTGTTAGAGCATTAACTTGGATGGTTGTTTGTGTAATAATGTATACTTCTATTACTATGTTTAAAGCTTATTATTCTAAAAAAGAAAGTTATGAAACTAGAGAGGAATTAGCTTAATAGTATATATAAATAAAATTTTAAAGAGAAAAGTAAAAAAAAGTATAGTTATTAAATCATATATATAATAATGTAGGTTTTTATTTTTTATAAAAAAACATATAAAATTGGATCTTATAATTGAAGCTAAGAGTTTATACTAAAATTTTAGTATAAACTCTTATTTTTTTATTTAAAGTATATAATGGTTCTCTTTTATAAACAGAATTCTAAGCTTCAGAGGGAGTTTTTACTCCATCTGAAGCTTATTAACAGACTTCTTAGGAGTTTTACTCCTTAGAAGTCGTTATCCTTTAGGGGAAATCGTTATCCAGGGACGTAACCGCTCTTTACTCCCACTTTGAAGAAAAGCAGAGAGTCCAAATCTTCGATTTGGTGCGAATCGCTTTCACAGAGTGCGATGGGAGTATTAGAGCGGGTAGTAATCGGATAAATATGAATCTATAAAGTAGGTGACAATATGGATTAGATTTTTAGGTATTCTTCTTTTTATATATAGCATATAGATCTTTTACAATTATTGTTTTATATAAAAGTTATTAGTCTTATTTACTGAAAAAGAATTAAAAAGAATAAAATAAAAAAAACAGTTTAAAATAAAATATGAATTTAAAAATTACCTATAATTAAATAAAAATCTTTGTAGAAATATTAGTAATGACAATGTTTACAGATCGGTGTCAGAAAATACTACACTATAATTCGAAGAATGTTATTAAAAATACAAATAGATAAGGCTTTAATTGATAAAAAAAAATGATAGTGTCTAAATATTGACATATTGTCCGCAAAAGTGTCAAAAAAAAGACAAAAATATATTGAAATTTACAATATGTTTAGGCGAAAAAAGGACTTTTTATAAAAAATAACATGTAAAAATGTATAAAAAACTAATTATTTTGTGTTTTTTTTAACTTTTTTTATTTAAATTATAGATTTGGCATAAACATTGCTATATAATATAAGTGTGTGTAGATAGATCAAGGAGGGATACCATGGAAAAAATGTTTAGTTTTCCTCTAAGGATGCACGTAGGTGCACCAGATGCTCCCTGTGTAAAAGAGGGACAAAAGGTTAAAAGAGGAGAATGTATAGCAGAACCAAACGGACTTGGTGCTAAAATTCATACTAGTGTGTCCGGTATAGTAGAAAAAGTTACAGATAAAGAAATCATCATAAAAGCTGATGAAGCTCAAACAACAGAATTCGTTAAGATAAAAAAATGTGATAATTTAGTAGATACTGTATTTGAAGCAGGAATAGTTGGAGCCGGCGGAGCAGGTTTTCCAACTCACATAAAACTAAAGGCAGATAACAAAGATGGCTATATTATAGCAAACTGTGTAGAATGTGAACCAGCACTTCATCATAACATAAAAGTTATAGAAGAAACACCTGAATTAATAATAAATGGTGTTAGATATGCAATGAAAGCTACTAACTCAACAAAAGGATATATAGCTATAAAAGCTAAACATCCTGAAGCTATAGCTTCATTAGAAAAAGCTTTAAAGGGTGCTACTGATGTAGAAGTTAAACCTCTTGCTGACTTATATCCAATGGGTGAAGAAAGAGCTATAATCAATGCAATATTTGATAAGTGGTTAGATGTAACAGAGCTTCCTATAGAAGCAAAATCCATTGTAATGAATGCTGAAACTTTAGCAAATATTACAAGAGCCGTAGAAGAAGGAAAGCCAGTTATAGATAAAGATATAACAGTAATAGGAAAGTTAAAATCAGGCAACAAGCCAAATATATTCTTACAAGTACCAGTGGGAACACCAGTAAAAGATTTAATAGAAAAATCTGGTGGAATAGATGGTGAATATGGTGAACTAGTAATAGGTGGACCATACACTGGAAAAGCTGGAGACATAGAAAAGGATACAGTTACTAAAATATCTGGTGGAGCAATAGTTACAATACCACTACCAGAGTATAATGGACCATTAGGACTACTAGTATGTGCCTGTGGAGCTAATGAAGAAAGATTAAAAGATGTAGCAACTAAAATGAATGCAAAAGTTGCAGGAATAGTTGACTGCAAAAACATAGAATACCCAAAGGGTAAAGGAAATGGACCAGGAAAATGTAAAACACCTGGTGAATGACCAGGCCAAGCGGCTGCAGTTATGCAGCTTAAAAAAGATGGAGCAGAAAGAATATTAATATCAAACTGTAGTGATTGTTCAAATACAGTTATGCAAATAGCTCCAAAAGCTAAAGTTCCAGTATATCATCATACTGATCATATATTTAGAACTATTGATTACACATTAACAAGAAGACTTCCACAGGAATAACAAAAAAATAAAAAAATAGGAGGTTATGTCTTATGTCAATGACACCAGAGCATGCAGAGGCGTTAAAGAATGAATCTGCAGTAGTATGTTGTAGAGCAGAAGAGGGAACAATATTAACTGCTGACAACTTAGAAGATCCAGAAATATTCCCAGATATGGTAGACTCAGGTCTATTAACTATTCCAGCTGATTGTTTAAAAGTTGGGGAAGTAATAGGAGCTAAATTGTTAAAAACTGTAGATTCATTAACACCATTAACTCCAGATATAATTGAGGGAGCAAAAACAATAGGTGGTTCAGAAGAAAAGGCTGAAGAAAATTCAGAAGAATTAACTGAAGAAGATGAAAAAGCAGTTCTAAAATATAACTTAAAAGCAGGAGATACTATAAAAGCTAGTGATCTAGAAAATCCAATGCATTTTGAAAAACTTGTAGATTCTCTTTTACTAACATTAGATGAAAGAGTTCTTACAAGAAAAGAAGTAGTTGGAGCAACTTTATCAGTTGATACGCCAGCTTTAACTCCTGTAACACCTGATATATTAGAAGGATTTGAGGAGGAAGTAAACATGAGTGCTGATACACAAGCAACAATAAGTGGTGGAACTTTAAGAATCAGAATAGCCGAAGGAAAAGGAATTGACATCGAAGTTCCTTTAAATGGAAATGTAGGTGCAGGAAAATCAATAGCTGTTCCAGCAGTAAAAGCTGAAAAAGGCACAGTAACTGCAGCGCCAGTAGCAGTAGAAGCTAAAAAAGAAGTTAAATTAGAAGAAAAAATAGTAAGATCAGTTACAAGAAAACACTATAAAATAGATAAAGTAGAATTAGCTAAAGAAACTAAAATTGAAGGAACAACTCTTTATATAAGAGAAAACATCTGTGAAGATGCATTCAATGTAGACCAATTAGTTAAAGATATAAAATTAGAAATAATAACTCCAGATAAGTACAACACTTATAGTGAAACTATAATGGACGTACAACCAATAGCTACTAAAGAAGGTTCAGATGCTAAGTTAGGTGAAGGTGTTACAAGAGTTATAGATGGAGCTATTGTAATGGTAACTGGCATAGATGAAGACGGAGTTCAAGTTGGTGAATTCGGTTCTTCAGAAGGTATATTAGAAGAAAACATTATGTGGGGAAGACCAGGTGCTCCTGATAAAGGTGAAATATTCATCAAAACTCAAGTAACTATAAAAAGAGGAACAGGAATGGAAAGACCAGGTCCATTAGCTGCTCACAAAGCAACAGATTTTATAACTCAAGAAATCAGAGAAGCTTTAAAAGCTGTTGAAGATGATTCATTAGTAGTTAACACTGAAACTTTTGAACAAGTAAGAAGACCAGGAAAGAAAAAAGTTGTAGTTGTTAAAGAAATAATGGGTCAAGGTGCTATGCACGATAACTTAATATTACCATTAGAACCAGTTGGGGTAATAGGAGCTAAACCAAACGTTGATTTAGGAAACGTTCCAGTAATGCTTGCGCCAACAGAAGTATTAGATGGTGGTATCCATGCATTAACTTGTATTGGACCTGCTTCTAAAGAATGTTCAAGACACTACTTTAGAGAACCACTTGTAATGGAATGTATGCAAGATGAAGAAGTAGATTTAGCAGGAGTTATATTTGTAGGAAGTCCACAAATCAACAGTGAAAAATTCTATGTATCTGAAAGATTAGGTATGATGGTAGAAGCTATGGATGTTGATGGTGCTTTTGTTACAACTGAAGGTTTTGGAAATAACCACATTGACTTTGCAAGCCACGTAGAACAAATAGGTATGAGAGGTGTTCCTTGTGTAGCATTCTCATTCTGCGCAGTTCAAGGCGCTCTAGTTGTTGGTAACAAACACATGAAATATATGGTAGATAACAACAAATCAGAAGGTGGAATAGAAAACGAAGTATTATCTTGTAATACATTATGTAAAGAAGATGCTGTAAGAGGCCTTGCAATGATTAAAGCAGCTATGTCTGGAGAAGAAGTTAAAAAGCCAGAAAGAGCTTGGAATGCAAATGTTAAAGAAAATAACATTGAAATGATAGAAAAATCTACTGGAAATAAAATTGATAGAGTTTTAAATGAAACTTCAATACCAATGAGCGAAAAGAGAAAAGAAAAATACACTACAAAGTAGGGATATAGATGGATTTAAAATATGGTGATAAAATCCTAGAAATGCAAGGTGTTATTGTAGACGTATCCGATGGAGCAGTAGCCATAGATTTCAAAGGAAGACTTGGATACTTAAAGGTACCAAGAAGAATGATAATATCTGATTATGAACTTAAAGTAGGTCAAGAAATAGGCTTAAATATGAGTTTTGTAGAAGTATTATCTGATAAAATAAATGAAAAATATGTAAGTAATTTAGAAATTCAAAAAAGACGTGGTCTAAATCCTGACGAAAGACATAAATAAATTTATAAATTGAAGGGAAGGTTACTAGAATGAATATTGTAAAGGGATTACAATCAGAAATATTTGTTCCTATAACTCCTAACCCAGTATGGGCGCCAGTTACAATGGAACTAAAAGATATGACAGTAGCATTAGCTACAGCAGCAGGAGTTCACTTAAAATCAGATAAAAGATTTAATTTAGCAGGTGACTTCACATACAGATTAGTACCAGGAGATGCGAAAACATCAGATATGATGGTATCTCACGGTGGATATGATAACGGAGACGTTAACAAAGATATAAATGCCATGTTCCCAATAGATAGATTAAGAGAATTAGCAGATGCAGGTTTTATAAAAGCTGTTGCTAAAACTCATATAGGATTCATGGGCGGTGGCGGAAACCAACAAAAATTCAGAGAAGAAACAGGCCCAGAAGTTGCTAAAATCTTAAAAGAAGAAGGCGTAGACGCTGTATTGATGACTGCTGGATGAGGAACTTGTCATAGATCTGCAGTTATAGTGCAGAGAGCGATTGAAGAAATAGGAATTCCTACAATAATAATAGCTGCTCTTCCACCAGTTGTTAAACAATCTGGTACACCAAGAGCGGTTGCACCAAGAGTTCCAATGGGTGCTAATGCGGGAGAACCTAACAATGTAGAAATGCAAACAGCAATAGTAAAAGAAACATTAGAACAATTAATTAAGATTCCTTCAGCAGGAAAAGTTGTTCCATTACCATACGAATATATAGCAAAAGTTTAATAATTAAAAAAGAGCTCTACTTTCCTAAGTAGGGCTCTTTTAAAAGAACAAGAAATTATTCAATTGAATTTGAAATATGTGAATGGAAATAAATCAAAAAAATTCCTATATAAAATTAGCATTGTTTTAAATTTATCAAACTGAAAAGCATTTCACAAAAGAAAAATAATAGTCTTAACTTTTAGAAAAATTGAAACAATATAGATATACAATTCTATTTCAAATTTTTCTAAAATTTAGTCAATTATATAATACTACTTAAATAATGTTAAAAAAATATCAAAAAATATGAAAAAATCTATAGAAAAAAACATGAATTTGTATTAAAATTATATTGTAAAAATTAAATCAAAAGGGGTGTAGGAAATGGTAAAAGTAGTTTTGGGTCTTTTAATTATTTTAACAATCTTTTTTGCAGTTGCATTTTTAAGAGATTATATTAAAGCAACTAAAGAAGGAAACATTGAAAAAACTAATTTTTTCGCATTAGGAGTAGTAGGATTTATTACTAATTTTTTTGATACTTTAGGAATAGGTAGTTTTTCTCCTACTACAGCATTACTTAAAAATTTTAAACTTTCTAAGGATAGAACTTTACCGGGTACATTAAATGTTGCTTGTACTGTACCAGTTGCTGCAGAGGCTATTTTATTTATAAATGGTATAGAAGTAGAACCTGTAACATTATTTTCTTTATTAATAGCAGCTACAGTAGGCGCAGTAGTAGCTGCAGGAGTTGTATCTAAATTAGATGAGAGAAAAGTTCAGTTTGCTATGGGAACCGCTCTTATAATAGTGGCTTTAGTAATGCTTGCAGGAAAATTAAATCTAATGCCAGCAGGTGGAGATGCAGTTGGACTTCATGGTGCAAAACTTATAATAGCAATAATAGGTAATTTTATATTAGGTGCTTTAATGACTTTAGGAATAGGATTATATGCTCCATGTATGGCTTTAGTATATTCTTTAGGGATGAGTCCAAAGGTTGCTTTCCCAATAATGATGGGATCTTGCGCATTTTTAATGCCAGCAGCATCACTTAAGTTTATAAAAGAAGGAGCTTATGACAGAAAAGCATCTATGGCTATAACTGTATTTGGTCTAGTAGGTGTATTTATAGCATATTATTTAGTGAAATCATTACCATTAAATATACTAACATGGTTAGTAATTGTTGTTATAATTTACACTTCAGCTATGATGTTTAAATCAGCTTCTAAAGCTAGAAAAACAGTAAAGGCTTAAAGATGATGTTTTAGATTTAAATTATATTTGTAAAGCTTTTAAATATTGAATGCTGAAAACCAGGTGAAATTTAAATTTTACCTGGTTTTTTTTCAAGTTTATAATTTTATTGTTGAAAATTTTAATAAAAAGTGTTTATACTATATATATGTGTATTCATATTTATCCATAATTAGCAGATAGAAATACTTTATTTTTATAATTATAAATAAATTAATAGATAAAGTGAGAAAAATATTACAATAATTTGCATAAAACTTGTGAAATAATATATTTATTTCATAGTTAACTGTAAATTTTATTTAATTTTTATATTTGAAGGGAGTAGTTTTAATGGACTTAATGAAAAGCTTATGGGAAAAAGCTAAAAGTGACAAAAAGAAAATTGTACTTGCAGAGGGAGAAGAAGAAAGAAATATTGAAGGTTGTTCAAAAATATTAAAAAATGAATTAGCTCACATGATTTTAATAGGAAATGAAGAAAAAATAAACGAAACAGCAAAGAAATTAAATGTTTCTATAGATGGAGCAGAAATAATAGATCCACAGATTTCAGAAAAAGTTTCTACATATACAAAAGAATTTTATGAATTAAGAAAACATAAGGGCGTTACCATGGAAAAAGCAGAACAAATAGTTAAAGATCCTATATATTTTGCTACAATGATGGTTAAAATGAAGGATGCAGATGGATTAGTATCTGGTGCTATACATACTACAGGAGATCTATTAAGACCAGGACTACAAATAGTTAAAACAGCTAAGGGAGCCTCTGTTGTTTCAAGTACATTCATAATGGAAGTTCCAAATTGTGAATATGGTAAAAATGGTATGCTTTTATTTGCAGATTGTGCTGTAAATCCTAATCCAACAGCAGATGAGCTAGCTTCAATTGCTATATCCACAGCAGAAACTGCTAAAGCTTTATGTGATATGGAACCTAAAGTAGCTATGCTATCTTTCTCATCAAAGGGAAGCGCAAAACACGACTTAATAGATAAAGTAGCAGAAGCTACAAAAATAGCAAAAGAAAAAAGACCAGACCTTGATATAGATGGAGAATTACAATTAGATGCGGCTATAGTACAAAAAGTTGCAGATTTAAAAGCTCCAGATAGCGCTGTTGCAGGAAAAGCTAATGTTTTAGTATTCCCAGACCTGCAAGCAGGAAATATAGGATATAAATTAGTTCAAAGATTTGCAAATGCAAGTGCTATAGGACCAATATGTCAAGGTTTTGCAAAACCAATTAATGACTTATCAAGAGGCTGTAGCAGTGATGATATAGTTAATGTAGTTGCTGTAACAGCAGTTCAAGCACAAAATATGTAATTAAATATTTTAATTTTTGTATAATCAATTGATTTATTATTTTAGATGATAAATTAATGTATTAATATCACGAATAAAAAAATAGATTTGCTTATAATAAAATTTTATATAAAACATATAGATGAAGGGTGGAAAATTAATGAAAATATTAGTAGTTAACTGCGGAAGTTCGTCATTAAAGTATCAATTAATAGATATGACTTCTGAAGAAGCTTTAGCAAAGGGATTAGTAGAGAGAATAGGAATAGAAGGCTCTATATTGACTCAAAAGGTTAATGGAGAAAAATATATAATAGAAGAACCTATGAAAGATCATAAGAAAGCTATAGAGTTAGTTTTAAAAGCATTAGTAGACAAAGAGCATGGTGTAATATCTGATATGTCAGAAATAGCAGCAGTAGGACATAGAGTAGTTCACGGTGGAGAAAAATATGCTAGCTCAGTACTTATAAATGATGAGGTTATGAAGGCTTTAGAAGATTGTGTTAAATTAGCACCACTTCATAATCCACCAAACATAATAGGAATAAATGCTTGTAGAGAACTTATGCCTAAAACTCCAATGGTAGCAGTATTTGATACAGCATTCCATCAAACATTACCAGACTATGCATATATGTATCCATTACCATATGAATTATATGAACAAAATGGTATAAGAAAATATGGTTTCCATGGAACATCACATAGATATGTATCTAGTGTAGCGTCAGAGATGATGGGAAAAGATCTTAAAGATCTTAAAGTAATAACTTGTCACTTAGGAAATGGAGCAAGTTTATGTGCTGTAAAAGAAGGAAAGTCAGTAGAAACCTCTATGGGATTCACGCCACTTGCAGGATTGGCTATGGGAACTAGATGCGGAGATATAGATCCAGCAATACTTCTTTTCATGGAAAGAGAATTAAAGATGTCACCAGATGAAGTAGATACCGTTATAAATAAAAAATCAGGTGTATTAGGAATATCAGGAGTAAGTAGTGACTTCAGAGACATAGAAGGTGCCGCAGAAGAAGGAAATAAAAGAGCTAAGCTAGCTTTAGATGTATATCATTACACAGTAAGACAGACAATCGGTGCTTATACAGCAGTATTAAATGGTGTAGATGCTATAGTATTTACAGCAGGACTAGGAGAAAATTCAGCAGCAAGCAGAGAAGAAATTTTAAATGGATTAGAATACTTAGGTATTAAGATAGATGCCGAAAAGAATAAACAAAGAGGAAAACAAATAGAAATAAGTACTGAAGATTCAAAGGTAAAGGTATTCGTTATACCAACTGATGAAGAATTAATGATAGCAAGAGATACTAAAGAAATAACAGTTAAATAATATGTAATATAAGTTATAAATATAGATATAATAACTTTGATTTACTCATAAAATACTTGACTTTTTAATATGCCCTTTATATAATAAATTGTGGTTGCTATAATTGAGGTGAATTTTATGAATTTAGATGTATCCGATTTAATAAAAAAAGTAGAACTAAGTAAAGAGGTTCATCTTAAGTTAGAAGATGATAAAAGATTCTTTGACGGAGAAGAAGAAATTCTTTATTTAGAAGCGCCAACATTAGATGGGGTAGTTAGTATATCTGAAGATATATTAACCTTAAATGGAAAGTTAAGTGCAGAGATTGAGCTTTCTTGTTCAAGATGTCTTCAAAAGTTTAAACACCATGTTGACACAGAGGTACATGAGAGTTTTACAAATAATCCCCAATGCGAAGATGATGAGATTATGTTACTAGAAGATGAAGTTATTGATGTTACAGAGGTTATAGAAAATAACATAATTATAGAATTACCAATAAAAAGACTCTGTAAGGAAAATTGTAAAGGCTTATGCCAACAATGCGGTGTTAATTTAAATTTTTCAAAATGTAAATGTGAAAAAGATATAGATCCAAGGTTGGCAAAACTAAAAGACTTTTTTTCTACTCAGTAAGGAGGTGTTTACAGTGGGAAATCCAGCGAGAAAAACTTCAAAGGCAAAAAGAGATTCTAGAAAAGCTCAAACTTTCAAATTAAGCTTACCAGGAATCGTTGAATGCCCTCAATGTCACGAAATGAAACTTGCTCATAGAGTATGTAAAAGTTGTGGATATTACAATGGCAAAGAAGTTGTATCAAACGATAAATAATTATAAAAAAGGAAGTCGTAAGGCTTTCTTTTTTTCTTGTTAAAGAAAAATATTTAGCTTATACTTTATATTAGAAAGGAAGTGATGTTATGATAATAGCTGTAGATGGTATGGGAGGAGATTTTGCCCCAGAACTAGTAGTAGAAGGATGTATACAAGCTGTAAAAGAATATGAAGGCATACATATAATAATAACAGGTAAAAAAGAATTAATAAAAAATGAATTAGATAAAAGAGAATATAATGGAAACAAAATAGAAATACTAAATGCCGAAGAAGTTATAAGTACAAATGAGGCCCCAGTAAAAGCTATAAGAAGAAAAAAAGATTCAAGTATGGTAAAGGCTTTAGAATTAGTAAAGGAGGGCAAGGCTCAGGCTGTTATATCCGCAGGAAGTACAGGAGCATTAATGGCAGGAGCTACCTTTGTTTTAGGAAGAATAAAAGGTATAAATAGAGTTTGTTTAGCACCCTTACTTCCAGGAGCTAAAGCTCCTTTTATGATAGCAGATGCAGGAGCTAATGTAGATTGCAAGGCAGAATATTTAGTTCAATTTGCTATGATGGGAAAGGTATATTTTGAAAGTGTACTAGGTGTTAAAAGTCCAACAGTAGGACTAGTAAATATAGGCGCTGAAGAAGAAAAAGGTAATGAGCTTACAAAAGCTGCATATAAATTATTAAAGGATACGGATTTTAATTTCATAGGAAATATAGAACCAAGAGATATACCAAGAGGAGAAGTTAATATTGCTGTATGTGATGGATTTATAGGAAATACTGTGCTAAAGACCTATGAAGGAGTAGCATCAAATTTATTTTCTATGCTAAAAAAGGAAATAATGGCATCTACTAGAGGGAAGATAGGAGGAGCGCTTTTAAAACCTGTATTTAAAGATTTTAAAAAGAAGTTTGATTATACAGAATATGGTGGATCACCTTTTTTAGGGGCTAAGGGCATATGTATAAAAGCTCATGGAAGTTCAGATGCTAAAGCCTTTAAAAATGCTATAAGACAAGCAAAAATTTGTTATGATAAAAAGATAATTGAAGAAATAGAGAATAATTTAGGAAATTTAATAGAAAATAATATATAATGGAACTTCATGAATATATTGACGTATAAATAGTTATGTAATATTATTTATGTATAAAGCATTAGGAGGTGACACAAATGATTTTTGAAAAAATAAAAGCTACAATAGCAGAACAATTAAGTATAGATGAAGAGGAAATAACTATGGAATCATCTTTTATTGATGATTTAGGTGCGGATTCACTTGATATAGTTGAATTAATAATGGCATTAGAAACTGAATTTGATTTAGAAATACCAGATGAAGACGCAGAAAAGATTTCTACAGTGGGAGATGTAGTTGACTACATAAAATCACATACTGAGGAATAATTGATTTTTATCCCCGCCTTTATTAGCGGGGATTTTATATTAAAAGATAAGTTTATTCTTGAGTTTATTTAATAAATACACTGAAGAATGAACTTCTAGGGAGTGAAAATTTTGAAAAATAGACAGGATGTTTTAAAAGAACTTCAGTATAAACTTAAAGTATATTTTAAAAATGAAAAGTTATTAGATGTGGCATTAACTCATAGTTCCTATGCTAATGGTAAAAAAAATATAAAATATTATGAAAGATTGGAGTTCTTGGGAGATTCCGTATTGCAGCTTATAATATCAGAGCATTTATATCAAAAATATGAAGATAAAAAAGAAGGAGAGCTTACAAGGAAGAGAGCTATAATAGTTTGCGAAAATTCTCTTTATGAAATAGCTAAAAGATGGGATTTAGGTTTTTATCTACAAATGAGTAAAGGGGAAGAATTAACAGGAGGCAGAGAAAGGGTATCTATATTAGCAGATTGTGTAGAGTCTATAATAGCTGCTATATATTTAGATAAAGGATTAGATCATGCGAGAGAATTTGTTATGAAAAATTTCAAAGAAATAATAGAAAAAGCTATGAAAGATGAAATAATATTAGATTACAAAACTACATTGCAAGAAATAGTGCAACAAAATAATGATCTCACTATAAACTATGAATTATTAAAACAGGAAGGTCCTCCTCACAGAAGAAGGTTCTTTACTAATGTAACCATAGATAATGAGGTAAGAGGAACTGGAATAGGCTATAGTAAAAAAGAAGCAGAACAAAACGCAGCAAGAGAAGCATTAAAGAATTTAGGTGATAGCCATGAGTAAAAGCCATTATATAATACCAATATTCGTTGCTCAGGAAGGATGTCCACATAATTGTGTTTTTTGTAATCAATATAAAATAACCGGGGAAAAGGATGAAATGATAGACGAAAATTATGTGAGAGAAACCATAGAAGCTTATATAAAGACTATAGATAGAGAAAATTCAACTTTAGAGGTTTCTTTTTTTGGAGGTACTTTTACAGGTATACCTATAGAAAGACAAAAAAGTCTTTTAAAAGTAGCAAAGGAATATAAGGATAAGGGCCAAATAGATTATATACATATGTCCACAAGACCAGATTATATAGACAGAGAAATTTTAGATAATCTTAAAGAATACTCTGCGGATATAATTGAATTAGGAGTTCAATCTTTAGATGATGAAGTTCTTTTAAAATCAGGAAGAGGACATTCTGTAGAAGAGGTACATAGAGCTTCAAAGCTTATAAGAGAATACGGATTTACTTTGGGACATCAAATAATGTTAGGACTTCCGGGAGATACTTTTAAAAAGGATATAGAAACGGTAGCAAAATCTTTAGAGATGGAACCAGACATAGCAAGAATATACCCAGCCTTAGTAATAAAGGACACTCCTATGGAAGATATGTTAAAAAAGGGAACCTATAAGCCTTATACTTTAGATGAAGCTATAGATATAACTATGCTATTATATTCCATGTATGAAGAACAAGACGTAAAGGTAATAAGAATAGGACTTCAACCTACAGAAGAAATAAATGAAAATAAGGATGTGCTAGGAGGTCCTTTCCATCCAGCTTTTAGAGAATTAGTGGAGGGAAAAATAATTAATGAGGCTATTTTCTCTCATGTGGAAGATAGTTCAGAAGAAAATTTAGAAATTTATATAAATAATAAAGATATATCTAAATTGTATTGTAATAAAAAACAATTTTTCAATGAATTTATAGATAAAAAAAATGTGAAAAGATTTAAAGTTATACAAGATGAAACATTAAATAGAGGGAATATAATTATTAAAAAGGGTGAAAATCAAGAACATATATTTATAAAAGAGTATATGAGAAAGCTTTCAGAAGAAGGAAAAAACTTATTTATATAGAATAATATAAGTATCAAGTTAATATAAGCTTTAATGTCCCCACTGTTTCATATTCAGTGGGGATATATATTTTAAGTTTTACTAATTGATATTTTTTTTTATATATAATAAACTATTAAATGATGTTATTTTTAAAGGGAGGTAAAATTGAAATGAAAAGAGAAAAAAGAGAAAAGATGACTAAAGTTTTAGTTGTTGTTATGACTATTGTATTTATTGCTAGTATATTACCAATGTTTTTTGCCAGATAGGAGTTGTACTACATGTTTTTAAAATCAATTGAAATAAGGGGTTTTAAATCTTTTGCAGATAAAACTGAATTAGTATTTAAACAAGGAGTCACAGCAATAGTAGGTCCTAATGGGAGCGGAAAAAGTAATATATCTGATGCAGTAAGATGGGTGTTAGGAGAACAAAGTGTAAAATCCTTAAGAGGAAGCAAAATGGAGGATGTTATATTTGCTGGTACACAATATAGAAAACCAGTAGGGCTTTGTCAAGTTTCATTGATATTAGATAACAGTGATAAGGATTTATCCATAGAATATGCAGAAGTAACTATAACTAGACGTTTATATAGATCTGGTGAAAGTGAGTATTATATAAATAATACTCAATGTAGACTTAAAGATATACAAGAGTTATTTATGGATACAGGTATAGGTAAAGAAGGCTATTCTATAATAGGACAAGGAAAAATAGAGGCAGTTTTAAGTGGAAAGCCGGAGGAGAGAAGAAGTCTTTTAGAAGAAGCCGCAGGTATAGTTAAATTTAAATGGAGAAAAGAAGAGGCAGACAAAAAACTTTCTAATACAGAACAAAATCTTATAAGAATAAAAGATATACTAAATACTTATGAAGAAAGAATGGAACCACTTAAAGAAGAAAGTGAAAAAGCAAAAAAGTTTCTAAATTTATCAGAGGAATTAAAGCGTAAAGAAGTTAATGTTATGATATATTCTATAGATAAGATAGAAAAAGACTTAAAAAATATAAGTAGCAATATGCTTTCTTTAGGTGAAAATATAGATAACTTAAAAAATGAAAAATCACAGTACAAAGAAATAATTTCAAAGTTTAATGAAAAATTAGAACTTTTAGACAAAAATAATAGTAGAAATAAAGAAGAATATTATTATAATAAAGATAAAAATAAAGATATAGAGAATGAAAATGCATTATTAAAAGAAAAAATAAAAAACTTAAAAGATAATATAAAAGTAAAAGAAAATACATTAAAAACTAATGAAGAAAGATTACAAAAATATTTAAAAGAAAAAGAAGCTTTAGAAAAAAAAATAAATAAATTAAAAGAAGAAGAAAGCTATTTAAGAGAAGAAATAGGTAAAAAGGAAGACAACGTAAATAATTTTAATAAAGAACTAAAAGAAAAAGAAGAAAAATTAAAGATACTAAAATCTGAAGAAATAGAAATACTAAGCAATACCTCTAACCTTAGAAATGAAATATCTGTAATGGAAAATGAGATAGTAAATTTGGAAAATAAATTGGATAATATAAAAAATTCTTGTGATAGCTATATAAGTTCTATAAATATAAATATAAAAACTAAGGAAGACATAGAAAAAGAAATAAAAAATATAAAAGAAAATATACTCTTATTAGAAAATAATTTAAAAGAAAATAGTAGAAATATAAGTTCTTTAAAAATATCTCTTAATAATAAAGAAAAAAAATTAAAGGAGAAAAATGCAGCCTACAGTAGATTAGAGGCAAATTATCATATGCTTTCAAATTTAGAGAAACACTATGAAGGATATAATAGAAGTGTAAAAACTTTGATGGAGCATGTGAGTTATGGAAAAGTAGATAACATTAAGGGAGGCTGTGAAGTTTTAGGAGACATAATAAAGGTAAAAAAAGAACTAGAAACAGCAATGGAAATAGCTCTAGGGGGAGCTATATCTAATGTTATAACAGAGGATGAAAATAAAGCTAAGATATTAATAAATTATTTAAAGAAAAAAAGCTTAGGGAGGGCTACCTTTTTACCCTTAACCACAATACAGGGTAGAAAAGCTAAAATAAATAATGTCACAAGAGAAGATGGATTTTTAGGTATAGCTAGTGATCTTATAGATTATGATGTGAAATTTTCTAATATAATAGATTATGTTTTAGGTAGAACCTTAGTAGCAAAGGATATGGACAGTGCCCTTAAAATTGCTAAGAAATTAAATTACTCTTTTAAAATAGTAACACTAGAGGGTGAGGTTATAAATCCGGGAGGCTCTTTAACAGGTGGTAGTATAAAGCACAGAGCAGGAAGCAGTATAATAAGCCGAAAAAGAGAGATAGAAGAAACTAAGAAAGAATTAGAAGAAACAAAGAATACTATAGAAGAATTTATGGGTAATATATTAGAAAATAAAAATAAAATAAAAACTTTAGACGAGGAAAATCTAAATATAAAGGATGAAATCTACTATAATAATATAGAAATAACTAAATTTATGGGGAAATTAAATGCTATAAAGGAAGATACAGAAAGACTCAGAAGTTCTTTAAATATATCAAGAGAAGAAATTAAGTTAACAAAGGATAAAATAAAAGACATTGAAGAGAATATAAATGAATCACAAAAACAATTAGAAGAACTTAAATTAAAAAAGGATTTAAATCATAATGATATAAAAGAATGCGAAGATTTTCTTCAAAATGAAGAGGAAAATGTAAAAAATATAAAGGATAAATTAATAGAATATAAAATAGAAAAAGCTAAATTAGATGAAATGTTAGTTAGTATAAAAAAAGAATTGTATTCTATGGATACTAATATTACAAATTTAAATAATGAAAATAAAAATATAAATAAAGGTAACCAGGAAGATAGAAGCAATATAGAAAAATTTGAAACTAATATAAAAGAAAATGAAAATAATATAAAAGATATAAAAATTTATTTAAAAAATTTAGAAGAAAAATTTAAAAAGTATGAAGTAGAAAGAATAAAATTAAAGGAAGAACTAGAAAAGAATAAAAATAAGGAAGAAAATTTAATATTAATTTTAAGTAAAAAAGAAGAGGAAGTCCATAGACAAGATATACAAAAAACTAGGTACATAACAGAAAGGGACAATTTGTATAACAAATTAAATGAAGAATTTTCCTTAACTTATGCAGAATCACTTAGTTATAAAGAAGATGATATAAATGTTATGAAATATAAAGAGCATGCACAAAATTTGAAAATAGAGATATCTAATTTAGGCACAGTAAATGTAGGATCAATAGAGGAATATAAGGAATTAAATGAAAAAATAACATTTATGAATAATCAAAAGGAAGATTTAGTAAAGTCAAAAGAAGAACTTTTGAATGTTATTGAAGAAATGACTAATAAAATGAGAACTGTATTTAGTGAGAATTTTAATAAATTAAGAAAAAACTTTAATGAAACATTTATAGAGCTATTTAAGGGTGGTAGTGCAGACCTAATACTGTCTAATGGAGATGAACTTACAGCTAATATAGAAATAAATGTTCAGCCACCGGGAAAAAAGCTTCAGAATATAAATCTTATGTCTGGTGGAGAAAAGGGATTATCTGCTATAGCATTATTATTTGCTATTTTAAAAATGAAACCTACTCCCTTTTGTATATTGGATGAAATTGAAGCTGCATTAGATGATGCTAATGTAACTAGATATGCAGGCTTTTTAAAGGAATTTTCAGAAAGCAGTCAGTTTATAGTTATAACTCATAGAAAGGGTACTATGGAAGCCTGTGATGCTCTATATGGAATTACCATGGAAGAAAAGGGTGTTTCAAAGATTATATCTGTAGATTTGACTTCAAAAGATCAAGTGGCAGCTACTTTATAAACAGAGTTTTTAGCTTTAGAGGAAGTTTTTACTCCCACTAAAACTTAAGAAATGGTTATGCAAAGATGGTAGCCGCTCTAATACTCTCATTTTTAAGAAGGCGGGAGCATTAGAGAGGGTAGTCATCGGATAAAATAATAAGCATATAAAAGGGGAGATACTATGTTTGGAAAATTTTTTGACAAATTAAAAGAAGGATTAACAAAAACTAAGGATGGATTTACAGATAAGATAAGTAGTGTATTAAATTTAGCTGTAACTATAGATGAAGATTTATATGAAGAATTAGAAGAAATACTTGTTACTGCTGATATAGGAGTAGATACTTCCATAAAAATCATAGATAGATTGAGAGAAAGAGTAAAGGAAGAAAAAATAAAGGATCCAGCAGAAATAAAACCTTGTCTTAAAAGAGTAATATTACAAATACTAGGAGAAGAAAAAGGTTCTATAACACCAGACACTACTCCAAAAGTTATGCTTATAATTGGAGTTAACGGTGTAGGAAAAACTACCTCCATAGGAAAAGTTTCAGCAAAGTTAAAAAATCAAGGCTATAAGGTTATAATGGCTGCAGCAGATACCTTTAGAGCAGCAGCTATAGATCAATTAGAAGTATGGAGCAGTAGAGCTAAAGTAGATATAATAAAACACCAGGAAGGATCAGATCCAGGGGCAGTAGTTTTTGATGCAGTTCAAGCAGCTAAATCAAGAAAAGCTGATGTATTAATATGTGATACTGCAGGAAGATTGCATAACAAAAAGAATTTGATGAATGAGCTTTCAAAGATAAACAAAATTTTAGAAAGAGAATATGGTGATGCCTCTAAAGAAACCTTATTAGTTTTAGATGCTACCACAGGCCAAAATGCTGTTATACAAGCTAAAGAATTTATGTCAGCTTGTCCTATAGATGGTATAATACTTACTAAGTTAGATGGTACAGCAAAAGGTGGGGTAGTAATATCTATAAAAGACCAACTGGATATACCAGTAAAACTTATAGGAGTTGGAGAAGGCATAGAGGATCTACAGGAGTTTAATTCGGAAGAATTTGTAGAAGCATTATTTTAATAATAAAATATTTAAAAATTAAACCTTTATAATAATATGTTTTAAATATAAAATAAATATTGATTAGCAATTAAAAAATATAATATAAAGATAAAAAACATTATGGCTGTTAAGTAAAAGTACTTGACAGCTTTTTAATATTTTGATATCATATATTTCGTTGATGAAAAATAATAGTTTTTAATAATTAGCAAGGGAGTTAGATTAAAATCTGTGATATTTTATGGAAGAGATAGTGGAAATGTCCTTACTACTAGATTTTTATGGTAGTTTACTTACAGAAAAGCAAAATAAAATTATGGACTTATACTACAACAATGATTATTCATTAAAAGAAATATCAGAACTAACTAACACCAGTAGGCAAGCAGTTCATGACATAGTAAAAAGATGCCATAAAGCTCTTCTACAGTATGAAGAAAAACTTCATATGATGGAGAGGTTTATAAACTTAGAAAATTCTAAAGAAAAACTATTAAATATGTTAAATAAAGTGACAAAAGAAAATATAAAAGAAATTGATCATATAAAAAAATATATAATTGATAATATTTAGGAGTGGATTATAATGGCCTTTGATGGATTAGCTTCTAAACTTCAGGATGCTTTAAAGAAGCTTAGAGGTAAAGGTAAGCTTTCAGAAAAAGATATAAAAGAAGCCATGAGAGAAGTAAAACTTGCATTATTAGAAGCAGATGTTAACTATAAAGTTGTTAAGAACTTTATAAAAAGTGTTACTGAAAAATGCATGGGTAACGAAGTACTTGAAAGTTTAACACCAGGTCAACAGGTTATAAAGATAGTAAACGAAGAGTTAACAGAGCTTATGGGAAGTACAGAAAGTACTTTGAATTCTTCCACTTCAGGACTAACAGTTATAATGCTGGTAGGTCTTCAAGGGGCAGGAAAAACTACTATGGCAGGAAAACTTGCTCTTCACCTTAGAAAGAGAAATAAAAGACCTTTACTTGTAGCCTGTGACGTATATAGACCAGCAGCTATAAAACAACTTCAAGTAGTTGGTAAACAAATTGATATTCCAGTTTTTACTATGGGGGATAAATTAAATCCTGTGGATATATCTAAAGCTGCTATAGAGCATGCTAAAAATAACAAGAATAATGTAGTTATAATAGATACAGCAGGAAGGCTTCATATAGATGAAGAACTTATGGATGAGCTTCATAATATAAAGGAAGAAGTAAATCCAAGTGAAATACTATTAGTAGTAGATGCTATGACTGGGCAAGATGCTGTAAATGTAGCTAATAATTTTAATGATAAACTAGATATAAGTGGTGTAATACTTACAAAATTAGATGGGGACACAAGAGGTGGAGCTGCCCTTTCTATTAAATCTATGACAGGTAAGCCTATAAAATTTGTAGGTTTAGGGGAAAAGATGAATGATTTAGAAGTATTTTACCCAGATAGAATGGCTTCAAGAATACTTGGCATGGGAGATGTACTTTCTTTAATTGAAAAAGCACAACAATCTATAGATGAGGAGAAAGCTAAAGAAATTGGAGAGAGGATGTTAAATCAAGAATTTAACTTTGAAGATTTCTTAGAGTCCATGCAACAGATGAAGAAATTAGGTCCGATTAACAAGTTATTAGAAATGATTCCAGGAATGAATTCCAAAGAATTAAAAAACATAGATCTAAGTTCTAGTGAAAAAGAAATGAAAAAAACAGAAGCTATAATTAGTTCAATGACTATAAAAGAGAGAAGAAACCCTTCATTAATATCTTCCTCACCTTCTAGAAAAAGAAGGATAGCAAAGGGGTCAGGGACAAATGTTCAGCATGTAAATAAGCTTCTTAAGGATTTTCAAGCTTCTAAAAAAATGATGAAGCAAATGAAAGGCATGGAAAAAGGATTTAAAAAAGGTTTATTTGGTAAATTACCATTTTAAATAAATAGATTTTTAAAGGAGGTGAAAAACATGGCAGTAAAGATGAGATTAAAAAGAATGGGTGCTAAAAAAGCTCCATTTTACAGAGTAGTTGTTGCTGATTCTAGATCACCAAGAGATGGTAGATTCGTAGAAGAAATAGGATACTATAACCCAATAACTGAACCTTCAACTATAAAATTAGATGAAGAAAAAGTTCAAAAATGGATAAAAAATGGTGCGCAACCAACTGATACAGTTAAGAAATTAATCGAAAAAGCAGGTATTTCTGTTAAATAGTTAACTGGGGGTGTATTCAAATGAAGGCTTTAGTTGAAACTATAGCGAAGGCATTAGTTGATAGCCCAGATCAAGTTCAAGTGAATGAAATTTTAGGAGAGCAATCCGTAATTCTTGAACTAAAAGTTGCACCTGAAGATATGGGAAAAGTAATAGGAAAACAGGGAAGAATAGCAAAGGCTATTAGAACTGTTGTTAAGGCAGCAGCTATAAAGGAAAATAAAAGAGTTGTTGTTGAAATAATTTAGAAGAGTTAGGTGCACCTAACTCTTTTTTATATATAATATATTTTCATACTGTTGAATTTATAAAAGAAAAATGGGAATAATTATAATATAATGGTTAGAGGAGAGAAGATATATGAAAGAGTTTCTAGCGGTAGGAGAAATAATAAATACTCATGGTATAAAGGGAGAGGTAAAAGTATATCCTTTAACTGATGATATGAAAAGATTTAAAAAATTAAAAGAAGTATTTATAGATGGAGAGGAAAAAAAAATATTATCCTGTAAGCTTCAACCTAATAATGTAGTTTTAAAAATAGAAGGCATAGATTCTATAGAAGAGGCTAATAAGTATAGAAAAAAGCTTCTAGAAATTAAAAGAGAAAATTCTGTAAAGCTTCCAAAAGGAAGTTATTTTATAGCAGATTTAATAGAATGTAGAGTTATAGATGAAGATGGGAGAGAAATAGGACAAATATCTGATGTAATAAAGACTGGCAGTAATGATGTATATGAGGTAAAAGGAAAGAGCGAGGTATTAGTACCAGCCATAAAAGATATAGTTACAAATATAGATATAGAAAACAAAACTGTAACTATAAAACCTTTGGAGATATGGCAATGCGAATAGATGTGCTAACATTATTTCCAGAAATGTTTTCTATATTTAATCACAGCATAATAGGAAGAGCTATAGAAAAGGAAATTTTAAAAATAAACACTGTAAATATAAGGGACTATACAATAGATAAACATAAAAAAGTAGATGATTATCCTTATGGAGGGGGAGCTGGCATGGTAATGTCAGTACAGCCTATAGTTGATTCTATAAAAGCGGTGAAAAAAGAAAATAAAGGTAAAGTTATATTTTTAGGACCTAAAGGGAAAACTTTTAATCAGAACTTGGCTAAAGAATTGGCCAAAGAGGAAGAACTAATATTCTTATGTGGCCATTATGAAGGAATAGATGAACGGGCTTATGAATATATAGATATGGAAATATCTTTAGGAGATTTTGTTTTAACAGGAGGAGAAATGGCTTGCATTCCTATAGTAGATTCTATATGTAGATTGGTAGACGGGGTGCTAGGAAGTAGTGAGAGCTACGAGGATGAATCTTTTTACAATGGTCTTTTAGAATATCCTCAATATACAAGACCAGCTATATATGAAGGAAAATCTGTGCCGGAGGTGCTTTTATCAGGTCACCATGAAAATATAAAAAAATGGCGAAAAGCTAAATCACTCATAATTACTGATAAAGTAAGACCAGATCTATTTAAAAAATATAAATTAACAGAAGAAGATAAG
The DNA here is from genome assembly GCF_001276985.1 of Clostridium botulinum. Taxonomy (GTDB): domain Bacteria; phylum Bacillota; class Clostridia; order Clostridiales; family Clostridiaceae; genus Clostridium_F; species Clostridium_F botulinum. Next base: position 26,815 of record NZ_LHUL01000003.1, read on the forward strand.
AAAATATTAAAAGATTTTAATAAAAAATTATAGGAAAAATATTTTTTAATTGTAAAAAATATTGAATAAAAATTTTTACTATGGTAAAATGAATTTTGTGCTAGTACGGGCGGTCCTCTGCTTATATCATTTTATTACATAATTTAAGCAAGAACGTCAAAAAATTAAAGGAGGGAATGCACAATGTTAGAAGTTATAAAAGCTATAGAAGCAGAACAAGTAAGAAGTGATTTACCAGAATTCAATGTAGGAGATACTGTAAAAGTTCACCAAAAAATTAAAGAAGGAACTAGAGAAAGAGTTCAAGTATTTGAAGGAACAGTTTTAAAAAGACAAAATGGTGGAGCAAGAGAAACTTTCACAGTAAGAAGAGTTGCTTACAATGTAGCAGTTGAAAAAACTTTCCCAGTTAATTCACCATTAATTGAAAAGATCCAAGTTGTAAGAAAAGGTAAAGTAAGAAGAGCTAAACTATACTACTTAAGAGATAGAGTAGGTAAAGCAGCAAAAGTTAAAGAAAGAATATAATGAAACATAAGGGGCTTTAGCATAAGTCCCTTTTTTTCATATAAGAGGGGTGGATTTTATGTTAAAAGAATTAATAGAAGTTGTAAAATCTATAATAGTAGCTGTGATAGCAGCTTTTTTAATTATAACTTTTGTATTTGAAACCGTAAGTGTAGAAGGTCATTCTATGGATCCAACATTAAATAATAGAGATAGGCTTATAGTAGAAAAGGTGAGCTATTATTTTAGAAAACCTAAAGATGGAGATATAGTTGTAATTAAATATCCATCAGATACTAGAGAAAAGTTTATAAAAAGAGTTATAGCTGTTCCAGGAGATACAGTAAGCATACATGATAATAAAGTATATGTAAATGGTAAAGCGAAAGAAGAAAACTATATACTGGAAAATTATATGGAAGATTTTAACGAAGTAAAAGTTCCGGAAAATTCAGTATTTGTTATGGGAGATAACAGAAATCATAGTAGGGACAGTAGATTCCCAGATGTTGGTTTTGTAAATTATAAATTAGTAGTAGGAAGAGCAGCAATAAGAATATATCCTTTTAACAAGTTTGGTAGTTTATATTCTAAAAATAAATAAAATTTTTAGTTTAAGGTGAAGTCTTAACTCTATAACTGAAGCTAGGAATCTATTATTTATAGATATGGTGTACTTTATCCCCACTTTAGAAAAGCAAATATCCTAAAATATTAACAAGAGAATATAAACCTTAAGTAGAGTACCCCACAATCTATAATTTAGTATGAATCACTTATACAGAGGGCTAATTCGGTATGAGCGTCTTATATAGATACTGTGATTTTATGACAGTCGTTTTCTAAATAGTGGGAGAAATGTTAGGGCATATAGACATGAGATAAAAAATAGAGGGAGGATATAAAAATGAACATAAATTGGTTTCCAGGTCATATGGCAAAAACTCGTAGACAAATAAAGGAAAGCTTAAAAATGGTAGATGCCATAATAGAAATAAGAGATGCTAGAATAGTAAGCTCTAGTAAAAATCCAGATATAGAAGATATATGTGGCAATAAACCACGAATAATTCTTTTAAATAAAAAGGATTTAGCAGAGGATAAAGTAACTAAGAAATGGATCGATTCCTTATCACAGGATAACATAAAAGTTTTAGCAGTAAATTCTGTAACAGGAGAGGGATTAAATAAAATAAAACCTACATTAAATGAATTGTTAAAAGAAAAACATGAAAGAATGAAGAATAAAGGCTTAGTTAAAATAGTAGATAGAGTTATGGTGGTAGGTATACCTAATGTAGGAAAATCCTCTTTTATAAATAAAATGGCTAAAAACTCTATAGCTAAAGTAGGAGATAGGCCAGGAGTTACAAAGAGCAAACAATGGATAAAAACTAAGATAGATATAGAGCTTATGGATACTCCGGGAGTTTTGTGGCCAAAACTAGATAGTGAGATTGTACAATTAAATTTAGCCTTTACAGGAGCTATTAAAGATGAAATTATGGATATAGAAACTCTAGCTTTAAGGTTAGTAGAAAGGCTTCAGGTTAAATATCCAGAGAGATTGATGAAAAGATATAAATTAGAAGCATTAGAAGAAAATCCTTTAGATAATTTGGATAATATAGGCAGAAAAAGAGGGGCTTTAATTTCTAAGGGAGAGATAGACTATAATAGAATATCTGTAATTATTTTGGATGAATTTAGAGGTGGAAAATTAGGTGCCATTTCTTTAGAAGACCCAGAGGATATTACAAAAGATAACATACAAATAGAGGAATAGGTAAGCTCTCTTAAAGATTAATAATATTATATAATTGAAGGATACATTAGAGCAATGTATCCAATTTTATAAGTATAGAAATATTAATATACTAAATCTAGACTGCTTTAGTATGTATATATAAATATAATAATAGGTTAAAGTCAATGAGTTATAATATACACATTGTAAGAACGGCAATAGAACAAAGTTAAAGGGTTATAATATTTCCTACATTATAGTTAATAAGTATTATTTTAGGATAAATATTAAATAAAAATAAATACTAGAAAGTAAATTAGTATAGGAGTACAGTTATGAATTTAAATAATTTAGAAAATATACGATATAATGAAATAAAGGAATTCTCAGATAAAATTAAAAAAGAATTTACATTTTCTCAAAAAAAACAGGTTATGGACATAATAGAAAAATTAAATAAAGATTCTCGGAAAAACGTTATAAAGTTAGGGCAGGCTCTTGAAAAATTTTTAAATAAGTATGAAGAAGAGTTGAAAAGAACAAATAATATGTATAATTTCGATAGAAGATATGGCAACAATTATTTAATAGCAGGAGTAGATGAGGTTGGAAGAGGACCTTTAGCAGGACCTATTGTAGCCGCTGCGGTGGTTTTAGATTTAAATGTGGAGGAAATGCAAAGGGTTTTTAATATAAAGGACTCAAAAAAGCTTTCAGAAAAAAAGAGAGAAGAATTAGATATAATAATAAGAGAAAAAGCTATAAGCTACAATATAGCCTTAGTAGATAATAAAACAATAGATGAAAGAGGTATATCTTGGAGTAATAATGAAGTGCTTAAAAGAGCAGTAGAAGGGCTAAAGGTAAAGCCTGATTTAGTTTTATCTGATGGATATGCAGTTAAAAATTTGAATATAAGAAATGAATTTATAATAAAAGGTGATAGTAAAAGTATTAGTATAGCATCTTCATCCATTATAGCTAAGGTATATAGAGACAGTATGATGAAGGAATATTCTAAAGGGCTAAATATGTATGGTTTCAATCATAATGCAGGTTATGGTACAGAAGAACATGTACAAGCAATAAAAAAACATGGACCTTCTAAAATACATAGAATGAGTTTTTTAACAAATATATTGTAATTAAATAAATAAAAAACGGTTTCTCAAAATAGATTCGATTTTGACAGCCCCAATATAAAAATACACTTATTAGGTGTATTTTTTATATTTGAAAAGCGTTTTTTATAAGTTTTACAGAGTAATTACTATTGAGAGTGTTCAAGATTACTTCTATTACATCAAATCTAAAGTAAAATTTATTATGTATAGCTTTTTTTATTATGTATAATTGAGCTGTTTTATAAATTTTATTCTGCTTTCTAAAAGTTATGGCCTCACTAGGACTACCATAAATATAACTGTATCTAGTTTTAACTTCTATAAAGACAATAAAATTTTTATCTTTAGCTATTATATCTATTTCACCTAATTTACATCTAAAATTTCTTTCTAATATAATATATCCACAATTTTTAATATAGTCAACAGCTATAGTTTCACCAAAAGAGCCAATATCCTTATTACAGTAGTGCATAAATATCACCTTTCATTAGAGTATATCATTATTTACAAATTTTCTATATTGCAAAGCTTCTATAATATCTTCCTTTTGAATTTTTTCATTATTGTTTAAATCAGCTATAGTTCTAGCAACTTTAAGTATACGGCCATAGGATCGAATACTTAAATTAAACCTGTCATATATTTTCTCTAATATATTAGAAGCTTCTATATTTAAACTACAGTATTTTTTTAAATGAATTCTTTTCATTTGGGAGTTAGTATAAATTCCTTCATTAAGAAATCTTTTCTCTTGTATTTTTCGTGCTGTATTTACTCTTTCTTTTATTATATCAGAGGATTCTGAATTGTTATTACTTTTAATTTCAGTATAGGATAAAGAAGGAACAAAAGTAAAAATATCAATTCTATCCAAAAGAGGTCCAGAAAGTTTATTTAAGTATCTTTTAATTTCATAATCACTACAACTACAAGGTTTTTCAGAACCTAAGAAGCCACAGGGACAGGGATTTAAAGTTCCGAGTAATATAAAATTTGAGTTATAAGTAGCAGCACCATTAAACCTACTTATAGTTATTTTTTTATCCTCTAAAGGTTGCCTTAAAGCTTCCAATACTGATTTCTTAAATTCTAATATTTCATCTAAAAATAAAACTCCGTTGTGTGCTAGAGAGATTTCCCCTGGAATTAAATTCATTCCACCTCCTGTTAAAGCTGCCTGAGAAGAAGTACTATGAGGATTTCTAAAAGGTCTTTTGGTTATTAATGAACCATTTTTATCTAATTTGCCAGCAATACTATATATTTTAGTAACTTCCAAAGATTCTTCATAATTTAAGTCAGGAATTATAGAAGGAAATCTTTCAGCTAGCATAGTTTTACCACAACCAGGAGGACCGGACATTATGACATTGTGAGCTCCCGCCGCAGCTATTTCTAAAGCTCTTTTTGAGCTTTCTTGACCAGTTATTTCGGAAAAATCTTTTTCTTTTACTTTATTAGGAGCCATATTTTTTATATCGATCTTATATGGAAGCAAATCTTTGTAGCAAATGAAATGAATAACTTCTTTTAAGGAGGAAAAAGGATAAACATTTATTTTATCTAGCATAGCGCATTCGTTAGCATTACTTATAGGAACTATAAAGTTGAGATAATTGTTGTCCAAAGCTTCTAAGGCTATAGGAAGAGCACCCCTTATTTTATTTATTTCTCCAAACAGTGAAAGTTCTCCTAAAATTATATAGTTTTTTAAGGATTCGCCATTGATTTGCTCTGTAGCAGCTAATATAGCAAGAGCTATGGGTAAATCAAAGGAAGAACCTTCTTTTTTTATATCAGCAGGGGATAGATTTACAGTTATTTTGCTTATAGGAAACTCATAACCTGAGTTTGTTATTGCGGATTTTACCCTTTCTTTAGATTCTTTAACGGAGGTATCTGCAAGACCTACTATATTAAAGGCAGGAAGACCATGACTTATATCTACTTCTACAGATATTAAATTACAGCAGGCTCCATTTAAGGTAGCTGTAATAACTTTACTAGTCACAAAAATCACCTCATAAATTTAATATATATTTTATTTCATACATAATTTAAAAGAATATATCTTTATATTATATAGATTATTGACTATTTATTTAAATATATAAGTATTTCCAAATATTTATTTTTTTTATATTGTAAAAGTGAATAAAAAAATAATATTTGACTACAATTTAAAGATAAAATTATAAAAAGGTGATAAAATGGTAGAGTTAAATTTATGGTACGCTAATGCGAAGGTTTCAAACAATATAAAAACAAAATTATTACAAGAGTTTAAATCTGTGTCTAATATATTTGACTATGTACAAAATTTTAGATATAAGGAAAATATAAATAAAAATATAGTTAAAGTAATAAATAACTTTAAAATAGCCTGGAACAAAGAAAAAATAAAAAATATGAAAAATAAGATATTACAAGATAATATTAAGATAATAAATTACATGGAAAAAGAGTATCCATCCCAATTAAGAAACTATGAGGATGCACCAGCTGTGTTGTTTTATAAAGGAAATATAGAAAAATTGAATATTCTTAAAAGTGCCGCTATTGTAGGTTCTAGAAAGTGTTCTACCTATGGTATGAAGGTAACAAAAATTATAAGTGAAACTTTGGCAGATAATAATATAATGGTAGTTAGTGGCATGGCTAAGGGTATAGATTACTATGCTCATTTATATTGTATCGAGAATAAGGGCTTTACTACAGCAATTTTAGGTAGTGGTATTGATGTTGTATATCCAAAGCAAAATAAAAAAATATATGATATTATAAGTGAGGATGGATGTATAATATCTGAATTCTTACCAGGAACACCACCGTTATCCTATAATTTTCCTAGGCGAAATAGAATAATTAGTGGTTTAAGTGATATAGTAATAGTTGTAGAAGCAGGAGAAAAGAGTGGATCATTAATAACTACAGAAATAGCTTTAGAACAAGGAAAAGATGTAGTGGCAGTTCCAGGCTCTATATTCTCTAGAGAAAGCATAGGTACAAATAAAATTATAAAAGAAGGTGCTTATGTATTTACAACTGTAGAAGATATATTAAATTATATGGGTATAGAAAAAATAAAAATAAATAATAATAAAGATAATAAGATGGCTTTAAAGGACAGCTTACAGGCAAAAGTTTACAATGTATTAAGCGATGAACCTAAGCATATAGATGACCTGTTAAAATTAATGGATATTGACATAAAACATTTATATGAGGTATTATTTGAATTGCAGCTAAAAAAAGAAATAATTTGTTTGGCTGGCAACTATTATGTTAAATCCTAATGGGTAGAGTATAATATAAAAATATAGAGTTTATATATTGCACATAAAAGTGTTTATAGGTATATATAAATATTATAAAAACCTGTTTATTCTAGTGCCACCACTGCTAGTATTTCCATAGGTTATATGAAAGTGGGAGTTAAGCGCTGCTAAACACTTGGATAAGTTCTTTTAATATTCAGATGGAGAAAAGTAATTATTTTAAATAAATTCCATCTGAATCTAAGAATCACTTGATATCACATTAAGTTAATGTATAATTCTCACTAAGGTTTAATAAAAATAGTAGCACCATAAAGAGGTGTAATTCTAAATTAGTATATCAGGTAAGGGGGTGTGACTCTGGTTATCAGTTTTACCAGAGAAATAGAATGGGACAAAAAATGGGACAAAATTTAGTAATAGTAGAATCACCAGCAAAAGCTAAAACCATAAAGAAGTATTTAGGAAAAAACTATGTAGTTGAGGCCTCAATGGGACATGTAAGAGATTTACCTAAAAGTCAATTAGGTGTTGATATAGAAAATAATTATGATCCTAAGTATATAACAATAAGAGGAAAAGGCGAACTTTTAGATAAACTTAGAAAAGAAGCTAAAAAAAGCTCTAAAGTATATTTAGCAACGGACCCGGATAGAGAGGGAGAAGCTATTTCTTGGCATTTAGCTCATGTTTTAAAAATAGATGAGAGTGAAGAATGCAGAATAGAATTTAACGAGATAACTAAAACTTCTATAAAGAAAGCAATCAAATCTCCGAGAAGAATAAATGAAAATGTAGTAGACGCGCAGCAAGCAAGAAGGGTTTTGGATAGATTAGTTGGATATAAAATAAGCCCTATATTGTGGAGCAAGATTAAATGGGGATTAAGTGCAGGTAGAGTTCAATCTGTGGCTTTAAGAATGATATGCGATAGAGAAAGAGAAATTGAAGAATTTATACCAAAAGAATATTGGACTATAGAATGTGAGGTATATAAAGAAAAAAATAAAAAACCTTTCATAATAAAATTAACTACTAAATCAGGGAAAAAAATAGAGATAAATAATGAAGAGGAAGCTATTGAAGCAATACAAGACTTAAAAAAAGGTGAATTTATAGTAAAAAAAATAAAGAAGACAAAGAAAAATAAAAATCCTTTAGCACCTTTTACTACGAGTACTCTTCAACAGGATTCTTATAAAAAATTAAATTTTTCTACTAAAAAGACTATGTCTATAGCTCAACAACTATATGAAGGTATCGATATCAAAGGTTTTGGTGCAGTAGGTCTTATAACCTACATGAGAACAGATTCTATAAGAATATCAGAAGAAGCTCAAAAATCAACCCTAGAGCATATCAAAAGTAATTTTGGGGAAGAATATATACCAAAAACTCCAAGAGTTTTTAAAGGAAAGAAAAATATACAGGATGCCCATGAAGCTATAAGACCAACCAATATTGAAATAACTCCTACACTTGCTAAGGAAAGTTTAACGCCTCAACAATATAAATTATACGAATTAATATGGAAAAGATTTGTAGCAAGCCAAATGGCTTCTTGTATTTTAGATTCAACATCTATAAGTATAGAAAATGGAAAATATGGATTAAGAGCTAGTGGATCCTTAATAGCTTTTGATGGTTTTATGAAGGTGTATGAGTATTCTACAGAGGAAGAAAAAGATAGTATAAAAATACCTGAGTTGGAAGATAATGAGATTTTGGGAGAGAAATCTATAAACAAAAGCCAACATTTTACTCAACCACCAGCTAGGTATTCTGAAGCTTCTTTAGTAAAAACTTTAGAAGAAAATGGTATAGGAAGGCCAAGTACTTATGCTCCTATTATATCTACTATATTAGATAGAAAATATGTAGAAAGAGAGAAAAAAACATTAAAACCTACAGAACTAGGAGATATAGTAAATAATATACTAAGTGAATATTTTAAGCAAATAGTAGATCTAGAATTTACAGCGGATATGGAAAATAAGCTAGATTATATAGAAGAAGGAAAAAAATCTTGGAGAGAGGTAGTAAATGATTTCTTTCAGCCATTGATAGAATCCATAGAAATAGCAGAAAAAGAAATAGCAAAAATAACTATTGAAGATAAAGTAACAGATGTGGTATGTGAAAAATGTGGAAGAAATATGGTTATAAAACATGGAAGATATGGAGACTTTTTAGCATGTCCGGGATATCCAGATTGTAAAAATACCAAACCTATAGTAGAAGAAATAGATGTTAAGTGTCCTAAATGTCGAGATGGAAAAGTCTTAATAAAGAAAAGTAGAAAAGGCAGAAAGTTTTATGGATGCAGTAACTATCCAGACTGTGATTTTGTAAGTTGGTCAGAACCTGTGAAAGAAAAGTGTGAAGAATGTGGAAGTTACATGGTAAAAAAACAAAGTAAAGCTAAAGGTGAATACTATGAATGTGCTAATTCAGAATGTAAGCATAGAAAATATTTAAATAATAAAGAGTAATGTATCAATAATTAATTTATATAAATAATTATTATTTAATATATTTTAAATGTTGAAATAAACAAACCCTTATGTTATTATAGATAAGGACAGGCAACAATTCTAAATATTTTTAATAGTCAAAATTTTTAAAGACATAATATGAAAAAGCAGCAGGAATCAATATATAAATTAAAGTAAAAGAGGTAATAGAAGGAGGAAAACCCATGAGTTCATTACTAGATAAAACAAGAATGTTGAATAGAATATTGCAAAAATCAGGCACAGAGCCAGTAGATTTCGAAGATATATGTGATTTATTAAGTGACGTTTTAGCGTGTAACGTATATATAATTAGTAGAAAAGGAAAGATATTGGGATCTAAATTTTATTCAGGATTTGAATGTGACGAAGTAAGGGAAGTTGTTTTAAAAGAAAATAGATTTCCAGACTTCTACAATAATAAATTGTTAAATGTAAATGAAACTTTATCAAATTCACCTAACCATGATAAATGTGTATTTGATAATTTAAAGGATTGTTCAATAAATAATAAATTATCAACAATAGTTCCTATAAATGGAAATAGGGAAAGATTAGGTACATTATTATTAGCTAGATTTGATAAAGAATTTACTGATGAAGATTTAGTGTTAGCAGAATACAGTGCTACAATAATTGGTCTTGAAATATTAAGATCAAAACAGGATCAAATAGAAGAAGAAGCAAGAAAAAAAGCTGTAGTTCAACTAGCTATAGGAACATTATCTTATTCAGAATTAGAAGCTGTAGAACATATATTTAATGAGTTAGATGGCACAGAAGGATTATTAGTAGCATCTAAAATAGCAGATAAAGTTGGAATAACAAGATCTGTTATAGTGAATGCATTAAGAAAATTTGAAAGTGCAGGGGTAATTGAATCAAGATCCCTAGGTATGAAAGGTACTCACATTAGAATATTAAATGATAAACTTTTAGAAGAATTAAAGAAGATAAAATAGTAAAGAAGTCTTAGGACTTCTTTATTTTTTAGTACAATTATGAAATAATTCTTAGGTAGGATATTAATGGATAAAAATATGCCAAAATTTTTTTGAAATTATTATTGAATAACATAGTAGGGTGTGATATACTACCTAAGGAGAAAATACACACATTATCTAATTTTATAAATGGTGCCTTAAGGGGTAGTTTATAAATATAAGGGTAATGGAGGAAAAACCAAGGAGGTAAATTTATGTCAGTTATATCAATGAAACAATTATTAGAAGCAGGTGTTCATTTTGGACATCAAACAAGAAGATGGAACCCTAAAATGGCTCCATACATATTCACAGAAAGAAATGGAATTTACATTATCGATTTACAAAAAACAGTTAAGAAGGTAGAAGAAGCTTATAACTTCTTAAGATCAGTTGCAGAAGAAGGAAAAGATGTATTATTTGTAGGAACTAAAAAACAAGCTCAAGAAGCTATAGAAGAAGAAGCTAAAAGATCAGAAATGCACTTTGTTAACAACAGATGGTTAGGTGGAATGTTAACAAACTTTACAACTATAACAGCTAGAATAAATAAATTAGAAGAATTAGATAAGATGGAAGAAGATGGAACATTTGAAGTTCTTCCTAAAAAAGAAGTTATAAAATTAAAAAATGAAAGAGAAAAATTAGAAAAGAACTTAGGTGGAATAAGAAAATTAGATGCAAACAATGTAGGAGCTATGTTCATTGTTGACCCAAGAAAAGAAAAGAATGCTATATTAGAAGCTAAAAGACTTGGAATTCCAGTTGTAGCTATAGTAGATACAAACTGTGATCCAGACGAAGTAGATTTCGTAATTCCAGGAAATGACGATGCTATAAGAGCTGTAAGATTAATAGCAGCAAAAATGGCTGATGCTGTTCTTGAAGGAAGACAAGGTGAACAATTAGCAGAATAATTTAGCTATTATAAATGAAAAATATAAGGTAGGTGAGACTAATCTCTCATTTACCTTTTAAATTAGTTAAAATAGGAGGAATATATAATGATCAGTGCTAAAATGGTAAAAGATCTAAGAGAAAAAACTGGCGCAGGAATGATGGATTGTAAAAAAGCTTTAACTGAATGTGATGGAGATTTAGAAAAGGCTGTAGAAGTATTAAGAGAAAAAGGGCTAGCAGCCGCTGCTAAAAAATCAGGAAGAGTAGCTGCAGAAGGTATTGTAAGCACATACATATCTGAAGACATGAAAAATGGATCAATAGTAGAATTCAACTGTGAAACAGATTTCGTTTCAGTAAACGAATTATTTGTAGAGTTAGCAAACAATTTATCCAAACAAGCAGCTTTTTCAAACGTTTCAACTGCAGAAGAATTATTAGAAGAAAAATATATAGCAGATGAAAGCAAATTAGTTAAAGATGTAATAACTGAATTAATAGCTAAATTAGGTGAAAACATGAACCTAAGAAGAATAGCTAAACTTTCAGTAGATAAAGGTGTTATAACAAGCTACATCCATGGTGGTGGAAGAATCGGTGTTCTTGTAAAATTAGCTTGTGAAAAGGAAGATGCGAAATTAGCTGGAATAGCTAAAGATGTAGCAATGCAAGTTGCAGCTACAAACCCATTATTCTTAAATAGAGATGGTGTTGATACGGACACTTTAGAAAAAGAAAAAGAAATATACAGAGTTCAAGCTTTAAACGAAGGAAAGCCAGAAAAAGTTGTTGAAAAAATGGTTATGGGAAGAATTAATAAATATTATAAAGAAAACTGTTTAGTTGAACAACTTTGGGTTAAAAACGGAGATTACACTATAACTAAATACTTACAAGAACAATCAAAAGAAATCGGTGCAGATATAACTGTAGAAGCTTTCGTAAGATACGAAAAAGGTGAAGGCATAGAAAAGAAAGAAGAAGACTTTGCTGAAGAAGTTCAAAGACAAATGAACCAAGGCAAATAATTAAAAAAGAGAACACTGAGTGTTCTCTTTTTTTGAAAAATAAGTTAATAAGAAAACATATAAGATTAAGGAATTTTAAAAATTATGAAAAGTTTTATTATTAATAAATTTTTAGCTGTTATAATTTCATGGAAGAACGTATAAAGATCCATAACTGCTGGAAGTATTATAGAAGGTAGCGATATCATAATTTTATATGTTATAATATGAATAAATGCAATTAAATAAAATTTTATATAAATGTTATGCATAGGGAAATGATTTCTATAGAATTTCTATTGTGTTTTATAGAAATATTAGATTTCTTTTAATCTAGAATCGAAGTTATAATACATAATATATTTAATTTAAAACAATTTGGAGGTATAATATAGATGAATGAACCAAAGTATAAGCGCGTTATGTTAAAGCTATCAGGAGAAGCTTTGTCAGGGGAGAAGGGTTTTGGATTTGATTTTGATTTTACCAAGGAAATATCAGAACAAATAAAAAAATTAGTTGACATGGGAATAGAAGTAGGCGCAGTAGTTGGTGGAGGAAACATTTGGAGAGGCAGAAGTGGTTCAGAAATGGATAGAACTACCGCAGATTATATGGGAATGCTAGCTACTTGTATAAATGCTTTAGCCCTTCAAGATTCATTAGAACAACTTGGAGTTAATACTAGAGTTCAAACTGCTATAGAAATGAAAGAAATTGCAGAACCATTTATAAGAAGAAGAGCTATGAGACACTTAGAAAAAGAAAGAGTGGTAATATTTGCATCTGGAACAGGTAATCCATATTTTTCAACTGATACAGCAGCTGCATTAAGAGCTGCAGAAATAGAAGCAGATGTTATATTACTTGCTAAAAAAGTAGATGGGGTTTATGATAAGGACCCTCATAAGTATGATGATGCTAAAAAATATAATAAATTATCTTATATAGAAGTATTAGAACAAGGATTACAAGTGATGGATTCTACAGCTACTTCTTTATGTATGGATAATGATATTCCTATATTAGTTTTTGGATTAGATGAACCTTGCAATATAATAAAAGCTGTAACTGGAGAAGAAATAGGTACTCTAGTTTCAAATTCAAAATAAGGGGAGGTTATTTAAGTGATAAAAGAAATATTAAAAAAAGCAGATGAAAAAATGGGTAAAACTATTGTAGCTTTAAAAAGAGAATTAGCTTCAATGAAAGCTGGTAGAGCTAATCCAGCTATGCTTGATAGAATAGAAGCAGAATATTATGGTTCTATGACTCCACTAAATCAATTAGGAAATATATCTGTACCAGAAGCAAGGGTTCTTTTAATACAACCTTGGGATAAAGATGCTTTATCAGCTATAGAGAAAGCTATATTAAAATCAGATTTAGGCTTAAATCCTTCTAATGATGGTACTGTAATAAGACTTGTTATACCAGAATTAACAGAAGAAACAAGAAAAAACATAGTTAAAACTGTGAAAAAAACTGGAGAGGAAGCAAAAGTAGCTATAAGATCTATAAGAAGAGATTGTAATGATGATGTTAAGAATCTAAAAAAAGATGACGTTTCAGAAGATGATATTAAAAAAGCAGAAGATGATATCCAAAAGAAAACAGATAAATATATAAAAGAAATAGATTCTATAATAAGTGCAAAAGAAAAGGAAATACTATCTATATAAACATTATAACCTGCTTATTAGCAGGTTTTTTAATAATTTAGAGTAAATATGTTGGGGGTAACTTTATGAAAAATTTTTTTTCAAGTAACAAAAAAGCTAGTGCAGATACGAATTTAGATATGAACAATATACCAAAACATATTGCTATCATAATGGATGGAAACGGAAGGTGGGCAAAGGAAAGAAGTTTGCCTAGGACTATGGGACACAAAGCCGGTGTAGAGACTATAAGAGAAATAGTTAAAGAATGCAATAATTTAGGGGTTAAATACTTAACATTATATGCTTTTTCTACGGAAAACTGGAAAAGACCTAAAGATGAAGTTAGCGCTCTTATGACTTTATTAGTTCAATATTTAAGAAAGGAAGTTAAGGAGCTTAATGAAAACAATGTAATAGTTAATGCAATAGGTAACATAGAAAAGTTACCAGAGGTGTGTATAAAGGAACTAGAAAAAGCCTACGAAGAAACTAAAGATAACACAGGATTAGTATTAAATTTAGCCTTAAATTATGGTGGGAGAGATGAAATAATAAGGGCAGTAAAATATATGTATGAAGATATAAAAGTAGGAAAGATAAAAGAAGAGGATATAAATGAAGAAAATCTTTCTGATTATCTTTATACAAAGGGTATGCTAGATCCGGATTTAATAATAAGACCTAGCGGAGAAAAAAGAATAAGCAATTTTTTATTATGGCAATGTGCTTATTCAGAATTTTGGTATTCAGACATAAAGTGGCCTGATTTTAAAAAAGAGCATCTTCATAAAGCTATATATGATTATCAAAATAGAGATAGAAGATTTGGAACTGTAAAATAACCTTTTAGAATAGGAGAGAGTAATATGAATAGCAGATATATAGGGGCATTAGTATTAGCACCCTTTGTAATATTCCTATTTATAGGAGGAGTATTTTTAAAGTGGGGTATATTAGCACTTTCTTTAGGTGGTATGTACGAGTTTTATAAAGTAGTTAAAAACAAAGATATACATCCAATAGAAATAATAGGATACTTATTATGTTTAATATACTATATACCACTTTTGAATAGTATAAATTATAAAAATATTTTTTATATAATTACATTAGCTGTTTTTATACTTTTAGCTATACCAGTTATAAATTTAAAGTATAATTTTATAGATGTGGCAATAACTCTTTTAGGATTTTTATATGTTCCCATATTTTTTAGTTTTATAGTTTTAGTTAATAATAAAACTTACGGAAATTATTTAGTGTGGCTTATATTTATTTCTGCTTGGCTCTGTGATACCACAGCTTATTATGTAGGAAAGTATTTAGGAAAGAATAAATTATGTCCTAAAGTAAGTCCTAAAAAGACTATAGAAGGTTCTATAGGCGGAATAATAGGAGCCTCACTAGCCTGCACTATATTTGGAATGGTTATATTTAGATTAGGAGTTAGCATAGGAATTATACACTATATATTAATAGGTCTTATATGTGGCATAGTTTGTCAATTTGGAGATTTGGTAGCTTCATCAATAAAAAGATATGTAGGAGTAAAAGATTATAGTAATTTAATACCAGGCCATGGAGGAATATTAGATAGATTTGATAGTATCTTATTTTCATCAGTGGCAGTGTATTATTATTTAACTTTTATATTACAACTTTAAAATAAAATATAAATAAAAAACTCAATCTATATTTATTCTTAGATTGAGTTTTTTTACTTTATACGAATTTATTATAGAGTATTTATAAGTGCTAATTTTGATGATTTATACCATGATAAATTTTTAAGTGAAAGTTATATAGAGAAATATGAATCTGAACAACTTATTTAATTCTTGTATTGGTATGCATAAAAATAAAATTAATAATATAAATAAGAAAACAAAGGGAACAATAGAATTAGTAAAGAAGTATGGTTATGATACAAAGCAAGCTTTACATAGTTATAAATTGTTAGATTTTTTAGAAAGATATGAGAATACCAGTTTTAAGGCTCTTGAAAAGGCTCTATATTATAAAGATCGGGAAAAATAAAAAAATTTTAAATATTAAGTTTGGTGAGTTTTCTTTAGAAGGGTTTAAAATAATATCAATGGAAAAACCAAATAAAGTATTAACTTTAGAAAAGTATTACAAAAATCATAGAACTAATGATAATTTAAAAGAAAAATTAGATAATATAATAAGAACTAGTATATATTTGGAATTGTATTAAAAATTTAATTGGAGTTATTTTAGTTTTTATAAAGGAGCTTAATATATAATCTTTGTTATGAATATATTTATGTAGAAAGCAATAATAGGAGAAGGAGATTTGAGGTATTATAAACATAAATATAAAGATATAATCTATGCTATAATAATATTCATAATATTTTTTTTATTAGCTCTATTAGTTAAAAATTATTTTAAACCCTTTTTTATAATATTAGTTTTACTTTTTTTATGTAATCCTATCTATGATTTTTTATGTAATAAAAATATATTTAATAAGAGTGTGAATTCCATTATAAGCATAATTTTGGTAAATATTATATTGTTTTTATTAATTTTTTTAGTAGGAAATTTTATTTATAATAATTTGATATTATTAAAAGGGTATTATCATAATTTTAAAACAGAGATAGATTGTTTCATAGGTGATATAAACAAAATGTTAAATATGAACAAACATATATTTAACAAAAATTTAAATAATGTAGATGCAACTTTATTAAATGTAGATTTTTTTAGAAAAGGAGCTAGTTATACTACAGAATGGATTTTTGCATATTTTATAGCTAGTCTTTCTATATACTTTATTTTGGTGGATAAATATGTTATATTAGAAAATATTAAAAAATATATAGGATCCAATGAATTTGAAAAAATTAAAGATAAAATATATAAATTAAAGGAAATAATAAAGATAGAATGTTTTTTAGTTATATTTACTACACTTCAAACTATAATAGGTTTAAAAATATTAAATATAAATAATTATTTAATGTTAGGAGTGTTATGTGGTATATTAGACATATTACCTTACATAGGAACAGTTGTAATTTTTTTATCCTTAATATTATACCAATTTTATACCAAAAATTATATAATATTTTTAGGACTTATATGCCTTTATTTATTATTAATAATAACGAGGCAAATATTAGAAACTAAATTTATGAGTTCTAAGCTTCAACTACCTGCTTTAGCTATAATAATATCTATATATATAGGATTTAAAATTTTAGGTTTTTTAGGGTTACTTCTAGGACCATTATATATAATAACCCTTAAAGAATTTGTAAAAACTTAAATGAAAGTTATTAGAGGAGAGATGACATTTTGAAGAACATTACCATATTAGGCGCAACAGGTTCTATTGGAACCCAAACTTTAGATGTAATAAGAAGAGAAAAGGAAGAATTAAAATTAGTAGCCATATCCGCGAATAAAAGCTATAAAAAAGTTATAGAAATTATAAAGGAATTTAAACCTAAATATGCGGTTTTAATGGAAGAGAATGCTTTTAAAATAGTAGAAGATTTTTGTATAGATAATAAAATAGATACAAAAGTTTTAAAAGGTATGGAAGGAATGATATATATAAGCACCTTAGAGGAGGTAAATACAGTAGTTACCTCTGTGGTGGGGATGATAGGATTAGTTCCAACCATAAAAGCTATAGAAAGTGGAAAAGATATAGCTTTAGCTAACAAAGAAACCTTAGTAGTAGCTGGAGAACTAGTTATTAGTAAAGCTAAAGAGCATAATGTAAATATATTACCTGTAGATTCAGAACACGGAGCTATTTTTCAATGTTTAAGAGGAAATAAAAAGGAAGAAGTTAAAAATATAATAGTAACAGCTTCAGGAGGACCTTTTAGAGGTAAGAAGAAGGAAGAACTCATAGATGTAAAGCCAGAGCATGCTCTTAAACATCCTAAATGGAATATGGGAAGAAAAATATCTATAGATTCTGCCACATTAATGAATAAAGGGTTAGAGGTTATAGAAGCTCACTTTTTATTTGGTGTGGATTATGAAAATATAAAGGTGGTGGTACATCCACAAAGTATAGTCCATTCTATGGTAGAATATAAAGATGGAAGTGTAATAGCACAAATGGCAACTCCAGATATGAAATTACCTATACAATATGCTTTGAATTATCCTAATAGGAAAGAAAGTCAAATAGAACCTTTAGATTTTTATAAAATATCTAATTTAACCTTTGAAAAACCGGATATGGATACATTCTTACCACTAAAGTTGGCTTATGAAGCAGGGAAAAAAGGTGGAGTAATGCCAGCCATATTAAATGGGGCCAATGAGGTTGCAGTAGATTTATTTTTAAAGGGCAAAATAGAATTTTTACAAATAGGTGACCTATTACAAGAATGTATGAATAAATTTTATAAATCTATGGAAGCTACATTAGAGAATGTAATAAGTGTAGATAAGGAAGTTAGAGAGTATTTAGGTAAAAAATATGATATATAATAATAAAATTAATTTATAGGCACAATTTTAAGGGAGGTTAGTTAATGTATATAGTAGCGGCTATTTTAGCCTTTGGCATATTAGTTTTAGTCCATGAATTTGGTCATTTTATTATGGCTAAAGCAAATGGTATAAAAGTTGAGGAGTTTTCTATAGGTATGGGGCCAAAGCTTATAGGAATAAAGGGCAAAGAGACAGAATATTTAATAAAACTTTTACCAATAGGTGGCTATGTAAAAATGCTAGGAGACGAAGAAAAAAGTACAGATGAAAGAGCTTTTAATAACAAATCTCCTTTAAGAAAATTAAGTGTAGTGGTGGCAGGTCCTTTTATGAATTTAGTATTAAGTGTAGTTTTATTTGCTATAATAGCGTCTCAAAGAGGATACTGGGCTCCTATAGTGGAAAAGGTAGTACCAAATGGGCCTGCAGCAGTGGCAGGATTTATGCCAGGAGATAAAATAGTAAAGGTTAATGATAAAAAAATAACTACTTGGGATGATTTTGTTACAGTTATCTATTCAGGAGATGGAGCACCTTTAAATATAAATTTTACACGAAATAATGTAGAGAACAATATCAAGTTAACTCCTATTAAAGATACTAAAGAAAATAGATATATGATAGGTATATATCCTACACTAATAGAAAATATAAGTTTTAAAGAATCTGTAAAACAGGGATTTACACAAACAGGATCCTTAGTAAAACAAACTGTTGGATTTTTTAAAACCCTATTCCAAGGAAAGGTTTCTAAAAATGATGTAGGAGGACCACTAACTATAATTAAAGTTTCAGGAAAGGCAGCTAAGGCTGGTATAACGAGTTTAATGGCTTTTGCAGCTTATATAAGCTTGCAACTGGCTATATTTAATATTATACCTTTCCCAGCCTTAGATGGAGGGTATATATTCTTATTTTTATTTGAAGCTATTACAGGAAAAAGAGTAGATGAAAATAAATTAGGTTTTGTAAATTATATAGGCTTTGTTATATTAATGGGGCTTATGGTATTAGTAACCATAAAGGACATATTATACCCTATAAAATTTTAATATAATTAGAATCTAGAGAAATAGAAGTAATTTTTAAAGCAAATTTCATCGAAATCTAAGGATAACTTTATAAAAAACTTTGCTTAACATTATAAATTCATTGATTTTATTAGGGAAGTTTAAAACTAGGAGATGAAACAATGATGAGAAAATCAACTAAAAAAGTAAAAGTAGGAAGTATATATGTAGGAGGAGATTCTCCTATATCCATACAATCTATGACAAATACAGATACTAGAGACGCTAAAAATACACTAAATCAAATAAATAAATTAGAAGAAATAGGCTGTGATATAATAAGATGCGCAGTACCGGATATAGAAGCTAGTGAAGCTTTAAAAATAATAACTAAGGAATCAAAAATTCCAGTGGTGGCAGATATACATTTTGATTATAAATTAGCTTTAGAATCTATAAAAAATGGAGTAGATGCTTTAAGAATAAATCCAGGAAATATAGGATCCATGGAAAGAGTTAAGATGGTAGCAGAAGCTGCAAAGGGAAAATCTATTCCTATAAGGGTAGGAGTAAACTCAGGTTCCTTAAAAAAAGATATACTAGATAAATATGGTGGAGTATGCCCAGAAGCACTAGTAGAAAGTGCCCTTCAGCATGTGAATATACTAGAAAAATGCAATTTTAATGATATAGTAATATCTATAAAGTCTTCTAATGTTATGCAAATGATAGAAAGCTATAGGTTAATATCAGAAAAAGTAAACTATCCTTTGCATTTAGGAGTTACAGAAGCAGGAACTATCTTTAGAGGAACCATAAAATCTAGTGTAGGTATAGGTACCCTGCTGGCAGAAGGTATAGGAGATACTATAAGAGTATCTATTACAGGAGATCCGCTAGAAGAAATTAAAATAGGAAAAGAAATATTGAGATCCTTAGGATATGTAAACGAAGGAATAGAATTTGTATCTTGTCCAACTTGTGGAAGAACGAATATAGATTTAATATCTATAGCTGAGGAGGTAGAAAAAAGGCTTTTAAACTGTAATAAGAATATTAAAGTAGCGGTAATGGGATGCGTAGTTAATGGGCCTGGGGAAGCAAGGGAAGCAGATATAGGTATAGCAGGAGGTAAAGGAGAAGGGCTTATATTCAAAAAGGGAGAGGTTATAAAAAAAGTTAAAGAAAAGAATATAATAGATGAACTTATAAAAGAAATAGAAAAGATGTAATTTGTAAATGTTTTAGTTTGTTTGAATTAATTTGAATTTCAACATACATAGAAGATAGAGTATATAGAAATTTCTTAGCTTTAGGTAGTAGAGCTTTAACTCTAATTTAAAGTTAGGAAATGGTTATCTAGAGGTGTAGAATTCATTCCTTTATGGATGATAGTCATTAGATAAAAATTACTTTAAATTTTAAGTTGAAATTCATTTTTTTATTTTTATAAATGTGATAATATATTTATTATGCTTTACTGGATAACATTACTCTTAGGAGGAATAATATGGAAAATACTTCAGTTGGTGATTTGCAAAATGAAATAAATAAAGAAAGGTTTGATACAGATAAAGAAATAAAAATAGTAAGAGTTCAGTATTTTAGAAAAAGAAATAAACTAAAAATAATACTAAAATCCATTGGTAATTTTACTAAAGAAAAAGAAGACCATATAAAAAATATATTAAAGAAGAGATTTTCTATGGTGGAAGATTTTGAAATAATCTGCTATAAAGATCTATCCAATATTACCCTAGAGGAACTTTCAAAAAAATATTGGGTAGATATAGTGAATTTAGCTTCTTCTTCTGTACCTATTGCAAGGGATTGTCTTTTAAAATCTAAAAGAGAAGTGCTAGAAGATAGTATAAATATAACCTATAACAATGAATTTTTATGTAGGTTTCTTTCAAAAAATAAATTCGAAGGTAAACTGAAATCCTATATAAGAGATATATTTGGAATAAAATGCAATGTAAAATTAGAATATGATAAATCTTTTAATGAAGAGGATTATTTTAAAACTATAGAAACTATGGAAAAGTCTATGATAAAGAATGCTTTGAGTGAGATCAAGTCTAAAGAAAAGAAAGTCATTAGAAAAGAAAATTCTCCAAAAACTAGGGAAGAGGAGAATAAGGATACTTCTATCCTATTAGGAAGAAGTATAAAGGAAGATAGTATATTCATGAAGGATTTAAATGAAAATTCTGGTATAGTAGTGGTATGTGGAGATGTATTTAAAAAAGAAGTTATAGAAACAAAGACTGGGAGAAAAATAGTAACTTTTTTCATAACAGATTACACCAATTCTATGACAGTTAAACTTTTCCCAAGGCCTAGAGATGCAGATAGAATAATAGAGGAAATAAAAGAGGGGATTTATTGCAAAGTTAGAGGAGAAGTAGTAAATGACCCTTACGCAAGAGAATGCGTAATAATGGCTAAGGATATAGTAAAAACTACAAAAATAGAAAAAATGGATATAGCAGAGGAAAAAAGAGTAGAACTTCATATGCATAGTCAAATGAGTGCCATGGATGGAATGACTCCAGTATCAGAATTAGTGAAAAGAGCTGCTAAATGGGGGCATAAAGCAGTGGCTATTACAGATCATGGTGTAGTTCAGGCTTATCCAGATGCAATGTCTGCAGCTAAAAAAGGTAATATAAAAGTTATATACGGAATAGAAGCTTATCTTGTAGATGATGGAGTACCTATTGTATCTAAAGCAGGGGATAAAACCATAGAGGATACTTTTGTAGTTTTTGATTTAGAAACTACAGGCTTTTCCAGCAAAAATGATAAAATAATAGAAATAGGTGCAGTAAAGATAGAAAAGGGAAAAATAGTAGATAGGTTTAGTGAATTTGTAAATCCAGAAAGGAGCATACCAGACAAAATAACAGAACTTACAAGCATAACAGATGATATGGTAGATGATAAAGAAGCTATAGATAAAATACTTCCAAGATTTATAGAGTTTATAGGAAACTCTGTGGTGGTTGCTCATAATGCAGCCTTTGATGTATCTTTTATAAATAAAAATTGTAAAGATCTAAAAATAGAATTTAAAAATAGTGTAATGGATACTGTAACACTAAGCAGATTTTTATTTCCTGAATTAAAGAGATATAAATTAAATGTTATAGCAAAGCATTTAGGCATATCATTAGAAAATCATCATAGAGCTGTGGACGATGCTAAAGCCACAGCAGATATCTTATTAAAAGCTTTTGAAATGTTAAAAGAAAAAGAAATAATTACCTTACATAATTTAAATAAGGAATTTTTAGGAAATATAAATATAAAAAAAGAGCCTACCTATCATTTAATAATTTTGGCTAAAAATGCAGTAGGTCTTAAAAATTTATATAAATTAGTTTCTAAATCTAATTTGGAGTATTTCTTTAAAAGACCAAGAATGGCTAAAAGTCTTATAAACGAGTATAAAGAAGGACTTATAATAGGCTCTGCCTGTGAGGCCGGTCAAATATATAAAGAAATATTAAAAGGGAAAACAAAAGAAGAATTAAAAAATATGATAGATTTTTATGATTATTTAGAAATACAACCTCTAGGGAATAATGAATTCCTTGTAAAAAACGGTTCTGTAAAAGATGAGAAAGAGCTTCAAGAAATAAATAAAAAAATATGTGAATTAGGTGAGTTTTATAATAAACCTGTAGTAGCTACCTGTGATGTGCATTTTTTAGATGAAGAACATGAAGTATTTAGAAGAATATTAATGTCAGGTCAAGGCTTTAGTGATGCAGATAATCAACCACCACTTTATTTTAGAACCACAGAGGAAATGCTTAAAGAATTTGAATATTTAGGAGAGGAAAAGGCTAAAGAAGTAGTAATTTATAATACAAATAAGATAGCAGATATGATAGATGAAATAAAACCAATTCCAGAGGAAACTTTTCCGCCTAAGATAGAGGGAGCAGAAGAAGATATAAGAAGAATGACTATAGAAAAGGCTCATTCTATATATGGAGATCCGCTTCCTGAAATAGTAGAAAAAAGATTAACAAAAGAATTAAATTCTATAATAAACAATGGTTATGCTGTACTTTATTTAATAGCTCATAAGCTAGTGGCCAAATCCTATGAAGATGGATATTTAGTAGGATCCAGAGGATCTGTTGGATCTTCCTTTGCAGCTACTATGTCAGATATTACAGAAGTTAATGGATTACCACCTCATTATGTTTGTCCTAAATGTAAATATAGTGAATTCTTTACGGATGGGTCTGTAGGTTCAGGAGCGGATTTAGAGGATAAGGATTGCCCAAATTGCGGAACTAAATTAATAAAAGATGGTCATGATATACCTTTTGAAACTTTTTTAGGTTTCGAAGGGGATAAAGAACCAGATATAGATTTAAATTTTTCAGGAGAATATCAAGGAGTAGTTCATAAATATACAGAAGTTCTATTTGGAAAAGGGCATGTTTTTAAAGCAGGAACTATTGGTACTATAGCAGAAAAGACTGCCTATGGTTTTGTAAAAAAGTATTTAGATGAAAAGAATATAAAAGCTAACAATGCAGAAATAGAAAGATTATCCAAAGGATGTACAGGAGTTAAAAGGACATCGGGACAGCATCCAGGAGGAATTATGGTTGTGCCTGCAGATAATGAAATATTTAACTTTACCCCTATACAACATCCAGCAGATGATACAGAAAGTGACGTTATAACTACCCATTTTGATTATCATTCTATAAGTGGTAGACTTTTAAAATTAGATATATTAGGCCATGACGACCCTACAGTACTTAGAATGCTTCAGGATTTGACTCAGGTAGATCCTAAATCTGTACCTCTAGGAGATCCAAAGGTTATAAGTTTATTTACATCACCAGAGGCTTTAGGGGTTACAGAGGAGGATATAGATTGTCCTGTAGGAACTTATGGGCTCCCAGAGTTTGGAACTAAATTCGTAAGACAAATGTTATTAGATACCAAACCAAAAAGTTTTGCAGAATTGGTAAGAATATCAGGATTATCCCATGGTACAGATGTATGGCTTAATAACGCTCAGTATTTTATAAAAGAGGGGTATACTACTATAAAGGATTGTATATCTACAAGAGATGATATAATGGTATATTTACTTCAAAAGGAACTGCCACCAAAGAGCGCTTTTACAATAATGGAAAAAGTGAGAAAGGGTAAAGGTCTTACAGAGGAACAGGAAGCTTTAATGAAAGAACACGATGTGCCAGATTGGTATATAGAGTCCTGTAAGAAGATAAAGTATATGTTCCCTAAAGGTCATGCTGTAGCCTATGTAATGATGGCCATGAGAATAGCTTATTTTAAAGTTTATTATCCAAGGGCTTATTATGCTACTTATTTTTCTGTTAGAGCGGATGATTTTGATGCAGATCTAATAGTAAAGGGAGAAGAAAAAATAAAAGAAAAAATGAATGAATTATATGCTATGGGCAATAATATAACTCAAAAGGATAAAGGTCTTTTAACTATACTTGAAATATGTTATGAAATGTATAAAAGAGGAATAAAGTTTTTAAAGGTAGATTTATATAAATCTAATGCTACTAAATTTTTAATAGAAGGAGATAGTATAAGACCACCTTTAAGCGCCCTTCAAGGTGTAGGAAAAAATGCAGCTAAAAGTATAGAAGAAGCTAGATTAGAGGGCGAATTTATATCAAAAGAAGATTTAAGATTAAGAACTAAGGTTACAAAAACTGTTATAGAGACTTTAGAAAATCATGGTTGCTTAAGAGGAATGCAGGAAACTAACCAAATATCCTTATTTAGCCTTTAGTGGAAAATTAAATTTAAACTATACTTATAATAAAATGGATATTTTTATTAAAAAGACTTATGTTGTCAATAGCTATTTTTTTAGTTTCATAACTTTTCCTTGAAATTCATATTCTACTATGATAAAATGAAACTAGCAAAGAGTAAGACATATGTTAAAGCACAGAGTGGGTATGAACCCGCTCTTTCTATTTGTAAAAAAACGCAGCGTAAGTTGCGTTTTTACATTAATATAAAATAATAGCTGATTATTTGGAAAAACTAAGTGTATAAAATATATTTTAAAATAGCAAGGAGGGATTTTTATGAGTAAGCATAGTTTAATTGAAAATCTTAAAGAACAAATAGGACCTATTGCTGAAGGTTTAGACTATGAATTATATCATATAGAATTTGTTAAAGAAGGAAAAGAAAATTATTTAAGAATATATATAGATAGTGAAAATGGTGTGTCTTTAGAGGGCTGCGAAAAAGTAAGTAGAGCAATTAGTGAATTATTAGATGATATAGATCCAATTCAAGAAAGCTACTATTTAGAAGTTTCTTCACCAGGAATTGACAGAGTTTTATATACAGATAAACATTTAGAAAAATATAAAGGCTATAATATAGTATTAAATTTATATTCACCCATAGATAAAAAGAAAAAATATGAAGGTGAATTAGTAGACTTCAATGAAAATGAGATAGATATAAAGGTTGAAGAAAACATAGTAACTATACCTAGAGAAAAAATATCAAAGACTACTTTAAAAGGGGAA
The DNA here is from genome assembly GCF_001276985.1 of Clostridium botulinum. GTDB lineage: Bacteria > Bacillota > Clostridia > Clostridiales > Clostridiaceae > Clostridium_F > Clostridium_F botulinum. The sequence goes on from NZ_LHUL01000003.1 coordinate 52,608, forward strand.
CTGTAAGGAGGTTAATAAAAAAATGAACCAGGAATTTGTTGAAGCATTAAGGGAAATAGTAAAAGAAAAAGGTATAAGTGCAGATCTTTTGTTTACAACTATAGAGGATGCTTTAGTAACAGCATATAAGAAAAATTATGCAAAACAAGGCGGATCAACTAATAATGTAAAGGTAATAATGAACAGGGAAAATGGAGAAATAAAAGTATATGCTCAAAAGAAAGTAGTAGATTTTGTAGAAGAGGAAGTTGAGGAAATATCCTTAGAAGATGCTAAAGAAATCGATCCAAACTATGAATTAGAAGATATAATAAATATTGAAGTAACACCTAAAAAGTTTGGAAGAATAGCAGCTCAAGCAGCTAAACAGGTAGTTATACAAAGAATAAAAGAAGAAGAAAGAAGAATTGTATACAACGAATATATAGAAAAAGAAGAAGATATATTAACAGGAACAGTTCTAAGAAAGGATAAGGGAAATATCCTTATAAACGTAGGTAAGTCAGAGGCGGTTTTAGGGCCAAATGAGCAAATACCTGGAGAACAATTTAGATTTAATGAAAAAATAAAATTATATGTAGTAGAAGTAAAAAATACTACAAAGGGACCACAGGTTCTAATATCAAGAACTCATCCAGGCTTAGTAAAAAGGTTATTTGAACTTGAAGTTCCAGAAATATATAATGGAATAGTAGAGATAAAAAGTATAGCAAGAGAAGCAGGATCAAGAACTAAAATAGCAGTATATTCTAATGATGAATCGGTGGATCCAATGGGTGCTTGTGTTGGGCCTAAAGGTGTAAGGGTTCAAAATATAGTAAATGAGCTTAAAAATGAAAAAATAGACATAATAAAATGGAGCAAATTCCCAGATGAACTTATATGCAATGCTTTAAGTCCAGCTAAAGTAATTGATGTAACTATAGTGGATGAAGAAAATAAAGCTGCAAGGGCTGTAGTAGATGATAGTCAGTTATCTTTAGCTATAGGTAAAGAGGGTCAAAATGTTAGACTAGCAGCTAAGTTAACAGGCTGGAAAATAGACATAAAAAGTAAATCACAAGCAGAAAAAGAAGCAACATTAAATTTATCTGAAGCTAAAGATGAAAAAATCTTAGAGAATAAAAAAGAAGATAAAGAGGACAAAATAGATTTACATGAAGAAATGGATAGCATAGTTGAAGATACAAAAGAAAATATAAAAGAAGAGATAAGTGTATCTCACGATAATCAAGAAGTAGATTCAGAGTTAGAAAAGGCCATGGAAGAAGTTTTTAATACTGAAGATAAAGAAAATAAATTAGAAAAAGATATGAATTTATTTGAAGATGATAATGAAAAACCAAGTATAGACACAGAAAAAGCTATAGAAGAAATCTTTAAAGATGAATTTTAATAGAATAAAAAAATCAAAAATAATTATATAACAAATATAATAAAGCAGGTGATTAAAGGATGAAAGCTAAAAAAATACCTTTAAGAATGTGCACAGGATGTAGCGAAATGAAACCTAAAAAAGAGCTTATACGAGTTGTTAAAGATAAAGAAGGCGAGGTTTCAATAGATTTAACTGGCAAAAAGGCAGGAAGAGGAGCTTATATTTGTAAAGATATAGAATGTTTTAATAAAGCATATAAATCTAAAAGATTAGAAAGAAATCTAGAAATTAAATTAGATGAAGAAGTTTATGAAAGATTAAAAGGTGAGATAGAAGATGATGCCAAATAAGTTCCTACAGTTTTTAAGCTTAACTAAAAAAGCAGGACATTTAGTAGAAGGATACAACAAATGTGAAGAGGCTGTAACAAAAAAAATAGTTTATGCGGTTATAATATCTTGTGATGCTTCAGAAAATAGTAAAAATAAATTTAAAGTAAAATGTGAAAAAAATAATATACCTTTAATGGAAGGTTATAGTGAAAAAGAACTAGGCAGCGTATTAGGAAGAGACTTTATAAAAATATTAGCTGTAAAGGATGAAGGTATGGCTAATAAGTTATTAAAATTATGGAATGATAGCCAAGAGCATTAGTTTCGGGGGTGAATAATTTGGCAAAAATAAGAGTATATGAATTAGCTAAAGAATTAAACATATCAAGTAAAGAACTTATAACATTATTAGAAGAAGAATTTAGTGTAGAAGTTAAAAACCATATGAGCGCTATAGAAGATGAGGATGCAAATCTTATAAAAGAATTATTATCAGGTAAAGAAAAGTCAGAAAAAACAAAGGAAGAAGATGATGAAATAGAAACTACAGCGAAAAACCCAATAAAAGAATCAATGAATAATAAAAAATCTAATAAAAGAGATGACAAAAATGAAAAAGTAAATACTGAAAATGCAGAAGATATGGGTATAATAACAATGACTTCTGATACTATTACAGTAAAAGAAATATCAGATAAATTGGAAAAATCCTATGCAGAAGTTATAAAAGAACTAATGCTTATGGGTGTTATGGCTTCTGTGAATCAAGAGATAAACTTTGAAATGGCTGAAAAATTAGCAGCAAAATTTGATATGGAAATTCTAAAAGAAGATGAAGATGAGAAAGAGGATCTAGAAGATATATTAAAAGATAATGAAGAAGAAGAATATTTACAAAAAAGATCCCCTATCATAACTGTTATGGGTCACGTTGACCACGGAAAAACTTCTTTATTAGATGCTATAAGAAAATCAAAGGTAACTTCTACAGAGGCAGGAGGAATAACCCAACATATAGGTGCTTATACTGTGGAATTAAATGGAGAAGCTATAACTTTCTTAGATACTCCAGGCCACGCAGCTTTTACAGCTATGAGAGCAAGAGGAGCGCAAGTTACAGATATAGTTATATTAGTAGTAGCAGCAGATGACGGAATTATGCCTCAAACTCAAGAAGCTATAAGTCACTGTAAGGCAGCTAATGTTCCATTAATAGTTGCTATAAATAAAATAGATAGACCTGGTGCTAATATAGATAAAGTAAAACAAGAATTAACAGAATATGGATTAGTAGCAGAGGACTGGGGTGGAGATACTATATGTGTTCCAGTTTCAGCTCATACAAAAGAAGGTATAGATGATCTACTAGAAATGATACTTTTATCATCAGAAATACTTGAATTGAAAGCAAACCCAAATAGAAAAGCAAAGGGAACAGTAGTAGAAGCTAAACTTGATAAAGGAAGAGGACCAGTAGCTACATTACTTATTCAAAATGGTACTTTAAGAGTAGGAGATTCTATAGTAGTGGGATCTACATATGGAAGAATAAGAGCTATGTTTAATGATAAAGGTAGAAATATAGAATCAGCAGGCCCTTCTACACCAGTAGAAATACTAGGTTTATCAGAAGTTCCTGAAGCAGGAGATAAATTCTACCAAGTTAAAGAGGAAAAAACTGCCAGAGGTATTGCAGATAAGAGAAAAGAAAAAATAAGAGATGAATATCTACAATCTACCCATAAAGTTTCTCTAGAAGATTTATATAATCAAATACAAGAAGGAACAGTAAAGGAATTAGGATTAATTGTAAAAGCTGATGTTCAGGGTTCTGTAGAGGCTTTAAAACAATCCTTAGAAAAGCTTTCAACAGAAGAAGTAAAGGTTAGAGTTATTCATGGAGGTGTTGGAGCTATAAATGAAACAGATGTTACATTAGCAACAGCTTCTAATGGTATTATATTAGGCTTTAATGTAAGACCGGATAACAATGCTATTATAGCTTCTGAAAGAGACGGAGTAGATATTAAAACATACAGGGTTATATATGATGCTATAGAAGATATAAAATCAGCTATGCTAGGTATGTTAGAACCAGAATTTAAAGAAGTAGTTATAGGTACTGCAGAGGTTAGACAGGTTTATAAAATATCTAGTGTAGGAACTATAGCAGGAGCTTATATTCAAACAGGTAAATTAGCTAGAAACGCAGGAGCAAGAGTAATAAGAGATGGTATAGTAATATTTGAATCAGAACTTGCATCTCTAAAGAGATTTAAAGATGATGCTAAAGAAGTTGCTCAAGGATATGAATGTGGACTTAGCATAGAAAAGTTTAATGACATAAAAGAAGGCGACATAATTGAATGCTTTATCATGGAAGAGATTAAAAAGAAAACACTATAAAGTTCTCTTCTAAAAAAAGGAGTGATTTTCATGGCAAAATATAGAGCAGGAAGAATAAATGAAGAAGTAAAAAAAGAAGTGAGTAATATTATTCATAATGATATAAAAGATCCAAGACTGAGTGCCATGGTGAGTGTAACAGATGTAAATGTTACAAAAGATTTGAAATATGCAAAGGTATATGTAAGTATTTTTGGAAATGAAAAAGCAAAAGAAGAATCTCTAGAGGCATTAAAAAGTTCTGTAGGTTTCATAAGAAAAGAAGTTGGAAGAAGAGTTAAATTAAGAAATACACCAGAGGTTATAATAGAAGTAGATAATAGTATTGAAAGAGGTATGCATATAGATGAACTTCTTCATTCAATAAAGGAGAATGAGTCAAATGATAACTAATGATATACTAGATAAAATAAAGGAAAGTAATAGTGTAGCTATTACTTTCCATACTTCTCCTGATGGGGATTCCTTAGGAAGCGCTTTAGGATTACTTCAGGGTATAAGAAAACTTAGCAAAAAAGCTTATATAATTTCCAAAGAACCTATACCAGAAACTTTTAAATATTTGCCCTGTAGTGAAGAAATCACAGGGGAGATAAAAAGGCCTATAGAAGGTACAGAGTGTGTTATAGTTTTAGATTGTGGAAATGTAGAAAGAATAAATGCAGAATTAGACTTAGAAAATAGAGAATACTCCCTAATAAATATAGATCATCACTTATCTAACGATATGTATGGTGATTTAAATTTTGTAGACACAAATGCTCCAGCAGTGGCTGAGGTTGTATATCAATTGCTAAAAATATTAGAGATAAATTCAGATAAAGATATAGCAGCTTGTTTATACACATCTTTAATTACAGATACAGGTTCTTTTAGATATCCAGGTACTACATCTGTAACTCATATGATAGCAGGAGATTTAATAAACACAGGTCTAGATTTTAGCTCAATACATAGAAAAATATTTGAAAATAAAAAATTTGAAAGATTAAAGCTTTATGGAAGAGTTTTAGAAGAAATGTATTTAGAAAATGAGAAGTTATGCGTTATGAAAGTAACAGAAAAAATGTTAAAAGAGTTGAACATAGAGGATGCAAAGGATACATCAGATATTATATCACAAGGTATGCAAATAGGATCTGTAGAAGTGGCTGTATTATTTAAAGAAGTGGAAGAGGGAGTAAAGATAAGTTTAAGATCAAAAGAATATGTGGATGTAAGAAAGATAGCTGAAAACTTTGGCGGTGGAGGACATATTCGTGCTTCAGGAGCCTTTATAAAAGGAGAGGCTTTAAATATAGTAGAAAAAAAATTAATAGAAACTATAAAAAAAGAGTTGATATAAATGGATGGAGTAATAAATGTTTTAAAACCAAAGGGGATAACATCCTTTGATGTAATTAGAGACATAAGAAAAATAGCGAAAATAAAAAAAGTCGGTCATACAGGTACATTAGATCCCTTAGCTTCTGGTGTTCTCCCTGTATGTATAGGTAAGGCTACCAAAATAGTTGATTATATAATGGAAGGAACTAAAACCTACAGAGTAGAAATGAAACTTGGAACTACCACAGACACTTATGATAGAGAAGGTACTGTATTAGAGGAAAAAGAAATAGATCTAACTCCTATAGAGGTAGAAGAGACTATTAAAAAATATATAGGAGACATAGATCAAGTACCTCCTATGTATTCTGCCTTAAAAATTAATGGACAAAAACTTTATGACTTGGCCAGAAAAGGTATAGAAGTAGAAAGAGAAGCAAGAAAAATACATATATATGATATATGTATTTTAAGTATAGATTTGCCCTATGTTATATTTGATGTTAAGTGTTCAAAGGGAACTTATATAAGAAGTTTGTGTTTTGATATAGGAAAGGATTTAGATTCTGGAGCAGTAATGTGGAATCTACAAAGATTAGAAGCAAGCCCCTTTAATATAAAAGAAGCAATAAAATTAGAAGATTTAAATGAGGAAAATATAAAACAGTATATAACACCTATAGATGAAGCTTTAAAGGATTATGAAAAATTATCTTTAGATAAAAAATTTGAAAAACTTGTACTAAATGGTGTAATATTAAAAGATAGAAGAGTTCTAGATAATATAGAAGAAAATAAACTATATAGAACTTATATAGAAGATGATAATTTTATAGGATTAGGAATGAAAAATGCATATGGATTTAAAATTCATAAATTATTAACTTAGGAGTAATAGCTTATGATAGTTATGGAGGATAACTTTTCTACTAAATTAGAAGATAAAACTTATATAGCTTTAGGAAGTTTTGATGGACTTCATAAAGGTCATATGAAATTAATAAAAGAAATAAAAAAAATGGCTAAGGATAATGGTGGTAAAAGTATGGTTTTAACCTTTAAGGACCATCCTTTAAATACTATAAATAAAGATTTGGCTCCCAAAATTCTATTAGATAATCCTAGCAAGGTGAAAATATTGAAAGAAAATGAAGTGGATCTAGTTAATTTTATTAATTTTGATAAAGAATATATGAAGTTATGTCCAGAGGATTTTATAAAAAAAATGATATATTATTATAATGCATGTGGATTTGTAGTAGGATTTAATTATAGATTTGGATATAAAAATTTAGGAGATATAGAACTTCTAGATAAAATGAGTAAAAAATTTAATTTTAATCTTAAAGTAGTTTCCCCAGTTAAATATTTAAATGAAATCATAAGCAGTTCTAAAATAAGACATATATTAATAGAGGATGGCAATGTAGATAAGGCAAAAAAAATGCTAGGTAGGAACTATTTTTTAAAGGGCAACATAGTAAAAGGGAAACAGTTAGGGAGAAAGCTTGGGTACCCTACAGTGAACCTAAATTATAATACAAAATATGTTCTTCCAAGAGGGGGAGTGTACTATACCTTAATAGAATATGAAAATAAACTTTATAAGGGTATTACTAACGTAGGTTATAATCCTACAGTAGAAGATAAAAAGTTAAATATAGAAACTCATATATTAGATTTCCATAAGGATATATATGGAGAAAATATAGTTATATATTTTTCAAAGAGAATTAGAGATGAGAAAAAATTCTCTTCTTTAGAAGAGTTAAAGAATCAATTAAAAAAGGATAAAAGTTTTGCTAAAAGACAAAGTATGTAAATTAATTTATAAAAATTAATTTACAATTATATATTTATTTGTTATAATACATTTCGTGAACCTTATACTAGGAATACTGAATTGCCAACGGTATCCTTGGATAAAGGTGATAATTATTTGGAGGTGCTTACAATGGATAAAGCAAAAAAACAAGAATTAATGGCTAAACACGCAAGACATGAAGGAGATACAGGTTCTCCAGAAGTGCAAATAGCATTACTTACAGAAAGAATTAACCACTTAAACAGCCACTTAAAAGAACATAAAAAAGACCATCACTCAAGAAGAGGTCTTTTAATGATGGTTGGTAAAAGAAGAGGTCTTTTAAATTACCTAATGCGTGAAGATATTGAAAGATATCGTGCTATCATAAAAGAATTAGGTTTAAGAAAGTAATAAAAGTAATAAGAGCGGCTAAAGCCCGCTCTATTATTTTAATAAATTATACTGGAAAATTTATAAAGTATAATAACTGTAATATTAAAAATACTATAAATAGTAGCAATAAATAAGCCTAATATTTTAAGTGTTATAAATACATAAAATATTACAAAAATATATTAATAGGTTATAAACAAATATAAAAATTAAATGTTTGCTATAAATGTAATAGTGATATAATGATAATATTAGTTCAATTATTGAAGGGAGGTTAATGTATGATTCATACATTAGAAACTACTGTAGCAGGAAGAAAAATGAAAGTAGACTTTGGTAAGACAGGAATGCTTTCAAATGCTGCCATATTCATGAGTTATGGAGATACAGTAGTTATGATAAATGCCAACGCTTCTAAAGAGCCAAGAGAGGGAATAGATTTTTTCCCATTAAGCGTTGAATATGAAGAAAGACTATATTCAGTAGGAAAGATTCCAGGAGGATTCATCAAAAGAGAAGGAAAACCTTCTGACAAATCTATATTACATGCCAGATCTATAGATAGACCATTAAGACCTTTATTCCCAAAGGGATACAGAAATGATGTTCAAATAGTTAATACAGTTTTATCTGTAGAACAGGATAATTTACCAGAAATATTAGCTATAAATGGCTCCTCTTTAGCTCTATGCCTATCTAGCATACCATTTACAACACCAGTAGCTGCAGTTTCTGTGGGATTAGTAGATGGAGAATTTATAATAAATCCAACTGTAGCCCAAAGAGAAAATACTATATTAGATTTAACTGTATGCGCTACAAAAGAAAGAGTTATGATGGTAGAAGCAGGTGGACAGGAAATAGATGAGGAAACTATGTATAGTGCTATCATGTTTGGTTTTGAAGAATGCAAAAATATAGTTGCATTCCAAGAAGAGGCTGTGGCTAAGTTTGGAAAAACTAAAAATGAACCAGTATTATACAAAGCTGACGAAGAAGTAGAAAAAGAAGTAAAAAGCTTTGCTTTTGATATGATAAAAGAAGCTATGTATATAATGGATAAAGATGAAAGAAATGCTCAGTTAGATAAAGTTAAAGAAAAAATATCAGAAGAGTTTTCAGAAAAATATGAAGACAAAGTGGCAGACATAGCAGAAGTTATATATAAAACTCAAAAAGAAATAGTTAGAAACATGCTTTTAAATGAAGATAGAAGACCAGATGGAAGAGCTTTTGATGAAGTAAGACCTATAAGCTGTGAAGTGGGAATACTTCCAAGAACTCATGGTACGGGTTTATTTACAAGAGGATTAACTCAAGTAATGACTGTAGCTACTTTAGGAGCTTTAGGAGATGTTCAAATATTAGATGGTATAGCAGAGGAAGAATCAAAACGCTACATGCATCATTACAATTTCCCATCCTATAGTGTAGGAGAAGTTAGACCTTTAAGGGGACCTGGAAGACGTGAAATAGGTCATGGAGCTTTAGCAGAAAGAGCTTTGGAACCATTAATTCCATCTCAATCAGAGTTCCCATACACTATAAGATTAGTATCAGAAGTACTAAGTTCAAATGGTTCAACATCACAGGCAAGTGTTTGCGGAAGCACATTAGCTCTATTAGATGCAGGTGTACCTATAAAAAGGCCAGCCGCAGGTATAGCTATGGGACTTATAACTAGTGAAGATTTAGAAAAGGAAAAAGTAATAACAGACATTCAAGGTATAGAAGATTTCTTTGGAGATATGGACTTTAAGGTAGCAGGAACAGAAAAAGGGATTACATCTATACAATTTGATACAAAGATAAAAGGGTTATCAAATAGTTGTGTAAAGGATGCATTAGAAGGCGCAAAAAAGGCAAGACTACACATATTAGGAAAAATAAAAGAATGCATACCAGAACCAAGAAAAGAATTATCTAAATATGCACCAAGAACAGAAATAATATGTATAGATCCAGAAAAAATAAGAGATGTTATAGGTGCTGGTGGAAAGGTAATAAATAAAATAATAGCAGATACCAACGTAAAAATAGAAATAAAAGAAGATGGAAAAATATTTGTAACATCTAATAATGAGCCTGAAGGTGTTAAGAAAGCTATAAGTATAATAGAAGGATTAACAAAGGAAGTAGTTCAAGGAGAGATTTATCTAGGTAAAGTAACTAAAACTACTAATTTTGGAGCCTTTGTAGAAATACTGCCAGGTAAAGAAGGGCTAGTTCATATATCTAAATTAGATTTTGCTAGAGTAGAAAAAGTGGAAGATGTAGTATCTGTAGGAGATGAAATATTAGTTAAGGTTACAGACATAGATAATCAAGGAAGAATAAATTTATCACGCAAAGATGCTATTGCCAAGAAAGAAGAAGAAAAAGATAAATAATAAAAAATAGAAGGGCATATCTGCCTTTTTATTTTTTATGAAGTGATTCTTAGGTTCAGGTGGAAGTTACTTATACAGAGTGCTGATTTGGTGATAATCGCTTTCATAGAGTGACATGGGAGTATTAGTAATGGTAACAATCGCAGAAATACAGGGTTTAGGAGGAATTAATTAGTGTATAATTTATTTACATTAGATAATGGACTAAGAGTGGTTCTAGAGAATATAGATTATGTGAAATCTGTAAGTGTAGGACTTTGGATAGAAAATGGTTCAAGAAATGAGAATTTAAAAAATAATGGTATTTCTCATTTTATAGAGCATATGATGTTTAAAGGCACAGAAAATAGAAGTGCACTACAAATAGCAGAATGTATAGAAGATGTAGGTGGACAAATAAATGCATTTACAGGTAAAGAAGCCACTTGTTATTATATAAAAATACTAAATTCTCATATAGAATTAGCTTTAGAAGTTTTATCTGATATGTTATTTAATAGTAAATTTAAAGAAGAGGACATAGAAAAAGAAAAGGGAGTAATAATTGAAGAAATAAGTATGACTGAAGATTCTCCGGAGGATGTACTATCAGATTTACATTGCAAGGCTATATGGGGAGATGATTCTATTTCCTACCCTATTTTAGGAACAGTAGAAACTGTAAAATCCTTTAAAAGAAAAGATATAGTAGATTACATAAATAAATATTATATTCCAGAAAATTCTGTTATATCTATATGTGGTAATTTTGATATAAATGAATTAGAAAAATTAATAAATAAATATTTTGGTAATTGGAATAGCGGTGAAAATAAAAACATAACTGTTTATTCCAAACCTAAAATAGAAAATAACCACTTATTTAAAAATAAAAATATAGAACAACTTCATATAAGTTTAGGTTTTGAGGGATTAGAATTAGGAAATGATGATGCGTATCCTCTTATATTACTTAGTAATGTGTTGGGTGGAGGAGCTTCATCTATACTATTTCAAAAGATAAGAGAAGAAAAAGGATTATGCTATAGTATATATTCTTATATGTCTTCCTTTAATAAAACAGGTGCGGTAAGCATTTATACAGGATTAAATCCAGCCTATACAGAAGACACTATAACCTTAATAAAAAAGGTAGTAAATGATTTTTCAAAGGAAGGTATAAATAAAGAAAAATTAATAAAATCAAAAGAGCAGTTAAAGGGAAGTTATATATTAGGCTTAGAAAGCACTAGTACTAGAATGTTTAATAATGGTAAGTCTGTGCTATTTCTAAATAGAATAAATGATCCAGAAATAATAATGAAAAAAATAGATAAAATAACTGAAAATAAATTACAGGAAATAATGGATAGAACCTTTGGGGCTGGAATAAAAAATTCAGCCTTTGTAGGAGAAAAATTAAATTTAGAAAATGTAAAAAATATTCTAGATAGGAACCAAAGAGCTTTCAAAGAAGCTAAATCAAAATTAATATAATATATTTTGTAATAAGCTCTCACTATTTTTCATAATATTGAATATGAATATTATGAGAAGTAATGGGAGGATTATTATGGAAGAAAATATAAAACGCTATAGCGATATGGAAAGATATGAACTTATAAATGTAAATGATGGAGATAAATATGGGTTTTTAGGAAACAATGATGTGGTAATAGATGAGGATGGATATTTGAAGTTTTTAATATTAAGTGAATCAGGAGGAAAACTTGGATTGTTTTCTAAACCAAGCTTATTAGAAGTGTCTTGGGACTCTGTAAAAAAAATAGGATCAAGAACTATAATAATTGATGCTGAAAAGAGAGAATTAAAAAAAATCCGCTAGGGAGATGGTAGACAAATGAAAATCTTAATTCAAAAGTTTGGAGGAACATCTGTATCTACAGCTGAAAGAAGATCTTTAGTAGTAGATAAAATAGTTAAGGCAAAAAAAGCAGGTTATTATCCAGTGGTGGTAGTATCTGCTATGGGTAGAAAAGGACAGCCTTATGCTACAGACACATTGAGATCTTTAGTTGAAGAAGATTTTTTAGATAAAAATACCTTAGCTGCTGATCTTTTAATGGGTTGCGGTGAATTAATAAGCACAGTAGTTATGAGTTCAGAACTTTTTAATAAGGGAATAGATGCAGTACCTTTAATGGGAGGACAGGCAGGTATTATAACAGATAATAATTTTAACAATGCCTCTGTACTTAGAGTAGAAAAAGATAGAATAGTAGATTTACTGAAAAAAGATAAAATTCCTGTAGTGGCAGGTTTTCAAGGGAAAAGTGAAGATGGATATATAACTACCCTAGGAAGAGGTGGCAGTGATGTTACTGCCGCACTTTTAGGAACTGCATTAGAGGCTGAAAGTGTAGAAATATATACGGATGTAGATGGTATAATGACTGCAGATCCTAGAATAGTGGAGAATGCCTCCTTAATAAAAGAAATAAGTTATAATGAGGTGTTTCAATTTGCAGATCAAGGGGCTAAGGTAATACATCCAAGGGCAGTAGAAATTGCTATGACGTCAAATATAAAACTTGTAATAAAAAACACTATGACAGATTGCAAAGGTACTACTATAAATAATATAGGAATTAAAAATTCAAATAATGTTATAACAGGTATTACCCATATGAGTAATAGAACGCAAATTATAGTAGATGCAGAAGAAAATAAAGGAAATAAAAACTATACTAACCTATTAAATTCATTGGCAGAAAATTCTATTAGTATTGACCTTATAAATGTTTTTCCTAAAGAAAAAATATTCACTATAGATGAAAAAGATTTTAATGAGTTTAGTTCTATAATGGAAGGTTTAAAAATAAAATTTTCCTACTTAAAAGATTGTAGTAAAATAGCTATAATAGGTAGTAGAATGAGAGGGATACCTGGGGTTATGGCTAAAATATTAAAGGCACTTGTAGAAAGAAATATAGAAGTGCTTCAAACAGCAGACTCACATACAACTATATGGTGTCTTGTTTCTAAGGAAGATACAGAAAAAGCTATAAAATCATTGCACTGTGAATTTAAGTTAGATTGTATATAAACAAAATTCTTAGCTTCAGGTGGAGTTTTAACTCAAATTTGAGTTAAGAAGTGCTTAGATAGGTAATATCAGACATTATCTCTAACTTTATAAGTGGGAGCATTATATCTGGTAGGCATCAGATATAATTTAATTTTAAAGCATGATAGACTAAATGTTTTAAATATATAAATTAATATTTTTTATGTATAGTACCTCTACCATATGCACAAGATATTTATATGCATATGGTAGGAGGTAATTATTTATGGCAGATGAAAAAGAAAGAAATGAAAAGATAGATACTTTAAAAGAATTTGGAACTACAAATTTACCACCAAGACAGGCAGATCGAATTCAAGTTCTACCTATAATAGGGCAGATAGAAGGACATATGGTGCTATCTCCTCAAACTAAGGCTACAAGATACGAACATTTAATCCCTCAGCTAATAGCTTTAGAAACTTCCAAAGAGGTAGAAGGAGTTTTTATAATATTAAATACTGTGGGAGGAGATGTGGAAGCTGGGCTTGCCATTGCTGAAATGATAAGAAGCTTAAGTAAACCTACAGTATCTTTAGTAATAGGAGGAGGACATTCTATAGGAGTACCCTTAGCTACGTCAGCGGATTATTCTTTTATATCTCCTACAGCCACAATGATAGTTCATCCTATAAGAATGAATGGGCTAATAATAGGAGTTCCTCAAACCTTTGAATATTTTAATAAAATGCAAGAGAGAATAATAGAATTTATAGTTAGAACCTCTAAAATAAGCAAGGAAAAGTTAAAAGAATTTATGTTGCAAAGTGATGAGTTGTTAAATGATATGGGAACTATACTTATAGGAAAACAAGCGGTAGAATCAGGAATTATAAATGAAGTAGGTGGAGTAAAAGAGGCTTTAGATAAATTAAATAATTTAATAGATGAAAAACAAAAAGAGGATGTCTCAAAATAGCCTTAATTTTAAAACCGTAAATATAAATAATACATCCATAAAGCAATTCATTTTGCTAAGCAGTTCTAAATTTGACTCCATTAAAAATTTTTTACCCAGTAGAGGCGCCTTCCTTGGCTTTACTATTGGCTCCTCACGTCCTGTGAGGAATTATAAAAATTTTTAATTCCGTCAAATTAAGAACTACTAAAGCTCATTTATATGTTTATTACATGTATTATTTATATTTACTATATTAAAATTAAGGCTGTTTTTATTTTGAGACACCCTCTACTTTAATGTCTTATTTAATATAGTATTTAAATTATTCTATACAATTATAAAATGTACAAGCTATGTTTATTTAGTTATATATAGCTAAATATTTATTTTAACAAAGTAGGTATGCATTAATTAATATAAAAGGATATAAAAGTTCAATGTAGAATCTATAAATGTAGCTTAAATTAAACATTACTAGTTGGGAGGTGAATTAAAAGTATGGCAAAGAAAAGAACTAAATCTAATAAAACAGAAAAAAAGAATAATGATATAACAGGTATAATTCTAATAAGTATGGGAATTTTTGTACTTTTTAGTGTGTTTTCCCCTTCTGCCTCTGGAATAGTTGGGAGTTTCATAAAAAAAGTACTTATAGCTGTATTAGGTTTAGGATCTTTAGTATTTCCAATACTAATAATATTCACAGGATGTTGCTTTATAGGAAAGAAGAATAAAATAAATTTGAACTCTAAATTTTATGGAATAGTTCTTTTTTCTATAAATACACTTTTATTTTTACAAATGATACTTTTAAAAAGTTATGGCACAGAAGATATAATGCTTGGCATATCAAAATTTTATAGAGAAGATACAATGATTCATGGTGGTATAATTTCTTATCTAATAGATGTTCCTTTATATAAACTGTTTGGAACTATAGGATGTTACATATTGTTTATATGTGTTTATATAATAAGCTTTATATTAATATTTCAAGTATCTTTAGGTACTATACTACAGACTTTACAGGTAAAAAGAAGTATAAAAAATAAAAAAGTTAAAGAAAAATCTATAGAAGATAAAGAAGACATAGACGGTATAGAAAAAGAATTAGCTCCGGACTTAGAAAAAGATGAAGGTTTAACTAGGAATATTAAAGACAAAATCAAAATATTAGATTTTATGAAAAACTCAGAAATAAAGGAAGGTCCACTAAATATTGTGGATAATTCTGTTAGTGAAAACATAGAAAAATCTAAAGAAGATACCGGGGAAGAGGCTATAAAAGAAGAACTTAGTAAAAATATAAATGAAGGGGGAAACAATGTAAAAATAGAATATAACTATCCAACCTTAGAACTTTTAAAACAAAATATTCAGTCAAAACTAAATAAACAAGATAAAAAAGAACTTATAAATAACGCAAATAAGTTAGAGGAAACTTTAAGTAGTTTTGGTGTAGAAGCTAAAGTTATGCAAGTAAGTAGAGGACCTTCAGTTACAAGGTTTGAACTTCAACCTAATGCGGGAGTTAAAGTAAGTAAAATAGTAAATTTAGCAGACGATATAGCGCTAAATTTAGCAGCTTCAGGAGTTAGAATAGAGGCTCCTATACCAGGAAAGTCTGCAGTAGGTATAGAAGTGCCAAACAAATCCTTAACACCGGTATATTTAAGAGAAGTTATAGAAGGAGATGAATTTCAGAAATTTGATGATGGACTAGCTTTTGCTTTGGGAAAGGATATAAGTGGTAGTTGTGTAGTATCAGATTTATCAAAAATGCCTCACCTATTAATAGCAGGAGCTACAGGTTCAGGAAAAAGTGTATGTATAAATACATTAATAATAAGTATTTTATATAAATATTCTCCAGAAAATGTAAAATTACTTATGGTGGATCCAAAGGTAGTAGAGCTTAGCATATATAATGGTATACCTCATTTATTGATTCCAGTAGTTACAGATCCTAAAAAAGCGGCAGGAGCTCTTCATTGGGCAGTAAATGAAATGACAAAGAGATATTCTTTATTTGCAGAAAATAGTGTAAGAAATATAGAGGGATATAATAATTTATATGACCAGGGTAAAATAGAAAATAAATTACCTTATGTGGTAATAATAATAGATGAGCTTGCAGATTTAATGATGGTTTGTCCAAATGATATAGAAGACTACATAAGTAGATTAGCTCAAATGGCTAGAGCAGCAGGTATGCATTTAGTTATAGCAACACAAAGACCTTCTGTAGATGTTATAACAGGAATAATAAAGGCAAATATACCTTCTAGAATATCCTTTGCAGTATCTAGTTCTATAGATTCTAGAACCATATTAGATATGTCAGGAGCAGAAAAACTTTTAGGAAAAGGAGATATGTTATTTTATCCAACAGGATCTCCAAAACCTACTAGAATACAAGGAGCTTTTATATCTGAAAGTGAAGTGGAAAAGGTAGTTTCATGTATAAAGGATGAGCAAGGAGAAGCAGAATATAGAGAAGAAATAATAGATCAAATAGATACAGCTGTAAATGTAGAAGCCGGGGATGAGGATGAGCTTCTAGAAGAGGCTATAAGAATATGTATACAATTAGGAGAGGTATCCACATCACTAATTCAAAGAAAACTTAGAATAGGATATAATAGGGCAGCAAGAATAATAGAACAGCTAGAAGCTAAGGGAATAATTTCCGGAAGAGATGGTAATAAACCAAGACAAGTAATAATTGATAAAAACAATGAAACCTACGGAAAATATTTCCGAGGAAATATGTAAATACTTTTAAAATTCAAGTTACTTAATACTTGTAAAATTTCTTAAGTAGATTTAAAATGTTTCTTGTGACATAAAAAATGTAGGAGGGGAACAGGTGGAAAAAATTAAAGTAGCATTAGTTAGCTTAGGTTGTGATAAAAATAGAATTGATTCAGAACTTATGCTATACAAATTAAATGAAGAAGCAGAACTAGTAAAAGATCCTAAAGAAGCACAGGTAATTATAGTAAATACCTGTGGATTTATTGAGACCGCTAAGGAAGAATCTATAAATACCATTTTACAAATGGCTTCCTATAAAAAAACTCATAATTGCAAAGTATTAGTAGTTACAGGATGTTTGACTCAAAGATATAAAGGGGAACTTAAAGAACTTATCCCAGAAATGGATATTATGTTAGGGGTCAATGATTATGATAAGTTACTTGAAAGTATAAAAGTTTTTTTGAAATCAGGAGAAAAAAGTTTTTATCATAAATATAGTGATACAAAAATAAATGAGGGAAATAGAATATTAACTACGCCAACATACACAGCCTATGTGAGAATAGCAGAAGGATGTAATAATTTTTGTACTTACTGTGCCATACCACGCATAAGAGGAAAGTATAGAAGTAGAAAAAAAGAAAATATATTAAAGGAAGTAGAAAATTTAGCTAAACAAGGAGTTAAAGAAATAATATTGATAGCTCAAGATACAACCATGTATGGAATAGATATATATGGCAAAAAAGTTTTACATGAGCTTCTAAGAGATATTTCTAAAGTTGAAGGTGTAAAGTGGATAAGATTATTATACTGTTACCCAGAGGAAATAACTAAGGAACTTATAGAAGAGATTAAAAATAATGATAAGGTATGTAAATATTTAGATTTGCCTATACAGCAGATAAGTAATTCTGTTTTAAAAAGAATGGGAAGAAAAACTACAAAGGAAACTATCATAAATATAATAAAAAAATTAAGAAAAGAAATAGAGGGTATTACTTTAAGGACTTCATTAATAGTAGGATTTCCAGGGGAAACAGAAGGAGAGTTTAGTGAACTTAAAGAATTTGTTTCAGATGTAAAATTAGATAAATTAGGTGTATTTAAATATTCAAAGGAAGAAGGAACGTCAGCAGCTCTTATGGAGAAACAAATAGATGAAGAAATAAAAGAAAAAAGAGAAGAAGAAATAATGATACTTCAGCAAAGTATATCTAAAGACATAAATAAAGAGAAAATAGATAAAATATATGAAGTCATAGTAGAAGGTACCAAAGAAGATATGTATTATGGGAGAAATTATGAAATGTCACCGGAGATAGATGGAGAAATTTACTTTGAAAAGGATGAAAACGTAAAAATTGGTGATATAATAAAGGTGAAGGTAACTCATAGTTTAGAATATGATTTAATAGGAGTTGTTTATAATGAACTTAGCAAATAAACTAACTATATTAAGAATTTTTTTAGTTCCAATATTTCTTATATTTATATCAGTAAAAAACATACCCTATGGTACAGTAATAGCTACTGCAGTTTTCGTAATAGCTTCAGCTACAGATAAATTAGATGGGTACATAGCCAGAAGTAGAAATCAAGTTACTAGATTTGGTAAAATAATGGATCCTCTAGCAGATAAAATGTTAGTAACAGCAGCATTAATATCTTTAGTAGATTTTCAAATAGTACCTGGATGGGCCTGTATAATAATTATAGCCAGAGAATTTGCGGTAACAGGACTTAGAAGTGTGGCTTCTGCAGAGGGGGTAGTAATTGCTGCTAGTAAATGGGGAAAGGCTAAAACTGTAATACAAATTGTAGCTATAATATTTGCTCTTGTAAATCTAAATTACAAAGAGGGAATATATATATTAGGAAATTGGGCTGTAAATTATATAAATATTATAGCGAATATAACCAATATTACTATGGCATTAGCTATAATAATAACTATAGTATCTGGTGTAGATTACTTTGTTAAAAATAAAGATGTAATGAGCCATGATAAGTAGGTTTATAAAAAAATATATTGTCAATAATTTAAATAAAAGTTCCTGTAGGGGGCTTTTATTTATATTATATTAAGTTGACCCTAGTAAAAAAATAGTATATAATTATATTAAGAACATAAGTTCGGTAAGGAAAGGTTGGTGTCAGTTTTGGCAAATAAAGTTAATCCAGAAAAATTAAAAGCCATAGAAGCAGCTATGGGACAAATAGAGAAACAATTTGGAAAAGGTTCTATAATGAAACTTGGAGAGGATAGTATATTAAACGTAGAATCCATATCCACAGGAAGCTTAGATTTAGATATAGCATTAGGTATAGGGGGAGTTCCTAGAGGAAGGATAATAGAAATATTTGGACCAGAGTCCTCAGGTAAAACTACTGTAGCACTTCATATATTAGCAGAAGCGCAAAAAATAGGTGGGGCAGCAGCTTTTATAGATGCAGAACATGCTTTAGATCCATCTTATGCTAGAAATTTAGGTGTTGATATAGATAACCTAATAGTTTCTCAACCAGATACAGGAGAACAGGCTTTAGAGATAACAGAAGCTTTAGTAAGATCAGGAGCAGTAGATGTTATAGTTGTAGACTCTGTAGCAGCTTTAGTTCCTAGGGCAGAAATAGAAGGAGAAATGGGAGACTCACATGTAGGTCTTCAAGCAAGACTTATGTCTCAAGCCCTAAGAAAATTAGCAGGATCTATAAATAAATCTAAGTGTGTAGCTATATTTATAAACCAATTAAGAGAAAAGGTTGGTATAATGTTTGGAAATCCAGAAACAACTCCTGGTGGAAGAGCATTAAAATTCTATTCTTCTGTTAGACTAGATGTAAGAAGAATAGATTCTATAAAACAAGGTGATCAAATCTTAGGTAATAGAACAAGAGTGAAAATAAATAAAAATAAAGTAGCTCCTCCATTTAAAATGGCAGAATTTGATATAATGTATAATGAAGGAATATCAAAGGTAGGAAATATATTAGATGTAGGTGTTAGAGAAGAGCTAGTTGACAAAAGTGGTTCTTGGTTCTCTTATAAAGATACAAGATTAGGACAAGGAAGAGAAAATGCAAAACAATTTTTAAAAGATAATATGAATATAGCCTTAGAGATAGAAAATACTATAAGAAAAAAACATGATTTACCAGTTGTTGATGCAAAAAACTTAAATATAGAGAATAAAAAAGAAGACAATAAGGAAGGATAAAAGTAGGAGTTTATCCTACTTTTTTTATGAAAAAATATATAAATATAAAAATTATAAATAATATGAATAAGGGAGGCAGATAATGCTATATAAACTTGACAATGGCATTTTTTTAATATAAAATGAAAACAAAATCTGGTTTAGCATACATGATCCAATTGAATAATATGACACCTTTTCTAAGCTTCATATTTACTTATATATGGCAAGCAGAAAAAGCAAAGGAGGTGTTTTATGGGTCCAACGAAATATATGATAATCGCAGTGGTTATTATAATAATTTGTGTAATTTTAGGCTTATATGTAGTTGATAAAAAAGCTAAAGAAAAATTATCAGAGGCATCCAAAGAAGCTAGAAGATTAAAAGAAGAGGCTGAAAGAGATGCAGAGGCAAAAAAGAAAGAAGCTATATTAGAGGCTAAAGAAGAAGCTCATAAATTAAGAGCAGAGGTTGAAAGAGAAAATAGAGAAAGACGTAATGAAGTTCAGCGTCTTGAAAGAAGAATAATTCAAAAAGAAGAAGCTTTAGATAAAAAGAGTGAGGCCCTTGAAAACAAAGAAGAAGCTTTAAACAAAAAGCAACAAAAAATAGAAGATGTGGAAACACATATGGAGGAGCTTCACGAAAAGCAAAGAACAGAATTAGAGAGAATTTCAGGACTTACAACAGAACAGGCTAAAGAATTTTTATTAGAACAGGTTAGAAAAGAAGTAAAACATGAAACTGCAGTAATGATAAAAGAAATAGAAACTAAAGCTAAGGAAGAAGCAGACAAAAGAGCAAGAGAAGTCATTACATATGCCATCCAAAGATGTGCTGCAGATCATGTAGCAGAAACTACAGTACATGTAGTTAATCTTCCTAACGATGAAATGAAAGGAAGAATAATTGGAAGAGAAGGAAGAAATATAAGAACATTAGAAACGCTTACAGGGGTTGATCTAATAATAGATGATACACCAGAAGCAGTTATATTATCTGGTTTCGATCCAATTAGAAGAGAAGTTGCAAGAATTGCATTAGAAAAATTAATAGTTGATGGAAGAATCCATCCAGCTAGAATTGAAGAAATGGTTGAGAAAGCTAAGAAAGAAGTTGAAATTAGTATTAAAGAAGAAGGAGAACAGGCTACCTTTGAAACAGGTATTCATGGTCTTCATATTGAATTGATTAGATTATTAGGTAGATTAAAGTACAGAACAAGTTATGGTCAAAATGTATTAAAGCATTCTATAGAAGTTTCACATTTAGCAGGTCTTATGGCCTCCGAACTTGGAATAGACCCAACTTTAGCAAAAAGAGTAGGTTTATTACATGATATAGGTAAGGCAGTAGACCATGAAGTTGAGGGACCACACGCAATTATAGGATCTGAGATAGCTAAAAAATACCGTGAATCCGCATTAGTAGTAAATGCTATAGGAGCTCATCATGGTGATATGGAACCACAATCTCTAGAAGCAATACTTGTTCAAGCGGCAGATGCTATATCTGCAGCAAGACCAGGAGCTAGAAGAGAAACTTTAGAAGCTTATATAAAGAGATTAGAAAAGTTAGAAGAAATTGCAAATGAGTGTGAAGGTGTAGAAAAGTCATATGCAATTCAAGCGGGAAGAGAAATAAGAATTATGGTTAAACCAGAGGTGCTTGATGATACTGGCTGCATTGAAATGGCTAGGAATATAGTTAAACAGATAGAAAGTGAACTTGAATATCCTGGTCAAATAAAGGTTAATGTCATCAGAGAAACCCGTGCCATTGAATATGCTAAATAATTAGATTATAAAATAAATTCCTTTTAAGTTTTATAAGTTGCTAAAATTTACAAAATTTAAAAGGAATTTTTAATTTTTTGTAGAATAGATATATGTAAGTAAGACTATTAAATTAAAGTTAAAATAGGAGGTTTACTTATGGAAGTATTAAAAGTTTCAGCAAAATCAAGTCCAAATTCAGTAGCAGGTGCTTTAGCAGGGGTACTAAGAGAAAGAGGTGCTGCTGAAATACAAGCAATAGGAGCAGGGGCTATTAATCAAGCAATTAAGGCAGTAGCTATAGCAAGAGGTTTTGTGGCTCCAAGTGGAATCGATTTAATTTGTATACCAGCCTTTACTGATATAGAAATCGATGGCGAAGAAAGAACTGCTATTAAATTAATAGTTCAGCCAAGATAATAATTAAAAACATAAAACAAAAGGGCTTGAATTTATATTCAAGTCCTTTAATTTATTTCAAAAGTGTGATAAATTATATGTTAGTTATATTTTTATACTATAAATATGTTTTATTTATTAAATAAAACCTAAAAATATATATAGTATTATTAGGAGGGAAAAATGGATATAAAAGGAATTATAGCATTAATGAGACCAAAACAATGGATAAAGAATTTTTTTGTCTTTGCAGCAATAATATTTTCAGGTAATCTAACAAATGAAATCATATTAAAAAATAATATAATAACATTTATATTATTTTGTTTAACTTCGTCTACAATATATATACTTAATGATATAGTAGATCTAGAAAAGGATAAAAAACATCCTGAAAAGAAAAACAGACCTCTCCCAAGTGGAAGGGTATCTAAATCTACAGCTATAATTATGAATATAGTAATACTTTTCACAGTATTATTTTGTTCCTATAAATTTGTAGATTATAAGATTATGTATATATATTTATTATATATTGTAATGAACATATTTTATTGTTTTAAGTTAAAAAATGTAGTTATATTAGATGTAATGGTGATAACCTTTGGATTTGTACTAAGAATGGAAAGCGGCAGTTTAGCTACCAAGGTTTCTGTATCACCTTGGTTGTTTTTATGTACCATACTTTTATCCCTATTCTTAGCTTTAAACAAAAGAAAGAGTGAAATAATAACTTTAAAAGATAGCAGGGGGAGCCATAGAAAGATATTAGAAGAATATTCTGTAGAACTTATAGATAATATGCTAACTATAGTAACTCCATCTATATTAATATCCTATTGTATATATACTTTTAGTTCAGTACAAAGTAAGAGGATGATGTATACCATACCTTTTGTACTATACGGAATATTTAGATATCAATATTTAATGAACAACCATAATCTAGGGGGAAAGCCAGAGGATGTTTTTGGAAAGGATAAACCTTTTTTGGTGAATATGGTATTGTGGGTAATATCAGTAGTGGTTATAATATATTTTAAACTTTAAGGATGGTGTATAAATGTAATGGAATTTAATTATTTAAGTGGTTATGAAAATAAAGACAGTAATTATAGTAAAACAAATTATTATAAAATAATAATAGGTTTATCTATGCTTCTTTGTATTCTTTGGGTGATATTTGTAGATACAAAGCCTTTTTCAGATTTTGAATATTATTATAATTTAGCAGTTAGTATAGCTAATGGAGGTGAGTGGGGAGATACTTATACCTCCGTAGGTTACAGTATAGTTTTAGGAGGACTATTTAAGCTTTTTGGAGCTAGTCTAGCCTTAGGTAAAATATTTAATTTAGTACTAACTTTTTTTGGACAAGTATTATTCTTAGGAATATTAAGAAAAATAAAAATTACAGAACGAAATAGAAAAATAGTATTTACTCTATTTGTGTTATTTCCAAATAATATATTCTTTAACAGTGTTTTAGGTACAGAAATATTATTTACTACATTACTTTTATTATTAACATATTTATACTTTAGTGATATAAAATATAAATATGTAATTTTAGGAGTATTAGTAGGAGCAACCACCATGGTAAAGCCATTTTTCTTATTATATGCCTTTGCTATATTTTTAGTTGAATTATTAAAAGAAAAATCTTTTCTAAAATCTTTAAAATCAGCCATAATAATAGCTGTAGTAGCTTTAATTACTATAAGTCCTTGGATTTATAGAAATACAAAATATAATGGAGAACGTACCTTTGTATCAAATAACGGAGGAATAGTACTTTATATAAATAATAATTCTCAAAACAATATGGGAAGATGGATGAGTATATATGATGTAGAAAACTCATTAGCAGAAACAGAGGAATATAAAAAAGCTTCTTATACACAAAAAAATAAAATGCTTAATAAAGCAGCTAAAGAATGGATAAAATCTCATCCAAAGGAATTTGTAATATTAGGTTTTAAAAGACTCTTTAATACATATATGGTGGGAGATGACGTAGCATATAGCATTCATGGGGTAACTATGAATGATACTGTTAAATTTAAATTATTTGCAGCAACAAACTGTATAAGAAATATGATTTTCATTCCAGCTATTATATATGTATTAATTTACAGTATTTTTATACTTATACAAATAATAAAAAGAAGAACAGAAAATCTAAATAAATTTAATTTGTATTCTACAATTTTATTTCATATGTTTACTTCAGTATACTTTATTACTGAAGGGCAAGGCAGATATGCTTTCCCATTAATATTTATAATTATATACTTTTGGGTTTATTTTATTAACCATGGAATACTTTTATTTAAGGAGTTAAAAAGATGATATATTTAATATTGACATCGGTTTTTCTAGGAGCATTAGGACAAATATTGGTGAAATATGGAGCAGTTAATTTAACATTAAATTTTTCACCATCACACTTCTTATCTAGTATAGTATCTATATTAAAAAATATGCCAGTAATGGCAGGTATAATATCCTATGGAGTTAGCTTTTTACTTTGGATAAAAGTATTGAGTAAAGTAGAATTAAGCTATGCATATCCAATGGTAAGTTTAGGCTATGTATTAGTAATGATATTCTCTTACTTTTTCTTTAAAGAAAATATAACCCCTATAAGAATATTAGGAGTTGCATTTATAATGATAGGAGTAATACTAGTAGCTAGAAGCTAGATTAATATATTTATAAAGTTGATCATAATTATAAAGAAATTCTTATACTGGAAGCTATTTTAAGTAATTATTAAAATTAAACTTATGAGCAATAAATTTAGTAATAATTTATTTTAAATTTAGAATAAAAAGTGGAGGCAAAAATATGAAATTATCTAAAAAAGCAATAGAAATACAACCATCCTTAACATTAGAAATAACTGCAAAGGCTAAAAAAATGAAAGCAGAAGGTATAGATGTTATAGGTTTTGGAGCGGGAGAACCGGATTTTAACACGCCAGAGAATATACAAAAAGCAGCTATGTTAGCCATAGAGGAAGGATATACTAAATATACAGCAGCTTCAGGTATATTAGAATTAAAACAGTCTATAGTAGATAAATTTAAAAAAGACAATGGTTTAAACTATGAAACTAGTGAAATAATAGTAAGTAATGGAGCAAAGCAATGTCTTTCAAATTTATTTGAAGCCATATTAAATGAAGGAGATGAGATTTTAATAGCTAAACCTTATTGGGTAAGCTATCCAGAACTTATAAAACTATATGGTGGAGTACCTATTTTTGTAGATACAAAAGAAGAAAATCATTTTAAATATGAAATAGAAGAATTAGAAAATAAAGTAACAGATAAAACAAAGGCCATAATAATAAACAGCCCTAACAATCCTACAGGAACAGTATATAGCAAAGAAGATTTAGAAGGCTTAGCTATTTTTGCCAAAAAACATGATTTATTAATAATAGCAGATGAAATATACGAAATGTTAATGTATGGAGAAGAAAATCATATAAGTATAGCAAGTTTATCAGAGGATGCTTTTAAAAGGACTGTAGTAATAAATGGTATGTCTAAATCCTATTCCATGACCGGCTGGAGAATAGGATATGCAGCGGGTCCTTTGGATATAATAAAAGTGATGAGTAATATACAAAGCCATACCACATCTAATCCAAACTCTATAGCTCAATATGCATCCTTAGAAGCTCTTAAAGGAGATAAAACTCAGGTTAAAAATATGATAGTGGAGTTTAAAAAGAGAAGAGATTATATGGTGAATAAAGTAAATTCTATAGGAAATTTGTCATCTATAAATCCTAAAGGAGCTTTTTATGTAATGGTTAATATATCAAAAGCTATGGGAAAAACTATAAAAGGCAATACCATAAAGGATTCTATAAGTTTTTCAAAAATTTTATTAGAAGAAGAAAAGGTAGCGGTAGTGCCAGGTATAGCCTTTGGTGATGATAATTTTATAAGATTATCCTATGCTACATCTATGGAAAATATAGAAAGAGGATTAGATAGAATAGAAAAATTCATGAAAAAATTGGATTAATAATATCATGTAATGGTTTATAAAAACTGTTGAAATCTGTAGAAAAAAATGGTATAATATTACGTATATGTTTTTTAAGAAACAGATAGATTATAAAAGAGGTGGATAAAATGTTAGAAAGAGAATTAACTGTAAACAGTTCAACTGGTTTACATGCAAGACCAGCAACTTTATTAGTAAAAAAGGCTTCATCCTTTAAATCAGATTTATCTATTGAATTTAATGGTAAAAAAGCCAACATAAAGAGTCTTATAGGAGTTCTTTCATTAGGAGTTACAAGTGGAGCAAAAATAAAATTAATAGCTTCTGGTGATGATGAAACCCTAGCTATAGAAGAAATCTCAAAATTAATAAATACATTAGAATAAAAATTAAGGGCTCTTTTGGGGAGCCTTTTATTTATGTTTTAAAGATCCTTTTGTTTTAAGAAGAAATAGTACCATGTTAATTCCAGCCGCTCCGATTAATATATAAATTAATCTTCCTACAAAATTTGCAGGTTCCCCAAATAATACACCAATAAGATTAAAATTACATAAACCTATAAGTCCCCAATTAATAGCTCCAACGGTCACCAATATAAAAGAAATTTTATCTATAAGACTTACTTTATACATGAAATCCACTCCTTTAAATACATCTTAATAAATTATATTAGTAGTATAAAAAAATAGAACAAAATATTTTTATTAAATAATTTTTATTTAAAGAATAATTACCAAGTTAAAGCCCGATTATAATAAAGAATTTAAAATAGCATATTAAGAAAATATACGAATATAAAATTGAAAAGATACTACAATATATGTTATAATATGAATAAATAAAATGAATATATACATATTGTACGCATAGAGGAGATGGAGTAATGAGAGATATTTATAATAATCCCTTAAACAAAAGATATTCATCTAAAGAAATGAGCTATTTATTTTCAGAAGAAATGAAATTTAAAACTTGGAGAAAATTATGGGTGGCCCTAGCAGAAAGCGAAAAGGAATTAGGTCTTAACATTACAGAAGAGCAAATAAATGAATTAAAAAAGTATATAGATGATATAAATTATGAAGTAGCAGAAGAGAGAGAAAAGGAAGTTCGACATGATGTTATGAGTCATGTATATGCTTATGGCGTTCAATGCCCTAAAGCGAAGGGTATAATACATTTAGGAGCTACTAGTTGTTATGTAGGTGATAACACAGATTTAATTATAATGAAAGAAGCTATGATTTTAATAAAGAAGAAGATTATAAATGTTATAAATAATTTGAAAAAGTTTGCCTTAGAATATAAGCATGTACCAACTTTAGGATTTACTCATTTTCAACCGGCTCAACTTACTACAGTAGGTAAAAGAGCAACCCTTTGGATGCAAGATTTAGTATTAGATTTAGAACAATTAGAATTTGTTATAGATACTTTAAGATTTAGAGGGGTTAAAGGAACTACAGGTACCCAAGCCAGCTTTATGGAATTGTTTGATGGAGATGAAAGTAAAGTAAAAGCTTTAGATAAAAAGGTAGCAGAAAAGATGGGCTTCCCAAAGGAATTTATGGTAACAGGCCAAACATATCCAAGAAAAGTTGATTCAACTATATTAAATACATTATCAGAAATAGCTCAAAGTGCATACAAATTTAGCAATGACTTAAGATTACTTCAAAGTATGAAGGAGATGGAAGAACCCTTCGAAAAAAATCAAATAGGTTCATCAGCTATGGCCTATAAGAGAAATCCAATGAGATCAGAAAGAATGGGAGCCTTAGCAAGATACGTTATAGTAGATGCTTTAAATCCAGCTATAACCTCTTCTACGCAATGGTTTGAAAGAACATTAGATGATTCTGCTAATAAGAGAATATCTATAGCAGAAGCTTTCCTAGCTTTAGATGGAGTGCTTAAACTATATATGAATATATCAGAGAATATGGTAGTATACGAAAAAGTTATAGAAAGTCATGTGAAAACAGAACTTCCATTTATGGCTACAGAAAATATAATGATGGAAGCAGTTAAAAAGGGTGGAGACAGACAAGAGCTTCACGAAGTTATAAGAACTCATTCTATGGAAGCTGCAAGAAGAGTTAAGCAGGAAGGATTATCTAATGATCTAATAGAAAGAATAATAGAAGATGAATCCTTTGAATTAACCAAAGAAGAAATATTAGCTTTAATAGATCCTAAAAAATTTACAGGAAGAGCAGAAGGTCAAGTAGTAGATTTTATAGAAGAAGTAGTAAATCCAATATTAGAACAGAACAAAGTAATGCTAGGAGAAAAAGCAGAAATAAATGTATAATATTTAGTATAAAAATTTTAAAAGGAGCCATAATTTTGGCTCCTTTTAAAATTTTTATATTAATCTTTGAGCTAAAGCATTTTCTAAGTTTAATTTTGAAATTCTTTTATTTATCTCTTCTTTATCTGTAGTATACAAGTTTTCTTCAACCATTCTCTTAAAATATTCTGCACCGGCAAAGGTATATCTATTTTTTCTACCTTCCTTTGAATAAAGCTTATGATTTGCGTAGGCTATTAAATCTCCTAAAGCCATACTTCTTGGGAGAATTAACATTGGCATACCTAAACAATATCTTACAGCGTTGTGCCCAGCTAAACTTCCTGTGGTCATGGCTTCAGTGTGACCCACAAACAGCCCTGATTTTTCTCCACCAACAAAAAGATTTTCTAGGCCTTTTACTTTCATATCATCTGTTCTTGGAGCTACAGATAAATATCTTATAGAATTACCTTTTCCACCTGCATAAGGATCTATATATTTTACCTTTTCCAATCCCTTTAGTTTTCTTAGTTTTTCTAGAGGATAATAGGAAGTCATTAATTTTGCATGGCCAGTGTCTAGTATTACGATATTTTCTGCAAATTCTTTTAGAGCATATTGTTGACAAACCTTCATTTTTAATTTATCTAGATTTATATCTTCCTTTGGAACCTTTAGAACCAATACTCCAGTTTCATCAAGTTCTTTTACCAATTCATCAGACATAGTTTCTTTAGCTAGTTTACAGGAACCACTAAAGGCTCCTAGTAAATCATCTTCTCTTTCTCCTTGGAAATCATCTACTCCAGCTCTTGAAGTTAAGCTTACCCTAGGGCCAAAGGCAGGACATCTTAGAATACACATAGAACATCCATTACCATATCTTAAACAATTGCCCATAGGTCCTGTAGAACCAGTAGTTTCTATAAATACATCACCATCTACGTAAGTTCCGTCTGAAATATATATGCCTTTTATTTTATCTCCTTCTTTTTTTACATCTACTATTCTAGAGATAAGATGAATATCTATGCCCATATTTTTCATATGATTTTTTACAGCAGGTTCTATTTTATTTACATCATAAAGCCATGCGTGTTTATGACCAGGAAAATCTATGTTTTTATGTCTACTGTTTTCATCTGTTATATTTATTAAATCACCAGCACCTAAAGCTATAAGTTCCTCTGCTGCGGTGAATCTTCCGTTGTTTCTCATTATTCCGCCAACATTACCTAATCCCAAAAGCAAATCGGTCTTTTCAAATATACTAACATCAGCACCAGCTTTTTTAGCGCTTATAGCTGCTGCACATCCGGCCCAACCGCCGCCGATAACTACAACCTTCATTAAAAATCCACCCCCAAATTTATATAGGTCTTAATTAAACATGTTTTATAATTATTTATATAATTTTTTGACCGTTGTAACCCTCCTAATTTATCCTCATACTATTAAAATATTTTTTTAAAAGATTTTTGTTACATAAAGTTTTACAATAATCTTTTTATTGTTCAATTAGGATTTAATAAAAATAATTAATTATGAATTTGGTAAACATACTTATAAGTATATTAAGGGGATTTTAGAAAACTGGAAAATAAATGGTAGTGTGATGGAAAATAGGAAGGTAAAAGGTGGCGATTTTGATGACACTAAAAACGAGCATAAACAGAATAATGGAGAAGATAAAGAATCAAAGAGAAAATGGTCTGAGCATAAACCACCAAAACCTAAATTACAAAGGGATAGAGAGTGCAAGGGACTCATATAAAGAAGTTTGTAATAAATGCGGTGGTAGTACATGGATAACTAATATAGATAAAGAAGGTAGAGTTTATTGCAGAAGGTGTAGCTGCTATGAAATGCAAAGAGCTAAAGATATGTGGAATTTAGCAGGAATAAATACAGAGCAATCTAAACATACCTTTTCAAACTATAAATCCTATAATGAAACAACTGAATTAGCAAAGAATACAGCCATTCAATACTATAAAAACTTTGATAAAATCAAAAATACAAGGCGAAATAGTATTGTTTTTATAGGGCAGGTGGGTAGCGGCAAAACTCATTTAAGTATAGCTTTAGCTGTAAATTTTTTAAGGAAAAAACAAGTTCCAGTTGTATATATGCCTTATAGAAATACTATAACAAAAATAAAACAAAATGTGATAGATGAAGAATATTATAGTAAGATTTTATCTAAGTACCAAAAGGCAAAGCTTCTTCTTATAGATGATTTATTTAAGGGTAAAGTAAATGAATCTGATACAAATATAATGTTTGAAATAATTAATTATAGATATATGAATTATTTACCTATAATAGTTAGTTCTGAATTTACTGTAGAAAGGTTCCTAGATTTTGATGAAGCTATAGGAAGTAGAATAATTGAAATGGCAAAGGATTATACTGTTGAAATAGTTGGAAAGGAAAATAATTATAGATTAAAAATTTGATATTTAATAAGCATTGTAGGATTCCCAGTAGCGATTAGTGTATATCTTTTAGTTAGAGTTGAAAAAAAGCTTGATAATTTAATTAAAGCTTTTAATGACTATACTAAAGAATCATAACCCGCTACGGAACACCCAAAGAGAAAGGTCTTAATTTTAGGACCTTTCTTTTATGTATTGAGTACCACAAGTTATACCTGTGGTTTTAAGAGTTTATAGATATGCATAGATGTCAAGTTAGGAATGTAACTTATTTTAAATTTTAATCTAATTTTAATCTTTCTTATATTTTAGATTAATCTTCTAAAAGTATTATATAACCATGATGAATGATTAATAAATACACGGAGGTAAATCAAATGGAAAGAAATGAAATGATTGAAATTATAATTGAAAAGGCAAATATAACTCGGGAAGAGGCTATAGAAGTATTAGAGAAATGCAATTGGGATATTATAGACTCTATTATATATTTAGAGAAAAACGGAAAAATAGGAAATAATGAAACTACTACAATAATTGAAGTTAAAGAGGAAGAGCAACAGCAAGATAAAAAGAAAAATAGTAAAAAACATGAAGAAAAATATGGTGGAATTGGAGAAATGGTTGGTAGAATGTTTAAATTTATAGGTAAGCTTATAAGAAAAGGAAATGAGAACTATTTTGAGATAAAAAAAGAGAATGAAAAGCCAATGAGAATATCATTAACAATATCAATACTTTTATTAATATTTTTATCTGTACCAACTATAGTATTATTGATAATCGGATTATTCTGTGGATATAAATACTCATTATCTGGTGCTCATAATAACTATGATGATGTAAATAATGTCTTTGAAAAAGCATCAGAATCAGCAGATAATGTTAAAAATGACTTTAAAAAAGGTTGTGCAAAATAATATATAGTATAATAAAGAGATTTTGAAAATATCAAAATCTCTTTATTTTTAAAGTTATATAAAGTCATAATTAAATGGTATAATTTAATGGCTAAGGATATAATTATAATAAATGATTTTATTTATACCATAGATATGGAGGTCTACTTGTGGATAAGCTTAAGTTAGTAGATAAATTGAGGGAAAAAGCAAATGTAAGCTATGAAGAAGCTAAAACAGCTTTAGAAAATAGTGATTGGGATATGTTAGATGCAGTATTATATTTAGAAGGGAATGGAAAGGTAAAAAGACCTTCTGTTAATATATTTTATACTAATGAAGCAAGATATAGTGATAAAAGCGAAGAAAGTGGTAAGAATGAAGAAAATAAATACGAAAAAAGTAATAAATTTCAAGGAGTTTTTGAAGTTATATGTAAGTATATAGATACATGCAATAATATTTTTTTAGAAATAAAAAAGAAAGATAAAATGTTTGTAAAGATTCCACTTACAGTAATTATTATATTTTCCTTTTTTGCTTTTTGGATGATTATACCTTTAATGATTACTTCATTATTTTTTGATATAGAATTATATATATATTCAAAAAGGGTTGATACAGATAAGGCTAATAAGATATTACAGAGTATTTCAAATCATGTAAAAATTATAAAAGAAAAATTTAAGAAGGCGGATAAGAATGGTTAAGATTTTAATAGTTGAAGATGAAGAGAAATTATCAAGATTTATTGAGCTTGAGTTAAAACACGAAGGTTATGAAATAGTAAAAGCAAATAATGGTAGAACGGGTCTTGAAATTGCAGAAAAAGATGAGGCTGATTTAGTTCTTCTTGATATAATGCTTCCAGAAATAAACGGTCTTGAAGTATTAAGAAGGCTTAGAAGAACTTCTGATATTCCAATTATAATGCTTACTGCAAGGGATGCAGTTATGGATAAAGTATCAGGTCTTGATGCAGGAGCAGATGATTATATAACTAAGCCATTTGCAATAGAAGAGTTACTTGCAAGAATAAGAACAGCCCTTAAAAAGAGAATAGTTACAGTGAAGAAAGATGAAGATATAATAAGATGTGGATTATTATCATTAGATAAAATTAGACATAAAGTAATGTATGACAGCACAGAGATAGAACTGACAAATAGAGAGTTTAATTTGTTACAAATATTAATGGAAAACAAGAATATAGTGTTAACTAGAAGTATACTTATGGAAAAGGTATGTGGTTATGATTATCTTGGAGAAACCAATGTTATAGATGTTTATATAAGATTTTTAAGAACAAAAATAGATGATGCTTTTAAGGCTAAAATAATAACTACAGTTCGTGGTGTGGGATACGTAATTAAAGATGAGTAGAAAAAATAAAACGAAAAATGTCATATCTATTGCAATAAAATTAAACTCTGTTTTTGTAAGAAATTTATTTTTAAAGTTTCTTATCCTTGATATATGCATAATTGCTGGATTTATTGGAGTTTGGTGTATTGAAAATGAAATAAGTTTTTATGGTGAGATCGTAAGAAATGCTCAAAGGTCATTTGAATTTTATCCTATAGAAGCAGCAAATTATAAAGTCATTTGGGATAATGGAAAGGTTATGATAAAAGAGGCTAGCACTTTTTTAAACCTTCTTATAAAAGTAATTAGCGCTATTGGAATTATAGAAGGAATAATGCTATTAATGCAAATGATATTTGGTACTGCAAAAAATAGAATGATTTTAAAACCACTTAATGAAATAGCAGAAGCTGCAAGTAGGCTTAGTGATATGGCTTTTGATGAGCAAAAATTTCAAAGTCTTGAGGATGCTATATCTAAAATAAGTCCTGCTACATCTGATGAAAGAATTCATATTAAAGATAGTGAACTTCAGGGTTTAGAGGAAGCAATTAATAACCTATTAGATAGAATGAGAGATTCTTATAGGCAACAAGCAAGATTTGTTTCAGATGCATCCCATGAACTTAGAACTCCTATATCTGTAATTCAAGGGTATGCTAATATGTTAGATCGTTGGGGAAAAGATGATGAAGAAGTATTAGAGGAATCTATTGCAGCCATAAAGAGTGAATCAGAAAATATGAAAAACTTAGTAGAACAGTTATTATTTTTAGCCAGGGGTATTAATGGTAAAACTCAACTTAAGGTTATGGAATTTTCACTTAATGATATGATGAAAGAGGTTTTAGAAGAATCTAAGATGATAGATAAAGATCATATATATAGATATATAGATTCAGAAAATATAAATGTTTATGGTGATATATCATTACTCAAACAAACAGCTAGAATATTAATAGAAAATGCAGCAAAGTATACAGATAAAGGTGAAGATATAATACTAAGAACAGGGAAAAATAATAAAAATGAGCCCTATTTTTCTATTCAAGATAATGGAATAGGCATGGATGAGAATGATGTATTACACATGTTTGAACGTTTTTTCAGAGCTGATACTGCAAGAGTTAGAAAAAATGGTGGTACAGGGCTAGGTCTTTCCATTGCTAAATGGATTATTGATAGTCATAAAGGATATTTTAGCGTTTTAAGTAGGAAAGAAATAGGTACAAGAATAACTGTTTTTTTACCTAAAAGATAGTAAAAGCTTTCTATGATTTATTATTTTATCATGGAAAGCCTTTTAGATGTTGAATTTATAGATTATTAATATGTTAGTTATTATTATGAAGATCTTGTTTTTCTACAACTAGATTAAATCCATCTATTTTTGTTATGATGATAGGATCACCTTTTTTTATTGGCTCATTTTGAGAATATACTTTTCGTGGAGAGTTGTTGAATATAGCCTTACCCTTATAATTAAAATCTTCATAAGCTATTCCTTGTTGCCAAAGAAATTTTTGTTCTT
The DNA here is from genome assembly GCF_001276985.1 of Clostridium botulinum. Classification (GTDB taxonomy): domain Bacteria; phylum Bacillota; class Clostridia; order Clostridiales; family Clostridiaceae; genus Clostridium_F; species Clostridium_F botulinum. Next base: position 87,301 of record NZ_LHUL01000003.1, read on the forward strand.
TTTTTATCCTTTTAGATTCAATAATAGAGCGTTCAATAGCTATTATTGGTGCAAAAATTAATAGGAAGATTATAGTTTGTAAAAGAGAATGGGACATCATTACAATTGCTAATGAACAAATAAATACACCGTTGGCATTTGAACCTCCACGTTGACTTTTGCCATAAAAGAATGGAAGGTCTGAATATTTTTCAATTCCTATCCATATTAGCGCATATACTGATAAAAAAATACCTAGAATTCTTAAAATATCAATTGGTGCTATAGATGAAAAATTTGATCCACCTAATTCTGATAAAATTTTTAATACCTGTAAAGTTAGAGTTATCATAATTAGTGCAATAATTTGAATCCAATCAATAGTTGGAGGATGTACAGAATCTAACATTTTGCCTGTAGCTTTTGGATCGCCCATGTCTTTAATAGCAGCTTTTTCAGCATCATCATTAGAATAGTCTATTTTAATGTAAACTTCTTTTTGGTCCATAATGTGATTTTTTATTTCCATACAAATCTCCTTCCTCATTTTTCTATTAGAAATGTTTTTACTTAAAATACGTAAGTATTCATCTTCTCTCATATTAATGCACCTCTAGTTCTAGCACAGATGCCATAGTTTTAACATATTTTTGCCATATAGAGGTTTTATCTTGCAATAATTTTTTACCCTGTAATGTTAAGGAATAATATTTACGAATTTTTCCACTAACTTCTTTTTCATAACAATTTAAATAGTTTTGTTTTACTAAATTGTGTAGTAAAGGGTATAATGTACCTGCTTTAAATTGAAATACATTGTTTGAATTAATTTGTAGAGTTTCAATCATTTCATAACCATACATATCTTTACTTTGAAGTAATTTTAAGATAAGCATAGTCATATCTCCTGAATATAAGCTGTTTTCAGTTGGCATTTTATTCACCTCTTTCAGATATTAGAAATTTATTTAACTTTTATAGTTACAAAGATATATAGATAATCTATATATAATTTGTTAATATTAGGATATATCGATTATCTATATATGTCAATAGGGTAATGAAAATTTTATTAATATTTAAATATTTTAACAGGGGTAATTAAGAAAATTTCAAAAGTATAAGAAATATTTATTTATTAGATGAGATAGAGATAAATAAGAATATTTGTGAATTTACATAGATAGATTTATTCTACCTATGATATAGATAAGCTTTTAACTAATATTTAATGTTGCATTTATTTTCTTATTATGTCTTTTAAAATTAGTTATTTGTGAAGGTAGCAAATAATATTTAAAAGTATTAGAAGGCTCTCTAGGTTATATACATCTTTAACATTTTAGTTGCATTAACGTGCTATAATATGTAATAATACGATATAATTGGTTGCAACAATAAAAATTTAACATATAAATTTGAATAGGGTGAGCGTATATTTAATAAAAGATATCTCAAGACAATAATTTTTGCAACAATATTATCAATAGGAGCGATTGGATTAACTGGATGCAACTCCTCAAAAAAGGAAATAAAAATGCCTGTTACAGTTGGAGAGTATCCTAATTCACAAAATACCGTAAGATTAGAAAAAGGAGATACTGTTGAAGATATTGAAGACATTGGTGATGGTTGGATTAAATTTAAAGGAAATGGCAAAACTTTAACTTGCCCAAAAGATAAATTAGAAAGAAGTTATTAAATTAACTGAAAATGAATGAAATTTTTAAAAAAAGTATTGCTTATGTGGCATTACTTTTTTTATTTAAATAGATTATGCTGTGGATTTAGATATAAATTTCTGGTATGATTTAGAAAATAAATATAAAGTTAAATTGGAGAAATAGTTAAATAATTAATTAAGGAGTAAACAATAAAATGAATATACAGGATATAAAACAAAAGTTAGATAGCAAAGAATATGATTTCTTAAGAAACAACGAACATTTAGGAAATAATATAATCTTGTTAACTACAGGAGGAAGTTATGCTTATGGTACTAATGTTGAAAGTAGTGATTTAGATATAAGAGGCATAGCTACAGATTTACCTAACATGCCTAATTATAAAAAAGTAGAAGAGCTAGTTATAGAATTTAATAAAGGTGTGATAAATAATGATAAATAAAAATATAAAAATTCAAATATCTAAAGGGGTAGAGTATATTATAAATACTTTACAAGAAAATGGTTATGAAGCATATATAGTAGGTGGTGCAGTTAGGGATAGCTTACTTGAAAGGAAAGTTAATGATTGGGATATAACTACTAGTGCCAATCCGCAAGAAGTAGTGAACATATTTGAAAATTTAGGTTATAAAATTATACCTACAGGATTAAAACACGGAACAGTAACAATATTAATCAATTCTATAGGTTATGAAGTAACTACATTTAGAGTTGATGGGGAATATGAAGATAATAGACATCCTAAAGAAGTTAAGTTTACATCAAATTTAAGAGAAGATTTAAAGCGTAGAGATTTAACTATTAATGCAATGGCTTACAATGACAAAATAGGATTGGTAGATTATTTTTATGGATTGGAAGATTTAAATAATAAAATAATTAGATGCGTAGGAAATTCAAAAGATAGGTTTAATGAAGATTCATTAAGAATGTTAAGATGTATAAGATTTGCTTCACAATTAAATTTTTGTATGGAAGAATCTATAAAACTTAACATAAGAAAATTAAGTAGAAATATAGCTAATGTATCTATGGAAAGAATCAGAGATGAATTATGCAAAATATTAGTAAGCAGCCAACCGGTTTATGGCATAAGAAATATAGTTGAATTAAATTTAATGGATTATATTATTCCTGAACTAAAAGCTTGTGTAGGCTTTGAGCAACATAATATACATCATGATAAAGATGTATATGGTCATATATTATCTGTAGTAGAAAATGTACCAAATAAATTAGAATTAAGATTAGCAGCACTATTACATGACATAGGAAAACCTAGGTGTTTTAGCATAGGGGACAATGGACAAGGACATTTTTATGGTCATCAAAAGATAAGTGCAGATATGACTAAAGATATACTAAAAAGATTAAAATTTGATAATAAAACAATAGATAAGGTAGATAAATTGGTTTATAATCATATGACTAGATACAATAAATTAAGAACTCCTAACATAAAAAAGTTTATTAATAAAGTAGGAATTGATAATTTAGATGATTTATTTGAGCTACAAATAGCTGATATAAAAGGAAGTGCTAAGGAATATCATAGTTTCGATAATGTATTAAATCTAAAAATAAAGTGTGAAAAAATACTTAGTGAAAAACAACCTTTAACAATTAAGGATTTAGATATTAATGGATATGACTTAATGAAGTTAGGAATAAACCAAGGAAAAGAAATAGGTATTATGTTAAATAAATTATTGGACATAATTTTAGAAAATCCTAATTTAAATAATAAAGAAGACTTAATTAAAATAGTTGAAAGTATTTAAAAAAGATACTTATTTTAATATTCTAATAGCGTAATGTGAAATAAATGCGACGTAAGTTTTAATTTCAGACTACGAACAATGTTCTTTGAAAACTGAATAATACGGTATTAAAAAATAAAAGTTATCTCAAGTATATTGAAAATTAGTACAAAAAAGTGGTAAATATGATAAACTTTCCTTATAAGCTAAGTCATAGTTGTATTATATTCAGTTGCAACATCAGAAACAGGTGCAAAACTTATTCACTTAATTAATCAGGAGGGAAAAAGAATGATTACTTTCAGTCCATTTCCAGTAATAGAGACAAAAAACTTATTTTTAAGAAGAATGACAAATGATGATACTCATGATATTTTTCAATTAAGAAAAGACCCGAAAATGAATTATTACACTGATACAAGACTGGATGAAAACCCAGAAGAAACAAAGTCATATATTGATAAAATGAATAAAGGTATTGATGAAGTCGAATGGATTGTTTGGGCAATTGAACATAGACAGTCAAAAAAAGTGATTGGCACGATTAGCATTTGGAACATTAACTTGGAACAAAGAAATGCCGAACTTGGTTATGGAATTACTCCTGCCTATCAAAATAAAGGATTAATGAAGGAAGCATTATTAAGTGTAGCAGATTATGGATTTAATGTTATGAATTTAAGTAATTAGAAGCATATACAGAAGAAAAGAATATTAAGTCTATTAAACTTTTAGAAAGATGCAAATTTATCGAAGTAAATAGAGTTGATGATGAAGGATACTACAGCGACCAAACTTATCATATGGTTGTATATAGACTGGAGAAAATTAATAAATAGTACGCATCTTTCTTATTTAACGTCACAAATAAAAAAACGAACAATTTACTCAAACACCGCATTATTCATGAATTGAATTTTGGGGTGTTTTTATGCCGCAATACAAATAATGAATAACAAAAGCTATATTTTACAAAAACTTTTGGATCACTATATTTGTAATTTAAACATTTTTCCCAAAAGTATGAGGGGGTTCCTTTCTAGACTAAAGTCGAAAGTTTCCACACTCACATTCTTATAGATTAATTAAATTTAAGAAATTTGCACATAATATATGATAAACATATACGAATTATATAAAAATTAAAGATAGTGTGGATAGTAAAATAAAACATATTTTCGATAGATTCAATTTCTTAGGTAGATTTAATGTAAAAAATAAATTTAGGCAAAGAGAATAATATATAGAAATATAGTCTAGGTATAGATGTTGGATTAAAAGAATTTGCCATAATGAGCGATGGTAATTTATGAAAAAATTTAGGGGAGAGCTATAATGGAAAATAAAAGTAATAATGTGTTAACTACAAATCAAACTATGCTTATGATAGTGGGATCTATGATAGGAATAGGGATATTATCTCTTCCAGCTAATTTAACTAAGATAGCTGAAAATGATGGGTGGATTGGAGTAATTATAGGAAGCTTATATCCTTTTTATATGGTATTTTGTGCTATATTAATATTCAAAGATAATTCTTACCACAACACCAATATAGTGGAAATAAGCAAGAACTATTTTGGTAAAATTTTAGGTAGTGTATTTTCTTTTGTATTTGCTTTCCAATATTTTATTTATATAATTATTACCACTGCTAATATAAGTAATTTATTAAGGGTTCATTTAGTTTTATTTTTAGAGCAATATAAATTAGCCATTCCAATACTATTAATTTCAGTATATGCTGCTTCTAAAGGAATAAAATCTTTAGGTATAATAAATGAAATTATTTTTTATGCAGCTATCCCATTAATTTTAATAACTTTTTTGGCAGTAAAGCAAGGCAATATTCTCAATATTCAACCTATATTAGGAACTCCAATTTCCTCTATTTTAAAGGCTAGTATAGAGACTGTATATTCTTTTTTAGGTATAGAAATTATTTTTTTAATAGTTCCTTTAATGGAGGATAAAAATAAGATAAGGAGTTCCTTTTTAAAAAGTACATTAATTGTAGTTGTTGTATATATATGGCTAAGTTTCATATCCATATATTACTTGGGTCCAGATGTAACAAAAAATTTGTATTGGCCTACTTTATCCCTTGCAGAAACAATTTATGTACCTGGTATAAGTAATTTTAAACTTGTGTTTATATTTTTGTGGAATAGTATAGTATTTCAAACTATAGCTAATCAGAGTTATTTTTTCTATTATTCACTGTCCAGCATGTTTAAAAAAATAAACTCTAATATCTTATATATCATAGTATTTATCTTTGCTACTATAATTGTTAATAAGTTAGATAGTTTTATAACTCTTACAAAAATCAATAAATATATTAATGTATTTTATTTAACATTTAATCTAATTTTTATAACAAGTATAACTATTATAAAAATTATAAAAAGCAGATGGAAAAGTCAACTAACTCACGAATAAATATTTTTAAAAGAGTTATTGTTATTATAATTTTAAACATATATTATTTGTAATTTAGACCTATTATGTTTCTAATGATATTTTGATATGGCTAGAGAAAAGTATATAAATACTGAATAAAGCTTAGGACAATAAAATATCTTTTAATCAAGAGACTACTTTATCAGGTAAAAGCATTATTAATAATATAAAAAAGGCAAAGAAAAATGGTTTTTATTACGAAAAATAACCTTAGTCATTGATATTACGTGGCTAAGGTTTTTTTTAGATTTAAATATCCTATCATTTTTTAGTTGCTTTAATTTTTAGATATTTAAAATCACTGCCTAAAATATATTAAAGAATAGAAATAGAAAATGTTATTCAGATAATTTTTAGTATAATTATATTAAATATTGAAGTGTTTTTTATTTCTCAATCGTTATATTAAATGTAAGGATATAAAAGAAGGTGGTGATAGTTATTGAAAAAGAACAATTTGCAGACTGTATAAAACAATATGAACGTTTAATTATTACTATTTGTCTATCCTTTACAAAAAATTACTTTGATGCGGAAGATTTGGCACAGCAAACCTTTTTAGCTGCATATCAAAATTATGAAAGATTTGATGGTAACAACTTTAAAGCTTGGCTTACTACGATTGCTGCAAATAAGTGCAAGGATTATCTTAAGAGTAAAACAAGAACAAACGTTAGTTTATCAGAGAAAGAGTATGAGAGTTTGAAAGATCATGGAGATTCTCCCGAGGAAACAGTAGTAAAAAAGAATACTATTGAGAGAATATATAGATTATGTAATAAGTTAAAAGAGCCTTATAGAACTGTAGCTATAAGCTATTTTTGTAAAGATATCAAACTCTCACATTTGGCAAAGGAAACTGGTAAAAATATTAAAACTTTAGAAACGCAACTTTATAGGTCAAAAAAATTACTAAAGGATTTATGGAAGGAGGAGTTTATGTGAAGCCTACATTATTTAATAAAGAAGGACATTTAACTGACGATACAGTAAAGTTACTTAAACGTGGCACTCTTAAGGATGAAGAATTGATTTCCATATTGGAACATATTAGTGATTGCCAGAAATGTGCTAGTGTATTTGCAGACAGTTTTGAAGATGATGAACTTGCAGAAGCTCCTTTAGGCTTTGAAGAAAAAGTACAAATTGAAATAAAAAATAAGAAAAAAAGTAATATTCACTTCAGTCTTTACTGTGTTAGAGTTGCAGTTGCTGCCAGTATAGCATTAATTATGGTTTTTTCAAATGGATTAAGTTTTATAGCTAATACAAAAACAAATTATGTAAAACCATTGGATTTAAGTTTTATAAATTCATTTAATTCAGAGCTTAATACCTTTTCTGAAAAAATAATTAAAATGGAGGTCTTTAATAATGATAAAGAAAAAAAGTAAGTTTTTAACTTTTGTTTTTTCAATGTTGCCTGGTGCGGGGCATATGTATATGGGATTTATGAATATGGGTGTATCTTTTATGTCTGTATTTTTCTTTGTAATATTTCTTTCTACTTGGCTTGATATAGGACCATTATTATTTATTTTGCCACTTATTTGGTTTTATTCCTTTTTTGATTGTACAAATAGATTAAGTTTAGATAATGAAGAATTTTTACTTTTAGAAGATAGGTATTTATTCTCTATTGATAAGTTATCAAAATTAGATAAAAGTATATTTGAAAAACGTAACCTTGCTGTCGGTATAGTATTATTGATTTTAGGGATTTATTTAATGGCAGATAATATGATGAATATTTTATCACAATATATTCCACAACAATTTCATTCTGTTATTCATGACTTTATGAGACAAACTCCTAAGATAATTATAGGAATAGCAATAATTGTTATTGGCATAAGACTTATTATAGGGAAAAAAAGGGAGTGTGAAATAGATGCTTAAAGGGCGTAGAGTAGGTACATTAACTGCAGGAATTATTTTAGTTGTATTTGGGGTAATGTTTTTACTTAGATTAGTTACTGCTAATATTAATATTTCTTTAATAGCATCCTTTTGGCCCATTATATTAGTGATTTTAGGAGTAGAAATTATTCTAGCTTATATAATAAACAAAGAAGAAAAAATGAAATATGATTTCGGTGCAATAGTATTAGTTATTATTTTAGTGTTCTTTGCTACGGGTATGGGTGTAGCAGAATTTGTAATTACTTATTGGGCACAGTTTAAAGGAATAATTTAATATAAATAAAAAATAGTAGCGTTATGATCGGTGGTTAGGCTACTATTTTTCTATGTTAACGCGAAATATTTTCTAATAATTAAATGCTAGTAATAAAAAGTGTTAATACTTTAAGAATAGTAAAATTCATAGAAAAATATTTTACTTCAAATATAATTCTTATAAAAAATGGAATAAACACAATAAATATTATTTCAAAATTTATATATTTTCATTTTGGATTTTCCCTTTATTTAATTGTATAGATAGCATTTTATAAAAAATATTTATACAATTAATCATACTGATTGCACATAAAAATAGTGTAGGAAAATTATATCTTTGTTGACCTTCGAAAACAAAAGAAATAAATATAAAATATAAAATATTTAAAACTAGTATAGATTTTATATATGGGACAGTTGATTCTTTATTAAAAAAACTGATCAATATATTTTTAAAATTATATATAACATAAAAGAATCCGAAAAAGTCTAATATATAAATAATAGCATTACAAAAATTACTAAAATAATTATTTTTTAAAACGGACCAATTATTTTTTGCATTACTGTTCATTCCCCATTGGGATATATCTCCTGCACCATTAAAAAAAGTATTTTTTGTTCTTAACATACCCATTTTAATAAACTTATTAGGATGATGAAGTATCCACTTTTTCCCTTCCTGTCCAAATATATTATTTAATTCTGGTTTTAACATAACTTGATTTATTTCATTTTCAATGCTACCTTTATAGTAAAATTTATATTCTTTAAATTTATTTTTCATTTTATTAGATAAATCTATATCTGATATACGCATCCATGCTCCATTTTGATTATTACTATTATTATTAATAAATAAAACATATCCACCATTATAAGATACAGGAACTAATAAATTGAAATGTTTATAATTTCTATAAGTCCAAGGTGCAACTATTAGAAATACAATTGAATAAGAGATAAAAAATATTTTAAATGTTTCTTTTATATTTTTGTTTTTTAACCATTCTGTTATTGCTATTATTACAGGATACAATATAAAGAAAGGTTTAGTTAAAGTAGCTAATCCTATGAACAAGCCAATAATTGCATATCTGAACTTGTTATTAAAATTACACAATTGTAAGTATATTATTATAGATAATAATAGAGTTATTAATACCTCTGAGCCTAATACATTATTATAAGCAATATAATTAGGTAAGAAAGTGATAATAAAAAGTGTAATATATATTAATTTTTTATTGTGAAATACTTTTAATAATATATTTAAAATAATTATTAATGTTATTGATGAAAATATTACATTTAATATTTTACCTAAGATTATATCATTTGATCCCATCAATCTATAAAAAATTCCTAAAGCAAAAGGATATCCCATTGGCTGAAATGCTATAGGTTTTCCTAAATAATAGTGACCTTTCCCCATAAAAATATTAGTAGCTATTTCTTGATACTTTTGAAAATCAGATATAGGTTCGCAAGGAACTTTTAATATAAAAAAAATACGTACTAAAATTCCTAAAAGAATTATTATTCCAAAATATATCTTATTTTTTTCAAATTTTTTACGTATAGAGTCCATTAAAATTCTCCTTAGTTTAAGAGTTTTTATGCAAATTATGTAATATTATTCTATAATATATATCAATCATATATTCGATAATTTTCACATTAATATAATTATAGCAAGAATTCTTAGTAAATGTAAATAAAATGTAAAAGAATCGTAGATATAATTTGTAAAAGCATACAAGATAAAGAAATTATAAACAAAAGCGAATATATAAAGGTAAAAATAGTACATAGCAAAGATGGAGAAATTATATGAAAAATAAATTTATAAGTGTATTAATGGTTATTTTAGTTGTATTAAGTTTTATAGGGCGCTCAAATCAAAAGAATAATTTTAAAAGCGATGCTGGATAAGAAAAGAATCAGTAGAACAAAAGCAATAATTCATAAAATTGGGAAATAAGTTAAGTTATCTTTAAAACTTTTGAAATTTCTTATGATGATGGAAACAATACTATTTTTAATGTAGAAAATAAAAAGTAAAAAGCTGTGAATATATTAAATTAGAAAAATCGCTTAGGCGGTTCTTTTTTCTTGAAGACTAGTTAATTTATATAGAATAAAATAAGAAATATTGAAATGAAAAATATAATTATATTTTAAAATTAATAAATTATGGCATAAAAAAGATAATTTTTGTATAATAATGTCGAAATTATTTTAAATAAAGAAAGAAGGAGATTACATGTCGAAAAAAGCAAAAAAGCCATTCTATAAAAAATTTTGGATTTGGATTATTGCCATAATAATTATAGGTGGAGTAATTGGTTCTAATGGTAGTAAAAAAACAGGGAATACATCTAATAATAGTTCAACTAAAAAAGAAGCTAAAAAAGAGGATACTAGAAAAATTACATATGAAAAATTTTCTAAAGTAAAAATGGGTTCAACTTATGAAGATGTAAAAAATATGTTAGGAGAAGCTAAAGAATCAACATCATCTGAAATGGGTGGTATAAAAACAGTTATATATACTTGGGATAATGGTGATGGAAGTAATATGAATGTTACTTTTCAAAACAATAAAGCCTTAGCTAAAGCCCAAGCTGGTCTTTCAAGAAAAAGAGCTGATGTAAATATGGAAAAATATAATAAGATTCAAACAGGAATGGATTATAATAAAGTTAAAGAAATATTAGGAGACGGAGAATTAATGTCTATATCTGAAGTTGGCGGAAGCAATACATCAATATATTCATGGGTTAATTCTAATGGAACTAACATAAATGTAACATTTCAAGATGGAAAATCAGCAGCAAAGGCTCAATTCGGATTGAAATAAGTATGATTAAAGGGATACTTAAGTTTTTAAGTGTCTCTTTTTTATATATTTAAAAATTATAGGCTTTTAATCTTTTAAATATTTTCTGAAAATTTTTAGAGTATACTAATGGTAAACATTAATAATTTCAAATAAATGCGCTAACATTCAGAAGAACATTAGCGCAAAGAAATAGTTATATTTAAAAAACTAAGATCCTAGGAAGCTACCACCATCTACATGTAGAATTTGACCAGTAACAAAGGTAGAATCATCAGATGCTAAGTAAACATAAGCAGGTGCTAGTTCTACAGGTTGGCCAGCCCTTTTCATAGGAGTATCCAAACCAAAGGTTGCTACATATTCTGCTGAATAACTTGATGGTATAAGAGGTGTCCAGGTAGGTCCAGGGGCAACTCCATTAACTCTTATACCTTTGGATACAAGAGAAAGAGCTAATGAACGAGTAAAGCTCACAATAGCTCCCTTTGTAGCAGAGTAATCAATAAGTAATTTAGCACCCTTGTAGGCTGTAATTGAGGAAGTGTTTATAATGCTACTTTCTTTTTTTAAGTAAGGGAGCGCAGCCTTAGTAACATAGAACATTGAAAAAATATTTGTTCTAAAGGTATCTTCCAATTGTTCAGCGGTAATATCTTCAAGGCTATCCTGTGGAAACTGAACACCAGCATTATTAACTAATATGTCAAGGTGACCAAAAGCACAAAGTGTGTCTTTAACTATGCGCTTGCAAAAGGACTCTTCCCTCAAATCACCAGCAATTAAAATACACTTTCTTCCTTGGGCCTCTATTAATGCTTTTGTTTCTGTTGCATCTACAAGCTCGTTAAAGTATACAATAGCAATGTCTGCACCTTCTTTAGCAAAGGCTAGAGATACTGCTCTACCAATGCCACTATCTCCGCCGGTAATTAAGGCAACTTTATTTTTTAATTTGCCACTTCCAACATATTCTGGATTATCGAATATGGGTCTTGGATACATAAGTACCTCTAATCCAAGCTGTACAGGCTGGTGTTGGGGTGGAAATGTTATAGGAAGCATGTTACATTTTGTTATATAACCGAAATATGGATAGTGATGAATCAAATTTATTCCTCCTAAAAAATATTGTATATATTAATTTATGTAATATTTTTAAGAGTGTTAAAAAGAAAGTGGAAATAATTTATTAAACTACCGTACTACTTCAAAAGCCAATTTTATAATTTTTTACGTTGTATTTCAAAAAAATTACGACTTAACTTATATGAAAGAAGGATGATTAACAATGATGAATGATAAAGATATTAAGAAAAAAAGTAAAAAATGCGGTGGTTTGTTCTACTTAATTTAGTGAAATTTATTTAAAATAAATGAAGGAGTGATTTTTTTTGAGCGGTAGCATATATATTATATATATAATAAAAATGGAGCACATAAGATTCTTAAACCTAGATATTCAAACTATAGTATAACCTTTAGAGCTGTAGTAAATTTAGAAGATTTACTTGTAACATTATGTTATTAAGCTTTAAAACGTAAATATTATAAATTAGATCTTGTAATATGGGAATAGCTATCTTAACTATAATTAGTTATGTTAGATTCATTTTTAAATTTATAGTGTTCATTGAATGGATTAGAACAATGGGTATATTACCTATTATAATTGGAAATTGGCATATTATTAGTTAATAATACTGCTTTAATTTGAAAGGTATTTAAATAAATACCTTTGTTTTGTAAGTTGTAAGATATAAAAACCATTTCAGCTAGTAATTTATAATTTTTAGCAAGTGTAAATAATGAGGTGATTTAACGCTATAAAAATAAAGGAGGGAAATATGTGTATATCTGTGATTTAAATACCATAAATTTCTTAGATAAAAGAATGGATGATAGTGGGGTAGACAATATTAGATCCTTTTTTTATCAACTAGCCAAAGAGAATGAGAAAGAAGCTCTAAATTTAATTAATGATGAAAACTTGCATTTTACTTCACTTTTTGTGCTTAGACCTGAAATTGAAGAACTAAATCTATTTCAAAAGTTAAATGCACGAAATAGAATTGCATTAGGAATCACAAATGAAATATTGTCAAGTAAAAGAAACATTTCAGATGTTGAATATCTTTCCTTTGACTATATACAAGCAGTTCATTCTGTTTTAAAGTGGATGCTAGAAACAGGGTGCATTAACGATGGATTGGATGATCAATATGATGAAATTTTAGATATAACTGCAATATTTCTAACAAAAATATATAGAGATAAAACGGTATTGCCGATAATAGCAGAAATGATTTTTAGGAGATACAAACAAGGATTACTAATACATGATTTAGCTTGGGCTTTTTTTGAATCACGTGATCCTATAAGTTTAAGCATTATTTCAGAAAGATTACAATCTAAAGAGTTGAAAGATGTTGAATTAGCACAGGAGCTTTTGAGTTTTGTGCCAGGCATAGGTATACGAGAGAACATAGATATCAAAAAACAATACCTATCTTTTCTTGATTGGTTCGGGAAAAATAATTTGTTTTTGCACTTTACAGGGGAAAGCTTTCAACAAGTCAAAAACCCCGTAATTTATAGGGTAGTTTTAGAAGCAAAGTATTTATGTGAACCTGTATCAATTGATACAGGAGAAATATTAAGGATTTTAAGCAGAAAAGAGTGTAAATTGATAGATCAGTTTAAAAGGTTAGATAAGAATACTCAAAAATTACTTTCGGAGTTTTCTGTTATGTTACACCATAATAACATATGTAAGTGGCAGTATTGGCTGGAGTGTCCAATAGGAGAACAAATAAAATTTGCTAGAATAGGAGGAATACAATGATTAAAATTTCAGGTAATACAGTTACCAGAGATAAAATTGTTGCTAAGTATCCACCCAATAGCCTGGAAAGAAAGATTGCCGAGCAGTTATCATCAAATCAAGATGTTCATAACTATGACTCGCTAAATCAATTAGAGTTTGACATAAAACTAAGAGCAAATATTGTTGAGTCAGCCAGGGAATTAGATAGAAGCGATTTGAGTTTTACAACCTTTCGTAGATCCAGATGTAATAGAGATTACTGGCAGCGTACTGATGAAGGTGGCTTTTTATTAAAAGAATATGTAAAGGCATCTGATGCCATAAAGGATATCTTTATTAATACTTCAAAATATGGTACTGAATGTGCCACTGCAATAGTTATTATTTATTATAAGGCACTTCTTAACGTACTTCCAGAACAACTTTTTAATGAAATGTTTCCAAGCATATATTTATTCGACTGGCAATATCTAGATAGAAACCTTCATGTGGAATCATATGGAGGTGTAACAGAGTTCTTTCCTGGAGATTGTCAATATTTTAAAAATCCTGATGTAAACCCGGCAACGCCTGAATGGCAGGGGGAAAATGTTATTAATTTAGGTAATGGAACTTATTATGGTCATGGTATAGGTATAACAAGCGCTAATGGAATAATAAGAGAATTAAATAGGAACAGAAGAAGGGGAGCTACAGAATCAGCTTTTTTAACAGATTCTGTAACGCGTTTAAATTCTAAGGAAATATTTGATAAATATTATAATTTTAGTTCTACAATGCGAATAAAGAGGAGTAGAGAGATTCATAGAGGCTATCCAAATTATTTATATTATTAAAAGCAAAACGGCTAGATGTCTAGATTAAGCATCTGGCCTGATAGTTTTTTTTATTACATTTTACCTGATAACTAACCATCATTAAGTTTTTAAACCTATTCAACTAGAAATCAGATGCTGGCAAATTGCTAGGCTATAAATGAGGGTTTATTTACTATATACTATGTAAGGTTTACTTGACACAAGGGTAAAGTAATACTATATTAATAATGTAATGTCAACATTAAAGGAGTGATACTTGATGAAAAATAAATTAAAACAGTTTCGTGAAAATTTAGGATTAACGCAAGAGCAATTAGGTGAACTTGTAGGTGTATCAAGACAAGCAATTAATGCTATTGAAACAGAAAAATTTGAACCATCTATTTGGTTGGCTTATGATATTGCCAAAGTATTCCATGACACTATAGAAGAAGTTTTCCTTTTTGAAGAAAGTGAAAGAAAATCAAGATCAGAGAAAAGTAGAGGTGTAGTTTAAATGGCATTAAGACAAATTAGATTGTTTGATGATGAAATATTAAGAAAAGAGAGTAAGGTAGTTGAGATTGTAGACGATAAAATAAGACAAATATTAAATGATATGGCAGATACTATGTATAATACAGAAAATGGAGGAGGATTAGCTGCCCCACAAGTAGGTATATTGAAGCGATTAGTTGTAATAGATATGGGACAAGGACTTATAAAATTAGTAAATCCAAAGATAATTAAACAAGAAGGAACTCAAGAAGTTATTGAAGGGTGTCTGAGTATTCCTAATAAATTTGGAAGGGTAATAAGACCTGCAAAAGTAACAGTACAAGCATTAAATGAAGATGGAGAGGAAATTATATTAACAGGTACAGGAGACTTAGCAAAATGTTTTTGCCATGAAATAGACCATTTAGAAGGTATTCTTTTTACTGATTTAGTAACTGAATACATAATCTAATATCATTTATATTATAAATTTATTTGATTGCAAAAACTTGCGCTAGGAAAAGAAATCTCTTTTCTTATTAGTATATTAAAAAAACAAATAATTTTAACAATACTGTATTATTCAGTAATGAATTTTACCATTAAAATATGATATAATTACCATCGTTAATTCAAAATAGTAGAAAATTTTTAATATTAAGAAGTACTATATATAGTAAATGGTGTTTAGCAAATATGGTACAATAAGGTATAATGAAATTGTAAAATTAGACAAAGTAAGATTCGTTTATATTTTACAAAGGAGGACTATTTATGAAGCTGATTGCACTTATAGAAAACAAATCTAACTCTGATCTCATAGGAGAACATGGACTAGCTATACATATTGAATATAATGGTAAGCACTATCTTCTAGATACAGGTGCATCTGATTATTTTACTGATAATGCCCTTAAGTTAGGAGTGGATTTGAGTAGAGTAGATGCTGCAATTCTTTCACATAGTCACTATGATCATTCTGGTGGCTATAATGGTTTTTTTCATATAAATAAGAGGGCTAATGTGTATGTTAGAAAAGAAGCTAAAGAATTATGTTATGGTAAAATAGGACCATTTAAGCGCTATATTGGTATTCCAAAAGGTATTTTAAATAAGTATGCAGATAGATTTATTTATGTACATGAAGATTATAAAATTAATGAAGGGGTATGGCTTATTTCACACAAGACTGATAACCTAGAGGCTAGAGGCAAAAAAGCTCATATGTATCGTATGACAAACAATGGACTGAAGCATGATGATTTTCATCATGAGCAAAGCTTAGTATTTGATACTGATGATGGTTTGGTAATCCTAAATAGTTGTTCTCATGGTGGTATAGATAATATTGTGAAAGAAGTAAAGGCTACTTTTGAAGGTAAGAAAGTCTTAGCAGTTATCGGAGGATTTCATTTAATGGGATTTACAGGTACAAGTTCTATGAGCATTAAATCTAAGGAAGTTGAAGCCCTTGGCAAACGGTTGGTTGATTTGGGGGTAGAGCATATTTATACTTGTCATTGTACCGGAGACCCAGCTTATAAGATACTGAAGAAAACATTAGGTGATAGAGTAGAATATTTTAGTACTGGAACTGTTGTAGAACTGTAAATGGATTATAAATAAGATTTATTTAGGTTGAATAAAGTCTATATAATAAAATATAACAAAATTAAATGAAGAGGTGAACAATTTGATTAAACATATTGTAATGTGGAAACTAAAAGAATTTGCTGAAGGAAAATCTAAGTTGGAAAATGCTAATATAATAAAAATCAATTTAGAAGATTTAAAACATAGAATTGATGAAGTTAAATTAATTGAAGTTGGAGTAAACATTAATAATTCTCAACAAGCATATGATGTTGTTTTATATTCAGAATTTGAAAACTTAGAAGATTTAAATTCATATCAAAATCATCCTGATCATTTAAAGGTTGGAGAATTTATTAATGAGGTTAAAGAAGATAGAATAGTTACAGATTATGAAGTGTAAAATAATAATTTAAAAAGAGTAGAAAAAGTTTATCTACTCTTTCTTTATCTTATCAGTAGATTTAATTTGAAATTGATTGGTTTTTCCCATCGTATAAGCTAATTTAATCATATCTCGTTCTTGTAAGGTAAGTTTTGTATTGAACATTTTTTCAAATTGTTTAAATAGGCTTACTGTGTCTATTCTTGTTTTTGTATTTTTATTTCTATAAGTAGTTGAATTATTAGTTAGTTTATATATTTTAGTTTTTATCTTTTCTGAATAGATTTTTTTAAAAACTTCAGCAGTATAGAAGGCATCATTAAAAGCATTATGAAAATCATTATTTTTAGTTATATGGAATAGTTCAACTGCATTACTAAGTCCAACATTGATAGATTTAGGATAGTTTAAATATTTACCTGTATATGCTTGAACATTTATGTATTCTTTAGGCATGGATTCAGTATCTAATTGGTAATATACTATATTCCTAAATAACTCTTTCATATCAGTCATTCCCCAAATACAAAAGATGTTTCTATCTTTATTTAAAAACTTTAAAAAATCTTTGTAGACTTCCCTAAAAGATTTTGCTTTATTTAAAGAATCCATTGTTAGATTAGTAAGATTTTTTACAAAAGGATTTAAATCTGAATATATTTCAGGTTTTACTAATGCATTAAAAGTATCAATGGTAGTGAAATTTTCATTAAGCTTTATAGCTCCTATTTGAATTATTTCAAAAGGACATTTAATTTCAATCTGGTTATTATATCCCTGATTAAATTCTAAATCAAATATTATATAGTTCATAATTCATCTCCTAAAATATCAATTATATTTAGTATTTTATGATATATTTGTATAAATATTTATTATTAAATAGCTACAATTATACTATTTAAAAAAATTTGAATAATACAGTGTTTTTATATTTAATGTTTTCAGCTTTTATATTTATTAGATCATAAATACTTAAAGATTAAAGCTCTTCTGTTGATCATCATTTATCAAACTTATAGAAAAGTATTTTACTATTTTGTATAATTGTAATAGGCTTTTATAATTATTTGTATATATAGGTAGCTTATATAAATAATCATAAAAATATTATGAAAGGGAAAAGTATAATAAATTTGTATTATAGATTTAGTATATAAGGTGATATTATGGAAAAATTAAAGATATTAATTGTAGAAGATGATGTTAATATAAATAATATGATAAAGGAATCCTTGATAAAGGAAGGATATGATATCGGGCAAGCTTTTCATGGACTTGAAGCTGTGGAAAAATTTCAAGGTGAAGATTATCATATGGTAATTATGGATATTATGATGCCTGTTATGGATGGCATCGAGGCAATGAGAAGAATTAGGGAAAAAAGTAAAGTTCCAATTATAATACTTTCTGCAAAGGGAGAAGACAGTGACAAAATAGTAGGACTTGGTATGGGAGCGGATGATTATATTGTAAAACCATTCTCAGTGCCAGAGCTTATAGCAAGAGTTAAATGTAATATAAGAAGAGCCATCTATTATAATGAAACTAAAAGTATTAAAGAAAATAAGATATATGAGTATGGTGATGTGAAATTTGATATGAATAATTACATAATTACCAAGGGAGGAAAGGAACTTACTCTTACTGCAAAGGAAATGAAAATTCTTAAGCTTTTCTTTGAAAATCCAAACAGAGTATTTACCAAAGTGCAGATATATGACAGTGTATGGGGAGAAGAATTTTTATCAGATTATAATACGGTAACAGTGCATATGAGAAGACTTAGAAGTAAAATCGAGGATGATCCTAATAACCCTAAACTTATAGAAACTGTTTGGGGAATAGGATACAAATTAACAGGTGATAGACAATGAATTGGATATTAATAATTATTATAATAATACTATCTATACTATTATTAAATGATAAAATAAAAACTAAAAGGATTACTGCAAAATTAAATGAGATTCTTAAAGAAAATTCAAGAGAAAGAATAAAATTTTATAATTTAAGTACAAACAAGAAGGAACTTGTTAGAGAAATTAATATTTTTCTTGATAAATACCAGAGTATTTCTATTGATAATAAAAATTATAAAGAACATCACCAAAAAATGATTTCAAATATTTCTCATGATATAAGAACTCCACTTACTGCTCTTATGGGATATGTTGACCTTCTTTCAGATAATTCTATTACAAAAGAAAAGAAGGAAGAATATATTAGTATTATTAGAGAAAGAGGCACTGCTTTAAAAGATCTTATGGAAGAGTTTTTTCAAATGGCAAAGCTTGAATGTAATGATGTAGAGATAACTATTGAAAAATTTAATATAACCGAAGTAGTAAGAAAAAATATAATTACTTTTATGAATGAAATAAATGAAAGAACTATAACCCCTGAGATAAACATAGGCGATGAAGAGATTTTTGCTTTAGGGGATAAAAATTATACGAGTAGAATCATAACCAACCTTATTTCAAATAGTTTAAAGTATGGATATGAAGGAAATGTTATTGGTATTGATTTAAAAGAAGATAATAAATGGGTAACTCTTAGTATATGGGACAAAGGAAAGGGTATCGATAAAAATGAGCTTCCTTATATTTTTGATAGATTATATACAGGGGAAAAATCTAGAAATAGAAGTTTTCAAGGCAGCGGTCTTGGGCTTAGTATAGTAAAGAATATGGCTCAGCATATGAATGGAAGTATAACTGCTCAAAGCATACCCTATGAGAAAACTATATTTACAGTAAAGATTCCCAAGGCTAATAGTTAAAATTGACTAAACATGCTAAAAATATTAGGTGAAATTACTAAACTATTGTATAGCTTTTTATACAATTCTTAATAAATATCTAAAAAGTATTTAATTTAATAAATTTGTAATAATTACGTAGCTTGAATTTAAGGATTATCCCTTACTATAAATATGGATGAGGGGTAATCCTTAACTATTTATTAAAAGGGAGGAAAAACAATGGAAAATATATTAAAAACTTACAATCTTACAAGAAAATATGGTACTACAGCCGTAGTTGATAATATTAATATGAATATTAAAAAAGGAGAAATATACGGATTTTTGGGAAGAAATGGTGCAGGAAAGACAACAACTTTGAGAATGATTATGGGACTTATTTATCCAACAAAAG
The DNA here is from genome assembly GCF_001276985.1 of Clostridium botulinum. Taxonomy (GTDB): domain Bacteria; phylum Bacillota; class Clostridia; order Clostridiales; family Clostridiaceae; genus Clostridium_F; species Clostridium_F botulinum. Next base: position 107,475 of record NZ_LHUL01000003.1, read on the forward strand.
GAGAATATGAGCTTTTCGGAAAAAAGATGGGAGATAGAGAGGTGTTTGGAAGAATAGGAGCAATAATTGAAACACCAGGCTTTTATCCAAACTTAACTGCAAGAGAAAATCTTGATATTCATAGAAGACTGATGGGGATTCCTAATAAAGAATATGTGGATGAAGCACTAGAAATTGTTGGACTTACTAATTATGATATTAAAAAGAAAAAGGTTAAGAAATATTCTTTAGGTATGAAGCAAAGATTAGGAGTTGCAAGAGCACTTTTACATAAACCAGAACTTCTTATATTAGATGAGCCAACTAATGGACTTGACCCAGTAGGAATTAAGGAAATGAGAGAAACACTGCTAGATCTTAATAAAAAGAAAGAGATAACAATACTTGTATCAAGTCATATACTTGGAGAAATACAACAGCTTGCTACAAAGATTGGCATTATTCATAATGGAAAACTTTTAGAGGAAATTGATTACAAAAGTTTTGAGAAAAAGAATAGGCATTATATTAATTTAAGAGTTGATAATGATAAAAGAGCAGTAACCATTTTAGAAAAGTCAATGAATATTAAAGATTATGAAGTAACAGAACCGAATAGGATTAGAATATACGAGATGCTTGATAAGTCAAATGATGTTGCTAAAAAAATGATTTCAGAGGGTGTAGATGTTTATGAGGTTAATGTTATGAATGATACTCTTGAGGATTACTTTGTAAGACTTACTGGAGGTGGACAAGGTGCTTGATGGATTATATAGTGAATTCTTAAAGTTAAAAAGAACGGGATATTATATTACTATTTTATTAGTGGGCTTAATTTGTTTACAATTTACCACAATGAATAAACATATGATGTCGTCTCTAAATTGGTATGGATATTTTTCTAAATTTGAATTTATAGCTTTTAGTATATTTTTTACATTAGCGATCCCCAACATTATCGGGATTATATTTATTAGAGAATTCAGGTATAAAACAGCACCTATAGAATTTTCCTATCCTAATGGCAGATTTGGAGCTTTTATTAATAAATTTTTGATGAGCATAATAGTTATAGCTATTATTTATTTAATGAGCTACATTTTTATAGTTTTAAAGGGAATTATTTTTTTAAAAACACCTTTAGCTTTAGCACCTCTTATAAATCATTTTAAAATATTTATGATTTCATTTATTTTTCAAGTGGCTCTGGCACCGATGGCAATTTTAGTAGCTTTAATGGGTAAAAGTACGATAATTTCATCAGTTTATTCTTTAGCACTAATAATAGGAAATGCAAATTATCTTTTAGGGAACAAGTATAGTGATTATATATTTTCAATTTTACCAGCAGCACCTGTTGCAAAGCTTAGAACACCTATATTAGATGTTCCTATACCAGTAAATATGGTAATAAGCAATACTGATATATATATTGGAATTTCTATATTTGTTCTAGGTATTGTAGGATGTATTTTATTTTATAGAAAAGCTAACATTTATTAAGAAGGTAGATATTATCTTTAATTAGGAGGTCTTTTATGTTAAATATTGTAATATGTGAACTAAAGAAGTTTAAAAGAATTTGGATTCCATTAATTATTGGAGTATTTATTGTTATTCAATTTAGTTCAGTAACTTTAAACACATCAGTTATGAAAAATGCAGATGACTTATTTACTTGGATAAACTTAACGGTGTTTTCCTATGGTTTTTTAGCAGCTATAAATATGCTTATTGCCTATATGTTTATCTGGGAATTTAATAATAATACAATGTTATCTATGTTAACATATAAGCATAAAAGGTGGAAGGTATTTGTGGGTAAAATTATTTCTGCAATATTAATATCTCTATTATTATATATTGTAGAATTTCTTATGCTTACATTAATGAATTATATATCTTTTAGAGATACACTTACAAGAGCAGTTATGATAAAACATTTAATGATAACTTTAAAATCCTTTTTCTTTCAGATGCTTATGATTACAGTAACTGCATCTTTAGCAATTGTAAGTAAAAAGATTATTGTTCCAGTAATATATATTGGTATTCAGCTTGTAGCTAGTTTTATGTTTTTAAGTGAACCAGCGGTAAGAGCATTCATACCATTTCCGCTACCAGTAATATCTAATCTTATGCTAATACGTAATCATCATAAAATTATTAAGGATATCTCAATCATGCCAAGTCAAGTTATAATAGCTGCTGTAATGTTTATTGGAGGCATTGCATACGGATGTTGGTATATAAATAGAATGGAAGTAGAATAAGAGGAGATATTCTAAAACATCCTAAAATTTGAATTTAAATAATAGAGTGTTTATATGAATTGTTAAATTAAACAAGAAGCATATGGTTTAATTAGATTAATGTTATTTTATTACTATCAATATAATATAGAATATAAATTTTTAATTTGAACCAAATCAAGGAAATTCCATATTGTAACAATGCCCCTAATTGTAGCATAGATAATCAAGCTACTTTTGGGGGTATTGTTATGTACACATAAAGAGAAGAGTTTGAATAAATAATAATATGATAAAAGATATTGCTAAAAGAATTTTTAATATTTCAAATTTAACCTTATATAAATATCTATAAGAATTATGATAAAATTATATTGTTATATAGGTGTACTTTTGAAACTTTTTATATTAAGAAATAAGAACATGATCTTTTGAATGAGAATACTAGCTGCTTCCTAAATTGAATACTGAAGCATTTTTTATTTATTAAAGGAAATTATTAGAATATGAAAAGGAGATGACTGAATTTGCATAAGCTGCTGGAGGAAAATGTATCTTTCGGTAATAATATTACTGTAATAAAGAGAGGGGAAAGTTGTACTGTATATAAAATGAAAGACATTACTGGTGAAGGTACTATGACTTGTTACAATGTGTTCCATGGTATTGATTTAATCTACAATGATTTCCACTTGAAGAATTGTTTTTCAGAATTTATTCCAAAGGTAAAAATGATGGCAATAGATCATTGCAAAACAGGACGTATTGAATGGGAATTTCAGAACGGTTCCTATATATATTTGCAAGAGGGAGATATGCAGATTAATGGAAGAAAACATCATAATGTTGGATTTGGTTTTCCTTTAAATCATTATAAAGGAATCACGGCTGCTATATATATTGAAGAGGCATTAAAAACATTATCGACTATTTTTCAGAGATTTTCTATTGATTTGCAAGAATTATATAATAAATTCTGTTATAAAGAATCCCCTTTTATTATGCGTGCAAAAGATTCAATTGAACATATTTTTTCTGAACTTTATAATGTACCTAATGAGATACGCACAAATTATTTTAAAATCAAAATTCTAGAGTTGTTATTATTCTTAAGTGTAGTAGATGTAAAAGCAAAGGGAGAGGAACGGCCATATTTTACTAAAAAGCAGGTTGAAACAGTAAAAAATATTATGAAATATATGACTGAGCATATAGATAAAAACTTTACATTAGAAGACTTGTCTAGTAAATTTGAGATACCACTAACTTCTATGAAAAATTATTTTAAAGGGGTTTATGGAACATCAATATATTCTTATATGCGATCTTACAGAATGCAAGTGGCTGCTTTAATGCTACGGGAAACAAATGAAAATATTACCGTCATTGCAGGTAAAGTAGGTTACGAGAATTCTAGTAAATTTGCATCTGCATTTAAAAAAATTATGAATAGCTCACCTTCTGAGTATCGAAGAAGGTTTATTTGAATAAAATACTGTTTGTAAATTGTCCTGAAGGTTATTTATTTTATTAATATATATATGTTTATAAGCTCCTAAGGGCGTTTTTCTAGGTGTTCAAGTTAGAATAGACTAACTTCAATGTCTAATTGGAGCATCTTTAGTCTTTATGGAGTGGTAGAAATACTTTTAGCAGATTAAAATAGGGATTAGTTAATTTTAACTAATCCCTATAAGTATTTTTAGAGGCTTATATAAGTAAGGAGTATTTTAAATTCTAAAATTTAAAAGAGGTGAAAGAGTAAAATGAAAGAAAAAAATTGGTTAATAACAGTTTTATCCTTTGCTAAAGAATGCAAAATGAAAATGATTATTTCCGTATTATGTGCAATAATCAGCGTTATAGGTGGACTCTTGCCTTATGTAGGAGTTTATCAAATAATAATTTTATTTTTTAATGGAAGGCAGACAGTAAAGAGGATATTGTTTTGGTCGGTAATATGTCTTGCTGGATATGTGGCGAAGCTTGTTTTTTATGCTATATCGACTACCTTAGCACATTTTTCTGCATATACCATATTAGAGAATATGCGACTTAAGATTGCCGATAGGTTAATGAAAGCTCCACTTGGTACAGTGTTAAATCAACCCATAGGAAAGATAAAAAATATAATTGTAGATCGGGTAGAAACTATCGAGCTTCCCTTGGCTCATATGATACCAGAAGGAATTTCTAATCTACTTTTACCTATAGGTGTGTTTATCTATATTATTATGATAGATTGGCGTATGGCACTGGCGTCAATGATTACAATACCTATAGCCATTATAGCATATGGATTTATGATGAAGACCTTTAGTAAACAGTATAAGAATTATATGGAGTCTAGTAATTATGTAAATAGTGTTATTGTAGAATATGTAGAAGGAATCGAAGTCATTAAAGCTTTTAATCGTTCCTCATCCTCTTATGAAAAATTTGAAAAAGCAGTAGAAGATTTTAAGGTATATACATTAAATTGGTTTAAAAGTACTTGGAAACTCATGAATTTTGGTGGAGCAGTTTTACCATCAACTTTACTTGGGACTATGCCTATTGGAATGTACTTGTATATAAATGGGTCTTTAACTCCGGCAGATCTTACAATGTGCCTTATATTATCTTTAGGGATTGTAGCACCATTAACTAGTTTTACAGTATTTATAAATGATGCTAAAGCTATAGAATTTGCTGTAAAAGATGCCTATGAATTTTTGAATTTAAAGGAACTTGAAAATCCATTAGAGCCAGTGAATATTTGTAGATATGATATTGAGCTCAAAGATGTGTTTTTTTCCTATAATACTTATGAAGATGATAATTTAAATAGAGAAAATAATTATGTACTCAATAATATTAATTTAAAACTTCCTGAAGGAAAATTTACAGCTTTGGTTGGCCCTTCAGGAGGTGGAAAATCTACGGTTGCAAGATTGATTACACGATTTTGGGATGTGAGCAAAGGAGAGATTAAAATTGGTGGTATTAATATCAAAAAATTTCCTTTGTCACAGCTTGCTGACACAGTTAGTTTTGTAACTCAGGATAATTTTTTATTCAATTATTCAATTATGGAAAATATACGGCTTGGAAACCCTGGTGCATCTGATGAAGAAGTGATCAATGCTGCAAAAAAAGCTTGTTGCCATGAGTTTATCAAGAATCTTGATAATGGATATGATACTAATGCTGGAGAAGCAGGAGGGAAATTATCAGGAGGAGAAAAGCAGAGGATTGCAATAGCAAGGGCTATCTTAAAAAATGCACCCATTATTATTATGGATGAAGCAACAGCTTTTACAGACCCCGAAAATGAAGATAAACTTCAAAAATCAATTGCTGCTCTTACTAAAGGAAAAACTTTATTAGTAATTGCTCATAGACTGTCAACTATTAGAAATGCAGACCTAATCATTGTTATGGAAAAAGGTTGTATTTTGAATACAGGTACACATGAAGAGTTACTCAAAGAATGCCAACTTTATAAAGATATGTGGCAGGCTCATATTGGTGCAAAGAAATGGGCAGCCAACAGTGAGAAAGGAGGAGTAAAGCAATATGTTTAAATCAATAAAACGAATTATTCAATGGTCTGGACACCGAAAAAAACGATTATATATAGGGTTTATATATTCCTTCTTTAATACTATGTTTACAGCCATGCCAATTATGGGAGCTGCATATGGATTGAATCTTATCATAGGGGACATGAAAGGAAATAAGAATTTAACAGTAGATTGGGTGCTTTATATGCTAGGATTTATGGCTTTTACTGTATTAGGTAGATTTTTGTTTTCTTATCTTCGGGCGTCCACCCAAGATAGTATTGGATATGAAGTAACTGCAGAGCAAAGAATTAGAATTGGAGATATATTAAAGAGAGTATCTTTGGGATTTTTTAGCGAAAAGAATGCTGGAGAAATTACTTCAGCAGTAACAACAGATTTATCTTTTATTGAAATGTATGGAATGAAGATGATTGATGTTGTTATAAACGGATATATTAGTGCATTTACAATGGTATTTTGTCTAGCTTTTTATAATTTATGGATTGCTATAATTGCAATGGCAGGCATTTTATTGTCAGCTATATTCTTAAAATTGCTTGGAGATAAGAGTAATAAAAATGCCCCAATACATCAGAAGGCGCAAGATAGTATGATAACAGCTACTATTGAGTATATTAGAGGAATGTCTGTAGTTAAAGCTTTTAAGCAGGATGGAGTTTCTATAGAGGGGATTCGTAATGCCTATAAGATGAGCAAAGATATAAATATTAAAATTGAAAAAGATTATGTTCCTTATAATTGTTTACATTTATTTGTACTTAAATTAGCATCTGTAGTTATGGTTCTTGCATCAGCAATAATGGCTGTAAATGGAATTATGGATATACCTACAATGCTTATGATGGCTATATTTTCTTTTGTTATATTTGGGCATATTGAAACTATAAATAATGCAGCTCATGTGTTGAAAATTATTGACGCAACATTGGATAAATTAAATGCCATAAAAAGTGCAGATTTTATTGACAAAAATAGCAAAGATATAAAATTATCAAAATATGATATTAAGTTTAAAAATGTTACTTTTGGTTATGAAAAGCGGGATGTATTAAGAAATGTGTCATTTACTATACCAGAAAATACCACTACAGCAATAGTTGGTCCTTCCGGAAGCGGAAAATCTACAATATGCAATTTGATTGCTAGATTCTATGATGTGGACAAAGGTAGTATCTCCATAGGAGGGATTAACATAAAGGATATAACCTGCGATAGTCTTTTAAAGAATATAAGTATGGTATTTCAAAAAGTATATTTGTTTCATGATACGGTTTATAACAATATTCGATTTGGGAAACCAGAGGCAAGCTTTGAAGATGTAATAAAGGTGGCTAAAAAAGCTTGTTGCCATGATTTCATTATGAACTTGCCTAATGGATATGAAACAGTTATTGGAGATGGCGGTTCTACTCTTTCAGGAGGTGAAAAGCAAAGAATATCTATAGCTAGAGCAATGCTTAAAAATGCTCCAATTGTTATTTTGGATGAAGCAACTGCCAGCGTAGATCCAGAAAATGAACATGCAATACAAAAGGCTATTAGTGCTTTAGTACATGGGAAAACTATTATAATTATTGCACACCGTCTTGCCACTATTGAAAATGCAGATCAAATACTAGTGATGGATGGGGGCTGTGTTGTTCAAAGGGGAACTCATAAAGAATTAATAAATCAAAAGGGAGTTTATAAAAGATTTTTAGATATACGAAAGACGGCAGAGGAATGGAAGATTTGAAAATATTTGTTTTGTGATTTTACGCATACAAATATCATGAATATTTATTTAACAGTAATTAATACTAAGTAAGGATAGACAAAATAAAAATATAAAAAGGAGATATTTAAAATGGCACATACTTTACCAAATTTAAATTATGATTACAATGCATTAGAACCTCATTATGATGAGCAGACTTTGAAAATACATCATGATATTCATCATAAAACTTATGTAGATGGATTGAATAAAGCGGAACAAAAGCTTCAAGAAGCTAGAGAATCAGGAGATTTCGCATTAATAAAGCATTGGGAAAAGGAAATAGCATTTCATGGGTCAGGTCATATTTTACATACATTATTTTGGGAAAATATGACCCCTAATGGAAATCTAAATCCTGAGGGATCCGCAATTGAAAGAATAAAACAAGATTTTGGAGATTATGAAAAATTTAAAAAACAATTTACGGAAGCTGCTATAGCAGTAGAAGGTTCAGGCTGGACTATTTTAGCATGGAATCCTATGTTTCAAAAATTAGTAATATTGCAGGCAGAAAAACATCAAAATTTAACTCAATGGGGAGTAGTTCCACTATTAATTTTAGATTTATGGGAACATGCATATTATTTAAAATATCAAAATAGAAGGGCAGAGTTTATTAATGCTTGGTGGAATATTGTAAATTGGGATATAGTAAATACTAGATATGATAATGCTATAAAATAAATAATGTAGTATTTAATTAAAAACATAGTAAAAAATTTATTGTTTATTAAGTTCTTTATTCAGACTGTTCAAAAACCCCATGTAAATACATGGGGCTTTATAATTTTTTAATTTGTTATGTGACAGTATATTAAGGCATATTATTATTTTTACTTTATAATAATATATTAAGACATTTATTTAAAGCTTATATAGATTAATCTTTTAAAAAATTCAAATCAAGGAGGAAATATGAATAAAAATTATAGTAAAAAGTCTAAAGAGGAATTAAAAAAGATACTAGCACCAGAGGAATATTATGTTACTCAAGAAAATGGAACGGAAGCACCATATAAAAATAAGTATTGGGATTTAAATGAAGAAGGAATTTATGTAGATATAACCAATGGAGAGCCCTTATTTACTTCAAAAGATAAGTTTAATTCTTCATGTGGATGGCCAGCATTTAGCAAGCCTATAGATAGAAAAATAATAAAAGAATCTATTGATAAAAGTCATGGAATGACTAGAACAGAAGTAAGAAGTAAAAATGCTGATTCTCATTTAGGTCATGTGTTTTGTGACGGGCCAGAAAAGTTAGGTGGATTAAGATATTGTATTAATTCAGCTTCACTTAAATTTATTCCTAAGGACGAGCTTGAAGAAGAAGGATATGGTGAGTATTTAAAGTTGTTTAAATAATAGTAATAAATTTTATTAATAATTTAAATCAAAATTTTTATTATGAAATTGAAAAAAATAGAGATGGCTAGGAAAAATAAGTCATATAATATCTAAAAATTAATAAAAAGTTTACTTATTGTCATATTAATTGTATAATTTATACGTATTAATATTTTGGGGGGAATTATATAATGAAGTCTATTTTTAAAAAATTAATGCCAATTATATTCATAGCAATTTTATCTATCTCTTTAACAGGATGTAGTCCAAAGCCAGATGAAACTGTTAAGGGTTTTTTTGGAGCTCTTAAGCAACAAGATATTAAAAAGGCATCTACATTTATAAACGTTAATTCTTTTTATAAAGAATTAAAAGTTGATGAATTTGATAGCAAAGAGCAGGAGAAAATTGTAAAAGCTGTTTTATCTAAATTTGATTATTCTTTAGGAGATGTAGAAAAGAATGGTAATACTGCTACAGCAAAGGTTTCAGTGACATCAATAGATTTAGGAAAAATAACAATAGAAACAATTGACAAAGTTTTACCAAATTTAATAGATGAAGCTTTTTCTAAAGGAAAAATTGATGAAAAGAAACAACAGGCTGTAATTATTCAACATATGCTGAATTCTATAAATGATCCTAATGCTCCAAAAATAAAAACAAATATTAATGTAAAATTAGTTAAAGGAGATAAGGGATGGCTTATAGAACCTGATGAAGAATTAGCAAATGCTCTAAGTGGTAATCTTTATTCAATAGCAAAAAAGTTCCAATCTAAATAAAGTAATTAAGAAGCACATACTAAGTAATAATAGTATGTGCTTCTATTTATAGTCAAATAAAATTATAAATAATCAAATAATGCAAATAATTACAGATGCGGTTGTAAATATTCTAGGAGTAGTTATTATATATTTAAGTACAGTAGTAGTACAATATTTTAAGAAAAAGAGACAAGCTTTAATAAATCAAATGGGTAATGAACAATACAACATGCACTACAATAATGCTAAAAGTATATTTTATGCAGTAGAACAGGAATATAGGCTTATACCAAAAAGTGGTGAACAAAAAGCAGAGAAATTCAATAGAATGCTTATGGAAAAAATACCAAGCTTGAAACAAGAAGATTTAGATCATTTTAGAGAGGCTATCGTTGGAGAAATAAACACTCAAATAAAGCAATCAAAATTACTTGAACCAGCAGATTCAATAACTAATGAAAAAAAGCAATTGTTAGATTCTAAGGAAAATAAAATAGAAAATTAGAAAATAGAAAACTTAATTTAAGAAGCTATCTTAGGCTGTTGATAAATATATTTTGTCAACAGCTTTTTATTTTTGCTTATTTTGTTGCGAACCTACTAAGAGTTTTAAGAGATGTTCCTTGTAATTTTAAAAGTGATAGAAATGATTAGTTATTTGTGTGACACTATAGATGGGAAAAATGAATGATATAGTTACTTTTTATTCTTTGACGAATTGTAGTACAAGCACCCTTTAAGATAGAGAAATTATTACATAGCATCCTTTCAATTTTATATAGTTGAAATTGAAAGGAGGGATACTATGTCAAAAGAGCAGTTATTATTAGAGAAAATAGAAGAAGCTAGAACTTTAATGAACCAGCTAATAAGTGAAAAATCGCAGCTCATTGATGAGGAACTTGTACTATTAAGTCAAAAGTTAGATGATTTGCTTAATGAGTACAACAAATTTTTAAGACAGAATCATTAAGTATTAGCATACTAAAGAAGAAAAGTATTAGATTTTTTAATGCTTAAGTTATTCAAAGGACCCCAGGTAGAAATGCCTGGGGTTTTTCTAAAGTTTAAATAAGTCTTCTTTCTCTAAATACATATTTAGGCTCCGTTTGAACTTTACATAGTCTTTTAACTATATGGCCTTTATATCTTACAGTACAAGTACCACAAACTCCTTCACCACAACACATTTTTGCATTATTAGAGCTAGATATTGGTACTTTCCCATCTAAAAATTCTATAAGTTTATATATTATAATATCTTGAGCAGAACAATGAATTATATTAATATCTTCTTTATCTAGGATTTCTTTTAATTTGTCTTTTAATTCTTCTGTAAGCTCACCGGCCTTCAAAGTATTTAATTCTATAACCTCTGCATTGTATAATTCTAAGTAATCTTTTATCAATATATTTTCATAACCAGAATTATCTATTATAGCTATTATTTTATTTCCGTTAGAGTATAATTTTTTCATAACAGGAACTAAAGGCGCTTGACCTATGCCTCTCGATATTAAAAGACTAGCTCCATTTTTTGTCATATAAACATTTTTGAGACCTAATACCCCATTCCAGAAAGGACCCCTTACCAAAATATCATCATTTTTATTTAAACTAGCTATGGTCTTAGTCTTTACACCTCTAATTTCAATAGCGACCTTAATAAAGTTTTCTTCTGTATCTACATCCATAATAGAAATAGGAGCATCATAAAAACCAGAATCATTTTTGTTTCTTAAAAATACAAAACTGCCTGGATAAACCAACTGTTGACACAATTTATGGCTCAATGATATGGTTAGCACTATGGTTTTATCTTCTATGTTATCTTTTTTTATAATCTTACCTAAGTAAGTTTCTCTTTCCTCTTTAGCTTTTTTCCCATTCCAAATAAATTCTTGATATATACAAACACCCTTCCAATTTATACAATCACAAAATTTTTTGCCAGATAACTGAGAACATAATATACAATCTCCCGTTTCAGCTAAATGACAAGGGCAGTATTCACTACCAGCATCTATACAATCTTTTATTTCGTATTCCATGCCCATCCCTCCACTTTATCTTCATACTATTAAAATATTTTTCAAATATAATTTTGTTACAAAAGATTTTAGGTTTTGGGCTATAGCCTAAGAATGAGCTACAATCAGAAGTTGAGAAGAATGGAAAGAAACATAGAGTATAACATTTAAAGAGGTTAAAAAATAAGGAGAAATTTACTATTGAAGGTTATAATTATCCATAAGTAAACAGAAAAGAAGATAGTAGTAAATAAAATTATATAAGACAGAGTCTTATTGTACAGGACAACTTCTAAAATAAAAAATAATATATTGTGTATGTACTAAAAAGTACTTGAAGGCACTTGGAATTAACCAAGTGCCTTTTTATTCAAAAGGAGGAGTATTAGATAAACCTCAACAAAGAAATATCATAAAATATAATTATTATAAAAGCAACTTCATATGAAAACATATAAAATTGCCATATATTATACTCAATTAAGCTTCTTGAAATATAGGTGAATCAATTAGTGTTGCAAAGATAAATTCATGACTATTACCTCTTCTTATACCTTGTCCACTAACACCAGCAAAACGATGGTTATGAGGTTCAGTTTGAATTTCGGCTAATCGAGTACTATCTAAGAATTCATGAACGTGAGTTTGCATTTCTTCACAATGACTCATATAATCATCTTCTTTATTCTTAGATAGTATATAATATGAAAATAGTTGATTATTGTTACTAATATTTCTGAAAAAAGGTGAGTAAATGTTAAGTATTTATACAAGTCATATATATTGTAGTTGTAAGAAAGAATTTGTATTGCTATAAGGAAAATAAGAAAATACAAAAGGATACTTAGTATGTCCTTATTGTAGCAGTAGAACAGTTAAGAAAGAAAATATAGTAGGTAATTTAAAAGAATGTATGAGGAACGAAGCTATAAAAGAAGGATAAAAATTTATAAATTGGTTTGAGGAAAGATCTAGTGGTAAAGGTCCATGATTATACTCATTCAATAAAAGATTAATCCTTATAAATCAGTTAAAGAATACATAGCACATGATAGTTATAAGAGATGCAAGGGTGGAGCTATTAGGCAAAGGGGTTGGACTAGACGATATATTTGGATTTATTCTTACATTCGAGTTATACAAGAATCCTAAGAATAGTATAGAAAAATAATTGCTATAAAAGAAAGAATTGGTATATAAATAGAGGAAAACCTCCTAAAATGTAGAAATGTTTATAAGGAGGATGATATGAAATGAATTTAAACAAGTATGAATTTAAAATAAAACATATAGCGAATTAATTAGAAAAAGATGATTGTGTTAAACACATTGATGCAGCTAGTGCTAAAACTATTGCAAAGAATTTTAAAAATAATTTTCTTGATTTTATGAATAAAGTTAAAAATGATAAATTTGGCGCTTTTGAATTAATTGATAAAGCATTAGATAAGGATATATAAACTTAAAGGGAGGTTTTAAATATGGGAGTGGAAAATCCTACTTGTCATGTTAGAATATTAAATGATGAAACAAAAGAATCTGTCTATCATTGGCGTAAAGAAATAAATATAGTTGAAATTGAGGCAATAAAGATAAGTAAAAAAGTGTATTGCAATAATCAATATTATGATATAAAAACATTAGTATTTAATTACGATAATTTAACTTTAGAAATAATAATTTAAGAATTTTTTAAGAGCTCATAAGAGCTCTTTTTAATATATAGAGGGTGGCATTGTGAAGCTAACACAGAAACAGAAGGTATTTGATGATTATTATATAGAAACAGGCAATGCTAAAAAGCAGCTATTAAAGCTGGATATAGTAAAAAGACAGCAATATTTATTTTATAATAACATTTTTTAATCACAATATTTGAGAATATTTATATACTATAATTAGGAGTAATTATAAATGGACAAGTAATTATAATGGACAAGTCATTAATAAATTTAACATTAAGAATAATGATTATAGATTAATTAGGGGGAATTAATAATGTGTAATCAAGATTTATTTGAATTTTCTGATTTTGATGGCTGTTGTGATAGAGAAAGAGATCGCGATAGAGATTGCGAAAGAAGATGCAGAAGAAGATGCAGAAGAGAGTGCGAAAGAGAGCGCGAAAGAGAACGCGAAAGAAGATGCAGAAGAGAATGCGAAAGAAGATGTAGAAGAGAATGCGAAAGAAGATGCAGAAGAGAATGTGAAAGAAGATGTAGAAGAAGATGTCGTAGAAGAGAAGAGCGTATAACATTATTTTGTATTTTCTAAAGCAATATAGGGCTTACTAATCATTACTCCTACTGAGATTAAGCAATAAAATTTTATATATTATAGTAATAGATTCAAATAATTTATAATTCTCTAGGATTGGTATTTAAATACCAATCCTTTAGATTGTTCAAAAACCCCATGCATTAGTTTCTAATATGTTACTTTGATACTACAGAAGAATTAATAGATGACATTTAAAGATATGAAAAATGTTTTTTGAAAATTGAATAATATGGCGCTAGAAATTAAAATTATTTTACATTTGAATATGATATAATTATTGTTAATTAAGATATTGTGACCCATTGCATTCTTCTTATTTTTAATGTAAGTATTATTTTAAGAGGTAAGTATTTTTCATTGAGTATTTATCAATAAATGGAGGTATAAAATGAAATATTGTATTCTTATGGGAAGCCCACGTAAAAATGGAAATACGTTTAAATTATTAAAGCCGTTTATTGAAGAACTTGAACTTCAGCAAGTTCAGTATGATTTGATTTGGCTTTATGATAAACATATTGAACCTTGCACAGCTTGTCGGAACTGTCAAAAAGATTGGACAATCTTTGGATGTCGATATTCCGATGATGTTCAGGAAATTTTTGATAAAGTATATGACAGTGATGTCATTATTTTGGCTACACCTATTTATTCATGGTACTGTACACCACCTATGAAATCGCTGTTAGACTGTTTAGTGTATGGAATGAATAAGTATTATGGTGATGAAAAAGGGCCTTCTCTTTGGAGCGGCAAAAAGTTAGCTATCATAACTACTTGCGGCTATAGACCAGAAAATGGAGCTGATTTATTTGAGGAAGGCATAAAACGGTATTGTAAGCACTCTAAATTAAAATATATTGGAATGCTTGCGGAAAGAGACTTTGGGTATAAATCTGTCTTTATAACAGATGATAAAATTGAGCATTCAAGGTCATTTGCTGGAAAACTAATAAGCAATAAAGTATAATTTGATATACTTCTTGATTTATAATTTTCTTGTAATGCGTAACAATTATATAATTACATGATACCGTATTATTCAATATGAATATGCGGTATTTTTATTTACAAATTTAAATAGTTGTTGACTTAAAAATTTTATTCAATTACCATAAAGGTATGAGTTGGTGCCAATTCTCAAAATGATCACAGAAGAGTGAAATTATGTATCATTCAAGATGGAAGGGCAGTCACTATGAAGCAGGACTTTGTTATGGAAATATACTGCATAAAAATGGAGTGAATCCAATGAGTAGTATTCCAATAAGTGATGAAAGAAAAGAGTTTTCAGTAAAGTGTTTGCCAATTTACGAGAAGTTTTATCCCGAAATAGTTGAAGAAATAAAAGGCATGGCAGATGGATTGAAAATTGGCTATATGGACATTGCAAGTTTTATTTTTACTATGTATTGCTTTATGTTCGATAATAAATGCTCTTGTTTGGCTATTTCAAACAAAGGAAAGACGCTTTTTGCTCGAAATAGTGATTTTGTTGTGAGCATAGAAAAATTATGTGACAGTGCATATTATAAACTTAACAATGTGTATTCATTTGTTGGTAATACAACTGCATGGACAGAAATGGAAGACGGCGTCAATGAGCATGGATTAGCAGTTGGTCTAACCTTCATTTATCCTATAAAAATAAAACCTGGTTTTAATGCTGGTATGCTTGTTAGATATATTCTAGAGAAATGTAAAACAACAGATGAAGCCATTCTGGCATTAAAAAAACTTCCGATTGCTTCACCGCAAACAATCACGCTGGCAGATAAGTCTGGCAACATCGCAGTTGTAGAATGTAATTATGATAAAGTTGTTATCTTAACTCCACAACAAGGAAAAAGTTATGTTTTTACAACTAACCATTTTGTATCTAAGGAAATGCAGGAATTTCAATTTAATGGTGTTGATGATGTACATTCTCATGAACGATATGAAACTCTAGTAAATGCATTTGCAAATAGCAAAGATTATTCACTGGATTTTATAAAGAATCTCTTGTCTGGAAAGATGGGATTTATGTGCCAATATGACCGCAAACAAGGACTTGATACCGTATGGTCATCAATCTATGATTTAACAGAGGGTACAATTTTTAGAGTTGAAGGAAATCCTTCAAGAAAAGTATTCAAGCAGGATAAAAGGCTTATACTCGTAAAATGAGCATAATTTGTATGGGCTAATGTTACTAAAAGGGTACAAGAAAATAAAAATGGTAACTGCATAGGAAATTTATTTAAGGCACTTGGTTAATTCCAAGTATTTTTTATATTAGAATGGACAGCTTAATATAAAAAATATATTAAGCTGTCCTATATTATACTAAATTAGCATTCTTCAAATATAGGAGCTTCAATTAGTGTTGCAAAAATAAATTCATGTCTATGACCATCATTAAAGCTTGTAACACCAGATACAAAGTGCACGTGTCTACCATTTCCTACAGGTATTGCAGGTCCACTAAGAACATTTATCATGTGAAAGTGATCGAAGAAGTCTGTATTTGTAGTTATTCTGTGCACGTGACTATTACCGCTTCTTATAGCTTGACCACTAACACCAGCAAAACGATGGTTATGAGGTTCAGTTTGAATTTCAGCTAATCGAGTGCTACCTAAGAATTCATGAACGTGAGTTTGTCTTTCTTTACAATTACACATATACTCACCTCCTTTATTCCTGGATAGTATTATATTATGAAAATAATTAATTATTTTCATAATATTTTGGAAAAAAGGTTGGAATATGTTAATTATTTATACAAGTTATATATGTTGTAGTTGTAAAAAAAAAATTGTCTTATTAATAGAATAAGAAAAAGTCTAGGAGAAATAAAGAATATATTTGATTATAATTATTTAGGATTAAAATAAGATTTATGCACCTTTATAAATAAGTTTCATATTAAATAAAACATAGAATGTGAGAGATTAAAGTATAAAGCAAATAACATAGGAAAAATAGAATAAGTTACTTAGATATAAATATATAAATTAAATTCAAAAGCTAAACTAAATAATGTATGATATCTTATCATAAAATCACCTCCTTTATTGACACATTTGTATATAAGTAGGAATATACTGAAATGTACAATCTAATATATTGAAAGGAGTTAATATTATGGCAGAAGAAATAAAAACTAATCCAACATCAATACCGATACAAAGGAATACAAATGATGTTGTTATGGAGCTATTAGATATATATTTAAAAGATCAGTATGAAACAGATAAGCCTATGCAAGTGGATTATCTAAGAAATTTATATCTAAAATTTTATGCAACAGTAGAGATGGCTGAAAGAGTACATTTTAAATATTTAAAGGAATATCTTCCAGAAGGATTAAAGGAAATGGCAGAAAAATTTTAAAGAGCTCATAAGGACTCTTTTTTCATATACAAAACAAATATGTGAATTAAGACACTGTAAAAGGTGTCTTTTTTATATACAGTTATGTTTTATACAGAAATTATAAAGCTAGAATAGAAAATCCACAGCAGGATCCTATGCTTTATCAGCAGTTTATCAATAGGATGTATGGGAGGCAGGCAAAAATTGAAGCAATTGCTAAAAAGATTGCGGAGAAGAAAATTGATTTTAACTCAAAAATTTTTATTTTTTTGGAGGGATTTTTTAACATTTATAGAATATTAGATATAATGGTTTTCTATAAGTTAAGCATAGACCTCCTTACTTAAAAAAAGAGCCCTATTAAATAGGGTTCTTTTTTGTATGGAATTTTCTATATATTGGTGCTGTGTTCAGGTCTATTTTTATTATATCCACAATATGATAAATTTAATCATACATGAAGGAACATTTAAGTTAGGAAAAGACTATAGCGCTATAGTTAATAGTATTATAGTCTTTTTTGCATTATTGTACTTGTAATATGCTGTTTGTGCTTATTTACTTATTAAATTCGTCCAAAGACATAAGCCTTAATAAGCCCTTTCTTAATAAAATCAGGATTAAACCAAATATGATTACAACACCAGCTATAAAACCAAAGATTTCTGTATATCCTATGGTATCTGTGAATCCTGCTAGTTTTCCTGAGATTAAGTTTGAAAAAAAGAAACTTAAGTACCATGCTCCCATTGCTAGTGAGCTAAATTTAGCAGGAGCTAGTTTATTGAACATAGCCATTCCTATTGGAGACAGGCAAAGTTCACCCAATGTTAATAAAAAGTAAGCAACAATGATAAAAAGTATATTCATCTGTCTACTTCCGTCTGTGACACCGCCTAATGTGGAAATACCCAAAATCAAGGTAATAAAGGAAACCCCTGCCAAAATCAATCCAAGTCCCATTTTAGTAGGAACTGATAAATCACCCTTTTTGCTATTTCCAAGTTTTACCCAGATATTTGCTAGTATTGGGGAAAACACTACGCAGAAGATCGCATTAACAGAAGTAAGCCAAGGTACAGGCATTGTAAATCCACCAAATTTTCTGTTTACTAGTTTATCCGCAAGCAAAGAGAAAGACGTAGCAGTTTGGTACCATGCAGACCAGAATATAATCACAAATAGAAACATGACAAGCATCGCTTTAATACGGTTCTTTTCTGTATGTGTCAAAGGCTTGTTTGTAACTTTTTCTTCGGATTTTGAGGAAGCTTTTTTAGCTTCAGTTTTTGATGCTGGGTATTTTCCAACATCCCCCAACCATTTAGGAGATAAAATCAAAATCAAAGCACATACAATTATCATGACAATAGCACACATAAGAAAAATATATTTATAACCATAGGCTGCAATTTCTCCATCAGCGGCTACTTTAGCGAACCATTTATCAGAGATTAACCCTGCAATTATAGGTCCAAAGAAAGAACCGATATTTATAAACATATAGAATATGCTGTAGGCAGCATATTTTTTAGATAATTCATTTTTATCATAAAGCGAGCCTACAAGTGTACTAATTTGTCCCTTGAAAAATGCACCTGCTATAATTAAGACAATAAGCCCTAACCAGATACTCCCAATGTTTGGCTTTGCAAAGAATAGCACCATATATCCACATGCAGTTAGGAAAGAACCTAACGCCAGTGATTTCTGAATTCCTAGCCATTTATCGGTGATATATCCCCCAACAAGAGAACCCATATAATTGACACCTTGATATAGGCCGATGATAGAAGCCGCTTTTGGTACGCTTAAGCCTAAGCCATTTCGGTTGATATCAGCTGTAAAGAATAATATTAATACAGATGATACTGCATATCCAGCATAACTTTGGAGGGCTATAGAGATATTTACTAGTGAAAGGCCTATAGGATGTTTTTGCTTTTCTTGTGACATTGTTACATACCTTATTTCAATTGGGCTTAATTATGAAATTTTTCTGGTATACTCCTTTAACCAGTTTTTTTCTTCTTCAGTAAGGTATGGTGAAATTTTATTATATACAGATTCATGATATTCATTTAACCATGCTTTTTCTTCTGCAGTCATAAGGTCAGGGTTTATTGCGTCTAAATCCATAGGCACATAACTAATTGGTTCAAAGTACATGAATTGGCCGTATTCATTCTGTTCGCCTTTGCATACAAGAAGTTCATTTTCAATACGGACACCGTGTGAGCCTGCAATATAGATACCAGGCTCATCGGTAATAACCATTCCTTCTTCAAAAGGATGAGTTTCGTTTGGACGATATTGCCATCTGAATCCAGTTGGTGCTTCATGAATGTTCATTAAGTATCCAACACCGTGGCCTGTACCATGGTTGAAGTTTAAGTTTCTATTCCAGAATGGAGCACGTGCAAGGATATCCAAATTCATGCCATTACAACCATAAAGGAATTTTGCATGAGCAAGGTGAAGATTACTATTAACAGTTAGAGTAAAGTGATCTTTCATTATTTGTGGTACTTCTCCTAATGCATAAGTTCTTGTAATGTCTGTAGAACCTTCATAGAAACCAGCACCAGTATCTGTTAAGAATAAAGAACCTTCTTTTAGTTCAACATCTGTTTCGGGAGTTGGAGCATAGTGTACTATAGCAGCATGTTCAGCAAATGAAGAAATAGGTTCAAAGCTTGGACGTATAAATTCTCCTTGTTCTGCACGGAATTCATCTAGTTTATTAGAAGCACTTATTTCTGTGATGGTTTCTTTTCCTATATTATGTTTAAGCCAGTACATAAATTTAGTATGAGCTACTCCATCTTTTATTTGAGCTTTTTTAATATTTTCAATTTCAATTGGGTTTTTCATAGCTTTAAACAGAACAGATGGATTGCGTTTTTCTACTTTTTTAACATCTTTTGGAATATTATTATATAATGCATAATTCATTCTAGCTGGATCAACTAAAACAATGTCAGAAGTGTTAAATTTTTTTACTGCTTTGTATATTTCATTATATGGATGTATAAATGACACACCATTTTTCTTAAGATTTGATTTTATTTCATCACTTAATTTATCTTCATTGATGAATAGATGAGCTTCATCCATTGTAATAATAAGGTAGCTTAAAACTAGTGGGAAAAACTCGATATCGTTTCCACGTATGTTAAGAATCCACGCAATATCATCTAGAGATGTAATAACATGTACATTTGTACCTGCATCTGTCATTGCTTCTCTAACACGTTTTAATTTAGAAGCAGTAGATTCTCCGGTGTATTTTATATCAAGTTCAAAAGCTGGTTCCTCAGAAAGAGATGGGCGATCTTCCCATATATCATTAATTAAATCACAGTCGTAGTTGATGTTAGCATTTTTACTTGACAATATTTTTTCATAAGTTTGGCCATCTACCATAGAAACAACACGACCATCAAATCCAAGAGTGCCCTTATCGGAAAGTGTGTTCATGATATATTCTTCTATGGTTGGAACTCCAGGCTCGCCCATTTTAAATAATTCTACAGTGGTTCCTTTTAGTTGATTCCCAGCCTGTAGGAAATATCTTCCATCTGTCCATAGTCCTGCGTTTTCCTTTGTTATAACAGCAGTTCCTGCAGAACCAGAGAACCCAGTGATATATTTTCTAGCTTTGAAATGTTCACCTACATATTCGCTTTGATGGAAATCAGCAGTAGGTACGATATACATATCAATATTTTTTTCAGTCATCAAGTTCCTTAATTTTGTAAGTTTTTCAGATACTTTCATTGTATTAATCCCCCTTCAATTAATATTGCTTTTCATAAGAATTATAGCACAAAAGAAGAAGGAAAACTATCCCAATCAGTGGAATGTGCATGAAAGAATTCCTAATAAATAGTGTCATATAAAAGATAAGTTTCATATAATAATATCTGGACAATTTACAGGAAAGAGGTCGATTAAATGTTAGAAAAAAAAGAGGAACCATTTTATAAAAAAATTTGGTTTTGGATTATTGCTATAGTGATTGTATGTGGAGTAGCTAGCTATGGTGATAGTAAAAAAATAAATATTACAGATACTAAAAATTCTGCTAAAACAGAGACTAAAAAGGATGACACTAGAAAAGTGACCTATGAAAAGTTTTGTAAAATAAAGATAGGTTCAACCTATGAAGAAGTAAAGAGTATTTTAGGAGAATATAAAGAATCAAAAGAATCTGAAATAAATGGTATGAAAGTAGTTATATACAGTTGGTACAATGATGATAATAGTAACATGGAGGTTATTGTTAAAAATAATAAAGTTATAGGAAAAGCTCAAGCTGGTCTTTCAATGGGAAAGGCAGATGTAAATTTAATAAAATATGCAAAAATTACAACAGGAATGGATTATAGTAAAGTTGAAGAAATATTAGGTGATGGCAAATTGATGTCTATATCTAAAACTAATGGAAGTACTAAATCAATATATTTATGGGCTAATCCTAATGGAACTAATATGAATGTAACATTTCAAAATGGAAAAGTTACTGCAAAAAATCGACTTGGATTGAATTAAATAAGGTTAAAGAGATGCTTAAGAGTTTGAGTATCTCTTTTTTATTTTAGTTGGTAAGTTGAGGATAAGATATTCTTTTAATATTAAATTACATCTTTACAAACGACTATATCGTATTATAAGATATAAAATGAGGTGATTATGATGGAACTTGAAAACAGGATTAGAATAATTAATGAAGAGTGGACAGATATTTATTATTTACTACATTATATAGATAAAGAAAACTTAACTCATCAAGCAATTCGATTGCTGCAATATATTGATAAAAATAAAGAAACAACCATTGGAGATTTGGCAAAGCATATAAATACATCCTCAAATACAGCTTCTGAACATATTAAAAGACTAATAAAAAAAGGTCTTGTTACTAAGCAAAGAAGTGAAGTAGATGAAAGAAAGGTTATAGTGAAAATAACTGAAGAAGGTAAGCATACCTTACATCGCCATACAAATTTGGATGAAGCCAAACTAAAGAAGGTTTTGGGATCTCTTACTGATTCAGAATTAGAAATAATACAGAAGGGTTTTTTAATATTAAGTGAGGGGGCAAAAAAATGTTTACCGTAGTAAAGGTTTTTATTTCAGCTATAATAATTGGAGTAGTGACAGAAATAGCAAGAAAATCTCCAACCTATGGAGGAATTATTGCGGCATTACCCATAGTAAGCTTATTAAGTTTAACTTGGATTTACATACAAGGTGAACAAACACAAAATCTTAGTAAATTCGTATTTGGTGTTTTAAGAGGTTTTCCGGCAACTATAATATTGTTATTAGTCATAGGTTTGTCATTAAGGGCTAATAGATCATTAGTATTGTCAATTTTCTTAGGTGCTTGTGGCTGGGGAGTTATTTTGGCCGTACAAAATTTTATATTTAATTAAATAATACAGGTAAGTTATTAAAAACAGTAAAAAGAATAAAAAAGCATTGTCAACTTTTTTAAAAAATAAGTTGACAATGCTTTTTTATATGATTATAATCTATAAATAAAATATGATAATTTCAAAGGAGAACTAAATAATGAGACAGTCTAAAACATCGACAATGTCAAGATGTGCTTTGTTTACAGCTTTAGTAACAATTAGTGCATACATTCAAATCCCAGTACCCTTTATGGATTATTTCACATTACAATTTTTCTTTGTACTTTTGGCAGGTATGATTTTAGGAAAAAAACAGGGAGCAATTTCAGTTGGACTTTATGTTTTAATAGGACTTTTAGGAGTGCCTGTCTTTGCAGCAGGTGGCGGAATAGGATATATATTTAAACCAAGCTTTGGGTATCTGTTAGGTTTTATATTAGCTGCTTATGCTGTTGGATATACAATTAAAAAAATAAATGTAAAAAGATTTGGAGCATATTTAATATCAGCTTTTGTAGGATTCATAATAACTTATGCTATTGGATTAACATATAAATTTTTAATACTGAATTTATACTTAAAAACTCCAACAAACTTTATGATTATTTTTTTATCTTGTTTTCCATTAGACATGCCTGGTGACATATTTATATGCATAATGAGTGCATTATTTGCTAATAAAATTAACCCAATTTTAAGGAGAGAAAGAAATGAGTAATATAATTAAATATAAGAAAAAAATTTTAAATGGAGATTTACTAACAAAAGAAGAAGTAGAAGAGCTTTTAGAGGAAGATATTACAGATCTTGCAGCAACAGCTAATGAAATTAGAGAATCTCTATGTGGAAATAAATTCGACTTATGTACAATTATAAATGGGAAGAGTGGAAGGTGCCAAGAAAACTGTAAATATTGTGCTCAATCTGCTCACTTTGACACAGATATAATAGAGTACAACATCTTAAATAGTGATAGAATTATAAATAGTGCAATATCAAATTATAATAAAGGAGTACATCGTTTTTCAGTAGTAACCTCAGGTCGTGCACTAAATAATAATGAAGTAGATACATTGTGTAAAACCTATTCAAAATTAAAAGAAACATGTTCTATTAGACTTTGCGCATCCCATGGTTTATTAAAATATGAGGATCTAAAGAGGTTAAAAGATTCTGGAGTAACGCGTTATCACAATAATTTGGAAACCTCAAGAAAATTTTTTACAAAGATATGCACTACCCATAAATATGATGACAAAATTGAAACTATAAAAAATGCAAAGAAAGCTGGTATTGAGATATGTAGTGGTGGAATTATTGGTCTTGGAGAAACCATGGAGGACCGAATCGATATGGCTTTTACTTTAAGAGAGCTTTCAGTTGAAAGTGTTCCAGTTAATATTCTTAATCCTATTAAAGGAACACCACTTGAAAATCAAGAAATTTTATCCTATGAAGAAATAATTAAAACTCTAGCACTTTTCCGTTTTATTTTACCAACAGTGCAAATAAGGTTAGCTGGAGGTCGTACTATTATAAGTGATAAGGGGAAAAAGGCCTTAGAAAGTGGAGTAAATGGAGCAATTTCTGGAGATATGCTAACTACTTTAGGAATTGAAACTTCTGAGGACATTAAAATGATAAAGAATTTAGGATTTGAGGTATAAATATGGCAAGAGGAATATTTATAACAGCCACAGGAACTGATATTGGAAAAACTTACGTAACGGCTTTAATTATTAAGAGATTAAGAGAAACTAATATAAATTGTGGATACTATAAAGCTGCTCTAAGCGGGGCAGAGAGAAGAGATGGTAAACTTATTGCAGGAGATGCTAACTATGTATATAATATTGCCAACATAAAGGGAGATCCTAATGATGCAGTGAGTTATATATTTCAGCAAGCAGTTTCTCCTCATTTAGCAGCAAAGTTAAATAATGTAGAAATATCTATGGAGAAGATAAAAAAAGATTTTTACTCTATTAAAAATAAATATGATTATATAACTGTAGAAGGTAGTGGAGGAATAGTTTGTCCTATTTCCACAGGTAAAGAAAGAATAATGCTTCACAATATCATAAAGATCTTTAAACTACCGGCTATTGTTGTAGCAGATGCAGGTCTTGGCACCATTAACAGTACAATTTTAACCCTTCAATATATGAAAGAGAAAAATATATCTGTAAAAATGATTTTATTAAACAATTATAACCATGAAGATATAATTCATATAGAAAATAAGGGATACCTATCAGATAATTTACTAATTCCAGTTTATACATGTAATAAGAATGCTAATAATTTAGAAATTCCAGTAGAAAAACTAATTGAAATCTATGAGGAGATATAATTTAGCATTTAACACTATTGACAAACAATATTAATATGGTTAGTGTAATATTAATATTGTAATAAATTTAGAATGTTATAGATTTGATGGGGAAATGGAGGGAGAAAATCAGTGGATTATACTATAGAATATACCGCCTACTTTGGCTCTGTGCAAAGATTACACAGAATAAAAATAACAAGGATTTGTTCAGAGCCTAGTTTATTAGATTACTCTGACTAAAATTGTTTTGTGTGGTCTTTGCTTCGATATTTACGAATAATAAAGTAGATAGGAGCAAAAGTATGAAATACGAAAACGCACAAGATGTATTGCCAGAACATATTGTTGAATTGATTCAAGAATATATGGAAGGTGGATATTTATATATACCAATAAAATATGAGAATAAAAAAGTTTGGGGAGAAAATACTAGTACAAAAAATACTTTAAAAAGAAGAAATATAGAAATTTTTAATAGATATGAAGAAGGAATATCCATTAAAAAACTTGCACAACAGTATTATCTTACTGAGCATAGTATAAGAAGAATAATTAGACGACAAAAAGATATATAAATAAAAAATCGGTGTTAATTATCTTAATTGATAATTAACACCGATTTTTATTATTGGTATTTAATTGAAATATATGAACAAGTTTGATATAGAAGTATTTATGAACTTGAGAAAATATATGAAATAAGTTTACTATAGTTATGGGAAGATTATAATTATACAAATAAATTAGAAGGAGTAAGAAATGAACAAATTAACAGTTTTAGAAGTAAGATTCGATTTTAATGGTGATAGAAATGTCATTTTCCCTGTAATATTAAGTGATGAAAAGGAAAATATTTTAATTGATTGCGGGTATCCTAATTTTTTACCTTTAATAAAAACTACTGCAAAAGCTAATGGAATTGATATTAGTAAATTAACAAAAATAATTATAACTCATCATGATTTTGATCATATGGGAGCTTTAGCCGAGTTTAAAAGAGAGTATCCACATATTAAGATTCTTGCGTCAATTGATGATGAAAAGTATATTAGTGGGAAAGAAAAATCTTTAAGATTACAACAAGCGGAGTCTATATATGATAAACTTCCTGAGGAAGAGAAAAAGAGCGCAAAGGAGTTTCAGGATTTTATTGGAACAATAGAAAATGTTTCAGTTGATGTATGTTTAAGAGATAAAGATTCTTTTTCCTTTTGTGGAGGGGTAGAAATAATTGCTACCCCAGGGCATATGCCAGGACACATTTCAATTTATATAAAGGACAGTAAAACATTAATTGCTGGAGATGCATTAGTAGTAGAAGATGATAAGTTAACTATAGCAAATCCACAGTATACCTTAGATATTATTAGTGCTAAAAATTCTATAAAAAAGTTATTAAATTACGAAATAGATAAAATTGTATGCTACCATGGCGGTGTATATACTAAAGATATTAAAAAATCATTACAAAATATTATTTCAGAGTAATTTTATTATTTATGTTGAAAAATTAAGCTTAAGCATTTATATCAGTGTGGGAGAAGTAATTTATATAAAATAAAGGAATAAATGTATTTTTATAATTAATTTGTGTAAGCAAGAAAGGAGAAAAAATATGATTAAACAATTAGAAAAATTTGAAATTGAAGAAGCTATGGATATTTGGTTAAAAACTAATATTACTGCTCATAGTTTTATACCAAAGGAATATTGGATTAAAAATTATAATATTGTTAAAGAGGAATACTTTCCTATTTCCAAAACTTTTATTTACAAAGAAGATGATATAATTAAAGGCTTTATAAGTGTCATAGATAATTCATTTATTGGTGCATTGTTTGTTCTGGAAGAGTATCAGGGTCAAGGAATAGGGAAAAAACTACTAAACCATTGTAAATCTTTATATTCAACTTTAGAACTAGCAGTTTATGTTGATAATATACCTTCAGTTAATTTTTATAAACACTGTGGTTTTATTATAAAAGAGGAAAAAGAACATGAAGATTCTGGGTTTATGGAATATGTAATGATATGGCAAAAAAACAATTTTTAAGTCATATTGTATTTAAGAAAATTGTATGATATAATTTTTCAAAAGGGGAGCTTGCAATGCAGGCTGAGAGGAAATGTATATTTCGACCCATAACTTGATTCGGATAATGCCGACGTAAGGAAATATTAATTTATACTATATTTTTTGTAAGTATAATGGGATATGCCTTATTTGGTGTATCCCATTTTTATGTTGTTTCAGGGAAGTATATCTTCAATGAGCTGTAGGGGAGCGCCTAGAGCTTTTATGGAAAAATACAACTAAATAGCGAGGGAACTTGTGTTTCAAGGTGAGAGGAAGCTTTTCAGCTTCGACCGACTAATATGACTTATGTCATATAGGAAACTGCTATTTGGTTACACTAAAATCATACCTCAATAATGGTGTTTATTTCCTATATGACATATTGGGAAATTTAATGTTATTAAGGAGGTATTTTATTATGGAGAAAAACTCAAAACTATTAAAGAAACTTATGTTAGCAATGATTGTGGCAATGGGAATTGTAATTTCACCAATTCTTCGTATTGAGGGAATGTGCCCTATGGCCCATTTTATTAACATTTTATGTTCTGTTATCCTTGGACCCTGGTATTCACTGCTTTGTGCTACATTGATTGGTGTAATAAGAATGTTTTTTATGGGGATTCCACCTTTAGCTTTAACTGGAGCGGTTTTTGGGGCATTTTTGTCTGGAGTTTCATACAGAGTATCTAAGGGAAAGTTAATTTGTGCTATTGTAGGTGAAGTTATAGGAACTGGTGTTATAGGCGCCATACTTTCATATCCTATTATGACATTTATTTGGGGCAGAACAGGTCTTACATGGATGTTTTATGTTCCTTCATTTATTATGGCTACGCTTATTGGAGGAACAATTGCATTTATTTTTCTAGGAGCATTAAGTAGGACAGGTAATCTTACCAAAATTCAGAGAAGTTTGGGGGCAAAAGTTTATGATAAACCAAGAGTTAATAATAAACAAATTATTGCAAATAAGACAGAGTGTTAAATTTAAAAAACCTCTCATTCACTATATTACAAACCCAATTTCAATAAATGATTGTGCAAATATGATTCTTGCTGTTGGTGCAAAGCCTATTATGGCCGAGCATCCTTTGGAGGTTTCGGAAATTACTTCAATTTCCGAATCCCTAGGGATTAACCTTGGGAATATAACAGATAATAAAATGAAATCTATGTTGATTTCAGGTAAAATATCCTATGAAAAGAAGATTCCACAAGTAATTGATCTTGTAGGCGTAGGTTGCAGTAAACTTCGTCTAGATTATGCAAAGAAATTTATTTTAGAGTGTCATCCAAATGTTATTAAAGGTAATATGTCCGAAATAAAAGCAATCTATGGCATAAAAAGTAGTGCAAAAGGAATTGATGTTGGAGCATGTGATATTATAACAGAGCAAAATTTTGATGAAAATATAGAAATGATAAAGAGGTTATCCATGGAAACCGGTTCTGTTGTTGCAGCTACAGGAGTAGTGGATATAATAAGCAATGGTACTTATACATATATAATATCAAATGGTTGTGAAATGCTTTCAATGATAACTGGAACAGGTTGTATGCTTACTGGAATTATAGCAAGTTATATTTCTTCTGGGAATATACTAGAAGGTACTGTTCTTGCTGTAGCTCTTATGGGAATATGTGGTGAACTTTCTCAGCATGCTAAAGGTACTGGAAGCTTCAGAAATGAGCTTATAGATAATATATTTAGTATTTCCGATGATATTATAATAAAAAAAATAAGAATAAATAGTTATTAATTATAGATACTGGATTTTTATTTTACTATATTTCCAATCTGAATATAGTTAATAGCTAATTTTTGTATAAGTGAAACTATAAGAAGCTTTAAATAGTTTATTTTAAAGACGATTATTGGACTAAGCTCATTAATGGTATTTTTGTTTTATAAAAATTATCTTAACTCATAAATTAACCTTTATTTAAAGCATTATATTATAAAAAATGAGGTGATATTTATGACAATACTATTAAATGCTATTGGAATATGTAAGGACTTTGGAGAAAAAACTATTTTAAATAATGTAAATTTTGATCTTACATTAGGTGAAAGAGTTGGATTAGTGGGATTAAATGGAGCTGGTAAAAGCATTTTAGCAAATATTATATATGGTAACATTAAACTATATAATGGAAATGTATTTTAGCATAAAAAAGATATTAAAATTGGATATCTTAGTCAAAATAGTCTTTATAAATAAAGAACCTTAGAAGGAGAGGATATAAATAGTAACAATAAGGATAATATACAGGATTTTTTTGAAATATCAAGTCACTTGGGTATAAAAAAATAAATACTTAGATATTCTTTAATTAAAATAGCATCTAGAGTTAGATAAAGTTTTCTAGCTTTAGATGCTGTTAAAGCTAATATGTCAATTAAAGATTGTAAATGGGATTGTTAGTATTAATTATGATATTCCTATAATCATTCCAATAATATAAGGAATTAACCAAATAACCCAAACTGTTATGCTAAATTTATGAAAAATAACTTTCTTATTTTCATCCTTTTTATATAATACCCATGTTGCCCATAGAGCATGTAATAGCATTAACACTATGGCTAATCCTCCTGTAAATCCATGTAGAGCAAGTTGATCAGAAGAAATTGATGTACTACCTGCCTTGGCAATTTTATCCATAGTCAATGTACCAGTAGTATCAAAGACTAGACCTATCCAAAAGGTGATTACATGCCATTTTTTTAATGTATTAGATTTTCTTTCAGACCATACCCCTGCAGTATAGAATGCTAGAGCTAAAGTTATTGTAACAATTGCAAAAACTAATTTCCCATCCATTATTAATTATCTCCTTTAATTTTATTTCTTACTTTTATTAGATTATTTCTTAATTCCATTATTTCTTCATCTGTAAAGTTACTAAATATTTTATCAAAGCTTTTATTAATTTCTTCTCTGAATTCCTTTGCAAATTTTAATCCTTTATCTGAAAATGTAACATAGGTATTCCTTTTATCATTTTCATTTTTAATTTTTTTTACGTAGCCAGCACTTTCTAATCTTGTAACTATACCAGAAACAGTACCTTTAGCCAAGGATATTTCATCGCATAATTGGGATATATTAACTTGTCCATTATGTGCAATTAATTTTATAACCATAATTTGCTGATGGGTAAATCCACTATCTTTTAAACTATTGCTGACTATTCCCATTGTACTTGCATACACTTCTTTTATAAGCATTGCTATTTCAAAACAATCGTATTTCATATCAAATTTCCTCCGATTTTAATTTTTATATTTTAATATAGTATTTTCAAATTTTAATGAGCTTATTAAGAAAGAGAGTTCTGCTATTAATAGTAAAGTTCTTTTTTCTACCTTAAATGTGAGCTTTTTAAGAAAATTATTCATAATCTCACCCCCTATATTATATAAAAAATGGTTTGCATACGAATTAATTAGTTTCTATGCAAACTATTTTATTCTAAAGAATAAAGATTGTCAATAAGAAATGTTCGGAAATTATTTTTAATACTTATATTATAGAAACTGGAGATGAATCATTTTCTTTAAAAATTTAATAATGTTATATTTATAGAATGTGTTACAATTAATTATAATTTTAAATTTGCAATAAATGGGGGACAGATTTAAAATCATTATTAATATAATAAAAATAGATTATGGACTAGAAGGAAAAGTAGAATTCAATTAACATACAATTATAAAAGATAAATTCTACAATTGGTTTAAAAGAAAAGGGAGGATCTATGATTAAGTATTACTTTATAGTATTAAATTTATTGGGTTTTTTATGCATGTATATAGATAAAGAAAAGGCTAAAGCAAATAAGTGGAGAATAAAGGAGAATACTTTATTATTAATAGCCTTACTAGGCGGCAGTATAGGATCCTATGTGGGAATGAAAATATTTAGACATAAGACTAAGCATTCTAAATTTAAATATGGCATTCCTTTTATAATATTGATTCAGCTGTGTATATTTTTATATTTAAGTAAATTATAATATTTCAGTATTATATCATTTTATAGAGAGTAGCAAATTTTCGTCTTAATTTAATGGGTGTAAATTAGTGAAAATATGTGAGTTTTATAATAAAGTTTTTTATAAATAATAAATGATTAATTTAAATATAAGAATTAATGTTATTAAAAGTATACTAGTGCAGTAATTTTAATTTTATGCTAACAAGTTATAAAACAATTAAGATAAAAAGGATTGCTTATGCGGTTCTTTTTTTATTTACTTGTTTATTTTAGTATGAAAACATTAATATTAAGGAGGAATAATCAAGCTTACACAGAATTATGTAATATTATGGAAACTGGTATTGGTGATATGATAATTATGATACTAAGTAATAAAAAATATATGTAAGGGGGTTATATTTTGTCTATATCATATATAAATAAAATAAAGATAATAAAGGGCGATATTACAAAAGAAAATGTAGATGCTATTGTTAATGCTGCAAATAGTAGTTTGCTTGGGGGTGGGGGCGTAGATGGAGCCATTCATAGAGCAGGTGGGAATAAGATACTTGAGGAATGTAAAAGTATTGTAAGTAAAATAGGTTCATTAAAGATAGGGGAAGCAGTAATAACTTCTGGAGGAAATCTTAAGGCTAAATATGTTATTCATACTGTAGGACCTATATGGCATGGAGGAGAGAGTAATGAAGAAACTCTTTTAGCTAATGCTTATAGAAATAGTTTAAAACTAGCTGTTGAAAAAAATGTTAAAACCATTGCTTTCCCTAATATAAGCACAGGAGTATATAGATATCCTAAAAATCAGGCAGCAAAGGTTGCCTATAATTCAGTAAAAGATAGTCTAATAAAATATGAAAATATAGAAGAAGTAAGATTTGTATGTTTTGATGAGTACAATTATAGATTATATCAGGACTTACTATTTGCTGATACGAAATAAGAGTTTTTTTATAGAGGTTTACCACTAATTATTTATTAGTAAAACAATGTTAAAAAGTATCATGGCTTTAAATCTGAGTTTATAAATAGTAGAAAAGCGCCTAAAATCAGGCGCTTTTTCTATTTTGTATTAGCTTATTAAATATCTAAATTTAAATAGATTCAATAATACAGCCAGAATGTAATAGATAGAAAAAATACTCATATTTAATCTTTATTTTAATTTTTTTTGAAAGATTTTACATATGATTGTAGAATTGTTTTATTATGGATGATGCAGGTAAAATTTTATAAAAAGAAGTTATAGAATGTAATCTTGCGGAATAAGAATTAATAGGTAGTTGCAATAATAAGAAAATCTGAGGGGAGTAAATAGATTATGAACGCAATAACTTATTATTTTAACGAGAATATTAAAAGTATGAGAGGAGTATATCATGTCAAAAAATAAAGACAAGCGAATTGCTTGGTATATGCTTGCTTTTATGGCATTTTCCACTGTATGGGGTTTTGGTAATGTTATTAATGGTTTCTCAGAATACGAAGGGCTTAAAGCAATTGTTTCTTGGATTATAATTTTTGCTATTTATTTTGTACCATATGCTTTAATGGTGGGTGAATTGGGATCAGCATTTAAAGATTATGGGGGAGGAGTAAGTTCATGGATACATGAAACTATAGGGCCTAAACTTGCATATTATGCTGGATGGACGTATTGGGTGGTTCATATGCCTTATATTTCACAAAAACCATCAGGTCTTATGATTGCGACAAGCTGGGCTATTTTTCAAGACAAAAGAATTAGTTCAATGAATACAAAACTTATGCAATTAATTTGTTTGGTGATCTTTTTAATTGCCATCTATATTGCATCAAAGGGATTAAATCCACTAAAGAAATTAGCAACACTTGCAGGAACATCAATGTTTGTAATGTCTATTTTATTTATTATTTTAATGATAGCAGCACCTGCAATTACAAATGCACATTTAAATCAAATTGATTGGTCTTTTAAAACCTTTATGCCAACTTTTGATACAAAATTTTTTACTAATTTAGCTATTTTGGTATTTGCTGTGGGAGGATGTGAAAAAATATCACCCTATGTTAATAAAATGGAAAATCCGGAAACAGGATTTTCAAAAGGTATGATTGCCTTAGCAATTATGGTAGCTGTATGTGCAATTTTAGGTACAGTTTCCCTTGGCATGATGTTTGATTCAAATAATGTTCCTAAAGATTTAATGACTAATGGGGCATATTATGCATTTCAAAAATTAGGTGAATATTATAAATTGGGTAATACATTTGTAATTATATATGCAATTACAAATATTATTGCACAATTTGCTGTATTAATTATATCAATTGATGCACCTTTACGCATGTTACTTGATAGTGCAGATGAACGTTTTATCCCTAAAAAAATGTTTGAAAAGAATAAATACGGTGCATATAAAAATGGTAATAAACTTATTTTAGTAATTGTATCAATTTTAATTGTAGTACCAGCTTTAGGTATTGGTAGTGTAGATGAATTAGTAAAATGGTTAGTAAAATTAAATGCTGTGTGTATGCCACTTCGTTATTTATGGGTATTTGCTGCATATATTGCATTGAAAAAAGCAGGAGAAAAGTTTAATAGAGAATATTATTTTGTAAAGAATAATACACTAGGTATTATTTTAGGAGCATGGTGTTTTGTCTTTACAGCTTTTGCATGCATTGGTGGCATGTACTCTACTGATATGTTTAAACTAGTACTTAATATTGTGACACCATTTGTACTAATAGGTTTAGGTGTAATTATGCCTTATCTTGCAAAAAAGAATAATGCTTAGTAATTTATAGACAAACTTTAATTAAAAATTATATTAATGTAAAAAATATCATTGTTTTTAATAAATTTCAGGCTGTTGACAAATATATTTTGTCAACAGCTTTTTAAATTTGATACTAAAAATTATACTTTAACTATGAATTTTACAAATTTTAAGATAACAAAAAAACACCTGCTATTTAAAGCAGGCAGCATTTATCATGTAGGTTTATTTCTTTTTTACAGGGTAACATACCTCTGTCACCCATTTTTCAGGATTCTGTGTCTCATAAGGGCTAACATGATAAATACAGAAAGACAGTCCATTAAATTCATAACCATTATCACGAACCCAATTAGCAACAGCTTCGTTCACTTCATTGACTTTTTCATAACTACCTTGATAAGTTGCTGATGCCATTTGAATAGGTGCAACTGTTTTGAATACTACATTTTCAGTATTCTTATAATTTCCTTTAACAGATTTTTGTACTTCCACATCAACATCCTGTTCTTTATGTTCTCCATCATGAAAGATTGCAAGGGTATAACATGGATTATCGTCTTGCATTTGAAGATGTGCAGTTTCATTCATTAGAATATGCCAAAGCATTCCTTCCTGATCATAAGAAGGGATAACTTTACGTACACTTGCAACAGTTCTTTCTGGTAACTCTTTTAAAGTAACATTATAATTCATAACATTATCATCCTTTCCTAATCTATTTAATGTGCTCTCTAGCAGTAAAAGTCGCTGGTTTAAGATGTCAGTTTCCTCTTTTATCTCCCTTTGTTTTAATTGAAGATAGGTTTTAAGCTTATGGGAATCGTTATATTGAGATAGAATTTGACTTATTACACCAAGGCTAAAGCCCATATCTTTTAAT
This sequence comes from Clostridium botulinum, assembly GCF_001276985.1. Lineage (GTDB taxonomy): Bacteria > Bacillota > Clostridia > Clostridiales > Clostridiaceae > Clostridium_F > Clostridium_F botulinum. Next base: position 142,311 of record NZ_LHUL01000003.1, read on the forward strand.
GCTGTAATACGATTTGCAACAGGGAGTTGTGCTTCGCTGTAATAACGATATCCTGTGAAATCATCAATACTTTCAGGTATAAGCAAACCTATTTCATTGTAATGCCTAAGCATTCTTATGCTGATTCTTGATAGCTTTGAAAAATCACCTATTTTTAACATTTATATATACCTCACATATATGTGTTTTTGAGCTCATTTACAGTATAGAGTATACCATAATGTGAGAGTCAATAGATGAATTTTGATTTATCTTACAATAGTTTTTTCTTATGTTTTATAGCCTGGTTATTAAGCGATGTTTTTTGTTGTTACATATATGGTGGTAGCATATGATACACATATAGTTTTTAAATTTTTTATAATATTCTTTCAAATCTAAAATATTATAAATTATACTTTTGTTTTTTTATTTTAGGATGTAAAATAGTATTAAGAAAATAATAGAAGATATTAAAAAATATATATTATTAATAAGCTTGAAATAATAAGAATAAGAGGGTGAAACTATGTATGATGTTAGTATTATAGGTGCTGGAGTTGTTGGATCAGCCATTGCTAGAGAGTTATCAAAGTATAATTTAAAAGTATGTCTTATAGAAAAAGAGGAGGATGTTGGAACAGGAGCTTCCAAAGCAAATAGTGGTATTGTTCATGGTGGATATGTAGCTAAATATGGAACTTTAAAGGGAGAATTATGTATAAAAGGAAACAGTATGTACAATCAGTTGGAAAAAGAGCTTAACTTTGGATATAGAAATCCAGGTGCATTAGTAATAGGCTTTGATGAAAATGATGAAAATAGAATAAAAAAACTATATGAAAATGGTATCAAAGTAGGATGCAATGATTTGGAAATAATATACAAAGATAGAATAAAAGAATTAGAGCCTCATATTAATGAAGATGTTAAAGTTGCATTATATGCTAAAAGTGTTGGTGTAGCTTCTCCTTATGAAATGACTATAGCCCTTGCCGAAAATGCAATAGAAAATGGAGTAGATTTAAAATTAGAAACAAAAGTATTAACTATAGATAAAGAACATGAAACTTTTATAATAAATACTAATAAGGGAGAAATAAAAAGTAAGTATATTGTAAACGCTGCTGGATTATATAGTGATAAGATAGCTAATATGCTAGAGATGGATGATTTTAAAATATTGCCAAGAAGAGGGCAGTATGTACTTTCTACCAAAGATCAAGGCTATCTTGTAAATAAGGTTATATTTCAAGTGCCAACAGAAAAAGGAAAAGGAATATTAGTTACTACTACTTATCATGGAAACTTTATGATAGGTCCTGATGCACAGGAGGTAGTAGACAAAGAAGATATAGGAACAGATATAGAAAGTATAGAATATATAATAAAAACAGCTAGAAAATCTATACCAGATTTTGATGTAAGAAAATCTTTAACTACCTTTGCAGGAATAAGAGCAATTAGTAGTACAGGAGATTTTGTAATAGAGGAAACTAAAGTTAAAGGCTTTATAAATGCAGCAGGTATAGATTCACCAGGCATTACATCTTCACCAGCTATAGCAGAAAAAATAGTAGGAATTCTTAAGGAAGCTGGATTGCAATTAATAAAAAATGAAAAATTCAATCCCTACAGAAAGCCTATAATTATTAAAAAAGATAAATCCTTTGATGGAAAGATAGATGATGAAGATCCAACTAAAAACATAATATGTAGGTGTGAAAAGGTAACGGAATCAGAAATAATAGATGCAATGAAAAGAGGAATTCCTGTAAAATCTACAGATGCAATAAAAAGACGTACAAGGGCAGGTATGGGGTTTTGTCAAGGTAATTTCTGTAGACCAAGAGTAAAAGCTATAATAGCAAGAGAAATGGGTATACCAGTAGAAAAAGTTACTGTAAGAGGCAAAGAGGGAGGAGAACCTCCTAAAAGAGTAAATATTAATGTAATAAGAAAAATTCAAGGTGTTTGATCTCTTTTAAATATTAATAAAATATAAGGAAATGCCTAAGATGTAAATAAGAGCTACTAATAAAAAAGTAGCTCTTATTTACATTTTAGGTATAATTTTATAAAAGCTCATTAAAATATTGAACAATATATAGTATGTGTGAATAAAAAATATTATTAGTATATAAAAAAGCTGAACTATATTGAGATAAATGTTGCTAATTGTTTTTGTTATTATAAAAATAATTTATGATGTAGATATTTTATAATAACAAATATTTATTGGACTAGCTATTATTTAAAGTGATAATCTTAAATAAGTGATGTTAAAATTATCTGAAAAAATAATTTATATAGGGAGGCTATTATATGCATAAAGATGATCAAATGACACCAAATGAACGGTTAGCTGCATTTATGACGGGAAAACCTATGGATAGAATCCTTGCTATGCCAGTTGTTTGCTCCATGTCTGGGCTGGCATTAGGAATGACTCATAAGGAAAAAAGAAGCAGTGCTTTGAATGAAGCTAAAGCACAGATTGCATGTTATGAAAGATTTGGTAATGACTTAACTGTCATTGAATATGGATTACATGGTGTAGGTATGGCTCTAGGTACCCAGATGAGTGATCCAGAAGATTCAGTTCCAGCAATTATGAAATATACATTAGACGATTTGAATAATGTTCATGAATTAGATATGTCAAAATTGGAACTTAAAAAGGATAAGGCATTTCAATTACATATAGAAGCTTGTGATGTTTTGATTGATAAAGTAGGGAAAGAGGTTCCCACTGGTGTTTTGATATCTGGACCTTTTACTGCCGCTGCAAGCATTTATAAAACAGAAGATTTATTAAGAGCAACTAGAAAAAATCCTGAAAAGTTACATCAATTGGTTAAATTTTGTACCGAGGGATTAAAAATGATTTGCAGAGAATTTATAAAGACAGGTTCCCTTATTTTGTTATGTGATCCTATTGCATCGGGAACAATTCTTAATCCTAAAAAATATTTAGAATTTGTTTTGCCATATACAATAGATTTAATGAAAGATATTCATGATGCAAAAGGAACGGTTTGTTATCATATTTGTGGAGATACAACCGCAATTGTAGGAGATATGGTGAAATCAGGTTGTGATATGATTAGTGTAGATAATCGAGTAGATTTAGAATATACAAAACAAGTAGTAGGAGATAAAGTTCCTATTCTTGGCAATGTAGATCCAGTAGGCACGTTAATTTTAGGCAGTACTAATGATGTAGATTTAGCAGTAAAAACTTGTATTCAAAAGACATATGATAGCCCTTGTGGATATATTTTAGCATCAGGATGTGATCTTTCAGGGGGAGTTCCTCTGGAAAATATTGATCAATTTATGGCTTCCGCTAGAAAATATGGAAAGTGGCCATTAAATCCAAATAATTTTCTTTAAAATATAAATCTATTAAAAAACGAAAAATGGAAGAATACAATACTGAACTTAAAAAAACTATTAAATAAAAATTGTTTTAAATGAGGTTTTTTAATATGAATCATAAGCGTAATAGGTTAGTATATGGATTTGCTACATTCATTGTAATGTTTTTAGGATTGTGTTCAAGAAAGCTAAAGTATTTTATACCAGATTTTTTAAATGTATATTTAGGTGATGCCCTTTGGGCACTAATGATTTTTATGTTATGTGGATTTATTTTCAAAGGTACAAAGACAAAAATGGTTGCATTTATGGCTTTAGCATTTTCCTATCTTATTGAAATAAGTCAATTATACCATTCTAATTGGATAGATAACATAAGAAAAACAACTTTAGGTGGATTAGTATTAGGATACGTATTTTCATGGAAAGACTTATTAGCTTATGCTATAGGAATTGGAATAGGTATCATAGTGGAAGGAGTATTTTATTATTCTCATAATTATAGAGTTAAGTAATTAAAATAGTTAATAGCCAATATAAAGCAGTTGTATATGCATTTAACTTTAATAACTAATAAATTATAGAATTGAATATAAAATAGAGCAAAAATGCTGTCTCAAAATTAAATATATTTTAAGACAGTATTTTTACTTTTGTTGTAATTTTTATATTTAGTAATTAGAAAATTTATTTTTTTAAGTAAGCTCTTGATATGCAAATTATTATTTATTTTTATGCTTAATATTTTTATTATTAGTACTATTAGCAGTATTTAAAGCATCTATGCTATTACTATTACCTGAATTTTCTATAGCTTTATTAACCTTAACATTTTTATTTTTTTTATTTCTATTCATAAATTTAATCCCCTTTCAATAATAGAACTTGCTAATTATTATTAAGTATATTTATAGGATTTACATATTACTTATCAATATGTGTGGGGTTTTTTGTTAGATAAAAATATATATTATTAAATTATAATAAAAAATTTAGTAAATAATATGTAGACTTTAGTGTGTAAAAAATTTTTCATATGGAGTATAAAAGTTATGCAATAGATTATATAAATATGGTTATTATATGCCATAAATATATTTTGCTGCTAGTTTAAGTTAAACCTTAAATAAGTTTACTTGAACTTTTAGCAAAAAAGTGTTAAAGTAAATTTACTTGAAAGTTCAAGTAAGTTTCGAAAGGTGGTATTATGAGTTATTTGATTCTTAGAGAAATTGGGATGATTGCAAGATGTCTTCAGACAATCAGTGATGTAGAATTTAGAGAGATAGGCTTAGAAAAAGGTCAATATATGTTTTTAGTAAGAATATGTGAAAATCCAGGAATAAATCAAGAAACACTATCTAATATGTTAAAAGTAGATAGAACAACAACAGCAAAAGCAATAAAAAAATTAGTTGAAAGTGATTATATTATTAAAAAGAATGATGTAGAGGATAAAAGATCATTCAAACTTTATCCATCTGAAAGATCAATAGGGATTTATTCATTTTTATGTGGAGAAGAAAAATTTTCTACAGATAGTTCATTAAAGGGATTTAGTGATGAAGAAAAAGAAATACTTCACAATCTCCTAGAACGAATGAGAAAAAATATTGAAAAGGATTGGAAAATTATAAAAAGAGGAGAGAAAAGAAATTATTTAGATAGCTAAAGGAGAAGTAATTATGGAATGGAAGCTGAAAAAGTTTAAAGAATTAAGTGTAGAAGAAATGTATGAAATTTTAAGAGTTAGGGACCAAGTGTTTATTGTAGAGCAAGAATGTCCATATCAAGACATTGATTCTAAAGATAAAAATGCATATCATTTATTTGCACATGATAATGATGCAATTATAGCATATTTAAGAATTTTAGAAAAAGGTGTATCTTACGATGAGATATCCATAGGAAGAGTTTTAATTAATAAAGATTATAGGGGTAAAGGTTTAGCTAGAGAACTTATGTTAAAGGCAATTGAATTTATAGAAAACAATATGAATGAAAAAGAAATTAAAATTTCAGCTCAAGCTTATTTGTTAGATTTTTATAGAAGTTTAGGATTTAATGAAGTGTCTGATGTTTATTTAGAAGATAATATCCCTCATATAGACATGTTGTATAAGAAAAACATATAAATATTAGCTTTATCTATTATATCTGAATATGGATGATCTAGTTTATCGGGAATTATATTAATTAACTGTGGTTATTCCTATTTTAATACCGTTTTTATGTCTATTATAAATAAGTAAAAAGTAAAGTGAGTGTAACAAAACTACTTTAAAGCAATTTTGTTACACCCACTTTTTAGGTAATAACTACTCTTATTTTATGAAATATCATAGTATAATAAATCAAATAAAAGAAAACATTTATACTTAGAATACAAATAAAATTATATTAAAAAATTCTTAAGATTATATTAAAGAAGTTCTTATATGTTATAATTGTAGTGAAATTTTTATTTATTACACATAAGTTTTTGGGGTAAAAATGCAATAAATGAATAATCAATCTATTACAAATCAGTTGATTAAAATTTTATAAGGAATTATAACTTTTTTATTATGAAGGAGGATTAAAGGGAGCTATGATTGAAGTTAAAAATTTAACTAAGCGATTTAAAAAAGGCGTAACAGCAGTAGATAGTATAAATTTTAAAGCAAATGATGGAGAAATACTTGGTTTGCTGGGAGAGAATGGGGCAGGTAAAACAACAACCCTTAGAATGCTTGCAACTATGCTTAAAATTACGGAGGGTGAAGCGCTAATAAATGGACATGACGTAAATAAAGAAGCGGATAAAGTAAGGGGAGAAATAGGCATTTTATTTGGTGGTGAGGTTGGTCTTTATGACAGACTTACAGCAAGAGAGAATATAAAATATTTTGCAGAGCTTAATGGGATGTCAAAAGAAGAAACTAATAAAAGTATAGAAGAACTTGCAAAGAATTTAGATATGACAGAATACCTTGATAGAAGAGTTGGAAAATTTTCAAGAGGTATGAAGCAAAAAGTGGCTATTGCAAGATCTATAGTACATAATCCATCTGTGGTTTTATTTGATGAGCCAACTATAGGCTTAGATGTTACTTCTGCAAAAATTGTACAAGACTTCATATTAAAATGTAAAAGCGATGGAAGAACTATTATATTCTCAAGTCATACAATACCAGAAGTAGAAAAGCTATGCGATAGAATTGTTATAATTCATAAAGGTAAAATAGTAGAAGAAGGAAAGCTCAAAGAACTTGAAGAAAAATATAATAACAGCATAGAAGAAATATTTATAAATTTAATAGCAAAGTAAAGAGGGTGATTATATGAAAAATATAGTAGCAGTAGTGTTAAAAAAAGAACTTTTAGATTTATTTAGAGACAAAAAAACACTAATATTAAGTATATTAATTCCAATAATTCTTTTACCTATAATGTCTTTTGCTATTGGTAAAATGGCAAAATCAGATAGTGATAAGGTTCAAAATAACCTTAAAATAGCGATAGTAGATCAAGGAAATAGTAGTTTTTCTAAATTTATAAAATCTCATAAAAATGTTAAAGTAATGGACGCTAAAAATATTGATAAAGACATAAAAGATGGAGATGTATATCTACAGATTAAAATCCCAAAGGGATTTGATGAAAACATATCAAAGGATTCTAATGAAAAAATAGAATTAAAATATGATAACTCAAGTAATGATGCAATGACAGCTGTATCAATGATTAAAAATTACATAGATGAATATTCAAAACAAATAGTTGCAGAGCGACTTGAAAAGAAGGATATAGATCAATCCATATTAACCCCAATTAATATTGTAGATAATGTGGTTGGAGATAAAGATGATGGTTTTGGCAAAATAATGGCTTCAATGATGATTCCTTTACTTTTAATGCTTTACAGTGCAACAAGTACAATTGGAGCAGCAGTAGATCTAGGGGCAGGAGAGAAAGAAAGAGGAACACTTGAACCACTTCTTACAACAAAAGCAGGAAGAACATCTTTACTTGTAGGAAAATTTCTTGCAATAACAGTAATGGGAATATTAATGTCCTGTGCTTATTTAATTGGAATATTAATAACAATGAATCAACCAAATGGAATGTTTGGTGATGCAGGACTAAATTTAGGACCAGCTACTTTAGTTCTTATTATGATTTTACCTATTTTATATACAATGGTATTTGGAGCACTTCAACTGGCTATTAGTATCTATGCAAAATCATTTAAAGAAGCTCAAACGTACCTAAGTCCTATAACTATTATAGCCATGGTATTAATTTATATGGTTATGATGAAAGACCCTAAAAATATAGGAATGTTTTATTTTAATATACCACTTACAAATGGAGTGTGTCTTATGAAAGAGTTTTTAGCTGGAATTTATAACTATACTCATATAGCAATAACCTTTGGCTGGATAATTGTATATATAGTTGCATCTATTTCATTTGCAAGATATATGTTCTCAAAAGAAGAAGTTATATTCAGAACATAATATAAGGTGTATAAATAAAACTAATTAAAAAAAAGTATTTATATAAATTTTGATTTTGAAGAGAATGTCTCAAAATAAAAATAGCCTTAATTTTAATATAGTAAATATAGATAATACATGTAATAAATAAATAAATTGCTTTATGAATGTATTATTTATATTTACGGTTTTAAAATTAAGGCTATTTTGAGACATCCCCTTTCTTATAAAAATATTTTTTGAAAAAGTTTGTAAATTTTTTAGTTATTGTTGAGTTTAATAAATGGCATTTTACTGGATTTACAATAGCTTTAAGGAAGATATCGAATAATATTACAATGATATGATATAAATATAAAACTAGAAGATGTTTAATCTAGTTTATATATTATTTACCTAATATTCTTTGTCCTTGGGTAAAAGCACTTTGAACTAAAGGAGCTTTGTATCTAAATTTAGGAGATTCATCTTCTATAGCATGTATATACTGATTTACTATAGAATTAAAGGATTTATGTTCTATTAATTCGAAATAGCTGTATTGCTTCTTTTTTAATTTTACTAATTTATCTTTAAAATAGGATTTTTCTTTCATCCATACAAACTGCTTATCAATATTTTTTTGGTTAAAGCCAGTTTTATAAGATCCAGGCTCAATCAAAATTATATTAATGTTACAGTCAGAAAGCTCTTTTATTTCTTCTTTTAGAGAAGATACTATTGCTTCTAAGGCAAATTTGCTAGATGTATAAGGTGATAAAAAAGGTATTGTAATTCTACCAGATAAGGAAGATAAAAAAATAATTCTTCCTTCATTTTTTTTAATCATGTTATTAAATACAATTTGAGTAAGCTCTAAAGCAGAAAATACATTGGTTTCAAATACATTTCTATATTTATCAATTGAAACTTCTGATGCAGAACCAGAATCTCCTATAGCAGCATTATTAATCAATGCATCTATATCTAAATTTTTTACAATATCTCTATCTTCTTTTAAAGTTATATCTAACTTAAAGCTTTCAATATTTTTACTTATATTTTCTTTTAAGGCTATGTCTTTTAGATTTTCTGCTTGAGATTTTCTATGAGTAGTTGCATAAACTTTATGTCCTCTTCTAGCTAAAGCAATAGAAGAAGCCTTCCCAAGACCAGAACCTGCACCTGTAATTAATATTTTACTCATAATATCACTTCCATAAAACTTTTATATTATTTATATTGTACAATTGAGGCTAGATTATCCTAGTTAGGTAAAACATTTAACATATTTCAATAGATTATTAAAATTTTCTACAATACTATGTTATCTATGATAGCTAATTTATATTAATACTACTCTAGTCTTTAAATTTCTTGGAAATATTATAGAAATAAAAGTTATAGTAAATGTTAAAATATAAATTAAAGAGGAATTAAAATGAACAACTTTACAAAAAAATATGCTAATATAAAATTGATCCACTTATAACATTGCCGGTTGGTGGAATTATAGTAAATTTAGAACCTAAAGATGCAATTATAAGAATATTTAATACAATTAGGTTATCGGATTTTGTGTTAGCTCTAGCAATGTTAATATTAATGTCAGCAGCTATAGCTTAAACTACTTTAGAAGTGGTAGTTGCAAGTCAAGTCTTTGGATAAGCTATAACAGAACTTGGTATAAAACAATTATACTCAGAGGGTTGTTGTTTTAGATTACTTGTGTTATGAAAGCTTTTCTTATCCAACAGGTAGAAGTGCATTTATGAAAATAAAAGAATACATTATGAATATTTTATAGAAATAAATTAAGCGAGCTTAAAGAAGGGATTGAAAAAAATGAAATTTGTTTTAGCTCCAGACTCTTTTAAAGAAAGTATGACAGCAAAGGAAGTGGCATATGCTATGGAAAGGGGAATAAAAAAAGTTTTAAAAAATGCTCAATGTATGAAAGTTCCTATGGTAGATGGTGGAGAGGGAACAGTTCAATCTCTAGTAGATGCAACAAATGGACAAATAGTTCATGCTGAAGTAACGGGCCCAGATGGAAAAAATAAGGTGGATGCTGTATTTGGAATACTTGGAGATCATAAAACTGCAGTTATAGAAATGTCTAGTGCCAGCGGAATTCATCTTATAGAATCTGAGAAAAGAAATCCCCTATACACTACAACATATGGAACAGGAGAACTTATAAAGGCAGCCCTAGATAAAGATATCTCTACAATACTTATAGGTATTGGGGGTAGTGCTACAAATGATGGTGGGGCAGGTATGGTTGTAGCTCTTGGAGCAAAACTTTTAGATAAAGATAAAAATGAGATTCCTTTTGGAGGAGGTCATTTAAATAAACTACAGGAAATTGATTTAAAAAAATTAGATGAAAGATTGAAAAATGTAAATATAAGAGTTGCTTGTGATGTGGACAATCCACTTTTAGGAGAAAAGGGAGCTTCTTATGTTTTTGGACCTCAAAAGGGAGCTACTCCTGAAATAGTAAAAAAACTAGATAAAAATTTAGCTTCTTTTGCAAAGATTATAGAAAATAAGTTAGGCAAAGATATAAAAGAAATACCAGGAGCAGGAGCAGCAGGTGGATTAGGATTTGGACTTATGGCATTTTTAAATGCTAAACTTGAAAAAGGAATTGATCTTGTAATTGAGTATACAAAATTAAGAGAAAAAGTAAAAAGTGCAGATTTTGTGTTTACAGGAGAGGGTAGTATAGATTTTCAAACAATATTTGGAAAAACTCCTTTCGGAGTAGCCAAGGTTGCAAAAGAATTTAATATACCGGTTATAGCCTTTGCAGCACATGTTGGAGATGATGTAGATATTTTATATGAAAATGGAATTGACTCTATTGTAGGAATTTTAAGGGGAGTCACCGACCTGAAAAGTGCTCTTAAAGAAGGAAAAATAAATGTAGAAAAGGCTAGTGAAAATATAACTAGGATTTTAACTGTTGCAAGAAGATATTAAAATAATATGTTATTGTTTAATAAAGTATTTAAATCTAAAACTTCTTTTGATAAGTTTTGTATTTCATTATAATTTTTTTCTTTAACATCCTTCTTTTTTAATTTCTTTAATAAACCTACTACTTTTTTCATATTAAATCACTCCTCAAAATTTATTTAACTTATGATTTAATTATAAATAGTAAAGAGGATTTAAACCATTTATTTATATTACAGTTTTGCCTTTTAAAGTTACAGTTTTGTAATATAAGAATTATTATTAAAATTATTAAAGAAATACTTGTCTATAAAATTTAGTATGATAATTTCTAATCTAAAGAAATAATTGTGTAAAAATAGATTTTATTTGTTATGCTAAGTCTATTTTTACATAATTTTTTTATATTTATCAAAAATCATAAAGGTTTTAAAGCAAAAAACAACTAAATTATATTGAAGTAATAGTTTAGCTATAAGAAAAATTAATAGGATACTATAAATAAGATTATTAATTCTTATAGAATATTATGAAAATGTCATAGGTTTAATGAAAAAAGTAATTAATTAAATAATAAATGAAATAAAAGTTATCAAGTAAGTTATTTAAATGTTATAAAACTTGAATGTTGATAAAAAAATAACATTGAAATAAGCGTTCATTTATAATATATTTTAATTAGCAAGGTGATTTGGAATTCATTACCAAGTTTTAAAATGTGGTTTGAGGTCATATATGTAGTCTGATGTTTTTAAACATTTCATCTATCCAGTCATATATTTCTATATAAATTTACAAAAAAAGTAGTTATGCAAACTTTTTTATAAAAATAAACACTCAAATTATAGAGGGGGCTTATAAATGTATAGTTTTAAATGCGATTATAGTGAAGGATGTCATCCTAGAATTTTAAAGGCATTAGCAGAGTCAAATATTACTCAAGAGGAAGGTTATGGAAAAGATTCTCATACTAAAAATGCTATTTCTATAATAAAGAAATTAGTACAAAATGAAAATGTAGATATTCATCTTATATCTGGAGGAACTCAAACAAATTTAATTTCGATTAGTTCATTCTTAAGACCTCATGAAGCTTGTATATGTGTACATTCAGGTCATATTGCAGGCCCCGAGACTGGTTCCATTGAATATACTGGTCATAAAGTAATTACTGTAGATTCAACAAATGGGAAAATTACTACAGATAAAATTCAACAGGTATTAGATTTTCATAGAAACGAGCATTTTGTAAAACCAAAGCTTGTTTATATTTCTAATTCAACAGAAGTGGGAACAGTATATACCAAAGAAGAAATGAGAAATTTAAGTGAATTTTGTAAAAAGAAGAACCTTATTTTGTATGTAGATGGTGCAAGGCTTGGTTCCGCTCTTGCTGTTAAAGAGTCAAATTTAACTTTAAAAGATATGTGTGATTTTTCAGATGCATTTTGTATTGGTGGGACTAAAAATGGGGCTCTTATAGGAGAAGCTTTAGTTATAAAAAATCAAAATTTAAAAGAAGATTTTAGATATAATATAAAACAAAAAGGAGCTCTTCTTGCTAAGGGAAGAGTTTTAGGAATACAATTTGAGGAGCTATTTAAGGATAATCTTTATTTTGATCTTGCAAATCATGCAAATGAAATGGCAAGCATTTTAACTAAAGGATTAAAAGATGCCAACTGTAAGTTTTTTGTGGAATCTAAGAGTAATCAAATTTTCCCTATTCTGAGTAATGAAAACATAAAAATACTACAAGAAAGATTCTCTTTTAATATTTGGGAGAAGGTAGACAATAAAAATTCCGCTATTAGATTAGTTACTTCCTGGGCAACAACAAAAGAAGCAGTATTTGAATTTATTCAAGAATTAAAACAATTAGTGGAATAGACTTTTAAAAATATTTAGATAGATATAACAAAGATTAAAAAAATTATAAGGAGAATATAGAGGGGTTTGTCCCAAAATAGATTTAATTTTAATATTTTTAGTATTAAAGTTAAATCTATTTTATTTTAAAGCACCCTTCTTTTTTTCATGTTTATTAAAAATCATAAAGGGTTGTAGGTTACTTTTATTTTCAAAAACAATTAAATTATAGTAAAATAAGGGGATAACTGTAAAAGAAATTAAGAATTAATTAGATATTGTCGGAAATAACAGATTAAGGATGTTAAAAATTGTGAAAATATCATCACTTTAATGAAAAAAGTAATTAATTGAATAATTACTATAGGTAAACGTTATCAAATATTTGATTTAAATGCTATAAAACTCATATATTGATAAAAAAATAACATTGAAATAATGGTTAAATTGTAATATATTTGATATTAGCAGCTGAATTTGAATTTTATATTTAAAATGTAAATTTGTGGTTCGAATCATATTTATAATTTTTTATTTGTTGTATTAAACAATATATTAATGAATTTTAGGAGGGTTATATGATGGAAGTATTAGGTAATTTAGAGCCTAAATCAGTATTTCATTTTTTTGAGGAATTAACTAAAATACCACATGGATCAAGAAATGAAAAAGAGATTAGTGATTTTTTAGTTAGCTTTGCCAAGGAAAGAAATTTAGAAGTATGTCAAGATAAGGCCTTAAATGTAATAATTAAGAAGCCTGGCACAAAGGGATATGAAAATGCACCAACCGTAATAATACAAGGTCATATGGATATGGTTTGTGAAAAGTTAAAAGATGTAGATCATGATTTTGAAAAAGATCCATTAAAATTAAGAATAGAAGATGACTATATTTATGCTACGGGCACAACATTAGGTGGAGATGATGGTATTGCTATAGCTTATGGACTCGCAATATTAGATTCAAAGGATATAGATCATCCACCAATAGAATTTGTTGCTACAAGTAATGAAGAAGATGGCATGGAAGGAGCTTTTGCATTAGACACTAAAAATTTAAAGGGTAAAATGCTTATAAATATAGATGGAGAAGAAGATGGTGTATTCATAATAAGCTGCGCAGGGGGAATTACAGCTACTACAAAAATAAAAGTAGAGTCAGAAAAATGCGAAAAGGAAGCTATTAAAATAAGAGTAGTAGGTTTAAATGGTGGACATTCTGGAATGGAAATTGTTAAACAAAGAGGAAATGCAAATAAATTAATTGGTAGACTTTTATATATTTTAAGCAAGTACATTGATTTTAATATTGCACATATAGAAGGTGGAACAAAAGATAATGCTATACCTAGAGAGTGCAGTGCCCTAATAACTTTAGATAAAAATAAAATAGAAGAAGTTAAAGAAATATTAAGTAAAGTTCAGGAGGATTTAAAAGCTGAATATAGAGTACAAGATCCTTCAGTAGAAATAAAAGTTGAGAGCTCAAATAAAGTAGACAAGCATTTCAGTAAAACAAATACGCAATCAATTATTAGATTTTTAACATCAGTTCCAGATGGAGTACAATCTATGAGTCAAGACATAAAAGGTCTTGTAGAGAGTAGCTTAAATACTGCAATAATAAATACAAAAGAAGATGAAGTTGAGATTATATCTTCTATAAGAAGTTCTGTTTATAGCAGAAAATCTGAAATAGCAGATAAGATTGAAGCTTTAGCAGAGGCCGTTGATGCTACTGTTAAAAGAGAATCAGAATATCCAGGTTGGGAATACGATAAGGATTCTAAAATAAGAGATATATCTGTTTTAGCTTACAAAAACTTATTTGGCGTAGAACCAGCTATAACAGCTATTCATGCAGGCCTTGAATGTGGTTTATTTAAAGAAACTATGAAAGATACAGATATGATTAGCTTTGGACCAGATATAATAGATGTTCATACCGCTAATGAGCATTTAAAAATATCTTCAGTTGAAAAATATTGGGCGCTTCTAAAAGAAATATTAAAAAACATTAAATAGATATTTCAATGTAAATAATTGGAAAATTGATTTCTTAGTTAACTATAAGTTTATGTTAATCATAAGAAATCAATTTCCTTAGGCTCGAATTCTACAATAGATAAGGTAGGTGTTAATATGAGCAATCAAAAATGTAAATTGGCAAAGGAAGCCTATGGCGGATGCAAAGGGGAAAATTATGAACCCTTTATACCTATTACAGAAGCTATGCCAGAGACAACGGGGTATTCTATTATTTTAGGTATTGTAATGGCATGTTTATTTGCAGCTGCAAATACTTATTTAGGCCTTAAAGTTGGTCTTACAATTGCAGCTGGTATACCTGGAGCTATACTTGCAACAGGTATATTAAAAGGATTATTTAGAAGAAATAATATTTTAGAAGCAAATATGGTAGCTTCACTGGCAGCAATGGGTGAATCTATAGCAGGAGGAATTATTTTTACTCTGCCAGCATTAATTTTGTGGAAGTTTGAATTAAGTATTACCACTATAATAATAGTTACAATAATTGGTGGGTTAATGGGAACATTCTTTATTACTCCACTTAGAAGATTTTTAATAGTGGAAGAACATGGTGAATTAGTTTATCCAGAAAGTATGGCAGCTGCTGAGGTTTTAGTTACAGGGAGTCAAGGAGGAGAAGGATTTAAAACTGTTGTATCAGGTCTTGGTGTAGGAGGAGCCTATAAATTTTTATCTGGAGGATTTAAACTTTGGAATGAGCAAGCTTCCTATGTGTTTAAATCTTACCAAGGAACTATGATAAGTGTAGATACATTAGCTTCCTTACTTGGTGTTGGATTTATAGTTGGTACAAAAGCATCTCTATTGATGTTTGGTGGTTCTGTTATTGCATGGTTTGGTCTAATACCATTGATTAAATATTTAGGGGCAGGCCTTGCAGCACCATTATTTCCATCTACGAAACTTATAGTTGATATGACAGCCCCAGAAATATGGTCTAGTTATATTAAATATATAGGTGCTGGAGCAGTTGCTATGGGAGGATTTATTTCTCTTGCTAAATCAATGCCTACTATAATAAAAAGCTTTAAACAAGCAATGGGAGGAATAGGCCATGGTGGAAAAGAAGATACAAGCAGAATAAATATTGAAGCACCAATAACTTGGGTTTTAGGAGCAGCAGTATTCGGATTCGCATTAACATGGCTTTTTCCAATGATAAAAGGTGGATTCATAGGGGGATTACTTGCGGTATTATTTAGTTTTTTCTTTGCCGTAGTATCTGCTAGAATGGTTGGCATAATAGGAGCATCTAATAATCCCGTATCTGGCATGACTATAGCAACTCTACTTTTTGTAACAACAATATTAAAACTAACAGGTGTTGTTGGGAATGAAGGCCTGAGAAAATCCATACTTATAGGTGGGGTAGTCTGTGTTGCTATAGCTGTAGCAGGAGGTGCTGCTCAAAGTTTAAAAACAACATTTATAATAGGTGGTACTCCTAAAAAAGTTCAAATTGGAATGTTTATAGCAATAGCATGTTCATCAGGATTTGCAGCCATTGTTGTTAAAATGTTACATAGTGCTTATGGAATAGGTAGTGCAGATGTTTCAGCACCACAGGCTAGTTTAATGAAAATGTTAGTTGAGGGTATAATGTCAGCTAAACTTCCTTGGACATTAGTTTTGGTCGGAGCTGCTATAGCAATATTTTGTGAACTTGCAAGTATACCAATTCTTCCAGTAGCCCTTGGTATTTATTTACCTATATCCTTAAATAGTGCAATATTAACTGGAGGAATATTAAGAGTATTAGTTGAAAGAAAGTTCAAAAAAGATGAAGAAAGAAAGTCAGAATCTGTTGAGAAAGGTGTGCTTTTGGCATCAGGACTTGTGGCAGGGGATGCACTTATAGGTATAGTTATAGCTGTATTCGCAACATTAAATGTAAATATAGCCTTTGGTGAAAAAATTATGCCAACAATTGCAAATAGTAATATAGTATCCTTTGTGATCTTCATTTTATTAGGAGTTTGGATATATAAATTTGCATGTAGCAAAAAAGAAGTTGCGTGTAACAAAAATAAAGGAGCTAATGTATAAGAATTATGGATTCAAAAGATGATAAATATAATTTTCTAAAGCAGATACCATATCGGACTAATTATAATTGGATAGAAGAAGAAGGTCAGGTTATATTAACTTTTAAAGTTAATGACCCCGTTAAAAAATTTTTAGGATGGCTTGTAAAGAGAGCACCTAAATGTGATGTGAAATTTGATAAAATGTCGTCAGAAGTATGGCTTTCAATAGATGGTGAAAAGTCTATATTAGATATTGCAAAGATAATGTCAGATAAATATGGGGATAAATTAGAAGATTCTATATATAGACTTGTAACTTATATAAGATATGTATCTAAAAGAGGCTGGATAGCTTTCAAAAAATAAAAATTTTTATTATTTTTATAGAAGTTTATATATAAAGTTGTTCTAAGTTAAGCATTATTAGAGACCTCCTTATTTTGACGAGAGTCCTAAATTGAATAGGGCTCTTTTTGTATCAAATTTTTTATGTAACATTCTAAATAGTTTTTAATATTTTTAGTATATTTGTATAATAATTTTATTTTGTGATAACTATGTACAAAATTTGAACTTTATGTAAATATAATGTATAATTAACATGGAATATATTATATAATGTAGAAAATTTAGGGAGGATTATGTATGAAAAATAAAAAAGTTAAGAAGCCATTCTATAAAAAATGGTGGTTTTGGATATTGATTCTTATAGTTGGAATAGGAATAGGAGCTGGTGCAGGAACAATTATAGATGAACCTCAAAAAGTAGGACAAACAAATGCAAAAGTCCAGGATAAAAGCACAGAAACAAATGCAAAAGTCCAGGATAAAAGCGCAGAAGCCAATACAGAAGCAAATAAATCAACAAATAAATCTAAAATTTTCAAAATTGGAGATGTTGTAAAATTAAAAGATTTTAAAGTTACAGTTAATAAGGTTTATAAAGCCAAGGGAGATGAATTTACACAACCTCAACCAGGTAATGAATTTATTGCGGTAGATTGTTCAGTGGAAAACATATCAAATGAACAACAGGTAGTATCTTCAGTAATGATGTTTAAAGTTGTAGATAAAGATGGTAGAGAATGTGAAGAGTCAATAGGAGGTTCGACATCCGCTAATGCAGGACAAATGGATGGAGAAGTTGGGCCAGGTAGAAAAATAACAGGAGTTTATGTTGTAGAGGTTCCAAAAGGAACTAATGGATTAGAACTAGAATTTAATGGTTCTTTACTTTTGGGTGAACAAGTAATAGTAAAATTAAATTAAATATAATAAAGCCTTGGATTAATTTCTGAGGCTTTTTTAATCAAAAATATAAAATTTAATCTTTATAACATTATATTAATATATCATAAAATTTTCATATAGATATAATTTATAAATAAATAATTTAAATTAGATGACTCTATAGCATGAAAAGTTATAAATTGCTTATTATAAATTTATATGGAAATTAGAATTAATATTGTATATAATTATATAATATGCATTATTTGTTGTTTTATATAAATTGAATTTTGTTTTTAAATCTTAAAAAATAGTAGTATTAGTAACAATTAGGAAGGAGAGACATTCAATGAAAAGGATAATTACACTAGTTACTTCTATAGCATTAATTTTGGGAGTATCGACAATAGCTCAGGGAAAAAATAATTACAGTGTAAGTAGAATAGAGGGTGCAAATAGATATAAGACATCTTTAAACATATCAAAACAATTTAATAATGATAAAGTAGATAATGTAATAATAGCAAGTGGAAGTGATTTTCCAGATGCATTAGCGGGAAGTAGTCTTTCTAAAAAATTAAAAGCTCCAATATTATTGGTAGATAAAGATATAAAAGGCAGCTTAGATTCAATAGATTATATAAAGAATCATTTAAATGTAAATGGAAATGTATACATATTAGGCGGTAATGCTTCTGTAAGTGAAAATTATATAAATTACATAAAATCCTTAGGATATAAAAATATTATAAGATTAGGTGGAAAAAATAGATTTGATACAAATAGAGCAATAATAAATTCCATGAATATAGAAAAGGGAACTGCAATAGTTATAACTAATGGATATGGGTTTGCAGATGCATTAAGTGTTTCTAGTGCTGCAGCCTCAAAAGGATATCCTATTTTAATGAGTGATTCTAAAACTTTACCTGATGAAATTAAAGCTAAAATTAGAGAAATTCAACCTTCTAAATTATATTTAATAGGTGGACAAGGTTATTTAAGTAATAATATAATTACAGAAGTAAGAAATATAGTACCTTCATTAAATTATAGCAATATAATAAGAATTTGGGGAAATACCAGATATGATACTTCATTAGAGATATGTAAATACTTTAACTTAGATTCAGATACAGCAGTAATTGCTAATGGAGAAAATTTTCCAGATGCTTTATCTGGCAGCGCATTAGCAGCAAAACAAAATGCTCCAATAGTACTTACAAACGGTAAAGATATGTCAAATCAGAAAAAATATTTAAATACGACAAACTATAAAAATTTAATTTTACTTGGTGGTTCAGGAGCAATAGGTTCTAATTTAGAAAATATCTTAAATGGAACAATAAATGAACTAGATATAATAAAAAGTAAAAGTGTCTATAACTCTAATATGAAAGATAACAATGGAGACATTTATTCAGCGTACCTATATAGTGATGACAAAAAAATAGAAATAGCAGAGTATAGCTGGGCTGGAGCACAAAAAGGAGATATATTAAGTACTGGTCATTATAAAATAGCTATAGTAAAGCAAGGAGAGAGTGAACCAAAGATATATGATGCATATGATAATAAACCAATAAAATTAAACTTAAACAGAAATTCAGTTAAAGTATATAAAAATAAACAATCAAATGGTTCGGATTTTCTTATGATTGGTATGCCAGTATCCAGTAATATTTCAGAAATAAAGCTTTATTATATAAAAGATGGAGAAGTGAAAAAAACATATTTTAAAGGTAAAAAAGGTATAAAGAATGAGGCATATACTTTTAATTCACTATTCTTTAATCAAAGAGAGGCTGATATTTTTGAAACATCAACTTATGACAATATGCAGACTTTTTTATTCTATGTACATTCATGGAAATTCAATTTAGAGGATGGTGTCTTCTATAATTTAGGATTTAGTACTATGAATCAAGATACTTATTTTAATTACGAAAAAGAGGTTCAACAATAACTAAATTATAACTTGTATATAAATATTTAATATTATAAAATACATTAAATATTTGTTATGAAATCAGGAGATTAATGAATACGGATATTAAATAAATTTTATATAACATAAAATTTAATCATCATCATAGAAAAAACTTGATTTATGCAATATATTGTTAAGTGATTTTTAGATTAAAAAAATTTTGTTATAGTAAATATATTTTTTATCTGTAAGCTTAAAATAATTTGTTTAGTACATTGAAATTTGCATAGATACAAATCTATTAGTATTGAAATAGACTTGTGTCTATGATGGCAAAATATTTAGTTTGTAAAGTAAAGCCCTATAGGTGTAAACCTATAGGGCTTTTTATTAAGATTATATAACATGTGTAATCTATTTCAAACACAGTTATGGCAAAGGATTTAATACTCCAATAATTAAAAAGTTAGAGGTATTATTAGCTAAAGGAGCAGGAGATACAGAAAAGCAAATATATAGATTTAATAAAATAGATAAAGATACGTATTTAAGATTTGACTTAATTGTTCCTTTAGTTAGACATGTATCTTAATATATGAATGATATAAATTTTTTTTATTAGAAGATATCAAATAGGAAAAGTTTATAGGGGAGAAAGAAATCAAAGGAGGTGATAAGAAAGTCTTAAATTGACTTAAATCCCTAAATATAAAAAATAAAGATTATACTGATGGAATAGCAGAACTTTCAAAGGTTATATACTACATAAAAGTATTTGGTATTTTAGAGAATAAGACTAGACTACTATACGGGTACTGTTTTTTAAACAACATTAGATAAATATAAATAAATAGATAATATATAAAAATTAGTAACTTTGTATGTTAAATTTTGTATGTTAAATAAAATTTACATATATAAATATTAATAAGGTTCAATCGAATATAAGGATATAAATTTTAAAAAATTATAAAGAAATGATTTTACAAAATTCGATAATGGATTATGTAGTCTTCTTTTAAAGAAGTAGGTGATATAATTTTATTTTAAGAACTAGCATAACAAAAAGAATGCTAGTATTAATCAAATTAAAATTAAAAATCAAAAAATAATAAAGAAACATATAGGTAACCAGGAGGCGTAAATGTAAAATGGATATTTTTCTAGTTTTAGGTGTGATAATAGGACTTTCAGCAGTTATTGTAGGAATGATAGTAAAAGGTGCAAATGTTGCAGTATTATTAAATCCTGCTGCAGCAATTATAATTCTTGTAGGAACTATGGCAGCGGTAATGAATTCTTTTCCTAAGGATGAATTTCTTAAAATTCCTAAAATTTTAGGAGTTCTTTTTAAAGAAAAAGGAAAAGGAGAACAAGCTTCTATTGTAATGGAGATTGTTGAGTTATCAAAAACATCTAGAAAAGATGGATTGCTAGCACTCGAGAAGATTGTAGATAGTATGTCAAATAAATTTATGAGAAAGGGCCTGACTATGGTAGTTGATGGTACGGAATCGAGTTATATAAGGGAAGTTTTAGAAATAGAAATTCAGACTGTGGAAGAAAGACATCGTCTAGGAGCTTCTATTTTTACAACTGCAGGGGGAGCCGCACCAACTCTTGGAGTTTTAGGAGCTGTTGTTGGTTTGATTGGAGCTCTTGGAAACTTAAACGATGTTGAAAAACTTGGACATATGATAGCAGGAGCATTCGTTGCAACTCTTTATGGTATTTTCTTTGGATATGTAGTATGTCATCCTTTTGCATCTAGACTTAAAAGAAAATCTCATGAAGAAATAAACTCTATGTATATTATAGTTGAAGGTGTTTTAGCTATTCAAGAGGGGGTAAATCCTCAGAAAATACAAGAAAAACTTATAGGCATGTTAGAACCAAATGAAAGAATAAAAATAGAGGCACACAATATTAAAGGATAACTTAAAGGAGAATAAAAATGAAGAAAAAAGAATCTCATGAAGATCATATTGATGAAACATGGCTTATTCCATATTCAGATATGTTAACTCTTCTTTTGGCACTATTTATTGTTATGTTCGCTATGAGTAAGGTAGATACTGCAAAGTTACAAAAAGCTAGTCAAGAATTTAATGTAATTTTTAAGGCGGGGAGTAATGTGTTGCAAGAAGGTGGTAGTGGAGGTGCTTCAGTAGGTAAAGCAGGTGTTTCAATTGTCCCGAGTGATAGTGTGACTGAGGATATCAAGATGAAAGAAATTAAATCAAAGTTGGAAAAAGAAATTAAAAAAAATGGATATTCTGACAAGGTTAAAGTTGGAGTTGACGCTGACGGTCTAGAGATTGATATACAAGATGTTGTGCTTTTCAATTCTGGCGATGCAGAGGTATTAAAACAGTCATCAGCACTATTAACACAAATTTCTAAAATGCTTAAAGTTTTAGATAATAATATTAAAGTTACAGGACACACGGATAATCAACCTATCAGTAATTCAAAATTTCGTTCTAACTGGGATTTAAGTGCAATACGTGCTATAAATGTAATGAACTTTCTTAGTAATATAGGAGGAATTCCTGCAAATAAGTTATCAATCCAAGCTTATGGTGAATATATGCCTAAATTTGATAATGTTACAGAGGCCGGTAGAGCAAAAAATAGAAGAGTAGAAATTTCTATAGTTCGTAAGTATCCATCAACGCCAGTTACAAAAGAAACTAATAAGGATAGCAGCAAAAAGTAATAATGCTGTAATTTAGTTTTAAGAGCTAATGAAACCTATGAGGCTTTTTAATTATATAATAATATATTTTCGATTATTAATCACCTTTCATGGTAATTTTGATGAGTAAATCAATTTATACTATGAAGGTGGTTTTTATATTTTCAAATTTAAACTGATTTTTTATGACAAGATATATTATTAGAGAATTATATATTATTTTTACATATTGTATGGTTATGGGTACAATATAATTAATATATAAATAATGTAAAAAAATATAAATATAGATTTTTTAGAAAGGTATATTAATTTTATGAATAAATATTCTAATAGAAGAAGGTCTCATATTCATATTATAAAACAATATAATTCTAAAACTAATGAGTATACAGGTACAAGACTAATAGTATTTATAAAAGGTAAAAAGAAATATATTCAGGATATAGATAATTTTATAGTTCATAAATATCAAAATCCTAAAGATAAGAAACCTAATACATCTACATGGAATATAGTAAACTCCAATATAGAAAAACTTATAAAAAAAGAGATGATAAATTTTAGTGAGGATAGAAAGCTAAAAATGTATCATATCTTATATGAATCTATAGAATTAAATTTAAAAGATTACTGTTTGCAAGTACTAAAAGAAGAAAATATAGATCTATCAAAAGTTGAAATAAAACTGTAAATTAAAGAGGATGTCTTAGATAGCCTTAATTTTAAAACCGTAAATATAAATAATACATTCATAAAGCAATTCATTTGGCTAAGTAGTTCTAAATTTGACTCCATTAAAGATTTTTTACCCAGTAGAGGCGCCAGACCTGGCTTCACTACTGGCTCCTCACGTCCCGTGAGGAATTACAAAAATTTTTAATTCCGTCAAATTAAGAACTACTAAAGCTCATTCATATGTTTATTACACGTATTATTTATATTTACTATATTAAAATTAAGGTTATTTTTATTTTGAGATACCCTCATTAAATATAATAAAATAGATTGAAATTTATAGATAGAACCCTATAGGTGTACAGACTATAGGGTTTTATATTTTTTATAATACATAATTTCTTAGAGAGATTATTTTAATATTTAGCATAAAAAATAAAGATTTTATTTAATGGCAAAAATACTTATTGGCATTTGACAACAATAGAAAATAAGAGTAATATAAAAGTGGCAAATGACAATATCTTTAATACGGGTATAAAAATTTAAGTAAGAGGCTTGAATTGATTATCCATTCTATAATAAAAGATTTGGAGGAATAAAAATGAAAATAGCAATTTCATCAACAGGAAAAGCTATGGAAAACTCACTTGATATGAGGTTTGGAAGATGTGAATATTTCCAAATTCATGATAGTGAAAGTAAAAAAGTTAAAATATTAGAAAATGAAGGCCAAAATGCAAGTGGTGGAGCAGGTATTATTGCATTTAACCAACTAGTAGATGAAAAAGTAGATGTTATTATTACAGGAAATCTTGGACCTAATGCTTTTGAAATTATAGAAAAGGCAGGTATTAAAGCTTATAAGTGTGAGCCTATAGCTATAACTTTAGTAATTGAAAAATATAATAAGGGTGAGCTTGAACAAATAAGCATGTCTGGCTCTGCACATCATGGAATTTAATAGCAGAATGGAGATGAATATATATTGAATATAGCAGTACTTAGTGGAAAGGGAGGAACGGGTAAAACTACAGTATCTATAAATCTTGCCCTTGCATTAAAGTCTAACTATATAGACTGTGATGTGGAAGAACCAAATGGTTTTTTATTTTTAAAACCTAAAGTAGAAACAGAAAAAAAGGTTATGGTGGAGTATCCAATTATAGATGATAATAAATGTGTTAATTGTGGAGCTTGTGCTAATGCTTGTCAGTTTAATGCACTTGCAAAGATTAAGGACGATATTATGCTTTTTCAAAAATTATGTCATGGTTGTGGAGCCTGTAAAATTGCCTGTAAATATAATGCTATAACTTATGATAAAAAAGAGATAGGCAAAATTGAAATTGGATATAGCCATAATATAAATTGTAGCAGAGGAATTTTAAATATAAGTGAACCTATGGCAGTACCTGTTATTAAAGAATTACTTAAAAATTTATCCAGTAAGAGTAATTTAATTGATTGTCCTCCTGGAACGTCCTGTAATGTAATAAATGCTCTAAAGTATGCTAATGGAGCAATACTTGTTACAGAACCTTCAGAATTTGGGCTTCATGATTTAAAAATGGCTGTAGAACTTGTAAAAATGTATAATATACCTTTTGGTATAGTTATAAATAAAGATGATGAAAAAGATAACATAATAAAAAAATATTGCAAAGAAGAAGAAATAAATTTGATAGGTACTATACCCTATGCTAAAAAAACTGCAGCTCTTTATTCTAAAGGAGAAATACTTTATGATGGCTCATATCACAAAGCAGTATTTGATAATCTTTCTAAGAAAGCCAAGGAGGTGCTAAATTGGATTTAGTGGTTTTAAGTGGAAAAGGTGGAACAGGTAAAACTACAATAGCAACAGCACTATCAGAGCTTTATAATGATGTAATAAGAGTAGATTGTGATGTGGATGCTTCTAATTTTTATATGTTTTACAAAGGAAAAGATATTGAGAAAAGTGATTTTATAGGTGGTAAAAAAGCTAGTATAGATGAGGATATTTGTATTAAATGTACGGAATGTGAATTAGTCTGTAAATTTGATGCTATAAAAAATTTAAAAATAGATCCTTTTCTTTGTGAGGGGTGTGGTGCTTGTACATTAATATGCCCACAAAATGCCATAAAATTAGAAGATGAAAAAACTGCAGAAACTTTTATTACAGAATTAGATAAAGGATTAATTTCTAGAGCAGAAATGGAAGTAGGCAGTGATGGTTCAGGAAAATTAGTAACTGATCTAAGAAAAAAGGCTAAAAAATTAAATAAAGATGATAAATTAACAATAATAGATGGTTCTCCTGGCATTGGATGTGCTGTTATAGCTTCTATAACAGGAGCTGATGTAGTACTTATTGTTACAGAACCTACTGCATCAGGACTTGAAGATTTAAAACGAGTAGTAGATTTATGTAAGCATTTTGGTGTTTTTACTATGGTTTGTGTAAACAAATATGATATAAATAAAGAAATGACAGTAGATATAGAAAGTTTTATTAATGAAAAAGGCATAAAATTAGTAGGTAAAATTCCATATGATAATACTGTTATGAAATCTATAAATGAGCTAAACCCTATAACTTATTATAAAGAAAGTATAGCTAAAGAAGCTATTGAACATATGTGGAGAAACATTAAAGAAACAATATAAATTGAAAAGGATATACAAAGATTAAGTGAATAGGTATCTTACAGTTATATATAGAAAAAAATTATTATTAAATTAAAATATAGGAGGAATTTTAAATGAAGATAGCAATTGCAAGTGATGGAGAATATGTGAGTGGACATTTTGGACATTGTGAAGGATTTACAATTTATGAAGTAGAAGAAGGAAAGTCTTTAAATAAGAATTTTACTCCAAATCCTGGACATAGACCTGGATATCTTCCAGTATTTCTAAAAGAATTAAATGTAAATGTTATTATTCTATATAGATTTTTTTAATAAGAATATAATAAATTTTTTTAAATGGTATTAAAAGAAATTTTAATAAATATAAATTACTATATATAAAAAGTATAAAAAATTTTTAAGAAAAATTGTACTTTTTTTAACAATAATAAATAAGCATAATTTTAGAAACCTTGAATAATAGTATAGTAAATACAAATAAAATTTAGAATATATAAAAAAATCAATTTTAATCCTTATAAAAAAGCTAATTTAATTAAAAGAGGTATTAAAAATAAAAAAATAATAAGTATAATTGTTAATTTTTTAACTATATTTAAAGCTAACGAAAAAAATTTTATTTGATGAATACAATAAATCATTCTAACTTTAATTGTTTAAGCTGATTTGGTACAAGTTTACTTTTAAATTATTTAATCAAATTTCTCACAAGTTTATTTTTAAATATTTAATGAAATTTGGTACAAGTTTATTATTTAGCTGAATTTGGTACAAGTTTACCTTTTGGAAGTAAGGTAAGCTTAACCATTTCAATATAGTAAAGTTTAATATTTAAGGAGGAATGTTAAAATGACAAAAGAGGGTTTAGCTTTAGAAGGTGTAAAAGTAGTTGAATTATCAAGCTTTGTAGCAGCTCCTAGTTGTTCAAAATTATTAGCTGATTGGGGAGCTGATGTAATTAAAATAGAACCAATTCAAGGAGATAATATAAGAGTTGTAGGTGGAGTATATAATTCACCAGCAAGAGATGATGAAAATCCTATGTTTGAACTTGAAAACGGAAATAAAAGAGGCATTGCAATAAATACTAGAAGTGAAAAGGGTAAAGAAGTATTAGGAAAATTACTTAAAGATGCAGATGTTTTTGTTACAAATGTAAGAGAAAAAGCATTACAAAGAAGTGGATTATCCTATGACCAATTAAAGGATAAATATCCTTCATTAATACATGCACATATATTAGGATATGGAGAAAAAGGACCACTTAAGGATAAGCCTGGATTTGACTATACTGCATATTTTGCAAGAGGAGCTGTAAGTACATCTTTAATGGAAAAAGGAACATCACCAGCTAATACTAATGCAGGCTTTGGTGATCATTATGCAGGCATGAGTTTAGCAGCTGGTATATTAGCAGCACTTCACAGAAAGACATTAACTGGAAAGGGTGACAGAGTCACAGTAAGTCTATATCATACAGCTATATTTGGTATGGGACTAATGATTACTACAGCTCAATACGGAAACAAAATGCCATTATCAAGAAGAACTCCTAATAATCCATTAGCAACAACCTATAGATGCAAAGATGATAGATGGATACAATTAGCATTACTTAAATATGATGCATGGTTCCCTAAATTCTGTAAGGAAGTAATAAATAGACCTGATTTAATAGAAGACTCAAGATTTAATAAACAATCTGAAGTAGTAAAGCATGTTGAAACTTTTGTTGGAATATTAGAAGGAGAATTTATTAAGAAGGATTTAAAGGAATGGGCAGATTTATTAGATAAAGCTGACTTACCATATGAAAAATTACAATATTGTGAAAATATATTAGAAGACGAACAAGCATGGGCAAATGACTATTTATTCAAGACCACATATGACAGTGGAAATACTGGTGTATTAGTTAATTCACCTGTTAAATTTAGTGAAGCTGGAATGAGACCATATAAAGCTGCACCAAAGATCGGTGAAGACACTGAGGTAGTTCTTACATCATTAGGATACAGTAAAGAAGAAATAGAAGAAATGAGAAAAGAAGAGTCAATAAAATAAATTAATGTAAGTTTTTAAATGGAGGGTATAAAAACTTAGATCAAGAAGGGGGAGGAATATAAATGGCTGATAAGAAAGAGGTCAAAAAGAATGCAGCAAAAGTGATTAATGGTATATTAGCTAAATCTTATGCAGATGCTTGGAAGGCAAAAGAAGAAGGAAGACCGGTTGGTTGGTCAACTTCCGTATTTCCACAGGAATTAGTAGAAGTTTTTGGTTTAGACGTATTATATCCAGAAAACCAAGCTGCAGGGGTTGCAGCTAAGAAAGAATCTTTATCTCTTTGTGAAGCTGCAGAAAGTGCTGGATATTCAATTGATTTATGTGCATATGCAAGAACAAATTTTGGACTTTTAGAAAAGGGTGGTTCAGAAAACTTAAATATGCCAAAGCCTGACTTTATATGCTGCTGTAATAATATTTGTAATCAAGTTATTAAATGGTATGAAAACATTGCAAAGGAATTAGATATACCATTAATAATGATTGATACTACATTTAATAATGAAAATGAGGTAACAGAAAATAGAATTAAATACCTTAGAGCTCAATTTGAAGAGGCTATAAAACAACTTGAGAAAATTTCTGGAAAGAAATTTGATCCCAAGAAGTTTGAAGAAGTTATGAAAATCTCCGCTGAAAACGGTAAGCTTTGGAAATATTCTATGAGTTTACCATCAGGATCTTTCCCATCACCAATGAATGGATTTGACTTATTTACTTATATGGCTGTTATCGTATGCTATAGAGGTAAAATAGAAACTACAGAAGCTTTTAAATTATTGATTTCTGAATTAGAAGATAATATTAGAAATAAAGCAACTTCCTTTAGAGGAGAAGAGAAATATAGAATTATGATGGAAGGAATTCCATGCTGGCCATATATAGGCTATAAGATGAGAACTTTAGCAGGCTATGGTGTTAATATGACTGGAAGCGTTTACCCTCATGCTTGGGCATTACAGTATGAAGTAAACGATTTAGATGGAATGGCTAAAGCTTACAGTACTATGTTTAATAATGTTAACTTAGAAAGAATGTGTAAATACAGAGTAGATTCTTTAATAGATGGAAATTGTGATGGAGCATTCTATCATATGAATAGAAGCTGTAAATTGATGAGTTTTATACAATATGAAATGGAAAGACAAGTTTTTGAAAAAACAGGCATACCATATGCGGGCTTCGATGGAGACCAAGCAGATCCAAGAAACTTTAGTAAGGCTCAGTTTGAAACAAGACTGCAAGGGCTAGTAGAAGTTATGGAAGAAAGAAAGAAAGGAGGAAACAAATAATGGATAATATAAAGAATATTTTATCTAAATTAGAGGTAGTGGTTAAAAACCCTAAAAAGGTTGTTTCAGATTATAAAGAAAGAACAGGAAATAAAGTAATAGGATGCTTCCCAGTATATACTCCAGAGGAAATAGTATATGCAGCAGATATGCTTCCAATAGGTATTTGGGGAGGCGATGTTGAAGCTAATTTAGCTAAACAATATTATCCAGCATTTTGTTGCTCCATAATGCAATCCTGTATGGAGTTTGGCTTAAAAGGGGTATATGAGGGATTATCAGCTGTTATTATTCCAGGAATGTGTGACACATTAAATTGTATGGGGCAAAATTGGAAATTCGCCATTAAAGATATTCCATACATTGCATTAGTTCATCCTCAAAATAGAAAATTAGAAGCGGGCGTAGAGTATTTAGTTGAAGAATATAAACATGTAAAAGCAAAAATAGAAGAAATAAGAGGGAAAGAAATAACTGAAGAAGAGCTACAAAATAGTATAGAAATATATAATGAACATAGAAAAGTAATGAGATCTTTTGTAGATGAAGCAGCTAAACATCCTAATACAATAAATAACTATCAAAGAAATCTTGTTATTAAAAGTGGATTCTTTATGAGAAAAGATGAACATACAAAAATAGTAAAAGAATTAAATGAGCTATTGAGTGTTTTACCAGAGGAAAAATATGATGGTAAAAAAGTATTAGTAACTGGAATACTTTTAGATTCAGAAGAAATGCTTGATGTTTTTGAAGAAAACAAATTAAGAATAGCAGCAGATGATTTAGCTCAGGAAAGCAGACAATTTAGAACAGATGTGCCAGAAGGAAAAGATGCATTAGATAGATTAGCAAGACAATGGTCAAATATTGAAGGATGTTCTTTGGCATATGATCCTAAAAAGATTAGAGGTTCAATGATTGCAAAGGAAGCTAAAGCTAAAGGAATAGATGGTGTAGTATTTGCAATGATGAAATTCTGTGATCCAGAAGAATATGACTATCCAATTGTTAAAAAAGACATTGAAAAAGAAGACATTCCTACAACTATGATAGAAGTAGACCAACAAAACAAGAGTGTTGAACAAATAAGAACAAGAATTCAAACCTTCTCAGAAATATTATAGACATAATTTCATACTAAGTTAGAATTTTAAATAAAAATATTTTATATAAAAATAATTAAATTTCCTTTTATAAATTATGTAGTGATTTTTCACTAAAAGTTCTAATATATTAAGCTATTTTACCATAGATTAGCTAGAAGAAGGAGTATATTAGAAGAATTAACATGAAACTAAAAAAAGTATAGGGATTTATAAATACTTTAAAAAATTAAAATGAAAAATCACTACATTTTATTAAAGGTTTAAATTTAAAAGGAGGAAAGTATGTTATTTAAAAAAGAGCATGAACTTTTAAGAAAGTCCGTAAGGGATTTTGTAGATAGGGAATTA
This sequence comes from Clostridium botulinum, assembly GCF_001276985.1. Lineage (GTDB taxonomy): Bacteria > Bacillota > Clostridia > Clostridiales > Clostridiaceae > Clostridium_F > Clostridium_F botulinum. The sequence goes on from NZ_LHUL01000003.1 coordinate 173,036, forward strand.
AAAGATATTCCAGAAGAAGTTGATACTGAGGGGAAACTACCTAAAGAGTTATTACAAAAACTTGCAAAATATAAATTCATAAGTCCTGTAATACCTAAGGAATATGGTGGAGCTGGAGCAGACTATGTATCATACTGCATAATAATGGAAGAGATCAGTAAAAGATGCGCATCTACTGGAACTTTTATAACAGCAGGAGCATCATTAGTAGCATTACCTTTACTTAATTTTGGAACAGAGGAACAAAAAGAAAAATATTTAAAACCTCTTGCTAAAGGAGAATATATTGGATCTTTTGGGCTTACAGAGCCAGGAGCAGGATCTGATGCTGGTGCGGGACAAACTACAGCAGTTTTAGAGGGAGATTATTATATTCTAAATGGAAGAAAAACATTTATTACAAATGCACCTATTTGTGACTTTGCTATAGTAACAGCAATGACAGAAAAGGGTAAAGGATCAAGGGGGATTTCAGCCTTTATAGTTGAAAGTAAATGGGATGGATTTTCAACAGGAGCTCATGAAAATAAAATGGGCATTAGAGGAACTGAGACAGCGGACTTAATATTTGAAAATGTAAAAGTTCCTAAAGAAAACCTTATTGGAAAAGAAGGCAAAGGATTTAAAATAGCTCTAAATACTCTTGATGTTGGTAGAATCGGGGTAGCAGCTCAAGCTCTTGGAATAGCTCAAGGTGCTTTAGATGAAGCTATAAAGTATGTTAAGGAAAGAGTTCAGTTTGGTAAGCCTTTAGCAAAATTCCAAAATACTCAATTTACAATTGCAGATATGGAAACAAAGGTTCAAGCTGCAAGATGGCTTGTATATGATGCAGCAGAGAAGAAAGACAATGGCATAAATCCAGGTGTTGAATCAGCAATGGCTAAATATTATGCAGCGGAAATTGCAAATGAAGTAGCATATAAAGCATTACAATTACATGGCGGATATGGATTTATGAAGGATTATCCAATAGAAAGAATGTATAGAGATGCTAGAATTACATCTATATATGAAGGTACATCTCAAGTTCAGCAAATGGTTATTGCTGCGAAAGCTCTTAAATAGATATATATGAGAAATAAACAAAATTGGAGGTTAAGAATTTGAGGATAGTAGTATGCGTTAAGCAAGTTCCAGATACAACAGAAGTAAAGATAGATCCTAAAACAGGAACATTAATAAGAGAAGGTGTTCCAAGTATATTAAATCCAGATGATGCAAATGCACTTGAGGAAGCTTTAAAAATGAAAGACAAAGATGAAAATGTAACTGTGTCAGTGGTTTCAATGGGACCACCACAAGCAGATGTTATGCTAAGAGAATGTCTTGCAATGGGAGCAGATGAAGCTTATTTAGTAAGTGATAGAGCATTTGCAGGTTCTGATACCTGGGCTACTTCAAAGGTTATTGCATCAGCAATTAGAAAGATTGGAAACTATGATATTATATTCGCAGGAAGGCAAGCTATAGATGGAGATACAGCACAGGTTGGACCACAAATTTCAGAAAAATTAGGTATTCCACAGGTTACTTATGTACAAGACTTTAGAATGGAAGATGACAAAATAACAGTACAAAGACAGCTAGAGGATGGATATGAAATAATTAGGGTTAAGAAACCTGCTCTTTTAACAGCTGTAAGTTCCCTTAATGAGCCTAGATATATGGCTGTGGACAAAATATTTGATGCCTATAAAAAGGAAATAAAAGTTTTAACTATAGATGATTTAGATATAGAAAAGGAAGGAGTAGGTCTTAAGGCTTCTCCAACTAAAGTGTTTAGATCCTTTACTCCAGCACCTAAAGGTAAGGGTGTTATGCTAGAAGGATCAACAGAAGAGATGGTTGAAAAATTGGTTGTAAGTTTGAAACAAAAGCATATTATATAAAAATGATCGGAGGGTAATATGGATATAAAAAAAGATTTAAGTAGTTATAAAAATGTCTGGGTAATTGCAGAACAAAGACAGGGAAAAATAACTCCTGTAGTTATAGAGTTATTAGGAGAAGGTAGAAAAATAGCTAATGATATTGGAGTAGAATTGTGCGCAGTTTTACTTGGATATAATGTTGATAATTTAGCAGATGAATTAATAAAGTTTGGAGCAGACAAAGTTTATTATGCAAATGATCCATTATTAGAGAAATATACTACTGACGGATATGCAAAGGTCATAGTTGATGCAGTAAATGATATTAAACCAGAAATCGTGCTAATTGGTGCAACTCATATAGGAAGAGATTTAGCTCCTAGAATAGCATCAAATTTGGATACTGGGTTAACAGCTGACTGCACTAAGTTAGAAGTAGATCCAGAGGATAAAAAACTTAAACAAACTCGTCCAGCCTTCGGAGGAAATATCATGGCTACAATAATATGCCCTGATAATAGACCTCAAATGTCTACAGTAAGACCAGGAGTTATGGATAAAGCTGTAAAGGATGAAAGTAGAAAGGGTCAAATTTTAAAATTAAGTGCAGATTTAATTAAGGATGATATAAGAACAGAGGTTATTGAAATAGTTAAATCTAAAAAAGAGTTAGTATCCTTAACAGATGCCAACTTTATTGTATCCGGTGGACTTGGACTTGGAAATCCTGATGGATTTAAATTGTTAAAACAGTTAGCTGATAGATTAGGTGGTGTAGTTGGATCCTCCCGTGCAGCTGTAGATGCTGGTTGGATTGAAAATTCCCATCAAGTAGGTCAAACAGGAACAACTGTAAAGCCAACAGTTTATATAGCTTGCGGCATTTCAGGAGCTATACAACATTTAGCTGGTATGCAAGAATCAGATATTATAATTGCTATAAACAAAAATGAATCAGCTCCAATATTTGAAGTAGCAGATTACGGAATAGTAGGAGACCTATATGATGTAGTACCTAAGTTATTGGAATTGTTAGATGATGATGATCGTATTAATAGGCTATTTGAAGAAAGCAAAATAGTTTAAAATAAAATTATTTTATAAAATTATGTATTCGATACTATTTATTTTATAGTATTTTATTATAAACCTCCCTATTCTAATTTAAAGATATTAGAATCAGGGAGGTTATTATAAAGAAATTCTAATTTTCAGTTAAATTTAAAATTTAGTTAAAAACTAGAAAGTAGTATATGGGAAAGTATCAAATCTTATAAGACTATTAGTTATGTTGGTTATAAAAAATTTAATATTTAATAGGATTGTGTTAATAGGGAGACATAATATAAAAATTATACCCAATTAATATATATAGGGGAGGATAATGTGAGTGAAAATTCAAAATCTAAGGTAGGATTCTTAACTGCTTTTCAGGTAGCAGCAGTGTGGTTTGGAGCTCATGTAGGAGGGGGATTTGCAACAGGTAATCAAACAATGAATTTTTTTGTTAAATATGGTTGGCATTCTATATGGTTACCTGCAGTTATAATTATAATTATAGGATTAACCTATAGAGAGTCATTAGTATTAGCAAAAAATTATGGGACTTATGATTATAAAAGTTGGTCAAAAAAAATGTATGAACCCTATGATAAATTCTTTTCTGTTATTTTTGAAATAGGATATTTAATGATAGTATTATTAGGTACAGGAGGATCTATAGCAGGTTCCGCTTCTCTAATGGAGACTTATGGAGTTAATTATTTAGTAGGAGTATTAATTACAGGTGGCATTTTTTATATATTAACTATATATGGATCAGAATTAATAAGAAAGGCTTCAACTATTATAACTGTTCTAATATTAATATTTTTAACAATCATAGTAATTGTAGGCATAGTTAATAATTCAGGGAATTTATCACATCTTGTTTCTACAAAATATTCCCCTTCATCCTTTGGTACAGTTTTGTATAGTGGACTTCGATATGCTGGTTATCAGGCCTTTGTTGTTGCTATTGTACTAAGTGCCAGTGACACTTTAAAATCTGATAAAGCTATTAATAAGTCAATTCTTTTAGGTATTATTTTAAACGGTGTAATGATCACACTATCCTGTATAATGCTATTGGCATGGATGCCAGGAGCCCAAAAGGAAACTATACCAATTTTATATATATGTAAACGTTTGAATAGTGGATTTTTATTATTTTCTTACTCAGTAGTACTATTTCTGGCCTTTGTATCCACAGGCATAGGATGTGTATTTGGAGCAGTGGCTAGGTTTGAACATGTTTTTAAGAAACCGGAGAATATTAAAAAAAGAAGGGGATTGATTTCTCTTGTTTGTATGATATTATCTATGGCAATTTCCCTATTTGGATTAACTAAAATTGTTGTTATAGGCTATGGATATGTAGGAATAATCGGCATATTTGCTGTAGTTATTCCATGTATAGTTGCAGGAAGAATAAAAAATAATAAATTTAAAAAAGAGCAAAAGGAAAGTATATTATTAGAAGAGCAAAATGATATATCCAATGGAGATAAGAATAGTGCATCAGTAGAATGTAAAGGTGACATGTTAAAAGAAAAAGATAGTATGCTAAAAGGAGAGCAAGATAATATATCCCAAAAAGATAAAGACATTACATCAGAGGAAGACAAAGATGATGTGTTAAAAGAAGAGGACAGTGTATCAGAAGGCGAAAATGATATATCAAAGAAAGATGGCAACGCATCAAAGGAAGAATAAGATAATATAAAAAATAAAAAGATGTATATCAATTGTAGAGTCTGAATAACAATTACTAACTAAAATATTTTAAAAAGGGGGATACACATATGTATACAATGGGATTGGATATAGGTTCTACTACTTCTAAGGGCGTTATTATAAAAGATGGAAAGGAAATAGTTGCTAGTGTTTTAGTACCTGTTGGAACTGGAACCAGTGGACCTCTAAAATTAATAAAAGAATTAAAAGAAAAATCTAATTTAACAGAAAAGGATATAGAAAAAACCGTAGTTACAGGTTATGGTAGAATTCAATATAAAGATGCAGATAAACAAATAAGTGAATTAAGTTGCCATGCTAAAGGGGTAGCATTTTTAATACCAGGTGCAAGAACCATAATAGATATTGGTGGGCAAGACGCTAAAGCTATGAAGTTGAATGATAAAGGTAAACTTATAAATTTTATAATGAATGATAAATGTGCCGCTGGTACAGGGAGATTTTTAGATGTTATGGCAGGGGTACTTGAAACAGATGTTTCTAAGCTAGGAGAAATATCAGAAAAATCTACAAAGGAAGTTTCAATTAGCAGCACCTGTACTGTGTTTGCTGAATCAGAGGTAATTTCCCATCTATCAGCAAATGCAAAAAAAGAAGATATTGTAGCAGGAATTCATACTTCTGTAGTAAGACGTGTATCAACTCTTGCCATGAGAGTAGGTATTGAAGATCAGGTAGTTATGGTAGGTGGAGTAGCTAGAAATAAAGGAATAGTTAAAGCTATGGAAAAGGAACTAGGCCATGATATAAAAGTGCCAGAATTAGCACAACTAACTGGAGCATTAGGCGCAGCTATATATGCCTTTGAGGAAACAAAATAGATTTAATTGAGAGCACAAAGATAAAAAGTACATTCATAAACTAAATCATTTTATGTACTTTTTATCTTTGCTATATTAAAATTAAATCTATTCTTATATTTTACATAGTTCTTTAAAATATTATTTTTTGTTATAAAATAGTAAACCGGAAAGGAATACAAAAACAGAAATACCTAAATCAATTATTACAGAAGGTTTAGAAAGTCCACCGTATACAACAATTAAAGCTCCCATAAGGGCAAGGGAAGGAATAACAAATCTTTTTATAAAGGATAAGTCTTTCATTTTCATCATATATGCAATATAAATAATAATATAGATTCCATATATTAAAGCTATTGGCAATTCTGAAATGTCTACGAACATTTTATTAGGGAATAGTCCTCTAAAATTCATATACCAAACCACTAAATAAATGCAAATTAAAATAAAGTTTACTATAGTAGAATTAGTAGGTATATTAGCTTTACTATTCAATTTAGAAAAAGCCTCTGGTTTAATACCTTGACCACGAATAGCCAAAGAATAAAAGGAACGAGAGCCTCCAAGTATAAGTCCATTAAGAGTACCTAAACAGGATATTATTATAAATATTGTAAGAATAGATGCGCCAAAGTTTCCAAATACAGTTCTAGCAGCCACATTTACAGTATTGTCTCCTTGTTTTAAAATAGTTTCAGTAGGTATCATTCCTACAATACCCAGAAAATACAAAATATATATAATAACTATTACTAATGAGCCAAATACAAGAGCTTTAGGAAGAGTATTTTTGGCATCTTTGATTTCACCATTAATTGTTGTTGCAATAATCCATCCTTCATATGCAAAGGCTGCTCCTAATACGGCAGCTGCAAAACCACTTCCACTGTCACTTATAATAGATACTTTGGAAAAATTTTCAATTAAAATTTCATTATTGAGTCCTTGAAATATACCAAATATAGCGATGATCATTAAAGGAACTAGTTTGATTGCTGTTGAAGCAATTTGGAATTTCCCTGATAGTATGGGTGAAATATAGTTCAAAATATATATGCCTATCATATATATTGCGGCCATAATCCATACAAAATTACCATCTTTATTAAATAAAATAGCAGTATAATTACCAGCTGCCCAAGCTAGTACCGCAGCTATTGCTGGATAATAAATAATTCCATTAAACCATCCTATTAAATAAGCAAATTTTTCTGAAAGCATACCTTCGGCATAGTCAACTATCCCGTTAGATCTTTCAAATCTATTAGCACACTCTGCAAAAACTAAGGCTCCAAAAATCATAGAAATTGCTCCTACTAACCATGCAAGTAAGGCTGTTTTTACATTTCCACCTGAAGCCATAAGAATATTATCAGCTTTAAAAAATACACCAGATCCGATTACTATACCAATAACCATGGAAACTGTTGTCCAAAGCCCATATTTCTTTTCTAACATACACACCTCTCCTTTTCTTTAGTATTTCCTAATAATTAAAAAACTTAATAACTATATGAAGTAGTTCAGACTAAATCAATGAAATGTATCTATTCTGCGAAGAGAATTTGATAAATTTTACTATGATACAATAGTAAAGTTAATTAGGAATTGAGTTTTATTATATAGAGTTCTACAATTTTCGTCAATGATTTTTTGGTTTTGGGATTTATAAAAGAATAGTATTAATATTGTAGAAATTAATAAACGGATTTTTAAGTTTAAGAGTAAGTTTTTATTCTTTCTTAAACTTAGAAATCCTTATCCAGTTTCTTTAAAGCAAATAGCTATTATACAATAGTTATCTTATATCTAGATTTAATCCTTCTACATATAAAACTCTTTTAGAAAATGTTCCATGAACTACAGTCATATGTGAATTTTCATGTATAAAAAGTGATCCATCTACATAAAAGGTTATTTCTCTTTTGTTTTTATAATCTGTGACATAAACTTTATGATATAAAACATGACTGTTCTTACTATGATGTTCAGTTATACCAGTACAGATTCCAGTTAGAGAAGTCTGCAGTCCTAAAAGTCCTTCTAGCCAAGATATTGCATCTGGTAAAAGTAAAATTAAAAGGATTAATGAAAATAAGTTGCCTTTTGAAATAATTATACCGTACACAAGAGCAAGGTCATATAGCAATCGTGAAGGCCCTTTCCATCTATTTTTAAAAGGTACATTTACATGAGGGGACCACCAAAGTTTAAATCTCCATAGGAAACTACTTTCTTCACAGTCTTCATCAATATATCCGCAAGCCTTTTGCCATTGTAATTGTCTATTTGTTAATTCTAAAGTTATTATTTTTTTACTTAATATAATAATTCCAATATAGATTATTTCCATTATAAAGGATGATAGTATTACATCTATGTCTTTTAAAAGAAAAATACATACTAAAATATATGCTATAAAAAATATATTAACTAAATATAGAGGTCTAATTCTTGTATTTAGTTGTGTATTTGCTTCTTCATCAATGTTAATCTTTTTTTCGAAAGCAATAACTATAATAAGAAATAACAGGATATTAAGATCAAGAAGAATTACTGATCTTATAGTAAAGTTCTTGAAGAGTTTTATATTAAAACCGTTATTATTTAAATGAAATATAGAATTGGAAACCATATTAAAAATTAATATACATATGTAGAAAGATCTTAAACTTTGTAAATTACGTTTATTACTCATAGGTCACCTCTAAATAAAATTAATATAATTATTTTATCACAAAATTTATTATAGATGATGCTGTGAATATAAAAAATCACAGAGGAAAATTCAAACTCCTATTTAAAGGGTAACATTGTATTTGTAATATTAAATCTTTAAATAGTTCAAGCATAAAATGTTGTTCATAAATTATATGATTAACTAGTTCTTGTCAAAGTTTATTTTTTCTCAAAAGCAAGCAATTCAGAGTAGAAGGATGATTTAAAATGTACAGCAATTATTTATTTTTTGTCAATGTTTATTATATAATGAACCTAAAGTTATATATCCTAAATTAGAAATTAATGTTGAAGGATTTTAAGTATATTAAAATACGTAAAGGAAAAAATATAAAAATAAATGAGTTATTTTTATTGTAGAATTTTTATAGTGGATGGAGGTAAATGAAGTGAAAAAAGTAATAAAGATAGTATCAGTTATTCTAGTTATACTTGTAATATCCGGATTTTTTATTATTAAGAATTTAACTGAGACCAAGGATGGTAAGCTTAATATGTATGTTGCTGCAAACTTGCAGTTATATAAAATCCTTAATCTTAAATCAATCAATAGTAAATCAATTGAAGAAATTAGAGGAAACTTAAATAAGCAATCAACTAAGTGGTCCAATAAACCTATACTATTTTCCAATATTAAAAATCTTGATATAAAAATGAACAATGAAAAAATACCAGTACGAATATATACACCTGAAAATGGTAGTAATTTTCCTATAATCATTTATTCACATGGTGGTTTTTGGATTGGAGGAAATGTTGATACTAGTGATAGGGTCTGTAGAAAGCTTTCACAGAACACAAAAGCAATTGTAATATCTGTAAACTATAGGCTTGCGCCAGAAAATCCTTTTCCCGCTGGTCTTAATGATGTATATAATGTGCTTCAGTGGACTTATAAAAACGTAAAAAGCATAAATGGAGATGAAAAACATATAGCAGTTGTAGGGGATAGTGCAGGTGGAAATCTTTCTGCTGCAGTCTCATCAATGTCGCGGGATAAAAATGGGCCTCCTATAACATGTCAGGTATTAATATATCCATCTACAAATATATTTGAACTGAACAGTAAATCCTGGTCTTATTTTTCTAATAGTGTTAATGTTTCAAGAGAAGATATGGAAAAGTATATTTCAATTTATGCACCGAAAAAAGAAGATAGAAAAAACCCTTATGCATCCCCACTTTTATCTAAGGATCTTAGAAAATTACCTGATACACTCGTAGTGACAGCAGAAATTGATCCTCTTAGAGATGAAGGAGAAGCTTATGCTAATAAACTAAAAGAATCTGGGGTTAAAGCAGAGGTTACTAGATATAAAGGTATTACTCATGGATTTATTACAATGGATAAGATTACAAATAAAGCAGACGAAGCATTAAATCAAATTTCTCTATATATACAAAAAGAGTTTCAAAAATAAACTTAATATAATTATTTTGCTACAAAATTTATTATAGAGGATGTTGCAGAGATAAAAGTTAAGTTTAGTTGACAAATTGCCATCTTTACTTGATAGAAAAGATTTTTAATGTCTAGTATACTATAGTTAAAAGTTAACTTGAAATAGAGTAAAGGCTGGTGAGAATTATGTCATTAGGAGAAAAATTATTATATTTGCGTAAAAAGGCAGGTTTATCACAGGAAGATGTTGCTGAAAAATTAAGTGTATCCAGGCAAACAGTAAGTAAATGGGAAACAAATCAAACGGTTCCTGAACTTAATAAAGCAAAATTACTAAGTGAACTTTACAATGTAAGTTATGACTATCTTATTAGTGAAAATTATATTAGTGGCGATGTTACTGGTATTGAAATGATAGTTGATGAAATTGACTGGACAGGTGCATGGAGTAAAAAGTACCCAATTTTAGCTTCATATCTAGGTATAAAAGGAATAAATACTTATAGTGAAAAGATATCTGAGCTTTATGATAGTTTTAAAAATGATTTCGGCTTTAACGATACAGATACTGTTTTGGTTTTAAAAGATATTCTTTATCAAAAGTATAAAATGGAAAAAAAGAAAAAAGTAGATAATTCCAAAGAAAAAATATAATATATAAAAGTATTTATAAAAAGCTCTCACTATGAGAGAGCTCTGTTTTATAAATACTTTTATATGATAATATTATGTTTTATCGCTTCTTCAAAGAATAATCTGAAAAAGTACCCCATTTTTCTATTCTATCAAAGCTAGGATAAGATGAGATAAAGTGCACTATTACTGGAGAATTATCTAGTTTGGGGTGAGAGATAAAAAATTTTCTATCACCATATCTAATAGCCTCTAAAGCAAGAGGTAATTCACGCCTAAAAATATGGTTTCGTACACCTGTAACAATTGGATTATTTCCATCTACATGTAGATACACATGAAATAAGTAGTTTTTTTCTTTTTCAATCCATTCACCAAGAACCTCATCCCGCATGACATCAATTTTATCATAGGCATAGGTTAATCCAATGGTTAAAAAAAGTTCTGCGGTTATATCAGAATGAGTAAGGGTGTAGCGTCTTCCTAGAATAGGTTCTGTATTAGTTACTCCATCTCTAAATTCCACTGAAAGTTTTTCAGGGTTCAATTTGCTCATTTAATCCCTTCCTGTACAATATTTCTCATAGGACTATTATATGATTAGGTTAAGGAAGTTGTCATTTAGGTAGCTATAAAATCTATTATAATATCATTAGCGCTATATAAATTTATAAAAGGAATATTGAAATAAATAAAAGAAAAGAACAAAAACTTTTTCCAACCGAAAATAATTAGATTGAGCTTATGTATGGCTTGTAAACATTGAACATTAACATAAGATGTATTTAAATTAAAACTTGTTACTATAGATCTGAGCGCTCTTGCACGTTGAACATTAATATAAATGGAAAGCCACCCTTAATAATTAAATATATGGGTGGCATAGTTGTATTTAATTTATATGCGAAACGATTGTAAATAGTTTTGTATGTCTTCTTCAGAAGTATTGAGCAAATCAGTAAGCATCCTTTGAATAGAGTGTAGGGTTTTAATTCTCTCTTCAATTTCGCAGATTTTATTCTTTACCAATCCTTTTAAATTCTCTCCATCCATTTCTTGGCTGAGCATTTGCAGTATTTCTTTGATTTCTTTTAACGAATATCCTAATGATTTAGCATCTTTGATGAATTTAATTTTCACAAGATAATCATCTGTGTAGATTCGATAACCATTAGCTATCCGCTTTGGGGCAGGCAAGATGCCACTATCTTCATAGTAGCGTATAGTTGATGTACTTATCCCAGTTTGCCTTGCTAGTTCACCGCGTGTCATTTTGTTCACTTATATTACCCCCATTCTTTCTAATTAATTATTTTAATTCAATCTTTTTTTCGTGTATATATCACTAAATTTTACTTCGGGGTACTTAGACGAAGGGCCATCTAGAAGAATTGAATGGTTACCTTTTAAATACTGGTCAAAAAAAGCTCTTACATAAGATCTTGTAATATCTATGTTATGAACTGGATCAATGCTCTTGGCAAAAAGTAAAGGAGACATTAGTGATATATCTGTAAAGCTCTGATGAATAAAATGATCTACAGTTAAATAGTATGTGCTGTTAGTACTTTTGTTTATAACCGATTGGAGATCCGGGATAAACTCCTCATAGAACACCTTATCTTTTTTTATAGTAGATGGATCAAAGCTTGCAGCTGTACCGCCTGACATCAAATACATAAACGGCTGCTTTAAACCCTTTTGAGAAACACTCCCCCAGAATCCGCCTTCTAGACTTACACCTGCCTTTAGTCGATTATCTTGAGCTAGGGCTTCTGCAGTTGTTGCTCCTCCATAGGAATGTCCGAACATTCCAATACGCTTAAGGTCTAGCTTACCTTGGAGTAGAGCATTAGGATCTTTTTTATTCCATTTTGTAAGAGTGTCAAGCAGGAATCTGACATCTGCTACACGAATTCCTACATTCCCAATGTTATGTTTGTATAGCTCAGATGCTGTCATACTTTTGGTATCTGGCTTGTAGAAAATAGAACGTCCATCAGGAAATGTTACCTTGGCAGATGTATATGGATGATCCATGCCCACTACTATATATCCATGACTTACAAGTTCTTCAATAGTTGTCAAGCTCTGAAAACGGGTGGAGCGTACTCCGGGAGAGAACAACAGTACTGGATACTTGGATTCAGCTGTTGATATTTTAGCGCCCTGGACAACATGAGTAGGAACTTGTGACAAATGGGTGAATAACTGCTTAGGTATATTAAACACTAGGCTAATTGCCTCTCCTAGTTCAGAAGGGTAATGTTCAACTGTTTTTCCTTTAATATCCTTTTGGTCAACTGGATACCAGACATTTACCATGATCTCTCGCTTGTCATCGGGAGAAGTATTTAAAGTTTCAGCACGGGATTCATCAGTAAGATGAGCGGAAACACTACCAATTCCATAGTTACCAGTTGGCTTAGGCATAGTAAAGACAGGCAACAGAAAGCTTAAATACGCAGAAGTACCGATGAATATCAAAACCAAAATGGATACAAAGCTCTTTTTTAATAGTGACTTAGGTATAGATTGAGATTTATGTTTACTGTTTGAATTTATCAATCTGTGGATTAAGACGATTATCAGCACCAATGCTACGGCATAAGATGGAAGCATCTGTATGCGAAAATGATTAATAGTTCCATGTAGTAACATAACTAGCACCACGGACAGTAAAAAAACTATATCCAGACGGCGATTTGGTTTTACAAAAAGAATTCCACCAGTAGTTGTCAAAATCACTAGGAATAAAATAACCTCTAACATTCTCATTATAAACTACCTCCTATTTTATCTGATGACTACCTGCCCTAATACTGCTATTTTTTATAAGTTGCAGATAAGAGCAGCTACGTCCCTATGTTAGTTCTTCTAAGCTTCAACTGGAGTAGGAATTTCTTTTAAGCAAACTCCGTTTGAAACTAAGAAGTGTTTGGTCAAATTCATCCGTAATTAAAAACATCAATGGATGATAATTAAATAATAAGCATTGAAGTATACTGCAATGTCAAGTCTATTTGAGAATATTTATGGTGTCAGATACTGTGCGTCCATTATAGTAATTTTTCCAGGTAAATTAAAAAATAAAAGTAATGTAAACTCAATCATATTAGTGGTTTATATAGGATTTTATATAGAAATTTCTATTTTATAAAATCATCGGGAAAGCTTTCAGGAAAATCTTGATATTTCAATGGGGGTGTGCTATTTTTAATTTTAAGGAATATTGATTTTACAGTGGTTGAACATTAACATGAGATGTATTTAAATTTGTACACAATCTGAAATGTTTACGACGTAATTATTAAAGGTAGGAATAGGAAGAATGATTCTTAAAAAGTGAATAATGCTGTATTTAAAAATTATTATGTTTTTATATAGACATGTAAATCAAGGTACAATTTTAGTAACAATTAACTTATAATTGTTTTATATTGTGATATCAATTAAGTTATAAAATATAATTGAATTACTAGGAGGATAATATGGAGACAATAAATGCAATAAAAGAACGAAGAAGTATACGAAAATTTCAAGATAAAATGATAGCAAAAGAAACAATACAAGAATTATTAGAATTATCTATTAAAGCACCTTCAGGCAAGAATCGTCAACCATGGAGATTTGTTGTTTTACAAGGCAAAAAGAAAGATGAGTTAGTGAATCTCATGACTAATGTTGCAAAAATTCTTAAAGAAAAAGGTACGAACATTGGAAGTTTTGAAATAAGTATTAATTCAATTAATGAAGCACCAGTAGTTATTCTAGTATTTAATGGATTCTCTAATTTTGAAGAAGATTACAATCATTATAGATTACTTACTGATACTCAATCAATTGGAGCTTCTATTCAAACAATGATTTTAGCTGCACAGGATTTAGGCCTTGGTTCTCTTTGGATTTGTGATATTTTTTATTCTCAAAAAGAAATATGTTCTTGGTTAAACCGTAAAGATGAACTTGTAGCAGCAGTAGCTATAGGATATGTAAATCAACCCCCTTATCCACGTCCACGTAAACCGTGGAGAGAAGTTACAGAATGGATGAGTTAATACATTTAACATCAAACAATAAAAACGGAGAATTATTTTAAATACCGTATTATTTATAATTGAGTTCCATAGTGTTTTTACACCGCAATACAATTATATTGCAAAGTTAGATGTATTTAAGTAGTAAATATAAATCTGAGATTTAGTGTGAGGTGCTTACTCATTTGAGGAAGCGAGAAGGCGTTCTACTAACTGAATTTTTCCAGCCAAAATAAATTTTAAAACCTATTTTGAGCGTTGACACATAAGGCTTATGGTAGATTTTTATTTTATATTTGTAAAAAAGCAAAACTACTTGGAAAACTTTCTTTGAAATCTTGTAAAATCAATGGTTATATGCTATTCTTAAAAATCAGGAATGGCTATTTTACTATGGTTGAACATTAACATGAGATGTATTTAAATAATTTTAATTGGCTATCAAATACTTTTTTAGAACTCGTTGAACATTAACATGAGATGTATTTAAATGGCATCATTAAATTATAATATTTAATAAATTCTTCTGTTGAACATTAACATGAGATGTATTTAAATACGTTATTTTTACCTTCATAAGCTTTTAATAATTTTGTTGAACATTAACATGAGATGTATTTAAATTTTGTAAACCCTTCTTCCTCTGTTGTTATTATTAAAGTTGAACATTAACATGAGATGTATTTAAATCTATTTCTAGCCATTCTCTCTATATCAAATGTATCTGTTGAATATTAACATGAGATGTATTTAAATATTATATCTCCTCTTGTAGCGGGAGTTCCTATACCTGTTGAACATTTAAGTTCCTTTTAGGTGCAATTCTTTTTGGGTTATTGACTTGTTAGTCTAAAGCTACACCATAAGAAAGTTCATTAAACACATGTGGAAGAACAAGTAATAGATACAGCACTTGCTATTGATATGGTGAATTGTATTACAAATAACGAAGGTTTTATCTAAAACTGTTCATATGGCTGGATTTAAGAAATATAATAGTGTTCTAAGTTGTATCATAACCTAAGTAAATTATAAGAATATATGGTTATATTTATTTTAAGACTATTGTATTAATATGATTCATCCAGATTTAATTGTGAGAAATTTCATTATAAACTTAATAGGGAAGTCTTAGATTTTTTATTGCATGAGATTATACGTAAAATATTAATTTTCACTATAACTTAACAAATGATTGATACAATTTTAAAAAAATCAGGACTTACAATGATAAAGTAGGTCCTGATTTTTATTAAATAATAGGCCTATAGTCAGTAATGTTTTTAGTTGTATATAGAAGCTTTATGAGGTTACAAAGCTCAATTATAGTATCTTCTATGAATTCTTCATCTAAATGTGTGAAGCATATTCTAAGATTATTAAATTCTACTTCATTAGGATAACATATGGTTCCAGGTAAAAAAGAAATATTCTTTGTTGTAATAGAGTAAGATAATAGCTTTTCAACATTAAAATTTTTAGGAAGTGTAACCCAAATATTTATTCCACCTTCAGGTATCGCCCACTTCATACCAGAAGGTGCATGGATCTTCAATAAACTAATTACCTTATCACGTCTTTTTACCAGCTGTTTATTTAAACTTTCAATATAATATGTGATTTTATTGGACTGGATAAAGTTTATAATAGTCTTTTGGATTAGTACAGATGTTCCAAGATCATGATTAGCTTTAGCTGCTATAAGTCGTGAGAGTATCGAACTCTCTGATATAATGACAGCTAGCCGGTAGGAAGGACCTAGGATCTTGCTAAGACTTTTTATATAAACTACATGTCCATCAGTATCCATGGATTTTATTGTTTTAATCTTTTCTCTTTTATATGAAATTTCATTCCAAGGATCATCTTCAACTATAAGAATATCGTTATATCTAGCTATATCTAAAAGCTCTGCTTTCCGTTTTGAACTCATACTATATCCAGTTGGATTGTGAAAATTTGGAATAGTATAGATAAGCTTTGGTGAGTGTTTATCACATAGGTTCATTAAAATATCAGTTCGCATACCTTCGCTGTCAACAGGAACAGTTAAAATTACTGCTCCTCTGCATTTAAATAAATCTATAGCCCCTGGATATGTAGGAGTTTCCATAACAACAATATCTCCAGGTCCAATAAATGTGCTGGCTATAAGACTTATTCCTTGTTGTGAACCACTAGTTACTAAAATATTTTCCGGTGAAGTAGCTATTTCTTTTGATCTCAAGTATTGAGACATGATATTTCTAAACTCATAATCACCTTGAGCAGGAGGATATTGAGAAAGAAGCTTTATATCATTTTGAATTAAGCTTAAAGAATCCTTTATTATAGTTTTTGTAGGTAACAGTTTGTGATTTAATGAGGCCATGGACAAATTATAGTAATCATTGGAGTAGGATAAATTAGGATTATATCTAAATTGAGACCGAGATAAATAGTCTGGCACAGACATTTGCCACTGAAAACTATCTTTTTCAGTAATATTATTAGATTTCACCGTGCTGTTTCTTTCATTAACATAGGTACCTTTACCTTGGATTGTAGTTACCAAACCATTTTGCTCTAAATTATTATACGCTTTAATTATAGTCATTGGGCTAATACCTAATTCCTTGGCTAGACTTCTGATAGAAGGTAGCTTTTGACCAGCTTTTATAAATTCAGACATAATTCTATCCGAAAAGTAATGAACTAGTTGTTGAGTTATAGTAATTAGACTATTCTTATCAATTTTAATATTCATAAACAAACTCTCCTAAAGTGCTATATAAAGTTATAATAATTATTGTTAAATTATATATCTGTATTATATCGTGATTGAAGCTTGAAAGCTATCAAAATCATAATTGTGTTTAAAAATTAACTGTTATACTTTGTGTTTGACTGTTATATACGTAATTGATTTATAATTATGGAGTAAATTATGTTTAAGTATTGGAGGGTTATTTAATGAAAAAATATTTATTAATCTTAGGAAAATTATTTTTTCAAAAATCCAAAATAAACTTCATTTGCTATAATATCAAAAAGAAATATTAGGAAACAATGAATGGGAGGAATTCAATTATGAGAAAATTTGAGTATACCTTGGTGGATGTTTTTACAAATCAGGTGTTTGGCGGAAATCAGCTGGCCGTATTCAAAGATGCGGAAAAGCTGTCAAGTGAAGAAATGCAGAGTATTGCGAGAGAGCTTAATTTTTCCGAAACAACCTTTGTTACAGATATTGAGCCAAATCATAAAAAGCTCAGAATATTTACACCAAAAACCGAGCTGCCTATGGCAGGCCACCCAACCATCGGTACGGCTTTTGTTCTTGCTGATGAAGGCGTTATCGAAACCCGCGAGGGAATAAACAAGCTTATTTTTGAAGAAGGCGTCGGAGAAATAGCTGTTTCTATTCACGTGGAAGGCGGGAGAATCAGGTCGATTGAAATGGAACAGCCTATGCCGGTATTCGGGCAGGTCTTTGGAGATATAAGGACAGCCGCCGAACTACTCTCCCTTGATATCGCCGATATTGATACAACCAGCCCTATCCAGACAGTGTCTACCGGCGTGCCTTTTTTGTATATCCCGCTAAAAAGCCTGGATGTGATCAGCAAGATAAAGCTAAGGCTTGATACATGGGAGAAGTTCTTTTCGGCAAGCGAGGATACGAAACATATATTCGCTTTTACTAGGGAAACCCTCCATGCCGGATCAACTATACACAGCAGGATGTTCGCTCCGGCGATGGGCATTGCAGAAGATCCGGCTACAGGCGGGGCAAGCGGTCCGCTGGGAGCATATTTGGTTGAACATGGTCTGGTGGCACACGGGTATGACGGTAAATATATGATTATAAATGAGCAGGGAATTGAAATGGGAAGACCGAGCTTTATTAATATTACTGTTAGCAAAACGTATAACAATTTTTCTGAAATCAAGATCGGTGGAACCTGTGTGAAATTTGGAGCCGGGTTGATCGAGCTGCCGACTTTATAGCTCAGGCTTCGCATGTAAAAAATATAAATTCTATTATCGGGTAATACTAGGAGTAGCTAAAGGACTGCTGATGTATAGTGCAAAATTGACATAATATGATATACAGTGTTTGTGTTCATCAACTAAGAAAGACATTCCTACCTTTCTTAGTTGATGAACAATTTTCTTATTTAACGACTGAACTATAAAATCAAATAATTTTTCTAAATGCCGTATTATTCAGAAATGAACTTTACGGCATTTTTATGTCGCAATACAATTATATTATAAAGTTGAATATTAGCATAAGATATATTTAAGTAGAGAACCGAAATCTGCGATTGGGTGTGAGTCACTTACGCCTTCGAGATTATGAGAAGGAGTTCCCCTATAAGAATTAAGGTTTTATTATTTTAGAGTTATGTATTCTTTAGTTGGTGATATTAATTTTCCAGGAGTAGAAGTAATTTATATAAGTATACTAAAAAGCATTCAACTTTATAGGAGAGTGCTTTTTAGTATGTATAGAGTTATTTATATAGTGAAAATTAAAAGAAAATATACATCAAATAGATGATATTTTAAGTAACAATAATGTTAATAACATAGCATGGGAATTTACATAATGTAAAGAAAAACTACTGATGTTCCACCAATAGCAAATACTTTCATTTTAAATTATGATAAAATAAATAGAAAATAGGCCATATTTTAATAAATTGCTGATTTTATATAAATTCAAAAACAATTCTAAATATAATTTTTACTAAAAGGAAAATAGGATAATTTTGGTAAAGCATACCTAAAGCTGCTCTATGCAGAAAGGAGCGAATTATGAGATATAGTATTACGGATTTAGCAGAAATTCTTGGATGCACCACAAGTGCTATTCACTATTTTGAAAAAGAACATTTAATTGAAGTGGAAAAAGGAAAAAATGGTCATCGCTACTATAATGTTGTAGATGTATTTCGATTGCTTTCTTATACAAAGTATCGTTCTATGGAAATACCCATGAAAACTATCATTGCACAATTTGGTGGGGAAGAAAATAATTATAAATTAATAGAAGAAAGAGAAGCAATGTATCAATTAGAAGCCTTAAAAAGGGCTAAATATTACATGAATTTATCAGATGCTATTGGGGAACATCTTGTTAGCATAAGAAAAATTGAAGAACTATTGAATAAATATGAATTTGCAAAGTCACCTGAAGTAACGATTATGTGTGATGATGAGTGTGGATGGCTTTCAAAAAAGCGTAGTTCCCAAAGGATAATTCATGAATGGGTAAAAGCAATGCCTACAGTACAATTGGGAGTATTTGATTCAAGAATGGGAATAAGTAATTTTGGATATTTAGTAAAAACCAAAAAGAGAGAAGAATTGGAGCTTCCATTAGGTTTACACATAAAACAATTAAAAAGCACCTCTTGTATACATACAATTGTAATGGCAGATGAGGACTTCACACAACAACCACAGAAGGTTTTTAAAAAGGCATCTGAATTTGCAATAAAAAAAGGTCTTGAAATAGGTGAAATAGCCTGGGGAAAGATATTATTAGTTGAGGTTGAAAAGGGAGCTAAATTGCATCCATATATAGAATTATGGATTTCGATAAAAATATAACAATATCCTCTTGAAAGTAAAGCTACTTTATGCTCTATACTGAAGGTAACAAGAAAATAAAAAAATACAAATGTGAATTCGGAAAGGAGAAATAAAATGAAGGATAAGTATAAGGTACTTTATGACCCAATTAAAATTGGAAAATTGGAGATTAAAAATAGATATGTTCTTGCTCCAATGGGACCAGGAGGAATGTGTAACGCCGATGGTAGTTTTAATAAAAGAGGAATTGAGTTTTATGTAGAACGTGCAAAAGGCGGAACTGGATTAATTATGACAGGTGTAACAATGGTGGAAAACAATATTGAAAAATGTGCATTGCCATCCATGCCATGTCCAACAATTAACCCTTTAAACTTTATTACAACAGGTAATGAAATGACAGAAAGAGTCCATGCATATGGATCAAAAATATTTTTACAATTATCAGCAGGATTTGGTAGAGTAAGTATACCATCTATTGTAGGAAAAGTGGCAGTAGCACCTTCTAAAATTCCACATAGATTTTTACCAGGAGTAACCTGTCGTGAGTTAACTACAGAAGAAGTAAAAGAATATGTAAAAGCATTCGGTGAGTCAGCAGAAATTGCAAAAAAAGCTGGATTTGATGGTGTAGAAATTCACGCAGTACATGAAGGATATTTATTAGATCAATTTGCTATTTCTTTCTTTAACCATCGTACTGATGAATATGGTGGATCATTAGAAAATCGTTTAAGATTTGCCTGTGAAGTTGTACAAGAGATTAAGAAACGTTGTGGACAAGACTTCCCAGTTTCACTTAGATATAGTATTAAGAGCTTTATTAAAGATTGGTGTAAAGGCGGTTTACCGGATGAAGAATTTGAAGAAAAGGGAAGAGATATTCCAGAAGGAATTGAAGCAGCTAAAATACTTGTTGCAGCAGGATATGATGCGCTAAACGGAGATGTTGGATCTTATGATTCATGGTATTGGAGTCATCCACCAATGTATCAAAAGAAAGGATTATACCTTCCATACAATGAAATACTTAAAAAGGTAGTAGATGTACCTATTATTACAGCAGGAAGAATGGAAGATCCTGAACTATCAAGTGATGCAATTTTGTCAGGAAAAACAGATATGATTGCTTTAGGAAGACCACTTCTTGCAGATGCAGAAATTCCAAATAAGATTTTTGAAGATAAATATGATAAAGTTAGACCTTGTTTATCTTGTCAGGAAGGATGTATGGGAAGATTACAGAATTTTGCAACAGTATCCTGTGCAGTAAACCCTGCCTGTGGACGTGAAAAAGAGTATGGACTAAAAAAAGCAGAACAGATTAAGAAAGTTCTTGTTGTAGGTGGCGGTGTTGCAGGAATGGAAGCTGCAAGAGTTGCTGCTATTTGTGGACACAAAGTAACATTGATTGAAAAGAATGGTTATCTTGGCGGAAATATTGTACCAGGAGGAGTTCCAGATTTCAAAGATGATGATCGTGCACTTGTTAAGTGGTATGAAGGAATATTGAAAGATTTAGGTGTTGAAATAAAATTAAATGTGGATGCATCAAAAGAAAATATTAAAGAATTTGGAGCTGATGAAGTGCTTTTAGCAACAGGCTCTAGTCCAAGAACATTGACTATTGAAGGAGCTGATAAGGTTTATTCAGCAGAAGATGTGCTAATGGAAAGAAAAAATGTTGGTGAAAAGGTTATTATAATTGGTGGAGGACTTGTTGGATGTGAAACAGCTCTTTGGTTAAAACAACAAGGTAAAGAAGTTACAATTGTAGAGATGCAAAATGATATCCTGCAAGTAGGTGGACCTTTATGTCATGCAAACCACGATATGCTTGTTGATTTAATTAAATTCAATAAGATTGATGTTAAGACAAGCTCCTATATCAGCAAGAAAACAGATGAAGGATTTGTTTTAAATACAAATGGAGAAGAATCAATTATTAATGCTGATAGTGCTGTTGTAGCTATTGGATATTTATCTGAAAAAGACTTATATAGTGAAGTTAGATTTGATATTCCAAATGCAAGACTAATTGGAGATGCTAATAAAGTTCAAAACATTATGTATGCTATTTGGAGTGCATATGAAGTAGCTAAAAATATTTAAATAAACTTTTGCAAAAAACTAGAATGGGTTTATATCCATATCTAGTTTTTTGTTTTTTACTTAAATTCTATAAGTATATGAGTGTTTGTCAGGCTATATTTTCCCAAACGAATTCAAATTTAAAGCTTATTCTAAGCATTGATATATAAGGATTAGAATAGGTTTTTATTATGAATTTTTAAAAAAGTAAAATCACTTGGAAAAATTTCTGTGAAATCTTGTAAGATCAATGGTTATATGATATTCTTAAAAATAAGGAATGGCTATTTTACTATGGTTGAACAATAACATAGAATGTATTTAAATAAAAAAAAGTAAAAAAAATGAAGAGGAAGAGTATTTGTTGAACAATAACATAGAATGTATTTAAATAAAATTAAGTAGTAGGATGGAAAGATTCCTAGGAGGTTGAACAATAACATAGAATGTATTTAAATGGCAAAACATTTAATGCTTGGGCATAAAATTCTTTGTTGAACAATAACATAGAATGTATTTAAATTATCAGTTAACATCTCAATCACTCCCTTGGTTTTGTTGAACAATAACATAGAATGTATTTAAATAGAAATAGTAAATGGTAATCAATTAGATAATAAGAGGTTGAACAATAACATAGAATGTATTTAAATAAAATTATATTCATGTAGTTAACATGGTGAATGATAGTTGAACAATAACATAGAATGTATTTAAATAATTTCACATGAGCTATTAAAGGTTGATAATAAGCTGTTGAACAATAACATAGGATGTATTTAAATATCTCAGAAGGTGTAAAATTATTACTTTCTGATAAGTTGAACAATAACATAGGATGTATTTAAATCTTTTCCCGGAAAGAAAAATCCAAGACATAGAATTGTTGAACATCAACATAAGATGTATTTAAATCCGAGTACTGGAACTTTATCTTCTAATTTAATATGTTGAACATTAACATAAGATGTATTTAAATCAAACAATAATTCCATCAATTACATTATTATTTTTTGTTGAACAATAACATAAGATGTATTTAAGCAGGAAACCCAAATCTTTGATTTGGCATGAGTCGCTTACTCCTTCGAGAATGGGAGAAGGAGTTTCATTAATGAGCATAGTATATATTTTATATATAATTAAATTTCCCCAAGCGAATTCAAATTTAAAACCTATTCTAGCCATTGATATATAAGGATTAGGATAGGTTTTTATTATGTATTTATGAAAAATAAGAATCGGTTGAGAAAATTTCTATAAAACCTTGTAAAATCAATGCGTATATGTTATTCTTGAAAATAAGGAATGGCTATTTTACTATGGCTGAACCTTAACATAGGATGTATTTAAATGATATTATTGTTACATTCTTAAAAGGTTCATCTTTTGTTGAACCTTAACATGAGATGTATTTAAATTAATTAACTGTTTTATCTGGTGTATATGTGTTCCCGTTGAACCTTAACATGAGATGTATTTAAATTGGCAAAATGTTTTGAGAGTTGCCTGTCCTGGAATAAGTTGAACCTTAACATGAGATGTATTTAAATATATCTATATAATTAAAATCAGCAAATTCCTTTCTCGTTGAACAGTAACATAAGATGTATTTAAATGAATCTATAGTAGTTTCATTTGTTAAACCAGACGAAGTTGAACATTAACATGAGATGTATTTAAGCAGAGAACCCAAATCTACGATTTGGTGTGAGTCGCTTACTCATTCGAGGTGAGGAGAATGAGTTTCATAAAACAATCAAAGCTTTATTATTTTAAAATTAAATATGCTTTTAAATCTTTGAACCTTAACATGAAATGGCTATTTTACTATGGTTGAACAATAACATAAGATGTATTTGAGCATAGAACCCCAATCTGTGATTTAGGGTGAATCTCTTACTCATTGAGATATGGAGAATCAGTTTCATAAAACAAGTGAATCTGAGTAGATTTTTATTGACTAAAGTATTTTTGAAATTTAGTTTTAAGTTTAGGTTGTATTTTAGAGTGCTGTTGGAATTTTAAACCCCATTAAAAGAAGTTAAATATTTTTCTTTTAATGGGGGCTATATAAATTGCTAGATACTAATTATTTAAAAATTTATTTAATGAATCATTGTCTTTAAATAAGTTTTCTAAGTTCCCATATTTTTGTTCTAAATTTTTTCTATCATATTTATAGGATTCTTCTCCTATATTGGCTACATTAAATTTAATAATTTCAGCGTTTGGTATAAGAGATAATAATACCACTGAATTCTTTTCTAAAAGCTTGTTAGCTTTTTTGTCACTCCAAAATTTATTATAATTTTCTTCACCTAAATTTTCATTTGCTTTATAGTTAACAGTTATTTCATATGGCTCTTTACTAGTTTGTAGACTAAATCCAGCACTATATTCATTAGCAGGTAAATTTTCTATTATATTTCCTACAGAACTATTATTGCCTACATATGTGCCTTTATATTTTATCAAATCATATGTTTCAACTTTGGAAGTATTTTTTATATTTTCTTTTGATTTTTTTTCAGAATTGATTCCACAACCTATTAAATTTAATGATAGGATGAGTACTAAAGGTACTAATACTTTAAATTTGTTTTTCATATAATGCCTCCTATTTTACAATATATTGTCTCACAATTATACATTAGATTAAGGTGTAACTATAGTTGGATTATAGCATTAATTGCAATATAATGGTATCCATTTTTAGTGGTTATTTTCACATGGGTATTGAACATATTCATTTTTAATAAAATTAATATTATTTTAGAATTAAGCAAAAGAAGAATATTTTATAATCTTTACGGTCAGTTTTAATAATAAAAATAGCAAAATAAGAACAGAAAAATATTTTGTTTTGTTTTATCATAATAATAGCTTTATAAAGTAGGTGAGTATTTAATGAATTATAGAAAAGATATAAAAAATTGAAAGGATGATATTAAATGATTAATTATTATGGAAGTTTATGTACAGTAATGTATGAGTTACTACATCCTCATGCACCAGAAGATGAGCTGCAATTTTATTTACAATATGCAAAAAAGGAGATGAAAATACTAGAACCCCTTTGTGGAAGTGGTAGATTTCTAGTACCTTTTTTAGAAAGAGGCTTTAATATTACTGGATTTGATATGTCAGAAGAAATGCTAAAAGAACTTTATAAAAAAGCCCCCAAGGCAAAGGTTTTTCAAAGTTCTATTGAAGAATTTTCTCCAAAGGAAAAATATGATTATATTTTTATTACATCTGGTTCATTTTCATTATTTCTTGATGAGGATATTGCCTTTAATGTGCTGGTAAAAATGAGGGAAGCACTAGCACCAAAAGGCAAGTTTGTTTTTGCTGCAGAGACAACTGCTAATATAATTCCTGATAGAGAAAAGTATCTTAAAAATTGTGCTGTAAAGACTAAAGAAGGTTATGATATAATCTTTAAAAGTAAAAGTTTTTATGATAAACACAAAAAAATATTATACACACCAAGTTTATATGAGCTATATGATGGTGATAATTTACTAGGTAAAGAAGAAATGGATTTTCGTATAAAATTATATGATTCTGGAGAATTAGAGGAGCTGATATTAAAAGCAGGATTTAAAGGAAGCCATGTATTCAGTGATTTCAATAGAAGAGAATCTATAGATAAAAATACTGAAACCTTTTTATATGAATGTTATATTTAACAATAAAATATTTTTCTAGCCAATTTTAACTTTAAAACCTACCTCAGCCATTGAAATATAAGGCTTAAGATAGGTTTTTGTTTTGTAATACTGTTTTATGTTATTATTTATCTAATTCATCTAGAGACATTAGTTTTAATAATCCATTTCGTAATAAAATTAGAATTACACCAAATACTATTACAATGCCAGATATTAAGCCAAATATTTGGGTGTATCCTAGAGTATCTGTAAATCCTGCAAGTTTTCCTGAAATTATACTTGAAAAGAAGAAGCTTAAGTACCATGCACCCATTGCTAGGGAGCCGTATTTTGCAGGAGCTAATTTATTGAACATTGCCATTCCTATTGGAGATAGGCAAAGCTCTCCTACTGTTAATAAAAAGTAAGCCACAATGATGAAAAGTATGTTCATTTGTTTACTTCCGTCTAAAACACCACCTAATGTTGATATACCTAGTATTAAGGTTAAGAAGGCAATACCTGTTAAAATCATTCCAAGTCCCATTTTAGTAGGAACTGATAAGTCGCCCTTTTTACTATTTCCAAGTTTTAACCATATATTCGCAATTATTGGTGACAATACTACGCAAAAGATTGCATTAATAGAAGTAAGCCAGGGTACAGGCATTGTAAATCCACCTATGGTTCTGTTTACAAGTTTATTTGCAAGTAAAGAGAAGGATGTAGCAGTTTGATCCCATGCTGACCAAAATATAATGACAAACACAAACATCACAATCATTGCTTTAATACGATTTTTTTCTAATTGTGTCAAAGGTTGTGCTTTAGCTTTTTCTGTTGATTTTGTGCTTACGGATTTTGTGGAAGTTTTTTTATCTTTGGAAACTGGGTATTTTCCTATCTCACCTAGCCATTTAGGAGATATAATCCAAATAAAGATACCTATAAATATCATTATCAAAGTACACATAAGAAAAATGTATTTATAACCATAGGCTGCGATCTCACCATCAGCGGCTACTTTAGCGAACCATTTATCAGAAATTAAACCAGCAATTATAGGTCCAAAAAAAGCACCGATATTTATAAACATATAAAATATGCTATAGGCAGCATCTTTTTTAGACAATTCATTTTTGCCATAAAGTTCACCTACAAGGCTACTAATTTGTGCCTTGAAAAATGCACCAGCAACAATTAGGATAATAAGTCCCAACCAGACACTACCAATATTTGGTTTGGCAAAAAATAGCGCCAAATAACCACAAGCAGTTAGAAAACAACCTAATATTAGTGATTTCTGGATTCCAAGCCATTTATCAGTTATATATCCACCAACTAGGGAACCCATATAGTTTATACCTTGGTATAAACCTATGATAGCAGCGGCTTTTGGTACACTTAGACCAAGTCCATTTTTGTTAACATCAGCTGTTAAAAATAGTATTAATATTGAAACTACTGCATAAGCTGCATAACTTTGTAAACCTATGGAGATATTTACTAGCCATAATCCAATAGGATGTTTTTGTTTTTTTTCAGACATTGTGAAATACCTTCCTTCTATTATTTATAATTATTAAATTTTTACAATTATTAAATTTCTCTAGTAAATTCTTTTAACCATTATTTTCACCTTTGCATACAATAAGTTCATTTTCAATACGTATTCCATGTGAGCCTGCTATATAAATTTCTGGTTCATCAGTAATAACTATACCTTCTTCAAAGCGATGAGTTTCCTTTGGACGGTATTGCCACCTAAATCCAGTTGGTGCTTCATGAATGTTCATCAAATATCCAACACCGTGGCTAGTATCATGATTAAAGTTTAAGTTTCTATTCTAAAATGGAGTACATGCAAGGATGTCCAAATTCATACCGTTACAATCATAAAGGAATTTTCCATGAGCAATATGCATGTTACTATGGTAGCATGTTCACCAAATGAAGAAATAGGTTCAAAACTTGGACGAATAAATCTACCTTGTTCTCCAGGGAACGCATCTAGTTTATTAGAAGAACTTATTTCTGTAATAACTTCTTTGTATATTTTATTATATGGATGTATAAATAATGCAGCATTTTTCTTAAGACTTGATTTAATTTCATCACTTAATTTATTTTTATTGATGAATAGATACACCTCATCCATTGTAATAATAATAAAATTAGTGGGAAAAATTCAATATGGTTTCCACGAATGTTAAGAGTCCATGCAATATCATCTTCTGAATTAGCATCTTTAACTACAAAGGTTAAAGGGGTGTTAGAGCTTTCAGAAAGATTTTTAACAACATTAGCATTTTGATTAGTTTTATTACCAACATGAATTATTATGTTAGCTATATCTGTTTCAATGGCCCTTGAATGAGTTCTAGTATCCCTTTCAAAATGGTATAATGTAAGTTAAAAGATAAAGTGAAATTTATTTTCAATATTAATATAATGTGGAAGGTGGATACAATTATGAATCAGAAAGATAGAATGTTAGCAGGGCTTCCATATAAAGCGTGCTTAGATGGATTACCAGAAGAACGAATGGCAAATAAAAAGAAAATCTATGAGTATAACCATTGCTTACCAGATGAACATGAAAAAATCCATAAATTAATAAGAGATATTCTTGGAAAAGCAGGTGCAGATGTACATATAGAGGCACCCTTTTATTGTGATTATGGAAAGAATATTCAGGTTGGAGATAATTTTTTGCAAATTACAACTGTACAATTTTAGATGTTGGAAAAGTAGTCATAGGTAATAATGTACAATTTGCTCCAAATGTTTCTTTGTATACAGCAGGTCATCCAATACATCCTGATTCACGAAATTCTGGATATGAATATGGAATTGGTATAACAATAGGAGATAATGTATGGCTTGGAGGAAATGTTGTTGTAAATCCTGGGGTTCACATTGGAAATAACGTTGTTATTGGTTCGGGAAGTGTTGTTATAAAAGACATTCCAGACAATGTGATAGCAATAGGAAATCCATGTAAAGTTATTCGTGAAATTACAGAAGAAGATTGTAAGTATTATTATAAAAATTATGAATTTGATGTTGATGATTATAAGGAATAGTTTATTTACAAATTAAAATTATTTATGCAATGGGGGAAAAAATGATTTTAACCATTGATTGTTTTAGATATATGTATTTTTTGTCACAGTAAAAAAACTAGAATACCTGGTACAGAGGATATGGATAAAGAATATAGAAATCCATGGCATCATATAAAAGGAGCTGGTATTGGAACTATAATAGGTGCTGTAGTAGCATTATTATCTGGAGGAATGCTTCATTTCATATCAATAATATAGTATTTAAGCAGGGAACCCAAATCTTAGATTTGGTGTAAGTCGCTTACTCCTTGGAGAGTAGGATAAAGAGTTTCATAAATTGAATTTTTCCAGGCGTAACAAATTTTAAAACCTATTCTAGCTATTGGTATATAAGGCTTAGAATAGGCTTGTTTTATGTATTTATTAAAAAACGTAATCACTTGGAAAACTTTCTATAGAACCTTGTAAAATCAATGGCTATATGCTATTCTTAAAAATAAGGAATGGCTATTTTGCTATGATTGAACATTAACATGAGATGTATTTAAATTCGAATATTAAGCACGCACTACGCTTACCATCTTTATTGAACATTAACATGAGATGTATTTAAATACGACTATTCCTCTTGAGGGAAGTAGGTATAAGCATATTGAACATTAACATGAGATGTATTTAAATAAAACTTATACGCCCTAAAAGAACCATTACTTTAAATTGAACATTAACATGAGATGTATTTAAATGAGGTTCAAATCCTTTTATCTCCAAAGGAATTCCGATTGAACATTAACATGAGATGTATTTAAATTTGGTACAATTATAAAGAGTTGAAGATAAACTATGAATTGAACATTAACATGAGATGTATTTAAATTAAATTTTAATAATATTTCCTTTTGAATCTCTTATAGATTGAACATTAACATGAGATGTATTTAAATTAAGGTTACAGAAGCTAATGATAGAATGGAATTAAATTGAACATTAACATGAGATGTATTTAAATTAAATTAGGCTATGAAATAAAACAAACAGTGGGAGAGTATTGAACATTAACATGAGATGTACTGAAAAAAACAAATAACGATGAAAAGATAACAAATAATAATTAAGGTGGTTTTTCATTGACAAGGTTTTTCAACATTTTGAAATTGAAAAACTAACAGCAAATATTATACAGAAAACTATAGAGAATCAATTATAAGCAGTAAAATCTAATTTTATAGTTAGTTTTTTTATAGAATTTTATAGTTAAAAAATTAAACATATAAATATGTGTTTATTTTTTATATAAATTTGATATAATATAAATAAGAAAAGCTTAGTGTTGGAGCACTAAGCAATCCTTAGAACATTTATTTTGTTTTAGGGCTATTGGATGAATTTAATAATTAAATTTGAGAGATTAAAGCACTATTCTTGGTCGGATGGGTGCTTTTTCTCTTTGCCATTAAGTTCTATGTGAATACCAAGAAATTTAATCTTGATAACTAGTTTAGAAATAAAAAGATTATGTTTTAAAATTAATTTAACAATATAAATTACAACAAAACTTTTTATGGTTAATTCTAGCATATCCAATACCACCCCCTATTTATAAGTGAAAGACTCACCAATATCCTAGGAGGATAAAATATTCAAAACCCCCGTAGCCATCCACTACGGAATTACTATCCTAACTTGGATATTATATCATAATTATCTATACTAAAAACAGAGGAATTAAATGGTAAATAACATTTTAGTTTAGAATACTACGTTTATTTTAGGATAAAAATAACAAATAATTATATAGAATACGCTAATATTTTTCCAACCAACTTTAGCTTACAAACCTATATTAGCTCTTGAAATATAAAGCTTAAGGTAGGCTTTTCTTATATATTTATAAAATATTATAATCGGTTGGAAAATTTTCTTTAAAACCTTGTAAAACCAATGTCTATGTGCTATTCTTAAAAATAAGGAATGGCTATTTTGCTATGGTTGAACAATAACATAAGATGTATTTAAATATTTTATGGAGGTTATCAAAAGTGAGTTGGGAGGACGTTGAACAATAACATAAGATGTATTTAAACAGGTATAGAAAAAATAAAGAAAACAACAGAGGAAAGTTGAACAATAACATAAGATGTATTTAAACTTAAACAGTTTTTTAGCCTCTTTGACTGTGATTGTAGTTGAACAATAACATAAGATGTATTTAAACAAAAATTTTAAATATGATGATTCTTCATCTTGTATGTTGAACAATAACATAAGATGTATTTAAACGATATTTCTTTTATAGATTTAGAAAAAACTTTAGCTGTTGAACAATAACATAAGATGTATTTAAACTTGTCTATTAGATGTATGTATTAAGTGATACATATCGTTGAACAATAACATAAGATGTATTTAAACAAGTTAAAGTGACACAAAAAACCTGTGATGAGGGGTTGAACAATAACATAAGATGTATTTAAACTCCTTAGAAAGTTCACACACATAACTTGTATACCATATTGAACAATAACATAAGATGTATTTAAACGAAAGAACTAGAGCTAGTATTTTATATGAATTATCATTGAACAATAACATAAGATGTATTTAAACAGAATACAGTCATCTTAGAAGAAGAAGCTAATAAATTGAACAATAACATAAGATGTATTTAAACATAAATAAGTACTTGGGTTTATCTTCTTTTTTTGTAATTGAACAATAACATAAGATGTATTTAAACTGATGTGGAAGAACTTTAATCCTTTGGACGAATTCATTGAACAATAACATAAGATGTATTTAAATGAAGAAACTATAAAAACATTAAGCATTATAAAAGCGTTGAACAATAACATGAGATAGATTTAAGTAGAGGAACCAAATTTGTTATTTGACGTAAATTGCTCACTTTTTGGAGAGTATGGGAAGGTGTTTCATTAATTGAATTTTTCCAGGCACAATAAATTTTAAAACCTATTTTAGTTATTGAGATATAAAGCGTAGGATAGGTTTTTACTATGTATTTATGTAAAACCAAAATCGCTTGGAAAACTTTCTTTAAAACCTTGTAAAATCAGTGTTTATATGATATTCTTGAAATTAAGAAATGGCTATTTTACTATGGTTGAACAGTAACATGAGATGTATTTAAATTGTTTCGGAGATTGGCTTCTATAAAACTTATCTACGTTGAACAGTAACATGAGATGTATTTAAATGGGATTTCCTCATTAAAACATCTTCATTTGGAAGGTGTTGAACAGTAACATGAGATGTATTTAAATTTGCCTAGATTATTTAACATTGTGCTTGAAGAAAATTGTTGAACAATAACATGAGATGTATTTAAATGTGGTAGTAAGTACATTACTCTTTGAGAAAAAATCGTTGAACATTAACATAAGATGTATTAAATTGGGATATGATTTTTACATTAATTAAATAATAATCGTAGTTTATTATAAATAGTATGGAGGTAGATTTTGAAACTTAAAGTAGTATTTTTAATTAGTTTTATTATGTTTATTCTTGGTATATACTTTTCCAATAAGTCTAATTTTATGATTTTAATTGGAATATTAGGTGGAGGAATAATGGGATGTGTATCAGCATTTGTAGGGTATTCTAGAACAAATGCTATTAAAGATAAAGAGGCTAGTTCATAAAAGAATTAATTTTTTATTATCTCATGGATTAAGTATGTGTTAAAGTTTTCAATATTAACATAAGAATTAAAAATTAATATTATATATGATAAAAATTACTAGAAGTCTTAGAAAAATCTAAGGCTTTTATTTTATGCAAAGATTTAGAATGGAATATGATAGGTAATTAATTTATTAATAAAAATAATAATATTTTTAAAATATAAGTAAAATAATTAGTTATATTAACTAAAAGGTGTATGGTATAATATAGATAAATTTGCATAAAGAGGTGTATAAATGGAATTCTGGGAACTGATTGCAACAGTGATGTTAAAGAAAGATATATATTTTGAAGATTGTGGGTATATAATAGGGAAAAACATAAATAAAAGTATGCTTTTGGATAAGGATTTAAAAGAAGTACATCCAAAGAAACAGTACAAAAATTACGTGTTTAATAGTTTTTACCCTATAGAAAAAGATAAATTTTATAAAAAGGATAGATTGTATATTTTTAATATTAGAGGTTTAAGTAAAGAATTTATAGATAAAATAGAAAACTGCTTATGTAATTTAGAAAGTAATGATTTTAATGTTATTTCAACTTCTAAAAAGGAGATTGAACAAAGATATATCAAAGAATTGTATACTCAAACACCATTAATAATAACTGTAAATGATAAGCCTTGGCTTCAAAATGATGGGGATTTAGATTTGTTTAAACAAAGATTAGAAGATAATTTAGAAAAGAAATATAAAAGTTTTTTTAATGAAGATATAGATGTAAAAGATAGATTCATAAAGAGCATAGAGTTTAAAAATAGAAAACCAATGCATTATAACTATAAGAATGGGATAAAATTATTGGCTAATAAAGTAAGTATACAAATTGAAGATAATGAAGAAGCTCAAAAAGTGGCTTTCTTAGCTAAAGCAGCAGGCTTAGGAGAAAAGAATTCATCAATAGGAGCGGGGTTTTGTAAGTAGAAGATGGGAAGGTGAGAGAATGGGTAAAACTTTAAGATTTGAAATTGTATCAGGAGTAAATAAAGGTTATTTTCATACTAATAGCCAAAGTGAAAGTTTAGATTTGGTAGGTGGTATATGGCAAAAAATAGCTAAAGAAGAATTTGAAAAAAGCAATATTTATGTTTCAGCAGTAATTAAACCAAGTAAAACAGTCTACAATCAAGAGTGGGGATGTCCGGAAAATGGCGAAGAAACCGTAGTACTTACAGGAGTCGCAAATGAAGAATTTGTGGATGATGTTGAAAAATGGAAGGATACTGTAATTAAATTAGGCAAAGAGTTAAAAAATCAGTTGAAGCAAAGTACTCTAACCTGTGAATTTATAGAGACAGAATTATATTATTTTAAATAGCAAATTAATTTATATAGTAATTTATTAATAGGGAAAAGGCAGGAAAATATAATGACTAAAGAGATAATAAGTTCACATATATTTGTATTCCCTTTTAGATGGGATGTAGGGAAAGATGAACATTGCTTGGATGCATGCATAAATAATAGGCTAAATGTAGAAAAATTTATTAAATATCTAAAGGAAGATAATCAGTGGGAAGAAGACAAAATAGTATCAAACATTATAAAAAATAAAGAAGTAGAAAATGATTTGAATTATAACGCATATGTATATTTTTATGATAATGTTAGAAAAGCTATATATGGAAAAGAAGATTACATTAAAAAGAATAAGAATATAAGTGTGAATATTAAAAATAGTAAATATTATGTTGGTAAATTATTCAGTAAAAAAGTATCGAATACAATTGTTAAATGCTTTAATTATAAATGCATAGATGATAAATCTACATATGAAATATATATGTATAAGAAAAATGATAAGGGCGAGATATACATAGATAAAAGAAAAAATCCTTATAAGCTAAAAATAAAGAGTATAAAATTAAAGGTTTATGACACAGGGGTAGCTACTTTATCATATTTTTTAAATAACTATGAATGGAAAGACAAGGAAGATATATTAAGAATAAATGATTATGGAAGAAGAATTTATCCTCAGCATATACCTTTAGATAGTGTTAGAAGCAATTTTTTAGCTAAAAAACTATCCTTAAAACTAAAAAACAGAATCATAGAAGAGGACTTTGATTATGAAATAAAAGAAAAGCCCACTAAAATATCAAAAACCATAATAAATATTTTAGGAGAAAAATTTGTTTCTACAGAGAAAGAATTAAGATGTAAATATAAATCTTTAAGTAAGGAAGAAACTATATTTGTAAAGCCAGTAATAGATGATAGGATGTTTGTTATTTGTTATTACAATAATGATTTTTTTTCTAGGGTCTTAACTAAGTATGATAAAGATGAATATTTAAAAAATGATTTTTGGTATCAGTTTTTATTTGTTGATAATGGAGGAGCAACTTGTAAGGATGAAGAAATGAAGAAAGAATTGCTTTTAAAATCAACTTATGCTAGATGGAAAGATTATGGCACATTATTCGGAATATCTAGATATTCTTTTGTAATACTTTGTGATGAATCGGAATTTTCTAGAGATGTACTTTACAATCATATAAATATTATTTATTATGAAATGATTTTACTTGCATTAGTACAAAGAGCTTCTATTTTAAGGTTTTCAGATGAAACTTCTAGAATAGCTAGCTTTGAAAGAAAAAATATATATGAACAAATTAAAAAATTACAAGAGTATTATATTAGATTTGTTAATACTATTTACTTTAGAGAAGTAACAGCACAAGAGCAAGGGATAGAACTATATGATAAAATTATGGAACTTATGAGAATAGATACAGAAGTAAAAAGATTAGATGAAGAAATTGATGAAATACAAAGATATGTTAATTTAGAAACTAATGATAGAACCAATAGATTATTGAATGTAGTTACGTTTGTAGGAATAGGTGTTTCAGTCATATCCTTGATTTCAAGTGTATTTTCTAATAACAAACAAATAGGGAATTTGACATGGCTAGCCATATGGCAATATATTCCATTTGTTATAGTTCTTTTGGTAATAAGTGTTATTAAGAAGTATGTAAATAATAATAAAGTAATGAAAATAATAATGTGGGTTATTACACTTGTGGCAATATATATTGTTTTAGACTATAAATTTATTAAATTATTCATTAAATAAAGGAGGGGTTTTATGGCAAAACTTAAGATTCAATTAAAACAGCATACTCCACTTATACATTTTCAATCAGAACAACCAGGAGCAATTTTAAGGGCAACAGAAGTTAAGCCTAAGTTAGATAAGTTTTTAAAGAAATACGCTTTTCCTGGTGGGTTTGAGGAGTACAAGCAGTATTTGATAGGATATAAAACTAATAAGAAAGATAAAATAGAAGATTTCGGAGATAAACAAGCTTTTGATTATAAATTGAGGATTACTAACGTTAAAAATCGTAAAGAAGAAGATATAGAGAATGTTAATGGAAAAAAAATTAAAGACCCATATTACCCAAATTATTTCGGTAATATGGGTAAGGATAAGAAAGAAAATGTTAAAAAGAATAAGTTTGTATTTTGCCATTCATTGAATTTAGAAATAATTTCTTTTAATAAGAATCTATTAGTAAAAATAGTAGAAAATTTGCCGTTATTTTTAATGGAAAATAATTTTGGACAAAGGCAATCTAAAGGTTTTGGATCGTTTTTTATAAATGATGAAAATAGATATTATATAGATGAAAAAGAATGCTTTTATGAGAATAATAAAATTAATAGTGTAAAAAAATCCATATACAGTTTTTCATCTGATGATAATTCTATTAATAAGAATATAAAAAAACAAATCAATGCTAGAGAAGAGTTATATAAAGAGGCATTTACAGTTTTTTATCAAATAGAAAAACTATACACAAGAATGAGAAGTGGGGGACAAACAGAAAATTCATATATAAAAGAATTTTTTAAAAGTAAAGATATTATATGGGATAAAGAAGCCATAAGGGATAGTTTCGTAAATGGTATAGATGATGTACCTAAAAATGCATATTTAATCAAGGATTTGTTAGGGCTATCAGTAGATGAAATTTGGAAAGATAGAAATAAAAAAGATTTTAATGTAAAAAAGGAGTATAAAGGCAATGGAGAAGATAAGATTGAGAGAATCAAATCTCCTATACTCTTCAAACCAATAAAAGATGAGCAAGGCAATTTTAGAATTTATGTAAGAGCTAAGAGTATACCCAAAGAATTTTTTGACAAAACATTTAGAATAATGAAATGTGTAGGGAAAACAAATAAAGAAATGGTTGCTAAAGAAATTGAACTAACAACTCCTAAATATGAGGAATTTAGTGTTGAGAAG
This sequence comes from Clostridium botulinum, assembly GCF_001276985.1. Classification (GTDB taxonomy): domain Bacteria; phylum Bacillota; class Clostridia; order Clostridiales; family Clostridiaceae; genus Clostridium_F; species Clostridium_F botulinum. The sequence continues at coordinate 209,692 of NZ_LHUL01000003.1, forward strand.
TTTTTAAAATTTGTTAAGTATAAAGAAACAGCAAATAGAAGAAAAAAATATGCCTATGGGAAAAGCAATTATAATAAGGATAATATGAAAAATAGTAATTCTAAACAAAAGGAATCTTCATTTTCGATAGATACCAAAGAACTAAATAAGTTAGAGGAGATTAAAAAAAAATTAAAAGAAAATGAAAGTGGTGAAATAAGTGACGCAAAATAAGAAGAGCTATATAGGAGTAACTATAGGTCCTATTTATAAAACTATACAATTAGCAAAGCATACTGGAGAATTATGGGCAAGCAGTTACATGTTTTCTTATATAATGAAAAATATAATAAAAGAAATATTAAAAGAATTTGAAGATAAAAATATTAAAAATAGATTTATAGTTCCTTATGTTGGACAAGGATATGAAGACAAAGTGTTTAAGGATAAATATGAAGCGGGATTATTTCATGATAGATTTATTTTTCAATCAGAGGAAAATGAAGTTAAGAAGGTTAATAAAATAATAGAAGATGTTAAACAGGAGTTTTCAGAGAAAGTTTATCAAAGCATATATGATTATTATAAATTAAAAAAAGATTTAAATAGTGATGAATTAGAAAAAGATGAGAATAAATTTATAAGAAAATTAAAGGAAGTATTTAAACAAAAAGATGGTATTGAAAATAGAATAAAAAATTATATAAAAGAATATTTTCAAATATATTCTGTAGAAGTTGATATTGATGAAGATTCTGATAAAAATGTAATATTTGAGGTTTCAAAATATTTAGATACTGTTGAATTAAATGAAAAATTTATTAACTATGAAGACAATAATTACTTATCATATTTTTTGAAAAATGTAATAATAAAAAAATCTTTTTTAGTAGACGATGCTTTTGAAAAACCATTTAATGCTTATCCATCACTTGCTAATATTGCAATGAGAGATTTAGGAGTAACAGAAGAAAACTATTCTTCGGAAGATAAATTAAAAAAGGATACAAAGGATATTAGACGAAAAATTCATAATTACGTAGCTATAATTCAGGTAGATGGTGATAATGTAGGAAGAATAATTTCTAATTTAAAAGAAAATGGAAGTAGTGAGGAAACATTTGAAGGATTTTCAAAAAGATTATATGAACATGCTAAAAATTCTGTAAAAACTATTAAAGAGTATGGAGGATTAACATTATATGCCGGAGGAGATGATCTGTTATTCATTGCTCCTGTAATAAATAAATTAAGTAAAAATGACTTTGAGAATGTATTTGAATTAATGGACAACTTATCTGAGAGATTTGAAGCTGAATTTAAAAAAAATGATGATGATAAGATAGATGAAAAAGGACAAGAAGAGCAGTCTGAGAAAGATAATGATAAGCCTACACTTTCTTTTGGAGTTTCAATAGTGCATTATAAGTACCCATTATATGAAGCATTAAATGATACAGTCAATTTACTTTTTAACTATTCTAAGAATTATGGATGCTTTTTATTAGATAATAAAAATAATACAATATACTCTGAAAAAAATGCTATTTCATTTAAAGTTATAAAGCACAGTGGGCAGTATTATGGGCTAACATTAAATAAAAGGCTACAATCATATGATAAATTTAAATCAATATTAAAAAAAGAAATAGATAATTTTAATAAATCAGATGAAACAAGGAAAGGTATTGTAAATAATTTAAAATCAATTTCTAATAGGGTGGTACAAGAAGAAAGTATACTAAATTGTATTGGAAATAATAAACCTAAACTTGAAAATTATTTTAAAAATAGCTTTGATGAAGATTATCATGATAAAAAAGAAGTCAAAGAGTTCATAAAAGATGTAGTTGATTTAATCTACAATGTTTATTCTGAATATGAATTACGGATTAAAAATGAGAAGAGTAATACCGAAGATAAAGAAATGAGTAAAAGGTTTAAAGATAAAAAAGCTATAAATGAAATATATGCATATTTAAAATTTATAAGATTTTTAGGTGAAAAGGAGAAGGATGATGAGTAATAAATATTTAGTTAGACTAAAACCTATTGGATCATTCTTTTTTGGGAGTGAAAGAACCTTTGGACTAGGAAAAGATAATGAAAACTATATAATTCAATCTGAATATTTTCCTCAACAAACTTCCATATTAGGAATGCTGAGAAAGGAGATTCTTGTTATTAAAAGTTTAATAAGAGATGATTGGGATTATAAATTAATACAATATAGAATTAATAAATTAATAGGTAAAGAGAGTTTTAATATTAATAGCAATAAAGAACAAGATTTTGGAGCAATAAAAAGTATATCTCCTGTATTTATAAAAAAAGGGGATAAGTATTTGACTTCTATACCTAAAGATCATAAAGTAAAAAAAGAAAATAATACAAATGAAAAAAAAGAGCTTAATAAAGAATATACACCTTTTACTTTTAAAGATAAATGTAAGGTTAACTTTGGTAATAGTATTAAAGAAATATACGTTCCAGATGATTATGTAGCTAAAGATGGTTTATCAAATGATTTTATTAATCTTAATAATCATAAAGAAATTATTAAACTTAGTGATGTATTTAAAGAGGATAAACAAATAGGAATAAAACTAAAAAAGAACAAAACTACTTCAAATGATGGATTATATAAAATCATTAGATATAGATTAGAAAAAGATTATGAATTTGCTTTCAATGTGGATATAGAGTTTAATGATGATTTTCAAGAAAAAGATTTATATGAATATAGTAATGTTGTAAATTTAGGAGGAGAAAGTTCTTATTTTAAAATAAATTTTGAAAAAGTAAATAATTCTATAGAGGATAGTTTTGAAACCATAAAGAAAAATAGTACTAATAATTATTATAAAAAAATTATTTTATTGAGCAATACTTATATAAATAAGGAAGAATATGAACAATATTGTGATTATGGAATAATAAAAGGTATTAATTTTAGAAACTTAAGAACAGATTATAAAAAATTGAAGGAAAAAGGTGAATACTATAATAAATTTGATAAAACGAAAAAATTTATTTTTTTAGAAAGAGGTTCTGTTTTGTTTACAGTAGAGAATAAATTGGAAAATTTAGAGATGGGTTTAAAAGAAAAATCTAATCTTATAAATATTGGTCATAACAAATATATTAAATATGTATAAGAAGGAGATAAGTTTATATGAATAATTTAAAAATGTTCATTATGGAGAATATAACAAATATGCATGTTGGTAATGGAGATATAAATTTTAACATTATAGATAACGAAGTTCAAAGAGATGTAATAACAAATTTTCCAACGATAAACCCATCTAGTTTAAAAGGATCGTTCAGAGAATTTTGCAAAAATAATTTAGATGAAGATGAAGTAACTTATATTTTTGGAGATAAAGATACTGGAATAGGTAAATATAAGTTTTTTGGAGCTTCTCTTTTGTCAATGCCAGTAAGAAGTAATGTTAAACCTTTTTTTAGGGCTACGTGTCCTTTAATTATTAGAGAATTTTTAGATACTGCGCACAATTTTTGTAGTATAAAGGAAATGTTAGATATAAATGAAATAGAAATATTATTAAATGAAATTGATGAAAAGGAAGGAATTCTATTAAGTGAAAGTAGTGAAGAAAATATAAAAGGAGAAGGATATGATATAGCAACTATAAAAAATGTTAATCAATTTTCAGATATGATTTTAAGTTTAGAAAAAATATTTGGAAAAGATTTAGTTATTTTTCATGATAATATATTTAAGAATATAGTAAAAGAACTACCTGTTATAGCACGAAATAAATTAGAAAATAGTGAGAGTAAGAATTTGTGGTATGAAGAAGTTGTTCCAAGAAAAAGCAAATTTTATTTTGGAATTGTTGAAGATAAAACTGGAGATAAGTTTAATAAATTAATAACTAATAATATAGTACAATTTGGTGGTAATGCAACTATTGGATATGGATATTGTAATATAGAAAACTTAGAAAATATCTTAAAAGATTAATAGGCAGGTGATAGAAAATGAGTAAAAAAGAAGTAGGGAAATATATACCCATGGCTATTAATAGTATAACAAAAATAATGGGTGATTATCAATTTAAAGAAAGCAAAATGGACGAGCAGAATAAAGAGATAAAGTTACCTAAAGAATTTAAAGGGTATATATCAAGTTTCGGTGCGTCTTTAATTCAAAGTGGATTGTTACCAACAGTAGCTTTCTTTGAAGATGAAAATGCTAATTCACAATCAGATAGGAGTAAAATTGCAGAAATTATATTTGATATATTAAATATAGGTGATAGTTACGAAAAAAATAAATTACTAGATTATTTAATTAAAAATAAGGAAAACGAAAAAGAAATTAAAGAAGATATAAAAAATATAGCTATAGCATTAAAATTGGCAATGAGAACATTTAAATTTGATGATAAAGAAAAGTAGGTGATTAATTTATGAGTATTGCTAATTTAGGTTATTTTTATTTTAAAGAATACTATGAAAATTATTTTAAAAATTATTATGAAAAGTATAAAGAATTAGAAGAAAAAGATAGGGAAAACAAAGTAGAAGAATATTTTAAAGAGCAAGATGAAAAATTGGTTAAAACTATAGATTTAGATAAAATATATCAATTAGAACATATAGGGGAAGATAAATTACTTTTTAATACTACATATCCTGGATTGTTAGTAGGAAGCGGACTGATACATTCTATAGGAGAAAAAGGAGAAAATAAATTAGGATTTGAATTTGATTATACTACAGGACTGCCAATAATTAGAGGTTCATCAGTAAAAGGTTTGTTAAGAAGTGTATTTGATTTATTAGATGATAAAGAGAAGAAAAATGCTGTAGTTGAATATTTAAAAGATATTATATTAAATAATACTGAATTTGATGATAAGCATAAAGATGAACAATTAAATGTTGATTATTTTAAAAATTTAAAAGAGGAGATTTTTGAAGGAATTAGTGGAGATAATAAATTGCCAATATATGAAAGAGATATATTTTATGAATCAGTTATAGATTTTAAGGAAACTAAAAAAGAGCATAGCGGAAATAAAAAAATTCAAATACTTGGTCAGGATTATATAACTCCTCATAAAACTCCACTTAAAAATCCTATACCAATAAAATTTATAAAGTTAATGCCTAATATTGTGCTTAGATTTCAATTTGATTTAAAAGATGGGATACTAAAAAAAGAAGAAAAATTAGCTTTATTTAAACAAATACTTTTAGATTTTGGGATTGGAGCTAAAACAAATGTAGGCTATGGAAGACTTGAATTCATTAGTTATTAAGGGTGATTATTATAGATATAAATAGTATAAAAAATTCATTATTTATTGCAATGAAAATTGAAAAACCAAAGAAAGAAACAGAAATAATAAAAATTACACATGATGGATTTTAGTATAGAATTGGAGAAGAAAACAAAAAAAGTTACTTATGATGAAATAGAAGAAGAAGTTAAAGAGGTGGAAAATATGAACTTTTTTACTTTAAATATTTTAATAGGAGCAATGGCTTTTATAATGAATAAGATAAACGACATGTCTCAAAATATAGATCCTTTTGAAGCTTTCAATGATATACAAAATAATTTGGATCAAATAGACAATGAAAAGGTAACTAACTTTGTTAATGGCTTAATAAACGCTAGTATGTCGAATCCATCAATAGGATACTTTTTTATGTTTTTAGTATATATGACGCCTATTTTGAATTTATTATTGTTGACTAAAGGAATAGTAAATTATTTCAACAGAGCAACAGGATAATCTTTTTAACAAATACCTATACAAAGTATTGTTCTATGGAAATGCATATGAAAACTATTATTGCATAATTTGGTGGGGAAGAAAATAATTATAAATTGATAGAAGAAAGAGAAGCAATGTATCAATTAGAAACCTTAAAGAGGGATAAATATTACATGAAGTTAACAGATGATATTTAAAAAAGTTCTTGTTTAGGTATATAAGCAATTTTCACTTTAAGCATAATAAGCTCTACTTGTTTTTTAAATATTAATTTGAATTTTTCCAAGTGAATTTAATTTTAAAATCTATTCTAGCTATTGACATTGAAGGCTTATAGTAGGTTTTTATTATGAATTTTTAAAAAACAAAATCACTTGGAAAACTTTCTTTAAAACCTTGTAAAATCAATGCCTATATGCTATTCTTAAAATTAAGGAATGGCTATTTTCCTATGGTTGAACAGTAACATAAGATGTATTTAAATTCATATAAATATTCTCTTTTTAAATCTGTACTAAGTGTTGAACAGTAACATAAGATGTATTTAAATCTCTTTCACCTATTGGTGTTTGACCATTTTTCTTGTTGAACAGTAACATAAGATGTATTTAAATAAAGTATTTTTAACTGTATTACCTAAAATGTTATTTAGTTGAACAGTAACATAAGATGTATTTAAATCAATATTTGCATTTACATTTTTTACATTCTTCTTTAGTTGAACAGTAACATAAGATGTATTTAAATTCCTCAAATAAGAAAGTGGTACCAAGGCTTTAATATGTTGAACAGTAACATAAGATGTATTTAAATTATTTTTCTTTAAAAGATTTATGCATTATTCTATATTGAACAGTAACATAAGATGTATTTAAATTCTATAGAAGAACCAGCAGATTTGGCAATAGGTGTTAAGTTGAATAGTAACATGAGATGGTGTTAGTATAATATTGTAGACACAGAAAGCTGATCACATTACAGTATAAATAAAAGAAGGATGTGTTAGAAATGGTAAGAGGTCAAAAACAATATACGGAGGAATTAGAAAATAAATAATACAAAAATTAAATGTTTAATAGTTTTTATTCTATGGAAAGAGATGGATTCTATAAAAAGATAGATTGTATGTTTTTAGGATTAGAGAATTAAGTGAAGAATTTATATAAATTAAATGATCAAATTTCTTTTCATACAAGAAAAGCTTTAACCTATTTGAAATTTATAAGTTATGAGGGGGTTTAATATGACATTACCTAAAATAACCCAAGAGAATGTGAACATATTTATTCCACTTAAGGCATCAAAAATATCATATAGATTTGCTAAGGAACATCATATATCTCAAAAGCAAGCTTTATTGGAGTCCTATAATTCAAAAACCGATGAAGCTTTGGAAAGAGAATAAACTAAATTATGGTATGAAGGTATCAATTATTTATATGAAGAATTAGAAGAAGAGAAAGATTTAAAAAAGTAACGAAATTTTTTACACCTAAATCTATCATATTTAATATACTACACCTAATTATGCGTAAAATATTTTTCCAACCAATTTCAATTTTAAAACCTATCTTAGGCATTGAAATATAAGGCTTAAGATAGATTTTTGTTATGTATTTATGAAAAGTGGGAAACGGCTGGAAAATTTTCTGCAAAACCTTGTAAAATCAATAGGTATATGATATTCTTTAAAATAAGGAATGGCTATTTTGCTATGATTGAACATTAACATGAGATGTATTTAAATGCCAATTGTGAAGCTGTATCCTCTTTGAATTTATTAATTGAACATTAACATGAGATGTATTTAAATCAAGCTAATTTTTGCAAACATTCTTTACAAATTGGAATTGAACATTAACATGAGATGTATTTAAATAGTCGTGCCAGTTCCTTAGAAACTTTGTTTTGACATTGAACATTAACATGAGATGTATTTAAATGTAAAACCAACCCCAACACCTTGGGCCATGTATTTAATTGAACATTAACATGAGATGTATTTAAATCGATTTTTTGTTTTTATGCCAAAAATTCAGTGGAATATTGAACATTAACATGAGATGTATTTAAATTTAAGATTTACTTTGTTTCTTCTATTAACGAAAACTATTGAACATTAACATGAGATGTATTTAAATTAAAATTTTTCTTCTTGATTAATCTTTTCTCCATCATTGAACATTAACATGAGATGTATTTAAATCCTTTAGTCACCTTTGGAATTATGTTGTTAGCAAACATTGAACATTAACATGAGATGTATTTAAATTTGTTTATTGTTGAGTATCCGGTGCTAGTTTGCTTAGATTGAACATTAACATGAGATGTATTTAAATAACAATATCAAATATCTATATTTTAAAATATCCCACATTGAACATTAACATGAGATGTATTTAAATCCAACTATTATTACCTCTTTAACTTGTAATCTTTTTATTGAACATTAACATAGGATGTATTTAAATTCTACTTTTCCTTTAAACCCTAAATCTAAAGTACCATTGAACATTAACATGAGATGTATTTAAACTTAAATGAGTATGAAAAATTAAGTATAATTTAACCACAACATATGATGTAAAATCATTATAAAGATTATAATCTTTATAATGATTTTTTAATATTAAAAAAAATAATATATAATATTATAATCATATGGAGAATGTTGATTAAATATAAATAATGTGGTAATATAGAATAAAAATTTAGAATATTGTTAATATTCAATAAAAATACAATTGAAGACTGGAGGTGAAATAATGGAAGTATATGAATTAACACTAAAAATATTTCTCCTCAAAGATTTAACAGTGGACAAGTCTTATGAAAAATTAACAGAATTAATTGACAAATCTTTATGTAAAGATGATGAATTATTAGCTTTACATAATGAAAATAAGTATAAATACTATACTTTTTCATTACCTTATAAATTGGAAAAAGACAAAGTATATAAAGCTGGAAATATATATTCAGTAAAAATAAGAACTATTGATGAGAAAATATTAAAGAATTTCAAAACTCAGCTAGTTAACGTGTACACTTCATTTATGAAGGCATTAACTATCGATGTAAAAGTTATTCCCCAAAAATATATTTCAACTATATATTCATTGACACCAGTAGTTATAAAAACAGATAAAGGATATTGGAAGGGTAATTTATCATTAAACGAGTATGAAAAGAGAATAAAAGAAAATCTTATAAAAAAATACAATCAATTTTTCGATGAAAAAATCAATGAGGATTTTCCACTATATGATTTTATAAGATTTGATAATAGAAAACCCATTGGAATAAAGTTCAAGAATATTACTCTATTAGGAGATAAAATCACATTAAATATAGCTAATGATGAAGTATCACAGAAAATAGCTTATCTAGCATTAGGTGCAGGTATTGGCGAGATGGGATCAAGAGGTATGGGGTTTGTTAACTATAAATGGATGTAAGGTGGTGAGTATTATATGCTTAAGGATGCCATTTATACCTTTAAAAATATATATGAAAAAAAGGGAGAGTCTTTTATAACAGATTCTTATGTACCAGAAGATGGAGATTATATTATAGTTGAGCCTTATGAAAATACATTTAGAGAATTAGATATAGTAAAAATAAAACAAGATAAAAAAACAAAAGAAATAGATAGAAGTAGCGAATATTTCAAATTTATTTGTAATGCTGATTATTTAAGTAAACTTATAGATATACAAAAACCAATAGATAGTAAAAAAATAATACACAGTAATAATTATTTAAGCTTTTTTGTAAAAAATGAAAATGTGAATAATGGAAAACTTAATAATAAAATAATAGATTCTTATTATGAAATTTTAAAAAATCCTGAAATAAAATATTCTAAAGAAAAGCTTAGATTATATAAAGAAATAGAAGATAAATATGGCAAAGTTAATGAAAATCTTATAGAAAATATAAAAATATGGATTAAAGATAATATTAAAGACTATGTTCATGAGGATAGTAAAGGTAACTCATATCTAAAGATATTTTTTAAATATGACTTAGAAGAATATAAAAAGGAAAATGAGAAATATTTAATACCTAATATATTTAATAAAGTAGACAATTTTAATATAAAAATAGGAGAAGAAACCTATGGACTACCTAATGATAACATGGGATTAAATTCTAAAAAGCCATATTTAGAGAATAAATCAAGAAAGACTAAAGTTCCTTACTTAATATCATTAGAAGAAGTATTATTACAAAAAAAGTTCTTTGATTATCTTTTAAATCAAGTTTCCATAGGAAAAACAAATATATATATGGATAAGAAAGAAATATATCCTAAAAGTGATAAAGAATCAATGGATAATGATTTTAGTGGAATATATTTTAGAATAAAAAAAGGTAAAGAAGTAGAAATACATGATTTTGATACAATAAACCATTACAAAGCAAATATAAAACCTATAAAGCTAAAAAATGTAATAGATATAGACTTAAATAAAAGCAATATTACTTATAATATAACTATTACAAAGCGTAATACTATTAAAGATTTAATAAATAAAGTATTTTTTAGTAAATTTTTAAGTTCTAATTATTTTACAGAATCAAAAGATATGAATATAAATGATAATAATTTAAAAAGAAATATATTACTTTCTAGAAGAGCTTTATTTAATTGGTTTTATAAGGGTAATGAATTTACTGTATGGAAAGTTTTCGGGAATAGTAGTTTAAGTTTAATAAAAGGCTCTATAGAAAATGGATATATATTTAAAGCGGGAGAACAATTCAATTTAAGATGTGCTTTAAAAGAATATTTTGTAGGAGGGGAAAGTATGGCTGATGTGTTACTAGATGTTAAGGCATCACTAAGAGACAAAGTATCTCGGGAAAAGACAGCATCAATAGATAATGACAAAGAATATTATTTTGCAGTAGGTCAACTTGCAAGTTTTTTAATATCACTAAGTAAAGCGGCTAAAAAGACTCATTCTTTAGCTAATCCAATTATTAATGCTAAAAGTGACGATAGAATTAAAGTGGAATTAAAAAAATTATTTAAGAAATATAGTTATGCAATAGATAGGAAAATGAGCAGAAGGTTTGATAATCTTATGACTATGGTTTCTTCATATATACCAGACCCAGAAGAGAAAGTTAATGATGATCTGATAATAGCAGGATATCTTCATAGTAGTTTAATATATGAAAAATCAAGCAAGGAGGAAAATAAAAATGAATAGTAGAGTTTATGGAGTTTTGGGTATAGTTTCCAGAATGAGCAATTGGAATGCTGATTTTACAGGATATCCAAAAACAACATCCACAGGAGATATATTTGGTAGTGATAAGGCTTTTAAGTATCCGATTAAAAAAATGTGGAGTGAACAAGGTGAAAAAGTTATATACATAAAATCTATGAAGTTACAAGAAGGTAAAAAGGGGGAAATAGAGTTTATTCCAAGATCTTTAAAGGAAAGATATGAATATTTATTTAGTGGAGAAGATTTAAAAAAGGATAAAGATAGTAAAAAGGTTTTGACAAACTTATTTTCAGCAATAGATGTAAAAAATTTTGGAGCTACCTTTGCAGAGGAAGGAAATAATATATCAATAACAGGGGCAGTTCAAATTGGACAAGGATTTAATAAATATTCAGATAGTTTCCCAGAAGAGCAACAGATATTATCTCCTTTTAGAGATCCTAATAATAAGAAGAATAATAAAAAAGAAGAAGAAGAGAAAGAAGCAAAATCCTCAACTTTAGGAACAAAAATAGTGAGTAATGAAGCACATTATTTTTATCCAGTAACAATAAATCCTAAATCATATGATGGATTTAAAGAGATTGGTGTTACAGAAGGATATACCGAGGAAGATTATAAAAAATTTAAGGAAGCATCCATGATTGCAGCTACATCTTTTTCAACAAATGCTAAAATAGGCTGTGAAAATGAATTTGCCATGTTTGTAGAAACTGATGAAGATTTATATTTGCCAGATTTATCCCAATATGTTCTATTTGAAAAGTGTGATGATAAAGGGAAAATAGAAATAAAATGTAATAATTTACTTAAAGATTTAGAAAATAGAATAAAATCAATTGAGATCTATTACAATCCATATACAACAAATATAGATAAAAATATAGAAAACGCTAAATACTTTAATATTTTTACTAAAGAGGAAGTATAAAAATGGATGTTTTAAAATTCAATTTAAAAGGAAGGACTGCATTTTTTAAAAAGCCAGATGTTAACACATATTTTTATTTTACTTATGGGAATATTCATAAGGTAGCACTTTTAGGCATCTTAGGAAGTATTCTTGGATTAAAGGGATATAATGACCAAAATGAGAAGGACAAATATCCAGAATTTTATGAAAAGCTTAAGGGATTAAGAATAGGTATAGTGCCAATGAATAAAGAAGGATATATTCCTAAAAAAATTCAAATATTTAACAATTCAGTTGGATATGCTTCAAAGGAACAGGGAGGAAATTTAATCATTAAAGAGCAGTGGCTTGAAAATCCTGAATGGGAGATTTATATTCTTTTAAAAGGAGATATAGAAAATCAATTAAAAGATAATATATTAGATAGAAATTTTAAATTTATACCTTACTTAGGAAAGAATGATCATATGGCCAATATAGAAAATATAGAGATTATAAAAGATGCAAAAAAAATAAATAATGTAAAAAAAATAGATAGTCTATATATTAAAGATTACTTTTCTTTTAGAAGTAGTAAATATGACTTTGATGAAGATGATGATATGGAAGATAGTTGGAAATACGAAGAGATGCTCCCCATATCATTAGAGGAAAACACTAATATATATGATTTTAAATCCTTTGTTTATACAAAGTCGTTAGTTGAAAATTCATCTTATGAATTAATATATGAATGTAATAATAAAAATATATTTTTCTTTTAAAGGGGAATTATATAGGCATTAAAAATTTGTTTTATCCGATGACTATTTGATTTAGTAATTTTATTTTAAAAAAAGTTAGAATGAAAATCTCTCATATGTCATTGGATAATCTTTTTTTAACCTTTTCAGGGAGTAAAGGCACCATCTAAATATAAAAATTCTATTTATGAAATAATTAAAAAATAGGAGGATTAATATATGTATTTTCTTGATGTAGAAAAATTCCCAATAGATAAATTTGTAAAAAATCATTCAAATATATATGCTCATAAGAGTGAAGATAATAGTAGATTTGAAACTTTAAAAGAACACTTAGAACTCTCAGAGGAATATTTATATAAAATAATTAAAGCTAAAAATTTAGACAATGTATTGATGAATTTTCAGAATCATTTATTTGAAGAAAATTGTAGCGAAGGAATAAAAATTTTTAAAGAAATGATATTTAATATAATCTATATGCATGATATAGGTAAAATTAATAGTTGTTTCCAATATAAAAAAATGGATAATGAGCTTTTCAAGGAGCATGAGGGTATAAATTTTAATTATTCAAATCATTCAATGTTATCTTCTCTTATTTATATTAATTACTATTTTAAAAGAATAAAAGAATTAAAAAATATAACATCTGATATAAAAGACAAATTAAGATTTTTTATGATGATAAATTCATATATAATATCTAGACATCATAGTCATTTAGATTCTTTCAATGAATATAAAAATAAGTTTTTAGAGGAGGATGGTGAGGGAAAAAGACTTTACTTTGAGCAATTATGCATATTTAAATCTTCTTATAATGATGATATAGTATTTGAGAAAAAGCCTAAGCTTATGAAAAAGCTTTTTGAATTAACAGAAGACTATTTAAATAATGAGCTAATTAGTAGTAAGAAAAAAATATATCTTTACATATATGAAAGATTTTCAGCATCATTATTACTTGGTTGTGATTATTATTCAACATCACAATTTATGAATAATTGTAAACTTAATTATTTTGGAGAAATAACGGATATAAATAAATTCTATGATGGTTTAAAGAAAACTGAAATATATAATAAAATAAGAGATTATGAAAAAGAAAAATATTTAAAATATGATGATTTTAGCGATGTAAAGGATATCAATATTTTGCGAAATGAAATGTTTTTAGATGCAGAAAAAATGTTAGAAGAAAATATTGAAAGTAATATATATTATTTAGAAGCTCCAACTGGAAGTGGGAAAAGTACTGTGGCATTAAACTTAAGCTTTAAATTAATAGAACAAGATAAAAATTTAAATAAAATATTTAATGTATATCCTTTTAATACATTAGTTGAGCAAAATATAGCTAGTTTAAATAAAATATTTGATTATGATAAAGAATTACTTGATGAAATAGCTGTTATAAATTCATTAGTACCAATAAAGGAAGTAAAGAAAAAAGAAAGAGAAGATGAAGAAAATGAAGAAGTTAATTATGATAAATCTTTACTTAATAGACAGTTTTTAAATTATCCTATAGTATTGAATACTCATGTAAGTATGTTTAATTATTTATTTGGTACAGCTAAAGATGATTTATTTCCTCTTATACAATTAGCAAATAGTGTAATAGTCTTGGATGAAATACAAAGTTATAAAAATAATATATGGAAAGAAATAATTATGTTTTTAAATTGCTATGCTGAAATTTTAAATATAAAAATAATAATTATGTCTGCTACATTGCCGAATTTAAATAAACTTATAGATTATGATGATTTTAATACAATAAATTTAATTAAAAATAGAGATAAATATTTTAAGAATCCTTTATTTAAAGATAGAGTATCAATAGATTTTTCTCTTTTAGGAAAAGGAGATAATACCTATGAAGATTTAAAGGAGCATGTCTTAAATACATCAAAAAATACAGAAGATAATATACTTATTGAATTTATAAATAAAAAGCGTGCTTCAGAATTTTATAATGATTTAATTATGGAATTAGGCAATAAAAAGAAGGTACTGCTTATAACTGGTGATGATAATAGTATAGAAAGAAATGACATAATAAAAAGAATAAAAGAGGAAAACAATATTGTGTTAGTAGCTACTCAAGTTATTGAAGCTGGTGTGGATATAGATATGGATGTAGGATATAAGGATATATCTATGTTAGACAGTGATGAACAATTTTTAGGAAGAATAAATAGGTCATGTAAGAAGCCTAAGAGTATGGTATATTTTTTTGACTTGGATTCAGCATCAAGTATTTACAGGGGTGATTATAGAAAAGAAAAAAATGTAACTCTTAAATCAAATGATATAAGAGACATTTTAATAAAAAAGGACTTTCAAAAATATTATGATTTAATTCTTGAAAGAATTAATGATGAAAGTTCAAGTTATAATGAAAACAACATAGAAGATTTTATAAATGATAAAATAGGAAATTTAGACTTTCTAGAAGTAGAGAACAAGATGAAATTAATAGATGATGATAAAGATGAAGTAACAGTATTTTTATGTAGAAATATAATATTGGAAAATGGACAAGAGCTAGATGGAAAAAAAGTATGGGAAGATTATAAGGAATTACTTAAAGATGGAGAGCTAAGGTATTCTGAGAAGAAGGTGAAACTTTCAAAAGTATCAAGTAATCTTAACTATTTTATATATAAGGTTAAAAGTAGAGATTTTCCTTACAATGATAGACTAGGAGAAATTTATTGCATATATGATGGAGAAAATTATTTTTCTAATGGTAAGTTTGACAGAAAAAATTTTATCGCAGGAGCAAGTAATTTTATAGAAATAGATTCCTAAGCTTCAGAGAAATTTTTTATTCATATTAAAGTTTAGAAAATGCTTATTTTATGAATGTGGACGCTTCTTATTTCAAATTTTAAGAAGATGGGAGTATTAGAGTGGATAAGTTCTTGGTTAAATTATATCAGCAAAGTTTATAGACAGTGTTTTTTATACTTAATATAAAACTAGTTCAAACGCTTATAATATTATAAACATAGTTCTGACTTTAGGGCGAGTTTTTACTTCCGCTAAAGCTTAGGAAATGCTTATCTATGAGCGTAGATACTCTTTATTTTCACTTTGAAGAAGATTAGAGTATTAGAGCTAAAAGTATTTATGAAGTGGTTCCTTTTAAATATTTAATAGTTATAAAAAAGGAGTATATTATGAAAGTTAATGGTACATTAATCAACTATTATTTTCATTGCAAAAGGCAATGCTGGTTACATGGAAATAGAATTAATTTAGAAGATAATAGCAAGGATGTAAAGATAGGAAAGGCTATTCATGAAGTAAAAAGTGAAAAAAGTAAACAAACAGAGATTAGTATTGATAATATAAAAATAGATAAACTTACGAAGGATTATTTAACAGAGATAAAAAAATCAGATTCAGATATAGAAGCGGCTAAATGGCAAGTATTGCTCTATTTAAAGATTTTAAAAGATAAGGGGATTGAAAGAAAAGGAAAACTTCAATTTATAGAAAAAAATAAAAGTAAAAATACAATTATTATTGAACTTAACGAGGAGAATCTAAAAGAGCTTAATAAAATAGTTAAGGATATTGAAAGTTTGTTATTAGAAGAAAATCCACCAGAGATTATAAATGAACCTAAGTGTAAAAAATGTGCATATTTTGAATATTGCTATATATAGGAGGAAATCATGGGGAGCACTAGATATATAACATCAATAGGAGAACTAAAAAGAAAAGATAATTCTTTATGTTTTAGAAAAAATAATAAAAATGTTTATATACCAGTAGAGAATACTAAAGAAATTTATTGTATGTCAGAAGTAAGTATAAATAGTAAACTATTAGACTTTTTATCCCAGAATAATATAGTAATCCATTTTTTTAACTATTATGAGGGATATAGTGGGACTTTTTATCCGAGAAAGCATTATAATAGTGGAAAACTTATTGTTAAACAAGTGGAAGCATACAAAGATAAAAGATTAATGGTTGCTAAGAGCATAGTATCAGCAATTGGAGAAAATATATATGAACTATTATACCATTACTATAGACATGATAGAACGGAAGTAAAAGGAACTCTTGAATGGATAAAAAATGATATGAAAATAAATTTAGAAAAAGCAAATAATATTAAGGAAATAATGCAGGTAGAGGGAGAAACTTGGTATAGATTTTATGGAGAATTTAAGAATATATTGCCAGAAGATTTTGTTATGAATAAAAGAGTAAAAAGACCACCAGATAATCCTATAAATGCACTTATTTCTTTTGGAAATACACTATTATATGGGAAAACAATAACGGCTATATATAATACACATTTAGATCAAAGGATAAGTTTTTTACATGAACCATCAGAAGGAAGATTTTCACTTAGTTTAGATATAAGTGAAGCTTTTAAACCAGTTATAGTTTTTAAGACCATTTTTGATTTAGTAAATAATAAAAAAATACAAGTTTCTAAGCACTTTGATAAAAAACTAAATTATTGTCTTTTAAATGAAGAAGGAAGAAAAATATTTATAACTGCTTTTGAAGAAAAATTAGAAAGTGTATTTATACACAAAAAACTTAAAAGAAGAGTAACATATAAAAATGCTATTAAACTAGATTGTTATAAAATGATTAAATTTATATTAGAAGATAAAGAATTTAGACCTTTTAGTTTAAAGGAGAAGATGTAGATGGGAAAAGGATTTAATTATAATTATGCTTTTGTTTTTTATGATGTTAATGAAAAAAGAGTAAACAGAGTATTTAAAGTTTGCAAAAAATATTTATCTCATTTCCAAAAATCTGTATTTAGAGGAGAAATAACACCAGCAAACTTAATATTATTAAAAAGGGACTTAAATAAAGAAATAGATGAATGTGAAGATTTTATATGTATTATAAAGCTAATGAATAATAATGTATACGGAGAAGAAATATTAGGGAATAAAGCAATGACAACAGGAGAAGATTTAATATTATAAAAAAATGGAATCAATTTTTCCAACCAATTTTAATTTTAAAACCTATCTTAGGCATTAAAATATAAGGCTTAAGATAGGTTTTTATTATGACTTTATGAAAAGTGGGAATTGCCTGGAAAATTTTCTGTAAAAGCTTGTAAAATCAATACTTCTATGGTATTCTTGGTTTTAAGGAATGGCTATTTCCCTATGGTTGAATAGTAACATGAGATGTATTTAAATATCTTCTTATAATTGAAATATTCTTATCTGCCATTTGTTGAATAGTAACATGAGATGTATTTAAATTAAATTACAACCCCGTCAGTTTCATTTAAAGGGTTACGTTGAATAGTAACATGAGATGTATTTAAATAATTAAGAAAAAATAATATAGTTGCCAGGGAGTTATGTTGAATAGTAACATGAGATGTATTTAAATACGTGATGCAGATGCATATGAGATAGCATTAGCAGGTTGAATAGTAACATGAGATGTATTTAAATTCTTTAATTAAGTCAAACCCATTATTTAAATCATAAGTTGAATAGTAACATGAGATGTATTTAAATTATAGTTCATAAATATTATTTGTATCATATGTATCATTGAACATTAACATGAGATGTATTTAAGCAGAGAACCCAAATCTGTGATTTGGCGTGAATCGCTTACTCCTTAGAGGCAACGAGAAGGAGTTTCATAAATTGAATTTTTCCAGGCGTAACAAATTTACAAACTTATTCTAGCCATTGATATATAAGGCTTAGGATAGGTTTTTGTTTTATATTTATAAAAAAGTAAAATCACTTGGAAAACTTTCTTTAAAACCTTGTAAAATCAAAGGCTATATGCTATTCTTAAAATTAAGGAATGGCTATTTTACTATGGTTGAACAGTAACATAAGATGTATTTAAATTTTTTTATAAGTTGTGGTGGTACATTAAAAGCTATAGTTGAACAGTAACATAAGATGTATTTAAATATGATTATCACTAAGGAGAGTGAAAAATGAAAGTTGGTTGAACAGTAACATAAGATGTATTTAAATTTGTCAGTAATATATACAGTCTTGTCCCATGCAGGGTTGAACAGTAACATAAGATGTATTTAAATGTAATAATATATTTTTTTAATTTTAAAACTTCCTCGTTGAACAGTAACATAAGATGTATTTAAATGACAAAAGGGATAGATTAGAAGATTTATTAGATGAGTTGAACAGTAACATAAGATGTATTTAAATGATAAGGTTGTACAATATTTTAATAAAAGAGGGATTGTTGAACAGTAACATAAGATGTATTTAAATGGAATTTCATTTAATATAGCTGTGTTATGTACTATTGTTGAACAGTAACATAAGATGTATTTAAATTCATAAATAAATCGACCATCATTTATAATTTTCTGTTGAACAGTAACATAAGATGTATTTAAATTTATTACAATATTCAGGTATAACAACTGTAAAATTGGTTGAACAGTAACATAAGATGTATTTAAATTATTTTAAATATTAAATAAATAGAGGTGATTTTAGTTGAACAGTAACATAAGATGTATTTAAATGATGAAACCATAGTAGCTAATCATCCATGGGCCACG
Organism: Clostridium botulinum; assembly: GCF_001276985.1. Lineage (GTDB taxonomy): Bacteria > Bacillota > Clostridia > Clostridiales > Clostridiaceae > Clostridium_F > Clostridium_F botulinum. Next base: position 228,897 of record NZ_LHUL01000003.1, read on the forward strand.
TTGAACAGTAACATAAGATGTATTTAAGCAGAGAACTTAAATTTGTGATTTGGTGTGAGTTGCTTACTTCTTGGAGGAGAGGAGTAGAGTTTCATTAATTGAATTTTTCTAGGTACAATAAATTTGCAAACCTATTCTAGCCGTTGATATATAAGGCTTAGAATAGGTTTTTATCATGTGCTTATGAAAAAACAGAATCACTTGGAAAACTTTTTCTAAAACCTTGTAAAATCAATGGTTGTATGATATTCTTAAAAATAAGGAATAGCTATTTTGCTATGGTTGAACCTTAACATAGGATGTATTTAAATTCATCTGTTATATCTATACCTAGAATTTTTATAAAAGTTGAACCTTAACATAGGATGTATTTAAATTTGTGAATGTATAGGGAAAAATGACCAAATGTTAGTGTTGAACATTAACATAGGATGCATTTAAGCAGAGAACCCAAATCTATGATTTGGTGTGAATCGCTTACTCCTTAGAGAGTGGCATAAGGATTTTTATAAAACTAAACTATGCATTGTGATAACTTCTATATAAATTATTAGATAAAGGGGGATTTTATGAAAAATAAAGTTACCAATAATTTAAATTTTGTTGCAGCAATATTGCTTGGAATTGTGGCTATGTTAAATTTTTTTCAGCATAAAACATTGCTAGGAATTACATATATCTGTTCAGCAATATGTTTTTGTACACTTGAATTTTCAAAAAAGAAAAATGCAAAGCATAGATAAATTTAATTTTAAAAACCTGTCTATTTTTAGGACAGGTTTTTAGTATCTAAAGGAAATAGATAGAATAGTTTTTTGTAGTCATGTAAATATTATATATTATTTTATATTTTTGAAGGATTATCCATAATTCTGTAGAAGAATATTTGTGTAGGAAATATATTATAAAAATATGGAGGGAGTATTGTGGATAAATTTCGTAATATGAAAAAATCTCATATAGCCTTATTAGTGGTAATATATATGGTGTTAATGGGAAGTTTCCCTAGATTTACGGGTTGGATAACTATTTTTTCAGCCATTGCAGTGGGAGGTTATTTTTTAAAGAACAAAAAAGACTTAAAAGAACTAACTACGAAGAAGAAAAACTTTATATTTACAGGTATAATAATTTTAGCTATTATAGGAAGCCTTAATGTAGTCGTAGGAAATAATATTCAAAATGAAAAATTGATGGCAGAAAAAGCTAAACAAGAACAAGAAATTAAGCAAGAAGAACAAAAAAAGATAGAAGAAAAGAAATTAGCTGAAGAACAAAAAAGGATACAAGAAGAAGAAGCTAAGAAAAAAGCCGCAGAAGAAAAAAGAAAACAAGAAGAGGAAGCTAAGAAAAAAGCTGCAGAAGAACAAAAAAAGCAAGAAGAATTAGAAAGAAAACAAGAAGAAGAAAATAAAATAAAAGTTGAGAATGAACAAGCTCAAGCAGCATTTGCTCAATCAACAGGTAAAGGTAATTCGAATGATCAATCTAATGAAAGTAAAAATGTAGATAATAATCAAAATTATACAGTATATAAAACTAGAACAGGATCTAAATATCATAGTTCAGGGTGTAGATATTTAAAGAAAAGCTGTTATGAAACAACAGTATCACAAGCACGAAATGAAGGCTTAACTCCATGTAGTGTGTGTAATCCATAGCATATAATAACATGTTAAAGATCAGTAATAATTGTACTTTTTAGGATATTGATAAATGTATTTTATCAGTATCCTTTTTTATTTGATTGATAACTTACCTAATAAAATAGCATTATCATTTTTAAGTTTAAAATAATCATATATACTCCATATTAAAAATTGCCACAATTATGTTGAAATATATTAATCTTGATGGTGAAACCCTTAGTTTATATAATTAAGACATAGAAGAGAAAAGGATTACAGTATATAAAACTAAGGAGTGATTTTTATGAAGTACAATGATTTAAAAATTAAGATATTTGCAGACGGAGCAGATTTAAATGGTATGTTAGATGCTTATAATAAAGGAATAGTTAAAGGATTTACAACAAATCCATCTCTTATGAAAAAAGCAGGAATTACTGATTACAAGGAATTTGCAAAGGAAGTATTGGCAAAAATAAAAGATATGCCTGTATCCTTTGAAGTTTTTTCAGATGATTTAGAAACTATGGAAAAGGAAGCAGAAGTTCTTGGAAATTTAGGTGAGAATGTTTATATAAAAATACCTGTTACAAACACAAAGGGTGAATCAACAGCACCACTTATAAAGAAACTTTCAGAAAAAGGATATCACCTTAATGTAACTGCTATATTTACAATAGATCAAGTAAAAGAAGTAGTAGGAGCATTAAAATCTGGAGTAGATAGCATAGTATCAGTATTTGCTGGAAGAATAGCAGATACAGGAGAAGATCCAGTTAAAATTATGGAAGAAGCAAGCAAAATTTGTAAAACTAAAGAAGGAGTAGAACTTCTATGGGCAAGTTGCAGAGAATTTTATAGCATAGTGGAAGCAGATAAATGTGGTTGTGAAATAATTACTGTAACAAATGACATACTTAAAAAAATGCCTAATATGGGAAAGGACCTAAAAGAATATTCTATTGAAACTGTAAGAGGATTTTACAAAGACGCATCTAGCCTTGGATTTTCAATTTTATAATTGCAAGAAAGGCGGTAAAACTAATGCTTAAAAATTATATAAACGATCAGGTTGTAGAAGTAAACGTGGAAGTAAAGAATTGGGAAGAAGCAGTAAGATTAGGAGGAAAGCTATTAGAGGAAGATGGAGCCGTAGAACATAGCTATATTGATGCTATGGTAGATACGGTAAAAAACATGGGACCCTACATTGTAATAGCACCTGGAATAGCGATGCCTCATGCAAGACCTGAAGCTGGAGCTAAAAATATAAGAATTGGACTTTTGAAGCTTAAAAATCCAGTTAATTTTGGCAACGAAGAACATGATCCTGTAGATATTGTTATATTCTTATGTGCTGTAGATAATAAGGCACACATTGAGGTTTTAGGGGAACTTGTTCAGCTTATAGAAGACGATGATTTTTTAAAGATTGTACGAAATGCATCAACAAAGAAAGAAATACTAGATTATATAAAATAAAATATATAAACAAACTGGAGGGATTAATATGAATATTTTAACTGTATGTGGAAATGGAATTGGAAGCAGTCTTATGCTTGCTATGAAGATAGAGGAAATATGTAAAGAAAATGGAATAGCTGCAAATGTAGAATCTACTGATTTTAACTCTGCTCAAGGTAAAAAGGCGGATTTAATAGTAACAGTAAAAGAACTAGCAGAACAATTTGAAGGAAGAGATGTAGCTGTGGTAAGAAGCTATATAAATAAGAAAAAAATTACAGAGGATGTACTTGAAATTATAAAACAAAAGGATGAACAATTAAAAAAATAGGAGTTGATTAAAATGTTAGGATTACTTCAATTTTTAAGAGACGTTTTAAAACAACCGGCATTATTAATGGGTATTATGGCATTAGTAGGACTTGTAGCCTTAAAGAAACCTGGACATAAGGTTCTTACAGGAACTTTAAAACCAATACTAGGTTACTTGATGCTTGGTGCCGGTGCAGATTTTATAGTAGCAAACTTAGAGCCATTAGGAGGAATGATCCAAACTGGTTTTAACATAACTGGAGTAGTACCAAATAATGAAGCAATTGTTGCTGTTGCCCAAAAGGTACTAGGGGTAGAAACTATGTCAATTTTAGTAGTTGGACTTTTAATAAACCTTGTTATAGCAAGATTTACTAAATACAAATATGTATTTTTGACTGGTCATCATAGTTTCTTTATGGCATGTCTTTTATCAGCAGTTTTAGGAACTTCCGGTATGAAGGGAACTGAACTTATATTATTTGGTGGATTTTTACTTGGAGCATGGAGTGCAATATCACCAGCAATTGGCCAAAAATACACACTAAAAGTTACTGATGGCGATGAGATTGCTATGGGTCATTTTGGAAGCTTAGCATACTATGTTTCAGCTTGGGTTGGTTCAAAAGTAGGCAAGCCTGAAGAAAGCACTGAAAATATTGAAATTCCTGAAAAGTGGGGATTCTTAAGAGATACCACTATTTCTACAGCAATTACAATGATGGTATTTTATATAGTAGCAGCAGTAGCCGCTGGTCCTGAATATGTATCTAAATTATCAGATGGAATGTCACCTATATTATTTGCTATAATGTCATCATTAAAATTTGCAGTTGGTGTTACTATTGTTTACAATGGTGTAAGAATGATTCTTGGAGATCTTATACCAGCATTCCAAGGTATTGCAACAAAAATTATACCAGATGCTATACCAGCAGTTGATTGTGCCGTATTTTTCCCTTATGCACCTACAGCAGTTATAATCGGCTTTGTAAGCTCATTCATAGGTGGAATTATAGGTATGGTTTTACTTGGAGTAGCTGGAGGAGTACTTATAATACCGGGACTTGTACCTCACTTCTTCTGTGGTTCTACAGCAGGTATATTTGGAAATGCAACAGGAGGAAAAAAGGGAGCTGTAATTGGAAGTTTTGTAAACGGACTTTTGATAACCTTTGCACCGGCATTACTTCTTCCAGTACTTAGTACCCTTGGATTCAAAAACACAACTTTTGGTGATTTTGATTTCGGTGTTCTTGGTATAATAATTGGGAAAACATCAAATCTAGCAGGAAAAACAGGAATAATAATTATTGCTATGTTGATGTTAGTAGCTCTTATAGTTCCAAACTTTATTAAGACTAAATCAAAAGCATTAAATAATATAGAAGAATAAATTAATAAAAAGGAGTTGTAAATATATAAAATGATTTCCATAAAGTCTTCATTTTAATATATTTGCACTTCTTTTTTATATAATAAAACCTATAACTATGGATATGGAAAGTATTTTATTAAACATTATTGGGTAGTTTAAGTCATAGAGTTATAAAATTTTATTTGGCAATTATATTTTTATATTTAAACACTAAAGGGGATGATGCATCGTGTTAAATAAAAGATGCTCAAATATCTTGCAGATGATAGTAAATAACGAAAAGCCTATAACTATAAAGGAAATTTCTAAAAAAGTTAATAAAAGTCCTAGAACTGTAAGATATGATTTAGATAAAATAGATGATTATTTAACTGAGATTGAATTTCCTAAACTTGAAAGAAAATCTAATTTAGGCATCAGTTTAGATTTAAAGGATGAAGAAATAAAAAAACTTTTTAAGATTATAGGCAAAATTAATAATTATGACTATGTTCTTTCTCAAAAAGAGAGAGTATTTTATATAATTTATGAGCTTTTAAATAAGAGTGAATTTGCAACTATAAATATGCTTTCAGATAGGATGATGGTAAGCCGCAGTACTATAATAAATGATTTAATAGAGGTTAAAAAATGGCTATCAGAAAATAAAATAACTCTTGAAAGTTCAAAAGGGCAAGGCATAAAAATATTGGGAAGAGAAAGGGATCTTAGACGGGCTGCAGTAAAGCTCTTCTTTCAGAGCATGGATTCTATAAACTTTTTCAATGTAACCACCCTTAAGCTTTTTAATGATATAGATATAGACTTTATAAGAAATACTATTAAAATTGCAGAGGAGCAGATGGAAACTTCATTTTCAGATGATGCTTTTAATAATCTTGTTATTCATATAGCTATAGCCATTAAAAGAATAGAATTATCAAAGGATATAATAATGGATAGTGAAGAGCTTAAGAATCTAAGGAAAACTGCGGAATATGCTATTGCATCAGGTATAGCTAAAATGCTTGAGGATAGATTTAAAATATCTATACCGGAGGACGAAATAGGCTATATAACAATTCATATTTTAGGTAGCAATACTTCTACCTTTGAAAATATTGTAAAGGATGATTGGATTTATTTACATCTTATAGTATTTAAACTAATAGAAAATGTAGAAAACATAACAGGAATTAATTTTAGCAAGGATAATAAGCTTTTTGATAGTCTTGCTCAGCATATTCGTCCGGCTATATATAGGCTTAAACATGATATTAAAGTAAAAAATCCATTGATAGAAGAAATAAAGGAAAAATATTCCTATATATTTGAAAGTATAGAGGAAGGTGCAAAGTTCATAGAAGAGGATATAGGTGATAGTGTAAATCAAGAGGAAATAGGATATATTACACTACACTTTATGGCTTCCATAGAAAGAAGCAAAAATAAAAAACATAGAAAACCAAATGTACTTATAGTATGCGCCACAGGCATAGGTACATCAAAGTTTATTTCTAATAAATTAAAATCTATATTTGATATAAATATAATAGATACCATATCCAGCCATACTATGGAAAAGATCCTTAAATATAATAAAAACATAGATTTAATTGTAACCACAATTCCATTAAAGGTTAAGGGGATAAAGTGTATAGAAGTAAATACATTTTTAACAGAAAAAAACATCAGTGAATTAGGTTTATACTTTGCAAAATTTATTAGAAATAACAGTGAAGAATGCAATGGTTCCTGTAAATATGAAGAAAGAGATAAGGTGCAAGAGATTTTAAATATTGTAAAAGAAAATTGTACTATACATGATTATTATAAATTAAGAAATAAACTAGCACTATATTTGAATATAAAAGATCCTACCCTTACTGAAGATCATAAACCTTCTTTAAAAGAACTACTAAAACCTGATTTTATTAAACTAAATGAAGAAGCTGAAGATTGGGAAGATGCAGTAAGAAGAAGTGGGGAGATATTAATGAATAATGGCTGTATAAAGAAATCTTATATAGATGCTATGGTAAACACAGTAAAGAATATGGGACCTTATATTGTTATAGCTCCTGGAATAGCTATGCCCCATGCAGCACCAGAGGATGGAGTTCTAAAGACTGGTATAAGTATGCTAACCTTAAAAGATCCGATTTCCTTTGGAAATTCTGAACATGATCCAGTAAGTGTTATAATTTCAATATGTTCCATAGATAAAGTAAACCATATGAAAGCATTAAAAGAGTTAATGAGCATTATGGATCAGGAAGATTTTCTCGCAAAGGTTAAAAATATAAAAGCTCCCTCTGAAATAGATTCCATTTTATATAGTTAAATTAAATAATAAAAACAAAAGCTCTCATAATCTGGGAGCTTTTGTTTTGTAATAATTTATAAGCTTATTTTTTATATTTATAGATAATAAGCTCTAATTGATGTAACAAATCCTTTGAAAAATCATATATTTTTTTATTAGACATTTCATTTATATTAAATCATAAGCAACTCATTATCCCCTATTATTTATTACTTGCCAATTCATATAAAAGTTTTAAATTATCTATTATATTCAGAGGATTATGTATATTTATGTTATATATTGTAATAAATATGGCCCAATGGTATAATTGTGAATAAATAATTTGTATGAGGTGATAAAATGATAATTTGGGGCTGGGGGAAAGTAACTAAAAAGATTATTGGAGCAGTCTTTGAACGTACATGTAACTATTGTAATACTGATGAAGTTTGGAATTTATGTGTTGTAAGAACATGGTTTACGTTATTTTTTATTCCTATAATACCCTATAAAAAACAATATTGCATTGCCTGTCCAAAATGCTGGAGCTATATAGAACTTACACAGGAGGAATTTGAAAAAATAAAAATTGATATAACCTCTAGTTCTAATAATATTAATGAAAAAGTTGTTACCGATAATATAAAATATGCTGGAAAGACAGAAACTCAAATTAATTATTTAAAACAGATGGAGGAATATGCTAATAAGTAAATTGTTAAAGTCTGTTGATTTATAATAAATATTTTAATTTGATAACTTTTATAAGTTTATAAAATATAGGTTCAACTGGAAATTGCTTTAGGAGATAAATTACTATAGTAATTTTTATTTTTTGTATAATAGCTAAGTATTGAGATAATTTAACTAGTTTAAGTGATTAATTTACTTAAACGAAAACCCTCACAATGTGAGGGCTTTTTTTATCCGATGACTACCCTCGCTAATACTCCTATCTTCTTCAAAGTGGGAGTAAAGAGAGATTACGTCCCTGGATAACGATTTCCCCTAAAGGATAACGACTTCTAAGGAGTAAAACTCCTTAGAAGTCTGTTAATAAGCTTTGATGGGAGCAAAAACTCCATTTAAAGCCAAGAACTCTGTTTATAAGGATAAAAGTTATAAAAGAAAAATGATAGTTACTGCAGAAGTAAAGCTAGAAAGATAAAGCAGAAAAAGTAAGGAGTATAGACTAAGTTACTTAAATATAATTATGTAAAGTAAAAATAAAAGTAAACCTAAAAACTTTTGAAAATAAAATAAAAATCTAAGATTCCAGCAAAAAATATAACAATAACAAAAAGCTAGTAGTTGCTTTAAAAATAGAATTGATTTGTATCAACATAACAAAAATGTAACATTAATGAAATATAGTTTCATTGATACAGCAAGTGGAATTGTATAAAATAAGTTACATGAGAGGAAAAAAATTCAGTTAAAATAGAGGAAAAGGGGAATTATAAATGCAAAATATATTAAGTGTAGAAAAAATTGAAAAGTATTATGGAAATAAGGATAATGTGACAAAGGCTATAGATAATATTAGTTTTAAGGTAGATGAAGGGGAATTTGTTGGCATAATGGGACCTTCAGGAAGTGGTAAAACTACATTGCTTAACTGTATATCAACTATTGATAATGTTACTACAGGTAAAATAATGATAAATAACAATGATATTACCAGACTAAAATCAAAATCATTAGATAAGTTTAGACAAAATGAGTTGGGATTTATATTTCAGGACTTTAATCTATTAGATACCCTTACAGCTTATGAGAATATTGCTTTAGCCTTAACAATACAAGGTGAGAAAACTTCAAAAATAGATGAAAAAGTAAAATCAGTAGCAAAATATTTAGAAATTGAAAAGGTGTTAGACAAGTATCCATATCAAATGTCAGGTGGACAAAAACAAAGAGTTGCTTCAGCAAGAGCAATAGTAACTAATCCATCTTTAATTCTAGCGGATGAACCAACAGGAGCTCTAGATTCTAAATCAGCTAGATTATTACTTGAAAGATTTGAAAAGCTAAATAAAGAATTAAAGGCTACTATATTAATGGTAACTCATGATGCTTTTGCAGCTAGCTATGCTCATAGAATTCTTTTTATTAAGGATGGGAAAATCTTTAATGAATTAGTAAGAGGCAAGGACACTAGAAAAGAATTCTTTAATAAAATTATAGAAGTTACATCTCTTCTTGGAGGTGACGACAATAATGTATTCTAAGATAGCTCTTAAAAATATAAAGAAAAGTTATAAAGATTATACTATATATTTCTTAACACTAATATTAGCTGTTTGTATATTTTATAGCTTTAACTCTATAGATTCACAAAAGGCACTTACTGATATAAAATCTTCAGGTGGAAATTATGTATCTGGATTAATGAAGTTCATGTCTGCTGTATCAGTATTTGTATCAATAATATTAGGCAGTTTAATATTATATGCAAATAATTTTTTAATAAAGAAACGTAAAAAAGAATTGGGAATATATATGATTTTAGGTATGGGAAAAAGAAAAATATCTAGAATTTTAGTAACAGAGACCTCTATAGTAGGAGCTATATCCTTAATTGCAGGTCTTATAATAGGAATAGGAGTATCACAGGGCTTATCTGTTTTCACATTAAAATTATTTGAGGTTTCTATAAATGAATATAGATTTGCTGTTTCAACAAGAGCTATAGGTAAAACTATATTATACTTTGGAATAATGTTTTTACTTGTTATGATATTTAATGCATTTGTTATTTCGAAATACAAGATAATTGATTTATTAACATCAGGTAGAAAAAATGAAAATATAAAATTTAAAAATCCATTTATATATTTATTATCATTTGTTTTATGTGTAGTATTACTTGGATTTGCATATAAATCTATATTAAAAACAGGATTGAAATTAAGAGATCCTATGTTTAAGCCATCCATAGCTTTTGTAATAGTAGGTACGGTGTTATTTTTCTTTAATTTAGCTGGAGTTATATTGTATGTAGTAAATAAAAACAAAAAGATATATTTTAAAGGACTAAATATGTTTGTGGTAAAACAAATAAATAGTAAAGTTAATACAAACTTTTTATCCATGTCTTTAATTTGTTTAATGTTATTTATCACAATACTTATATTATCGACAGGAATAAGTCTTAAAAATGGTGTGGAAGAAGGGGCTAAAATAAAAGCACCTTTTGATGCTAGTATAATAATATCAAATAATAGTAAAAAAGACAATTTAGAAGATGTATTAGATAAGATCAATTTTAAAAGGAGTAAAAATGAAAAATATGCAACGTGCAATGAATATATTTCAGGGATAAAGCTAGAGAGCTTGTTACCAATTACAGATAAAGATTATAAAAATGCTGAGGTATCTTTTGTTAAAATATCTGATTATAATAAAATGTTGAAGCTAAAGGGGAAAAAAGAAATAAATCTAAATAAAGATGAGATTTTAATTATGTCTACCAATAATAACATGGTCAAGCAGGCTAATGAAAAGCTAAAAAATAGTAAAAAATTTAATATTAAAGGAAAAGAGTATTTAGTGAAAAATAATAAAATAATAGATGAAAATCTTGCAACTTATCTTTTAGCAGATAATTTTTTCACAATAATTATAAATGATGAATTTTTATATGATTACAATAAAATTGTTTACTCTATACTGAATGTAATGTATTCAGATAAAAATAGAGAAGAAAATAATAAAAAATATAGCGAAATAAATAAGAACTATCTAGATGGTAAGTACAAAAGTTTAAATATTTCATATATGGGTGCTTTTTCAAAAGATGATATTTATTCTGACAGTAAGGGCGGAACAACAACAGTATTATTTGTTGGGATATATTTAGGACTAGTATTTTTAATAACTAGCATGGCAGTACTCGCTCTTCAACAGTTATCAGAAGCCAGTGATAGTATAGAAAGATATAAAGCTTTAAAGAGAATTGGTGCAAACTCAAAAATGATAGATAAAACAATTTTCCTTCAAACCTTTATATATTTTACCCTCCCAATGATTCTTGCATTACTTCACTCAGTGATTGGAATTAAGGTGATCAGTGACTATATAGAGGTATTTACTAAAATTGATATTAGCTTTTCAGCTTTAATAACAGCTTTAATATTTATTGTAGTTTATGCAGGATATTTTTATACAACATATATAGGATATAAAAATATAGTGGAAAGTAATATTTAATTTATAAACATATTTCTAAGCTTCAGAGAGAGTTTTTACTCATATTGAAGCTTAGAAATCGTTATCTAGAGACCTATACAATTTTAGCTGCTGATTTGAAGAAGATGGGAATATTAGGGCAGATATTTATTGAATAAATAATTATTAAGGCTATTAAATTTTGTTATCTAAAATTTAATAGCTTTATATTTTATGTTAGAGAGGAAGGATATAAAGTTACAAAATGTTATTATTTTAGCTCCTTATTAGTTTAATGATTAAAAACTAAGATGAATAGGGAAAAGTATTAAGTCATGAATCAATTTAGAATATGATTTTTAATAACAAAAATAATTATTAATTTATCGAAATTTGTAGTATGAATTCTGTTTAACAATTTAAAGAAAAATATTTACAAATTTTCCAAAATAGTATAAAATAGTAACTGCCCTCAAATTGTATTGAGAATCATATTCAATACACGATGAAGGAGTGATGTTTTAATTTAAAATATTAATAGATTGCTTTGTTTATCAGAGTAGTTTTGTTAAAAAACATATTATATAAATAAACAGGAGGAATGAAAATGTATATGAATTTAGCACAAAAAATTAATGATGATTATTATCATCCAGAGGTTAAACTTGAAACAAACTTATTAGAATCATCTCCAATATATTTAGGGTGCAATATATGGAGAGAAAGTCTATTAGAAAAGATGATGGATTTAAATACAGATAAGTTTTTCTTAATTACAGACGATGTTGTATATAATTTGTTTGGAAAAGAACTATTTGAATATATGAATAGAAAAGTTTCAGTAAAATTAATTAAATTGCCATCAGGTGAAAAACATAAAAATATAAAAGTGTTTAATGATTTAATGGAAGATTTATTTGATAACAATGTAACTAAAAGTTCAATCTTAATTTCATTAGGCGGAGGTGTTGTAGGGAATATTACAGGATTGGCTGCTGCTTTAGCATTTAGAGGTATTAGATTTTTTCATATACCTACAACTTTTATGTCTCAGACTGATAGCATTCTTAGCAGAAAACAAGGGATTAATTCTTTTTATGGTAAGAATATGATTGGATCATATTATACACCTTTATTTAATTTTATAGATACTTCATTTTTAACATTTGATAGTGAAAGATTTATAAGAGGTAGCTTTGTTGAAACTGTTAAAAATGGATTCATATATAATGCAGATTTTTTAAATAAACTTAAATCAGTAATTAAAAATGATTTTAATGTTAACCAAGAAGGCATTTTTAATTTAGTAAAAATGAGTATTGAATCAAAGTTACCAATAATGAAAGCAGATCCAACTGAAAAGGGTTTAGCTATGATTCTAGAGTATGGTCATACCGTTGGACATGCAATAGAAAAGCTTTCATATGGAAAACTATCACATGGAGAAAGTGTATCAATTGGTATGATGGTTGCTGCTCGCGTAAGTGAAAAACTTGGTTACTTAAGTAAGCAGGATGTTAAGGAGCATCTAGATATATTATCAGCATTGAAGACACCTACAAAAATTCCTTCAAATATAAAAATTTCTGACATAATTAATAGAATAAAATTAGATAATAAAAAAGACATGAATGGTATAAGGTTTGTTGTTCTTGAAAGCATAGGAAAATGCATAAACACTGATGGTAGTTATATGATTAAAGTTCCTTTTAATATAATCAATGAGGCTATAGAAGAAACTTGTTAATTTTAGTGAATTTATTATAAAAATATACTAGATTTATAAGTTTAAAATAGGATATTTGATTTCAAAATTTAAAGGAGGAGAATATGTTAAAACTTGCTTATAATACAAATGGATTAAGAAATATGCCATTAGAAGAAGCTATAAAACAAATATCAAATCATAACTATGATGGAATAGAAATATCTTTGCATAAACAACATTTTCATCCATTAAATATTAATATAGAAGAAGTAAAAAAAACAAAATCAACATTAAAAAGTTCTGGATTAGCTTTATCTGATATAGCAACAGGCTGTGATGATATTTTAAGTGATGATAAGTTTGAACCATCTATAATTTGTAAGGATTCTATTGGGAGAAAAAAACGTATTGAATTACTTATTAAAACAGCTGAATTTGCTGAATATTTAGGTGTTGATGTAATTAATTTTGCCACAGGGTTCAAATCTGACAAAGTTTCCAACAGTGAAGCATACGATTATTTGAAACAAGGGATAAATTATTTATTAGTAAAATGCCCAAACACAACATTTGCTTTAGAACCTGAACCTAGTATGTTTATTGAAAAAACGGAACAAGCTATAAAGTTAATTAATGAAATAAATAATCCAAGACTAATGTTAAACTTAGATATTGGACATGTATATTGTTGTGAAGAAAATCCAATTTTATCTATTAGAAAAAGTATTCCTTATACAAGGCATATCCATATAGAAGATATTAAAAATAGAGTTCATTATCATCAAATACCAGGCACAGGAGATATTGATTTTAATACAATTCTTAAAGATTTAATTAAGTATAATTATCAATATTATATTAGTGTAGAACTATATCATCATGCTGATAATTGGAATAATGCTTTAGACAAGAGTATAAAATACTTGAAACAAATAGAACAGCATATAAGAATAGTTGATAGTATGGAATTAGTACAATAAAGTTAAATGATTATGAATGGAACTTTATAAAATCTATAATAGAGTAATCATTAATTTTATAAAAAGTTGGAAGAAGGAGTTGCTATGAAGGCATTGAAATTAATTTCTCCCAAGGTAATAAAAAACATAGATCTAGATATACCTAAAAACATACCTAAAGGACATGCCTTGATAAAAATAAATACTATAAGTCTTTGTGGATCAGATTATAAATTATTTTATGGTAATTATAGTGGTCCTTGTAGGTATCCTTTATACTTTGGTCATGAGTGGTCTGGAGAAGTTGTTGAAATAAATGATGATACCTCAAACATTAAAATTGGAGATAAGGTAACAGGAGATTGTTCTAAATGGTGCGGCAATTGTTGTTTATGCAAAGAAGATAAAAATTTATGTAGCAACATTGAAAAGTTTGGAATAACTATTGATGGATATTCAAGACAATATGCAGTTGTAGAAACAAAATATTTATATGTAGCACCAATGGAAACATCTTTTGATATTCTTGCTCTAACAGAATGTTTTTCAGTAGCACTGCATGCTATAAAAAAGATAGAATCAATGTTAGATAAAAAGGATAGATGTATATTAATAATAGGTGGAGGAGCAATAGGATTATCAATTTATTTATTATTAAAATTTAAGTTTAACTATTATAATATTAAACTTATGGAAATTGATGATAGTAAAAAAGATTTTATTAGTAAGGTTTTTGATGTGAATTTTGCAAGGGAAAAAAGTCTTGAAGTAGATAATAGTTCATACAGTGAAATTTCAAAACATTGTAACTATGATATTATTTTTGAAGCAAGTGGAAATATAGAAGCATTTCAGCAAGCTTTATATTTAATTAATCCTAATGGACATATCATAACACTAGGAATGTATCCTAATAAAAATGTAACTTTATCACCAATTACTTTGAAATCAATTAAAGTTCATGGAACAATTGGAGGAACACATGAATTTGATGAGGTTATTAAATTTTTAATTTCAAATAAATATGAAGTTAAAAAGATAATAACACACACCTATGGATTAAATGATGCTAGTATGGGATTTCAAGTTAAAGATAAGAGAATTAAAACTCAAATAAATTTATGGTAATATAAAATATATTTTATATTAAATTGTATATTTACAGGTATACAGGTAGTCTAAGTTTAAATTGGACTACCTGTTTTTGATATATAAATTTATTATTAGTTAAATAATTAGGTGTAGTTGATATATTACATGTCATTGATTTAATATGTTATAAGTATATGGCTTATTAACTTGGGATTATTAAAAGATATGCAATTTGTTGGGATTACTATTGTAGTATATGGTATTGATAAATCATCAAGAACATAATGAGTTGGTGCTCTATTAAAAAGGTTATATACATTAATTGTAAAATGAATTTCTAAAAGGCTATATAGAAAAAAGGGTTATTCAATAAAAACGATAAAAACATAAAGAATAACGATAAAAAATTATTGTAATTGTTTAAGAGTTGATATATAATATGGATGAAAACAATTAATAAAAACTATATTAGAGTGAGGTAATTCTTATGAAAGAGAAAATAAGTTCAAAAATATTAAATGGATTAGTAATTGTGGGGATTATTTTAACAATTCTCGCCCTTATAAGTATTCCTTTATTGTTGACAGCATTTTTTAAGACATCAGGAATGAAGGTAGAAACATCAAATATAGAGTGGATATTAACAGCATGTATTTACCTATGTGCAGTTCCTTATTTGATAGCATTATTTAAGTTTAAAAGAATCTGCAAACTGCTTACAAGTGAAAATTCCTTTTCACCAATTATATCAAAAGAGTTTCAAATCCTTGCAATTTGTGCATTCGCTGAAGCGTGTATTTATTTTTTGAGCAACATATTTTTATATGTATTATTTGATTTTTATCTATTTGCCATGACTGTATTACCTTTGATAGTTGTAATTTTTATATCAATAACAATGGGTTTTTTATTTTTGATAATGTCTAACATATTTAAAGTAGCTGCTGAAATCAAAGAAGAGAATGACTTAACATTTTAAAGGGGGGAAATCAAATATGATTGTAGTTAATTTGGATGTTATGATGGCAAAACGCAAAATATCTTTAACAGAGTTATCTGAACAATTAGGAATGACCATGGCAAATGTATCAAACTTTAAAAATCATAGGGCAAAAGCTTTTCGATTTACTACCCTTGATGCTTTGTGCAGAATACTACAATGCCAACCAGGGGATATTTTAGAGTATAGGGAAGATAAAGATTTAGAAAGTGAGAATAAGGATGAAAAAAGCAATGAGTAGTTCATATGATATTGCAATTATTGGATTAGGACCCTCTGGTTCTGTACTTGCACAACTGCTTTCTAAAAAACATAAAGTTATTGCTATTGATAAAAAAAACTCTATGGAGAAAGGATTTAAGAAACCCTGTGGTGGATTGCTTTCTTCTGATGCACAGACAGCATTAGCAAAGTTAGATATTACACTTCCAAAGGATGTTATAGTGGATCCTCAGATTTTTGCTGTTAAAACTATAGATCTTAAAAATACTCTCGTTCGCTATTATCAGCGGTGTTATATTAACATTGATCGTCACAAGTTTGATTTATGGTTGAAATCACTTATTCCAAATCACGTGGAGGTTTATAAAAATTCTTATTGTTCTTCCATTGAAAAAATACTAGAGGGTTATAGGGTAACTTTTTATGAAAATGGTATAAAACATGTTATTACCACCAAATATCTGGTGGGGGCAGACGGTGCAAATTCCATGGTGCGTCACTTCCTTTATCCCAAAAAGAAAATAAGGGCTTATATGTCAATTCAGCAATGGTTTTCTGAAACACATGATAATCCTTTTTATTCTTGCATTTTTGATTTGGAAAACACAGATTGCTGTTCTTGGTCAATTTCAAAGGATAATAAGTTTATTTTTGGCGGTGCGTTTCCCATCCATAATTCTCGAGAACGATTCGAAAATCAGAAAAAAAAGCTAGAGAAGATTGGATTTAGGTTTGGGGAGCTTATAAAAACTGAGGCTTGTATGGTGATGCGACCATCAGCATTTCATGATTTTTGCTGTGGAAAGGAAAACGCTTTTTTAGTTGGAGAGGCTGCTGGATTTATCAGCCCAAGTTCACTGGAGGGAATCAGTTCAGCCATTAGCAGTGCCCGGGTTTTGAGTGAAGTGTTAAATACATATAGTAAAAACCCTAACAAAAAATATTGGTTAAAAACCTTTAATATTCGTTTGAAGGTCTTTTTAAAACTACTAAAATGCCCTTTTATGTATAATCCATTTTTGCGTAAACTTGTGTTAAAAAGCGGATTTAAAAGTATTGATATTGCTTCAACAAAGGAAGAAGTATTCAATAATTAATATTACTGACATTTCAAATGAAATTACTAAAATAGGTTATGAAGCTACTAGTATACTCCACCTTGATCATTAAACCTTCAGCTAATTAAATTAGTCGAGGGTTTTTTTGTTGCATTGAAATAATCAAATTTATATTAATATAACAAAAATGTAATGTTAATGAAATGTAGTTTCATTGATACAATAAATGGAATTGTATAAAATAAGTTACATGAGATGAGGTTAAAAAATCTACTTTAAGTTATGCGCATAGAATTCTTTAGTAGAATTATAGAAGTTATATCTCTTCTTGGAGGTGATGATAATAATGTATTCTAAGATAGCTCTTAAAAATATAAAAAAAAGTTATAAAGATTATACTATATATTTTTTAACATTAATATTAGCTGTTTGTATATTTTATAGCTTTAATTCAATAGAATCACAAAAGGTGCTTATTGAAATAGAATTCATGTCTGCGATAATGAAGGCTATTTCAGGTGTTTCAGTGCTAGTATCCATAATATTAGGTGGATTAATAGTGTATGCAAATAATTTTTTAATAAAAAGACGTAAAAAAGAGTTAGGAATGTATATGATTTTGGGTATGGGAAAAAGAAAAATATCTAGAATTTTAGTAACGGAAACCTTTATAGTGGGAGTTATATCTTTAGTTGGTGGACTTATATTAGGAATTGGAGCATCACAAGGGTTATCTACATTTACTTTAAAGTTATTTAATGTGGGGATGGATGAATATAAGTTTATAATTTCAACAAGTGCTATAGGTAAGACTATATTATACTTTGGAACAATGTTTTTGCTTGTTATGATATTTAATGTATTTGTTATTTCTAAATATAAGGTAATTGATCTATTAATAGCAAACATAAAAAATGAAGACATAAAATTTAAAAATCCATTTATATATTTATTAACATTTGTTTTATGTGTAATATCACTTGGATTTTCATATAAATCCTTGCTAGAGATACCTTTTGATTTAGAACGTAATTTAGAACGTAATATGTCTATACCAATAGCTCTTGCAATAGTTGGTACAGTATTATTTTTCTTTAGCTTAGCTGGAGTTATATTATATGTAACAAATAAAAACAAAAAGATATATTTTAAAGGGTTAAATATGTTTGTATTAAAACAAATGAACAGTAAAGTTAATACAAACTTTACATCAATGTCTTTAATATGTTTAATGCTATTTATTACAATAGTAGTATTATCTACAGGAATAAATTTTAAAAAAGTTGAAGAAGAAGGACGTAGAAAAATTACTCCCTTTGATGCCAGTGTAACGTTATATAATAAAGATGAAAACAAAAATCAAAAGAATCATATAGAAGATATGCTAAATAAAATTGATTTTAAAAAGAGTAAAAATGAAAAATATGCAATTTACAATGATTATTATGCAGGATTAAAGGCAAGTGAATTATTAAAGATTAAGGAAAGAAACTTTGCACGTTACAATGTATATTTTAGTAAAATATCTGATTATAATAAAATTTTAAAATTAAAGGGCGAAAAAGAAATAACTTTAAATAAGAGTGAAGTTTTAATTTTATCAAGTTCAGGTGGTGCCATTAATCTAATTAATGAAAAATTAAAAAGTAATAGAAGAATTAATATAAAAGGAAAAGAATATTTGATTAAAAATGATAAAGTTATAGAAGAAAATCTTAAAACATCTTCCCGTGCGGATAACCCTTGCACAGTAGTTATAAATGATGAGCTTGTGTCTGATTATAAAATTAGCTCCTCAGTACTTAATGTAATGTATTTAGATAAAAATAGAGAAGAGAATAATAAAAAATATAATAAAATTAATGATAATTATATTAAAGATGAGTATAAGAATTTAGATATTTCTATAGATGCCATTACCAAGGATGAGGTGTATTCTAAAAGTAATGGAATAACAAGTATGATGCTATTTATTGCAATATATTTAGGTATAGTATTTTTAATAACTAGTATGGCAGTACTCGCTCTTCAACAATTATCAGAGGCTAGTGATAGCATAGAAAGATATAAAGCTTTAAAGAGAATTGGGGCAAACAAAAAAATGATAGACAAAACAATTTTCATTCAAACCTTGATGTATTTTAGTCTTCCAGTGATTCTTGCGTTAATTCATTCAATGGTCGTAATTAAGATAATTAATGATCTTACCAGCATGATTATTAATACAGCTAATTTTAGGTATTCAATTTTAATAACTGTTTTAATATTTGTTATAGTTTATTTGGAATATTTCTATATAACCTATGCAGGATATAAAAATATAGTAAAAAGGAATATTTAATTTTGTTATATGTAAAATATGAAGATATTAAATAAGGCATATGAAAGGATGATAAAACTATGAAAATTTCAGTTGAAAATTTAAATATGATATATAAAGCTGGTAAAAAGGCTGGTAAAAAAGCATTAAATGATGTTTCATTGCAAATAGAAAGTCCAAGTCTTATTGGCCTTTTAGGACCTAATGGAGCAGGAAAGTCAACACTTATGAAACTACTTGTAGCAGAATTGATACCAACTAGTGGAGAAATTCTTATAGATGGTGTGCCCTTACTTAAAAATGAAAGAAAGCTAAAAGCAAGTCTAGGATATCTACCACAATCTTTTGGGCTTTATGATGAGCTTACTGTCTGGCAGTTCTTAGATTATATGGCAGCACTAAAAGGAATTAAAAATAGTAAGAAGGTTATTAAAGAGGTTATTGAGAAGACAAATTTAATAGAAAAACGTAAAGCGCGTATTTCCACTTTATCTGGTGGTCAAAGGCAGCGTGTAGGCATTGCCCAAGCTCTTATGGGTAATCCGGAATTATTAATTTTTGATGAGCCAACTGTTGGACTTGATCCTGAGGAACGTATTAATTTCCGTAACTTGTTTTCTAAGACTGCACAGGATAAGATTGTGTTATTATCTACCCATATAATTGAAGATGTACAATCGGTATGTGATAAACTGATTGTTATTAATCATGGGCAAATTTTATTTACAGGTACGCCAGAGAAATTGATTGATTTAGCACACAATCATGTTGGAGTGTTTGAAGAAAGAATAGGAGAAAGCGGAAGGGAAGATTATAAGATAACATCAAGAGTTAACACAGCACGTGGCATTGCCTGCCGTATTGTAGCGGAAACACTTCCAGCCTTTGCAGAAGCTGTGGAGCCTACTCTTGAGGATGCCTATATGTATCTTATTATGGAGAAAGAGGTGAAATAGTCATGAATTTCTTTTCCTATTTAAGAGTGGAATTGAATCGTATTTTCCATTCGAAAATTGTTTATTTAATTATGGTATTAACTATGCTTTGCCCAATGGCTGGATATAAACTGTACAATAATGGCATTGATGGAACGTTAAGTGGCAAATTTATTGGAAATCCATCTATTGCTGGAGCGGTAGGTGGAGGGATTTTATTTGCAATACTAACCCTGTTAGAGTTCAATAGGGTGCATAAATATGAAATAGAAGGACTAACAAATAGTATTGTATCCCCCTTGGTACTAAATGTGGGGAGATTACTTACCATAGGAATAGCGGTCACTGTTACTGTTTCTATTACTTCAGTCCTTTATTATCCATATACAGTTATAAAAATGGGTAATGTTTTTGATGGATATACCTACTTAAATAGCTTCTTTCTTTTGATGCTTCCATCTGTACTACTATCAATTTTAGCAGCTTCTGCCCTTTATCAGATTTTCTATCGTGTAGATCTTAGTATGGCTGCATTTATTCTATTGATGCTGCCCAATTTAATTGAAAATCTGCCTATTGGAAATATTCTGCATTGGATAAAACCTTCAGTTCCAGCAATGTCAGATTATTTTAGTAATACACAAATATTTCGTTTAATGAAGCATAATAGACTATTTTGGCTTCTAATATTTGGTGGTTTGTGGTTGATTGGGTTATTAAGTGTACGATGTTATGGCAAGAGAATATTTGGCTCTATGCTTTATAATTCAAGAAAAGTTTATATTCCTTTAATTGCTGTAGCAATGATTGGTGGTGGATGCTATGCTTTTATAAATCAACCTGATGTTTCTTTAGTATCTAAAGAAGGAATTCTTGAAATTATTAATAGCAGTTCTAAAGATAGTTCTGATAAGGTGAATAAAGAGATTCAGTTGTTAAACAGTGATTTAAAAATTTTATTTAATGGAAGTAAAGGGAGTCTTTCTGGAAAAGCAGTGTACTCACTCCAAAATTTGAGCAACAGTAAACAGGAATGTAGATTTACAATAAATCCAGGATATGACATTCACCAAATAATTGTAAATGATAAAAAGGTCACATTTAAAAAATTAAAAGACATAAGAAATAATATTATATTTAATGTACCTAAGGAAAAGAATATTAAGCTCACTATAGAATATGAGGGAAGACCTAAAATCCTATATTTCTTGAGTGATTTTATGTTAGATACTAATATCAGCGACAAATATATAGATTTGAACAGAGATTTTATTCCTAATATAAAAGTAGCAAACAGCAAGGATAATTCTGAACTTACATGTCAGCTTACTATGTCCTCTGGGCTTATGCCAGTAGTGAATCCAGCGCAAAAGGATGAGAGTGGTGAAGCAGTAGCAAACTTAACTGGTGATACTACGTTACTTTTAGAGGATGGGTATAAGAAAACATGGCTTGTTCATCTTAAGGGTACTCGTTTATCTTTAATGGCTGGTGATTATGTTATGAAGCAGCTAGGAAATGAAGAAATGCCCATAAACTTTTACTATAGCAGTAAGCATGAGGATACTATGAAAAATATGAGTGCTGAAAAAGTGATGAAAGATACCATTGATTATTGCATTAATCATTATGGTAAGTTAAATAATGTTTCTAAAAATTCACCCTTAAAAATAGTAGAAAAAACAGCATTATTTCAAGGAGGACTAGCGTTGCCTAATTACAGTACCATGGGAGAATTCTGTTTTAATGATGAAAATTTAAGTGATAAATCAAAGGGAGCATCTGCTGCTGAAATACTGGCTCATGAACTGGCTCACCAGTGGTGGGGAGTGCACACTGTAGGTTCCGGAGGCAATAATAGAAATTGGTCAGCGGAAGGGCTTGCTGTCTATACAACTTACCGAGTTGCTAAGAAGACCCATGGAGAAGAATATGCCAAAAAAAATTATGTGGACATATGGAAGGCTCGTGTGAAAGAAAATAATAATAATTTTTATACTAGACATCCAGAATATTTAAAAATATTGCCCCAAAGGTATGTTCGAGATATTGATGGCAATGATAGAGTCTTGCGACAATACTCAAAATTACCTCTTCAAATTTTGAAAGCTTCAAAGTTAGTGGGTGGTGAAGATAAAATGGATAAAATTTTAGCTGAATTATATAAAAATAAATCAAAAACAAGAATTACATGGCAGGATTTTCTAAATACTTGTGAGCTAAAAGGGGGGGAGTTAAACCTTGAATAGAATATTTAAATATGAACTTAAAAGGCTGATTATAAATAAATTTTTCTTAGGATTACTTATTATTTCTGCTTTGTATAGCCATGAAATTATGCGTGGAGATATAATTCTTGGCATTTCAAATACGGCCCCATTCTCGGGCTGGAGCTATGGAACATACCTTGCTAAAGTGTTGCCAATATTGCTTGTTACACTGCTGTTTTTTATATCTTTTCTTTATAAAAAACAGGAAAAGAGTGTACAGTCATTAACTAAAGCAACTCCTATTGACCCATTTAAGTTTCAAATGCTCCGCTTTGGAACTATAATTGTAGGTTTTGTTTTAATTTCTGCAGTGCCTATTGTTTATAGCTTCTTCTTCTATGCCGTGAATTTTCACTTTACTGATTTTGGAAATCTTGTATTGCCAGCAATTATAACACTGCTACCAGCTATGTTGTTTGTGTTTGGTTTAGGAACTCTTGGAGGGCGGTATCACCAAGGAGTAATTTTTATACTTATGGCAGCGGTGATGTTAGTAAGTTTCATTCCATTGCCATATGCAGTTGATTTATTTAGAGGGAACTTCTTTACAAAATATCCAGAATCTCTTGAATTAGTTGAACCAGCATTCTCAATACCTGTAAGCGTAGTAATTGGAAAGTTTATGTATGGACTAACTGGACTTGGAATGATGCTCTTATCTGGTATTCAAAAGAAAAAGTAAGTACTTTATTGAAATAATCTTTTCAACAGTTTGTTATAACAATTGTAGGAAGTTTGTTTTATGTAAAATATGGAGATATTAATTAAAAAATATGGTAAAAGGTAGTATTTAATCTTATAATAATTATTAGGGCTATTAGATTTTGTTTCCCAAAGTTTAATAGTCTTATATTTTATATTAAGGAGGCAGAGTAAATAATGAAAAAAATCCTTATTATTGAAGATGATGAAGTTATAAGAGAAGAATTACAGAATTTTTTAAGAAAATATGGATACGAAGTGAATGCACCTATAGAGTTTAATAATATAATACAATATGTTGAAAAGGAGAACGCTAGCCTTATATTACTAGACATAAACCTTCCAGAGTTTGACGGTTATTATATATGCAGAGAAATACGTAAAACATCAGATGTTCCAATTATAATAGTTACAAGTAGAGATAGTGAAGTAGATGAATTGATTAGTATGAATTTAGGAGCAGATGATTTTGTAACAAAGCCTTACAATACAGAAATATTATTAGCAAGAATAACAAATATATTAAAAAGAACCTATGGAAACTTAAAAACTAATAGCACATTAAATTACAAAGATTTTAATTTAAATCTTTCAAATGCAACGCTTATTTATAAAGATAAATCTTTGGAGTTGACCAAAAATGAGGTTAAGATACTTTCCTATTTGATAAACAATAGGGGCAATATAGTAAAAAGAGATTCACTTATGGAGTACTTGTGGAAATCAGATTATTTTGTGGATGATAGCACCTTAACTGTTAATATTAATAGATTAAGAAAGAAACTCCAAGAGATAGGAATAGAAAATCCAATAGAAACAAGGAGAGGGTTAGGGTATATAATGCCATGAGTATAGGTGAATTTATTAAGGATAAAATTCTTATAATATCATGTAATATGCTGATTTTTATTTTATTAGCAATTATAATACTTGCTAGTAATGTTGATTTAATTATAATTTTATTTATATTTTGTATATGGTTCTTTCCATTAGTTTCATATATGGCTTTGGAATTTATAAAATATAAAAATTATTATGATGAAATTGATAGCATATTAGAAAAATTGGACAAGAAATATCTGCTTCCAGAGCTACTAAAGGAAGCAAGCTTTATTCAAGGAGAAAAGCTTAATTCTATACTTAAAGAGATAAGTAGGGATATGCACGAAAATGTAAAATACTATAAGGATATGCAGGAAGATTATAGAGAATACATAGAGACATGGGTTCATGAAATTAAAACCCCAATAGCCTCTACAAAGCTGATAATTGAAAATAATCGAAATGAAGTAACTAATAAAATAGATTTTCAGATAGATAGAATTGAGGGATTTGTAGAACAGGTGCTTTATTATTCGCGAAGCAACAATGTGAGTAAAGATTATATCATAAAACAAATTAATCTTGATTATGTAGTAAGGAATGTAATTAAAAGAAATTATAGAGATTTTATTCATAAGAAAATAAAATTAGATATAAAAGATATTGATGAAATTGTGCACAGTGATGGAAAATGGGTTGAATTTATTATTAATCAGATAATAGTAAATTCTATAAAGTACTCAAATAGTAAAGAGCCAATGATAAGTATATATTCAATTAAAAAAGCTAATTCAGTAATGTTAGCCATAGAAGATAATGGAGCCGGCATAATAGATAAAGATATAAATAGAGTTTTTCAAAAAGGATTTACCGGTGAGAATGGAAGGAAATTTAGCAAAGGTACAGGAATGGGCTTATATCTATGTGAAAAGCTTTGTTCAAAATTAGGGCTAAGAATTAGTATTGACTCTGAGGTAAATAAGGGAACTAAAGTTACATTAATATTTCCTCTGTCAAGTATGGTAACTTTTGCAGAGGATTAAGGTTTAACTGTTCAACCATATTTTATAATATATTATATTGAATGGAATTTTTTTTATTAATATTAATTTACACTTTAATTTAATGAGCTAAAAATTTAAAATATAAAAAAGTACTTTGATTTTATTGGGAATTGTGTTACACTTTACAAGAAAAAGCATTAATATAGGCTATATTGTATTTTTTACCTATCTATTAATTAATATAATTTGCATGTTTCTTATTAACCCAAGTATTAAATAGAAACAAATTAACTTTGATTGTTAATTTTTAAATTAATATAAAATTTTTTATTATCCGAATTAAGGGGGACATAATTATGAAATCTAAGAAATTAAAATTATCATTGTTATTGGGTGCTTATGCATTGTGCTCAATGTTATTAACAAGGCCTGTCAAAGCAGATGTTGGAGTTGTTGAGGGGGCTACACCTATTAATCAAGGTATGGCTATTCACGCAGATGACTTTACAATATACAATGATAAAATTGCTGCATCTTTTGCAGTAGGAACAAATAACTACTGGAACATGACAAATGGAAGTATCCTTGATGTTGCTATTATGAAAGATGGCAAATTTGGTGTTGATTTAGTAAATGATATTGAATTTCTAAACAATTACTGGACAGCTACAGGAGCATTTAACGGTGAAAATCTACAGAAAAATCCAAAGGAAAATATTACATACAAAAAAGAAGAGAACAAGGTTGTTGTTACTGCTAAAACAAGATATTGGACAGCAGGACATAAATTACCTTTAAATGTCACAATTGAGTATACATTAGAAGATGGTAAAAATTATATTGGTTTAAAAACAACTGTTGAAAATCCAAAAGGAAATGATGTTTATGAAAACATGTATGGAGGATATTCAGTTAGTACTTTAGCTGCTAGCACTTTTGGACCTTTTGGATATTATCCTGACAAAAAAATAACTGGTATCGGAATTGGTGCTGATAAAGATGTTAATGAGAGATTTGGAAATTACGTTGTAACTTATGATAAAAATTATGCTGTTTCCGTTCAATTAGATGGGGCAAATACATATAAAGGGTCAAGTGGATATAAGGATGTCTATGTAAATAATACAATTGAACCAGGAAAGAGCTGTATTTATACAGGTGAAATTTTAGTATCAGATAAAGGTGAAACAACACCTATTATTGAACGTTTCATGGAAAAAGATAAAACAATTCAATCAGCAAATGTAAACGGTGTAGTTAAGGATTCGAAGGGGAATCCTGTAAAAGATGCATTTGTAGTAATTAGTAAAAAAGGTTCTTATAAAGAAACTGTAAAATCTCATGGTAAAGAACAACTTAAAAAAGATATTATGCAGCCATTTGCTTGGAAAATAACAGATGAAAATGGTCACTTTGAATTTGATTTACCAAAAGATGAATATGAGGTTCATGTTGAAGCTAAGGGATATACACCGTCAGATATTAAGAAGTTAAACCTAACAGAAAATTCAACCTTAGATTTTATAGTTAAAGATGGAGCTCACGCTTCTCTTAAAGCTGTTGATGAAAATGGAAATCCAGTTGATTTCAAGGTAACTGTATCAGGAATTACATCAACATTTAAAACACTTGGGGGAACTGTATTCTTTACGGATCCAAAAACACATGAAGCTAAATTTGATGTATCAGCTCCTGAGAATCCTGTAACGTTTACAATTACACGTGCCAGTGATTATGAATCACTTCCAGCTACAATAACAAAAACAATAAAGCCGGGTGAAACGCTTGATGAAAAAGTTGTACTTCCTACATTAATAAAGACAAATTCAAGAAATTGGTATAGTATGGACAACCATCAACATGCAGATTTTGGTGATGGTGCAACACCAGTTAAAGAACTATATAAAGCTCAAGTTGCAGCAGGTTTAAATTATAACCTTGTTTCTGATCATGATGCAGTAGTAAATGATCCTCTTATGGCTGAATTAGCTAAAGAAGGTAGCAGACCATTTATTCCAAGTATTGAAGTTTCTCCAGGTTGGGGTCATTGGGGTATTTTAGGTGCTGATTATACAAAGAATCCGATTTCTCCAGACTTAACTCCAGCAGAAATAATTAAAGCTGGACATGATATGGGTGCTCTTGTAGTTGTTAATCATCCATATACAGAATATGGTTTCTTCTATAATAGAGATAGTGTTAAAGGTGGATATGATGAAGGTACTGAAGATTTCGATTTACTTGAATTACAATCTACAATTGATTTAACTGATAGTACTAACATGGATAAAAGAGCATTAGATTCTGCAATGGGATATTGGAATAAAGGTATTAAAAAATACTTAAGTGCAGGTTCAGATCAGCACGATGTAACTTCAGGATTATACCCAGGAATTATCAGATTATATGCTAATATTGAGGGGAAAAATACAACTGAAAAGTATCTTAAAGCAATAAAAGATGGTCATAGTTATGTAACAATGGGACCTATATTTACACCAAAAGCAAACACAATGTTTGGTACAACACAAAAAGTTAATGCAGGTGAAAAACACACATTAAATACAGAAATTCAAGCTGTTAATGGATTAAATCATATTGACGTTTACAGCGAAGGTAAGATTATTGCATCAAAAGACTTTAATAATACACAAGATGCTGTTAACTATACACTAGATGTAAAACCAACAAAAAACACATGGTATAGTTTTGTTGCAACTGATGGAAAAGGTCACTATGCAGTTACAAATCCTATTTGGGTAGAGATTGCAGATGATACTGAAAAACCAGGATCAAATGAGAAACCAGGATCAAATGGAAAACCAGGGTCAAATGGAAAACCAGGGTCAACAGACAAACCAGGGTCAGCAGAAAAACCAGGTTCAACAGAAAAACCAGGGTCAAATGAAGGGAAAAAAGTAACTACAGCTGGAAAATGGAAACTTCCAAATACTGCTACACATGCATACGGAATATTACTAGCAGGTTCTGTATTAGCACTACTAGGTGCATGTGGATTTGTATTTAAAAAGCGTCATAAACATGAGTAAATTTAAGTTATCATTTAAAAAGTTATCATTAGTAAAAATCTTAAGTCTAGGAACTATAGTACTAGGCTTAGGATGTATTTCTTGGTCATTAATTAATATATGGTCACAGCCAAAGAATTCTTACAATGAAGCCACTGATAATGTAGAATATTTATCTGAATTAGACTCTTACGATAAAAGTACAGTTATTTATGATGTGAATCCTGAAAAGGGAGATAACTTTGGAAGTCTTATAATGCCAACTCTAAAGCAAAAGTTTCCCATTATACAGGGAACTGATGATAAGGAGTTGAAAAAAGGTGTAGGCCACTTTCTTGAAAGTGCACTACCTGGCGAAGAAGATAACTGTGTGCTTTCAGGACATCGAGATACTGTATTTAGTCAAATAGGTAAACTCAAAATAGGAGATCCATTGATTGTGCAAACGTCAGCTGGAATATTTACTTATAGGGTGAGTGAAACTCGAATAGTTAAGAAAGATGATAAAACGGTAATTGTGCCTTCAGATAATGCGAAACTTACTATGACCACTTGTTATCCATTTTATTTTATTGGATATGCTCCAGAGCGTTATATAGTTTTCGCAAACTTAGTGAAGAATAAATAAAACAGCATCTTAGGATGCTGTTTTTTCTTATGGATAAGTTTAGAAGAATTTATAGTGAACCGGTGGAGCTGAGCTAGGTTATGTAATTTAAATGGTGGAAATCTATTTAAAAAAGTTTTAAACAAATCATTTAGGGTTATTAGCAAAAGATATTAAAAAAAAGTTAAATTAAACGCAATAAAGTACAATAAAGTTGAACAAAGTATAATAAAATACTTGACAGGTGTAAAAGGAATTATTATAATTTGACCATAGATTAATTTTGAAAGGATAGATTTTTTATGGAGGATCAATTTTATACAATAGATAAAATCGCAGAAATATTAGGTATGCATCACAAAACTATAAGAAAATTTATAACAGAAGGTAAGCTTGGAGCAAGTAAGGTAGGAAAGCAATGGAGGATTTCAGGCCATGATCTAAGTGTTTTTATGGAGAAAAATAATGTTAATATTAAGAATAAAAAGACTAATGAAGAGCCAAGTATTGATTTTGCAACCAATGGAGAAGCAGAAAATACTGCAGGGCAAAGGATAAATGTATCAACTGTTGTAGATATCAATGATATAGATAAGGATGAGTATATTAGAATATCAAATACTCTTATAGCTATAATGAACTGCAAAGATCCTAAAATGGGTAAAGCAACAATTAATATTAAATATGATGAGAAAGAAAGCAGATTAAGGGTAATATTATGGGGCAGAATAAAGTTTATTGAAGGGATGCTAAATTCAATTTCGGTGCTTGTAGAACAAACTGATTTATAAGGAGAAAATACAATGAATTACAGAGTAGTAAGAAAAAATAACAAAAAATACATTGAATGTATTTCTGTTGAGAAACAACTTTCTTCAGAAAGAGATGTACTAGATTTTATAGGTATATGTTTTGAAAATGATATATGCACATTAGTACTCCATGAGGATATATTTTCTGAAAACTTTTTTAATCTTAAAACTGGATTGGCAGGAATGGTACTGCAAAAATTTATAAACTATCATATAAAGGTTGCTGTTATCTTAGAAAATGAAGAAAAATTTAATGATAGATTTAAAGAAATGATTATGGAATCTAATAAAGGAAATCATTTTAGAACATTTAAGAATATTGGAGATGCTGAAATTTGGATTTCAAATTTATGATGATAAGGAGAAAAGTAAAATGAAAAAATTAGTGTGTTTAAAACTAAAGAAGGAAAAAATGATGTTATAAAATATTATTATAAGCTGGTCATTCTAATGTTAATGATGTAAACAAAATAATGAAATGGTTAAATCCAAACAGTTAATTATTACAATATATTATATATAATTTCAATGAAATTAACACTATAAAATCTTATAGATTATATGATTAATTAAAAGCATTAATTACCGATAGAATGGTGATTGAGGCTTTTAATTATTGTTTTAACAATATAGTTAACAAATATAATATATAGAGATATATAGTTCATGATTCATTTTTAAAAATGTCAATTCTATTTATTATACAATTGTATAAATCTCCATTACTAAACAACTAAAAAACAGATCTATATTTAATAAAATGATAAGTAGTATCAAAAATATGGGTAAAAATAATAAATTCAACCGGAAAAATACCAAAGATTTCATCTTAATGGTCGAAAATAATAAGAAAGAGCGGTTATTTACCTACATAAGGATTTTTAAGATTTAGAAAGAGCAAGAACTCAATTTTTAGTCAAGAATTTTGTTTATCCAGATACTTATCCGCTATAATACGCCCAGCTTCTTAAAAGTTGAAGTAAAGAAGCATTTATTTACTTGGGATAAGAATTTTTAAGCCTTAGTGGTAATAAAACTCCCTCTGAGGCTTAGAAATCTCTTTACAAGGACTATAATACATAGATAGATAAGGATAGAGGATAACTAAAGTATTTTGTGCATAGTGAGATTAATTTTAGTATGAATGGAGAGATATCAATGAAAAAATCAAAATTAGAATTACCTGAAAGCTTAGAAAAATTTAGAGGTGAGATAGAAAAAACTATAAAACCTTATATAAAAATTAAATTAAAAGAGCAAAAGACTATGCCCTGGGAAAGTAAACTAGGAGGAGATCCTTATCTAAAGATTGGTATGGAATATCCTAAAGCATCTAATGGAGAGTATTTGAGATTATTAGCTCAGATAAATTTTGAGGAAGTTCCACACCTAGAGCCCTTCCCACAAAAAGGCATATTGCAATTTTATATATTAGCTGATGATGTGTATGGGCTTGCTCTTCAGAATCAGTGCATACAAGATACATTTAGAGTAATATACATACCTGATGTAGTAAAAAATGAAGAAAACTTAATAAAAGATTTTTCATTTTTAGGAGAGTTAGAAGAAGATTGGTACATGCCTTTTAGTAATGAAGGTAAAATAGAATTTCCATCAGAAAAATATATGCCTGTATCCTGGGAAGATTATAGATTTAATGATATATACGGCGGCATTAATTTACCAGAAGAAGTAGTAGATGACTATATCGAAAATTTAAGTGCTGATGGATGTAAAATAGGAGGATATCCTGCTTTTACTCAATCTGATCCAAGATATTATGATAAAAATCTAGAAAGATTTGATACATTATTGCTTCAATTAGATTGTGAAGATGAATGCGATTTAATGTTTGGAGATGCTGGAGTAGCAAACTTTTTTATAAATGAAGAAGATTTAAAAAGATTAGATTTTACTAAAGTTTTATATAATTGGGATTGCTGCTAAGGATAAATTTTGATATATATGAAGCAGATTCAGGAGTAGACTCTGATTATATATATCCTGGATACAGATGTATAGATGATATAGATTATACTGATATGCTTAGAGTTACTGAATAAGAAATGGCTCTAAGAGATACTCTGCGTATGCTTTGGGAACAATATTCTGTTTGGACAAGGTTAGCTATAATGAGTATAGTAGCAGGTTCACCAGATCAGGATCTTGTTATAGCTAGGCTTCTTAGAAATCCTAAAGATTTTGAGAAAGCATTAAGACCTTTCTATGGTGATAAGGTTGCTGCTGAATTTAGCAAGTTGCTTACAGATCATCTTGTTATAGCTGCAGAACTTGTTAAAGCTTCTAAGGCAGGGAATACTAATGCAGCAGCAGATGCTGAAAAAAGATGGTATGAAAATGCAGACCAAATTGCTGAGCTACTTAGCAGAATTAATCCTTATTGGTATCTTGAAGATTGGAAAGCAATGTTACATGAACATTTAGCACTTGTTAAAGCAGAAGCAGTTGCTATGCTTACATCAGATTATAAAAGAAGTATTTCAATATACGATGAAATTGAAGCTCAGGCCTTAGAAATGGCAGATACGATGGCAGAGGGTATTATAGAACAGTTTCCGGAAAGATTTCAAGATTAAGCTTTAAAACAATTAACTTTTTATTAAAAAGCTCTTTTAGGTTAAAATATTGATTTATAACACAAAATAAGGTAGCCAATGTTGACTACCTTATTTTAATTAGAACTTTATTCATCTTTAAATTATTCGTTTTTTATATAGTATTTCAAGGTCATTATGACTTATTTTATCTATTTTGTTTGTTATTTTATTTATAAAATTCTGCTTTTTTATTACAACAGGGGTAACTGGCTCACCATAAAAATCTATTGGCTCTCCTAATACTTCACATCCAAGTTGCTTTAATATTGTTACAGTTACATCTCTTGCCTCTATAAAAACTTTTTCCACATCAAGATTAAACATTTCATTTAGAGAAAATATAGCCATTTTTTTGCCTACACCTAAGCCTCGGAGCCTTTTATCCATTGCAAATCTTCCCCAATGCCATTGATTATCTTGGCACCAACAGGCTACCACTCCAATAATATCTTCGCCTACTCTTGCACACCACCAAATTTGCTTCAAATCTTTATTTATAGGTATCAATTCTTTAGGAATATTTTGTTCATAAGCAAATATTTCTGTGGTTAGCCTTATTGCATCATCCATATAGTTTGAGGATAGCCTTTCTATTTTTATTCGAGAATCATTCTTTATAAGATTATTTTTTAATGCAATAATACGAAATTCTTTTAAGGATTTTGCAATATTATCATTAGTAGTGTTATTCCCGAGGTCTAGGATTTCATTGATAAACTTATTAGCTTCCATATCTCCATTTATTATAGATTCCATACCTAATGAAAGAAGGCTAATGTGTTTCATTCTTTTATCAGTAGGAGATTTTTCTATTTTAATAAAATTTTTAGATTTTAAACTATTAAGAATTCTACTTAAGGAAGCTTTATCAATTCCTAATTGTATTGCCAATTCGTTAAAAGGAGTAATGCCATTTTGTTTAAGATAGTTCAATACATGAGCTTGTACTAATGTAAGTCCAGAATTTAGACAATTATAATTAAGTAAACCTAATTCTCTTATAATTAATCTTAATTCTTTTCTAACTATTTCTGCCTTATTCAATTTAACACCTCACTTTGTTGATATTATCAATGAATTTATTTTATTATATTATATTGAGATTTATGCTGCAATATATAAAAGGGCAAATATGATAAAATTATCTTTACTATTTTTGATAATTTTGATTTTGAGCTTATCTGTTTGCTCATAATCTTTTTAAGGATTTTTTAGCAAGAAATACTCCTAAAATTAGTATTACTATTTCTGACAAAGGAAAGCTTAGCCATATTCCAGTCATTTTAAAGAAGTAAGATAGAAATAAAGCTACAGGAACAATAATACAACCGCTACGTAAAATTGAAATGGTGAAAGCATGTTTTGGTTCATTTATAGAACTTAATACAGCTGAGGTAATAATATTAATTCCTGCAAAGAAGAAACCAGCAAAATAAATAATCAACCCATTAGATGCAGTTTTTGAGAGAATTTCAATATGATCTCTATTGAACATTTCTACCAATTGATTATTAAAAATAACAACAATAAAATATAAAACAACTGAAATTGCAAGTGATGTATAGATTGCATATTTAAATAATTGCAGAATTTTTTTATTATTACCTTGTCCAAAGTTTTCACTCAATAAAGGTTGTGTTCCTTGAGCAACGCCTGTAAAAATAGAAGTTGCTACCAAAGCCAAATTAGCCACAATACCATAGGCAGCCACACCTATATTTCCAGCAATATTTAGTATAAGTAAATTAAATACAATAAGAATAATGCCAGAAGCAATTTCTGTGATAAAAGAGGATAACCCTAAGCTACAAATATAAGTTACCTGCTTTATTGATAATTTTGACTTATAAAAATGGAAACAGTTTTTCTTTTTAATACAGTGTCTTGTTAGAATACTCATACTAATAATAGGCGCTAGCCCTGTTGCAAAAGCCGCTCCAAACATTCCCCACTGAAGGGGAAAAATAAAAACATAGTCTAAAATAATGTTTGCTAAACTTCCAATTAACATTCCAGCCATTGACAGTTTAGGATCTCCATCATTTCTAATAAAAGCGATAAAAATATTATTAAGAATAAAAAAGGGTGCAAAACATAAAAGCGTTCTAAGATAGGTGTTTGTCATGGCAAAGGTGTCTTTATCTGCTCCTAATAAATTGCTAAGTGATGAAGATCCCAATAAGCCAATTAATAAGAAAATTATCCCACATATAACTCCAATTTTAATAGAGTTTGTAAAAATAATATTTGCTTTGTTATGCTTATCTCGTGCTTGATAAATAGAATATTTTGTAGCACCACCAATTCCAATCAAAAGTCCCGTTGCATTAATAAAACTGTAAATGGAAATTGATAGATTTAGAGATGTTAATCCCGTTACTCCTAATCCCTTAGATACAAAAAAAGTATCCGCTAAGATATAGCATGAAAGACCAATCATTCCTATAACATTTGTTAAGATATAGCGCATAAATGTATTTTTTATACTCATTTTCGTGATTCCTCCTAAAAATAAACATAAAAAAATACCTAACATTTATTCCTACTAAGACCTAAAGGAATAAGGTTAAGTATCATGAAATAAGCTACCCGGTGGCAACTCATTAGTGTTTAATTATTAAATTCTCTAAATAATATCATATTGTATTGGATTTTGTCAAGAAGATATAAACTTAAAAGCTGATATGAATAAAAGAATAAAGAAAGGTAAGTATATCCTATACAGCAAACAAGTATGGAGGTTATATAACTAAGAGAAGAAATTTCAGAAAGAAATTTTAGTGAGCTTATTTATTTAGAGGAAAACTGAAACTTTTCACTATAATTTGACACAAATCCCGTTGTAATAGTATTGTATTCTTAATATAATATTGGTATAATACATTAAGAAAAGTTTATTATAAACTTAGTTTGATTGTTATAATTGTAGGTTAATTTTATATTTAAGTTAAAGAATACCAAATTCATTCATATCTTGATATTTTTTTATAGGAGAAAATGCATATGAAAGAATTTAGTATTAATACAGATGTCTATTTTGGAGAAGGATCTTTAGATAGACTAAAGGAAATTAAAAATAAAAGAGTACTAATTGTATGTGATAAATTTATGGAAACTTCAGGTATGGCTGCAAAAGTACAACAAAAACTTGTTGATTGTGAAGTAGCTATATATAGCGATATTGTACCTGATCCATCTGTAGAAGTTATTGCATCTGGTATTCAAAAACTTCAAAGTTGTAATGCAGAGGTTATGATAGCTCTTGGTGGAGGTTCATCAATTGATGGAGCTAAGGCCATGAGAGAATATGCCAAAAAAATTACTGGAGGAGTTTCCACTATAGAAGAATTTTATGCTATACCTACTACAAGTGGTACAGGCTCTGAAGTAACTGAATATGCAGTAATTACAAACAAACAAGAAGGATTAAAGTATGCTCTTACAGATAAATCACTTCTTCCTACGGTTGCTATTCTTGACCCTGAGTTGGTTAAATCTGTACCCAAAGCTATAACTGCCGATACAGGAATGGATGTAATCACACATGCCATGGAGGCCTATGTTTCAAAAAATGCTACTGATTTTTCAGATGCTCTTGCAGAAAAAGCCTTCACTTTAGCTTTTAGATTTTTACCACAGGCTTATGCTGATGGAAATGATATAATAGCAAGGGAAAAACTTCACAATGCATCATGCCTTGCTGGTATGGCTTTTAATGCAGCTGGACTTGGAATTACTCATAGTTTAGCTCATGCAGTGGGTGGAAAGTTACATATTTCCCATGGAAGAAGTAATGCAATGATACTTCCTTATGTAGTTGAATATAATGCTAATTTAAATAAAGAGACCTTTAATGTTGAATATGACGTGGCAGCTAAGAAGTATCAAAGACTTGCCAAATTATTAAAATTGCATGCGCCAAATGTAAATATTGGTGTTAGCAATCTAATTAAAAGTATTGTAGAACTTCAAAATACATTAATGATTCCAACTACATTAAAAGAACAAGGTACTGATATGGCTTTAGCTGAAGCATCAAGAGAAGAGATTGTTAATGCAGCTCTTAAGGATGTATGCACAACAGCAAATCCTAGAGAAGTTACAAAGGAAGATTTATTAAAAATTTTAGATAAAGTTTTAGAATAGTATATATTTTATACCACTCATTAATGGGTGGTATTTTGTTCAAATTTTCAGAAAAGTTGAACAATTAAATAGAATAAAATTTAATTTATAATATAAAAAACATAAGGGGGATTAATATGGAAGACGAATTATATTCAATAGGTAAAGTTGGTAAGATATGCAAAATAACAAAAAAAGCATTAAGATATTATGACAAAATGGACATATTATCACCTGATAAAGTAGCTGATGAAAGTGGTTACAGATATTATAGCAAGAATACTTTATTATCTGTTCCAGTAATAAAATATTATAAACAAAGTGGATTTAAGCTTGAAGAAATGAAAGTTTTTTTAGAAGGAAAGACCTATGATTTTTTTCATACAAGTTTTAGAAATAAAATAGATGAATTAAAAGAACTTGAAAAAGAAATAAATTTAAAATTAAGATCCGTTAAGGATTGGGATGATCTTATAGTTGAAGCCCAAATGGTAATTGAAAATAATGTTTCTGATGTAGCTATAAAATACATAGATAATCGTACTTTAACTTTTTTAGATCAAGATTTTGAATATGACTATATGGATTCTATAATTAACATAGAATTTACAAATTACATAGATAGTATAGAAAATGCAATAACAGGGCCTGTAATCATACGTTTTCCATGCTTTCAAGATAAAATGAATGGAAAATGCAATAAGATGACAATAATGCAGGAGACAATTTTAAAATGTAGGGAAGAATTGAGTGTGGAATTTGGTGGTTGGATGGTAGCTGCTTGTTATCATATAGGACCTCATGAAACTATTAATGAAACATATAAAAAAATAAAGGATTGGACTCAAAAACACGGTTATATATGTTCTGAAGAATCCTATGAAAGATATGTAACAGATTATTGGACAACTAAAAATAGAGATAGATTTGTAACAGAAGTTTTAATAAAAATTAGTAGAGAAAAATAATTTAATTCTGGTGAAAACGTTGACCCTAGGGTAGACTATATAGGGTTAACGGTACTCCTTTTGTTAAAAAAAACACAATAATATTAAACAAAGCACAAGTTTATTGTTTTTATAGAATTAAAAATACCTGGATTATTATCCAGGTATTTCTATGTTTATCACTTAAAAACATCAAATGTAACTTTAACTTAATGAAGGGTTTAGAAGTATTTATTGAGTTCCTATTGGTAGATATAGTACTAATTTTTTTAATCTTATTTAAATATTCTTGAAAAATACATATTGACCTTACCCTATAGGGCAGGGAATATAATCTACTTAAGAATAAAGTACCTACAAGATAGAAAGTGAAAAGGTGTTCAGTAATTTTAATGTAGAATGCACCAAATTATAACAATCTTAATGTATATTTATTATAAATTTTTATTTAACAATATGAATTTATAATATTATTAATTTTTTATAAGCGAAAGGAGAATTATTTTATGAATGGAGATTCAAAAGCAGTAAGCTTAGAAGCAGTTGCTGCAAAGAAGAAATTATCCAGTGATTTCTTCAAAAAGGGTATATCCCTAGCTTTATTTTCAGGACTTGCCTATGGATTATACACTGCGTTTTTAACTATGGGTATGACTAAAGGAGTTTGGGGGGACTGGTATGGTCCTAATACAGCAGGCTTATCAGCATTTGCTATAGCATACTTGCTTGCAGCTCTTGGTAACGCAATAAACGACACATGTAGTGCCATTTGGTCACTTTTGTATGCAGGAGTTAAAGGTAAATTTGGAGACTTTTTAAGATGCGTTAACACAAAGCCGGGACGTATCATGATATTAGCAGCTCTTATCGGAGGACCTATAGCTGGTACAGCTTATGTTATAGCACTTCAAATGGCTGGTTCAATAGTTGTTCCAATATCAGCTCTTTGCCCTGCAATTGCAGCTATACTAGGTAAAATTTTGTACAAGCAAGAATTAAATAAACGTATGGCTTTTGGTATTTTAATATGTGTATGCGCTAGTTTCTTAATTGGTAGTACAGGTCTTAGCGGTGGGGCTTCAGCAAATACATTAATTGGTATTGCAATAGCTATTATTGCAGCTTTAGGTTGGGGATTTGAAGGTTGTGTAGCTGGATATGGTACAGCAATGATTGATCCTGAAATAGGAATTTGTATTCGTCAAGTAACATCAGGTATAGCAAATTTATTCATCTTAGTTCCAATTTTCGGGATGATGGCTGGTGGAATTGGAATCTCTACTGATCTTGCTATAAAAGCATTTACAAGTTCTCCTGCAATGGTTTGGTTTGTTTTAAGTGGACTTTTATCATTTGTAACATTCATGACATGGTATGCTGGAAACAGTATGTGTGGAGCAGGACTTGGTACTGCATGCAATGGTACATATTCTTTCTTTGGACCATTATTCTGCTTATTAGTATTAGGAGTATATGGTGGAATGGACGGATGGTCATTACCTCCTGTAGCTTGGATTGGAGCTGTAATAATGATGTTTGGTATTCTTACAATATCTATGAATCCACTTGATTTATTCAAAGGAAAGAAAATGGAGGTAGATATAGATGAAACCGCTTAATTATGCAATTTTAAAACATTTTACTAAAGTTTCAGAAGCTTGTGCTGATGATGTTATAAAGGCATTAAAAGGACAATATGGAAATTTTAAAGCTTTAAACAAGAAAGCTGTAATTAATGCACTACTTACAGCAGAAGCTAATGGTCTTATTGAAGAAACAAGATTCGATTTAGATAATAATAATGAGTTAAGAGTTTACTATCATGCACATGCAGAAGGTGCTGAAACAATCAATAAGTATATTCCGGATTAATTTCTAACATTAACCATAGGGGAATGCTTATACAAAATAAATCTCATAAAAGCATAATAACATAAGCAGAACTAGTGAATGTTAAAAGTAAAGATTGCTTTAAAATATGTGATTTACAACAAATTATCCAAAGATTCTTATTATAAAAAATATATTGACTTTCCCCCAAAGGGGAAGGGATATAATCAACATATAGCAACGAAAAAATGCATGAAAACCTACACAGAATAATAGAAGAATTAATAATAGATATTATAGTTAAGAAAAAGTATATTGGGCTAAATTAGGAAGGAGGAATTAAAAATGAGATATTATGGAGATGAGGCTTTAGGCCTTGTGGAAACAATAGGATTAGTTCCTGCACTTGAGGCTGCAGACAAAATGCTTAAGGCAGCTAATGTTGAATTAATTTCTTATGAAAATATTGGTTCAACCCTTGTAACAATTATGGTAAAAGGGGATGTTGGTGCAGTAAAATCTGCTGTAGAAGCAGGTGCTGAAGCAGCTAGAGCTATCGGTAAATTAACAGCACACAATGTTATGCCACGTCCTATTAGAGAAGTTGGAGATATTGTTTCAGTACACGATATCGATTCATAAAATAGAAAGGAAATGATATACATATGGCAAGATATGAAGCTTTAGGATTAATCGAAACTTTTGGTCTGGTTTTTGCTTTAGAAGCAGCAGACGCTATGTGCAAATCAGCAGATGTTGAACTTATAGGATATGAAAATGTTGCATCAGGTTATATATCTGTATTAGTTCGTGGTGATGTTGGTGCTTGTAAAACAGCAGTAGATGCTGGTGTTGCAGCAGTTAATGGAATGGAAGGTGGAAACCTATATAGCTCAATAGTTATTCCAAGACCACACGAAGATCTTGAAAAAATAATAAAACGTTATGCCATTACAGATATTATAACAGAATAGAAAAATGAATTTTTTCTAAAGAAAAGGAGAGAGAAAGATGAATATTATAGATAATGATTTACTCTCCATGCAGGAAGCTAGAATTCTTGTTGAAAATGCCCGAGAGGCACAAAAAAAATTAGCTACTTTCCCACAAGAAAAACTTGATGAGATAGTTGAGCGTATGGCTGAAGAAGTTGAAAAACATTTAAAAGAGCTTGCAAAAATATCTAATGAAGAAACAGAGTATGGAAAGTGGCAAGATAAATATGTTAAAAATCACTTTGTATGTGAGTATTTAAAAAACAAACTCAAAGGTATGAGGTGTGTAGGTATTATCAATGAAGATAAAATTAATAAAACCATGGATGTTGGTGTACCAATGGGGGTTGTTATAGCCTTCCCACCAGCAACAAGTCCAGTATCTACCACTATATATAAAGCATTAATTGCAATAAAGTCAGGAAATGCAATTATATTTTCACCTCATAAAAGAGCTAAAAATACAATTTCTAAAACAGTAGATATTTTAATTAGAGCTGCAGAAGGTGTAGGACTTCCAGAAGGTGCTCTTGCATATCTTCACACAGTAACTGAAAGTGGTTCATTAGAGCTTATGAAGCATAAAGATACATCTTTAATAATGAACACTGGAGTTATAGAAATGCTTGATAAAGCCTATAAATCTGGTAAGCCAGTAATATATGGAGGCAATGGAAACGGACCTGCCTTTATAGAACGTACAGCTGATATAGAAAAAGCAGTTAAAGATATTATTACGAGTAAGAATTTTGATTATGGAGTTGTGTCTGCTGCAGAACAATCAATTGTTGTAGATAGCTTAATTGCATCTGAAGTAAAGCAAGAACTTATTAAAAATGGTGGATATTTTATGACAGAAGAAGAAGCTTTAAAACTAGGAAAGATTTTGTTTAATCAAAACGGAAGCCCAGATTTAGAGATGATTGGTAAGTCTCCACAGTTTTTAGCTAAAAAGGCTGGCTTTCAAGTTTCAGAAGGTGTAAAAGTGCTTATTTCCAATGAGAAGTTTGTTTCTAAAAATAACCCTTATTCAAGAGAAAAACTTTGCCCAGTTTTAGCCTTTTATATAGAGGATGACTGGATGCACGCTTGTGAAAAATGTATAGAATTATTACTTACTGAAAGATATGGACATACACTTGTGATACATTCAAAGGATGAAGAAGTTATTCGTCAATTTGCACTTAAAAAACCTGTTGGGAGAGTACTTGTAAATACTGCAGGAACTTTTGGGAGTATGGGAGCAACTACAAATTTGTTTCCTTCAATGACATTAGGTAGTGGTTCTGCAGGTCAGGGAATGACTTCGGATAATGTTTCACCTATGAATCTATTATATATACGTAAAGTTGGATATGGAGTTCGCATGGTGGATGAAATTGTTAAAACAGTAAATGATAAAGAGGATTCTATCCTTGCAGTTTTAAATGGGAAGTTAAATGGAAATGAAATAGATAACTATAAGTTATTAGAGAGTATTTTAAAAAAAGTTTTACAGGACTTAAAATAAAAAATCATATTTAATATATGAAATACATTAAAGAATGTGAGGGAATAAATTGGATATACGTGAATTTTCAAATAAATTTATGGAAGCTACTAAAAATATGTCTGATGAAGAACGCGCTGGATTAATGAAGATGTTTCAAAGTGTTTCTAATGAAATAACAAAAGAAGAACCAGCTACATCAAAGGTTGCGTGTGACAATAATGGTGAAATACCAGATGGAATGACAGAACGTCTAGTTAAGTTAAAGGAAACTTATCTAAAACATGTTCCAACAATAACAACTCATAGAGCAAGAGCTATTACTAAAATAGCAAAAGAAAACCCTGGTACTCCTAAATCAGTTTTACGTGGTAAATGTTTTAAACATTGTTGCGAAACTGCACCACTTGTAATTCAAGACAATGAACTTATAGTTGGAGCACCAAATGGACAACCTCGTGCAGGAGCATTTTCTCCTGATATAGCTTGGAGATGGATGGTTGATGAAATTGATACAATAGGAACTCGTCCACAAGACCCATTCTACATCTCAGAAGAAGATAAGAAAATCATGCGTGAGGAGTTATTCCCATATTGGGCGGGTAAATCCGTTGATGAATACTGCGAAGATCAATATCGTGAAGCAGGAGTATGGGAACTTTCAGGAGAATCTTTTGTTTCTGACTGTTCATACCACGCAGTAAATGGTGGAGGAGACTCTAACCCAGGATATGACGTTGTATTAATGAAAAAAGGTATGCTTGACATAAAGAGAGAAGCAGAAGAAAAATTAGCTGAACTTAAATATGAAAATCCAGAAGATATAGACAAAATCTATTTCTACAAATCATTAATTGATACTGCTGAAGGTGTTATGATATATGCTAAACGTATGTCAGATTATGCTGCTGAATTAGCTCAAAAAGAAACTAACCCTAAGCGTAAAGCAGAACTTCAAAAGATTTCTGAAATAAATGCTAGAGTTCCAGCACATAAGCCAAGTACTTATTGGGAAGCAATTCAAGCAGTTTGGACTATAGAATCATTACTTGTAGTTGAGGAAAATCAAACAGGTATGTCTATAGGACGTGTTGACCAATATATGTACCCATTCTATAAAGCTGATATTGAAGCTGGACGTATGACTGATTATGAAGCATTTGAATTATCAGGTTGTATGCTTATAAAAATGTCTGAAATGATGTGGATAACAAGTGAAGGTGGTTCTAAATTCTTCGCAGGTTATCAACCTTTTGTAAATATGTGTGTAGGTGGTGTTACTAGAGAAGGCCGTGACGCTACAAACGAATTAACATACCTTTTAATGGATGCAGTTCGTCATGTTAAAATATATCAACCATCTTTAGCTTGCCGTATACACAAATCATCACCACAAAAATATCTTAAAAAGATAGTTGACGTTATTCGTGCAGGTATGGGATTCCCAGCATGCCACTTTGACGATGTTCATATAAAAATTATGTTAGCTAAAGGTGTTTCTATAGAAGACGCAAGAGATTACTGCTTAATGGGATGTGTTGAACCACAAAAATCAGGAAGACTATATCAATGGACTTCTACAGGATACACTCAATGGCCTATATGTATAGAACTTGTTTTAAACAATGGTGTACCATTATGGTATGGTAAACAAGTATGCCCAGATATGGGAGACTTAAGCCAGTTTAAAACTTATGAACAATTTGAAGCAGCTGTTAAAGAACAAATTAAATTCATTACTAAATGGACAAGTGTTGCTACAGTAATTTCTCAACGTGTTCATAAAGAACTTGCTCCAAAGCCACTTATGTCTATGATGTATGAAGGTTGTATGGAAAATGGTAGAGGAGTAGAAGCCGGCGGAGCTATGTATAACTTCGGACCTGGAGTAGTATGGAGTGGTCTTGCTACTTATGCAGATTCTATGGCAGCTATAAAGAAATTAGTATTTGAAGATAAAAAATATACTCTACAAGAAATGAACGAAGCTTTAAAAGCAGATTTCGTTGGATATGAACAATTAAGAAAAGATTGTTTAGAAGCACCTAAGTATGGTAACGATGATGATTATGCAGATTTAATTGCTGCTGATTTAATTAACTTTACAGAACAAGAACATCGTAAATATAAGACATTATATTCAGTACTTAGTCATGGTACTTTATCAATATCAAACAATACTCCATTTGGACAAATGACTGGAGCTACAGCAAATGGACGTAGAGCATGGATGCCTTTATCAGATGGTATAAGTCCATCACAAGGCGCTGATTTTAAAGGCCCTACTTCTATAATAAAATCTGTTTCTAAGATGTCTTGTGAAGATATGAATATAGGTATGGTTCATAACTTTAAGTTAATAGCTGGTCTTCTTGATACACCAGAAGGAGAACAAGGAATCATTACATTATTACGTAGTGCTTGTGCCCTTCAACTTGGAGAAGTTCAATTTAACTATTTAGACAACAAGACTTTAATAGAAGCTCAAAAACATCCAGATCAATATCGTGATTTAATTGTTCGTGTTGCTGGATACAGTGCATTCTTCGTTGAGTTATGTAAAGATGTTCAAGATGAAATTATAAGTAGAACTATGCTTACACATTTCTAATAAAAATTTGATGGAAAATATATAACTTATAGAAAATATATAACTTAGTCCCTTTAAAATAATTTATATAAAGTCTGCAATCTACAACTTCTTTTGTAGATTGCAGATACCAATTAAGATATATATTAAAAATCAAAGTAAATGAAACTGGAGAATGAGTAATATGAGTAATGGAAATTTAGGTATAATCGAGAGAA
Organism: Clostridium botulinum; assembly: GCF_001276985.1. Lineage (GTDB taxonomy): Bacteria > Bacillota > Clostridia > Clostridiales > Clostridiaceae > Clostridium_F > Clostridium_F botulinum. Next base: position 273,488 of record NZ_LHUL01000003.1, read on the forward strand.
AAGCAAGGATTTTTAATATACAAAAATATAATATGTATGATGGAGATGGAATAAGAACTTTAGTATTTTTTCAAGGATGTCCACTTAGATGTAAATGGTGTGCAAATCCTGAAGGACTAGAAAAAAAATATAGAGTTATGCTTAAAAGTAATCTATGTGTAAATTGTGGAGCTTGTGTTTCTGCATGTCCTGTAGGAATCCATACTATTTCTAATAAAACTCTAAAGCATGAAGTTAATCGTGACATAGATTGTATAGGATGTGGAAAGTGTAAAGAAGCTTGTCTTAAATCTGCTATATCAATAGTTGGAGAAGAAAAAACTATCTCTGAACTTTTAAAAATAGTAGAAGAAGATAGAACTTTTTATGAAATGTCCGGCGGTGGAGTTACATTAGGTGGTGGCGAAGTTTTAATGCAGCCTGAAGCTGCTACTAGTTTACTAATGGCATGTAAGCAAGAAGGTATAAACACTGCAATTGAAACTTGTGGCTATACAAATCTTGAAACAATCCTTAAGGTTGCAGAATTTGTAGATCTATTCTTATTTGATATTAAAAATATTAATTCTGATAGACATCATGAATTAACTGGAGTAAGAAATGAGAGGATTTTAGAAAATCTTCAAGAATTACTCAAGAAAAAATACAATGTAAAGATTCGTATGCCTTTACTTAAAGGTATAAATGATTCTCAAGATGAGATAGAAAAAACTATGGAATTTTTATTACCTTATAAAGATTATAAAAACTTTAAGGGAATTGATTTACTTCCTTATCATAAGATGGGGGTAAATAAATATAACCAATTAGGAATGGAATATCCTATAAAAGATGATCCAAGCCTTAAAAGTGAAGATTTAGATAGAATAGAAGGATGGATTAAAAAATATGATTTACCTGTAAAGGTAATCCGCCATTAAATAATTTTCAAATAGATAATAAGATGGAAGGTAAGGTTTATGGGAGATTTTTCTGATAGAAATATACAGCGTGTTATACAAGAGTCAGTGCCAGGAAAGCAGATTACTATAGCTCATGTTATTGCATCACCAATGCCTGATATATATGATCGTCTTGGAATTGATGAAAAAGGAGCAATAGGTATTTTGACTTTATCACCCTTTGAAACAGCTATTATTGCAGCAGATATTGCTACAAAGGCTTCTGATGTTGAAATTGGATTTTTAGATCGTTTTACAGGCTCTGTTGTAATAAGTGGTGATGTTCAAAGTGTTGAAACAGCTCTTAGTGCAGTTAATGATACGCTAAAGGATATGCTTGGATTTACCACCGCTCCCATTACAAGAACATGAGAAAAAAGCGCATAATGGTAATTGGCCCTTCAAAATGCGGCAAAACTACATTAGTTAATGCATTAAACGATTATGATGGTCCATTAAGGCGAACACCAGATTTAATTTATGGTAAGAATACCATTGATGTTCCAGGTTCCTATATAGAGAATGCATGGATGTACAAACATATAATTGCAGCAGCTCAGGATGCATCTTGTGTGCTTATATTGGTTGACCAATCTAATTGCACTGAAATATACTCCCATGGATTTGCAAAGTCTTTTAGATGTCCAGTAATTGGGGTTATAACAAAATGTGATTTGATGCCTAAGAATAAAGAAAAATGTGAAATGCAATTAAAAAAGATAGGGGTATCAGAGCCATATTTTCATATTAGCTTTGAAATGGGAACAGGAATTGATGCTTTAAAAAAGTATTTATTTGAAAAAGGTGAGGAGTAAAGGTCAATGATGAAATTTATTACGGAAGAGTATTTAAGAGATTTATATAGAAAAGAACCTTTTAATACCTACAAGTTAGAACAAGGACAGCGCCTTACCCCTGGAGCAGCTGAGTATTTATCTGATAAAGGAATAGAATTGAGTGATGATTCAAAAGTAAATAAGTCTTCAAAAGTGAATGCGAATATTTCCCCAAAAAACTCAGCAAAAACACCGGAAGAAACATCTAAAGAAGCAATAAAAGATGTGGGAAATAGTGATGTGAAATTCAATTTGAATAAGAAGCTTTGCTTAAAATTGAAATCCATGGAGGCTAAATTTCTTGTTGTTAGTAGTGAAATATTAAAAGAAGATATTATTTTAGCACAGAATATTATAAATTTAGGTAGGAAAATATCAAACATCAGAAATGTTTTAGATGGAAAAGGTACCCTTGAACCTATTTATTTAAAAGAATGTACCGGGATGAATTCATCAAATTCTGAAGCGGATCTTGATGATTGTTTTGAAATAACAGAATTTCATATGCAGCTTCCAAAAAGCAATGCAATTTTAAAAATGAACGTACTTCGTTGTGCGGTGCAGGAATTACAGTTTGAAATAATTGATACATATAAAAGTGATGATGAAAGTTTAAAAAGCAAAATTATGGACAATGTTAATTTAATAATTAATTCACTGTCCCAATTAATTTGTTTAGCAGTAGGAGGAAAAGAATGTCAGAGGAAAAATTAACTTTTGAATATTGTGATAATATGGTTCGAAAGTTTGAAGAAGTTATAGAAAAACCAATTGTTAATGGGTCTTCTGTTTATTACACAGGTGTGGACCTAGGTACTGCCTGTGTGGTATTAGCTGTTTTAGATGAAAACTACAACCCAGTGGCGGGTGCATATAGATATGCTGATGTAGTTCGTGACGGTATGGTTGTTGACTATATTGGAGCAGTAAGGATTGTGAGAGAACTTAAAGAAGAAATTGAAGAAAAACTAAATACAGAACTTATTTATGCTGCTGCTGCAATTCCACCTGGAACGGATGCCTTAGATTCTGGAGCAATTAAAAATGTAGTTCAATCAGCAGGATTTGAATTGACATGTCTTTTAGATGAACCTACTGCTGCTAATGCTGTACTTAAAATTCAAAATGGTGCGGTTGTAGATATCGGTGGTGGAACAACTGGAATATCAATTTTAAAAGATGGAAAAGTTGTTTATGTTGTTGATGAACCTACAGGTGGTACTCATTTTTCATTAGTTATTTCAGGTGCATATGAAATGCCTTTTAATAAAGCAGATGAATACAAAAGAGATAATAAAAATCACAAGGAAATTTTACCAGTACTAAAACCAGTGGTTGAAAAGGTGTCATCAATTATTAATAATCATATTAAAAATTATGATGTTAATGAAATTTCTTTAGTAGGTGGTACTTGTTGTTTAACAGGAATTGAAGAAATTATTGAAAAGCAAACAGGAGTATATACTCACAAGCCTAGAAATCCTATGTTCGTTACACCACTTGGAATAGCATTAAGCTGTACACAAGATATTATAGAATAAGACACATGAAAATAAATATACTGCCATTTTTGACTTGTTATTTATTTTCATGTGTCTAATAAGGAGAGTGTTTAAAAGTGGATTTTAGAATTATAAAATCACCTTCTAGTAGCACTAAAGATATTCTTAGAAGACGAATGGGTGGAAACTGCAAAACGGATTTAGAAAGTGCTGATGCAATAGGACTTGTTCAAGGTAAACTTATCGATATGATTTATGCTGCAGATATTGCTGAGAAAGCTGTTGGAGTTACCGTTGAAGATATTAGAGGCACATGTCCTCAGCACATGGTTTTACTTGGTATTTTTGGTGACACATCATCAGTTGAAGCCGCATTAAATGAGATTAAATTAAAAATGAAAGAGGTAAAAGCAATATGATAGCAGCAAGACTTATTGATAATGTATGGGCCACTAGAAAAGCAGAATCCCTTAGCGGACTTAAATTTATGCTTGCCGAGGAAATTGGCGGGGTAGATGAAGGACGCAGATTTATTGTTGTTGATATTATCAGTGCAGGTATTGGTGATAGAGTTATTGTTAGTACTGGATCATCTGCTCGCAGAATGTTAGGTGATGATAATATTCCTGTAGATGCAGTTGTTATTGGAATAATTGATGAGGATTGCAATTTTGGCTAGAACACAACTTTCTTAAAATAAACATAATATTTAAAACACATGCAAAATCTTAAATAGGCATGCAAAATCTACAATTTTGAAGTGATCACTTACACAGAATATTGGTTTTGGTATGCTAGCTTACTCACTCCATAATAGGAGAAGGAGTTTTATATAGAGATTTTGATATTATTTCAAAGTTTGAAAGGATGTGAGAACATGAAAAAATTAATCGCTGCAAAAGACATTGAAGCCCTAATATTAAAGGGTGAAAAAGTACTTTATGTAGATGGCACCGAAATAATTACACCATCAGCTAAGGATCTTGTAAAAAATAATGGAATAGTAATTACTACAGAAGCTCCTGCACCTAAAGTAGAGCATTTAATAGGTAAAAATGTTCCAAACATAGAGGGCATTGATAGTGAAATGATGCTTAAATTCCTTAGAGCAATGATGGACAAGGGTCTTCTACAGGAAATGCTTCAATGTTTAAAAGGAAAAGATCTTCCATTTAAAGCTGAGTGCGATCCTAATGGACTTAAAGTTGTTAGAGGAAACACAGTGAAAATGGATGTATTTGATACTGGTAATCCAAATGCAAAGGTTCAATTTCAAGAATTGGTAAGTAAAGAAGAATCAAAAATGAGTGCAGGATTTTTAATTATTGAAGATTCAAAATTTGATTGGGAATTAACTTACGAAGAGATTGATTATGTTATTGAGGGAACTTTAACCGTTGAAATTAATGGAAAGACATATACAGCTTATCCTGGAGATGTATTGTTTGTACCATCAGGTTCTAAAGTGGTTTGGGGATCCCCAGATAAAGCTAGGGTATTTTATACAATATATCCAGCAAATTGGGCGGATCTTTTATAGAAGATTAGGAGGATTTACCTATGCAAGCGCTTGGTTTAATAGAAACAAAGGGATTACTTGCAGCTGTTGAAGCAGCTGATACAATGGTGAAATCAGCAGATGTAAGTATTATCGAAAAAACTTATGTAGGTGGCGGCCTTGTTACAATTTCAGTTACAGGGGATGTAGGTGCAGTAAAAGCATCTATAGAAGCTGGAGTAGCAGCTGTAAAAAAACTTGATGAAAATTTTTTAGTTTCAGAACATGTAATTCCACGTCCCCATGAGGAACTGGAAAGCATAATAGGACCTAATACTCCACCAGAAGATCCATCATCTAATGATAATACAGAAAATGTGGAAGATGCAGATGATACAGAGGCTGTAGAAAAAGCAGAGGATACAGAAAAGGTAGAAAATACAAAAGCTGTAGACAGTGTGGAAGACACAGAATCCGTAGAAGTTACAAAAGATATAGTAGATGCAAAGAATGTAGAAAATACAAAAAAAGCTGAAACTGTAAAAGATGTAAAAGCTGTAGATAACACAGAACATGTAGATGTAGATACTAAAAATAATATTAAAGAAAATCAACATGGATTAGATGTGGATTTAGATAAACTACATAAGTTAAATTTAGAAAATCTACACAAAGAAGATGTAGACAATTTAATAAGAAAAAATGGTATAGAAAAAACCATTTTAATATTAGCTAAGCTAAAAGTTGTTAAGCTTAGAAATCTAGCTCGTGAATATAAGGATCTTGGAATTGTAGGTAGAACAATTTCAAAAGCAGGTAAAAATTTATTAATTAACAAATTTAAATTATATTACGAGAAAAATTAGCTATTTTAAAGGTTACGAAAGGAAGTAAGGAATAATGGAAAACTTTGATAAGGATTTGCGTTCAATACAACAAGCGAGAGATCTTGCTAGACTTGGAAAAGTAGCAGCTGATAAAATTGCTGATTATACTGAAGAGCAAATTGACAAAATTTTACGTAATATGGTTAGAGTTGCAGAAGAAAACGCTGTTTGTTTAGCACAAATGGCAGTCGAAGAGACAGGCTTTGGTAAAGTTGAAGATAAAACTTTCAAAAACCATTTAGCAGCTACTATACTTTATAATTCAATTAAAGATATGAAAACTATAGGTATAATTAATGAAGATAAGGAAAATAAGCTTATAGAACTTGCTGAACCAGTTGGTTTAGTTATGGGTATAGTACCTTCAACAAACCCAACTTCTACTGCAATTTTTAAAGCTATGATTTCAATCAAATCTCGTAATGCTATAGTGTTCGCACCACATCCAGCTGCTGCAAAATGTACAACTAAAGCAGTTGAATTAATGAGGGATGCAGCCATTGAAGCTGGGGCACCAGAAAATATTATAAGTGCTGTAACTATTCCAACAATTGGCGCTACAAATGAATTAATGAAGAGCAAAGAAGTTGCTATAATAATAGCTACAGGTGGTCCAGGAATGGTTAAAGCTGCTTATAGCTCAGGAACACCAGCTATTGGTGTTGGTGCAGGAAACTCTCCAGCATACATTGAAAGAACTGCTAATGTAGAAAAAGCTGTTAAAAACATTATTGCAAGTAAAACTTTTGATAATGGTACAATCTGTGCATCAGAACAATCAATAATCTGTGAAGAATGTAATCATGACCTAGTTGTTGCAGAATTAAAAAAACAAGGCGGATACTTCATGACAGAAGAAGAAACTGAAAAAGTTTGTAAACTATTATTCAAAAAAGGCAATGCTATGAATGCTAAATTTGTTGGAAGAAGTCCACAAGTTATAGCAAGTGCTGCAGGATTCACAATTCCAGCAGGAACTAAAGTACTTATAGGAAGACAAAATGGAGTAGGAGAAGGTTACCCATTATCTTTTGAAAAACTTACAACAGTTCTTGGATTCTATACAGTAAAAGATTGGCATGAAGCATGTGAATTAAGTATTGAATTACTTCAAAATGGAATTGGTCATACAATGAGCATCCATACAGAAGATAGAGACATGGTTATGAAGTTCGCTAGAAAACCAGCTTCTCGTATCCTTGTTAACACTGGTGGAACTCAAGGTGGAACAGGTGCAAGTACAGGTCTTAATCCTTCATTTACTTTAGGATGCGGTACTTGGGGAGGAAGCTCAGTATCTGAAAATGTTACTCCAAAACACCTTATAAACATCAAAAGAGTTGCTTATGGTATAAAAGATTGCACAAATTTAGCATCTAATGACCCAACTTTTAACTGCATAAAAACTGCTGAAAATTGTCATGGAGTTCAAAATCAATTTATGAATATGAGCCCAGCACAAATTGCAGCAGCTGCAGAAGTTTTAAATAAGGCTAATAATTGCGCTGAAAACACTAATACTTGCACTGAATGCAGTAATGAAAATACAAAAAATGAAGAACTTTTAGATTTAGTTAATCAAATAGTTGCCGCTATGAAGGGGGCAAACTAATGGATAATTGTGAAGAAGTATTAAAACTTTTACTAGAAGCTGTTAAAGGTAAAGAATTAAATAATGCAGTTAATAGAAATTCATCTGAGATTCCAGTAGGGATTTCTAATAGACATATACATCTTTCACAAAAGGATTTAGATAGTCTTTTTGGTGAAAATTATGGGCTTACTAAGATAAAAGATTTATCTCAACCAGGACAATATGCTTGCAAAGAAGTTGTAACAATTTGTGGACCAAAGGGTGCAATTGAAAAAATTAGAATCTTAGGTCCTGTAAGAAGCAAGACTCAGGTTGAAGTATTAGCAGGAGACTGCATTAAGCTTGGAGCAGTATCCCATGTAAAATTATCTGGAGATTTAAATAGAACATCTCCTATTACAATAGTTGGACCAAAGGGTTCTGTTCAACTAGAAGAAGGATTAATAGTTGCACAAAGACACATTCACATGACGCCTGAAGATGCTAAAAATTTAGGAGTACATGATGGAGAAATAGTGTCAATAAAATTTGAAGATTTAAGAGGCGGAATATACAATAATGTAGCTGTTAGAGCTAATGACGCTTCAAGCCTTGAATGTCATCTTGATATTGAAGAAGCTAACGCAATGGGTATTAATTCCAAGTCAAAAGTAACAATAGTAAAATAAAAAATTAAATAAATAATTGCTTATAATTAAAAATTTAAATAAATAAAAAAAGATATTTTAGGAGGATTTTAAAATGAAATATGATGCATTAGGAATGATAGAAACAAAAGGATTAGTAGGATCAATAGAAGCAGCAGATGCTATGGTTAAAGCAGCAAACGTATATTTAATAGGTAAAGAATATGTTGGAGGCGGACTTGTAACTGTTATGGTTAGAGGTGATGTTGGAGCTGTTAAAGCTGCTACAGACGCTGGTGCTGCAGCTGCACAACGTGTTGGAGAATTAGTATCAGTTCACGTTATACCACGTCCACATTCTGAAGTAGAAGTAATTCTTCCATCATCTAAAGAAGTTGCAAAATAATATTTAAATTAACAAAAGCGTCGCTAAAGATAATTTAGCGGCGTTTTTATTTTTTGCACTTATATTGACATATTTTAGACTATTATTATAAAATAGTATATTTTATTTGCAAATATTATATTTATATTAAATTTTGCATTAAACTTCCTATTAAGCTTTATAATTCCAATTCGAAAAATATAATATGTGTATAATTTAAAATTTAGATAAAATATTTTTGAAATTATTTAAAATTTTAACTAAGGAAAGGAAGATAGTTAATGAAAAAGAAATCCTTGTTAACCGGAATTATGACTCTATTAATAGTCTTTGGTATTGTTAATATAAATACCAAATTAGTTTATGCATATACTAATGCAACTGGTATGTATGTAAACCCTGTAAATGAGAAGAAAGCTGATATAATGACAGTAGATTGGAGCACAACTAAAAATGCACCTAATACTTATTGGGCTGTCCATAATTGGAATGCTGGTGGAGAAGCTGGGGGATATGCTGGCTTTCAACAAAGAACTGACAGACGTACACTGCACTTTGCAATTTGGGACCCAGTCTCTGTAAGACAGCCCATTGAAGCAGAATATCTATCATCAAGTTCTACTTCATCACGATTTGGTGGAGAAGGAGAAGGAATGAAAGTAGAAACTAATTATGATTGGAAACCTAATAGTTGGTATAAAATGACCATGCGTAATTGGCAAGAAGATGGACATACTAAATTTGGACAATGGGTAAGAGATGAGTCTACAAAAGAATGGAAGCAAATAGCTGTATTAGATTTCCCTGTAGCTAATGTAAACTTTGTTTGGGGAACAGGAATGTTCCAAGAAGATTGGGCAGGAAATGGTCAAGATGTAAGAAATGCTAGATTAAAAAATCTATATAGTAGAAGTGTTTTAAATAAAGATTGGAATTCTTTATATCAACAAAAAATTACCTCTCAATATCCTGATAAGAATTGGGATGGAGGAGGAAATTCTGAATATGTTTGGGTTGAGGCCGGTGGTAATACAAAACCATCAATGATTAGTGGACAAGTATTTACTATAAATCAACCTAACAAACCAGATGTTGGAATTTTAGATTTTGATATAACAAATGCTAAATATGAAAATAACTATTTAAATATTTCTTGGAAATTAAAAAATCAAAGTACTCCTCAGTTTAAAGGTAAAATAGAAATTTACAATAATCCTAGTATGACTGGTACTCCAATTAAAACTATAAATAATATTAAATCATATGAAAATTCGGCAAAAGAAAATTGTCAATTGGCTAGTTCAACTGGTCTTTATGCAAAAGTAATTATAACTGATTTATTTGATAATACCATTACCAAGACAGTTACTTTAGCTGGTAGCACTGAAAATAATTATAAAGGATCAAACTTTACTTTTGATTTTAAAGGATATAGTGATAATAAGTTTGCTAAGCTTGATTTAAATCTTGATAAATTAACTAGTAAACTTACTGTTGAAAATATAAAAACTCATTATTATTTTAATGACAGCTATGCATCAATTTTAGTTCAAGATAATTTAGGACAACCTGTTTTCCATAAAGATTTTATCGGCAATGAAGTAAATGATGCTTTAGTAAAAGACATTCCTTTAAAAGAAGGATATTATCTAACAGTTAAACATAGAGAGTATTCTAATAGACTTTTTATAACTAATAAGGATAAAAATTTAAAACTTAATAAAGCTGCTACTAATTCATATAAAATTACTAAAAATGAATTAAAAGAAATTAATGAGGATGAAATTAATAAATCACCTGAAAATGAATGGAACCCTAGTAAAAGCTATAACGCAGGAGATAAGGTTAGCTATAAAGGAAAGATTTATAAAGCAAAATGGTGGTCACAAGGCTTTGCTCCAGACACAAAAGTACAAAATTCATGGGAGACACCTTGGGAATTAATAAGCTAGAATTAGAATCAGTATATTAATAAAATTAAAACAAGAATAAAACTCATTCATATAATTATTATAAAATATAACCAATAATGTTAAAGAGCAGCCGTTAGGGTGCTCTTTTTCTGTGAAACTTAGAAATCTTTTTTTGCGATTTTTAGTTAAATAAAGAAAAATGAGAGGATATATAGGGGCAAAGCTAAAAACATAAAGCAAAAAAATAAGAAATATGAGATTAGATTACTTAAATATAATTATATAAAGTAAAAATAAAGTAAACCTAAAAAATTCCTACAATATAATACAATTCTTTAATACACAATACCTATGATAAAAATATTAAATAATTTGTTATTATAAAGTTATGTTTCTGGCTTAAATAGCTTATTCTGTGGTAATATAATAGTGTCATTAGAATGAAAATTACAATAGGAGATATATTATGAATAAGACAATAGGAATATTAGCACATGTAGATGCGGGAAAAACCACATTTGCAGAACAAATATTATATCATACAAAAAGTATCAAAAGTAGAGGAAGAGTGGATCATAAAAGCTCTTTTTTAGATAATCATAAAATTGAAAAAGAAAGAGGAATAACAGTGTTTTCAGAGCAGGGAACCTTTCAGTATAAAGATTCTACATACTATCTTATAGATACTCCAGGACATATGGATTTTTCATCTGAAATGGAAAGAGCCATTAAAGTTATGGATTATGCTGTAATTATAATAAGTGGAGTTGAAGGAATACAAGGACATACAGAAACAGTATGGAATCTTTTAAGAAAGCACAATATTCCTGTTCTTTTTTTCATAAATAAAATAGATAGAGTAGGAGCTAATGCCGAAAATGTAATTGAAGAAATAAAGCTTAATTTTACTAAAAAGGCTTTTTTTATTGATAAATCATTAAGTAATGAAGAGTGTTCATCTGAGCTTATAGAATTTATTGCAGAGCAGGACGAATGTCTTTTAGAGAAATATTTAGAAGATAATTATGATAAAGAGTTATGGTTAAATTCTATGAAGAAACTTATTAAATCAAATAAGATTTTTCCTTGTTTTTCAGGTTCAGCATTACAGGATATAGGCATAGAAGAGTTTTTAGAAAATCTACATACTTTAAGCTATACAGAATACAATGAAGAAGAAAAATTTAGTGGAAGAGTATATAAAATACGCCACGATGAACAAAAAAATAGATTAACCTATGTAAAGGCATTAAGTGGTAGCTTAAAGGTGAAAGACGAAATAGCTTTACCTAATATTGAAGATGATTTTTGTGAGAAGGTTAATGAGATAAGAATATATAATGGTGATAAATATATAAATGTAGATAAAACTGAAGCGGGACAGATTTTTGCAGTAACAGGTCTAAATTCTGCTAATGTAGGTGATGGAATTGGAACTTTAAAAGATAAAGCTACATATAATATGGTTCCCACTTTAAAATCAAAAGTTATATTTGATGAAACATTAAATGTAAAAGACGTTTTAAGGTATTTTAAAATTTTAGAAGCAGAAGATCCTTCTTTAAATATAATTTGGAATGAAAAATTTCAAGAAATTCAAGTTTATATTATGGGTGTTATCCAATTAGAAGTTTTAAAGAATTTGATGGAAGAAAGATTTCATATATCAATAGATTTTGGCCCTTGTGAAATATTATATAAGGAAACTATTTTAGATACAGTAATAGGATATGGTCATTTTGAACCTTTAGGACACTACTCAGAAGTCCATTTTAAATTAGAGCCAGGGGAGCGAAATAGTGGTATTACATTTGAAAATTTATGCCATACAGATGATTTAACAGTAGGAAATCAAAATTTAGTAAGAACTCACATTTTTGAAAGAGAGCATCATGGAATTTTAACAGGCTCTCCTATAACAGATATAAATATAACACTTTTAACTGGAAGGGCACATAATAAACATACCAGCGGAGGAGATTTTAGGGAAGCTACCTTTAGGGCTTTAAGACAAGGATTAGAAAATGCTAAAAACGTATTATTAGAGCCTTATTATTCTTTTAAAATGGAAGTACCATTAGATTGTATGGGAAGAGTCTTATCAGATATACAAAAGTTAAAGGGCTCTTTTAATCCTCCAGAAACAATTGAGAATAGAGTTATTATAAAAGGAAGAGGACCCGTTGCAACATTTATGAATTATAGTGTGGAGTTTATTTCTTTTACTAAGGGAAAGGGTAAATTTAATTTCATATTTGATGGATACGATATTTGCCATAATGAAAAAGATATTATAGAAAAGATAGCCTATGATAAAAATGCAGACATTGAATATACTTCAACTTCAATCTTCTGTTCTAAAGGACAAGCATTTCTAGTTAAGTATGATGAAGCAGAAGGATATATGCATTGTTTGAAATAGATTTTAGTTTGTAGAAGGGCACTTGAAAGAGTACTAGTTTATAATTTTAGCAAATGGCTCAAATCTATGGAAAAAATGCAGAATATGCAAGCATTATAAATGTAGGTACAACTATTGTTTGCATTATAACAATGCCAATTATGGTTTGGTTGTATCAGATATAAGGTATATTATTTAGAAAAAAGAAAGCAAAAAGATTTAGAAGGCTATAGTCATAATTAATAAATCTACTTAAATATTTTAATGATTCAAAGGCGATAAAGTTTGTTAGGAGGTATGTACCTTAAAACTGAAAATTGACAATGTGCAATAACTGCTCATTGTCAACTTTCTCATATAGTTTATTTATTTTTTATTAAGTTCTTTTATAAGGATATCCTCTCATAAGTGAGTTAGCATCATAATCGGATTTATCATCTTCATAACAATAAAAGGGTTCATGGTGCATATTGGTAGAATCTTCGTCAGCGATATTTTTTTTAAATTCATTCTTTCCTGTACCTTTAATTAGAAGATTATCTTCGCCAATAATAGGACTTGATGATCCATAAATTCCAGCTTCAAGATCAAATATATCTGGATCACAGAAGTTAGCGTATAGCTTGGTAGTGATCTCAAATATAATATTCTGGTTATTCTCGTCAATAATAGGGTTATTTTTTATTTCATTTTCTATTCTCATTCCACACTTATTTATAAGATTTATCAGTGCTCCAGATTCACAATCTTGTTTGTCAATGCAATTATTATAGTTAGAGCTATTTAACTCAATATTAAGCAAATCAGGCACAGTTAGTGTTTTACAGGAATCCTTTTTATCTTTCAATATTATAGTAAAAGGCACCGTAATGTCAAATCTACAATGGGTACAATGAGTGCAGTATCGTGCAAGTGCATTATTGGAACCAAATACTACTTCACTTATTTCTGGAGTAAATTCAATCCCATCAGGAATTCTGATAATTATGGAAGAAGTTTTTTCTAAAAGAGGGCTTTCTTTTGTTTGTATATCGGTTTCTATCTTATTAGGCATATTTTCTTTATCTGTATTTTTTACTTCTTTTTCAGATAGAACTTCTTGGTATAAGTTAAAAATATCTTTTGCTACAAGTCGATTATCAAATTTTTCTTCACACCAGCGTCTACCCCATTTTCCCAAGGATTTACATGCTTTGGTATCTTGTAGCAATCCATTTAAATCTTTTTCAAGTGTTAAGGGATCTGCTTTTTTTATTGAATCATGATCACCAAAATACATATTCCATTGCTCGTTCATACATCTAGGATTAATGATTCCGGTATATCCATGATTCCCTACGGCAATAACTGGCTTACCACAACTCATGGCCTCAAGTGCCACTCTTGCAGTACCAACTACAATATCTGCATTCTGATAATAAGGGAGTACGTCAAACTTTGCACCTACTACATGAATTGCATCTCTTTTTAACATTTTATTCAGAATGTTTACTTCATGTGTGATTAAATTTTTATCAGCCCCATCTCCAATAACAAAAGCATGTAGATGTTTATTTTTAGCCATTAGAGTAAAACATGCAAAAATAAAAGCTTCGGCAGCAAAGGTTTTTCCCCAATCCAGACGACTACAGTAAGTTATAATCTGAGAGTTTTCAGGTATACCCAGCTGAACTTTAAAATCTTTTACTGTATGCTGAGGATGAAAATTTTCCATATCAATTCCATTTGGAAGCACCATAATTTCTCCTCTTATTCTTGAGCCTAATTTTGATTCAATTAGTTTTTTAATTGGCTTGCTTACTGCAATAATTTTAGTTGCATTGATACAGGACTCAAATAGTACGTCATTAGGATAAAATAAGCCATGTAGAGTGACTATATATGGGATCTTGTAGCTCCTATAAATATCATTTCCTAGACGCATGCTTGCAAAAAGGTGGCAGTGAAGCAAATTGATTTTTTCTTCATCTATTATTTTCTTTGTTAATTTAATTAGCTTCATAATGTTTTTATTAGAAATATAGTCGCTAGTAAAAGGAATTTTTACAACTTTTAATCCATAATGTTTGAATACTTCTACTAGTGGGCCCCCAGAGGTTCCAATAACTACATGTGCCCCTAACTTTTCCAGAGATTTTGCAAGCTCTAATACATACATTTCTGTTCCACCAATATTTAGGGCATCTATAAGCATCAATATTCTTAAGGGGCTATCTTTCTTCGATCTACTGACTATATACTGCTCTTTTTTTAAATCTTTGTAGAGTTCCCTATATTTTATAAAATTTTGTATTCCGCTTTTACTTAGCTGAGCTTGTACTGTTTCAGAATAATTTTTTTCATTTTGAATATGATAAGAATTTTTATGCCTTCTATAATAATAAAGAACGCTGTTGACCTTTTCTAATCTACCTTGTTTAAGCAAATATAAAAATATCTGAAAGTAGTCTTCTAGTTCATTTTCTTCTTTATGGAATTCAATTCCATCTAATAGACTTCTACGCATCATTATTGTAGGAAATATAACTGGAGAAAATTTATTGATAATTGCATTTTCAATTTGTTCTTTGGATATATAAGCATTTTGAATTTTCTCTATAAAAGTACAGGCATTACGATAACTAGTATCGTTAGTAAAACATCTGATAAGGCATGAAACCATCCCTAAATCATCATTGGATTTAAGGTAATTGAGCTGTTCATTAAACCTGGTAGGAGAACTAATATCATCTGGATCATGAAATGTGATAAAATCTCCCTGTGCTTGCTGCAAACCATATTCTAATGAATTAAATAAACCTTCATGTTCTACAAAAGCATGATAATGAATTCTGTTATCCTGTATTTTTTTTATTTCTTCCTCAATATTTTCTATAGAATTATCATTAATAATAATAAGCTCCCAGTTTTGAAAAGTTTGATTACATATGCTTTTAATGGATTCAAAGATATACTGCTTACAATTGTATACCGGCATAATAACACTAATTTCTGGTTTCACAATTATTCACCTACTTTTTTTATCTATTGATAGTATAGGATGTCAGATAGATTCTCTACTCTGTAGCCATTGTGCAGGAGATTAAAAATAAATTCAAAGTCTTCTGCACCATCAATACGCTTACTTATACCTCCAGTTTTATCTATAATGTCACTGCGAAAAAGAAGCGTATTAAAATTCATGCAAGGCATAAAATCAACGGTATAGGAATATTCAATATCATCCTTGAATTTTATATAATTTCCACTGTCATTATAATTTGTACCTACAACACTATACATGAAATTGTTTCTTAAAAACTCAATCTGTTTTTCTATTCGTTTTGGATGGCTTTTACCTCCAATATTGTGAAATGCTATAAATTCTCCTTTAGAAAGATAAGCCCCTATATTATAAATCCAAGGAAATCCAACTTCCCTTGGTAGAGGGAAATATACTAAATCTTTAAATTTACCATTATTTTTATATGGTTCTGCCCATTTTCTAATAATGTCTTCTGTATCAATATCAGGTTGCTCATCTATAATAACTAATTCAAGATTATCGTAAGTTTGAGAGGCTATACTCTCCAAGGTTTCCCTGACTTTATCTGACATACCTTTTATTGGTACAACGATACTTGCTTGGCCTTCATTTTTTTTCCTTTTTTCTTTGTATTTATGAGTTACGGCATCATCCTCATAAAGACTGCGTGAAAATTGCTTATCATGGTTTCTGTAGAAATACAGGTTTTCATTTAAGTTCTCAACGATAAAGCCATGATGTACAATATTACTCACAAAAAAGAAATCATTAGAAAATAGAACTGCTTTATTGAGGCCAATGATTTCGTCGATAATATAGGCACGGATCATAAGTGTCCCATAGCATACACAGTGCTTAATATCAAACTTATAGTTTCTTTCAATTTCATTTGCATCAAAACTAATCCAGTTGCTGGTAGATATAAGGTTTGATATATCATCGCGAAAAGATGAAAATACAGTACCTAATGCGGCAGTATTAGGATGCTTTTGAAGATATTTTACCTGCTTTTCAATTTTTTCATCATGACTAATGTCATCAGCGTCGTGAAATACAACATACTCTCCTTTTGATAAACATAAGCCAATATTTACGGCCCACTCGAAACCAAGATTTCTTGGTAGCCGTACATATATAAAGTCCGTAAACTTATCCGCATTTTCAGTAACCCATTCATTTACAATAGTTTTTGTGTTATCCTGTGAACAATCATCCATCAAAATAATCTCTATATTAGAATAGGTTTGCCTTTTTAAACTTTCAAGAGTATCAATTATATAGCGATCATAATTATAGGCAGAGATAATTACGCTTACAAGTCCTGCTGCCCGATCATATAACATTGTCATTTTATATCACTCCTCTAGAAGTAAACCATTTTTTAAAGCGAGTTTATATAGGATACATAAATGATTCATTGAAACTACTCAAAGAAAACATTTTATTAACATCACATAATTAGCATATGAGTAAAATCATAAAATGTTCTGTTTATTCTTAATCTCAGTTTTGAAAATAAAGTACCTTAGGATGAGTTACATTATTATTTTCACAACATGATACCTATCATAATATTATGAAAATATGGATTACTACATCCATTAGTTGGTTATTTTAATTTGCTGTAAAAAGGAGAGAGCTTTATGAAGGTATTAGTTAGTGGTGGTGCAGGATTTATAGGATCTAATTTAGTAGATAAACTTATAAATCTAGGACACAATGTATGTATAATAGATAATTTATCTACTGGAAATATAAATAATGTAAATAAAAAAGCTCAATTATATATAAATGATATTTTGGATCCTAATGTATCAAAAATATTTGAAAAGGAAAAGTTTGATATAGTCTATCATCTAGCAGCGCAGATAGATGTGCAAAAATCTATAACGAATCCTATATTTGATTCTAATGTAAATGTATGTGGTACTATAAATATAATAAATAATTGTGTTAACTATAATGTTAAAAAAATAGTATATTCTTCTTCAGCAGCTGTCTATGGTTATCCCGGATACTTACCTATAGATGAAAAAAATGGAATAATGCCTATATCTTATTACGGATTATCTAAATATACTGCTGAAGAATATATAAGATTATTTAGTAATTTAAATAATTTAGACTTCACCATACTTAGATATGCAAATGTATATGGAATAAGGCAAGATCCAAAGGGGGAAGGTGGCGTAATATCCATATTTATGAATAGTTTATTTAAAAAACAACCATTATATATATTTGGAGATGGTAGTGCCTTAAGAGATTACATCTTTGTAGAAGATATCGTTGACGCTAATATTGCAGCTCTCAGCAGTGGAAGCAAAGAGAGATTTAATATAGGCACTGGAGTTTATACTTCTGTCAAGGAACTAGCTGAAAATATGATAGATATCATTGGGCTAAAATGTAATATAGAGTATGAATCAGCTAGAAAAGGAGATATAACAAATTCATATTTTAATATTAGTAAAGCTAAAAATAAACTTAACTGGATTCCAAAATTTAGTTTGAAAGATGGACTGGAGAAAACTATAGAATATTATAAAAATAATCTAGAAGATTAAAAAGTAAAAAAGAAGAACGCAGCAAGTCTTAGTTGTTTGAGCAAATGGAGCCTGTAAAAAATTTTGTGTAAACTAAATAAAAGCACTCTTTCTATGCAATAATTTGGAAAAATATAATGCTAAATATTTGCAATAAAGAGTGTTTTTTATGTCGAATATTTCTAAATAAATTGGTAGCTTAAAGGTGAAAGATGAAATATCTTTACCTAATATTGAAGATGATTTTTGTGAGAAGGTTAATGAGATAAGAATATATAATGGCGATAAATATATAAATGTAGATAAAGCTGAAGCGGAACAAATTTTTGCAGTAACAGGCTTAAATTCTGCTAATGTAGGTGATGGAATTGGAACTTTGAAAGATAAAGCTACATATAATATGGTTCCCACTTTAAAATCAAAAGTTATATTTGATGAAAGTTTAAATGTAAAGGATGTTTTAAGATATTTTAAAATATTAGAAGCAGAAGATCCTTCTTTAAATATAATTTGGGATGAAAAATTTCAAGAAATTCAAGTTTACATTATGTGTGTTATCCAATTAGAAATTTTAAATAATTTGATGGAAGAAAGATTTCATATTTTAAGAGGAGTTTAAATAGAACATCGGACAAATTAAAGCACAATAAGACAGAAATAAAACATTATCTTTTGATATAATTTATAGGAAGTAGAAAAGTAGGAAATGCTTAATGTTATTATATGGAGGCCTTATTGGATGGGAGAGTATTATAAAATTAGAGGAAAAGATATATATACTGATACTTTAGGAGAGGGATCCTCTCCAGCACTGCTATTTATTCATGGTGGTCCTGGTGGAATCGGTGTCGTAGATTTTATTAAATATCAGGGGGATAGATTATCAAAGAACTTCAAAGTTATAGCTCCAGAGCAAAGGGGAGTATGGAGATCTGAAGCTATTTTAGAGGAAGAACATATTTCACTGGAGGATATTGTTAAAGACTTTGAAGAATTAAGAATAAAATTACATATAAATAAATGGTCATTGCTTAGTCACTCGTTTGGAGGATATCTTGCTGTTCTTTATGCTAACTTATATCCTAATTCTATTGAATATATGATATATGAATGTCCATCTTTTGATTTTTCACTTTCAGAGCGTTCTATGCTAAATAAAGCAGCCAAAGAATTGATTAAATTAGGAAATTTATCATTGGCACAAAAGTATTTTAAGGCTTTAGGAGAAATTACAGATTATAAGGAAATCAATAGACTACTTATGAAGGCGTTAAATGAGCTTGGTGCTAACTGCAATAACTTTATGTGGTTTGGAAATGATAAGCAAATTATTGACAGAATAGCTATGAATGCTAAGGATTTATGGAACAAGTCCACCAATACAAGAATTAAATTATTGAAGGATTGGCGTATATATAATGATGTTTTTAATGGATTATCAAATGTAAACAAGCCTTCTTTATTAATTAAAGGTAAATATGATCCAGTAACCTGTGAAGTGCAAATGACAGAATTTATAAATCGAGTGCCAGATAAACAAGTAGTTATATTTAATTTTTCTGGTCATTATGTTAGAATTGAGGAACCTGATAAGTATTGTGAAGTTATAACAAATTACATATATAATAAGATGAAATGCGTGTGATTTACGTTCTTATAATGAATGAACTTATTTTGAAAGGAGATGAGAAGCTTGGAAACAATCATGTTACTTAACAATACACTTGAATATATTGAAAGAAATTTGCATACGGCAATTAATATAGATGATATATCAAAAGTTGCATGTTCATCACGATATCACTTTCAGCGTGTTTTTCATTCATTAACAGGATTTACAGTAACTCAGTATATAAAAAATCGCAGACTTACCCTTGCCGCAGAGGAGTTGGTTTCAACAGACAGAAGAATAATTGATATAGCATTGAAATATGGTTATGAAAGTCCAGAAGCATTTACTAAAGCATTTAAAAGATTACATGGAATATCACCATCAGCTTTAAAAAAGCTTAATGGAAAAATTAAAGCTTTTCCCAAAATCTCTTTTCAAATATCTATAAAAGGAGAGTGCGAAATCATTTATAGAATAGTTGAAAAAGAAGCATTTAAGGTATTTGGTACAGGATTTGAAACAACTAGAATTAATTATGCGGCTTATAAAGAAATACCAGAATTTATTAATAAGATTTTTAAAGATGGAACACATGATAGAATTAATGAAGCATTAGGTAATTCTAAAGGTAGTTTATTAGATGGATTTCATTATGATTTTAAAGAAAATGGTACAAGAAAATATATGATGGGATATGAAATACCTAGAACAGAGATATCAGATGAATTTACAATACTTCAAGTACCTAAGCTTACATGGGCAGTATTTGAAGGATATGGGGCTATGCCAGATAACTTGATTATACAGGATATATGGAGACGTATATATTCTGAATGGTTTCCATCCTCTGGATTTGAGCAAGTGGAAGGTCCATGTATTGAAAAAAATTTTTGGAATAATAAAAAACATGATGAATACAAATGCGAAGTATGGATTCCCGTAAAAACAAAGTCAATCAATTGGTGACTTCGTTGTTATGTTTACTAACTATCAATAAAATGAGAACAGACCACATCATGGAATGGTATATCCATGATGTGGTTTGTTTTTTGAAATAAGGCAATGGGCATATATATGTAATGTTTTATGGTAAAATATACATGAGTTTATATGAATTTGGTGGATGATATGCTTAAAGATAAACTCTTTGATTTTTATATTAGGTAGCATGTTTTTTATAAACTGTACTTAAGAGTATTTCATTAGAAAATAATTTTATATTTAAAGTATACTTAGAAATAAACATAGAATAAGGGGGAAGAAGAATTACTAAGGAAGTGATTCTTAGAAATATATGAATAACATTTTGGAAAATTCAATTAGTGATGTATTAGTTAAACCAATAGATACAGCTATGGTACCTAAAAGTAATAAGGTAGATTCAAGAACTTTCTTTAGGTTGCTTGATGATGATAAAGTTGTTGCCAGCTACAAAATGTATTAGCTTTTTGGAATATTAGAGGAAGTAACATTAGAAAATACTGAAATAGAATTTAATAGAATAGTAGCTAGAATGATAGTGGCAGCTTGGTATCCTATTATGCAATATAAATTAAGTTTTGGTGTTTTTGATAATTTAAAAAGGCCTATAAATTATGTAGCTTTAAAATATGGATTTACTTCAAATTGTGATGAAAGTGAGCTTTTAAAATTCTTATGTGAAAGTGAAGATAAGGAACTTAAAAAGATGATGCGAGATTTAACTTGTATGGTTCCCTATAGATTACTATCGCCATTTTTCATAGAGGATCTTAAAGGGCAAAAATCTAGTAGTAAAAATAAAATAATCGAAAAACTATCCCTAGAAAGTGACACATGTTTTTATAAAATTATTAAAGAAGGCAAAAATAGGATTTTAATAAATGAAAATTGGGCTCAGTATCTTAATGAAAACTATAGAGTAATAAAATCTTGGATATATTATAAACTTGTATGTTTTCTTCAAAAAAGAAATCCTAATGTTCCAGCTATAGCCTTTAAGCTTGAAGCATCTAAAAATAGAGATTTAGCTTCAGCCACAAAGATTTGGAAAGAAATTATTGTTTCAAAGGGAGCTATAGATATTTATACAGGTAAAGATTTTACAAAAGAAAACTATGAAATTTATGGAGGCCTTAGTATAGACCATTTTATTCCTTGGAGTTTTGTACTTCATGATGAGATGTGGAATCTTGTGCCAACATTTAAAAATATAAATAGTTCTAAAAGTGATAAGATCCTTAACTATAATAGATATATTGATGATTTTTGTGATATGCAGTATATGGCGGTTACATACATTTTAGAAAAAAGAAAGCAAAAAGATTTAGAAAGCTATATAGATGCTTTGAAAATAGAAAACTTTCAAGAATATTTAAAGTACAAGCCTAAAGAAGACTTTACTAAGAAACTAAAGCAATGTATTTCGCCACTTTATCAGATAGCTGAGAACCAAGGGTTTGAGGTTATTGATAGATTTTACTAGAATATAAAACCCTTCGTCTCTACCAAACGAGTATTATACGAACACTTATTACTTTAAAGGCGGCTTTGTCGTTACAGTATTATTATAATATCAAAGTAGAGTGAACAGCAAAGCTTTATAACTTAGCTGCTCTTTTGGTATATATTCGATTGGTATAATTTGAGTATATTAAAATATAGCATTCAAAAAGTATAAGTTGTAGCATGAGCGATAATAGATATTAGTTTTTACTTTTGAGATACCAATTGCCAGAAAATTATGGTAGAATATAATCAATTAAATTATTACAGTTTTAGACAAAAAAGGGGAATTGTTATGAATATAAGTGAAAAAGTATTTGTTTTACAGAAGTCCATAACAAAAAATATCGGCGAAACAGCCTTAGGGGATTTCATAAAGAAGGAAAAAATGACTGCTGAATATGCAAAAAAGGGTAAGGGAAAAGAAGAATTTATATCTGATATGGTTAATGAAGGGAGAATAAGAAGGGAGAAATTGAACGAATTCTTATACGAAGAGTTGTTCTATGGGAAACAGAAAGCAAATTATATAAGGAAATTCTCATCATCAGTAACTAATCTGGAGTCAGAAGTTGAGGTAATAGATGCTGTTGCCAAGGAATATAATATCAGTAGTGGTTATGTGAATTATATAGCAATGAATTTTTTCATACAGGGAGAATCGACAGAGGCATTGCCATTATTCAAAATATTAAAAGATAAAGCTACAGGCAAAGTAAAGAAAATACATTTTATTTTTTCGGAGAGGGTTGGAAGATATACTATTAAAAGAGTTGATACGACATATGAACATAGCTTTATTCCAGTTGAGATTGATGTAGAAAAAAAAATAATGGTGGTAAGGGTGGCAAGAAAAGATAAGATGGTCGATGATAAACAAAAGTACGATATGCTACAAGATAAATACTCTGAGAAGATTATAAATTTACTAGGGCTATGTACAGAAATATTTGTAGATCATAAAGAAAATCTTTATAAAATTATGACGTATCTGGTAGATCAAATATTTACGGAAATGTGTAAAAATAAACCGAAGGAAATTGGACCTATTATAAAAAAGTCAAGCACGGACTTACTTAAAAAGTTAAATATAGATAACTGGGATAAGAAAAAAAGCAAAAAAATATTTTTAACTTGGAGCAAAATATAGATAGACTAATAGACCACATGCTTATTACTGATATACTATATGATAGAAATATTAATGACAAACTAGAAGGTGTAGATGGAATTATCACATATTTGAAGTTTAGTGATGGTGTAAATCTACAGGCAATACTTACCGGAGAAAATTATACTAGACCTATTTATGATTCTGATGCTTTCATGGGACTAAGGAGAACAATAGATAATGTAAAGGAAGTACTGGAAGCAAATATAATATGGTATAATGATAGACAAGTAATAAGAGTAAAACATGATATGTCAAGTCCTCAATATCTGTTCGTTTTTTTCTACAGGTACTATAATCAAGGAGAATTTGAATATGTTTTGGAAAAATATGAAGAAATTGAATCAGGAGACATTGATAAAGTTCAAAAGTTGGATAAAGGATGCGCCAATTGAGTTATTACATAATATGACGCCTTACAAATTTGCAAAAGAAACGAATTTGGATATAAATGAGAGTACAAGTTTTCTTCACAGTTTGTATAAATACGAATTTGCATTGATAAAAATAAATGTCAAGTGTCCAGAATGTAAGTTTCAAAATACGATATATCTAGATGAAAATTTTAACGAGACAAGTTGCGTAGAATGTGAAGGCCCTATAGATAAACGGCATATTAAAAATGGAGAACTGATTTATGTATTGAAGGATGAATGTTTTGGATATTTTAAAGATAAGGCTCTACAGCAAAAAAAAGTATTAGATCCAATGAATTTATTATTAAAAGATACGCCATATATTTTTTCAAAAGAGAATAATGTAATAAACATGGAGGATTATAGTGATATTATGATAGGAGAAGTAAAAAAAGAAATAAAAAAACCTAAAATTTTTATAGGAAGTTCTAAGGAACATTTGGACGTAGCGTATTCTCTTCAAGAAGCATTAGAATATTCTGCGGAGCCTACTGTTTGGACTCAAGGAATATTCAAACTTTCTAGTAATACCCTTGATGATCTTTATAATAACATCAAAGGAATGGATGCAGGAATATTCATTTTCACACCTGATGATATTTCAGATATAAGAGAAAATAGCGTTAGTGTAGTAAGAGACAATGTTATATTTGAATTAGGGTTGGCCATTGGAATACTTGGAAAACAAAATGTTTTTTACATAATACCAAGAGGCTGTGATTTTCATATTCCATCGGATTTGGCTGGGATAACTCCTGGTGATTATGATGCCAATAGATCTGATGATAATTTAGTAGCGGCATTAGGTACTGTTGTTACAAAAATTATGAAACAATTAAAAAATTAATTTTTATCAATGACTAAAATATTTTAATATTTAACATAAATTATTATAGATTTTATAGCTGAAGTCAAACAGTATTTTGCATTTAGACGTGTAACAGAAGCTTACTAGGCGACATTTGCTATTTTAAAAGTGATTTTGCCACTGCAGTGTTAATTTAATAGAAAATTAAATAATAAATATTCAGAAAATAAGGTTTTAAAGAAAATTCCTCTATAGTCAATATTACATTATTAAGTATTGATGGAGGAATTTTTTATGGCTAAAATTAATAATTTTAAAGAAGGAAATAAAGCATCAAATCACGTTATAAATGATATAATGTTTCTATATAATTTAGGCTTAAAGAGAGGACTTTCTGACCATATTGAAGTTTTACTATGAATTTCAAGGCTCGAAGGTCTTTTTTATTAATAACGCAAATTCCAAGTTTTTAAGGATAAAATCTTGTTTAAATATAAGAGTTCATTTATAATACCTATTCGTGTGAAAAAATACAACGGAGGCAGAGGTGAACAGAAATTATTTGAAAAATTTATTAAATATGTGAAGGCAGTGTATTATTTAGAAGATGAACTAAAAGCATTGGCAGATGGTAGAAAGAATTGCACGTGCACTACAGTAGAAGCAATTCTAGGAAAATGGATTAAGAAGGCATATAGTTTATAAAAATACTTCCTGTTCTTTATATGAATGATGCTAGTTAGTAGGTTTATAGTATTACAAAGTTAAAGATAATAGTTAAGATATGGTTATATTAGTTTAATTAATTACATTGTATAGAAGCGGTGTACATTTATTTAAATTTTTATTTAAGAAAATAAAATGATTTTTATGGAAATTTTGTGATTAGGTCTAAGGATATACATTTAGATGAGTTAGCAAAATAAATTTATTATAAAGAGTTATGTAAGTTTTGAGGCAGAAATGCTGAAATTTACATGACTTTTTTCTATTTAAAATGATAAAAACATAAAAATTAAAGCTAGCTTGTGGAATTTTGAGAAAATGTGAGTTACAATTAAAAGGATAAATATGATAATTTTGGTTGGTGTTGTAAAAGGGGGGGAATCTTGTATATATCAAAGTTAGAAATTAATAATTTTAGATGTTATGAAGATGTAGATATAGAATTTAATGAGGGGTTAAATATAATTATTGGAGAGAATAATTGCGGAAAGACAACTATAATGAGGGCGCTGGAATATATATTTAATCGTTCAAGAGTTAGTACACCTGATACTAATGATTTCAATAAAGAACTAGTTAATAAAGCTCTAGAAATAGGTGAACAACCACCAGAGATAACAATAATTGCAACTCTCAAGTCGTCAAGCAGTGATAAACTAGAAGATAAAGCAGTTGTAGCTAGCTGGCTTACAAAGTTAGAAACACCGTGGGAAGCTACGCTTACATATAAATTTTTTCTACCAGAAAGCGATATTAAGGAATACAAAGAGGAAATAAAAAGTATTAAGAAATCTCAAAAGAATTATATTCAGAAAAGATGGAATATCTTTGAAAAATATTTAAAAAAGTATGTTTCAAGGATATATGGAGGGAATAGTGAAAGTAAAAATAAGGTGGAAAGTGAATACTTAAATAAATTTCATTGCGAGTTACTTGATGCATTACGAGATGTAGAAAGTAAAATGTTTACGGGAAAAAATGCTTTGTTAAAAGAAGTTTTAGGATATTTTAAGGATTCACATATAGAAATTGAAGATGGAGATGAATTTTCAGAAGAAGATAAAAAGAAACTAATTGAGAAAGAAAAAAAGGATAGAAAAAAAGAGTTTGATGAATATGCTGATAAGATTGTAAAAAACATTAGTAAGAGAGTAGGGAATAACGATGTTTTAGACTTCGCAGAGAAAACAGGTGCTTCCATAGGGGGTATTCCAACTTTAGGAGGAAATCTAGAAGAAAATGATGTATTATCTGTATTGAAATTAATGATTAAAAATAAGACAGGAATTGAAGTACCTATTATTAATAATGGGATGGGGTATAATAATTTAATTTATATATCACTATTACTATCAAAGTTCAAAATGATTACTTCGGATGAATATGGTGAGAATGCTAAAGTATTCCCAGTATTATTGGTTGAAGAACCAGAGGCACATCTCCATCCTGCGTTGCAATACAACTTTTTAAAATTCTTAAAAGATGAAGTTAGTAATCAAAAAATAAGTAGACAAATATTTATAACAACTCACTCAACACATATAACAGCAGCAGTAGGATTAGACCAAATAATATGTATGGAGAGAGATGAATCAGGTAATACAACTGCTAGATATCCAGGTAAGGTTTTTTCTGATTCTGATAAAGAAGATATAAAATCAAAAAAATATGTTGAACGCTATTTAGATGCTACAAAATCCACAATGTTATTTGCTAAATCAGTTCTTTTTGGGGAAGGACTTGCAGAACAAATATTATTGCCAGTGTTAGCAGAGCAAGTTGATAGAAGTTTTGATAAAAACCATGTTGCTATGGTAAGAGTTGATGGTGTAACATTCAAACACTTTATTAAATTATTTGGAGCTGGAATAAAAAAACATAATTTGAAATATGCATTAACAAAAAGAGTAGCCTGTATAAATGATTCAGACCCACAAAAAATTATTAAGGAAAAAGAAGAGGGCAAGACAAGACGTTGGAAAAAATGTTGGCCTTTTGAAATTGATTTAGATACAGAGCATTACGATTATAAGGCATTTTCGGGAACAATTAAGAATTTGTTGGAGGATGTAAAGGAATGCAAAAATGTAAATGTTTTTTATAACATCACGGAAAAAGGAAAGACGTTAGAATATGATATTGCACTTGAAAATTATGATAGTGATGATTTTTTTAATGATAAGATTGAAATTATGGACTTTCAAGAATTGAATAAAAGTTCTTGGAAAAAAGAAGAGAAAGTAAAAGCTAAGAAAGCAGCATCATATTTAAACTATGCACAAGATACTAAAGGGGAAGCTGCATTTGAATTAGCCGAGAAAATTAGAAGTGAGGAAATAAATATTAAATTACCGAATCATATCCAAAAAGCATTTAACTGGGTGTGCTACATGGATGATGAGGAGGTAAAAGAGGATGAGTAATACGGAGTATGAAACAATTACTTCAGACCAATTAATTGATATAAATACAAATTTTAAAATCATAGCTGGTCCTGGTGCAGGTAAAACGTATTGGCTAGTACGACATATTAAGCACGTACTAGAAGAATCGAAAATATTAAAATCAGCTTCAAAAATAGCGTGCATTACTTATACTACAGTAGCTGCTGAAGAAATAAATAATAGACTAAAGGCAAATAGTGATAGAGTAGAAATATCTACTATACATAGCTTTTTATATAATAACGTAATAAAGCCATATATTTACTTGTTAAAGGATGAAAATGAAAAATGTATTGTGAATTATATTAAACTTGATGGACATGTTGAAAATGTTCCAAGCAATGGCAAAATAATTCAATGGAAGAAAATAAATAATTTATTCCACTTTAAAGATGACAATAAGATTAAGAAATGTTTGATGGATTTAGATTGGAGTTTAAAAGACCAAGAATTATTATTGAAAGTACGAAAAGATTATAATAGAAAAGTAGGAAGATATTATATCAAAGAAGAATGTTTTCCTTCATATAAGCAGTTGTTTTGGGATGAAGGAATAATACATCATGAGGATGTTTTATATTTTTCATTTAATTTATTAGAACAATATCCAATGATAAAAGAGTTTCTTTCTGCAAAATATCCTTATATTTTCCTTGATGAATTTCAAGACACAAATCCAATACAGACCCAAATTATTAAATGGTTAGGAGAAGCGGGAAGTTTGACAGGGGTTATAGGCGACCCTGCTCAGTCAATTTACAAATTTCAAGGTGCTTCAAGAAAAGATTTTCTAGAATTTAATCTTTTAAATCAAAAGAACTATAAAATAGAGAAAAACAGAAGAAGCACGGAAAATATTATTAAAATATTAAATCATTTGAGGAATGGAGATAACATAAATCAGAGTTGTTATAGAGCGAATTTAGGGAATGATGTGTTGTACATTGTATCTAATGATACAAATTATATTATTAATAAATTTAAGGAAGTAAGAAAAGCGATAGGTTGTTATAAAGACTATTGCATTATTACAAGAAAAAATGACGATGTAATAAAATTAAAGAATGGTGATAAAAGTTGTGATTGTAAACTATGGGACAAAGTATTTGAATGTGATTTTTCAAGGGGAAGATTTTTAAAAAATTTATTTACTGCTCAAGAATTGGCTGTTGAAGACAGATATGAGATGGCAATAAAAGAGGTATTAAAATTATTTAAAAGTAATAGAGATGGTAAATTAAGAGAACCTTTCAAATCAACTATAGAAATTACTAATTTACAAAAAAGAAGTTATGCAGTTAGTATATTAGAGCATTTGTTAAATAATAGAGAAGGTAATATGAATGTAAAATTATTAGACTTCTATAATCGATTGAATAATGATGTTTTAGAAAGTTTAAATTTACAGATTTCAAAAGTTGGATCTAGAGGGAAAGCTAAAACTTGTTATGAATCTGTAATATTAAAAGACCTAATAAGTAATTTAAAGTTAGACGAAGAAAAAGAAAGTAAAATAAGAACTATACATAAAACTAAAGGTACAGAATTTGAATCTGTTTTAGTTTGTATAGAAAGCAATGATGATATTGAAAATATTATATCACCTAATATTGAAAATGAGGAAGATGATTGCAGGCTTTATTATGTTGCATCAAGTAGAGCAAAAGATCTTTTATGTATTGCTGTACCAGAAGGAAGTCAAGAAAAAAAATTAAAGGAAATAGGTTTAGTTTCTATGATAGATAATATATAAAACGAGTTATTAGCAACAAAAACTGTTTCAGTTTTTGTAAGGGTTCAGACCCTTTACAAAGATTGGAAATGAAACGAACAGGCTTTGTTGCTAAAAATTAAAAAATGGAAATTATATTATTGAAAATAATGCAAGATGTTTATTTATCTAGCACTATAACTTACCCAAAAATATAAAAAGGATATATCATAAAAATCTAGAAGAAATATATTTATGATTATAACCATAATAGTATGAATATATTTTCAAAGGTTATAATCATAAATATATAAAACAATTAGGTAGGTAAATCATATGTTAATTCCAGTAAAAATAAAAAATTCTATAGAAATTGAAGATGTTGAAATAGAAAATATAAACTTTAGATCTTTAGAAGCAAGCTCAACTCAAAGTTTCTCAATGATCACCAGGGTATGTAAATAAATTGTAAATGCAATTTATTTTGTTATTGAGCATTTCAAATGATACAGAATCTTGAAGGATTATGATTTACAGAAGTTCCTTTATCTGTAATACCTATAGGATATCCAAATGAAGTCAAGGAGCCAGCAGATAGATTTAATAAAGAAATAGTACATTACGATAGACGGTAATAAGCTAAACTTTCAGTTTCATGGGTTGTGAATGGTTAGATTAGAATCACAGATTAAAGACCCAGTTATAAAAGGAATATTTATAAAAAATGCTGATGGTATGATGTATATATAAAATATTTTATTAGTAAAAAACTTTAAATAAAGATATTGTATTAATGTAATCACTGGTCTTTTTATTTGGGCTAAAAGTAAAATTAGAGTATTATAGAAAAAGAGACAATTAATTTGGCTAGAAAAGAAACTGTAGAAATAGCATATTTAGGAAACTTAATTAGAATATTATGGATAATTATCATAAAATATTGTAAAAGACCATATAATAATATATATAAAATAATTTAATAAAGAAATTTGCATAGTTTATTATAAAAAAATACATAGATAGTAAGAGGACCAAATATGAAACCAATATTAGAAGAAACAGATATAATAGATAAACAAACGGATCAGTATATTGATCTTGAACATAAAGAAATAGAATCAGCTGATGATAAATATTTAATAAGTAATAATCTGATAGTCAATTCAGAACAAGGAAATTTATTATGTGAAATTAAAAGATGTTTAAGTGAATGTGAAAAATTTTATTTTAGTGTGGCTTTTGTTAATTTTAGTGGTATTCAACTTTTACTAGATAGTTTTAAAGAACTTGAACAAAGAGAAATTGAAGGGAAAATAATAACATCAACTTATCTTAATTTTACTGAACCAAAAGCTCTTAAAAAAATACAAGAATTTAATAATATAGATTTAAAAGTTTTTGTTTCTAAAAAAGAGATAGGATTTCATACAAAGGCGTATATTTTTGAGAATGAAGCAGAATATAAAATAATTATAGGATCTTCAAATATAACGCAAAGAGCTTTAAAAAGTAATATCGAGTGGAATGTTAAATCTATTTCTAAAAAGGAGAATAGTTTTACAAAAGAGGTTTTAAAAGAATATTTAAAGTTATGGGGAGAAACTTCTGTTGTTGATGATAATTTTATAAGAGAATATGATAGATTCTTAAGAGAACTAAAAAAAGTTGAAGAAAATAAAACTTTAAATTTTTTTGATTATGAGGTAATAATGCCTAATGATATGCAAAAAAGAGCTTTGGAAAATTTAAAAAGACTAAGAAAATCTGAAGAAGATAAAGCATTAGTCATTGCAGCTACGGGAACAGGTAAGACATATATGTCAGCTTTTGATGTCATAGAATATAATCCTAAAAAAATGCTTTTTTTAGTTCATAGAGAAGAAATTTTAAGAAGGTCTGAAAAGACATTCAAAAAATTAGTAAAAAATAAAAATAAAACAACAGGACTTTTAACTGGAAATAGTAAAGCTATAGATTCTGATTATTTGTTTTCAACTATACAAACAATGGGAAAACAGTTCCAAAACTTTAAAAAAGATGAATTTGAATATATTGTTATAGATGAAGCTCACCATATTTCTAGCCCATTATATGAAAGAGTTATAAATTATTTTGAACCAAAATTTTTACTTGGTATGACTGCAACACCAGAGAGATGTGATGGGAAAAACATATTTGATATTTTTAATAATAATGTTGCTTTAGAAGTTAGACTTAGAGAGGCATTAGAACTTGAGTTAGTTATTCCTTTTCATTATTTTGGTATAACAGATATTGAAGATATTGATTTGAGTGATGTCAAAGTACAAGATTTAGATGAAATAGCTAAAAGACTAAATGTTAATAAAAGAGTAGATTTTATAATAGACAAGATGAATTTTTATGGTCATGATGGAGAAAAGCGTAAATGTGTAGGATTTTGTGTAAATATTGATCATGCAAAATATATGGCAGATGAGTTTAATAAAAGAGGTATACATAGTGTATTTTTAACAGGTAATAATTCTGCTAATGAGAGAGAATTGTATATAAAAAAATTAGAAGATGATAAAGATGATTTAGAAGTAATATTTACTGTAGATATTTTTAATGAAGGGATAGATATACCATCCATTAATTTAATTTTAATGCTTAGACCAACTAATTCTCCTATAGTATTTATACAACAACTTGGTAGAGGACTTAGAAAATATCCAAATAAAACTTTTTTAACTGTATTAGATTTTATAGGAAATCATAATAAAACATTTTTAATAGCACTTGCTTTAAATGGTTCTAGGTATTACGATAAAGATAGTTTAAAGGTTGCCGTAGCAACACAGTTTTCTAATTTAGCAGGATGCACTAATATTCAAATGGACAGAATTTCTATAGAGAGAATACTAGAGCAATTAAATAAAGAAAATTTTAATTCTATGAAATACTTAAAAGAAGATTATATGGAGTTTAAAAAAATGAATGATGGAAAAGTTCCATATTTTCTTATGGATTATATTAGATACGATGGGGCACCAGATCCATTAAAATTTTTAACTAAAGCAAGAACTTACCTTGATTTTGTAGTAAAAATGGAAAAGGATGAAAGTTTAAAAAATTTATTAGATGAAGAGGTTTTCTTTAAAATATTAAAAGAGTTTACAGGAAAGCTACCAATAAAAAGAGTATATGAATTTAGTATATTAAAATATCTTTTGAGGCATAAAGATATAAATTTAGAAGAAGCAAAAAAAGAGATTTTAAAATATATTGAGTATGTAGATGATAACAGTATTGAGCATGCTTTTAGCTGTTTAAATCAACAATATTATGACTCTTCCCAATTAAAAAATTCTATTAAATGTTTTAATTTAAAAGATGGAATGTTAAAAACTACTTCGGAGTTTGATACTGTAATATATGATATAAGATATAGAAAATATATAGAGGATATTATAAATTATGGACTTATCAGGTATGAAAAAGAGTTTTCTAGCAAGTATTATGGTGTACCATTTTTTAAGTTATATGAACAGTATCAAATAATAGATACAGCTTTGCTTTCAAATTATACAAAAATTCATAGTTCATTTAGAGGAATGGGACTCATAACTAATGGAAAAGAGTATTTTCTTTTTATAGATTTACATAAGGATGATGATATTAAGGAAAGTATTAATTATAAAGATAAATTTATAGATGATTCAAATTTTCAATGGCAAACGCCTAATAGTACATCTCAAAACTCTGAAAGAGGCAAAAATATAATATTTAATAAAGAAAGAGGAGTTAATTTACACATTTTCATTAGAAAGTATGGAAAAATTGATGGAGTAGTTCAAAAATTTATTTATATAGGAAAGGGAGATGTAATAAGTTATAAAGGAGAAAAGCCTATAACTGTTGAGATAAAATTATACAATAAGGTTCCAACATATTTATATAATGAATTTGTTAAAAAGGTATAGCAATGATTTGCTATACCTTTTCTTGTACAAGTTTTTTTACAGCAGGAATGTCTGCCGGAGCCCAATCTAGGGAAAGTAAATTTTCTCTATGTAGCCATATTAATTTTGAATGTTCACTTGCTGTTGGTATATCAGATGTTAGTTTACATCTAGCTGTAACTAAATTTACTATAATCTCATCGTATTCGTGAGTAGTATCATTAAAAACATCTATAAATTCAACCCTGCAGGATAATTCCTCACTAATCTCTCTTTCGATAGCTTGTTTAAAAGTTTCATCCTTTTCTATTTTACCACCAGGGAATTCCCACATGTTTGGAAGGGACATTCTTGGAGAACGA
Source organism: Clostridium botulinum (assembly GCF_001276985.1). GTDB lineage: Bacteria > Bacillota > Clostridia > Clostridiales > Clostridiaceae > Clostridium_F > Clostridium_F botulinum. The sequence continues at coordinate 307,299 of NZ_LHUL01000003.1, forward strand.
AGAGCACAAAGTATTTCATTATTTTCATTTTCTACAATAGCACCAATAACTTTTACTAATTTTTTCATAATAAACACCTCTAAATAATTTTAGCATAAAATAATTTTTTTTGGTAGCAATGATACTTGAGATAGCTAATAATGATAAACAAAGAAGATAACAATAATTATAATAAGATTACTTTTATTTGAACTATTTCTATTAATGAATTAAAATAGAGATATAATAAGAAGCTAGGAAGGTGAACTAATGAAGCCTACGAATTATGAAGATTTAATCATGAAAAGAGCAATGGATCTTTTTGCAGAGGAAGGACTAAAGTTCTTTGGTATAAACAAAAAAGTTAAGGAACTTGGACCGACAGAGTTAGTAGTTTTAGAAACTAAAAATATGTTTATGGACTATACTTTCCTAATGGAAGATGATACTTTTATACATTTTGAATTTCAAACAACAAATAAAGGAAAAATAGATTTAAGAAGATTTAGAGCCTATGAAGCATTATTAAGTCATCAAACAGGAAAAGATGCAGTTACATATGTTGTTTATTCAGGCAATATAAAAAATCCAGGAAATACTTTAGAAACTGGAATAAATGAATATAAAGTTAATTCCATATCTATGGCTGATAAAGATGGAGATAAGATATATAATGATATTGTAGATAAAATGAAATTAGGCAAGGACATTACAAAACAAGATATAATAGCCCTAACATTTACTCCTATTATGAGAGGAAAGATAGGGATATCAGATAAAATAATTAATGCTATACACATAGTAAAAGATATAAACAATGACTATAAGTATGATGTAGAATCAATACTATATGCTTTTGCAAATAAATTTTTAAGCGGAAAAGATTTGGAAAAAGTAAAGGAGGAATTAAGGATGACTGAGCTAGGTAAAAGTTTAATAGATGAAGGAAAAGACGAAGGAAAAAAAGAAAAAACTATAGAAATAGTTAAAAAAGCAATAAAGAAGGGGATGGATAACGAAACAATAAAAGAATTAACAGATTTAGATATTGATGAAATTGAACTAATAAGAAAAGTATTGAAGTAAGAGAGTTATAGAAATAGAGGAAATGAAAAAAGCATTTAAGCAAGTAGAGATATAATGGAGAGAAAAGGATAATTGGACTATACTAGATATATTTGAATTAAATTTAATAGAGGCGTTAGAGCAATATTTTTAGAATAAAATAACTAAAGTAATATAAAACTAGCTTATTGTATTAATAGTAGGCTAGTTTTTTCTTACTTAAAATTAAAGATAATTACTATGGTAAAATAGAATAATATAATTTATAAATTTATTTGAAGGGAGATAGTTTATTTGAAAATTATTTCATGGAATTGTAATAGTGCTTTTAGAAAAAAATATAAAGATCTACAAGGCTTAAATTCGGATATTTGGATTAATAAGATAAATAACTTTAACATTAATCAACATTATAAAATTGAGTATAGTATATTTAACCAGAATGATTTTTATTCACCTTGTAGTGAACAAAGAATAATTATATATAATTTCAATGACATTGCTAATAAGATATCTTTATTTGATTTTGCAATTAATTGCCTTTATATAGAGTATAAATTAGAAGAAAAATATTTATTTAAAGATTATACATGGGAGAATAGAAAAACATTGTATAAACTACAAGAAATATCATCACATCAATTTTATGAAACATACTGTAGTTATAAAGCAGGTTTAATAAAAAAACCTTCTGTTGAAATTATTGAAAATAAAATAATAAAAGCTTATCAACTTTATAAAGATTGGGATTATATTTCCCAAATTGCTGAAACTAACAATAAATATTATGCGTTTTCTTGGGAGATAACTGCATAATAAAGTATTAGAAATTAAAATAAAAAAAGATGTACTCAGAGGATTAAATGCAAAAGTAGAACTAAGATAACCTAAAGATAATATTTAAGCAAGCTCAACTAAGGTTTCGCAAGGATCCCCGGGTTATGTAAACAAATTATAAATATTAAACCATGACGGCTGATATGCTTCCTTTATAGTAGATAGTTGAAATAATAAAATTGTTACTATGAAGGGAGTATGTTTTTTAGAAGGAAAAGGGTTTGGTGCATGATAAAATAAAAGTTGATTTTAAAGTAGTAAATTATGTATAATGATAAAATATAACAAAACAAATGATGATGAGAATTTTTGAAATTAAAAATAATATTTTTAATTAATAAAAAATTAATTCATAGTTTTACGGAGTTAAAATAAGAATAGGTTCAATTGTTCAAAACTGGTTGTGATATTTATTGTATAAGATATGGGTAAATAATAATTAGTAATAAATAAAAGGAGTTGATGAATGTGAATATAAGAACTGCAACCATTGAAGATTTAGAAGCCATTACTGCTGTTGAGGCAATATGTTTTCCACCAGAGGAAGCTGCTTCAGAAAGTGATTTTAAAAAGAGATTAAGTATGTATCCTAATCATTTTTGGCTTTTAGAGGATGATGGAAAACTGGTTGGATTTGTAAATGGAATGGTGACAAATGAATCAAAATTATCTGATGAGATGTTTGAGGATGCCAATTTACATAACGAAAATGGTCAGTGGCAAATGATTTTTGGTGTAAATACTATACCCGAATATCGTGGACAAGGTTGCGCAGAAAAAATAATTAATAAGGTTATTGCAGATGCAAGGGCACAATGGCGTACAGGCTTAGTTCTTACCTGCAAAGAAAAACTATTACATTATTATGCAAAATTCGGTTTCAAAAATGAAGGAATTTCAGAATCCACACATGGTGGAGCAGTTTGGTATGATATGCGTTTAACTTTTTAATATGAGGGACAACAGCAAGTAGATACAATTTGAAACATCTGAAGGTATAAAGACCGTTGAAGAATGCTATTATGATGATTTGATTTTAGAAAAAGTTCCAATAGAAAATAGACGTATAGTACGAGTGGTTGGTGAATTTATTGGAATGGATAAACCATGTTTACGTGAGTGGTTTGTTATTTGGAGAATTAAGCAACTGGCAACAATGGGACTTGTAGAAATAGAGAATAGATTTAGTGATAGATATATGCTTAATAATATTAGAAAGATAGTAAAAATAAATTATAAAAAGTTATCGAAGTACTGATATAAAAGTATTTTGATAACTTTTTGTTTACCATAAAATTTTTAGCATTTTTAGATTATTGATTAAGAACGCTTTGATAAATGTCTATATTCAACGGGACATAAACCAGTGCTTTTTTTAAAAAGTTCTGAAAATCTACTAGCGCTTTTATAACCTACAATTTTAGAAACTAGACCTATTGTTAAATCCGTATCTACTAAAAGATGTTCAGCTTGGCTCATACGGCGATGCTGTATATATTCAGTAGCAGTACATTTATATAATTCTTTGAAGGATTTTTTGAATTTAGTACTTCCCATGCAAGCTATTTTACACAATTTGGATAGTATTAATTCATTAGCATAATGATCATTAATATATGAAGCTACACTTTGTAAATGGTCTATATCTATCTGAGAAAGATTTGAATAAGTTTTTTTATGTTGGTTATATCTTTCATATATAAGTGCCATTGCTTCTGAAACTTTGCCCTCATAAAATAATTTAGCAGAGATACCATTACCTTTATATTTTAATATTTGATGTAGTAATAAGACCATCTCAGGAAAATCTGTTGTTTCATTAACGTTTATTAGAGCTGAGCGAGGATCTATATACTCATCTGAAAGTTTATTTGATAAAAATTCGTCGCAATATTTTGGCATAAATTCTATTCCTATAGATTTTATAGGAATGTTTTTATGGAATAATGCTTTATAGGTTGTTTTATTACACCAGTAACTTTTAACACATCCTGCACTTAAGCGAGAATAAGGATTTAATTCTTCACCAGAAACGGATTCGTAATAAGAAATACTAAAATACTCAGGAAGTAAACTTTCAAGATAAAAATCCTGGTGAAAATAAAAATCATGGATTACTATAGAAAAAAGATTTCCATGAATATAAATCCAATAATAACCTGATCCGATGTCAGTGGCTAATTCATAACAAGTTCCAATAGAATTATATTTTTTACAGTTATTACATTTATGAAAACCGTTATCTAAAAGCAACGATTCATGAATATTTAATTGCTGATTCATTTTAAGCCTCCTTTGCCGCGATTAGACTCTAATATATCGTGAATAGACCAATGACAATGATGTGCATTATCAATAACATTATTGTAGTATATACTAAAAATATAAATTATACATAATTAAATTGATTTAATTTAAGTCTAAAACCTATTTTATAAAATGTCAATTAGAGTATAGGTATAGAACTAAATTAACTAACTCAATATTTTAGGGGGAATACTTATGTCAAAACAATTAAGCAAGGCAAATAAATTAACTGTAAAGGATATGGTAACCACAGGAATTTTCTCTACAATTTTTACAGTGTTTATGCTTTTAGGAGGAGTATTTTTTGCAACCAATCCTGTTTTAACCTTTCTTATGCCATTAGGTGCAGCGTTGCTTCCAGGTCCAGTGTATTTGCTTTTATCTGCAAAAGTTCCTAAGAAAGGCAGTATCACAATTTTAGGAATTTTAGTTGGAATTTTTATGTTTATAACTGGTATGCACTGGAGCATGGTTGTTGGATTTATGGTTTTAGGAATTATTGCAGATATTATTACAGCAAGTGGGAAATATAAAAATTTGAAACTTACAATAATAGGTTATTCATTATTTATGTTAGCTAATACAACATCATATGCCATGTTTTTTTTAGATCAAAAGAATTATTTGGCTTATATGCAAAAGAACAGTACAGCAAATCCAGCGTATTTTGATACAATGGTTTCAACTGGTCAGAGTTGGATGTTGCCAGCTATTATTATAGGTACAATTATTTGCGCTGTTATAAGTGGTTTAATAGGTAAAAAATTATTAAGAAAGCAGTTTAGAAAAGCAGGAATAGTGGCATGATTAATTATATTGCATTAGAAAATAAAGGGGAAAAAGGTGTTTTAAAAATTGATCCTCGAACAAAGATTATTTTAATGATATTAGGAAATGTGGCAATATTTCTTGCATTTAGTATTCAAATAAAAATAAGTCTTATAATTTTTTATTTAATTTTTGGTTTTTTATGTGGTGCATATAAGTCTCCAATAAAGATATCACTTGGATATTTTGGTCTTATTTTAGTAGAATATTTGGGTGGAAAATATTTAAGTGGAACATTGGCCCTTATGATAGTGACATTTTCACAATTTGTAAAGATGATATTACCATGTGCATTATTAGCAAGCATTATGATTTCTACAACAAAAGTTAGTGAATTTATGGGAGCTCTAAATAAGATGAGGGTATCCAAAAAAGTCATTATTCCACTAACAGTTATGATTAGGTATTTTCCAGTAGTATTTGAGGATTGGAAGAATATAAAAGATTCAATGAGAATGAGAGATGTGAGTCCTACATTTTTGGGATTTTTAAAAAATCCATCAGATACTATTGAATGTATATATGTTCCGATGCTTATGTCAGCTTCTAAAGTATCAGATGAACTATCAGCAGCAGCTATAACAAGAGGAATTGAAAATCCAAATCCAAGAACATGTATGGTAAAAATGAAAATGAAATTTTGTGATTATTTATCTATTAGTTTAATGGTTACAGTTATTGTTTTAGAAGTATTAATGTAGGGAGATGGATTTTTTGATAAATTTTAAAGAGGTTTCATTTAAGTATAAAGGAAAGGAAGAACCTTCTATAAAAAATATTAATCTTAGAATAAAGGAAGGTCAATGTATAGTTTTATGTGGAAGAAGTGGTTGCGGAAAGACAAGTAATACACGTCTTCTAAATGGCCTTATACCAGATTTTTATCAAGGAGATTTAAGTGGAGTTGTAGAAATTGATGGTAGATTAATTTCAAATCTTCCAATTTATAAAATATCAGAAAAAGTAGGGTCTGTATTTCAAAATCCTAATACTCAGTTTTTTAATACAGATACAGATAGTGAAATTGCTTTTGGTATTGAAAATCTTTCAGTTTCAGAAGAAAAATTAAGACCAATTGTAGATAAGGTATTTTGTGATTTTAAAATAGAAAAATTAAAAAATAAAAGTATTTTTCAGTTATCAGGAGGAGAAAAGCAAAAGATAGCCTTTGCCTCTATTTATGCTATGAATCCAGATATTTATGTTTTAGATGAGCCATCTTCTAATCTAGATAGTGATGCAATTAATGATTTAAAAGACTTATTAACCTTTTTAAAAAGTAAAGGAAAAACAATTATTATAACAGAACATCGATTATATTATTTAAAGGATTTAGCAGATATTATTTGTTATATAGAAAAGGGAGAAATAAAGTCTATGTATTCTCCTGAAACTTTTTTAAAACTTTCTGTTAAAGAAAGAGAAAATAAAGGATTAAGGGCATTAGACCTAAGCAAAGTTGAACCAATTAGGAAAGAACAATTAGAAAAAAATAACTATTTAACAATAAAAAATATGATTTTAAGATATGGGAAAAAACAGATTATTAAAAAAGGTTTTGATGTAACTGCATCTAGAGGTGAATGTATAGGAATTATAGGTCATAATGGAGCAGGAAAAACAACATTTTCAAAAGCTTTATGTGGATTACACAAAGACTATGATGGAAAAATTACTATAGATGATAAAGAATTTACAGATAAACAGCGTCTAAAAAAGTGTTATTTAGTTATGCAGGATGTTAATTATCAGCTTTTTGCAGAAAAAGTTGAAGAAGAATGTTGTTTTGGAATAAAAAATTTTAATAGAGAAGAAGTGCTTCAAGTACTTAAATCTTTAGGACTTTATGAATATAAAGATAATCATCCAAATACCTTGTCAGGAGGTCAAAAACAAAGACTTGCTGTTGCAACAAGTATCATAAGTAAAAGAGAAATTTTAATATTTGATGAACCAACAAGTGGATTAGACTACGATAGTATGATTAGAGTTTCAAAACTTATAGATACACTAAGAAAAGATGGGAAAGTTATATTTTTAGTTACTCATGATTATAAATTTATTTGTAATACTTGTACTAGAATATTGCATTTCGATAAAGGTACATTAATGGAGGATTATTTTTTATCAGATGAAGAAGGAAAAGATAAATTAAAAAAATTTTTTATTCAACAATAGAATTATTGAGATTAAATGATCTTAAAGATGAAAAAGTTACATTTAACAAGTGGGGGTAAAAGGTTACTGGTTGGTCTAGTATTAGAATTTATGATTGGGTTCTAATTAAGGGTAACGATAAAATAGAAAAGAGAGACAATTTCTAAATGGAGTGATCTTATTTTAAAGTAATACTAGCTTAGTATATTAATATTAGGCTAGTTTTTATTTTGAATATAATAATGTTATCAATAAAGGGAAAATAGATTTAAGAAGATTTAGAGCCTATGAAGCATTATTAAGTCATCAAACAGGAAAAGATGCAGTTACATATGTTGTTTATTCAGGCAATATAAAAAATCCAGGAAATGCTTTAGAAACTAGAATAAATGAATATAAAGTTAAGTCCATATCTATGTCTGATAAAGATGGAGATAAGATATATATAGTAAGTACTGATTTAGAATAACAATTAAATTTCTGGTATGAGTCATTCACTAAAAGGTGAAGATGTGGTAGAATTAGACGTGGACAAAAATGCCGAAAAAGTTTGTTCGGACACATATGGAAACTGTAGTGAAACTAAGTAAGTAATATCAGGGATGCAAATAATTTAAAAGTATAAAAATCATGTATTTGCTATTGCTTTTTTAGAGTTGGTGGTAAACTATTTTATTATACATATAATAGATTCAAATTTATTAACACTATCAAGTTTTAGGTTGTTAGTAATATCAATGATTTGAGGCCCTTGGGTGTATGTACACATATTCGAGGGCTTTCCTGTGTGGAAACATATAAATAGAGCAAAATGTTCTGGGCAATATATCCCAAAAGGTAACATGTGGAGTGAGTTTGTCTTTAGAAGAAGAGTATGTGAAAAAGTACAGCAACAAGATTTAGATTGTAATTAGAGGAGGATACATTATGAAAATTTCAAAGAAAGATGCGTTGATATGGTTTGAATTTTTTGCCATGTTGCCAGAAGAAGAAGAAGTTATGCCAAAACAACAAGAAATCATTTATGCTACCTTTGCACAAATTGAGGCAGCAATTGATCATAGAAATGATATGTTGATGTCAGAAATTAAAAATTTGAAAACCTTGGAAAATAGAACTCTTTTTGTAGGAAATGAAAGCAAATTCCCAAAAGGATGTCGTTCTTGTCTGTTGGGAACTGGTTTGAGTGCAATTAGAAAAACGAATAAATGTAATGCAGAGTGTAAGTTCTGTTATAATTATGGAGAACTAGATGATATGTTTCCTATTGGCGAAGGTATGTGGGAAATCGGAGGTACAAAATTTTATGAAAAGGATATTGACTTACTTCTTTCTATCCACAAAAAACCTACTGGCGTTTCCTACGTTTATTTAGAGCCATTTATGGAAATTGAAAAATATTATTCTGTTATAAAGAAATTTAGGGATGCTCAAGTTTATCAACATTTATATACAAATGGTACTTTAGCTACAGAAGAGACATTGAAAGCATTAGGTGAAGCTGGTCTTGACGAGATACGTTTCAACTTGGGTGCATCTAATTGTTCAGACAAAGTTATTGAAAATATTAAAATAGCAAAAAAATATATTAAAAATGTAGGCATTGAAACTCCAATGACTCCAGAGTTTTTTGAAGCCTTTTTTAAGAAAAAGCAAGCAATCTTAGGGACAAACCTTGATTTTATAAATTGTGCAGAACTGCATTTAAATGAAAACAACATAGATAATTATTATGGGGAAAATATGTATATCTCAAGACATGGCTACATATCTCCAATTTGGAGCAGGGAATTAACTTTAAAATTCATGAAGATAGCCGATGAAGAAAACTGGGATTTAGTAATTCATGATTGTTCAAATCATACAAAGTTTGCTAGAGATTTGAATTTGAGTAGTAAAGAAGGTAAGTGGTTTGGAGCAAGCAATTATGGCTGTGAATTTCCTAGGATTCCATATGAATCATTTTTACCAATACTACGTGATGACAATTTTAAATTTTTAAGTGAAGAAGAATTGCCTGAAGGCTATAAGGCAGGAAAATTGATTTTTTAGCTAAATAAAGGTTATTAATATTGAAGAGAAAAATAGCGGAAATATTGAATTTTCCGCTATTTTTACATTGATGCACAAGTTATTATGAAATTTTATATAGATGTATTAAAAAAAACCTATTGTAAAAAATAATATAGAAATCTAAATGAGAAGAGGTGGATATATTATGGCTAAGAAAGAAACTGAAAAACGTTCTGGGTCTAAGGAAACTAATCAAAATAAAAAATCTAAAGAGCCAAATCCAGTTGTTATAGACGGTGATTCAGATATGTCAAAACCAGTAAGAGGATTAAATTAAGGATTATATAAAAAATCAAGATTAAATCATAACGTCTGAGATGCTAGTTTTATAGTAGATAGATGAAATAATAGAACTGTTACTATTCAAGAATACTATTTATTGACTTGACATGTAAATCATGATATTATTTTATGAAAAGAGAATTAGTACCTTTAAAATTAGTCCAGAGAGACTAATAAGGTCGTATAGATTTATAGGCTTAAATTACCAATTTATAAGTTTATGATTGATATAGTGATTTTTACGACCTTTTATAGAAATATAAAAGGTCTTTTTTATTAATCAAAATCAACCTTGAATGAAAAATTGTACTAGTTCTCCTTAAAAAAGGAGGAAGGTTTATGAGTAAAAAACAACATGTAGACAAAGATTATTCATTTGAATCAGTAAAGGAAAAGGATAAGAAAGGATTTATTTCAATGTTTGCAGTTATGCTAGGCTTTACATTTTTCTCAGCTAGTATGCTTACAGGTGGAAATTTAGGAGTAGCACTATCAATAAAAGATTTTGCTTTAGCTGTATTTTTAGGAAATTTAATATTAGCAATTTATACAGGAGCACTGGCATATATAGGAGCAGATACGGGACTTTCAATGCATTTATTAGCAAGATATTCTTTTGGAGAAAAGGGAGCATATTTACCATCTTTCTTAACAAGTTTTACTCAAATAGGATGGTTTGGAGTTGGGGTTGCTATGTTTGCAATACCAGTAAGTAAAATAACAGGAATAAATATATATTTATTAGTAGCAGTATCAGGATTATTAATGACTTCAACAGCATACTTTGGAATGAAATCTTTAACCATATTAAGTGTAATAGCAGTGCCAGCCATAACATTGTTAGGATGTGCATCAATGTTTAGAGCTGTAAACGCAATAGGAGGTGCTTCACAATTATTAAATATAGCACCGAAAGGAAAAATGGGATTAGTTACAGCAGTAACCTTATGTGTAGGATCTTTTATAAGTGGAGGAAGTACAACACCAGACTTTGTAAGATTTGCAAAAAATAAAAAGATTGCAGTAACAACAACAGTAGTAGCTTTTTTCATAGGTAATTCATTAATGTTTTTATTTGGAGCTATAGGAGCAATGGCTACAGGATATTCAGATATATCAGATGTTATGATATCACAAGGACTTATAATACCAGCAATATTAGCATTAGGATTAAACATATGGACAACTAATGACAATGCTATATATACATCAGGACTTGGAATTTCAAATATAACAAAAATTCCTAAAAGTAAGGTGGTAATTTTTAATGGAATACTGGGTACTATAGGTGCTTTATGGTTATATAATAATTTTGTAAGTTTTTTAAGTTTATTAGGAGCAATGATTCCAGCAGTTGGAGGAATAATAATAGCTGATTATTTCTTTGTAAGAAAAAGAAAATACGAAAGTCTTAAAGAAGCTAATTTTAAAGTGATAAATTATAAAGCTATAGGAGCTTGTATATTAGGAATATTAGCTGGAAAATATTTAACTGTAGGAATTCCGTCAATAAATTCATTAATTATAACAGGAGTAATACATATTATATTAGAAAAAGCTATCAAAGAAAAAACACAAAAAAATGTACAGTGTGATGAGTACGCTGCTTAATATTAAGATGATTTTTTAGTGATATTAATAAGAGGGTGAATATATGTTAATAAAAAATGTTAAACTTACAGATAAAAATGAATTAGTTAATATAAGAATTGAAAATGGTATATTTAAAGAAATAAAAAATAATTTAGAAGCATATAAAGATGAGGAAATTATAGATGGAAAAGGTAATCTGGCTCTTCCACCTTTTATAGAACCCCATGTCCATTTAGATACAACTCTTACAGCAGGAGAACCAAATTGGAATGAAAGTGGAACTTTGTTTGAAGGAATACAAAGATGGTCTGAAAGAAAAGCTTTTTTAACAAAAGAAGATGTAAAAAAAAGAGCTAAAAAGGCATTAAGCTGGCAAATAGCTAATGGTATACAACATGTTAGAACTCACGTTGATACAACGGATGAATCATTATTAGCACTAAAGGCTATGTTAGAAGTTAAAGAAGAAATGAAAGACTATGTGGATATACAAATAGTAGCTTTCCCTCAAGAGGGAATTTTATCTTATCCAAGAGGCTTAGAACTTTTAGAAGAGGCTTTAAAATTAGGAGCTGATGTAGTTGGAGCTATACCACATTTTGAATTTACTAGAGAATATGGAGTAGAATCAATTAATAAAATATTTGAACTTGCAAAAAAATATGATGCATTGATAGATGTTCATTGTGATGAAATTGACGATGAACAATCAAGATTCTTAGAAACTGTAGCTACTAGGGCATTAGAAACAGGAATGAAAAATAAAGTTACAGCTAGTCATACTACAGCTATGCATTCTTATAACAATGCTTATACATATAAATTGTTTAGACTTTTAAAAATGTCTGATATAAACTTTGTTGCCAATCCTCTTGTAAATACACATTTACAAGGAAGGTTTGATACATATCCAAAGCGTAGAGGAGTTACTAGAGTAAAAGAATTAAAAGATGCTAATATTAATGTTTGTTTTGGACATGATGATATTTTTGATCCATGGTATCCACTTGGAACTGGTAATATGCTTCAAGTGTTGCATTTGGGATTACACGTGTGTCAAATTATGGGATATAATGAGATAGATGATTCTATTAAATTTATAACAACTAATTCAGCAAAAACTTTAAATATAGAAAATAAGTATGGTATAGAAGTAGGTAAGTCGGGTAATCTTATAATTTTACCAGCTGAAAATGGCTATGATGCTATAAGACGTCAAGTTCCTGTTTGTTACTCTATAAGAGGTGGGAAAATAATAAGTAAGACAGAACCATCTTTCACTAAGGTATATTTAGGAGAAGAAGTTAACGTAAATTTTAAAAAATAAAATTTATCCATCAGAAGCAAAAATGTCCCCACAAAAAATAGTTCACGTATCTTGTGACCCAGCAACCCTTGCAAGAGATCTAAGAATATTAAATGACTTAGGATACAAAACCCTAGAAGTACAACCAGTAGATATGTTTCCTCAGACCCCTCATACAGAATGTGTTACGAGGATTGAGAGGGTGAAAGGTTGATAGGTTTTGGTTTCTGAAACCCTGTTAAATAAATAAGAATAGCTATATTGTAGAGGGACCTATGGTAGAGAAAGATGCATTGTTAGTGAAGAATACTTATTAAAAATGGAGCAAAAAGATGGAGGTCATACTTAAAACTATGGAATCAGAATATTTAAGAAAAAATGAGTTAAGTGAAAAATTGTTAGCTTACTATGAAGAATCTTGTTTAGATCAGAGTGTTTTGATTGGGTCATTGATTTCACAAGAAGCAAGGGAATTTATTGTGAACAATGCTAATGCATTCATTTTTGGATTAATATCTGATCAATCTACAAAAGCTGAATTAGCGTGGTCTTTACCATTTCACTTAAAGAAAAGACTAGGTCATTATGATATGCACAAGATGGGTAGTGAGGGATATGAGCATGAAATAGAGGCGGCGATAAAAGATAAGCCTGCTTTACATAGATATCCAGGAAGAATAGCTAATTATCTTTATTTAGCGAGTAAGCATATTATAGATAATTATCAAGGAAATGTTGCTAATATTTGGTCAAGTACAGACAGTGCTAAAGAAATAATTGCCCGATTATGTGCTTTTAAAGGTATTAGTTCAAAAAAAGCTGCTCTTGGAACAATGTTATTAGTAAGAGATAAAGGCGTCTATGTAAAGGATGCTCATATTATTGATATTGCTTATGATATACATGTTAGAAGAGTCTTCTTAAGAATTGGATTGGTTAAGAGTGATACATTGGAGCAAGTGACTGAAGTGGCGAAACTAATTTATCCTGATTTTCCAGGAAAACTTACTACTCCTATTTGGGTTATTGGAAGGGAATATTGCCGACCAACAAGCCCATTATGTGATAATTGTCCTATTTCTAACTTATGCGAAAGAAAAATTCATTTAGGCGGAGATATACGTGCATAATTAGATTGAAACTAATATTCATATTGAAGAGTTTTGTATGTCCCTCAGACTTTAGATTTGAGGGACTTTTTGGTTAAGATGGGTGAACTTTTATGCAAGACTTATGTTATACACTCCTAGACAATAGTCTAGGAGCTTTTTGTAATAGTATATATTTTTGGTGATGTTAGGATGTATTGACAAAATGTTGATATGGGGGTATGTTAAGTATAACTAGTATAACAAGTAATACTGAAAGGAAGAGTGCTATGAATAAAAAAGCTTCGGAAGATAAATATATGGGTTCTGTGAAGGTAGGTCCAAAGGGGCAGATTGTTATTCCAAAGGAAGTGAGAGATATGTTTGATATTTCTTCAGGAGATACTTTAATTTTACTTGCAGATGCTAAAAAAGGTATTGCAATTGAACGGTATGAGATTTTTTCTAAGATTGCTGATGCAATTTTTGCAGGTAAAGCGAGGGAGATTTATCCATCAGAATCGGAAGAAGATTCACTTATTTTTGCCAAAGAAATAAAAAAAATCAGTAAGTCTGAAGGAGAACATGATGAGTAAAATAGTATTTTTCAGCATCCCAGCTCATGGGCACACTAATCCGACTATAGCAGTAGTAAATGAATTGGTAAAACGTGGTCATGAAGTTTGGTATTATTCATTTTATGAATTTCAGGAGAAGATTGAAACTGCAGGTGCAGAATTTATTCCATGTGATAACTATTTGCCAGAACTTACACCGGATATAGAAAAGAAAATAGGAAAGGATTTTGCATCGCTTATAGAGATGGCAGCAGATATGGCTATGAGTCTAGATGAAAAGGTATGTAGAGATCTTAAAGAATTTCAGCCACATTGTATAGTATCAGATTCTATATGTATTTGGGGAAAATTATTTGCAATAAAATTAAATGTACCATATATTTGCTCTACTACCACCTTTGCAATGAATAAATATACTGCAAAGCTAATAAAACAGGGCTTAAAAGAAATATTTCGTATGTTTATAGGTATTCCAAGAATTAATAAAAAGATAAAGTTGCTCCGGGAAAAAGGTTATAATGTAAAAAACTTTATAAGTATTATCCAAAATGACAATGATACTGATACAATTGTTTATGCATCTAAAGAATTTCAGCCTATGGTAGAAACATTTTCAGATAAGTATGCTTTTGTAGGACCTTCTTTCCGAGTTCCAGAAGTTGAACAAATTAAAAAGAAATATCCGCTGATTTATATTTCATTAGGAACCGTACTGAATCAAAATAGACATTTTTATGAAAACTGTATTAAGGCATTAGCTGATGTGGATTGCCAAGTTATCATGTCTGTTGGAGAGAAGGCAGATATTCCTAGCTTAGGTAAGCTACCAGATAATTTTAAAGTTTATCCCAAAGTTGAGCAATTAAAAGTTTTACAACAGACTGATGTGTTTATTACCCATTGTGGGATGAACAGCATAAGTGAAAGTTTATATTTTGGTGTGCCATCAGTTTTATTTCCATTACACAGTGAACAAGCTATGGTGGCAAATCGAGTAGCGGAACTAAATGCTGGAAAAATATTAAAGTCAGATGCTGTAAATAGTATCCGAGAAACTGTTTTACAAGTATTAAATGATATATCCTACAAAAGAAATGCAGAAGTGATTTCTAAAAGCTTACAAAAAGCTGGAGGAGCTAGTGCAGCTGCAAATAAGATAGAGAAGGTTTGTAACAAAAGCTTAGATATAGATTGATAAGGGTAGAATTAATATAATCATTAACAATTGTCATTTAAGTTTATGTTTACAAGAAGGAAAAAAGTATAGGTATGGCTAAATTAAAGCTATCGTTCCCACCGGAGAAGTTAAATGTTCTCCGCTTTTTATTTTGAAAATAGGAAAATATTGTAGCAATTAAAAAAGGAATATTCTTTTAGCCACTTGAGATTTTAGGCTTGCTATAGTCACTACATAAAATTGGCTGTAATATAAACAGTATGCTATAACGAATACACTAACTCCATTGATAAAATACTGTGAACCATACTATAATTTTAGCAACCAGAAAACGGCCTCCGTTGACACTACAGTTGTTTTCTGGAAGAACTCTCGGGGACATGAACAAATTGATTATATAGCTTATTTAATATGATTTATTATTTCACCATATAAGTACCACTTTAGTTGATCTAAAGTAGCTTTGATTCATCACAATAGTACCAGTAATATTTATACGAATACCATGCATAACAGGGCTATCCATTCTTCCTCTTAATCAGCAATAACGTGAATTAGTGGAACTTTTTTCTTGACATTAAAGTATATTATGTGTATAGTGTGTATTGTACATATACACACTGATTATGGAGGTAATTAAACGCAGTGAAAATATTAATTTCAAATGTATCTGATAAGCCGTTATATGAACAAATAAAAGAGCAAATAAAGGATTCTATTTTCAAAGGGGAAATATCAGATGGCGAACAGCTCCCATCAATTAGGAACTTTGCTACGGAATTAAAAGTGAGTGTGTTGACGATTCGCCGTGTTTATGATGAGTTGGAGCAGGAAGGCTTTATAACAAGTCAGGTAGGGATTGGCACTTTTATTTCGATAGGTAACTTGGAGTTGCTAAGAGATTCCAAGCGGCGTATTGTAGAGCAAAAAATGCAAGACCTTATTCAAACTGCAAAAACGCTAAAAATTTCGAAAGAAGAATTGAATGCAATGATGGATATTTTGTATGAGGAGGATATATAATGAACAATATATTAGAAGTAACAGGACTAAAAAAAGTCTACAAAGATTTCAATTTGTCGGATATTAGCTTTTCACTACAGGAAGATTGTATTACTGGTTTTATTGGTGTTAACGGGGCAGGTAAAACTACCACGCTAAGAGCAATACTTAACCTTATATCCAAGGAAAGTGGTTTAATAAAATTTTTTGAAAAAGATATGCAAACAAATGAGAAAGAGCTTAAAAATCGTATCGGCATTGTTTTGGATGATGGTTGTTTCTATGACGAGTTATCCATGTCTGAAATGAAAAGT
Source organism: Clostridium botulinum (assembly GCF_001276985.1). GTDB lineage: Bacteria > Bacillota > Clostridia > Clostridiales > Clostridiaceae > Clostridium_F > Clostridium_F botulinum. The sequence goes on from NZ_LHUL01000003.1 coordinate 323,885, forward strand.
ATTATTGCTCCTGCCTATTCAACTTGGAGCGAAGGGGATTATAAAGCCTATATGGAACGTTTTAATCTAAATCCACATCAAAAAATTTCTGCATTATCAAAGGGTATGCGTATGAAATTTGCTTTAGCACTTGCTTTATCACATAACGCAGACCTGTTAATCATGGACGAGCCAACCAGTGGACTTGACCCACTGATTAGAAGTCAGCTTATGGAGATTCTCACCGATTACATGAATCAAGGTGGAAAAAGCGTTTTCTTCTCTACACATGTTACTTCTGATTTGGATAAAATAGCTGATATGCTAATATTAATTGACAATGGTAAAATTTTATTTGAGGAAGAAAAGGATACATTGATAGACAATCATCGATTGGTAAAGGGAGATAGAAAATATCTTAATGAAGAAACACGTAAACTATTTTTAAATATTCAAGAATCCAGTTTTGGATTTACAGGATTAACGAAACAATTAGATTTAGTCCAAAAGAGTATGCGCAATATTTTAGTTGAAAGACCGAGTATAGAGGATATTATGCTGGGATATATTAAGGGAGGTAAAAGCAAATGTTAATTAGCCTTGTGAAAAAAGATATTTTACTTGTAAAAAAATACATGTTGGTTATGATGATTATAACTATCGCTATTCCAATATTTATTATGTGGCGTACTCCTGAATTTTTAGGTTTTGGTGCATTTTTAATTTCTACTATTTTTGCTGAGTTTATGCTGTATCAATATGTTTCAATGACAGAACTTAAATATCCAAAAGCGGATGCCTTATTGTGTGCAACTCCATATTCTCGCCGTTCAATTGTAGCTGCGAGATATATATTTTTATTGCTGATTTTCGTATATTGTGTTTTAGCATATAGTATTGTATCGCTTATATTACCTCAAGTTAAGTTGCTTAGCTTATCTAATGTATTAGCGGTAATGCTAATTTCAGCAATACTATTTGGCGTGTATACACCTATTCAATATAAATTAGGCTACGAAAAGACAAAGTACTTTTTTTCTATTGTGATTGTTGCAACACCATTTATGTTACCAACATTAACGAAACTATGGATTTCACTGGATTTGAGTTGGTTATCTTCCATGCCGTCGTTCGTTTGGATTTTAATAATGATAGCTATTATTATTTTAGTTTTAAGTGTTTCTGTGATTACATCGATAAAGGTTTATGAAAAAAAGGAACTCTATTAATAAATGATTAAATTTTTAGAAAGGGAGTATACTATGCCTACACTTCCACAACCCATAGTGATTTTACTTGTTCTTTTTCCTATTATATATTTGTCTTATAACGCATGGAAAGAAAAAATAATAAGAAAAAATAAAATCCTATTTTTGGTCCATCCACAGCAATTAATTTTTTACCATATAATCCAAGCTTAATACAAATTGTATTTGATTTTTATCGTTCACAGCTATATAGTTCATTTATTTCCAACTTTATCTTGACAAAAATTGTTGTACAATTGTCAGGGATTCTATAAAGTTTTTGATGGAGAATATTTATTTAATAATGATTGTGAAGCATGGGCTCATGGTCCAGTATATAAAAAGATCTATCATGAATATAGGAATTATGGCTACAATCCTATTGAAGAAAATATCGAATATAATCATATAGAGCTAACTGAAATAGAAAGAGAGATAATTGACAATATAATTATAAACTTAGGATGTTATAGTGGAAAAATTTTAGGGAAAATGACTCATAGTGAAAAGCCTTGAGAGATAAAACTTTTGAGGCTTTTTTATATGAAAAAACTAAGCTCCTCCAGGGATCCCCGGAGCAATGTTATTAAAACTATGAATTCTTAAGGATTCATTAGATATTGTCTAAAATACGTGGGGAATCCGTCTTCTTTAATTATTAAAATTCAGAAAGTCTTAAGATTGTATTCACTTATTCTTAAATTTTTGTTGATATTATAATCATGCCAATAATTAAATTTTAATTCAACAACAAGGAGGACTATTGTGTTAATAATTAGATATTTAATTGCCTATATTCGTACATGTATTATGTATGTTGCTCATACTGATTATTTAATTAACATTATTCGCATATGTATTTTATGTATTGTATTTCAAAAAGGATTTTATCTAAGGGCTAAGAAGAGGGAAGGAGGAGTTTCCCGCAAGCATCTTCTATGGGTATTTATTTTTTTATTGTATCTGGGAGCTGTTTATGGCGTAACAGGTATAGGAACAATTTGGGATGTGCAAAGGTTTGTTACCGCATCTACATCTAAATTTGATCGAATTTATTTAGTTCCATTTTCTAGTTCTGAGGTAATCATGCCGTATGTTTTGAATATTATAATGACGATACCATTAGGATTCTTGTTACCATTGATTTGGAAACAATTTCGAACAATTAAAAAGGTTGCCTTGTCGGGATTTTTGTTATCCTTATGTATTGAGTTAAGTCAATTGTTCACTCAAAGTCGAACCACAACGACAGATGATTTAATTATGAACACCCTAGGAGCTATTATCGGATATTTCATCTTTAAAGCATTCTTTCACATCATCTTGAAAAAAAATAGCAACGAAAAAGATGAAATAACATCATCTTCAGTTGTCATCAAACACGAAGCAATCTTTTATTTAGTATTATCATTTTTGGGAATGTTTTTATTTGCTATTTAGGGTTTTTCGCCATTAATGATACTTGATAAAAAATAAAGTCAATATATTATAAATATAATCATTAACAATTGTAATTTAAGCTGATGTCTACAAGGAGAAAAGAAGTATGAGTATGGCCGAATTGAGGCTATTGTTCCCAGCGGAGAAGCTAGATGCTCTCCGCTTTTTGTTGTGGGAAAAATAGGAAAATACTGCAATAGTTAAAAAAAGGAAGATTTTTTTGACTATTGAGGATTTTAGGCTTACTATAGGCGCTCCATAAGATTGACTGTAATATAAACAGTATGCTATAACGAAGACATTAACTCCACTAATAAAATACTGTGAACCATACCATAATTATGGTATGGACGAGCAGAATCATAAGTTAATAAAATTATAGGCTATTTCTTTCCTATAGAGATAAATGATTTTTGGTAGTTAACAGTCATTTGTAAATTTAGGTAATAAATATAAGTATTATATGGAACCAATAAAGCACTAGCGGAAAGAAAGTTAGCCATATGTATGCCAAAAGGAGGTGAATTTTAGGAATATCCTAAGCAAAAATATTGGCTAAAGCATCATATAATCAGGTTTCATCCAATGAAAATGCCTTTCTGTGGGCTACTATTAGAGATACAACATCTGAGTAAGCAGCATGTGATACTTAAGTTAGTGGGACAAGCCTTCATAACAATAGAATTAATGCTCTGCAAAAAATGAACTAACTAACCTTCTCTAATGTCCTTCTAAGAATAATTAACTTTAGGATACTCCAATTGAAATTTACTATTAATTTAATCAAAATAAAATAAATTATATAGCCTAGCTGCTGGCTACAGAATTTATGATGTAAAGGAGCATGGGTATGAAAAAATCTTATTTTAAAAGGATTATGGTATCTATTATTATCATCTGTACAGTTTTTTGTTTCACCTCAATTTCTACTGTAAAAGCTGCTGGTAACAGTGATGCTATGGGAGTCGGAAATAATTATCCCATAGTTATGGTACATGGATGCTTTGGTTGGGGAAGCAATGAAGGAGCCGGTCTCTATTACTGGGGAGGTAAAGAAAGTCTGACTCAAAAGCTTACCGAGAAGGGCTATACTGTATATTCTCCATCTATCGGACCTGTTTCAAGTAACTGGGATAGGGCATGTGAGCTGTATACATATATTGTAGGCGGCACAGTTGATTATGGTGAATCACATTCTAAAAAATATGGACATGAAAGATATGGACGAAGTTATCCAGGCGTGTACAAACAAATTGGAACAAAAGATTCATCTGGAAATGTTCAAAAAATTCATCTAATTGGACATAGTATGGGAGGACAGACAATCCGTCTATTAGCACAGCTTTTAGAAAATGGAGATCCTAATGAATTATCATTTACCACAGATGGAAGCATCAATTCCCTTTTTACTGGCGGCAAATCATGGGTGTCCAGTATTACATCTATTGCTACTCCACATGATGGAAGCCAGGAAGCACATATAAAATGTGATATTGAGCCTCTCACACATCAATTTGTTGCAGCTATTGCCGCAATAAAAGGCAAAAATGTTAATTTAGATGACTTAAATTACGATTTTCAATTAGATCAGTGGGGCCTTAAAAGAAAGCCTGGTGAATCACGTTTAGCCTACAATAATAGAGTAATTAAAAGTGAAATTTGGAAAAAAACAAAGGATTTAAGTGTCTGGGATTTGTCACCGGAAGGAGCTCGGGAATTTAATTCCTACGTTAAGGCACAAAGTGATATCGACTATTTTTCAATTGCATGTGTAAATACTCATGAAGATAAATTGACTCATTTTCAGGTGCCAAACAAAAAAATGAATCCAGTTCTTGTGAAAAGTTCCATATTTATGGGTATGTATACAAACAATAAGAGTGGTGAAGTTCCTATAGATAAAAGCTGGTGGAGAAATGACGGAGTTGTGAGTGTTATATCAGCTATAAACCCTAAGGTAGGTTCAACAGACAAAATAGTTGATTATAGCGGGACTGCCGTAAAGGGTACATGGAATTATCTTGGTGAATTGGATAATACAGATCATATTGAGGTTTGTGGAATGAAATATGATCGAAAGGGAATTGAACAAATGTATTTTAATGTGGCAGAAATGCTTTCAAAACTCCCTGTTGAATAATTCAGCATATGATGATGGATTATTTAAAAATAACTTACCCTATGTTATAATTTTCAATATAGATAAAGCATTGGGGGGGCAACTTGGCACAGCAATACACCAAAAAAATGATTCGAAAGGTATTTATAAAGATGATGAATGAGCGTCCACTTATATGCTTCCTCACACCAGCCACGTTGAGTGCTGTGTGTTGCTAAAAAAATCTGAAAAATAAACAGGTGACTCCGAAAATCGGTAGTGTATTTTCGGAGTCCCATCTGACTTGATTTCAATTCTTTCTATAAATCTATTTAGTATATATGGCGTAAGTTCTTTTAGGTCAAGGACGCTATCTTTTAAATTCTTTAAGTTTTCAATTATTGAGGAGTCAAATTTTTGATTAATAGTTGATTCATTTTGATATTTAGTTATTTCAAATTTACTTATTTTTTCATTTAGTTCGAAAGAATTTACATACGATTTAAATATATTAGTGAGTGAAAGGGAGACAAGATTAAAAAATTTAAAGGGAGTGGAGGTTCAAAAATTAAAATCAAACAAAAGAAGCAAGGAAGATTCCTTATATAATAGCACAATAGCTACTTTGGTTAGAAAAAAAATATATATCGCTGAATTAGATTATTAATTGGAAGTATTTATGGAATATTATAAGTGAATATAGTATAATTATGGATGTATTTTATATTTGAAATAGGGGGGGGATTGAGTTGTTCTTTTATGACATATCGGTAAATAGGCATTTAAAAATAAAAGAACCCCCAAATCACATATACATAGCACCTCATCCACTACTTAGCAATTATATAGCACACTATACAATATCGTTTCCAAATACAAATGAAATGAGAACATGTAGGGATAATATTAGTGATATAACTTGAAAAGGGAATGATGACGGAACTGTAAGTAATAAGCCTTCAAAAGACAAGTAGAGAGGCGCTATCCCTTGAGGGCAACGCCTCTCTCTTGCTTTTCCGTATCGGTTTAGGGTATGATTCAATAGGTTTCCCTATTAAACCGTGCCTTTATGCAAGTCTTATTTACTTTGACAAATGTCATCTACAACCTCAATTTTACCATCAGGGCGTTCAATTATAACCTGTATGACCTGCACTTTGGATATAACCGCAGCGGCATCACAAATTGTCATAAGGGCGGGAAGATATACGCTATCAATGGCGCCTCCCTCTACTTCTGCGTTTATAGGTATATCCAGGAGTAACATATCGTCCGCTTTAATTTTTATTCTGGTTACGTTTCCTTTCTTGACGATATCTTTTATGGCATCTACAAACTTATTTCCAGTATATTTTTCAAGGTCAATTTCCATAATTAATGGCCTCCTTTATGATTTTTACATACTCTCCAGA